>CAXBMQ010000005.1:0-240536 GCA_963977005.1 uncultured Rhodospirillaceae bacterium
ATTCGAACCTCCGGCCCCTGCCTCCCGAAGACAGTGCTCTACCAGGCTGAGCTACACTCCGACCGGAACGGGCGGGGTTATACCCCCACCGGAGACGCCCGGCAAGCGGTTGCGGTCGCGGACGTACGATTATTGACTCGGTCCGGGGCGGGTCTCACTCTGGCCGTCCCGAACGGACTGCCATTTTGAGGGAAATACCGCTGTGACCGACCGGAAACTGCCGCTTGAGCGCTTCAAGGTGCTCGACCTGACACGGGTGAGATCAGGGCCCACCTGCGTGCGGCAACTGGCCGACTGGGGCGCCGATTGCATCAAGATCGAGCTACCGCCCTCCGCCGGGATCAAGGAAGGCATCACCGGCGACCGCAACGGGCCGGATTTCCAGAACCTGCACCGCAACAAGCGGTCGATGACCCTGAACCTGAAACAGGCGGCCGGACGCGAAATTTTCCACAGGCTGGTGGAGACCGCCGATGTGGTGGTCGAGAATTACCGGCCCGACGTAAAGTACCGGCTCGGTGTCGATTACGAAACGCTGAAGGCGGTGAACCCGCGTATCGTACTGGGGTCGATCTCGGGCTTCGGTCAGGACGGACCGTATGAAAAACGCCCCGGCGTCGATCAGATCGCGCAGGGGCTTGGCGGCATCATGTCGGTCACCGGCCTGCCGGGACAGGGACCGGTACGCGTCGGCACGGCGATCGCCGATCTGTCATCGGGGCTGTACTGCGCTATTGGCATTCTGGTCGCGCTGCTTGAACGCGAAGCGTCGGGCGAGGGTCAGTGGGTTCATACGTCGCTGCTGGAATCCCAGGTCTCGATGCTCGATTTCCAGGCCGCGCGCTGGCTGATCGGCGGCGAGGTCGCGCCCCAGGCGGGAAACAATCATCCCACGTCCATTCCCACCGGCGTCTTCCCCTGCAAGGACGGCCATTTCAATATTGCCGCCGGCGGACAGGACATGTTCGAACGCCTGTGCCGGGCGCTGGGGGCGGACGAAATCGCCGCCAACCCCGACTACGCGACAGGCAAGCTGCGCCAGGAAAATCGCGACGCACTCAATGACGAGATCGCCGCCTATACGAAAACCAGAACCAGCGCCGAATGGATCGAGCTGTTCAATGAAGGGGGCGTGCCCTGCGGGCCGATCCACACCATCGACAGGATGTTCGACGATCCGCAGGTGAAACACCTCGGGCTCGCCGCACCCGTACACTCGCCGACGCTCGGCGATATCCACGTGGTCGGTCAGGCGGTTAACCTGAGCCGCGCGTCCCGCGATATCCGGACGGCGACACCGGGCCTTGGCGAGCACACCGAAGACATTCTGGCCAGCCTCGGCTATGACACCGCGCAGATTGCCAAATTTCAGGACGACAGCGTCGTCTGACAGACAGGGATACCGACATGGCAGAAGCCGCCAAAGCAGAACCGACCCCCGGCACGATGATCGCCCGCAAGGAAAACGGAATCGGCTGGATGATTTACGACCAGCAGGCCAAATACAACGCTGTCACCTATGACATGCGCCGCGCCATCCCCGGAATCATGGCCGATTTCGAAGCGGATGATGACGTGCGCGTCGCCGTCATCACCGGGGCCGGTGAAAAGGCGTTTATTTCCGGGTCCGATATTTCGCAGTTCGGCGCCAAGCGATCCTCCGAGGAGGCGCGCAAGATGTATGACGAGGCCTCGGCCGCGGCGAATGCGGCCATGGAATCCTTCTCCAAGCCGATGATCGCCATGATCCATGGCTATTGTCTCGGCGCCGGCGTGCTGACGGCGATGCTGTGCGATTTCCGTATCGCCGCCGATAACGCCAAGTTCGGCGCCCCGCCCGCGAAGCTGGGGCTCGGCTTCGGCTATGGCGGGGTCGACAACCTGGTGAAGCTGGTCGGCCCGGCCTATGCCGCCGAGATGTTGTTTACCGGTGACCGCTACGGCGCGGAGGATGCGCTACGGATGGGCCTGGTGAACCGCGTCGTGGCGTATGACGACCTGGAAGACACCGTGCGTGGCATTGCAGGCACGATTGCTGCCAACGCGCCGCTGACCCTGAAATCGGTCAAAACGTCGATCCGCAACACGCAGCTGGATGAAAGCGCCCGCGACATGTCGATTGTGCAGGCCCAGATCGACGCCTGCTTCGCCAGCGAGGACTACAGGGAAGGCCAGGCCGCGTTCATGGAAAAACGCAATCCGGACTTCAAGGGGCGGTAGGGACTGCGGAGCTTCAGAAACTCCGGTGGATCGCGAATTCGACCGCTTCGACCAGCGCGGTCTTGATCTCGCTGTCGGGGAACGGCTCCAGCGCCTGATGGGCCTTTGCGCCGTAATCGCGGGCGCGTTCGATCGTCGCGGTCAGCGCGCCTGATTTTTCAAGCATGCCCACCGCGCGGCGGAAATCACCCTTTTTCTGTTCCTGGTCTTCGAGCGTGCGGCGCCAGAACGCTTTTTCCTCGTCATCGGCGGCATTGAAGGCCAGCACGATGGGCAGGGTGATCTTGCCGTCGCGGAAATCGTCGCCGACGGTCTTGCCCAGCGTCGCCTGGCGGGCCGAATAATCCAGCACATCGTCGACCAGCTGAAACGCCATGCCGAGATTGTGACCGAACGAATCCAGCGCGCGCCATTCGTCCTCGGGGCGTCCGGCGACGACCGCGCCGATTTCGGCGGCGGCGGCGAAAAGCTTCGCGGTTTTCGAGCGGATGACTTCTAGATAGTCGTCTTCGGTGGTTTCGGTGTCGTTCGCGGTGACGAGCTGCAGCACTTCGCCCTCGGCGATAATCGACGAGGCTTGCGACAGAATGCGCAGCACGTCGAGATTGCCGTCCTCGACCATCAGCTCGAACGCACGGCTGAACAGAAAATCGCCGACCAGCACGCTGGACTTGTTTCCCCACACGGCATTTGCGCTGGCCGCGCCGCGACGCAGGTCGCTTTCGTCCACGACGTCGTCATGCAGCAGGGTCGCGGTGTGAATGAATTCGACGCAGCCGGCAAGGCCGACATGGCGCTCGCCTTCGTAACCGCACATGCGCGCGGAGGCGAGGGTCAGCATCGGGCGCAGGCGTTTGCCGCCGGCGGCAATGATATGGCCCGCAACCTGCGGGATCAGGATGACCGGGCTGTCCATTCGGGCGATGATCGCCTGGTTTACCTTCTGGATGTCGTCCTGGGTAAGCGCGGTCAGCGCATCCAGCGACGGCTTGGGGCGTTCCTGACGTTCACGGTCGAGATCGATTACGACGCTCAACTTTGCCTCGATTCTTGACGATTGCGTTGCACAATCGGAACATAGCCCCGACACAATCACGGTCAAGGTGGAACGGACGTGCGAGAACTTCTCCGAAGCAACGAAATCGTCTTTCTATCCTGGGCGGAAGCCCTGCTGAAATCCGAAGATATCGAGATATTCGCTCTCGACGGTCACATGAGCGTGCTGGAGGGCAGCGCCGGCGCGATCCAGCGCAGGGTCATGGTGGCAGACGAAGACTACGATCGTGCCAGGCGCGTGCTCGAAGACGCAGGCGAGGGAGACCGCGTTGTCTGAGGCCCCGGCGCCCCCGGCATCGCCCGGTATCCGGGCTGCCTTTTCGGAAGACGACCTGCTCGGCGGGCAGGTGCGCCTGCGCCAACCGGTAGATGGATACCGCGCGGCTATCGACCCAGTGTTGCTGGCCGCATCCATCGACGCCGCGCCGGGAGAGCGTGTGCTGGAAGCGGGCACCGGTCATGGCGCTGCGGCGATTTGTCTCGCGCGCCGGGTGCCCGATTGCAGCGTCACCGGGATCGAAATCCAGCCGGACCTGGTGCGTCTCGCCAACGATAACGCGCGGCTCAACGATCTGGCCGGATCGGTACAGGTCATGATCGGAGATCTCGTCCGCCCGCTGCCCAGGATTGCCGCCGGCGGGTTCGATCACGTGATGGCGAATCCCCCTTACCTCGAAGCCGCACGCGCCGACGCATCGCCTGAATCCGGGCGTGCCGCGGCCAATATCGAGGGCGAAGCGGGGCTCGATGTCTGGATTTCCTTCATGCTGCGGATGGTGCGTACGAAAGGCACGATCACGCTGATCCACCGTGCCGACCGGCTGGACGACATTCTCACGCTGCTCGCCGGTCAGGCGGGCGAGACGGTCGTGTTTCCGATCTGGCCCAAACAGGGGCGCGCCGCCAAGCGGGTCGTCGTGCGTGCGAGAAAGGGTATCCGCACGCCCCTGCGCCTGTCGGCCGGATTGATCATGCATGAGCAGGACGGCGCCTATACGGCCGCGGCAGATGAAATCCTGCGCGGCGGTCCCAACCCGATTTGAACGTGATATAAAGCGGTCATGAAAGCAGAAGACATCAAGCAGCAGCTGCGCGCACTCCTCGCCAAATTGCCGATAGAACGTTTCCGCAATCCGCCACCGCTGGTCGGTGTGCTGCGGCTCGACGGCGTCATCGGGCGGTCCGCCGGGCCCGGGCGGCAGGGCGTGTCGCTCGACAGCCATGAAAAAGCCATCGCCAAACTGTTCGACAATTCCCGGCTCAAGGCCGTCGCGCTGATCGTAAACTCGCCGGGCGGGAGCCCGGTGCAAAGCGCGTTGATCGCCAGACGAATCCGCGACCTGGCGGATGAAAAAGACCTGCCGGTCGTCGCATTCTGCGAAGACGTCGCGGCGTCCGGCGGTTACTGGCTGGCCTGTGCCGCCGACGAGATTTTCGCCGACGAAAACTCGATCGTCGGCTCCATCGGCGTGATCTCCGCCGGCTTCGGGTTCGTCGATCTGATCGAACGCATCGGCATCGAACGCCGTGTCTATGCGACCGGGCCGCGCAAAGGCATGCTCGATCCGTTCCAGGACGAGAAATCCGACGATATCGACCGGCTGCGCGAACTGCATGAGGATATCTTCGAAAATTTCAAAAATCATGTCCACCGGTGCCGCGGCGACCGCCTGCGCGCGGCCGACGAGGCGCTGTTTACCGGCGATATCTGGACCGGTCGCCAGGCGGTCGAGGTCGGGCTGATCGACGGGCTTGCCGAGATGCGCGGCGAGATGCGCAAACGCTATGGTGACAAGGTGAAATTCCAGCGCGCCGAAATCCGCCGCGGCCTGCTCAGCCGGTTGCGGGGCGGCATGGGCGGTGGCCGCGCCGCTATGGACCCGGCCGACTTGTTCGGCGCATTGGACGACTGGGCCCAGTGGAAACGCTTCGGGCTTTGAGGAACAGCGAATGATCATGAAATATCTGCTGCTTGCGGCCATCGTCGCCGCCGTGTGGTACGGCTTCAAGGCCGTCTCGCGCCGGAACAAGGCAAAGACGGCCGAAGACCAGCGCAAGCGGACGGACTCGGTCGAGGACATGACCGCGTGCAGCGTGTGCGGCACGTTCGTGACGCCCGAACAGGGCGATTGCGGCAAGGACGGCTGTCCGTACTAGGAGAGCCGGATATCCCGGGCGGTATTCGGATGCCGACCCTTACAGACGGTTCGGCGACCGGTAGCCGTCTTCCTTGCGCTGCTTCATGTAGGTTTTGTACATGCCGCGCTTTTCCGCATCGCCGTTCTCCTTGTGAACGTACGGACAGACATCGACGCAGATGTGACAATAGGCGTCGTGCAGTCTTGAAAACGGGTAGCATTTTTCCATGTCGATCCGCCAGCGCTTGACCCCTTCGGTGAGGATGTGGTCGGTGGCGATGGCGTCGCCCGGACAGTTGTTGCGGCAGAGATTGCAGTTCTCGCAATAATCCTGGACGCCGAATTCCGCCGGGGAATCGTAGAGCAGCGGGATATTGGTGGTCACGAATCCCGGGCGGAAATTGGCGGCGTGCTCCGGGTTTATCAGGCTGCCATGCCGGCCGAGTTCGCCGAAACCCGAATAATACAGGGTCGGGATCGCCTGGATCTGGCGGATGCCGTTGTGATGCGCCCAGGCCGGATACCCCAGGTCGCGGATAAACGCTGCGAGCTCTGTCGAAATTTCCGCCACACGGACATACACGTCATAGGTTTCCGCCTCAATCGCGCGGGAGCCCTTCAGCACGTTGGCGTAGTCTTCCTTTACGATGAACGACACGACGTTGCGATGGGGCATGTCGAAGCCGTCATCGATCATGATCGGCGTTAAGGCACAGCACCCGGCGAGGTCCGCGCCCAGCTCCAGGGCTTTTGCCTTGATCTTTTCCGTAATGTGGCCGGGATCCGTGATCTCCTGCCGTTCCGCATTGACCGGACCATCGCGATACTCCGCAAGCGCCATCCATCGCTCGTTTGCGGCGGTACGGACCTCGTCCTTTGTCCACTGGGGGACGTTTTCAAGTCCGCGTTCGGCGAGCATTCTGCGGAGCAGGGGGGCGGCCAGACCCTGTTCCCGCCGCCAACTGATTCCGATCATCATCCATCCTCCATATGACAATATCTTAGCCCGGCTGGCGACATCGGCAAATGGCTTCTTCAGAACCGTGGCGGGCAACGCCCTGATTCCTGTGCGCGTTGCGGGCATCCGGCGTTCAGTCTGCGTATCTGTTGATCCGGGTTAATGCATGGACGTCGATCCGCGCCAAAATCTGCCCGATAGCGCAAGGCTTCGCCCAGAGCGAAATCTGCGCGGTCAAACGTCGGCAGAATTCGGGGAGGTGTGCGTGATGCGCGTGACTGGAAAGTTTCGGTACTTGATGGAACGGTCGCTGACATTGCTGGCGATTGTCGGGTTAATGTCCGCATCTGTTTCCGTGCATGCGGCGGCAAAATTTGATCAATCGTGGATCAACAAGTTTCCCGGCGGCAAAAACATCAAACTGCAAACCGGTGCCGTGTCGACCGGCGCCACGGTGCGTGGCAAGGCAGCGATCGACGGCAAGGTGCTCGAACTTGCCGCGGGTAGTCTGAAGACGGGACATATTGTGATGTGGCGGGTCCGCGGATTCCGGCTGTCCTCCGTCCATGACCGGCTGGACGTCTTTCCCCTGAACGAAATTGCGATCCCGGACGGGCTGATGGTGCTTGCCCGCGGCAACATCAAGAACATGAAGGTCGACCAGTTGCCCGGCGAACTCAGGGGCTTTGCCCTGAAAGTGCTGGCGCCCGGAGACTTGCTGTCGTTGAAGCCGGGACTCAATATCTATGGACGCATCAAACCGGCGGCGCTGCCGAAAAACGTCAGAAGCGCTTTCCATATGTTCGGTGCCGACCGCGCCACGATCCTGCTCGGCGGCGCGATAGGTAATATCCTGACGAAACCCCGCGCGCCGGTCGTCGATCTTTATGCGCGCCTGCCCGATTTCAGGTTTCCCCATGCGCTCAGAAACATTCTTGCGGGAAGCCAGAGACCGACATTGTTCATCGGGACGTCTGCTGCGGCGCACGCCGATCCTGTCGATACATCGGCCGATGCGAAGGCCCGCCCGGGCAGGACGTCGGCAGATTCGAAGGCCGCGCATGGCGGCAAGCCGGCGCAAAAGCCGTCAGGCGGGAAATCCGGATTGGAAAGCGTGCGTTTCGGCATAATCGACGATCTGCACATGAAGGTAGGGAAAAGCGACATAGATTTCGCTGCCAAGTTTTTTCTGAAACTTGAACACGGCAATATCGGTGTCGATGTCGCGCTGATCAAAAACAAGTGGAACAACGCCATGGGGATCAGGCACCTTGATCTCCGCGGTGTCCGGGGCGAGTTGGGCGTCTCCCCGAAGGGGGGCGTTTCATTCGGTCTGCGGGGCGGGCTGCTTCTCGACAGGAAGCTGAGCACCCTTGCGATCGCATCAGCCATAAATCCGGCGACGGGCCTTCCGAATCCCGACAATTTGCTGTTCTACCTGAAAGCGCCCGAAATCAGTCTCAAACAATATATGAAAATCGTCGATATTTTCGTTGGCAGTCTGGCCGGCAGAAGCGAGCTCGCCCGGAAAGCGGCGAATCCCGGACTGTACAAAATCCTGCAATTGGACAAGCTGCCGGAGGTCGCGCTTCGCGGGCTCAAAAAGGGCGAAGACCTCGAAATTGTCGTGTCGGGCCAAAATGCGTCGGATCCCGCACTTGGCGTCGGCGGGATGGGTGCCCGCGTCAAAGCGCGGCTGCTGGTCTGGGGCAGCGAACTGGGCAGGGCCGATGTGACGATCTCAAAATTGGGGTTTGCCATCGCCGGCGAGGCCGACATCAGGAAGATCGGCCCGTTGAAAATGCACGGTACCGGGGTAAAGACGGTGATCGACGCAAAGGCAGGACTTACAGGAGCGCCTCATTTCAGGTTGAAGGGGCATGGCAGCCTGCTTGGCGTGAGCAACGCGGTGGATATCGAGCTGTCGTCCAGGCGCATACGTCTCGCCGAAAAAATGGATCTGGCCGGCCTCGGCGAAGGATCCCTCGTTGCCGAGACGACGGGTCGAAACCTTGCATCGGTCAGGGCTTTCAAGATTACCGGACGGATCGAACAGGACCTGGCCGCGAAGGGGGCGGAGTATGTCGTCGACGGGATCAGAGCAGCCTACCATGACGTCAGCGAGCAGGCCGTGAAGGCGATCTCGCAGCGGATCAAAAAGAGTTCGAAATTTTTCGATCTCAAGCGGGTGGAACTTTCCGGTACTGCCAGCCTGCGGCATCGGGATTCGCTCCGCATGTCTGCCGTCGCGACCGTGGCCGGCCGCGAGGAGCGCGTCTCGGCCCAGATTCGGAGCATCGATAAGACGCAGGTCGCGCACGCATTGTCGGGAATATTCCGGGAATTCGGGCGTCAGCTCTTCGCTTTCAAAATGCCGGGCTTCGACAAGGACATCGTCCGCAAGCGCAGCGACGAATTGTACTTCTACGAAGGCAAAGACTGTACGCAGGAAATCGTCGGCACGGCGGCCTATGATTTTGGCGGCGGTAAACTGCGGGTCGTACGCGCCGACAAGGTGAAGTGGTTTCAGAACGACGAGGCCCGTTCGCTCCTGGTCCGTAAACCCCGGAAAGGGGCGTCAATCGTCCTCTATGACAGCTCATCCGGCAGCGTGACCGACGACCTGACCGTCATCTTGATTCTGAAAGACAGTGGAAAAGGTTTCTGCATTGGCGGTTTTGAGAAGTCGCGGACGGCCGGGAACGGCGTCTGGCAGATGACGCACCTGCACCGCAACGGGCTGGACGGAAAGGTTTCGCGGATCGTTGTCTCGCCGAAACCCCGTCATTCGGCGTTTCCGCCCGATATCATATTTTACGAGGGCAAAAACTGCGCGCAGTCCGTAAAGGGCCATGCACGATCCGACAAAAAGGCCCACTATAACTGCAAGAAATCGACACATTGCGTCGAGGACGAGATCAAGTCCGCGAAGCTGATGCGGTGGGGCGCGTCTTGGGTCAGGGGAAGGACATATTCGTTCCACGTTTATGACGACCCGGACGGGAAAAACGGCGATGACTGGGCAAAAGTCATCGTCACGCCGTCGAAGATTGCCGGCGGGTCCGATTGCGTCGGCTCTTTCGAGGGCAGCCGGACGAAGGCCTCTTTCAAGGTCGAATACCACAAACCGACGAAGGCCCTGAAGGTTAAGGGCCTGGACGGCAAGGTGTCGCGTATATCGGTGACCCCGTAGGAAACATCGGGCTGGCAGCCTAGACCGGGATACGTGCCCCGTCCGTGCGTGACGATTTCAGCATCGCTTCCAGCGCCGCGACGCCATTGACGGCGTCCTCCGGCGGGACCGGCCACGTGGCGTCGCCCCGGGCCGCGGCGGCAAAGGTTTCAAGCTCGACGCGGCACATGTCGACCGCGTCGAAATCCTCGACCACCAGATCGCCGCCGGCCGGCTGAAATTCCAAGCGGTTGGTGCCGCGCATTTCCGCCCAGCCCTTTTCGCCGTATACATGAAGGCGGTTGTAGTTCGGCGCCACGCCAATGGCCGTCAGGGTGCCGGACTGACCGTCGGCAAAGCGCAACGTGACGGACGCCGTATCGGAAAAGTCATGGGGGACGACCTGGGTCGTTGCATCCACCGACAAAGCCGATACCGGGCCCATCAGTTCGATCATCATGTACATCATGTGATCGGCAAGACTGCCGGGCGGGTTGGTTTCGGGATCGGCCTTCCACGCATCGGCGTCGAAGGTCAGCATCCGGTCGGCGGCGAAATCGCCCGATGCATGGAAAATACGGCCGAGATCGCCGGCGGCGACCCGTTTCCGCAGTCCGTCGAAAGCCGGCGCGAAACAGCGGTCGTAGCCCATAGCAGCCAGTACGCCCTTGTCTGCCGCCTTGGCACAAAGCGCTTCGGCGTCTGCCGGTGTCGTCGCGATGGGTTTGATCACCAGGACCGGCTTTCCGGCTTCCACCGCGGCCATTGCGTCCGATGCGTGATAACCGGCATGACCGGCGACGACGATCGCGTCGACATCACCGTAAATATCGGCAGCGTCTGCGCTGACCCGAATGTTCCGCTCGGCGGCGAAGTCGGCGACCTTGGACGGCGTCCGGGTTGCTGCCGCGGTGAATTGTACGATTTCGCTTTTATCATGAACGGCGTTTACGAGGCGTTTGCCCCAGGCACCGAGGCCGACAATGCCAAGCTTGTACACGGCGTATATTCCTTCTTTGTGTGACCGGATCCAAAACTCCGGCCCGTTACGACGGGTTTTCTGTTTCCGTGTCATGGATACTGGTCCAGACCCGATCAGCATAACAATTAACCATGTGGAAGCGAGTCGTCTCCCCCGTTGACTCTCCCGGCGCGCGCCCCGTATTTTGCGGCGCAACATCACTTCGGAACAGAGTACCCCCGCATGTCGCAGACAGACGCTGTCGACACGTCCTTCCAGTCGCTCATTCTAAAGCTGCACGCCTACTGGGCGCGGCAGGGATGCGTGATACTGCAGCCCTACGATATGGAAGTCGGCGCCGGTACGTTTCACCCGGCGACGACGCTGCGCGCGCTGGGGCCGGACCCGTGGAAAGCCGCCTATGTGCAACCGTCGCGGCGACCGACCGACGGGCGGTACGGTGAGAATCCCAACCGTTTGCAGCACTATTACCAGTATCAGGCGATTCTGAAGCCTTCTCCGGCGAATGCGCAGGACCTGTACCTGGACAGCTTGCGCGAACTCGGGATCGATCCGGACTACCACGACATCCGTTTCGTCGAGGACGACTGGGAAAGCCCGACTCTGGGGGCGGCCGGTCTGGGGTGGGAAGTCTGGTGCGACGGCATGGAAGTCACCCAGTTCACCTATTTCCAGCAGGTCGGCGGTATCGAATGCGATCCGGTTGCGGTCGAACTGACCTACGGGCTGGAACGCCTAGCGATGTATATCCAGGGGGTCGAGAACGTCTACGATCTCGACTTCAACGGGGCGGGCGTGAGCTATGGCGATGTCTTCCTGCGCGCCGAAAAGGAATTCTCGGCCTATAATTTCGAACATGCCGATACCGACCTGCTGTTCCAGCAATTCGCCTTCGCCGAACAGGAATGCCATGCGCTGCTGGCAAAGGGACTGGCCCTGCCGGCCTATGACCAGTGCATCAAGGCCAGCCACGTGTTCAACCTGCTCGATGCGCGCAGCGTGATCAGCGTGACCGAACGTGCATCCTATATCGGGCGCGTCCGCGCGCTGGCCAAGGGAAGCTGCGAAGCCTGGATCGGCGCCGATACCAATGCCGAGGCGGCGGAATAGTCATGCCCGAACTTCTGCTCGAACTTTTCTCGGAAGAAATTCCCGCCCGGATGCAGGCCCGCGCCGCAGACGACCTGAAGCGTCTGGTGACGGCGGGATTGAAAGACGCCGGGCTCGACCATGGCGATGCCCGTGCTTACGTCACGCCGCGTCGCCTGGCGCTGGTCGTCGAAGACCTGCCGGAAAAACAGCCCGACCTGCGTGAGGAAAAACGCGGTCCGAAAGTCGATGCGCCGGAAAAGGCCATCGAAGGCTTTCTCAAAGCCAACGGGCTTGCGCGCGAAGAGTGCGAGGAACGGACGCTCGACAAGGGCACGTTCCTGTTTGCGGTCGTCGAGAAGACCGGCGCCGAGACCCGGGACGTTCTGCCGGGTGTTCTGGAAAAGGCCATCGGCGACCTTCCCTGGCCCAAATCGATGCGCTGGGGCGATGGCGACATGCGCTGGGTGCGCTCGCTCGAGCGCGTGCTGTGCCTGTTCGGAAGCGATGTTCTGTCGCTGAACCTGCGCAACGACATCCCCTGCGGACGGACCACATCCGGTCATCGTTTCCTCGCGCCCAAGCCGTTCGATGTCGACGGGTTCGACGATTATGTGAACAAGCTGCGCCATGCTTTCGTCGTGCTCGACCGGGAAGACCGCAAGGCGCATATCGCCGAACATGCCGAGGCCGCGGCGAAGGCCGAAGGCCTTTCGCTGCGGGACGACCCGGGCCTGCTGGACGAGGTGACAGGGCTGGTGGAATGGCCGGTCGTGATGACCGGAAAAATCGACGACGACTTCATGGACGTGCCCGACGAGGTGCTGATCACCTCGATGCGGGCCCATCAGAAGTATTTCTCGCTGCTCAATGCCGATGGCAGTCTGGCACCGCGTTTCGTGGTCGTCGCCAACACCGAAACCAAGGATGACGGCGCGGCGATCGTCGCGGGGAACGAACGGGTCCTGCGGGCGCGCCTGTCGGATGCCAAGTTTTTCTGGGACCAGGACCGGAAGAAGCCGCTCGAAAGCTGCGTACAGAACCTTGCCGACAGCGTGTTTCACGCAAAGCTCGGCACGATGGCGCAGAAGGTCGAACGCATCACGGCGCTTGCCGGCGAACTGGCGCCGTTTATTCCGGACTGCGATTCCGGGCAGGCGATGCGTGCCGCGCGTCTTGCCAAGGCCGACCTCGTCACCGAGATGGTCTACGAGTTTCCTGAACTGCAGGGTACCATGGGGCGGTACTACGCCCTGAATGACGGCGAGGATGCACAGATCGCAGACGCCATCGCCGAACATTATTCTCCCGCCGGACCCAACGATGCCTGTCCGACAGCACCGGCCTCGGTCGCGGTGGCGCTGGCCGACAAGCTGGATACGCTGGTCGGGTTCTTCGCGGTCGACGAAAAACCGACCGGGTCGCGCGATCCCTATGCACTGCGCCGTGCCGCCCTAGGCATTATCCGGCTGGTTCTTGAAAACGGGCTCCGGTTGCCGTTGCGTGAAGCCCTGATGAAGGCCTATTGGGGTTACAACGAAACGGTGCCCGATTTCGAACAAAGGCTCGACGGCGGCCACAAACCGAAAATTATCGAGCGCGAACTTCTCGACTTCTTTGCGGACCGGCTCAAGGTCCATCTGCGCGAACGTGGCGTGCGCCACGATCATGTCGAAGCGGTTTTTGCGCTCGGCAATGAAGACGACCTGGTGCGGCTGATCGCGCGGGTCGATGCGCT
This sequence comes from uncultured Rhodospirillaceae bacterium, assembly GCA_963977005.1. Classification (GTDB taxonomy): domain Bacteria; phylum Pseudomonadota; class Alphaproteobacteria; order MPNO01; family UBA830; genus CAXBCP01. Next base: position 13,354 of record CAXBMQ010000005.1, read on the forward strand.
GTCCGGGTTTCTCGCCAGCGACGACGGCGAGAACCTTGTCGCTGCCTATAAGCGCGCCTCCAACATCGTCGCGATCGAGGAAAAGAAGGACGGCGCATCGTTCGATGGCGATATCGCTGTCGAAAAACTGGCCCAGGACGAAGAGCGCGCGCTTGTCGAAGGGCTGAGTGCGTCTGCGGAGCGTGCGAACACGGCCATCGGTGCCGAGAAGTACGTCGAAGCCATGGAAGCCATGTCTACCCTGCGTGCGCCGGTCGATCTGTTTTTCGACAAGGTGACCGTCAATGCCGACGATACCGATATCCGCGCCAACCGACTGCGGCTTTTGTCGCAGTTTCGCTCCACCCTCGGCCGGATTGCCGATTTTTCCCGTATTGAGAGTTAAGTCATGACCGACACGCAATGGGTTTATCGCTTTGGCGGCGGCAGTGCCGAGGGCGACGCCAGCAAAAAAAACCTGCTCGGCGGCAAGGGCGCCAACCTGGCTGAAATGTCATCGCTTGGGCTGCCCGTACCGCCCGGGTTCACGATCTCCACGGCGTTGTGCACAGCCTATTACGACAACGATGAGAATTACCCGGCCGAACTTTCGGGTCAGGTCGACGCGGCGCTTTCGTTTATCGAGGAAACCGTCGGCGCCAAGTTCGGTGACACGGATAACCCGCTTCTGGTCTCGGTGCGTTCCGGCGCGCGGGTCTCGATGCCGGGGATGATGGACACGGTGCTCAACCTCGGGCTCAACGATGTTACCGTCGAGGGGCTGGCCAAAAAGAGCGGCGATGGCCGCTTTGCGTGGGATTCGTACCGCCGGTTTATCCAGATGTACGGCGATGTGGTCCTGGGCGTCGATCACGATAATTTCGAGGAAATCATCGACACCCAGAAGATGATGGGCGGCTTTGCGCTCGATACCGATCTCGGTGCCGAGGACTGGAAAGCGGTTGCCAAGGGCTTCCTCGAGCGTGTCGAGGACGAGACCGGCAAGCCGTTTCCGCAGGATCCGCGCGACCAGCTCTGGGGCGCCATCACGGCAGTCTTCGGCAGCTGGCAGAACGACCGCGCAAACACCTACCGGCGGCTGCACGGCATTTCGGACAGCTGGGGCACGGCGGTCAACGTACAGGCGATGGTGTTCGGCAATATGGGCGAGGACTGCGCGACCGGCGTGGCCTTCACGCGCGACCCGTCGACGGGCGAAAACATGTTTTACGGCGAATACCTCGTCAACGCGCAGGGCGAGGACGTCGTCGCCGGGATCCGTACGCCGCAGCACCTGACCATTGCCGGCAAGGATGGCCAGGGGTCGGACCTGCCGGCCATGGAAGAGGTGATGCCCGAGGTTTTCGGCCAGCTCGACGAGGTCCGTCTCAACCTCGAAAAGCACTACCGCGACATGCAGGATATCGAATTCACGGTCCAGCAGAACAAGCTGTGGATGCTGCAGACCCGGTCCGGCAAGCGCACCGCGAAGGCGGCGCTCAAAATTGCCTGCGATATGGTCGCCGAGGGTCTGATTTCGAAGGAAGAAGCGGTTGCCCGTGTCGATCCGGAATCGCTCGACCAGCTGCTGCACCCGACGCTCGACCCCAAGGCGACGCGCGATCTGCTGACCCGGGGCCTGCCGGCATCGCCCGGCGCGGCATCAGGCAAGGTCGTGTTTTCCGCTGACGCGGCCGAAACGATGGCGGCGGCCGGCGAAGCCGTCATCCTGGTCCGTATCGAGACCAGCCCCGAAGACATACACGGCATGCATGCCGCCCGCGGGATTCTCACCAGCCGTGGCGGCATGACCAGCCACGCGGCCGTCGTTGCCCGCGGCATGGGGCGACCCTGCGTTTCCGGCGCCGGCGACCTGCGGATCGATTACGCGACCCAGAAGATGACCGTGCTGGGGCGCGAAATTGCGGCCGGCGACATCATGACCATCGACGGCGCATCGGGCGAAGTGATGGCCGGCGAAGTGCCGACATTGCAGCCCGAACTGTCCGGCGATTTCGGCACGCTGATGCAATGGGTCGATGAAATCCGCGAGATGAAGGTGCGCACGAATGCGGAAACCCCGCTGGATGCCAAGACAGCGCTCGATTTCGGGGCCGAAGGAATCGGCCTGTGCAGGACCGAGCATATGTTCTTCGACGCCGAACGGATCGTTGCCGTGCGCGAGATGATCCTCGCCGGCGACGAGGCCGGGCGCCGCGCCGCGCTTGAGAAGATCCTGCCGATGCAGCGCCAGGATTTTATCGAGCTGTTCGAAATCATGGCCGGCAAGCCTGTGACCATCCGCCTGCTCGATCCGCCGCTGCATGAATTTCTGCCGCACACGCCGGAAGAAATGCAGCAGGTTGCGGAGGCATCCGGCGTATCTGTCGAGGATCTGCGAATCCGGGCCGGCGAACTGGCGGAGGTAAACCCGATGCTGGGCCATCGCGGCTGCCGCCTTGGCGTTTCCTATCCCGAAATTTCAGAGATGCAGGCGCGCGCCATCTTCGAGGCCGCTATCGAGGTCTCGAAGACCGCTGCCGCACCGGTCGAACCCGAAGTGATGATCCCGCTGGTATCGGACAGGATGGAATTCGACATGCTGCGCGACCGCATCGATGCAGTTGCCGCCCAGGTGTTTGCCGAAGCCGGCAGTTCGGTGCCCTATCTGGTCGGCACCATGATCGAATTGCCGCGCGCAGCGCTGCGCGCCGGCGATATTGCAGAAGGTGCGGAATTCTTTTCCTTCGGTACCAACGATCTGACCCAGACGACATTCGGCCTGTCGCGCGATGACACGGCGGGACTGCTCAAGGAATATGCCCGTCGCGGTATTTTCGAGACCGACCCGTTCGTCTCGATCGATGTCGACGGGGTCGGCGAACTGGTGAAAATCGCGGCGGAGCGCGGCCGGGCGACGCGCCCCGATATCAAGCTCGGTATCTGCGGCGAACACGGCGGCGATCCGGCATCCGTGCATTTCTGCGCCGAAATCGGTCTCGACTACGTCTCGTGCTCGCCCTATCGCGTGCCGATTGCCCGTCTCGCGGCGGCACAGGCGGCGCTGGCGGCGAAGGGGCGGGGCTAGAACCCGTGTCTCTGCGCCGTTTTTTATCGTGGGTGGAAGCTATCTCCCGACGGTGTAGCCCCGGCGAACCGTTATTCCGGCAGGTGTCTTGTGTATGAGGCCGGGCTCTGTGGCCCGGATCCAGAAACGCCGGGGAAAATTATAAGCCTTAGAAGTCGGCCCAATCCGGTTTTTCGGCGGTGACGGCTATGCCATCAGCGCTCAGTCCGCCTTTTTCCGCCAGATCAAGCCGCAACAGCGCGATTCCGCGACCTTCTACCGCCGACCGGACGTCGCCGGCATCCACATCACCGGCCTTCACGACCGTCCCGGGGGCGATTTCGCCCTCGAATGTTATCGGGAACAGACGCTTCTTCACGAGCTTCCGGTGTTTCATCCGGGCGGTGACTTCCTGACCGACATAGCAGCCTTTTTCGAAATCGACGCCCTGGAGTTCGTCGAAGCCGGATTCAAGGGGCATCGACTTTTCGGCAATCAGGTCCGCGCCCGTGTCCGGAATACCGAGTGAAATGCGCAGCGCATCGTAGCTCGCCCGGTTTTTTTCGAGCTGGACGGTATCGGTCGGGAACGTGTCGTCTTCGTCGACGAGGCGGATCGTGCGCTCGCCCATCCCGGCATGGCGCGGATCGATGTAGGACACCCCGTCAAAGCGGGTTTTGGCGGTCCCGGCGGGTTGCGGTTCTCCGGCTTCGTCGGCGGCCAGCATCACGCCGACCTCCCATTTGTCGGATTCATCGCCAATCTCGACCTTCGAGCGCAACCGGTACATGGTGAGCCGCTTGATCAGGTCGGGAATCCGGTCGCGCCGGCAGTCGAGCAGCAGGCGGTCCTTGTGTTCGACGATAAAGAAATCATGCAGGAATTTACCCTGCGGGGTGAGCAAGGCGGCGTAAATCGCGCATGTCGGCGAGACGCGCCCGATGTCGTTCGTGATAAGCCCCTGCAGGAAATCCCGCGCTGTCTCGCCCGAAATGGCGACGATCCCGCGTTCCGGCAGCTTTACGTGTACTTTCATCTTCATGGTCGACAATTCCTTCTCCCCGCTAATTAGAGCTTTGACGTGGATTTATCCAGTCTTGCGGCTATAACTCGCGCATGACCGCTGAGAATTGTGTCCTGTCCGCCGTTATCTCCATCCGCAATGAGGAAGCCCAGCTTGCCGACTGCCTGGAACGGCTTTCCTTTGCCGACGAGATCGTCGTGCTGCTTGACGACTGTACCGACGGGTCGCGCGATATTGCCGCCCGGTTCACCGACCGCCTGATCGACGGAAACTGGGCGGTGGAAGGCGACCGCCGCAATGCGGGGATAGAGGCCTGCCGCGGCGACTGGATCTTCGAGATTGATGCCGACGAGCGCGTGCCGGAAGCGCTGGCCGCCGAAATCCGCGCGACCATCGCGACCAGCACCAGCGACTGGCATGGCATCAGGGTCGACAACTATATCGGCGACCGGCGCGTGCGCTATGGCTGGGGGGCGTCCTACGGCAAGAACCAGTACCCTGGGCTGTTCCGCAAGGGGGCCAAGGTCTGGGGCCGTCAGCGGGTTCATCCGGCGCTGACGTTTACGGGCACCGAGGGCGCACCGCTCAATCACCGGATTGACCATTACGTCGACCGGAATATCTCCGACATGATACGCCGGCTCGATTCCTACACGACGGCGCGTGCCCGCGATATCCGCGAAAACGGCGACGGCGGAACATATGCGCGGAACCTGCGTCGGATATTCTCCCGGTCGTGGAAATGCTATGTGTCGCGCAAGGGATACCGCGAGGGTAAATACGGCGTGATGATCGCGATCTTCGCCGGGCTCTACCCGATCCTGTCCTACCTGAAAGCGACGCTGGAGGACGATTGATGGCCGTCATCGTAATGGCAGATGACGGCATCGCCTTTGACGGCGATTCGCTGGCGCGGGGGCCGCTGGGCGGGGCGGAGACGGCGTTCATTTCGCTGGCCGAGGCGCTCGCCGCGCGCGGACACGACGTGACGATCCATAATCGCTGCGGCGCGCCGATGACGCGCTTCGGCGTCGATTGGGAACCGCTGGAGAAAGGCCTGCCCGACGCGGCCGATCTGTATATCGCCAATCGCGGCGACAGGTTGCTGCCGGCGGTGCGCTCGGCGCGTTCGCGGGTGTTCTGGATTCACAATCCGGCCGGTTATCTGAAAAAATGGCGCTACGTGTCCAAGCTGTTCCGCTGGCGGCCGACCGTGGTGTTTTCATCCGAATTCCATGCAGCCTCCTTCGCACGATGGATTCCCGCGGGCGGCAGGGCGACGATACCGTACGGGATCTCCTCGGTGTTTCTGGACGCGATCCAGCCGATCGCCCCCCCGCCGCCGCGGGTTGCCTTCACGTCGAGCCCGTTGCGGTCGCTCGACTGGCTGCTCGAGCTCTGGGCGGCTGAAATACATCCGCGCCTGCCGGCGGCGGAGCTTCACGTGTTTTCGAGCCCGCGTACCTATGGCGAGCATGGCGATGCGCGCGCCGGCCGGATGAACGCCGTGCTCGACCGGGCTGCGGCGCTTTCGGGGTCGGGCGTGGTGCTACGGGAACCGTTGCCCAAGGCGGAACTGGCGGCGCAGCTTTCCGGTTTTCGCGCGCTGCTCTATCGCGGCGACCCCGGAGAAACCTATTGCCTCGCGGTGGGCGAGGCGCAGGCAGCAGGCGTGCCGGGCGTGGTACAGGATATCGGCTGCGTCGCCGAGCGCGTGATCGACGGCGTGACAGGCTATGTCGCGGCGAACGACGCGGCGTTCGTCGACCGCGCCCTGGAGATTCTTAGCGACGATGCGCTCTGGCAGGCACAGCACGACGCGGCACTGGCCCGGCAACGAAGCTGGAGCTGGGACGACGCGGCAGCGGCGTTCGAGCAGTTCGTTCCCGCATGAGGCTGATGCAGACCATGGCGGGTGGCGATGTCGGCGGGGCCGAGGAGTTCTTCGTCCGTCTGGCCATCGCGTTTCATCACCGGGGGATTCCCCAGTCCGTGGTTGCAAGACCCAACGACACCCGCGGGCCCCGGCTCGCGGAAGCCGGCATCGACGTCACCGAACTGCCGTTTGGCGGGATGTTCGACCGCAAAACCGTGCCGGCTCTAGCGGCGGAAATAGACCGGTTCCAGCCCGATATCGTACTGTCCTGGATGAACCGCGCCAGCCACCTGACGGGCCGGGCGATTGGGAAGGCGCAGGCCTCTCCGCTGCTGATCGGCCGCCAGGGCGGGTATTACGACCTCAAATACTATACCGGCTGCGATCACCTGATCGGCAATACGCCGGACATCGTGCGATACCTGGTCGGCGCCGGCTGGGCGGCGGATCGCGCGCATTACGTGCCGAATTTCGTTTCTGCAGTGCCGGGCGCACCCCTGCCGCGCCGGGATTTCGATATTCCCGAAGGCGCGCCGCTGATGCTTGCCGCAGGCCGGCTCCATCGTAACAAGGCGTTCGACGTGCTGCTGACGGCCATGAAGCAGGTCGATGGCGTTTACCTGCTGCTCGCCGGTGACGGAAGCGATGCAAAGGCGCTTGAAGGGCTGGCCCACAAGCTGGGCGTTGCCGACCGGGTGCGATTCCTCGGCTGGCGTACAGATATCCCCGACCTGATGGCGACCGCCGACATGCTTGTCTGTCCGTCGCGGATCGAACCGCTGGGCAATGTGGTAATCGAAGCCTGGGCCCGGAACCTGCCGGTTGTTGCAACCGCATCCGAAGGACCGGGCTGGTTGATAGAGGACGCGGTCGACGGATTGCTCGCCCCGGTCGACGATGCGGACCTTTTGGGCGAGGCCATTGCCCGCCTGGCATCCGACCCGCAACTCGCGCCCCGGCTGGTGGCGGCGGGGCGCCAGCGCTTCGAAACCGATTTTACCGAGGATGCCGTGGTCGCGAAATTCCTCGGCCTGTTCGACAGGGTTCTCGGCTGATGTGCGGCATCGCCGGCATCATGACCGCCGATGGCACCGCCCCGGACCCGGCGGAACTGGACGCGATGAAAAACGCCCTCTTGCACCGTGGCCCGGACGGCGATGCCGTCTGGATTTCGGGCGATACCGGGCTGGTGCATACCCGACTTGCCATCATCGATCTGGAAACCGGCGACCAGCCGCTGTTCGGGCCGGGCGGCACGGCGCTGGTCGCGAACGGCGAAATATACAATTACATCGAGCTTCGCGACGAGCTGCCGGAGGTCGCGTTCGAAACCCATTCGGATTGCGAACCCGTGCTGCATTATTACCGGCGCCACGGACTCGACTTCGCCGACTGGCTGCGCGGTATGTATGCGCTCGCGCTGTACGACCCGCAGAAACGCCAACTGGTGCTGTCGCGCGATCCGTTCGGTATCAAGCCGCTCTACTATGCGATATCCGACAGAGGCGTCGCGTTTGCGTCTGAACCGCAGGCGCTGCTGGCCGCCGGGTTCGGCGCGCGCAGGCTGCGCGACCGCGCCGTCGGCGAACTGCTGCAGCTGCAGTTCACCACTGGCGCCTATACGCCGTTCGAGGGGATAGAGCGCGTCCTGCCGGGCGAGACCATTGCAATCGGCGGCGGCAGGGTGGTCGATCGCCGGCGTCGGGCCGCGCTGCCCGCCGGGGGTCCGCGCCGGACGTCGGAAGCTGTGGCGCTTGAAGCGCTGGAGGACGCCCTGACAGACAGCGTCGATGTGCATCAGCGCGCCGATGTGCCCTATGCGATGTTCCTGTCGGGCGGGATTGATTCGACCGCAATCCTGGCGCTCATGGCGCGGCTCAATGACACGCCGGTATGCGCCTATACGGCCGGTTTTCCCGGTACCGGCGCGGCGGACGAGCGCGCGCATGCGCGCAGCGTCGCCCGGTCGTTCGGCGCCGAGCACGTAGAGGTGACGTTCGATGCCGAGGATTTCTGGTCAACCCTGCCGGCGATCGCCGCGGCGATGGACGAGCCGGTGGCCGATTACGCCATCCTGCCGACGTGGAAGCTCGCGCAGGTGGCTGCAAAGACCCACAAGGTGATCCTGTCGGGCGAGGGCGGCGACGAGATATTCGGCGGGTACGGACGCTACCGCAGCCTGATGCGGCCGTGGTGGTTGGGCGGGCGCGGCATGCGCCGCCGCGGTATCCTGGACGGGCTGGGCGTGCTGCGGCGCGACGACCCCGCCTGGCGTGACGGCATTGCCGGTGCCGAAGCGGTCGCCCGCCGCGACGGCAGGTCGCGCCTGCAGGTTGCCCAGGCAATGGATTGCGCCGACTGGCTGCCGAACGACCTGCTGACCAAGCTCGACCGTTGCCTGATGGCACACGGTGTCGAGGGACGTACGCCGTTCCTCGACCCGGCGGTAGCAAATGCCGCGTTCCGTCTGCCGGATTCGCTGAAAGTCAGAGGCGGGCTCGGCAAATGGATTTTACGGAAATGGCTCGATGGCACCGCGCCCGCGGCAGAGGCCTTCGCGAAGAAAAAGGGCTTCACCGTACCCGTTGGCGAATGGATCGCCGCCGAGGGCGCGCAGATCGGCCCGTTGGTGGCGGGGCAGGCCGGTGTGGCGGAGCGCTGTCATCCGGACGCGGTCGCGGCGCTGTTCCAGTCTACCGGCAAACGCGAACGCTTTGCCGCCTGGACGCTGCTCTTTTTCGCACTATGGCATCAGCGGCATATTCTGGAGGTCGAGACGGGCGGGGATGTCTTCGATGCTCTGGGGTAATTTCTTCGCGCTGACCGAATTCGCCTGAAACGTCGCCCGGACGATCGCCGTGGCCGTCCGGCGAGGCGCTTGCCCGGGTGCCGATACTGAAATCGATACCGGCGACGAGGATCGGTTTGCCGTCAGTCTCGGCAACCTGCAACGAACGCAGCCCTAAGCGGTCAGCCGATAATCCATGATGCCCCACGCGAGATACCCGCGGTCGGCACCGTCGACCCAGTTCTGCAGTCCACGGATCATGTTGTCCACATAGGACTGTCCCGACAGCTTCACCGCCTCGTCGTAACGGTCCTTGAGCGCCTGACCGATGCGCCAGTAATGCATGCGGAGCTGGTCGGTGAGGGGATCCGTACCCGTTTCATCGAAACCGCGGGCACCGAGCTCTTTGCGGTAAAAGCCGAAAGACCCCAAGCTTGAGAGTTGTATCCGGTCGAGGATAGGCTGGAGTACGCCATCCGGGCAATCGTCGGACTGCATCGGATCGGTGAAAATGAATTGTCCGCCCCCGACCAGAACCCGACGTATTTCATCGAGTACACGGGTGCGGTTGCCGCTGTGCAGAATCGCGTCCTGCGACCAGACGATGTCGTAACTGTCATCCGGTTCCGGAATGTTCTCGAAGTCGCCGTAAACCACGCTGACACGGTCGGCCAACCCGGCCTTTTCCGTCAGTTCGCGGTTCAGGGCATTCTGCGTTTCGCTGAGATTGAGACAGGTCACCTGGCAGCCGAACCGGTCGGCGAGGTAGCGGCCCGAGCCGCCATAGCCCGCGCCAAGATCGAGAACCCGCGTTGTCGCATCCACATTTGCAAGCCGGTTTGCCATGGTCTCCACGGTACGCCGGCTGGCGTCCGCGATGGGTTCTTCTTCGTCCCGATACAACCCGATATGGATGTCCTGGCCGCCCCAGATCGTCTGGTAGAACGCGTCCGCCTCGGAGCTGTCGTAATATGCTTCGGCCCGTTCGACCGCCTCGCTCTTAATCGCCATGATAGCTCTTCTCTGCGACGTGGACGAAAAAATCGGGGTCGTTTTCCTGATAGGTTTCCTGAAAGTCGCCGTAGGTCTTGATCTGCTGAAAGCCGCTTTCCTTGAGCAGTCCCCGCATATACGACTTGCGCAGCGGAAACATGTTCAGGTGAAACTCGGAGCCGTCCGGGAACGCATAGCGGAACCGCGCCAGGGAATCGTCCATATGTTCGGGTTCGGCGGTCACCTGATCGCCACAGTAATAGTAGGTGTGTTTGGAACTGAAACCCTCGTCGAGGATCGAATCGTAGTTCCGCTGATCGATGATCAGGATACCGTCATATTTCAGCGCTGCGTAAAATTCGGCCAGGGCCCGCCGACGGTCGCCCTCGTCGTGCAGATGGGTAAAGGAATTGCCGAGACAGACAATGGCGTCGAACTTGCCATGCACGTCCTTGTTCAGCCATCGCCAGTCGGCGTGGACGGTCTGCAGCACCAGGTCCCTGTCGCGGGCGTTTTCGAATGCTTTGGTCAGCATCTCGGCATTGCCGTCTGCGCTGGTGACATCGAACCCGGCTTTGAGCAGCTGAACCGAATGAAAGCCGGTGCCGGTTGCGACATCGAGAATTTTGACTTTTTCCCGCCCCTTCAGAATTTCAACGAAAAACTGACCTTCGCTTTTGGCCCGCGCATCCCAATCGATCAATGCGTCCCATTTCTCGACGAAACGCTGGACGTATTCTTTTTGATAATGCTCGGTATCCCGGACCTTGAGAGGTTCTTTTCCGAAATCCTGATCTAGTGCAGTCGACATTTTTTACTCCGCCGTTGTCAAGAATTACACCGCCCCGACAGTCAAGGACGCCATCACCGGAACGGCTTCCGGTCTGGCTCGCGGTATAGGTTTGTTTTGACGGTTCCCCGTTCGACGGTAGTCGAGGGTCAAACGACGCGTTTTGTTTCTTCTTATTGTCCGCAGTGCAGCGGGAATCTGAGCCCCCGACGCGTCGCACGCCCGGATGAAACCCTCATCTTTGTGACGAGGTCACCCTTTGAACGAAGAGGACTGTATCAGAGAGGGGATCAATAATCAAAAAACCGCTCTCGTTCGAGAACGGAGCGGGAATTCGAGCCCCTGATGAAACCATGGGGGGCGGCCTGAGACCTGTGCCTGATTGCCGGAACGAGGACGCCGGTTTTGTGTTCCGGGTGGTCTGGGCCCCGGTAAATCGGTTCCGTTTGTCGTCTGCGTAGGGGCGACGGTTAGGCGGGCGTACCGGAAACTGCCCCGGCCGAATACCGGGTCGGTCGGCCTTCCTTACCCCCAAAGCCTTCCGCTCGCGATCCTGGCACCGTCCGATATCGCCTGGAACTTCGCCCAGACGATCGTCGGGTGGACTTCCGGCGTCGCACTTGCCTGGGTGCCGAATCCGCAATCGGCGCCGGCGATAACATTTTCCTTGCCGACCACGCTGGCAAACCGTTCGATCCGCTGGGCAACAAGTTCGGGGTGCTCCACCAGCACCGAGGAATTGGTAACCACACCCGGGATGATCGATTTGCCTTCGGGCAGTTTGACCGTTTCCCACAATTTCCATTCATGTTCATGGCGCGGGTTGGCGGCCTCGAACGAATAGGCGCCGGCCCTGATCCTGAGCACGATATCGAGATAGTCCTTCATCTCCATATCATGCACGCGCGGGCCCATGTTGATGCCGTAACAGGTGTGATAGCGCACCCGGTCTTCGGGGATTCCGTTCAGCGCGTGGTTGATCGCCTCGACCTGGTGCTCCGCCCACGTGCGGCAGTCCTGCACGCTGAGCCGCGGGCTTTTGACGTAGTAGTTAATAAGCCGCGGATCGTCGATCTGCAGATCGAACCCGGCATCGACGATGGCGCGGTATTCGACGTTCAGAGCATCTGCGACGGCGTACAGGAATTCGTCTTCGGTAGCGTAAAATTCATTCTGCTGGTTACCCACCACGTCGCAGGGCGAGATGGCGGGCATGAAAGCGGCGGCGCCGTGGGCGTCGCAGGCAGCACGCAGATTGGCGATATCGCGTTCCAGCTGAGCCTGCCCCTTGTAGCTGATGGGACCGGTACATGACATTTGCATCGTGCTTTGCGTCGGTTTGCGGTCCTTCGCGGCCTGTTCCGGCGCGTAAAATTCGGGAAATGCTTCTGATTCACGGGATTCCGCCCAGGGTGACGGGCGCGACCGGCCGGTCTCTTCAAGACCCGCCAGACGTTCATGGGCGTAGACCGCAAAACCGCGCTTGGAAAATTCCCCGTCGCTAACGGTATCGATGCCGAGGGCTTTCTGGCGGGCGACGACATCGCTCACCGCTTCGGTCAGCGCCGCTTCGAACGCCGCCTCGTCGAACGCTTCGCCTTTATCCTCGGCGATCATGAAATCGACCAGGCTGGCGGGGCGGGGGATACTGCCGACATGGGTGGTCTGTATACGGTCGGTGTTGCGTTTCATGACGTTTTCCAGTCCTCGGGCTCTTGTTGATTTTGGGCGTCCTGCTGTCAGAACGACTTTAGCAGGCCAGGACCGCAGCAGGCCAGCACCGCCCGGCAAGCCGCGCCCCGTTATGGTTAACGGCCGTTAACCATAACGGGTATTAACCATAAATTCGTATGCCTGGAGGCGGCCCGTTTAACGCCCGGTTAAGCCCGGTGCGCGATAATGGGGCCAAGGATATCCTTCGACCGGGAAAACCAGATGCTGAGACAGACTGCACGTATTGCAACCGCGCTTGCCGCGCTGGTGCTTGTCGCCGGGTGCGAACATGCGATGCTCGAAGATACCATTTTCGACAAAGAATATGTCGCGCGACACCTGCCCAACGAGGAAAAGGTGTTGAGCGCGACGACGTTCAAGCCGCGCCCCACCGGGGTCGTTCAGACCTATTGCTACAGCAGTATCGGCGAGGTCGAATGCTACGCTCAACCGCAGGAGGGTGAGCGATATCGCCTGAACGGCTATTACGGACCGGCTCCCGAATAGGCCTGATATCCGGCCATATGCGCTGCGAACCACGATGCCCCGGCGCGGTCCGGAACAGGGCGGCGGATGACGATTCGGTGACCCGGCAGTACCTTTTCAGGGTCCTAAATCACACTCCGGCGCACGCATGCACCGCCTCGTCGCCACGGCACTTCTTGGCCTTTCGATCTGTCTGCCCGGCCCCCCTGTATCGGCGCAGCCGGCAGGCTATGGCGAAGCGATGCGCTGGTATGAGCGCGAGGCGGCGAAGGGGTCGGCGAAAGCGCAGTTTCTGCTCGGGCTGCTCTATGAGCGCGGCGCCGGGCCGCGCGGGAAAGACCCCGCCCGGGCCTATCGATGGTTTTTGAAGGCGGCGGAGCAGGGGCACGCCCGTGCGCAGTTCAAGGTTGCATCCGCCCTGCAGTTCGGGCGCGGCGTGGCGCAGAATGTCGAACTGGCCTATGCGTGGTATCGCCGGGCGGCGGCGTTCGGCGTTCCGGAAGCCCAGCACAATCTGGCCTTCATGCTGCTCAACGGGGTGGGGACGGCGGCGGCACCCGATGAAGCCGCCCGCTGGTATGGCGAAGCGGCACGGAACGGGTTCGGCCCGGCACAGCTGGCCCTCGGGTATCTCTACCTGAACGGCACGGGTGTCGCGAAAGATGCGGCCGACGCCTGGGCGTGGTTCCGGGCGGCGGAATCCCGCGACGTTGCCGGCGCAGCGGCGGCCCGGGCAACCACCGGCGCATCCCTCCCGCCCGAAGAACTCGAACGTGCCCGCGCCCTTGCCGTATCGCGCCTGAAAAAATAGGTGCTGCAGCCGGGTTTCGGGCATCCGGCGCGCCGCCGGTGTGCGTAGATGTCATTGGACAAGAAATCCGTCCTCCCGCATGATCCGCGAACACACCGCCGCCCACAGCGACAGAGAATTTTCCATGGATACGATCGACCGCAGCGATACATCGACCACGCCCGACGAACTCGTTGCCCGCGCTGCCGCGCTGAAACCCCTGCTGCGCGAACGCCAGCGCGAGACCGAGCGCAACCGCCGCGTATCGGACGAGACCATCGCCGACATGAAAGCGGCCGGCCTGTACAAGGTCCAGCAGCCCGCGCGTTACGGTGGCTATGAGTTCGATATCGGCACGTTCGTGCGCTGTGCGACTGAAATCGGCGCGGGCTGCGGCTCGACCGGCTGGGTCTATTCGACCGCGGCGCAGCACCAGTGGCAGATCGGCATGTACGACGTTTCCGCGCAGGACGACGTCTGGGGCAACGACCCGCTGGCGGTTTCCGCGTCGTCCTATTCGCCCGGCGGTACCGCGGTGGAGATCGACGGCGGCTATCGCATCACCGGCAAGTGGCTCTATTGCTCCGGCGTGCTCAATGCCGACTGGATGATCCTCGGCGCAATGATCGCGAAGGACGCCGATTCAGACCCCTATACCCAGGGTTATATCCTGGTGCCCAAGGCCGATTACGCGGTGGAGGATAACTGGGACGTGATGGGCCTGATCGGGACCGGCAGCAACGACGTGATCATCGAGGACCTGTTTATCCCGGCCCACCGGATGCTGACCCTCGAACAGGCCCTGTCCGGCAGTCCGCCCGGAGCGGCGGTCAATCGCAACGACCTGTGGAAAGTGCCTTTTTTCGCCGCCATCTCGCTCTGCCTCTGCGGTGCGGCGATGGGCATGGCGAAGGGCGCGCTGGAAACCTATATCGACCAGATTGCCGTGCGCAAAACGCGCGGCGCGGCCCTCAGCCAGCCGCAGAGCATGGCCGATTTCCCGACAATCCAGGCACGTGTCGCCGAAGCGGCAGCCGCGATCGACGCGGCGCAGAATCTGGTGGCACGCGATTGCGACAATATCATGCGCGTCATGGCCGAAGGACGTCCGCTGACCACGGAGGAACGCGCGCGCAATAAGGGCAACCTCAGCTTCGCGGTCAAAATGGCGCGAAAATCGACCGATCTGCTGTTCGAAAGCGTCGGCGGCGCCGGGCTGACAAATGCCAGCCTGACCCAGCGCTTCTGGCGCGATTTGCACGCCGCGTCGAAGCATATCAGCCTGAACTGGGACATGTGCTCGACGCTGTACGGCCGGGTATCCCTCGGCCTGCCGTCGGGGACCGCGCAGTTCTGACCGAGCGGGGCGATATAGGCCTCTTGTTTTACCATCCCAAATTCCTGTCACCCCGGCCTTGTGCCGGGGCCCAGATGGCACGCCCGGGTACGCCGGCACTGCCGTGAAGACTGGCTCCCGGCACACGGCCCGGATGACAATCGGGGGCGTTATTCAATCAGCCGGAGCCCAATCAGGTCCGGCGAGCACGCATTGATCCTTATCAATCCGGGTTGAGGTCCATCCATCCACAATAGCGGCATGCCCACAGACCGCCGTGACAATTCAGATGCCCTTAGTGCCGCGCTTGATGCGTATGCGCCCGCCCGCGTCGCCGAACGCGCCGCCGTCGCAGGCGTCGCGAAGGCGACGTTGCCCTTGGTGCCGCTGTTCACCCTCGCGGTGCTCGCCGGCGCCTTCATCGCCTTTGGCGCGGTGTTTTATCTCGCCGTGCTGTTCCAGGTCGGACCCGGTATCGGGCGCCTGTTGGGCGGCATGGCGTTTTCCCTGGGGCTGTTTCTCATCGTCGTCGGCGGTGCGGAGCTTTTTACCGGCAACAATCTCATTATTCTCGCCCGCTGCGACGGGCTGATCGGCACCCCTGCGTTGCTGCGCAACTGGGGCATCGTATATGCCGGGAATTTCGTCGGTGCCGTCGCAACCGCCTGGCTTGTCGCGCAGTCCGGCATCGTCGGCCCTGACGGCGGCGAGTTCGCCGCGCTGGTCCGGCGGGTGGCGTCGGCCAAGATCGCGTTGTCGCCCGAACAGGCATTCTTTCGGGGATTGTTGTGCAACACGCTGGTCTGTCTTTCGGTCTGGCTGTGCTTTGCCTGTCACACGGTGACCGACAAGGCCTTTGCGGTTGTTTTTCCCATCACCGCGTTCGTCACGCTGGGATTGGAGCACAGCGTCGCGAACATGTTTTTCCTGCCGCTTGCGGCGTTTTCCGGGCTCCCGCCCGACGTGGCGGGGATGGCCGGAAACCTCGCAGCGGTGACGGCAGGAAATATCGTCGGCGGCAGCCTGTTTGTCGGCATCGTCTACTGGATCATCTACCGGCGGAGCGCCGGGTGACACAATGGGTTGGCGTCAGGCCGCTTCCCCGGCCGCGAACCCGCTCGACCACGCCCACTGGAAATTGTAGCCGCCGAGCCAGCCGGTCACATCGACGGCTTCGCCGATGGCATAGAGACCGGGAACGTTGCGCGCTTCCATGGTCCGTGACGACAATTCGTCCGTGTCGATCCCGCCGAGCGTGACTTCGGCCTTGGCGTAGCCTTCGCTGCCGGCGGGATGCAAAGCCCAGTGATTTATCAGTGCCCCCAGCGCTGCCAGTGTCTTGTCCGGCATTTCGCCGAGAGGGCGCGCGGGCAGATGTTTTTCGGCAAGCGCGGCGGCGAGGCGCGACGGCAACAGATCTGACAGCACGGTCTTTCCTTCGACCCGGGGGCGGTCGCGCTTGGCGGCGATCAGCAGGGCGGCGGCATCGCCGTCCGGCAGCATGTTCAGCGAGATCTCCGCACCCGCGCGCCAAAAGGACGATATCTGCAGGATCGCCGGGCCCGACAGCCCACGATGGGTAAACAGCATGGCTTCCGCGAACGAAACGTGCCCGGCGGTAGCGATACAATCCAGCGATACCCCGCTCAAGGGTCGCATCAGGTCGAGTGCGTCATCGGCGAAGGTCAGCGGGACCAGTCCGGGGCGGATATCCGACAGCCTGAGACCGAACCTGCGGGCGACGTCATGGGCAAACCCGGTGGCGCCCATTTTGGGGATCGACAGCCCGCCGCTTGCCAGGACGACGGAGTCCGCGGTGAAGTTGCCGGTATCCGTGGCGACGCGGAACCGGCCCCCGCTGCCGGTCTCCGGCCGGCTGATATCGGTAATCCGGTGGCGTAGCCGCAGGTCGACGCCCGCCGCCCGGCATTCGTCCAGCAGCATGGCGACCACCGCCTTGGCCGGACCGTCGCAGAACAGCTGACCCAGCGTTTTTTCGTGCCACGCGATGCGGTGCCTGTCGATCAGGGCGATGAAATCGTGCTGGGTGTAGCGCGCCAGCGCCGATTTGCAGAAATGCGGATTGCCCGACAGGAAGTTTTCGGCTTCCGCATACAGATTTGTGAAATTGCAGCGCCCGCCGCCCGAGATCAGGATTTTCTTGCCCGCTTCGTCGGCATGGTCGAGCAGCAGCACGCGGCGGCCCCGCGCACCGGCCGTCATTGCGCACATCATACCAGCGGCGCCGGCGCCGACGACAATGACGTCGAAGACGCTTTCATCGGTGGCGTTCATACGGGGAAGATGGACAGTGGGGGAGGGAGAATATCGGTCATGCCGTGACAGTGTAGCGCATCGCACGAGGCGATGAGAGCTTGATCGCGCCTGCCACCGGGCCTAAACACCCGCCGAGTTTCAACCACATTTCAGCAAAGCCCGTCATCATGGAAAGTCCCTACATTCTCACCACTGCCTGCCCCGACAAACAGGGGATCGTCGCCGCGGTTTCCGGCTTCCTGGCGGATTCGGGCTGTTCGGTCGATGAGGCGGCGTTCTTTTCGGACCCGGAATCCGCCCGGTTCTACGGCCGGTCGGTGTTCCGCATCGATCGCGAGGATGTGTCCGCCGAAATGATCGGTTCCTGGTTCGGTCAGGTCGCGCACAAGTTCGAGATGGAGTGGGAAATCTTCGATACCGCCGCGCCGCTCAAGGTGATGATCATGGTGTCGAAATTCGATCACTGCCTGAACGACCTGTTATACCGCTATCGCATCGGCGCGCTGCCGATGGAGGTGACGGCCATCGTCTCCAACCATCCGGACGCACAACCGCTGGCGGATGCCGCGGGCATTCCCTATCACCACATCCCGGTGACCAAAGATACAAAGCCGGAGGCCGAGGCCGCGCTCTTCAGGCTGGTCGAGGAGACCGGCACCGATCTTGTGGTGCTGGCGCGCTACATGCAGGTGCTGTCGGACGATCTGTGCGCCAAGCTCGGCGGCCGCGCGATCAATATCCATCATTCCTTCCTGCCCGGTTTCAAGGGCGCCAAACCCTATCATCAGGCATTCGCCCGCGGCGTGAAACTGATCGGGGCGACGGCGCATTTCGTGACGGCCGATCTCGACGAAGGGCCGATCATCGAACAGGCGGTCGAGCGCGTCGACCACACGACCATGCCGGACGAGATGGTCGCCATCGGCCGCGATCTCGAAAGCGTGGCGCTCGCCCGCGCGGTGCGCTACGTGCTGGAACGCCGGGTGCTGATGAACGGTGCGAAGACGGTGGTGTTCCGGTAACTCAGCGTCCGGAGGAAAGCGCCTCTACCCTCACCAAGCCGTCCACCCCCCATCGATGACGATGCTGGTCCCGGTGATCAGGGCGGACGCCGGCGAGGCGAGGAACACCACCGCACCCATGATGTCCTCGAGGCGGCCGAGTTCGCCCATCGGGATGCGGCTCAGCGCGTCGGCCTTGAATTCGGCGTTTTCGAAATACGGCGCGGTCATCGGTGTCAGGATGAACGTCGGCCCGATCGAGTTGACGCGGATCTTGTGCGGTGCGAGTTCGACCCCCATCGCCTTCGTCAGTCCTTCGATGGCGTGTTTGGATGCGCAGTAGATCGTGCGCGTCGGTGCGCCGACATGACCCATCTGCGACGACATGTGAATGATCGACCCGCCGTTGCCCTGCGCGATCATTTTCTGTGCCGCGGCCTGGGCGGCGAACACCGCGGACTTGACGTTGAGGTCCATGATCCTGTCGTAGTTCGCTTCCGTTACATCGACGAAGGGCTCCGGCGCGTTGGTGCCCGCGTTGTTGACCAGGATATCGATACGGTCCAACCCGCCGATTTTCGCCGTGATATCGGCAAGGTCGCTGACATCGCACACCATCGGGCGGGCGGTCCCGCCTTCGGCCGCGATCTCCGCGGCAACGGCCTCCAGCTCCGACAGCGTGCGGCTGATCAGGACGACCTCCGCACCGGCGCCCGCAAGCGCGAAGGCGCAGGCTTTCCCCAGTCCGCGCCCCGCCCCGGTCACGACGGCCGTCTTTCCGTCAAGGCGCATATCCGGCGTTTTGAGGGGGGCGTCCGTCAAACTGGTGTCGCTCATTCGTCTGGTTCTCCTTCGTCTGGCGCATCGTGCGATCTGGCCCACCCAGATTGACACAAGGGACGGCCATCGGCCACATTGCGGGTGTTACTTATCGGACGATAAATAGACCGCCGGCTTACGGACCGCATGGGTTCCGGGCTAGAGTGGCGCGACCGGCACACGCAAAATAGGGATGAAATGCGATGGTTCACAAGAACACCGACGGCAAGCTCGATATGGGAATCCTCCGCGAGACGGCGGAGAAGTGCAAAAACTGGGGCAAATGGGGACCGGACGACGAGGCCGGTACGCTGAACTATATCGGCGCGGAAGAAATCATCGCCGCCGCGGGTCTGATCAGGAAGGGCAGGACGTTTTCGCTCGGCCTGAACTTCGACAACCAGGGGCCACAATCCGGCCTGTGGGGGAACCGCTTCAACCCGATCCACACCATGCTAGCCACCGGCACCGACGCGATTTCCGGCAATCAGGACGAAGGCGGTATCCGCTACGCCGACGACATGGTCTCCTTGCCCCTGCAATGCGGCACCCAGTGGGATGCGCTCGGCCATATTTTTTACGACGACAAGATGTGGAACGGCTATGACGCCGCGCTCGTCGATTCCACCGGCGCCAAGAAAAACGGCATCGAAAAGGTCAAAGACAAGATGGTCGGCCGCGGCGTGCTGCTCGATATCGCGAAGCATATCGGGGTCGATGCCCTGTCCGAAGGCGACGCGATTTCCAGGACCGATCTCGATGCCTGCGCCGAAGCGCAGGGCGTTGAAGTCAAAAAGGGCGATTTTCTTCTGGTCCGTACCGGCATGATGGAAGAACGCCTGAAGAACGGCTGGGGCGGCTATGCCGGCGGCGACGCGCCGGGCCTGTCCTTCGATACCGCCGAATGGCTGCATGAAAAGGAAGTCGCCGCCATCTGCTGCGATACCTGGGGCTGCGAAGTGCGCCCGAACGAGACGACGGACGCGCAGCAGCCGTGGCACTGGGTCGTTATCCCGATGATCGGCATCACCATGGGCGAGATTTTCGTCATGGGCGAGCTGTCGGA
The DNA here is from genome assembly GCA_963977005.1 of uncultured Rhodospirillaceae bacterium. Lineage (GTDB taxonomy): Bacteria > Pseudomonadota > Alphaproteobacteria > MPNO01 > UBA830 > CAXBCP01. The sequence continues at coordinate 33,359 of CAXBMQ010000005.1, forward strand.
CGATTGCGAACAGGATGGCGTGTGGGAGTTTTTCTTCTGCGCCCCGCCGCTGCCGGTCACCGGCGGTGTCGGCTCGCCGATCAACCCGATCGCCATCAAGTAGTTACGGTATAGCCTCCTCTCCCTGACCCTCGCCCCGGGGGAGAGGGGATGCCGATTGATGTATGCTGTAAACTCCCCCATCCCTTTCGTGAGGGAGAGGGGTGGGGAGACAGAGAGACAGGACGAACCCATGGCCAAACATCTCAAAGAACGCACCGGCGAAGCCGAGACGCGCGAATATGACGCGAATGTCCGACATACGGTCGAGGATATCCTCGCGGATATCGAGACCCGCGGCGATGCTGCGGTGCGCGCGCTGTCGGAAAAATTCGACAAATGGTCGCCTGAAAGTTTCCGCCTGTCGGATGCCGAAATCGCCGGTCTTGTCGCCAGCGTCCCTCAGGAGACGATCGACGACATCACCTTCGCCCAGGCGCAGGTCCGCAACTTCGCGCAGATCCAGCGCGGCGCGATCAAGGATGTCGAGGTCGAGACCATCCCGGGCGTCATCCTCGGCCACAAGAATATTCCGGTAAATTCCGTCGGCTGCTATGTGCCGGGCGGGCGCTACCCGATGGTCGCGTCGGCCCATATGAGCGTGGTGACGGCGAAGGTCGCCGGTGTGAAACGCATCATCGCCTGCACCCCGCCGACCGACGGCAAGCCCCATGCCGAAACCGTTGCCGCGATGCATCTCGGCGGCGCGGACGAGATTTACGTCATGGGCGGTATCCAGGCGGTCGGCGCGATGGCGCTCGGCACCGAAACGATCGGGTCCGTCGATATGCTGGTCGGCCCCGGCAATGCTTTCGTGGCCGAGGCCAAGCGCCAGCTTTACGGCCGGGTCGGGATCGACCTGTTCGCCGGGCCGACCGAAATTCTGGTGGTTGCGGACGAGACATCGGATGTCGAGATAATTGCCACCGACCTGCTGGGACAGGCCGAACACGGCCCGACCTCGCCCGCGATCCTGATCACCACGTCGCAGAAACTGGCGGACGATCTTCAGACCGAAATCGACACGCAGCTTTCGCGTCTGCCGACGGCGGATGTCGCCGGCGCCGCATGGCGCGATTACGGCGAGATCATTCTGGTCGACAGCCTTGAAGAAGCGGTGGTCGAGGCGGATAAACAGGCGGCCGAACATGTCGAAATCCTGACTGAAAACCCGCGCTATTTTCTGGAGCACATGACCAATTACGGCGCGCTGTTCCTCGGGCCGGAAACCAACGTGTCCTATGGCGACAAGGTGATCGGCACCAACCACACCCTGCCGACCAAGGGGGCCGCGCGCTACACCGGCGGGCTGTGGGTCGGGAAGTTCCTGAAAACCTGCACCTACCAGGAGTGCACCGAGGAGGCGAGCGTCGTGATCGGCGATTACTGTTCGCGGCTTTGTGCGATCGAGAAATTCTGGGGCCACAAGGAGCAGGCTGACCTGCGCCTTCGCCGCTATGGCGGACGCAATATCGGCCTCGGCGCCGACGCGGCGGAATAGCAGCTGCGCTCTGCAATGTTCGGCGGATTCGGCCGGGCCCTCTCCAGTCCCCATTATCGCCTCTATGCCTGCGGCCATATCGCAAATGTGTTCGGCTGGTGGGGCAACCGTCTCGGTATCGGCTGGCTGACCTGGGAACTGACCGGCTCGGCCGGCTGGCTCGGCATCGTCGCCTTTGCCGGGATGATCCCGGTCACCGTGGTGTCGCCCTTTGCGGGCGTTCTCGCCGACCGGCACGGGCACCGCCAGATGGCGATGCTGGCGGGTGTGTTCGGCGGCGCCGTCACTTTCGCGCTGGCACTCCTGACGATCTACGGCGAGACCACGATTCCCATTCTGCTCGGGCTTAGCATCCTGCAGGGTGTTGCTTTCGGAACCGAATTTCCGGCGCGGCAGGCGTTGATTCCCCAGCTGTGCAAGCGCGAGAACCTGTCGGCGGCGCTTGCCTTCAACGCCACGACGTTTCAGGTCGGCACGTTTCTCGGCCCGGTTCTGGCGGGTTTCCTGATCACGCGCTGGGGGACCGGCGCGTCGATCATGCTGTTCGCCGCCACCAATTTCTGGATGGCGCTGATGATCCTGTTTATCCGGTTCCGCCCGACACCGCGCGACCCGCGGGATAATCGCGGTTTCCTGTCTGAAATCGCGGGCGGCTTCCGGTATATCGCGGTAACGCCGGCACTCCGCTTGCTGTTCATGATCGCGTTTACCAGCGGGCTGCTACTCCGCCCCTATACCGAACTGCTGCCCGGTTTCGCGGATGAAGTCTTCGGACGCGGTCCCGAAGGGCTGGCCGCCCTGACGGCGGCCGCCGGATTCGGCGCGCTCGCCTGCGGGCTGCTGCTTGTGTTCCGCGGGCGTGCGCGGGGGCTGGTGAATATCATGCTGGGCGGCGCGATCTGCGGCTCCGTCATGCTTGCCCTGTTCGCCGCGACGAACACCCTGACCATGGGCGTCGCGGTTCTGGCCGTTGCCTCGTTCCTGATGCTTGCCTGCCATGTCGGCGCATATAGCCTGATCCAGAATGCCACCGATGCCGACATGCGGGGGCGTGTCATCAGCGTGAACGTCTCCATCAGTATCGGCGGTCCGGCGCTCGGCGCGTTGCTGATCGGGTGGCTGGCCGAGGCGGTCGGGCTGCAATGGGCCGTGACCGCCAGCGCGCTGCTGGCACTCGCCATTGTGCTGGTCCTGCTGCCGTCCGTCCGCCGGGTTGCCCCGGCGATGGAAGCTGACTGACGCGCCGGCCGCAAACGTCTTTTCCGACAGGCTTCACGGGAACTTTTTCGCGCCCAATCAGTTGACCAAGCGTACATGCGCTCACCTTCCCGTTGCCGAGAGTGAGTGTTCCGTGCGCCAACCTGTGGAATGGAAAGGACGACAATATGTCAGCGAAATTCGTGGCCGTGGCCCTTGGGGTTATGATGATCTCGGGGCCTGCTTTGGCGGATTGCCAGGAGGACCTGAGCGATCTCAATACAAAAATTTCCAAATTCAAGACGCAGGCGTCCTTCGGCTCGGATCTGCGCAAGCTGCGCTCCGCGGCCGTCACCTTCAGCCGGTGGGGGCGCGACGATGCGTGCGAAGAGGTTGTCGAGGAAATCGACGAGATGATCGACGACCGAAAAGAGGAACGGCAGGAACGCCGCGAAGAAGCCGAGGAAATTGCCCGGTACACGGAGGCCGTTCCGGTCAGGAATTTGCCCGGAATCGTCCGGGCGAGCACCGTTCAGGGCCTCGACGTGGTTGGTCCAAGGGGTGAAGGTTTCGGCATTGTCGAAGATGTTGCGATCGATTCGACGACCGGCAGGATCGCCTATGTCGTGATGTCCCATGGCGGGTTGCTGGGGATCGGCGAAAAACATCTTCCGGTGCCGTGGTCGGTCTTCAGGATTACCAAAGACCGCGAGGATCTCGTGCTGCCGGTTTCCGAGGAAACGGTCGAAAACGCGCCTTCTTTCGAATGGGAAGAGTGGCCGGATATGAACGACAAGGCCTGGAAAAGCCGTATCGACGACTATTACGGTAGCGCAAAATAATTCCTGATTGCCCGGAAACGAAGGTCTGAGTACCGGACGCGTCGGAACCCATCCAAGAGACAGCGTGGACGAACCTGTGCCACGCCGTCTTTTGCGATGCCCGGTTAATACCTGTCACGTTGGCGGTAATTGAGCCCGGAACAGGCGCAGTGCCGTCAGGCTTTCACCGACAATCCGATATCAGCGCGACCGCGCCGCGCCTCGGCCCGAGGCGGCGAAATTGCGTGTATTGGCTTTGGCGCCGGGCGTCTTGATCGACCCGGAACCGGGATCGAACTGGCCACGTTTGATTTCCTCACCCGGGTGGGTGGCCGCCGCGGTCCGCTTTTTGGCCTTCTGGCCGGCTTTCGCCTTTGCCCGTTCCCGGGCGCGTGCTTTGGTCATGACGTGGTTGCCTTTCGGTTTCGGCAGGGTCGTACGCGCTGATTCCGCATCAGCCGGTCGATACGCCCGCAAGCCGATAGTATAGGGCAGTTGCCGTACTTCCCCTAACCGACTTCCCGCAACCGCCTTGACCGGGTCCAGTAATCCGGGAAGTCTGGTGGGATGACCGGGGCGGAAAACAACGACATCCTTATCATCGGCGGCGGGATCGGCGGCCTGACCATGGCCCTGGCGCTCCATCAGCGCGGCATTCCCTGCCGGGTATTCGAGGCCGCGTCCGACTTCCGGCCGCTTGGCGTCGGCATCAACATGATGCCCCATGCGATCCGCGTTTTGTCCACGCTCGGGCTCGAGGATAACCTGAACCGGTTCGGTGTCGAGGCGAAGGAATTCGCCTATTTCAATCGGCACGGTCAGGCGATCTTCACCGAACCCTGCGGCCGTTTCGCGGGCTACACATACCCTCATTTTTCGATCCACCGCGGCGATCTGCATCGGGTGCTGTATGAGGCCGTTGTCGCGCGGCTGGGTGCAGACGCCGTCTCGCTCGGACATCGCTGCGTGAGCGTTGAGCAGGATGCCGGCGGTGTGACCGTGCGGTTTGAAGATGCGCCCGCACAGCGCGGGGCTATCGCACTTGCCTATGACGGTTTTCATTCCGCCGTTCGCCATCAGTTCTATCCCGATGAAGGGGCGCCGCAATTCGGCGGCATAAACATGTGGCGCGGCGTCACGCGGAGAAAGCCGTTTCTGACCGGTGCCAGCGTTACCCGGGTGGGGACGGTCCAGGTCGGCAAGATGGTGATCTATGCGATCCGCCAGTTCGATGACGGCACGCAGCTGATCAACTGGAATACCGAACAGCCGCGCGACGATCACAAGCCGAACGACTGGGCGACGCCCGGGCGGATCGAGGACTTTATCGAGCCGTTTGCCGGCTGGAAATTCGACTGGCTCGATGTCCCGCAGCTGATCGCCGATGCGGAGTTCATTCTCGAATACCCGATGGTCGACCGCGACCCGGTCGGCCGCTGGGCGTTCGACCGGGTTGCACTGATGGGCGATGCGGCCCATCCGATGTACCCGCGCGGCGGCAATGGCGGCGCGCAGGCGATCCTCGATGCGGAATGCCTGACCCGTCTGCTGGCCGGTGGTCGTGAGCCAGTCGCCGCCCTTCGCGGCTTTGAGGCCGCACGTCTCGAGACCGTGAACCGGATCGTTCTGACCAACCGCGACCAGCCCCCGGACTACATCATCGAGACCGTCGAAAATCTGACCGGCGGCGCGCCGTTCGAGCGGATAGAGGACGTGATCGACCCGGCTGAACTGGCGGCAATATCCGACCGCTACAAGGAAATTGCGCGTTACAGCAAGGCGGCGGCATCCGGCCCGTAAGAGCGTTGGCGAGACAGCGACATAAAACTGTCACGAGCCTGTCACGTCCTTTTCCCTTGCCCCCCGGCCCCGGGTCGCCTATCTGCGGGGTACCCGGCTGCATTGTGCAGTGCATCATAAGCGGAATCCCGTACCCATGCGTATCGAAGCAATTTCCATCGGCCATAATCCGCCGGAAGACGTCAATGTGATCATCGAGGTGCCCGTGGGCGGCCAGCCGATCAAGTACGAGCTCGACAAGGAGGCCGGCGTCTTGATGGTCGACCGGTTTCTCTATACGCCGATGTCCTATCCCGGCAATTACGGATTCGTGCCGCATACCCTGTCCGAGGACGGGGACCCGATCGACGTGCTGGTGTGCAACACGCGCCAGCTTATTCCCGGCTGCGTAATCAACTGCCGGCCCATCGGCGCGCTGATGATGGAAGACGATTCCGGCAAGGACGAGAAAATCGTCGCCGTGCCGTCATCCGCGCTGACCCGGCGCTACGACGAAATTCACAACTACACGAACCTGCCCGAAATCACCCTGCAGCAGATCCAGCATTTTTTCGAACACTACAAGGATCTGGAGCCCGGCAAGTGGGTGCAGATCGGCGACTGGATGGATTCCGATGTGGCACGGGGCCTGATTTCCGACGCGATCGGGCGCGCGAAAGGCTGACCGGACGGTTTTTCCCGTCAGGCAGTTTTCACCGCGCCGCCACCTTCCGGAGATCCCGTGCGAACGTCGGATAGGAAAGGCACATCATCCCGATGGCGCTCGGCGCCCCGCGAAGACAAGCCGTGAATCGGTCCGGCGTCTAAATTCTGCCCAGCGCCGTCAGGACCTTTTTCGGTGTGAACGGCATGCCGGTCAGCCTGGCATCGAACGGCGACAGCGCGTCGTTCAGCGCGTTCATCACCGCCGCCGGGGCACCGCAGGTGCCGGCTTCGCCCGCGCCCTTGGCGCCGAGATCGGAATCCGCCGTCGGCGAGACCGCGTGGCCGCAGACGATATCCGGCAGCTCGGCGGCCATCGGCACGAGGTAGTCTGCCATGTTGGCGTTCAGCATCTGGCCCTGATCGTCATACAGGCATTCCTCCCAAAGTGCCCCGCCAAGGCCCTGCACCACGCCGCCACGGATCTGTTCGTCGACCAGCAGCGGGTTGATGACCGTGCCGCAATCCTCGACGCACCAGTGGTTCAGAAGTTTGATAAAGCCTGTATCGACGTCGACTTCCAGATATGACGCCTGCGCGCCGTTGGTAAAGGCAAACGGGAACTTGCGCGGCACGTAATGCTTGGTGGCGACCAGCTCTGCCTGAAAGCCGTCCGGCAGGGTGTCGGGGCGGTAGTAGCAAATACGCCCGATCTCATCGAGGCCGATACGTTCGTTACCGGAATCCGCATCGACGACCACCCCGTCGCGGATATCGAGTGTGCCGGCATCTTCCTGCAGCATCGCAGCTGCCGCGGTCAGAATCTGGATCCGAAGCTGCCGGCCCGCCTGGGCGACGGCTTCGCCGCCGATCCCCGCCGCGCGCGAGCCCCAGGTACCGCCGCCATAGGGCGTGTGCTCGGTATCGCCGGTGATGATCTTCAGCCGCTCGGGCTTCACGCCGACGGCGGTCGCCGCCACCTGCGAGATCACGGCCTCCATGCCCTGGCCCTGCTCGGTCGCCCCGGTGGACACAAACACGTTTCCCTTGGCGTCGAGCCGCAGCGTCGCGCCGTCCTGCGCCGAAATCCGCGCCCCGCCGACGCCGTAGAACATGGCTGACGGGTTGGTGACCTCGATAAAGCTGGCAAACCCGATACCGCGATAGACGCCCTGTTCGCGCAGGGTGTCGCGTTCGGCCTTGAGTGCCTCGTAATCCATCGCTTCCAGCATTGTGGACATGCATTCTTCGTGGCTCAGGTTTTCGAATGGCATGCCCTGCGCCGATTTCTTCGGATAGGAATCGTCGGCGTGAAAATTGTGCTGGCGGAACGCCGCGGGGTCCATGCCGACGGCGCGCGCCGCCAGGTCGACCAGTCCTTCGGTGACCGCGCATTTGATCGGATGACCGACCGCGCGGTACTGGCACATCATGGCCTTGTTCTGATAGACGACATTCGCCTCGGCCCGGTAATTCTCGAACTGGTACGGCCCGCCGATCATGTTGACGACCTGGTTGGCCTCGATCGCGCTGGTGCGCGGATACATCGAATAGGGGCCGACACCCGTCAGATCGTCGATCTCGAACGCGGTGATGGTGCCGTCGGTCTTGACGGCGATCTTGCCCTTTATCCGGTGGTCGCGGGCGTGGATGTCGCTGGTGAAGCTTTCCAGCCTGTCGGCAATGAATTTTACCGGGCGTTTGAGCATGATCGACAGGCCGACCGTCGTGACCTCGTCGGCATAGGTATGCACCTTTATGCCGAAAGAGCCGCCGACGTCGCGGGTGATCACCCTGACCCGGTGTTCCTCGAGACCGTAATGTGTCGCCAGGATATTCTGGATCATGTGCGGGCACTGGTTGTTGTGCCACACGGTGAGTTGTTCTTCGGCGGATTCGTAATCGGCAACCAGTCCGCGGGTTTCAAGGCAGACGCCGGTATGACGGCCGAACACGAATGTGTCCTCGATGACGTGATCGGCATCCGCATAGGCCGCATCGACATCGCCGAAATCGGCATTGCGTTTCCAGGCAAGATTGTCGCCGAGGCTTTCGTGGATCACCGGGGTGTCGGCATCAAGGGCTTTCTCGGCATCGGTCGCGACCGGCAGAACCTCCCAGTCGATATCGACCAGTGCGGCGGCGTCCTCGGCTTCGGCGCGGCTATTGGCGACGACGGCAACGATCGCCTCGCCCTGCCAACGCGCGGTATCGAGCGGTAGCGGGTATTGCGGCGCCGATTTCAGCCCTTCGAGATGGGTCAGCACGCCGACCCATGGCGTGCAGATTTCGGCCATCTCCTGGGGCGTCACCACGGCGACGACGCCGGGCATCTCCTTTGCCGCCGCTGTGTCGATACCCTTGATTCGGGCATGGGCGTGGGGCGAGCGGACAAACGCCGCATGGACCATGCGTTTAAGCTCGATATCGTCGACGAAGGTGCCCTGGCCCTCGGCAAGACGCGGCGCGTTGGGGCGTGGGACCGAGCGGCCGATATAGGAATTGGGACGGTCGAGAATCCAGCGGCCCGTGCTCTCCGTGATCATGTCGGTCATGCCGAAGCTCCCTTTTTACGCGCGATTTCCACGGCGTCGACGATCGCCTGATAGCCGGTGCAGCGGCAGAAATTACCCGAAATGTATTCGCGGATTTCATCGCGTCCGGCATCCGGCTTGCGTTCCATCAGCTCGGCGAGGGTCAGCAGCATGCCCGGTGTACAGAAGCCGCATTGCAGCGCGTTACGCTCCACGAAGGCATCCTGCAGGGCCCGGATTTCACCGGTTTCGGTAACGCCTTCGATGGTCCACACATCGGCACCGTCGGCCTGTACCGCGGCCATCAGGCAGCCGCGGACGATGCGCCCGTCGACGCGAATGGTGCAGGCGCCGCAGACGCCGTGTTCGCACCCGACATGGCTGCCGGTGAGACCGACCTCGTAACGCAGGAAGTCGACCAGATTGGTACGGGCCTCGACATGGCCGGTGATCTTCTCGCCGTTGACGGTGAGCGAGATGTCTACGTGTCTGTCCATGTTCAGGCTCCCGCCAGCGGGGCGAGGGTGCGTTTGACCAGCACGCCCGCCAGGTGTTTGCGCATCGGCCCGTCCGCGTTCAGGTCGTCCGGCGGGTCGAGTTCTGTTTTCAGGGACGCCGCGAGCTTTTCGGACAGATCGTCCGACCAGCTCCGGCCATTCAGAAGTGCGGCCGTCTGCGGCGCGGAAACGGGCCGGTCGCCGGCATTGAAAAACACCAGCCGGCCATCGCCGAATTTCGTGCCGTCGAAGGCAACATGGGCGCATAGCCCGATGATGGCGTAATCGCCGTGGCGGCGGGCGAGCTCCATAAAGCCGGATTTCCAGCCGGCCGCGATTTTCGGCACAGAAACGGCGGTCAGGATTTCGCCGTCGCCGAGGGCTGTCTCGTAAAGCCCCTGGAAGAAATCGGCGGCGGCGATGTCGCGCGTGCCGCCGCTGCCGGCGACATGCATGGTGGCCTGAAGGGCGACCGCACAGGCCGGCAGTTCGGCCGCCGGGTCGGCAAAGGCGATGGAGCCGCCGAAGGTACCCCGGTTGCGGATCGCCGGGTGGGCGATGTGGTCCATCGCCGCTGCGATCAGCGGCGCGTGGGTCGCGACAAGTCTGGATTCCTCGACGTCGACATGGCGCGTCATGGCGCCGATGCGGATCGCGTCTCCGGCATCTTCGATCCCGGCCAGTCCGTCGATCCGGTTGATGTCGATCAGGACCTCCGGTTCGGAGAGCCGCATGTTGAGCGTTGCCATCAGGCTCTGGCCGCCGGCGAGTATTTTCGCATCGTCGCCATGTTCGGCGAGAAGACTGAATACATCATCGAGGGTTGCAGCCCGCGCATACCCGAAGGGTGCCGGTTTCATAGACTTCTCCCACCTTGTCGTTTTATGGTGCTGAGCACCTGCTTAATTAGAAATCATTCTGACCCCCGCCGCGCGGACGTCAAGGAGTATGGATGGCAGACACGGAGACTCATACCGTCGCAGCGGTCGACGACGATGGGCTGGCCGTTGCCCGCCGGCGGCTGCCACCGGCCGAGCGGGAACGCCAGATCGTCGATGGCGCTATCCGGTATTTCGCCGAGGTCGGGTTCGAAGGCCAGACGCGCGAGCTTGCGCGGCGGCTCGGTATTACCCAGCCATTGCTGTTCCGGTACTTCCCGACCAAGGACGACCTGATCGACCGGGTCTACGAAGAGGTCTATCTGAGCCGCTGGAAGGATGCCTGGCCGGAAGGGCTGAAAGACCGGTCGGTGCCGCTCGAGGAGAGGCTGGTACGCTATTACGAGGATTACGGCGCGTCGATCTTCAATTACGAATGGGTGCGGATATTCATGTTTTCCGGCCTGAAGGGCGAACCCATCAACCGGCGCTTTCTTCAGATCGTGCGCGAGAAAATTCTCTGCGTCATCTCCGCCGAACTGCGCCACGATCTCGGCCTGCCGTCGCCGTCCGAGCAGCCGATCAGCAGCGAGGAAATCGATCTTTACTGGTCGCTGCAGGGCTCTATCTTTTACGCGGGCGTCCGGCAATGGGCGTATCAGGAACCGGCGCCGGAAGACCTGTCGGTCTATATCCGCCGGACGGTGCGGACGTTTCTCGGCGGTATCGAACCGGTTCTGCGGCAGCTTTTACGGGACGCGAAGACGTCCTAATGTGGTTGACGCGTCTGCGCACACCTCTTAATTTAGCAAACGATCAATAGGGAGAGTCGTCATGAGCCTCAATTCGCTGGACCACTGTTCGATCCGCACCGTCAAGCTTGATGCGACCCGTGATTTTTACACCGATATTCTCGGCATGGATGACGGCGACCGACCGGACTTTCCGTTCCCCGGCGCCTGGCTGTACGTCGACGGGGTGGCGGTGCTCCATCTGGTCGGTGTCGACCCGGACGATCCGTCGGGCCTGGAAAAATATCTCGGCGGGGCGACCGATGCCGCATCGCTGACGGGATCGGGGGCGTTCGACCATATCGCGTTCCGTGCGAGGGACCCCGAGGTGCTGATCGCGCGGCTGAAAGCGAAGGGCTATCCGTTCCGCGAGCGCCAGGTGCCCGACATGGACCTGTTCCAGGTTTTCGTCGAGGATCCCAACGGCATTACGGTCGAGCTCAATTACTGGGCGGAAGACCAGAAGGCGGCGTAAAAATATGGCCGAAGCTCCCGCGATCGTCCGTTCAGAAGGCACCCCCGGCTACCAGGAAATGGTGGCCCGCGCCGCCGCGCTGACGCCCAGGCTGGCGGCACGGGCGGAGGAAGTCGAAAAGACACGTGTCATTCATCCCGACACGGTGCGCGATCTATGGGAAACGCAGCTCTGGTCGGCGGTAAAGCCGAAGCGCTATGGCGGGCTGGAACTCGATTATGGCGTCTTTATCGACCTGTCCGAGCGTATCGCGCGGGGCTGCGCGTCCACCGCGTGGATCTACGGCAACCTGCTCAGCCATGACTGGATGCTGCCGATGTGGAATCCGCAGGCGCAGGACGAGGTGTGGAAGGACAATCCGACCGCGCTGATCGCCTCGTCGCTTGTTGCCACCGCCGGCACGGCCAGGCCCGTCAAAGGCGGCTACGAGATTTCGGGGCAGTGGCCCTATTGCAGCGGCATTGACCCGAGCGACTGGATGATGATGGCGGCGATGATCGACGATGACGGTCCGCGCCGGCCGATCTGGATGGTGGTGCCGCGCGATGCGTTCGAGGAAATCGATACCTGGCAGGTCAGCGGCCTGGTCGGCAGCGGCAGCCGCGACGTGAAATGCGACGGCGTGTTCGTCGCCGAGCATATGACGCTGTTGCCCGCAGAGGCGCGCGGCGGGCCGACGCCGGGCTCCGCGCATGTGCCCGGTCTTCTGTATCAGCTGCCGGTGCTCGGCCTGTTCCCCCATATCCTGCTGGGCCCGATGATCGGCATCGCGCAGGGCGCGTATGACGATTACGTCGCCGAAATCCGCGAACGCACGGCGACGTACAATTCGTCCAAGCTCGCCGAACATGTCCAGATCCAGATGAAAGTCGCCGAGGCGGCGACGATGATCCAGGCCGCACGGCTGCTCGGCCATGACAACATCAACGAGGCCGAGCGTGTCGCCGCGTCCGGCCGGATTCCCACCGTTGAGGAAAAAATACGCTGGCGGCGCGACGGCGCCTACGCGGCCCAGAATTGTGTTAAGGCGGTTCAGCTGCTGCAGTCCGCCATTGGGGCCGCCGGCAACTATCTCAGCCACCCGTTCCAGCGCCGGTTTCGCGACATGCATGCGGCGGCGTCGCAGATCCAGGTGAATTTCGATATCAACGGCGCGGAATTCGGCCGCGTCGAACTGGGGCTCGAGCCCATCAACAAAGCCGTCTAGCGAGGATACAGAACATGCCCCGTCTGCCTGCGCTTTCTCCCGAAGAAGTCAAAGCCGTTCAAAAAGACCTCGGGACCTATACCGACAACATGGGCGGTACGCTGCCCAACAGCGTCCTGACGCTGGCGCGGCGGCCCAACATCCTCAAGGCGGTGACCGATCTGTGGTACCAGACCATCATCGAGCCGGGTGTCGTGCCGCGGGGCCTGAAATGGCTGGCCGCCCATGTCGTCAGCGTGTCCGCCGGCTGCCAGTACTGCGCGGCCCATACCGGCGAGAACACGGTGATATCCGACATGCCGGCGGAGAAGATCAAGGCGGTCTGGGAATACGAGACCAGCCCGCTCTTCACCGATGCCGAACGGATCGTGCTGCGCATCGCGCAATCCGTCGCGCAGGTGCCGAACGCCGTCACCGACGCCGATTTCGCGGAGCTCCGCGCGCACTGGGACGACGACCAGGTGGTGGAAATCATTGCCGCGATTTCGACTTTCGGGTTTTTCAACCGGTGGAACGACACCCTGGCGACCGAGCTTGAATCGTCGCCCCTGCAGTTCGCCAGGGACAACCTGTCGGATGCCGGCTGGAACGTCGGCAAGCACGCAGCGGAATAGGGCGCCGGCGGGCTGGACCGGTCGCCCGCGTGCCGGGACGTTCGGCAGCTGACTCTGACTACAAACCCACCGGCGCGAGGGTGCGCATGCCGCCACCGCCGCGTTTCGGCTGCGACCGGCCGCCCGGCTGATCCGGAATGCCGGGCAGTGCGTCCTGCAGCGAGAGTTCCCCCTTGCGCTCATAGGGCACGGACTGGTTGAGGCCGAGCCGCCCGACATACGCCGTTCCATGCAGCCTGTAGGTAATCCGGTCGCTTTTGCCGAGAAACATCAGCTGGCGGAAGATACTGAGGATATTGGTGTTGCCGTTCACCGGCACGGTGGCGTAGCCGAGACGGGGGACCGTCACGGTGGCGTTGCTCAACCCGTCGGCGAAGGGCTGGCCGTTGACCTCAAGCTCGAAAGTCAGACCCGTCAGCGGCAGGTCGAAATCGTTCGGGTTGCCGATGCGGATTTCGATCAGCAATTCCTGGTTCAGCAAACCGCCATTGCCGAGCCGCAGGTTCGACAGCTGGATCGACGGCGGTTTTGCCTCCTCGACGGTTGCGCAGCCGAAAAGCGCGAGGAACAGGCCAAGGACGAGGAAACGCTTCACCGGGTGTTCTCCTGACAGGCGGATAGGGTCGCTTAGCCGCAGGATAGCGGAATTTCGGCCTTGCCAGCACCCAATATTGGCGTAAGAGTCGGATTAACTCGTCCGGTAGTCATCCAGCGTAAAAGGTAGGTGCATCATGAAGAAACTGCTCATTGTCATTGGCGCGCTCGTCGTCCTCGTGATCGCGGCATTGCTGATCGCCCCGATGGTTATCCCGGTGGATACCTACAAAAAGGAAATTCTGGCGCAGGTCGAAAAAGCGACCGGACGCCAGGCGCAGATCGACGGAGAGTTCGGCATTTCACTGTTTCCCACGGTAAAGTTCACTGCCGGGAAGTTCTCGCTCGCGAATGCCAAAGGCGGCAAGGCCTCGCAAATGGTCACGCTTGAGCAGTTGAACGTCCAGGTTGCCGTATTGCCGCTGATCAGCGGCAACGTGGTGATCGATTCCTTCGTGCTCGACAAGCCTGTCATCAATCTCGAAGTCGATGCCCAGGGCCGTCCCAATTGGGAATTCACCCCGGCGGCCGGCGCGGCGGCGCCCACGAAAACGGAATCGGCGCCGGCAAAGGCGGGTGACGGATCCGGCGGTCTGGGCCTTGCCGGCCTGCAGCTTGGCGATGTCCGGCTGGTCGACGGGCGGATAGCCTATAGCGATGCGAAGACCGGCGTCACGCAGACGGTGGATGCCATCAATATGAGTGTGTCGCTTCCGTCGATGACCAGTCCAATGGCGGCAAACGGTTCGCTGGTCTGGAACAAGGAAAAGATCGACCTTGTACTTGGCGTCGATAACCTGAATGCGTTTCTCGCCGGTACGCAGACGGGGCTGAATGCGGCAGTGGCGGCATCTACCGTAAAATTGGACTTCAAGGGCAAGGCATCCAGTAAACCGCAGATGAAAGCGTCCGGCACAATCGATCTCGATGTGCCGTCTATCCGCAAGCTCGCGGCCTGGGCCGGTCAGCCGCTGGAGGCGCCCGGTACCGGGTTCGGTCCGCTCCGGATCAGCGGTCAGGTCGGCGTCGATGGCCCGAAATACAGCTTCACAAAAGCCAAGCTCTCGCTCGATGCGATTCAGGCGACCGGCGATTTCCGCTTCGACGGCAGCGGCAGGGTTCCCTATATCAACGCCGGGCTGGGCACGGGAATGCTCGACCTGAACCCCTATCTGCCGCCCGAAGGCAAAACCGGCGCGAACGGGGCGGCAGCGCCGGCGGGTACAGGCGGTAACGCCGCAAAGCCCGCTTCGGCGGGCTGGAGCACCGATCCGATCGATCTGTCGGGTCTGCGCGCGGTCAATGCCGATATCGCGTTGAACGTCGCCGGCCTGATGGTCCGCAAGATCAAGGTCGGGAAATCCGCGGTCAGCGTCGCGCTCAAGGGCGGGCGGCTGACCACGAAACTCACCGAAATGGCGCTCTACGGCGGTAACGGCACGGCGACTGTCACGGCCGACGGTGCCGCATCCGTACCCGCCGTCGCTGCGAAATTCGATCTTGCCGGGCTGCAGGCCAATCCGGCGCTTACCGACGCAATCGCGATGGACAAGATCGAAGGCACGCTGGATGCGAATATCGACATCGCGACGCGCGGGGCCAGCCAGAAGGCGATGGTGTCCGCGCTTGGCGGCAACGGCAAGGTCGCGTTTGCCGATGGCGCGATCCGCGGCATCAATATCGGGGCAATGGTGCGCAATGCCGCCAGCGCATTCCTCGATGCTTCGGCGCGTCAGGCGCAGAAGACGGATTTTGCGGAACTCTCCGGTACGTTCAAGATCGTGAACGGCATCATGCTAAATGACGATTTGAAACTTTTGTCGCCCCTGCTCCGCGTCGGCGGCAAGGGGACGGTCGACATGCCGAACCGCAGCGTGAATTACCGGATCGAACCCAAGGTCGTCGCCTCGACGACGGGGCAGGGTGGCAGTACCGATACATCCGGTATCAAGGTACCGGTGATTGTGTCGGGACCGTGGGACAATCTGAGCTACAAGCCCGATCTCGCCGGTGTCATCGACGGCATTGCCAAGGATCCGAAGAAAGCGCTCGAAGGGATCAAGAAGATGATCCCCGGGCAGGGCGGCGCCGCGGGCGGTTCGGGCAGCGCCATCCCCAAACCGGAAGATGCCCTGAAAAAGCTTTTCGGTCGGTAAGGGCCGTCGCGCATGAAACCCGCGAAAACCCGGCCCTTCGGATTCTGGGTGGCCGCCGTCTGTGCCATAGCGGTCGTCGCTATCGCCGGCGTCTACCTGTCCGTCGTTATCGATGGCAGTCAGTCCGGGCCGACCTTCGCCGATGCGTCCGATCGTGTTCTCGTCGCCGACGGGAAACAGGTTTACGCGACGGCCTGCGCTTCGTGCCACGGGGTAAACCTGGAAGGCCAGCCCAACTGGCGCTCCCGGCTCCCCGACGGGCGTTTGCCGGCGCCGCCGCACGATGAAACCGGGCATACGTGGCACCATCCCGATGCGCTCCTTTTCGCCGTTACCAAGTTCGGGGGCGCCCGCAATGCGCCTGCCGGTTTCGTCAGCGGCATGCCCGCTTTCGAAAAACAGCTTTCGGACCGCCAAATCTGGGCGGCGCTCGCCTATATCAAGAGCCGCTGGCCTCGGCAGGTGGCGGCGCGCCAGGCGCGAATCGACCGCCAGTCGTCGGATGGCAAGCGGTAATAGACCCCGGGGCCGGCCGCTTCAGGCCTTTACGTCGATCCATGTGGTCATGCCGCCGGCGGCGTGTTCCAGCATATGACAATGCAACAGCCATTTGCCCGGGTTGTCGGCAACGAAAACGATTTCGGCGGTTTCTTCGGGGTCGACCAGCAGCGTATCGCGCAGCGGTCCCATCCCGCCATCCGTCGCGCGCTTGCGGAAATGGTGGCCGTGAATGTGCATCGCGTGGGGCCACGCCGTGTCGTTGATCATCTCGAGACGGATCGTCTCGCCGCGCGCAGCGGCGAGCAGCGGCGCGTCGGTCATGTCGGCGATGCCGTTAAATGCCCAAACCCGCCCGTTCCTGACCAGGTCGCGCATTCCCATCATGCGACCGCCCATCATTGCGCCCGGCATGCGACCCATTGCGCCGCCCTGCATCCGCAGGACGGTCCGCCTGGCCTTCCCGATATCGGCCGGTTCCGGCACGGGGTTCGGCGGTAGCGCGGCGGGCGGTCCAAGCCGTTGGTTGCGTAATTTTCCGGTAATCTCAAACCGCGCGAGCGGATAGATTTCGTCGCCGTCCAGAAAATCGACGGACGCGAACCCGGTCGGTTGTGCGACGACATCGACCACAAGGTCGATTCTCTGGGCGGGCGCGAGCACCATCCGGCCGGCGGGTTCCGGTCTGGCGAGCGGTTGTCCGTCGATTGCGACCACCCATCCGTCAAGACCGCGCAGGCCAAGCGGGAAGATGCGGGCATTGGCGACGTTGACCAGCCGCAGCCGCAGCCGCTCTCCCGTTCGGACTTTCTGTTGAAATTCTCCAATTCCATTGACGGTCAGCCAATTCCCCATCCGGCCGCCATGCGACCAGTCCATCATCGCACCGAACCCTCCCTGAAGACTGGCATCCGATGCCAGCCGCCAGTCATCGATGAGCAGGACTTCGTCCCGGTCGATTGTCGGAGGTGTTTTTTCCTCGACAATCAGTGCGCCGTACAGACCGCGTGCGAGCTGTTCCCACGAACGGTTATGCGGATGGTACCAGTAGGTGCCAGCATCGGGTGCGCGAAAATCGTATAGGTACTCGCCGTTCGGCGGGACGGCGGGCTGGGTCAGTCCGGCGACGCCGTCCATCGCGTTGTTCAGGCGGATGCCGTGCCAGTGAACGGAGGACGGTTGCGGAAGTTCGTTCACGAACCGCCGGATGACGCGTTCGCCCTGCGGGACCCGGATAACCGGCCCGGGCGCGCCGCCGTCATAGCCCCAGATCGGCGTTTCCGGATAGTCTCCGGGGACGAGTTTTGCGGTGCCCGGGGCTGCCCGCAAAACCGGCGCCGCCGTTGCCCGCGCGGCTCCACCATGCAGAACAGTGCCTGACAGCGGCAGGGCAGCCGCCCTCCACATAAAATCGCGCCGGGAAATCGCCATCTCCGTCTCCTGCCTGTTCCGGTATCGACTCACCGGAGGATAAATCCGATCCGGTTGCCTTGCCTATCCCCAGCGACCATTTTTCGCCGGATTCTGAGGCGGGCAGGCCCGTCAGCCGCTCTATCAGGCCTGGCTGTCCGCTTTACAACCGGAAATACTGCCGGTATACGGCGCCGGCCGAAGCAATCGCCCGTCCGGTATACCGGAAGCTAACGTCCGCGGTTTCCACCGCTTGCAGCCCCATCGCATCTATGGCAACGTATTACTGTTGAACACCAAACAATTTGATATCTAACTAATTTGTATCCGCTCCGTACCGGGGTGGAACACACCGGGTGACACGCCATGAAATCTCTCCTTTCCCTCACCGTGAACGGTCGCAAGCGCGATGACGGTGTCGCGGGCAACCTGCTGCTCGTCGACTACCTGCGCGAAGTCGTCGGTCTGACCGGTACAAAGATCGGGTGCGATGGCGGAGAGTGCGGCCTGTGCACGGTGCTGGTCGACGGCAGGGCACAGCATTCCTGTCTGACCCTCGCCGCCAGTTGCGCCGGCAAAGACATCGAAACCATCGAAGCGCTCTCCGACGGCGGGCGGCTGAACGCGATCCAGCGTGGATTCCATGAAAAGCTCGGCGCCCAGTGCGGGTTCTGCACCCCGGGCATGGTCATGGCCGCCGAAGCGCTGCTGCGCGACAACCCGGATCCCGACGAAGACACCATCCGCACCGAAATGGCATCGAATATCTGTCGTTGCACCGGCTATGTGAAGATCATCGAGGCGGTTCAGTTCGCGGTCGAGGAAATCAAAGCGGGCCCCAAATCCAAGCGGGAGGCCGCGTGATGGACGGAAACGGTCTGCCGCCTGCGCCGATAAAATCCATCGGCGTGCCCATGCCGATGGTCGACGGGCCCGAAAAGATTTCCGGCCGCGCGCAATATACCGCCGATTTTTACGACCATGACGCGCTGACCGGCTGTATCAAACGTGGCGATGTCGCCCATGCCCGAATCCTGTCCGTCGATATTTCGGGCGCAGAGGCACTGCCCGGCGTTCATGCCGTGATCACCGGCTCCGAGACCGATGAGGGCCACGGGGTTTTGCCGGTGTCGCGCACCGAGTTGCCGATCGCCTTCGACCGGGTGCGCTACAAGGGCGAACCCGTTGCCGCCGTCGCCGCCGACAGTATCGAAATCGCCAAGGCGGCCTGCGACCTGATCCGGGTCGAGTACGAGGAACTGCCGGCCTATTTCACGGCGGCGGACGCCATGGCCGAGGGGACGGTCGACCTGCACGATCACCGTCCCGGCAATATCGAGCGCCATGTCGATTACGAAATCGGCGATGTCGATGCGGGGTTCGACGAAGCCGACCTGATCCATGAGACAGAATATCACTGCGCCGAGGTCTGCCAGGTACAGACCGAACCCCATGCGGCCTTCGCCGAATGGGACGGCGAACGTGGGGAACTGACGGTCCGCGCCAGTACCCAGGTGCCGTATTACGTGCACCTGATGCTGTCGAAGATCCTGAAAATGCCGAAATCCAAAATTCGCGTGATCAAGCCGTTTCTCGGCGGCGGGTTCGGCGCGCGGACCGAGGCGCTCAATGTCGAGCTGATCACCGCCATGCTGGCGCGGCGCGTACGGGGTACGGTGCGAACCGTGATCAGCCGTGAAGACACGTTCATCACCCACCGGGGACGGCCCGAACAGACGGTCACGATCCGCATGGGAATGACGAAGGATGGCAAGGTTACCGCCGTCGACTGCCGGACCATCCAGCGCGGCGGCGGGCATTCCGGCTACGGCATCGTGACGATCCTGTATTCGGGCTCGATGCTGTTTGCGATCTATGACCTGCAGAACGTGCGTTATGACGGCAAGCGTATCCTGACCAACACGCCGCCCTGCGGTGCGTTCCGCGGGCACGGCACGGTCAATGTGCGCCACGCGTTCGAAAACGCACTGGACGAAATGGCGATTAAGCTCGGCCTCGATCCGTTCGCGGTGCGTCGCGCCAACCTGATTACCGAGATGGGCCACGTCGCCAACGATCTGTGGGTCAACTCCTACGGCCTGCCCGAATGCCTCGACATCGTCGAGAAGGCGTCGGGCTGGAAAGAGCGCAAGGGCCGCCTCGCGCCGGGCAAGGGGCTCGGCATGGCCTGTTCGCATTACGTCTCCGGCGCGTCGAAGCCGGTCAACTGGACGGGCGAGCCGCATGCGACCATCAACCTGAAGCTCGACTTCGACGGCACCATCGTGATCCTGACGGGTGCATCGGAAATCGGCCAGGGCTCGTCGACCATCCTTGTACAATGCGTCGCCGAGGTGCTGGGCATCGATCCCGGCCGGGTGAAGATCGTCGCCGCCGACAGTCGCGTCACGCCGAAAGACAATGGATCGTACTCGTCGCGGGTGACCTACATGGTCGGGAATGCCGCGATCGAGGCGGCCAATAACCTGAAGGGTGTGTTGGTCGCGGCGGCTGCCAAGAAGTTCGATGTGAACCCCGAAGACGTCGAATGCCTGGGCGAGGTCTACCGCGCCGGGTCGCAGGACGAGGGCATGACCTTCGACGAGGTCGTGATGGCGGCGCTCGAAGGCACCGGCACGATCACGGTCAAGGGCAATTTCGATACGCTGCCCGAAAGCTGGGGCGGCAAGAAATACCGCGGGGCGGCTATCGGCGGCTCCATGGCGTTCGCTTATGCCGCGCAGGTGGTCGAGGTGACGGTCGATCCCGATACCGCCGAAATCGCGGTGGATCAGGTCTGGGTCGCGCATGATTGCGGCAAGGCCCTGAACCCGCTCACCGTCGAGGGGCAGATACAGGGCTCGGTCTGGATGGGGATGGGCCAGGCGATGACCGAGGAGACGCGCTATCACGACGGGCTTCTGATTTCCGGCAACATGCTCGA
The DNA here is from genome assembly GCA_963977005.1 of uncultured Rhodospirillaceae bacterium. Lineage (GTDB taxonomy): Bacteria > Pseudomonadota > Alphaproteobacteria > MPNO01 > UBA830 > CAXBCP01. Next base: position 53,957 of record CAXBMQ010000005.1, read on the forward strand.
CTACCGGGTGCCGACCTTTGTCGAATCGCCGCCGATCGAGGCGCATATCGTCGAATCGAACGACCCGCACGGCCCGTTCGGGGCGAAAGAGGCGGGCGAGGCATCGCTGGCAGGCTTCCTGCCGGCGCTGACCAGCGCGGTCGCCGATGCGATGGGCGTGCGGGCGCATGAGCTGCCGGTCACGCCGGATCGCCTGCTGCAGATTCTCGAAGACAAGGAGCGCGAGATGCGGTCCGGACAAGCGGCGGAGTAGGGGACAGATCATGGAAAACATGCCCGCATTCACCCTGCACCGTCCCGAAACCGCGGCCGAGGCCGTGCGTCTCAAGGCGTCGGATGCGACGTCGCGCTATCTCGCCGGCGGTACCGACATGATCGTCAATGTCCGGCGCGGTATCGAAGAGCCGGACTCCATGATCGACCTGACGGCGATCGCCGCGATCACGGAAATATCGGCCGAAGACGGCGGGTTGCGCATCGGCGCCGGCGTCAAACTGTCTGATCTTGCCGCCCATGCCGGCCTGCGCCGCGATTATCCGGCGATTGCCCAGGCGGCGGCATCGGTCGCCGGGCCGACCCACCGGCAATACGGCACCATCGGCGGCAATCTGTGCCTCGATACGCGGTGTCTTTTTTACAACCAGTCCCAGTGGTGGCGGGAATCCAACAATTTCTGCCTCAAGCACAAGGGCGATGTCTGCCATGTCGCCCCCGGCGGCAAGCGCTGCTTCGCGGCGTTTTCGGGCGATGTCGCCCCGGCGATGCTGGTTTACGGAGCGGAAATCGATCTCGAAGGTCCGAAAGGTGCGCGGACCATCCCGCTTGCGGATCTGTACCGCGATGACGGGATGGATCACCTGGCGCTGGAGGCTGACGAACTGCTGGTCTCGATACGCCTGCCCAGACCGGCGGCGAACACCGTGTCGGCCTATGAAAAATCGCGCATTCGCGGGTCTATCGATTTCCCGCTGGCGGGATGTGCGGTGCGGGTGACGATGGAGGGCGACACGCTTGCCGATATCGCCATAGCTTTGACGGCGGTCAACCCGTATCCGCATATCGTGAAAGGTCTGGAAGACTTCGTCGGCAAGCCGCTGGATGACGCTGCGCTCGATAAAATCCGCGAGGCGGTTCGCAGCCAGGCAAAGCCGATGCGCACCACGACGATCCGCCCGTGGTATCGCCGCCGCGTGGTCGGCGCGCTGGCACGCCGGCTGACGGCCAGGCTCGCCGGCGCCTGAACGGGGCGGCGCGCCTAACCCTGCCGCTCGCGGGCCATGCGCTTCCATTTTTCGCCGACCAGGCAAACCACCTTTGCGACCGTCAACTGGCTGCGCAGGGCGTCGCCGTAGCGGTCGAACTGGCGCGGGTTCAGCGCCTGGCTGCTGGGCAGATTGCCCGGGTCGGCCTGCGGTCGCACGCCGCTGGTGCGGATGGCCGTCAGCAGGCTGCGCGGCGCCGTTGAATAGGACCGTCCGCGCCGGGGCGCGCCCGCCACATGCACGCCGATAACCTCGCCCCGGGTATTCACCCACGGCCCGCCGCTGATCCCGCTGAGATTGGTGCCGATATCCGGCACGCGCCTGACCTGGGTCCAGGCGACGACGGGCTCATCCGTCTGATAGCGGCCGCGTGCCAGCATGCGCCCGCGGCCCAGCACGCGGGCATGCACGTCCCCCGGACTGCCCTTGGGGAAGCCGAAGGAATACCCGTCTTCGCCGATCCGTATCTGCGGCTGAACGATGGGTAGCGCCGGGGTGCCGCCGCCGGTCCACAGGACGCTGATATCCGAATTGCCTTCGTGTTGGACGCGCCGGACCCGCACCAGCCGTCCGGTGCTCTGCTGCAGCGCGACGATATCGCAGCCGTCGGTAACGTGGCGCGCGGTGATCCATACGCCTGAGCGGTTGACCGAGAACGCGGTCCCGCTCGACGGGCCCTGTTTGCTGCCCACTTCCACGATGAAGCGCGGGTCGTTGAAGGATTCCGGCGGCAGCGTGCGGCCGGCGCCGAGCGGCGTTTCGGGCGGGGCGACCGCCACCGGCGGTTCGAAACGGCGCGGATCGGGGCGCCGTTCGCCGCCGCCTTCGTCGCCGCTCATCATGCGCCCGCCGATCGCCAGGACCACGATAATCCCGAGCGCGACAATATCGCGGAGCTTCATCGGTCCTTATCCGCTGCCCGCCGCATACCGCGTCGCCTAACCGGCCACCGCGGCGGCGTTTATTAGCGCAATGGCGAGCTTGATGCCGACAATCAGGATTGCGGCCCCCATCTCGCCGTTCTCGATCCGGGTGGGGACGTCCTTGAGCAGGGCATCGCCGATCCTGAACGCCAGAATCTGGATCAGCAGGGTGACAATCCCCCAGATCACGATATCCCAGACGTTGACGCTGGTCGCCATGCAGACCGCGAGCGGGATCGCGAGCCCGACGATGGCGCCCGAAATAGACACGGCCGCGGCCGTATTGCCGTTCCGGATCAGGCGCAGTTCATGGTAGGGCGTGACCAGGTGGTAGACCGTCACACCGATGCCAAGCATCGCCAGGGTGACGGCGAAATGCAGCAGCAGCACCGGGAAACCGGCAAGAAAACTTTGAATAACGGGGTCCATGGCAAGATCCGGAATGTCGTATCGGGAGGCGCGATCCTATCTCCAATCGCGTCGTTCCCCAAGGGCTGTGGACGATCGCGACGCTAAACCGGCGCTTCATTTCGCGCCGCGATTGGCATAGCCTGCGTCACGCCCGAACCGGGCAAGCTACAGGAGACATTTCTTGGCGTGTTATCTCGTAACCGGCGGCTGCGGCTTTATCGGCTCGCATCTTGTGGATTCCCTCGTCGCCGCGGGCCATTCCGTGCGTATCCTCGACGACCTGTCGACCGGCAAACGCGAAAACGTGCCAGAAATAGACGATATCGTCGTCGGGGATGTATCCGATGCCGGTGTCGTCGCCAAGTCGATGTCCGGCATGGATGGTTGCTTTCACCTGGCGGCGATCGCCTCGGTCCAGCGCTCCAACGAGGAATGGGCGCTGACCCACCGGGTCAACCTGACCGGCGCGGTCAACGTGTTCGATGCCGCGCGCACCGCGAACCCGGCGGGCCCGATCCCGGTGGTCTACGCGTCGTCCGCCGCCGTCTACGGCGACAACCCGGCCGTCCCGCTGACAGAGGACGCCGAAAAACGCCCGCTGACGGCCTACGGCGCCGACAAGCTCGGCTGCGAACAGCATGCGCGGGTTGCCGGTACCGTACACGGCGTGCCGACGACCGGGTTCCGGTTTTTCAACATGTACGGGCCGCGCCAGGACCCGGGATCGCCCTATTCCGGGGTGATCTCGATTTTTGCCGACCGCCTCGCCGCGGGGAAAACCGCCACCATATTCGGCGATGGGGAACAGTCGCGCGATTTCGTCTATGTCGGCGATTGCGTGCGTTTTGTTATCGCCGGCATGGCGCGGGCGACGACCGCGGCCGATGTGTTCAACGTCTGCACCGGAACAGCGTCGTCGTTGCACGACCTGGTCGCCGCCCTGTCGGCGGCCGGCGGGCACGATCTGGACGTCGAGCATGGCCCTGCGCGGACGGGCGATATCCGTCATTCCTACGGCGATGCCGGCCGCACGACCGCGGCTCTTGGCATCCGCGCCGAAACATCCCTGCAGGACGGGTTGGCCGCGACCCTTGCGTCACTCCGTTCATGACGGCGACCGATGCCGTCCAGGAGATAAGCGACTGGCTGATCGGTCAGGGGCTTGCCGATGGCGGATATGACGATTTGCTTGACCAGTTCTGCGAACGTCTGAACGCCGGCGGCATCTCCGTCCAGCGTTCGATGATGGCGATGCGCACGCTGCATCCCACGATCGATGCGCGCGGCTTTATCTGGCGGCGCGGCGGCAAGATAGATATCGAGGATTTCACGACCGATCGGGGCCCGACGCAGGCGTTTCTCGACAGCCCGCTCGCCTATCTGCTGCAGAACCGGGATATCCGCGAGGTACGGCGCCCTCTTACCGGTCCGAACGCAACTTTCGACTTTCCGGTCCTTGAGGAACTGCGTGACGACGGAATCACCGACTACATGATCATGAAAGTCCCGTTCAAGGTCGCTTCGCTCGAAGGGCACGAATCGGGGATGCTGATTTCCTGGGCAAGCGATGCACCGGACGGATTCTCCCCTGCCTGTATCTCGGCGCTTCGCCGGCTCGCGCCGCGTCTGGCGCTTGTGACCAGCAACCGGCTGCTGCGCGAGGTCACGATCAACGTGCTCGATACCTATGTCGGACACCAGGCGGGTGCGCGTATCCTGAGCGGCGAGATCAGCCGGGGATCGCTCCAGCAGATCGATGCGGCGATCCTGCTGATGGATCTTCGCGGCTTTACCGCCCTGTCGGACCGGACCGATGGCGCCGGTATGGCGGCCCTGCTGAACGATTATTTCGAACAGATCGTTCCGCCGGTCCTCGACCGCGGCGGCGAGATCCTCAAATTCATGGGGGATGGCGTGCTGGCAACCTTCAGCCTCAAGGATCTGCAGGACGACATGGTCTGCATGACCGCGCTGAATGCGGCGATTGAGGCGCTCGACAACGTGCGGATGTGGAATGCGGGGCGTGCCACCGGCGCGGCACCGGTGATGGAACTGGATGTCGCCGTTCATCTGGGCCGGGTGCAGTTCGGCAATGTCGGGGCGGGCAACCGGCTCGATTTCACGGTAATCGGGGCGGCGGTGAACGAGGCAAGCCGGATCGAGGCGCTGTGCGACGGGCTGGATCGTCACCTTCTGGTCTCCGAAGCCTTTGCCGCCGCCGCCACGCGATGCACCGGCCGGCTGGTCTCGGTCGGCCGCCACCGTCTGCGCGGCGTCAGCCGCGACCAGGAGCTGTTCACCGTCGATTACTGAGGCACTCGCCATGACCGTTACCGTTCGTTCCCTGACCGATACCGACCGCGATACATGGACTCCGCTGTGGCAGGGATATCTCGACTTCTACGGAACCGCACTTGCACCGGAGATCACGGAGGTGACGTGGTCGCGCCTGCTCGACGCGGCGGAGGACATGCATTGCCTTGTCGCGGAGAACGCCGCGGGTGAGATGATCGGTATCGTGCACTATCTGTATCACCGGGTGACATGGGCGGTCGAAGACCGGTGCTATCTCGAGGACCTGTTCGTTGCCGAAGCCGCGCGGGGGACCGGGGCGGGACGGGCGCTGATTGAAGCGGTCTATGCCGCAGCCGATGCGCGCGGCGCCGATCAGGTTTACTGGCTGACACAGGATTCGAACACCGACGGGCGTCGTCTCTATGACCGGGTCGGGCGCCTGACGCCGTTTATCAAGTATCGGCGCTAGTTTCGACCCCCGGGAGGGTGCCCAACTGACTCTATATCGAACCTGTCATCCCGGCCATATGCCGGGATCCAGAGCGGCGTAAGCGGCGGGGACTGGACCCCGGAATAACTCCGGGGTGACAACCGTGCGACGGGCTTTTGTGTCCCTTCAAAACCTCTTCATCGCCTGCAATTCCCGCAGCACCGGCATGTCTTCCAGATCCTGGTCGGACAGCCGGCCCCATTCGATGGAGGACGGCGGCGAGGGCGGGTTCTCGATCCGGATCGTCTGCGTCGGCGTGGTGATCACCGTCAGCGGCAGGTCGTTGCTTCCGATGGGAAAGTCGCCCACGACCTGTACATCGTTGACCGTCGTCGCCACCGGAACGGCGGCGTGCCCCAGCTCGCGCAGGATGGCGAATTCGATATCGCTGTAGCCGGCACCCTTGCCTGCCCGGCGTCCGCTCTCCGTCACAGCGACGCAGCCGGTGACGATGGCGTCCATTTGCGGCAGGTCCTTGAGCGCGACCGGCTCGGCCCATTTCGCACAGCGCGACATCTGCGATGCGTCCTTGATGGCGTCGAACGGTATTTTGGCGGGATCCAGTTTGAGAAACCCCGCCTTCAGTTTCGGCGTCGGTACGTAGACCGTGATCCCGCGCCGCAATGCTTCGGCGCGGACATATTTCTGCGGCGAATCCGGATTCACCTTGATCCGTTTGGCATCGCGCCATTCGGGCTCATCGAACAGGCGCAGTGCCGCATCCTTTGCGCCCTTGAAATTGGGAATGCGGCCGTGCGGCGGAAACGGAAACGCGGCGAGTTTTTCGGCCTTTAACGTGTCCCACACGGCCTGGCGGGCAGACTGCTTGGTTGGGTAGTCGGTGCTCATAAGCGCGATGATAGTCGGGCCGCCGGATTACGGAAAGGTGATGACCCTGCGAGGGTTCATTTGCGCTAGCCTGACGAACCGGCATCGCGTCGGCAGGATTCATGTAGCATCGGCATGACGGATAAAACGCTTCTAAGACTCGGGCTCGTCGGCACCGTTGTCGCGGCAATCTGCTGTTTCACCCCGGCACTGGTCGTCCTGCTGGGGGCGGTCGGCCTGTCGGCGTGGCTTGGCTGGCTCGATATCGTGCTGCTGCCTGTTCTCGCCATTTTCCTTGTCATCACGGGATATGCGTTATGGAAACGATTCAGACCGGCATAGAACTGACATCCGTCATCACATGTCCCGAATGCGGACATGTCGAGACAGAAACCATGCCGACCAACGCCTGCCAGTGGTTCTATGACTGCAAGGGATGCGCGACAGTACTGAAGCCGCTCCCCGGCGATTGCTGTGTGTTCTGTTCCTACGGGACGGTCGCGTGTCCGCCGATCCAGGCAGGGGATAGCTGCTGCGCGTGAGCGGCGGCTTTTTTTGAAAGGGTGTCTTCCCCGCGCGGGTGGGGAACTCCTTCAGAGCAAAAACCGGTAGGAGATTCCCGTATTCACGGGAATGACGGCTCAAGCGGTCGCGGCCGCCAGCGGGGTCTTACCCCGCCATTTCCAGCAATTCGGTTTCCCAGGAACCACGACTGAAGTTCAGGATCCGCAGCGGGTCGTCTTTTGACCAGGCGATCTGGAAAGCCACATTCGGCGGCGATACGGTGAGCATGTATTCGCCCTGCCATTTCGGATCCTTCGGAATATCCGACGGCAGGATGGTCTGCTCCGCGGTCTGTGACGGCAGGTCCGGCCCGCTGAAATCGATGTTGAAGCGCTGGCCGTCCGCCGTTTTCCCTTCATAGCGCCACCGGGAATCGCCGGGGCGGATACCGTCGCCGGACTTTGCGCCCTGCCGTGCAAGGAAATTCAAGGCGGCTGCCGCCAGGTCGCGGATGGCGGGGTTCGTGCCGGTCGGATGTATGTCGGCATCGATCTGCCGGGCGCCGCTGACCTTCGACTTCTTCCGGGAAACCGGCGTATTCGGACCCTTCGGTGTCTTGTAGCCTTCTTCCTTCCGGATTTTCATGTAATCCCGAAACATGCTCTTTTTTTCCGGGTCGCCGTTTTCCTTCCAGATATACGGGCAGACATCCACACAGATATGGCAATAGGTTTCCCGGAACCGGGAAATCGGGATGCATTTGTCGATATCCGTCAGCCACCGCATCATGCCGTCGGTTGTGATGTGGTCGTCGGGAATGGCGTCGCCGGGGCAGTTATTGCGGCACAGGTTGCAGGTCGAACAGTAATCCTGGATGCCGAAATTCCGCGGCGTGTCATGGGCGACGGGCAGGTCCGTCGTGATAAAGCCGGGCCGGAAATTGGCGCCGAGTTCCGGGTGGATCAGGCTGCCGTGCCGTCCGAGTTCGCCGAACCCGACCTCGTGAAATACAGGTATGGCCTGAATCTGGAACGATCCGTTGTGATGGGCGATCGCCGGGTAGCCCAGTTCTTCACGGATGTATTTCGCGATCTCGGTCGAGATCGTCGCGCATTTGGCATAGGCGCCCATCGCTTCCAGGTCGACATCGTCCGGCCCGCGCAGGGATGCCGCGTAATCCTCGTAGCAAATAATCGCGATGACGTTCTTGTGGGACAGGTCGACGCCCATTTCGATGAATTCCGGCTTCAGCACGGTCATCCCGGTATCGGCGGCACCCAGCTTCTCCGCCAGTTTCTTGATTTCCTCGCTCATCGCCGCGGGGTCGGTTACCTCGCGCTGTTGCGGATTTACCGGGCCGTCGCGCATCGGCGCGAGGTCGTCCCAGTGTCGCATGAAAACATCGCGTTCCGGGAATTCCCGCTGCCACAGGGGTACATCGTCCATGCCGCGGTCGCGCAACGAGGCGCAAAGAAGCGCGTCCTGCATGCCCTGTTCGCGAATCCAGCTTGTACCCTTCATCCTAAATCTCCCGCCATGACAGTGTGCTCATAAGGTTAGGCAGTTTCGGCAACGATTTACAATAGGGCGGCGTTCCTCTGAACCGGCGAGGCGGCAAAATGACGGCGGAGGCTCTGGACCGCTATAGCAAAGGGCAGGATACTACCCGTTGGATTTTATTATTTTTCAGGTGGTGCGTTATGGGTCGTTGTACGAAAAGTCGCGCATTTTTGGGGGCCGTCGCGGGCCTGACCCTGTTCGCTGCGTCTGCAAAAGCGGCGCCCGTTACATTCAATTTCGCCGGTACCCTCGCGTTCGACACCAGTTTCTTTGCAGGCGACCTTCAGGCCGGGGTGGAAGCCGCGGTGCTCGGCGCCTTGCCGGACGGTACATCGGTGAGCGGATCGTTTACCGTCGATCTGAGCGCGCCGGACTTCAACGCGGCCGATCCCGCCGTGGGCGATTACAGGTCTGCCGTAACCGGCGGGGCGCTGACAGCGGGCGGCTTTTCCACCGGCGGCGGCGCGCAGAACTGTTTCCTGCCGGATTTTGACTGTCGGGTCGGTATCGACAATGACTTCATTTTTATTCACCCGACGGTTGGATCCCTGGACCGGGTCGAGGTGGCCGGCGGATTTATCGCATCGCCGACATTGACCGATGAGGTTGTCGCGCAATCCGGTGCGGTCAGTTCCAGCCCGTTCCTGGATTTCGATGGGGCACCGATATTGATGAAGGCGGAATTGTTCGCTGTCGATTTCGATATTGTCGATGACGACGGTCTCATCGATCCCAGCACGGTCGATTTTACGTCGGGTGGTTTTGTCGTATTTTTGCCCGGCATATTCAACATTCCCGGAACCAGCAGCCAGCCCGCCCGCTTCCGGTTTGATATCGACGATATCACTATTTCGAGCACGAGCATTCCGCTACCGCCGACGCTTCCAATCGCGCTGGGCGGTTTCCTGATGCTGTGGGCGTTTCGCAAGCGGTCTTAAGTTGCCCCGGGCGGCGCGAATTCTTCCCAGAACCCCGGGCGCTGGGGCAGGGCGCTGAACGGCACCACCCGGTCCGCGGCGCGGCCGATGATGTCGCGGGCCGTATCGTCCCGGTCGGACAGATAGGTTTCCACCGTTTGCACCGCCTTCGCCAGCACCTCGAAACCGTTGGTCCACACGGCGCTTGAAATCTCCACCGCGTGCGCGCCGGCGAGCATCATCCGCAGAACGTCTTCGCCGGATCGCGCGCCGTTCATGCCGACCAGCGGCGCCTCGGGCCCCAGATGCGCCCGCGATTTGGACAGCCAGTAGCAGGTCATCGGCAGCGCCCAGCCGCCCCCGGTGCCGAGATTGGTGCCGAGCAGGGGTTCCTGTGTATCCAGTTCGGGAATCATGCCGAGGAACCGGCCCATCAGGACAACGGCTTCCGCGCCGCCGTCGCGCGCCGCCTGGGCCAGCGCGGCGACGTTTTCGCTCTGACCGGTGATCTTGGCCCAGACCGGGATATCCACCGCATCGCACACCGCCCTGATGATTTCGGTGACACGCGCGGTCGCCCGCTCGGTCGAGACCACGCCCGATGCTTCGTCGCCATAGGGCGTGCCGATATTGAATTCGAGAACGCGGATACCGGCCGCCTGAACCTGTTTCGCCATCTCTACGGCGGCATCCAGGTCGGCGAGGATGATGCTGCCGATAACGTACTGACCGGTTTTCGCCGCTTCCGCATCGAGGCGGGCGACGATCTCGATCCAGGAATCGAAATCCATCGTCTGCAAACCGGACCGGCAGGCGAGGGTGGCATTGCGCGGCGCGGTAAAATCCCATTTCAGCCGGTTCCAGTCGCCATCGAGCAACGCGTAATCCGTGCGGTCGAGTTGGTCTTTCGCGGCCTGGGTCTCATTAACCGACTTCGCGACCACGGCACCGACCCCTGTGGCCAGCGCGGATTTGAGCCCCGCTTCGGTCAACACATGTTCGCCCGACCCGCAGATTACAGGGTTTTTCAGGGCGATACGGCCGATGCGGGTTTCCGTTGCCGTCATGTCAGGAGCCTTTCGACAGGGTTTCATAGGCGCTCGAGCCAAGGATCGTGGAGATGCCGGCCGCTTCGCGTTGCAGGGTGGCAACCGCGTCGGGTGTTTCGGCGACGTCCTGTGCCGCGCCGACCACCGCGATCGTGCCGGCGAGTTCGTCGCCGTCGCCCAGGAGGGGAGCGGCCAGAACATTGATCCCGCCCAGCATCTCGCCGGAGGAAAACTCGTAGAGCCGGGACCGGATGGCGTCCAGCCGGGCTTCTGTAGCCGTGCGCGCCGCGCTGGATAACGGGTCGAGGATGCGTTCGCGGACGGCTTCCGGGGCGTATGCGAGGGCGATGCGTCCCTGCGCGGATTGGGGCGCCGACAGCCGCACACCGGGCCGCACACTGATCTGCACGACGTTTTCGCTCTCGGTGACAGCCACGACCAGCGCTTCGCCGTTGATCGGGGTCGACAGTACGATGGTCTGGCCGAACGCATCGCGCAGATTGTGCATCGGGCGCTCGGCGATACGGGTGATTTCGAACTGCTCGCGCGCGGCCTGGCCGAGATGAAACAGCCGCGATCCCAGCCAGTAGCGTTCGCCGTTGCGTTCCTGCGACACGAAGCCGAGTTCGCGCAGCGTTTTGAGATGGCGGTGAATGCGCGCGCGCGGCATGTCGAGCTGGCGCGACAGGTCGGCAAGCCGCACCGGCCCGCCCGAATTTGCCAGCGCCTCGAGAATTTGCGCGGCCACAGCGACCGATTTGATTGTGCCGTCGCCGGTGCCGTCTTTTTCGTTGGGATCGTCCGTGGAAGCCATGGGGGACTATACGCTTATTGCCGATTGTCCCGCCAGAGCCGACCCGTTCCGTCCGGCGATAAAACGGTTTAGCGTGGCGCAATGAAAACCGTCATTCCTGCCCTGTTCTTCCTGCTCGCCATGGTTCTGGCGGGTGGCCCTGTCCCGGCATATGCCGACACCGATATGGCCGCCGCGCGCGCCGCCCTGTTTGACGGCGATGCCGCGCCGGCGACCGAAATGGCGGAAAGCGGCGATGTGGCGGCGCAGGAACTGCTCGCCGAAGCCTATCTCACAGGGCGCGGCGTCGAACGCGACCCGGCCGTTGCCGCAGACTGGCTACGCCGGGCTGCCGGGCAGGGCGGCCTCAGCGCGCAGATCATGCTGGGGCAGCTCTACGAGCAGGGCACCGGGGTGGAACGGGACATCGTGGAAAGCACGCGCTGGCTCGCATTGGCCGCGGCGCAGGGCGATACGGCCTCGCAGCTGGCGCTTGGCGTGCGCTATCTGCGGGGCGCCGGGGTGGCCGAGAACGCGAAAACCGGCGTGATGTGGATCGAAAAGGCGGCGCGTCAGGGCGACCCCGTGGCGCAGATGCAGTACGGCGCGGCACTTGCCAACGGCCTTGCCGGCGACGCCCGCCCGGATGAGGGGCTTGCCTGGGTCGTCCGGTCGGCCGAACAGGGCCATGTCGAGGCATTGATGACCATGGGCAAAATCTACGCGCAGGGCGTTCTTGGCCGGCAGGATATCCTTGCCGCCTACAAATGGTTCCGGCTTGCGGCTAATATGGGCGACGAGCAGGCGATGCAGATAGCGGGCTCGATGAAGGCGCGGATGACGCCCGATCAGTTGGCGCGCGCAGAGAAAATGGTGAGAGAATGGACGCCGAAGTAACCGAGTTGCCGACTGCTGCCGAACTGGTCGCCCGCGCCCGCGCCCTTGTGCCGATGCTGGCCGAAAACGCAGTGGCGACCGAAGACAACCGTTCCATGTTGCCCCAAACGCTCGACGCGCTGACCGGGGCGGGGCTGTTCAAGGTCATGCAGGCGCGGCGCTATGGCGGCTACGAGATGGGCCTGCCGGCCATGGCCGAGATCACGGCTGAAATCGCGCGCGGTTCCGCGTCGGATGCGTGGATCGTCGGGCTGTGCGGCAACCAGAATCGCTTTGTCGGCTGCTATCCGGCGGAAGCGCAGGAGGAGGTCTATGCGAAGGACGGCGATCATCTGATCACCTGCCTCGTGACCGGGCCGACGACCACGGCGGAGCGGGTCGAAGGCGGTTACCGGCTGACCGGCAAGTGGCCCTATGTCAGCGGTGTCGATCAATGCAACTGGCTGCTGCTGTCGGCGTTCGACGGCGGCGCGGAGGCGGACGGGGCAAGCGCTTCGCTCACATTCCTCGTGCCGCGCGATGCGGTCGCCGAGGTCATCGACGACTGGCACGTCATGGGCCTGCGCGGGACGGGATCGAAGACCGTGGTGCTCGAAGACGTCTTTGTGCCCGAATACCGTGCGTTGAACGTCTGGAACTACGATGCCGACCCGCCGCCGGGCGCGGCGGTCAATCCCGGCGCGATGTTCCAGGGCGTGCCGCGGATCATGATTTTCACGACCATGCTGGCGGCACCCGCGCTCGGGATTGCGCAATCGGCGGTCGAGGCCTATCGCGAACGGCTGGAAACCCGCGCCTCGGCGCTGATGTCGGGCAAGCAGTCGGAGGCCGCACCTTCGCAGATCTCGCTCGGCCAGGCGATCGAACGGGCGGCGATGGCACGCGATATCCTGCTCGGCGCCGCGCAGGATTTCCAGCGCCGCGCCGAAGCCGGAGAGACGTTCACCGCCGAGGACCGCATCGGCCACCGGCTGCGCATGTCGGAGGTGATGCGGCTGTGTACCCAGGTGGTGACGGATGTGTTCATGGATGCGGGCACCGGTGCGATGTTCGATCGGAATCCGCTGCAGCGCATGTTCCGCGACATGTATGCGATCCGCTCGCATGTCGTGATCGATCCGAACAACGCGGCGGAGAATCGCGGGCGCCTGTCGCTCGGCATCGACCCGAAACCGCCCTTTGTCTAAGCTGTTTCACTGGTGAGACACCTGTCTCAAATTTGAGACGGTTTTGAGAAACGGAGACGAGAATAAAGATGAGCCTTGCGGAACACGAAACCGGGACCGTGAAGACCGGCGATGTAGAGCTGTTTTACCGCCGTTTCGGACGGCCCGGATCGACCCCGGTCCTGATCGTCCACGGGCTGAGCTATTTTTCCTATGACTGGATCGGCGTCGCGTCTGAACTGGCCGCCGCCGGGCGCGAGGTCGTGGCGATGGACATGCGCGGCTTTGGCGATTCCACCTGGAGCCCGAGCAGGGCCTACGGCATCGGCGACTACGCGGGCGACTGCATCGCGATCCTCGACCATCTCGGCTGGGACAAGGTCAACCTGATGGGCCATTCGATGGGCGGTCGCAACGCGACATGGTGCGCTGCGGAATACCCCGACCGCGTCAACACATTGATTTTATGCGATTATTCGCCGGTGAATGCCAGGGAAGGCTCGATGCGGGTTACCAGGACCGTCGCCGGCGTGCCCGACAGTTTCGCCACCGTCGACGACGCGCTCGCCTATTTCGGCAAGGATACGTCGCTCTCGGCCGACGATCCGTACCGCCTGCGCATGGAAGCCTATCTGAAACAGACCGATGCCGGCCTGATCCTCAAACGCGATACGTTTCACCGCGAACGCTTTCAGGCGGTGCTCGACGGCAAGGGCCCGGCGGGCGGGCCCGACATGTGGGCGAAGCTCGGCGAGGTCGCGGCACCGACGCTGGTCGTCCGCGGCACAAGGTCCGATATGTTCGCCGCCGAAAACGTGCAAAAAGTGAAGGATACCAACGACCTGATCACGCTGGTCGAGGTCGATGCCAGCCACGATGTCGCCGGCGACGCGCCCGACGCGCTGATCGCCGCAATAAACAAATTTCTGGGAGAGCAATCATGAACGAAATGACCAAGCCGGATACCGGTAACCGGCCCAACCTGAAAGCCGTCGGCGTCCGCGGGATCGATCACCTCGCGCTGATCACCGACGACATGCCGACGACCATGGATTTCTATACCCGCGTGCTCAAGCTGCAGCTTGTCCACGTGCGCCGCGTGCCCTTCGAGGCGGATCGCGGCCAGCCGCCCTATGAAAACCTGCGGCATTATTTCTTCAACATGGGGAACGATACGTTTCTCGCGTTTTTCGAATACCCGAAGGATCTCGACCGGGCCAACCGCGACCTGCCGGGCGGCATGCAGCACCTTGCATTCCACGTGCCGAAGGCGGAATTCGACGACCTGTGCGAACACGTCAAAAGCTGCGGCGTCGACCTGATCGGCCCGATCCATCTCGGCGGGCGTTTCTGGTCGGCCTATTTCTTCGATCCGAACGGCATCCGTCTCGAACTCGCGACCAGCATCGCCGATGCCGACCTGTCGGTCATCGAATCCGGCTGCCAGACCGAGGAAGAAGCCCGCGCCGAGCTGGAAACCCTGTTCGACGATCCTGCCGAGATCGAAAAATGGCTGCAGGTCATGCCGCTGGTCGACGAGGAGATCGCGGGCGACGTGCCGCCGTCGTAAGCCGCATAAGGGTCGTCATTCCCGCGAAGGCGGGAATCTCTATGGCCTTTGGCGAACCGCCCGGAGATCCCCGCCTGCGCGGGGATGACGGTGTAATTACTCCCCGCGATAGGTCTCGAACAGCTTGTTGAGGTTGAGCTTGCCGCCGCCCATGGTGTCGAAATCGCCGGTTTCCGCGATTTCGGTGCCGACGCGGATCAGGTCGGCATAGGTGCTGCGCGCAAGCTGGCCGCCGACGCTGATGCGCCGTACGCCGAGTTTGCTCAGCGTCTCGACCGACATCCCGAAGGTGAGCACGTTGACCGGTTTGGGCGCAACCGCCGCGACCACGGCGGCGATCTGGTCTTCCTCGCGCAGACCCGGCGCGTACACGCAATCGGCGCCGGCCCCGGCATAGGCCGTGATGCGCGCCAGCATGTCGTCGAAATCCGGTTTGCCGGCGAAAAAGCCTTCGGACCGGGCGGTCAGGAAAACGCCCGACCCGCTGTCGTCGATGGATTTGCGGGCGGCTTCGACCCGCGCGACGGAGAGATCGACATCATAGAGCGGATCGTCCGGCGCCCAGCTCGAATCCTCTATCGACAGGCCGGCAACCCCGGTCTCGATGGCGAGCGTCACGTTCGCCGCGACACCGTCCGGGTCGTCGGCAAACCCGTTTTCGAAATCCGCGTTGACTGGAATATCGGTTGCGGCACAGATCGCGGTCAGATGTGCCAGCACCGTATCGCGGGCGAGATTGTAATCCGGCTTTGCCTGAGACCATGCGAACCCGGCGCTGGAGGATGCCAGGGCCTTGAATCCGAGGCTTTGCAGAATCGCTGCCGAGCCCGCATCCCATGGATTAGGGATAACGAAGCAGCCGGTTTCGTGGAGGTCGCGGAAGGTCTGTCGTTTGTCGGCGACGGTCGGGCGCATGGATCGGTTTCCTCGTTCGGGATCGCGTATCGTGGCCGATCGGTTCTGCGCCGTCATCCCGAAACTTGCGGTGCGCGCCCCGCCTACCCGATCGAGCGCGACAGTCCTTCGTCGATCTCGCCGGCCAGCTTGCGGCCTTCGAGCGATTTCAGGTTGGCCGGGGCATTGGGACCGCCGTCGATACAGGCTTCGCAGGCATTGATGCTGGTGAACGGCACCGGAATGGCGCGCATGGCGGCCTCCAGGCGTTTCATGTCTTCCTCGGTTTCCGGCGCGAGCGGCTCGTTTGCAGCCAGCATGTCGGCGGCTTTTGCGTCGTCGCCGCCGGCCTTGCGGCGCAGCAGGTCGAGCCAGATGCGCTGGTAGTCGGCGGCGCGTTCGTAATGGCCGCGTACGCAGCATTCGGGATAGTTCAGCAGGCGGGCTTCATCGGCGACCGTGATCGCCGCGGTTTCGCATATTTCCGCGACCTCGTCGGCCACCGATTTTGCGCGGCAGATGTAGTATGCGCGGTGTTCGGCGAATGCCTGGCGCGTGTGATCGAGATACCAGTCCGGCAGGTCTGCGCCCGCGCCGGCATCGGGGCTCGCATCCCAGAAGGGGCCCTCGACGATATGCAGTTTCGCGTCCGTCGCGACCTGCAGCACGCCCTTGATCCAGATCGGGTCGTTATAACCGCGTCCCAGCAGCATCACCGGTTTGAGGCCCGCCATCATCGCCAGAAAGTCGAGCGCTTCCTGCGCGCCGGCCTGGGCCTCGCGCATCTCGCTGCGGTCGGACGGAATGGCGTTCAGTTTTTTGAGCGTGTTGCGCAGGCGCGATTTGTTTTGCAGGGCCATGGTGGTGTCGTCATAGCAATGTCGGTCCGCGGTGGGAAGTGCCGGCGCCCAATCTCATGGAGTTGTTCCCCCGGGCGATGCACACGAGGCCGGGAGTCCGCAGTGGATCGCGGCACGGTCTCCGGGATGCGCCCTCGGGTCAAGCCCGAGGGAGTGACATTGGGAACGGCTGCGAAGCAGATACCGGTTGTTGTGTGGTTGACGTCATGAGCGATCTTATTCCGCGGCACCGGCAGGTTCGGGTTTGTCTTCGCGGCTGCGCGCCAGCAGGAAGACCAGCGGCACGGAGATCAGCGAGCCGATCATGATCAGGGTGAAATCGTTGAGGAAGCCGAGCGCCAGCGCCTGCCGGTTCACCTCGACATTCAGCATGGCGAGCCCATCCGCGGTCAGGATGTCCCATTGTTGCGGCAGCCATGGCGCCTGCATCGCCTCGTTATACGGATTTACGCCCTCGGCCATATAGGCATGGCTGGTCGATTGGGTGCGCGACAGCACGGTCATGACGATGGACACGCCTATGCCGCTGCCGTAATTCCGCATCAGGCTGGTAAAGGTGGATGCCTCGGTGCGCAGGTTCGCCGGCAGGGTCCAGAACGACACCGCGGTCAGCGGCACGAAGATCATGCCGATGCCGATGCCGTTGAAGAACGCGGCAAAGATAAACGTCCATATCCCGACATCCGGCGTGAAGGTCGAGAACAGATAGGCGGAATAGGCGGTCGACGCGAAGCCCGCGGCAATCTGGATACGCGGATCCATCCTGCCGCTCAGCTTGCCGGCGAGGATCAGCCCGAACAGCGATCCCAGCCCGCGCGGCATCATCACCATCGCCGCCGTCAGGATCGGATAGCCGCGCAGGTTCTGCAGGAACAGCGGCATGAGGACGTTCATCGACAGCACCAGCACGCCGAGCAGGAACATGAAGCCGAGCCCGATCATGAAATTCCGGTCTTTGAGCATGCCGGGGCTGATAAACGGGTTCCGCGTCGTCGCGCTGTGAACGACGAACATGTAGAACGACAGAATGGCGATAGCGGCCGTGACGACGATCAGGTCCGAACCGAACCAGCCCTCGCTCTCACCCCGGTCGAGCAGGAATTGCGTTCCTGCCAGGGCCAGCGCGAGCATCGCAAAGCCGAACGCGTCGAACTTCCGGTCGAGGTTTTTCGGCGATTCCCGGATAAACAGGAGCGCGCCGAGTATGCCGAGGATCGAAAACGGCATCGACAGGTAGAAAACCCAGCGCCAGCTGTATTCGTCGGTCAGCCAGCCGCCGACGACCGGTCCCATGACCGGGGCCAGCATCACGCCCATGCCCCATATCGACATGGCCTGGGCGTGGCGCTCGCGCGGATAGGAATCGAGCATCAAGGCCTGGCTGATCGGTATGATAGGGGCCGAGAACATGCCCTGAAGGGCGCGGAAGATCAGGATTTCCTCGATCGATGTGGCGTTGCCCGACAGGATTGAAAACACGGCAAAACCCGCCAGCGCCCCGATAAACAGGCGTTTGCGCCCCAGCCGGCCGGCGAGCCACCCGGTGGCCGACATGGTGATCGCCTGCATCATGAAATAGGTCGTCATTACCCAGGAAACCTGGTCCTGGGTCGCGCCCAGGCCGCCCTGCATATGGGGCAGCGCGATGGTCGCAATGGTCATGTCGAGAATGACGACGGTCGTTGCCATCATCACCGACGCGGTGATCATGCGGCGGTTCAGTACGGCGTCGCCGCCGAAAGCACCGGCCGCCGGGGCGGAGGTCATTTTCCGGCGATACCCGCCAGCGCTGAGCCGATCATGCGGAACAGCGACCGGTCGCGGCCGGTATCGATCGACACGCCGACGGTCATGCCCGCCCGTAAGGGCAGGCCGTCATGGATGCGATCGAGTGCCAGCCGTACCGGCACCCGCTGGACGACCTTGACCCAGTTGCCGCTGGCGTTCTGCGGCGGCAGCACCGACAGTTCCGCGCCGGTCGTCGGGCTGATCGACAGGATTTTCGCCGTAAACCTGTGATCCGGATAGGCATCGATCACGAGGGTCGCGGTCTGGCCCGGCCGCACATGGGCAAGCTGGGTTTCCTTCAGGTTGGCTTCGACCCAGGTGTCGCGCGACTGGATGATCGGGATGACCGCCTTGCCTTCCTCGACGTATTCGCCGGGCTGCAGCGATACCTTGCCGACGATTCCGTCATCCGGCGCATAGACGCGCGTACGGCGCAGGTTCAGCGCCGCCTGTTCCCGCCGCGCCCGGGCTTCCATGTACATCGGGTGCTGTTCGGCGGGAATGTCGACCCGGCCGCCGAGCCGGGCGAGCGCCTGCTGGATTTTCTGGTTGGTGGTCCGCGCGGCCTGCCGCGCCTGGGTCAGGCTGCGTTCGGCCGCGTCGTAGGCGGCGCGCGATGAAACGCCCCGGGCCGACAGCTTTTTCTGGCGGTCGAAAACGCGTTGGAAATAGCCGATTTCCTGGCGCGCATCGGCGAGCTCCGCCTGTGCCGTGCGGTACTCCGCGCGCAGCGCATCGAGCGTGTTCCGGATGCCGGCCAGTTCGGCGTCGGTCTTGGTCAATTCGATCCGGTGGCGTTCGGGGTCGAGCTCGAACAATAGGTCGCCCTTCTTCACGCGATCGTTCTCTTTCACGTGGACGCGCACGGTGCGCCCGTCGATATCGGCGCTGATGGCGAGGTGATGCGCCTTTACATAGGCATTCTCGGTCGTGACGTAGCGCGTCGCCTTTACCCAGTAATGCCCGGCCGCCAGCAGGGCGACGACCGGCAGGACGACCAGCAGGATGAAGCGCACGCTGCCGCGCCGGAGATTGCGTCTCACGATCCCGCCTCCACGCCGGCGGCGGCATCTTCTTCCAGCATGCCGGCGAGGTTGTCCTTGATACGGGTCAGGGTTTCGCGGAGTTGCGCGGATTCGTCCGCGCCGATCCCGGTAAATACGCCTTCGATCACTTCGTCGGCGCGGTCCGACATCTCCGCCAGAAGGGGTAGCGCGGCCGCGGTGAGAAACAACCGTTTCGAGCGCGCATCGTTCTCATCCGCACGGCGTTCGACCCAGCCTTTTGCTTCGAGCCGCTCGATCAGTTTGCCGAGGGTCGGCTTTTCGATTTCAAGCTCGGTCGCCAGTTCCGTCTGGGTGCAGCTCTCAAGCCGGTTCAGCCGGGTCATCACCCGCCATTGCGCGCGGGTCAGCCCCAGCGGCTCGACCCGGCGGTCGTATACCGTGCGGATCATCCGAGACACATCGCCGATCAGATAGCCGACGTAATCGGCCCGGGTCTGGCCGTGGGCGGCGTCATTTGCCGGTTTACCGCTTTGCGGCAATGTTGCGTCCACGTCTTTTGCCTCTCCGTGTTTCCGCTTTCCCGTGTGTCGGGTGTGGTGTTTTTCGTTAGCTTGCTTATAGTAAGCTAGCTTATTTTACAAATCCTATACAGCGAAAATCGGTTTCGGTTATAGTTAGACACCGAACTAAAATGGCGGAAATACCGCAGGGAATAACACCGGGAATGGTAGACGGGATGGAAATCGTACCGCTTTCAGAGGCAATCGGCGCCGAGATACGGGGGGTCGACCTGACGCAGCCGCAGGACGACGCAACAATCGCCGCGATCAACGATGCGTGGCACGAACATATCGTGCTGCTGTTCCGCGGCCAGGCACTCGGGCTGGAAGAACATACGCGCTTCGCCGGGTATTTCGGCGAGATCGCGCGCCACCGCCGTCCCAAGGCGATGCGCAACGAAGCGGCCGACCTGGGCCCGAACGTGATGCTGGTCTCGAACATCCGCGAAAACGGCAAGCCCATCGGCTCGCTGCCGGACGGCGAAATGATGTTCCATTCCGATACGCCCTATAACGAACACCCCGACAAGGCGACCCTGCTCTACGCGATGGAGGTCCCGTCGGTCGGCGGCAACACGATTTTTGCCAATAGCTATCTCGCCGCGGAAACCCTGCCGGATGACGTCAAACGCCGTCTTGCCGGCCGCAAGGCGATCCACGTGTTCGAATACGGCGCCGTGACCAAGTCGGGCCGGTTCGACCGCGAGAACGCCCCCCATTTCGCCCAGCCGGTTTTCCGCAAACATCCGGTGACGGGCCGTACGGCACTGTATGTCAGCGAGTTGATGACCGAAGAAATCGTTGGCCTGCCTGAAGACGAGGGCCGCGAATTGCTGGAATTCCTGTTCGCGCATCAGCGCCAGGCGAAATTCTGCTACGAGCACGTATGGCAGCCGGAAGATCTTGTCATCTGGGACAACCGTTGCAGCATTCATGCGCGGACCGATTTTCCAGAGACCGAGCGGCGCAAGCTGCGGCGGCTCACGATAATGGACGAAAACGCTGTATTGATGGGCGATCCGCCCGGCCGGACGGAGGTGGCTGCCGAATGAGCGATACGTTAACCGGGCTGGATATCCGGCCCCTGTCGGACGCGCTGGGCGCCGAAATCCGTGGTGTGGACCTGTCGAAGCCGCTCGACGAGGCGACGTCCGCGGCAATCCGCGACGCCTGGCACGAACACATCGTGCTGCTGTTCCGCGATCAGAACTTGAGCGAAGACCAGCAGGTCGCCTTTGCCGAGAATTTCGGCGAGGTCGGCGTCCGCTCGCGGCCCGCCAGCCGCCGGCCCGAAGGCGCAGACTACAACGCGTCGATCATGCTGGTCTCGAATATCAAGAAAGACGGCGAATATATCGGTTCGCTGCCCGACGGCGAGATGTGGTTCCACCACGACATGTGCTACGACCCGGCGCCGCACAAAGGCACGTTCCTGTATGCAATGGAGTTGCCGTCCAGCGGCGGCAACACGCTGTTTGCCAACATGTACGCGGCCTATGACAGGCTGGACGACGACCTGAAGGCGCGGCTTGAGGGACGGGCGGCGTTGCAGATTTACGATTTTGCCACCCGCGAGACGGTCGATATTTCCGGCGATATCGCGCAGTACAAGCATTGCGTTCAGCCGGTCACGGTGACGCATCCGGTGACGGGGCGGCGCGCGCTGTATGTGAACCCTCTGATCACGGCGCGTATCGAGGATATGCCGGACGACGAGAGCCGCGATATGCTCGACCGCCTGTTTTCCTTCGCCGGGGACCGCGACATTATCTACGAACACGAATGGCGTCTCGGCGATCTTCTGATGTGGGACAACTGGTGTTCCTGCCACGCGCGCACCGATTTCCCGGCGACCGACCGCCGCATGCTGCGGCGCTGCACGACCAAGGGTCAGCCGCTGTCCGAATAGCGGCCCCGACAGAAAGAGCACAGAATGGCATTGAAGCTTCGACAGCTGTCGCCGCACATCGGCGCGGAAATCCAGGATATCGATCTAAACGAGGATCAATCGCCGGAGACCATCGCCGCGATCAATCAGGCGTGGTTCGACAACATCATCCTGTTGTTCCGCGGCCAGAACCTGTCGCCCGAACGCCAGGTGCATGTGACCAAGTGGTTCGGCAAGCTGGGCGAACTGGCCCGGCCAAAGGAGTTTTTCCCGGCGGGGTATGACGCGTTGCCCGACGGCGTGATGCTGATTTCGAACATCCGCGAAAACGGCGAGCCGATCGGTGCGCTGCCCGACGGCGAGATGATGTTCCACCACGACATGATGCATGCCGCCCTGCCCCACAAGGCAACTATGCTGAACGCGGTGGAGATTCCGTCCCATGGCGGGAACACGCTGTTTGCCAGCGGTTACGCGGCGTATGACACCCTGCCCGACGAAATTCGCGCGCCGCTCGAGGGGCGCAAGGCGTTTCACCATTACAATTACGGCTCGGTGCAGAAGGGCGACGACAAGGGGACGCCGGCGTTTTCCGAGTCCGTCCACCCGGTCTTCCGGACCCATGACGACACGCAGAAAAAGGCGGTCTACGTCAACCGGCTGATGACCGAAGGCGTCGTCGACATGGACCAGGCGGAGGCCGACCGGTTGCTCGGTGCGTTGTTCGATCATTCCGAAAAGGACGAATTCGTCTACGAGCACGAATGGCGCGTCGGCGACCTGCTGTTGTGGGACAACCGCTGCTCGATGCATGCCCGGACCGATTTTCCCGAGACCGAGCGCCGCCTGTTGCTGCGGACCACCGTGGAGGGGGATGCGAAGCCGTTCTGAGGCAGGGGGCACGAGGTCTGAGATGTAGCCAAGAGGAATCAGGATTATCCTCTGCGTTATTCCCCCGGCTTTATGCCGGGGGGGCATGGCGGATATCGATGGGGGAAAGACGGACCCCAGGTACGAGGCCGGGGGAATATGAGGGGGATCTATGCCGAAATTTCTGACCGACGATCAAATCATCGCCTGGGAGCGGGACGGCTGTATCTTCCCGATCCGCGCCGTCTCGCCCGCCGAGGCGGAGGCCAACCTCGCGCGGTTTACCGCACTTGAGGAAAAAATCGGCGAAGAGCCGCAGAACCGCTTCAAGATAAAGGCGCACCTGCCGTTCCCGTGGATGTGGGACATCATCCGCAACGAGAGCATTCTGGATGCGGTCGAGGATATTGTCGGGCCCGACATCCTGTGCTGGGGCTCGTCGTTTTTCTGCAAGAACGCGCACGATACGCGGTATGTCTCGTGGCATCAGGATTCGACCTATTACGGCCTGTCGGAGCGCGCTACCGTGACAGTGTGGTACGCGTTCAGCCCGTCCAACGTGGACTCGGGCTGCATGCGGTTCATTCCGGGCACCCATACCGTCGGCCAGATCGATCACGCGGAACTGCACGGCGAGGGCAACCTGCTGATGAAGGGCCAGACGATCCTGGATGTCGACGAGGACCGGGCCGTCGACGTGGAACTGGCGCCCGGCGAATTCTCGATCCATCACGAAGCGGTGGTGCACGGGTCGGGCGCCAATACCGCGCCGCATCCGCGCATCGGTCTGTCGATCCACTATATCGCGCCGCATGTGCACCAGGTGAAACTGAAAGAGGCGGCGTTCGCCACCCTGGTGCGCGGCACCGACACCCACGGCCACTGGCGCGAAGACCCCGAACCGGCGGCGGATTTCGACCCGGCCTGCATGGCCGCGCTCGACGCGACCTATGGCGCCTACCTGACGGGAAGCGGCAAGTTCTGACCGCAGGTGCGCAACTAGCTGATCGCCGGGGCGTGGCGCGCCGCGTCGTGCCGCGATAGACTGTCCGCAATATCGCCGGAAGGCGTTCTTTGGAAGGATTCCCGAATATGCAAGGATCGTGGCGCACCCCTGCCGTCGTTCTGACCTGCGGCACCATCATTCTGTTCATCAGCTTCGGCGCGCGGAACATCTTCGGCATTCTGCTCGACCCGATGACCGCGTCCACCGGACTGGAAGTGGATGACTTTTCGCTGGCCATCGGGATCCAGGCGGTTATCTGGGGGCTGACCACGCCGATCACGGCATCGCTTGCCGAACGCTACGGCACGGCGCGGATGATCGCGCTCGGCGGGTTCCTCTATGCGGCGGGGCTCGCGCTGATGTCGCTGGTGCAGACGCCGCTGCACATGCATCTGACGGCGGGTGCAATGCTCGGGCTGGGCCTGAGCGCGACGGGCTTTCCCATCATCCTGGCCGCGATCACAAAGCGGGTGGACGCCAAGCGCCGGAGTCTTTTTCTGGGCATCGGCAGCGCCGCGGGGTCTTCCGGGCAGCTGGCGCTGGTCCCGGCGGGGCAGGCGCTCATCACCGGCTATGGCTGGGCGGCGACGGCGATTATCTTCGGTTGTCTTGTTTCGGTGATCGTGCCGCTGGCTTTCGCGATGAAGGACCCGAAGCGTGCCGCCGCCGACCCGAATGCAGCGCCCGAGCAAAACCTGCGCGAGGCCGTACGCGAAGCCATGGGCCATCGCGGCTTCCTGCTGCTGACGGCGGGGTATTTCGTCTGCGGCTATCAGGTGATGTTCCTCGGCACCCATCTGCCCAAATTCCTGACCGAGGCGGGGCAGGACCCGTGGGTCGGCGCGACGGCGCTATCGCTGATCGGCCTGTTCAATATCATCGGCACGCTCACCTGGGGCGCGCTGGGCGGCAGATATCGCATGAAATACCTGCTGACCGGCATCTACCTGCTGCGCTCCGCCGTGCTCGCCGTCTATATCCTGCTGCCGATCACCGCGATGAGCACCTATATCTTTTCCGCCGCGATCGGGCTGTTGTGGCTGGCTACCGTGCCGCTGACGTCGGGGCTGGTCGCCCGCATGTTCGGGCTGCGCTACATGGCGACGCTCACGGGGCTGGTGTTTTTCAGCCATCAGCTCGGCAGCTTTACCGGCGCATGGCTCGGCGGGAAGTTCTTCGTGACCACGGGCTCCTACGACATGATCTGGTGGATCGGCGTCGGCCTCGGCCTCGTCGCCGCCGCCCTGCATTACCCGATAGACGACAAACCGGTTGTGCGGGCCCAGGCAGCGGGGGCATAACCTTTCCATGATATCCCGGACACCCGCTGCCAAATCCCGCAACTGGCGCACGCCCTTTATCATCCTGCTGGCCGGCACGCTCGTGGTGTTCCTGTCGCTCGGCGTGCGCATGTCCACGGCCGCGTGGATCGGGCCGGCGGGGACCGATCTGTTCGGCAATCTGGGCACGCTGTCGCTGGCTTTCGCCATTCAGTCGCTGTTCTGGGGGATCGGCACGCCGGTTGCCGGTAATATCGCCGACAAGTACGGCGCCGGGCGGGTGATCGCGGCGGCGGGCATCCTGTATACCGCGGGCCTGCTGCTGATGACCGTGTCGACGGCGCCATGGATGGCGCATATCTCGATCGGCGGGTTTACTGGGTTCGCCATGTCGGGGGCCATGTTCCCGATTATCCTCTCGGCGATCAGCCGCGTCGTGACGCCCGAGAAGAGAGACCTGTATCTCGGTATCGCCAGCGCCGGCGGCTCGTCCGGCCAGGTCCTGATGATCCCGATCGGTCACTACCTGGTTCAGAACGAAGGCTGGGTGTTCACGCTCTACGTCATGGCCGGCCTGACGGCGCTGATCGTGCCGCTGGCGTTTGCCATGGTGACGCGGCGCGATGCCGCCCCGGCGGGCGCGGCACCGCTTGCCCTGCAGGCGACGGGCGATGCCCTGCGCGAGGCGTTCCGCCACAGCGGATACCGCCTGCTGATCGCCGGTTACTTCGTGTGCGGGCTGCAGACCATGTTCATCGGCACCCATTTCGTCGTCATGCTGGAAAACCTGACGGTGGATCCGGGCGTTGCCGCCTACGCGCTGGCCCTGATAGGGCTGTTCAACATCATCGGCACGTTCGCGTGGGGCACCATGGGCGGCAGGTTCCGCCAGAAATACCTGCTGTGCTGGCTGTATTCGATGCGCTCCGTGGCGATGATCCTGTTTATCCTGCTGCCGATTTCCTCGACCAGCGTGATTGCATTCTCCTGCGTGATGGGCCTGCTCTGGCTCGGTACCGTGCCGCTCACAGGCTCGATCGTGGCCCAGGTCTTCGGGCTGCGTCACATGGGCATGCTGTTCGGTTTCGCCTTCGTCGCTCACCAGCTCGGCAGCTTCATCGGCATTTACGGCGCCGGCATCTTCTTCGACATGTTCGGCAATTTCAACATCGTCTGGTGGGCCGCCATTGTCATGGGGCTGGTCGCCTCGCTGATGAACTACCCGATCAACGACAAGCCCATCGATCGCGAGGCCGCGCCGCAGGGGGCTTAGTGTCTGGCTAGCGGTTGCGATTACCGGAAGCCTTATTATCCCTGATTTACTTCCCTGGCCTCGCCCGCCCTCAATCCATCAGATAGCCGAACTTCTCCTGCGCCTCGCGGAGCACGTCCAGCCCCGGCGCGTTGACCGTCGGGAACTGGTCTTTCCAGTGGAACGGCTTGCAGGCATCGATGATGGCGCGGCTGTTGGTGATGTCGCCGCTGGCTTTCTGTTCCGGCGTGAGGCGCGGGTCCGCCGGTGACGTCCAGGCCCCCTTTACGATGTCGATGGTCGTCGCCGGATCGCAGCGCGTGCACATGGCCCAGATCACCTGCTCCAGGTTGGTCACGTCGATATCCTCGTCGACGACGACGATAAACCGGTTGGCGTAGTTGGATGCCTGGCACTGCGCCGCGATGTGGCCCGCCTGTTTCGAATGACCGGGATAACGCTGGGTGATCGACACCGCATGGAACAGCCGCGATGCGCCGATCTCGTGGCACCAGACGCCGGTCACATCGGGCACGCCCGCATCGGCGAGGTTCTGTTTGAGCATCGCGGAGCGCAGCACGGCGCGGTAGCGGGCCATCTCGTCCGAGCCCTGGCCCATCGGCGGCACGCCGAGGATGATCGGATCGTTGCGGTGATAGATCGCCTCGATCTCGAGCACCGGTTCGGGGTGTTCGCCGCTGGCGTAATAGCCCGTCCATTCGCCGAACGGGCCCTCGTTCTTGATCTTGTCGGGGTACAGATAGCCCTCGAACACAATCTCGGCATTGGCCGGAAACGGCAGGCCGGTGACCTTGCCCTCGACGCAGTCGACCGCCTTGCCGCGGATACCGCCCACGATATCGAGTTCGAACGTGCCATAGGGCGCTTCGGCGCCGCCATTGAAAAACGCAATGGGTTCGCCGCCGATGACCATCGCCACCGGGCAGGGCTCGCCCTTGTCCCAGTACTTGTTGCGGTGAATAAAGCCGTGCTTGCCGGTGACCATGAAACAGCCGACCGACTTTTTGTCATGTACCATTGCGCGGTAGGCACCGCAATTCATCCAGCCGTCTTCCGGGTCGCGGGTGACCGTATAGGTGCCGGTGCCGATATACCGCCCGCCGTCTTCCGGGTGCCACATCGGGGTCGGAAATTTCATCAGGTCGACATCGTCGCCGGTCAGGATATTCTCGAAGACAGGCCCGTCCTCGACGATTTCATGCGGGATCGTCTTGCGTTCCTTGACGAAGGATTCGAAACAGCCGTCCGACAGTTCCTGCTTGGTCAGGTGGTCGGGGAAACCGAGCGTCATGTTCCGGCGTGTGCCGCCGAAGACGTTGATCAGCACACGAAACCCGTCCGGGCAGCCGGGCACCTTGTCGAACAGCACGGCGGGGCCGTCATCCTCACGGATGACGATTTCCGCGGCGAGGCCGATATCCTTTTCCCATGACGCGCCGTCTACACGCTTCAGCTCGCCAAGCTGATCGGCGCGTTCGATCCAGTCGCGCAGGTCCTCGTATGTGAACTGCTGGGCGGTATTGGGGCGGTCGGGGGATGTCGTATTCATCGGTGCTTCCGGCGTTTCTGATTGTCGGTTGGTATATTGATCGGCGTATCATCGCAGAAACCCGTGGTTTCTCAATATTGGGCCGCGCCAAAAGTTTCCTCTTCCCCGGGGTTTGTGCAGGCCATCCCGCGACAAAGCAAGATCCGCCGCCCTGGGTCCCCGGGTCGGGCCCGGGGACGTAAATTAAGGGGAAGAATACCTGCGTTAATTCCGTCATTCCTTCGGGCCCGACCCGAGGGTCCAGGGTGAGCGGCCGGATGTCTCTCGGTCTCCGGCCCGGGGACCTGATTTCTTGGGGGACGGGGAGGGCTCAGTCGCCGATCGTTGCCTTTGCATCGGCAGGGGCGAACGGCTTTGCGCAGTCCGGGCAGATCAGGTCGACGGTTTCCATCTGCAGCAGCGCCGGGGCGACGTGGAACCAGTAATCGCAGGCGGGGCATTGCGCCCAGGTCGTGTTTCCGGGTTTGTCGAACAGTGAATCGGACATCAGCTGGGCCATCCTGTTGTGTCTATGCCGTCCAGCGCCGCCTCTGCCGCGGCGAGAGCATCGTCGGAGACGCGGTTGCGCGGGGCGACGGGTTTGGGCTGTCCCGGGCCTGCGGCGGCGGGCAGGGTGGCGTCTATCGCGGCCTTGGTGATGGTTTTTCCCGTGGCCGGGGCCGACGGGTCGAGCGGCGCGAGCGTCAGGCCGTCCAGCTTCATCACATCGCGGTGCCACTGCACGCGGGTCGCGATGGCCCACATCGTCTCGCGGTCGTCGAAGATGTCGATATCGTCATCGAACGCATAGACCGCTTTGAGCCGCCGGAAGGCGATGGCGGCCATCATGGCGTCACGGACCTCGCCCGGTTTCGGATCCCTGAACTGCAGATAGGCGTGAAACCGCCGGCCGGATACCGGTACATGCACGTTCATCAGCGACGGCGAGACCTGGCGCGCAAGGTTGTAGATCGCCCCTTCCATGCCCATGTTGTCGGGCACCAGATGATCGGCAAGGCCCGATCCGCAGTCGTGATAGATCGCGTCGCGGCGGCGGGTGATACACGTGACCTCGACCACCGGGTTGGGTATCTGCGGGCCCTGATAGCCGGAAAATTCGGCGAACGGCCCTTCGGCCTCGATTCGGTTCGGCGGCAGGAAGCCCTCGATGACGATTTCGGCGTCGGCGGGCACCATGATCTTGTCGCCATGGGTGACCGACGGCACCAGCCGCAGCGCTTCGCCCAGTGCGCCGCCGGCGACGTCCCAGTGGCTCTGGGGATAGCCGAGCTTCGCCTGCGCGCCCATTTCCACCGCCGGGTGATGACCGACCCAGATGGCGATGGGGCAGGCTTCACCCTTGGCCCAGAATTTCCGAAGGTTGAGCATGTTGTGCGAGGTTTCCAGCATGTAGCAGCCGAGCAGTTTCTCGCCGCGCACCCACAGCCGCTGGATGCCCATATTGTCGATTCCGGTATCGGGATCGTAGGTCACGACGTGTCCGCAGGTGACGTAATGCCCGGCATCGCCCTCGTGCTGGCGCAGCGCGGGCAGGGACAGCAGGTTTGCCGCCTCGCCGTTCTCGACGACCTCGCGCACCGGGGCGTCCGCCGCGTCGATCACGACCGGATCGATAGCCTTCGACGAGAGGTCGGCCAGCGCCTTGGCCGAGTCCCGGTGATCGTCGATACCGAGCGCCCTGGCCGACAGTTCGCGGCTGGCAAACAGGTTGGTCAGCACCGGCATGTCGCTGATCCCGCCGTCGGGCAGCCGTGGCTGGCGCACGAAGATCGCCGGATTGGCGCTTTTTGCCGCCATGACATGCTGAAGTGCCGTAATTTCCTGCACGACCGACATTGGCCGGTCGGGGCGGAAAACCGCGTTATCGATTTCGTTGAGATAGCTTCGGAGGTCGGTCATTCGGGCGGGGCAATCCGTTCTTGTGCGATGTGAGGGTCGTTTCGGGGCGGTTGGGCGGATTCAGGTTGCGGCGCGGCGTTCGGCTTCCGGGCGCGTTTCGGGGTCAGTGTAGTTGGTCCGAAAGTCATTGTAATACGCTACGTTCGTGGGGTCGAGTTCGCGTTCGGGCATCGGGTCGCGCTTCCGGTAGCTGCAGCCGTCCCGCCGGGCGCGCTCGATCTGCCCGGGGCGTAGTAATTTTGCCATCCTGCCCTCGCTGCCGGTGCCACCGTTTCAGAATGGCGAAGGGGCAGGGTGCTGTCCAGACGGGGTGCGGCGCTGACGATCAATGCGCCCCTGCGCCAAACCTATTCCCCCGGTTTTATACCGGGGGTCCATTTTTCCAGCGCGTCTGAAGTAGGGATGGACCCCCGCCACGAGGGCGGGGGAGTAAGTTTAGGGTTTGAGCAGTTGGTGTTGCGCCTCAAGCGCGGGGCGCGCAATCCATCATCCAGACAATCAATCGACAAAAAAGGGCCGCAGGTTTCCCCGCGGCCCTCTGTTCGCCCGGTTCGCTGCCTTAGTAGCGAACCGTGACTTCAACCCGGCGGTTGCCGGATTCTTTCGTGCCGTCGCTGGTTTCGATCGCGTTGGCGTTTTCGCCAAGCGAGCCGATGGTCATCAGACGGCCCGACACACCGAGCTTCGTCAGCGCATCGGCGACGACATTTGCGCGTTTCTCGGCCAGCGCGGAGTTGTAGTCGCTGGAGCCGGCACGGTCGGTATGACCGGTGACGGACACGACCTTCGGCTTGGTGTCCTTGATCACGTCGGACGCGGTGCCGAGGACGGAATTGGCCGTGGCGTCGAGTGTTGTGCTGTTAAAGCCGAAATAGACCAGGAAGGTCAGCGGCGACAGCTTGGCTTTCGGCTTCGGCTTCGGTTTTGCCGCGACCTGTTTCTCGATCTTGGCAAGCGCGATGAAGAACTGGATCCGGCAGCGGTCGATATGGTCCTGCTGGGTGTTTTCTTCCTGCTCCTGCGCCCAGCATTCGTACATCGCCTGTGCACGGGCGGCGTCGGCGGGGTTCGCCTTGGCCCCCGACCCGCCGAGCGCCTTTACCAGGCGATCGCGGGCGGTGGAGAGCGCCTTGCCGGCCTTGCCCGGTTGCGGGCGCGCATTCGCGGCTTCGGGTGCCGTCGGCTTGCCGCCGGCCGCGGCGATGGCGCGCATCGCGAACACGTCCGAATCCTCGTAATCGCCTTCGTTGTATTCGTCTTTCGACAGCGCGATGTATTCCTTGTACAGCGCCGTCGAGAACGCATCGCCGGTCGGCGACACTTTCTGAGCGGTACCCAGTTCCAGACCGCTGCACGCACCCAGCAGGGCGGTTGCCGCGATCACAATCGAAATCTGTTTGAATGTCATTTTACTCTGTACTCCTGTTTTCGGTTACCGTTTCGGGCGACGGTTTAGCCTGCCCCCATTCGTTCTTCTTTAGTGCCTGTCGTCTTTAGTGCCTGTCGTCTTTAGTGTCTGTCGTCTTCCGGTACACAACGTCCCGGTCCGTCAACCGGTTTCCCGAATGGCGTCTCCCAGGATGTTCACCATTTCGTCGATCTGGTCTTCCGATACGATCAACGGCGGCGACAGGGCAATAATATCGCCTGTCTGCCGCGCAAGCAGCCCCTTTTCGAAACATTTTAGGAAGATATCGAAGGCCCGGGCGGTCGGCGCGCCGTCGCGCGGATTGACTTCCACCGCCCCCATCAGGCCGATATTGCGGATATCGATCACGTTGGGCAGGCCTTTCAGGCCATGCAGGGCCGATTCCCATTTCGGCGCCAGCGCCTTTCCGCGCGCGAACAGATCGTCCTCGGCAAACACGTCGAGTGTCGCGAGCCCCGCCGCGCAGGCAAGCGGGTGGGCCGAATAGGTATAGCCGTGGAACAGCTCGATCATGTTGGGCGGGCCCTGCATGAAGGCTTCGTAGATCGGCGCGCGGGCGGCGATGGCCGACATCGGCACGGCGGCATTGGTCAGGCCCTTGGCCATGGTCATCAGGTCGGGGACGATGCCGAAATAATCGGCGGCGAACGGCTCGCCCAGCCGGCCGAACCCGGTAATGACCTCGTCGAAGATCAGCAGGATGCCGTGGGCATCGCAGATGCGGCGGATTTTCTCCAGATAGCCCTTGGGCGGCACCAGCACACCGGTCGACCCGGCGACGGGCTCGATGATGACGGCGGCGATGGTTGATGCGTCATGTAGCGCGACGATGCGTTCCAGATCGTCGGCCAGATGCGCGCCCCAGTCGGGCTGTCCCCTGGTGAACGCCATTTCGGCGAGGTTATGCGTGTGGGGCAGGTGATCGACGCCCGCCAGCAGCGTGCCGAACTGCTTGCGGTTGTTGGAAATGCCGCCGACCGAGGTGCCGCCGATACCGACCCCGTGATAGCCGCGTTCGCGCCCGATCAGCCGCGTGCGTTTCGCGTCGCCGCGTGCCTGATGATAGGCAAGCGCGATTTTGAGCGCGGTATCCACCGCTTCCGAGCCCGAATTGCCGAAAAACACGTAATCCAGATCGCCCGGAAACAGATTGGTCAGCCGCGCCGACAGATCGAACGCCGCCGGATGCCCCCACTGGAAGGTCGGCGCGTAATCCATGTTCTCGGCCGACGCCTTGATCGCCTCGGTAATGCGCGCGCGCCCGTGCCCCGCATTCGAACACCACATGCCCGACGTGCCGTCGAGGATTTTGCGCCCCTGATCGTCGGTGTAGTGCATGTCCTGCGCCGAAACGAGCATCCGCGGCGCCGACTTGAACTGCCGGTTCGCCGTAAACGGCATCCAGAACGGTTCCAGCGTGTTCGTCTGCCGTGATGGTGTGCCGTCTGGCATGTCGGTCGCCCCTTTAACGTGATCCCCGGGAGAAAGCAGGCTAGCGGGCGGCCGAACGGCCAGCAAGGCGATTCGATAATTCCGGCGGAGCAGTCGCCCAAAGCACCGTAAATGCGCTAAAACCGCTTATGGCTGTCATTTCAGGTTTCCCCGCGCTCGCCGCCGCCCTGCGCGACCGCAATTACCGGGCGTTCTCGATCGGTAATCTGCTGTCGCATAACGGCACCTGGGCGCAGCGTGCCGCGGTCATGTGGTTTACCTGGGAAATGACCGGGTCCGGCTTCTGGCTCGGCCTGATGACGGTCGCCGACCTGTTGCCGGTGGTGTTTATCGGGCCGGTCGCGGGCGCCATCGCCGACCGGGTGAATATTCTCACCATGATCAAGATCACCCAGGTTCTGGCGGCGATCCAGTCCGCCTTGCTGGCCGGGCTGACCTTCATGGGCGTGATGACGCCCGAACTGCTGTTCGCCCTGGTGCTGGCCCACGGGATTATCCTGTCCTTCAACCAGCCGGCGCGTCTTGCGCTGGTGCCGCATCTGGTGCAGCGCGAGAATCTGTCGGCGGCCATCGGCATCAACTCGATGATCTTCAATTCGGCGAAGGCCATCGGGCCGGTGATCGCCGGGTTGCTGATCAACGGCGCCGGGATCGGCTTCGCCTTCGTGTTCAACGCGCTGTCCTACGTGTGGTTTGTCGGCTCGCTGATGTTTATCCGCATTGCCAATCCGCGCAGCGGCAAGGCGCGCACGCCCGCCCGCGAGGTGCCGCGCGAAATCGCCGAGGGGTTCCGCTACGCCATGCGGCATGTCGGTATCGCGCGGATGCTGGTCGTGCTGGCGGTGGTATCGATTTTCGGGCGGCCGTATATGGAATTGCTGTCGGGCTTTGCCGACGAGGTATTCGGCCGCGGCGCCGACGGCTATGCGCTGATGCTGTCGGCGACAGGCATCGGCTCCCTGGTCGGCGGGTTCTGGATCGCGCAGCGCGGCCAGGTTGCCGGGCTGACGTCGCGGGTGGTGCTGGCGATCCTGTTGCTCGGCCTGTCGCTGATCGGCTTTGCCGCGACCAACCTGTACGGTGTCGCGCTCGTCTGCCTGACGGTCTCCGGATTTGCCGTGATCATCATCGGCGTCGGCGAACAGACCCTGATGCAGAATGCCGTCGATCCCCATATGCGCGGCCGGGTGATGAGCCTGTACGGCATGATCGGCCGCGGCGCGCCCGCCATCGGCGCCATCATCATGGGCGCGGCGGCCGAGTTGTTCGGCTTTCAGGCGCCGGTCATCGTCGGCGCGGTCCTGCTGATCGGCCTGTGGTTCTGGGCCGTGCCGCGGCGCGCCGCAATGGCGAAGTCTCTGGAAGGGGACTAGCTCCCGCGGTTGCGCCTATTGCCGCGTTTTGAGCGGCGACCGCTGCACGACGTAGATCGTAATCAGCGGCACCCCGACGGTGATGACGGCGACGACGATCAGCAGCCATCCCAGATTGCCGTAATCGGCGGGAACCGAAACCGTCCCGGTTGCGCGGTCCTTCACTTCGCGGGTCACCATGAATATCTCGTTGAGGTACTTCGTGCCCAGACTGCTCGCCGACAGGGCGAGATTGGTGAACGATGCCATGACCGCGAAAAACGTGGCCTTCAGATGTACCGGGGCGTTCTTTGCGATCCAGGCAAGCATCGGAATCATCGCGATCTGCGCCAGCGGGGATTCGAGCGCGGTATCGAGAATGGCGATAAAGTGCGCGTCGACGACGCCGCCGGTGCGCTGCGCCGTCCATTCGTGAAGGCCGTAATACAGCC
The DNA here is from genome assembly GCA_963977005.1 of uncultured Rhodospirillaceae bacterium. Taxonomy (GTDB): domain Bacteria; phylum Pseudomonadota; class Alphaproteobacteria; order MPNO01; family UBA830; genus CAXBCP01. The sequence goes on from CAXBMQ010000005.1 coordinate 88,181, forward strand.
CCAGGTTCGGCAGCGACAGCACGCCCGCGGCGACGGTCAGCAGCGCGACCACATAGGCGATCGACCGGGTCGCCATCAGGGGGCGCAGGATAATCATGCCGGCGAGCGCAAGTCCCGATGAAATCAGCGTCAGGATCGACAGAAAGCGCTGGTCGAAGCCGAGCACGTCGATCTCCCACCATGTCACGCCGGCGCCGGGCAGCGGCACGGCGCGAAACACGAAAATGATAATCGCGGTTCCCAGCAGCGCGCCCCGGACGTCCGGCTCGAGCTCAAGCATCAGGCGCTTCATCAGGAACAGGACAATCGCCATGGAGCCGACGAATATGATTTCCTGCGCGTAGGGCACATCGCCCAGTCCGACCGCCAGCGTAAACGCGACAAACGCCAGGCTGCCGCCGAAAATCCACCAGTTCGGCGCGGTTTCTTCGGCCGGGTCCGACAGCATGGTCCGGATTTTCTCTTTGTCGAACCCCTGGCGGCGAAGCGCCCGCGCCCGCAGCCGCAGCGACACGGTGCCCAGCATGACACCCGCCACCGAAATCGCCGGGATAATCAGGGCCAGACGGTAGATATCGGCGTACACGGCGACCTTGTCCGCCTGCGACATGGTCTTGACGTCTGCGAACATGCCGATATTCAGGGCGGCCACGGATACCAGCCCGATGATGATCGCGAACCGGCCAAGGGTCTGCATCGTCGTGTGCATCGCCTTCACCTTGCGGTCGGAATAGGGCTTGCCGGACTCTTCGAACAGCGGGACGGCCTCCACCGTCATGGCGTCCGCGACGACATCCTGTATGACGTATCCGACGGGGGCGAGGAGCACGCTGACGACATACCAGGCTTCGGCCGTCATGAAACGGGTCATGGCGTCGGTATGCGCGATCAGCCCGTACATGATCGAGATGCTGACCGCGATCAGGCCGGCGCCGAGGTAGATCAGCGCGGCTTTCCAGCGCCAGATCAGGTCGACCAGGTGGCCGAGCGGCATCTTGAGGACCCAGGGGATACCGGCCCAGAAACCGAGCCCCGCCAGAAAAGCGGCGGAAAGCCCGAGATATTCCTTGATGAAGAAGGCGCCGACGATGGCCGTCAGGCCGGACACGCCGGCCGCGAGATACACCATCAGCGGCGGCAGATAGGACCAGCGGAACTGCCGGGCGAAATCTACGAATATCCTGTCGATCCAGTGGATGATTATACTAGTCATCGCATTGCGGCGTCCTCCGCCCGCCGACAGGTCCGGTCACGGCCCGATGCGGATAATCGTCAAAACAGTCGGCACCCGACGATTGCTACTGGATCGAGTTCGCTTCTTCGACCATCGAGACCAGGGATGCCCGAAGCAGATATTCGCGGTTCAGCTTTTCATCATTGCGCGTGCTCGCCAGTTCCTGCAGGCGCCTCTCGCGCGCCTCGGGGTCGTTCTCCTGGAGCATCTTCTTGTTCGCGATCGACTGGGCCTGGACGTATTTTTCCGCCATCGGGCGGCGCTGGCGGTCATAGCGGGCGAGCAGGGCGTCGTGGTCGCCGCCATGCCACGCTTCTTCCAGCTTTTTGGCGAGGTTCAGCCCGTCATGGATGCCGCTGTTCATGCCCATCCCGCCGAGCGGGTTGTTGACATGGGCGGCATCACCGGCGAGGGCCACGCGGCCCTTCGCGAAATTGGCGGCGACCCGCTGGTGCACGCTGTACAGGTTCCGGTGCAGCAGATCGTAGGGCGGATCGTACGGATAGCATTCGGCGAACCGTGCCTGGATCCACTCATCGCTCAGCACTTCCTCGTCCGGCGCATCGCCGAAGGCGGGAAACAACGCGCGCCACACGCCTTCGCTCTCGTCACCCGGTACCTTGATCATCGCGCACCACTGTTCCGGATGGGCGACATAGTTGCGGTAGCGGTAGCCGGCGGCTTCCTCGAAATCGTAATAGGTCGACACGATGATGAAGCGTTCTTCCCAGGTGAAGCCTGGGAAATCGATGTCGAGCGCCTTGCGGACGAGCGACCGACCGCCATCGGCGCCGACCAGGTAGCGCCCCGAATGGGTCTCCCGGCTGCCGTCGGGCGCCTGCACGGTGACTTCGACGCCGTCATCGTCCTGCGTCAGTGCGATCACCTCGCGTTCGCGGATCAGTTCGAAACCGTCGATTTGCTTCGCAAGGTCCCACGCGACCTCGATCGTCTTGTGCTGTTCGACCTGCAGGGCATAGGGGTAGGTCAGCACGTCGGCAATATCGCCGTAATCGAACTCGGCGACGATGCGGTCGGTGGCGCGGTCGCGCCACTGGAACAGCGGCGATTCGATGCCGCGCGGCAGAAGCTTTGCCGTCATGCCGAGATCGTCGACCATCATCAGGGTCGACGGGTGCAGCGTCGAGGCGCGGTGATCGGCAGGGATATGATCGAGCGTGTCGAACACTTTTACCGGGATACCGGCTTTTGCCAGGGCCAGTGCGGTCGTCATGCCGACCGGGCCGGCCCCTGCGATAAGAATGCAATCGTCTGGTTTCATGTTTCGCCTCTGTTCGTCACGTTCGTTTGTCTGATCTATTTATCCGCTACCCGGTCCGGCGACCTGCCAGAGGTCACCAGCCAGACGCCGACAAAGATAACGGCAATTCCGGCCAGGTGGTAATTCTCGATGCTTTCGCCAAGCACGATGACCGACAGGGTCACGCCGAATATCGGGATCAGGTATTGCGCCATGCCGGCAACGCTCGATCCGACCACCGGCACCGCGCGATTCCACAGGATGTAGGACAGGAAGGACGGGAAGATCACCGCGTAGCCGATAATCGCGATATTGCCGAGATCGGCGTCGAAGGATTTTCCCTGCACGACATCGACCAGATATAACGGCGCCATCATGATCACCGCCAGGCAGGTCATTACCGTCAGGAACGGCATCTCGCCGATCTCCGGCGGCTTCCACCGCAGCATCACCGTGTATACCGCCCAGGAGAAAAACGCGGACAGCACCAGAAGGTCGCCGATATTGATCGCAAAATCGGCCAGCACGGAAATATCGGCGCGCAGCACGATCGTCAGCGTACCGCAGAAACCGAAGACGACCCCCAGCGCCTGCTTGCGGGTGATCAGTGCGCCGGTCATCAGGAATGCGGTGCCAACGATCCACAGCGTGCCCGATGCATTCATCAGCGACGCATTGACCGCCACCGTGAACTGCAGCCCGACATAATAGGGAACGGTGAAACCAACGACACCGAAAAACCCGAACGCGGCCATAAGCGGCAAGTGCCGCACGATGATGTGGCGTTGCGCCCAGGTCTGGCGGCCGCCGACGGCCAGAAACAACACGGCGACGCAGCCCCAGCGGACAAACGACAGGCTGAACGGCGGTATATGTCCCGAGGCAGCGCGGCCCGCGACCGAGCTGCCGGCCCAGGACAGCGCGCCGATCACGAGAAACACCAGCGCAAGCCAGTACGGTATCGCCGAGCGCGCCGGCGCCGAATTTTCGCTCATTGTCCGATTGTCCGTCACGTGAATTTCCGGAAGCCGCGCAGCTTAGTCCGTGAGCGGTGAGGGCACAATCGGGGGCTACCCGATGGCCGCCGGGGGAAACGCAACTTTTGAGCATTGCCCGGCCCATGTTCTTGACAGTCCGGACACGCGGTCGCACCTTCGCCCGCACGATGACCAGATCACCCGATACCACCGACATCACCGATACGCTGGAATCCTGGGACGCCGGCGGCGCCGATCTCGATGCCCTAAGACACGCGCTTGCCGAACTGCCGGGCTTTGCCGGCCTTCCCGTCTCGGCGCTCGAGCCGATGCGCGCAAAGGGGCTAAATCATGCGCATGTGCGGATCCGCGGCACGGGAGCGGTGCTGCGGATTCCCCGTCTGAGCGCCTTCGGCTTCGACCCGGAGGCGAACCTCGCTTACCAGGAAACCTGTTTCAGCCGGGCGGCCGGGAGCGGCCACGTGCCCCGTCACATGGCAACGATTGCCCCCCGTGACGGCATTCCCTGGGGCGCGCTGGTGATATCCGAAGTCCTCGGGGGGACGCCGGCGATCCCGGATTCGCTGCCTGCGATTGCGCAGGCGCTGGCCGCGCTTCACGCCCTGCCGGTACCGGATGGGCCGGCGCGGGCGCCGATCCCGGCGCATGCGGACCCCGTGGCGTCGACCCTTTCGGTGATCGAGGCGCAGGCGGCGTTCCTGCCGGATGCCGGGCTCGATCCTGCCGCGCGGGCACAGCTTGACGAGGAACTCGACCGTGCGCGGGCGTTGGCGGCCGGTCTGTCGGCGGCCGATATTCCGGTGACGCTTGTCGGTACCGATACGCATCCCGGCAATTTCATGCAGCAGATCGACGGTGCGGCGATTTTCGTCGACCTCGAAAAGATGCTCTACGGCGCCCCGGCGATCGATCTGGCGCATGCGACGGTCTACACGTCGACCATGTGGGATGCAGATGTCGCGACCGCATTGACGGCGGCTGACGTGGCGGCGTTCTATGACGCCTATTTCGACGCCGTTCCCGCCGGCCTGGGCGACCGGATCCGGCCCCTGTGCGGGCCGTTGCGCCGGTTCACGTGGTTGCGGACGACGACATGGTGCGCGAAGTGGAAGGTGCAGTCCCGCGACGGCGCGGCGTGGTCGGACATGCAGCACGACCCTGCGTATATCGCGTCGGTGCGGTCGCGCGTCGCCGATTACTTCGATCCGGCGACGATCGAGGCAATCCGCGCCGGGTTCGATACGAATGACGGTCTATAGCGCTGAAATATCCCACGACTGACGAAACCGCGTGCCGCCTTCGAGCAGCACCCGGGAAACCGGGCAGTGCCGCAGCATGTCCCGGCGCAGGGCGGTCAGCTTGTTTTTGGACGCGTCGCTGTTGCCCGTGACGGAAATACGGACCAGCGGAAAGGGCCGTGCGACGTCTTCGCCCCAGGTAACACCCCGCCGGTCGAAATCCGCGTCGATCGACAGGTGGATATTCCTGAGGGCAATCCCGCGTTCCTTTGCCAGCCGGTTCATCTGGATGTTCAGGCAACCCGCCATTGAAGCCAGAAACGTCTCCGGCGGGTTCGGCCCCTTGTCCGTGCCGCCGCGTTCGACCGCATCGTCTATGACCACCGTATGCGTGCGTATACGCACCTTTGCGCGCCGCGGAGTCTCCGAACGGGCAGTCGCGGTCAACCGGGAGGTTTCGCGGCGGGCCCGCGGCGGCATTGTCAGCGGCCCTTGAATTCGGCTTTGCGCTTGGCCAGGAAGGATGTCCACGCGGTGTTGTAGTCCTCGCTGTCGGCATAGGATGCGGCGCGCACCCGGTCTTCGTCGGTTATCGCCGCCGCAGGCTCGATATTGCGGATTGCCATCCGGTTATAGCGCTGGGCAAGGGGCGCGCCGGCAAGCACCCGCTCGACCGTCGCGGCGATTTCCGCGTCCAGGTCGGCTGTTTCGACGACGCGGGTGATGATCCCGCGGCTGAGCGCTTCCCCGGCATCGAGGATGCGGCCTTCGAGCACCATTTCCAGCGCCGTCGCCCGCCCGACGGCGCGAACCAGCGTATCGGCAAGGGCCGGGTCGAGGTATATGCCCATGTTCTTGACCGGCAGGCCGAATTTGGCGTCGGTTGCGGCAACGCGGATATCGCAGCATAGCGCGATTTCGAGTCCGCCCCCCATGCAGTAGCCCTGAATACGCGCGACCGTCGGGTGCAGACTGTTCTCAATCGCATGAACGGTGCGGGCGGAATTGTCGTTATAGGGCAGAACCTGTTCGGCATTGGCCCTCAGGGTATCGAATTCCGAAATATCGTTGCCCGATCCGAAGGCCCTGTCGCCGGCACCGGTCACGACGACGCAGCGCAGATCGGTATCGGCGGACAGTTCCTCGAAAACATCGGCGATGCGTGTCCAGGAGGCAGCATCGAGCGCATTGCGTTTTTCGGGGCGGTTGAGGGTGACGGTCGCGACAGCGCCCTCACGGTCGAGCAGGATGGAGTCGGTCATATGTCTTTCGCAATTTTTTACGGATGTCGGTTTTTTAGCATACCGGAACGCTGAATAGGGTGTCGGAAAATCTTACATAGTTCCCGCGTCGGCGACCTTCATTGTCCCTAACATGCTGAAATATAAAGAAATTGCGTTTCTGGCACGGTATTTGCATATCAGGAGGGCGAACCAGGAAAGCTTTGGAGTAGCCGATGTCCCGCCGTTCGACGAAAACCCGTAGTGCCAGCCACTCGCGCCGTGGCGTGGTTGCCAATGCCAGCTCGGCGATTGCAAGCCGCGGCGTGGTGACGATTGCGATCTGCACCGGCGCCGTCATGTGGGGGTATGCGCTCATCAATCTGGCGACACGCGCTTAAGCCGATCCCTCGGGCAAATAATCAGCGCGTTTCTATAGAACGGCGTCTGCCAGCGTATCCGGCAGGCGCCGTTTTACTTTCTGCCTCACGTCTAGTTGAATTGTCCGGAGCGCCGTTGCGCCTCAGATCAGTCGGGCAGACCTCCGGTATCCATGCCGGGGCAGCGTTGGTATCTACACAGGAGGGACATATGTCCGGAGCTTTATTACTCAGAGCCGCTGCCGTCGCGACAGTGGTCGGCGCAGCGACCGCCGGATTTGCATCGTCGAATTCGACGAGGGCGAATTCGGCAGCCGCTTCAGGAAACGTTATCAATCTGACCCAGGTCGGGTGTCAGTTTATCGAATCCGAAAACGGCATAAACCACGGTTATACGCCGGCGAAGAAGGCGGATTGTGTCGCAATCAACGGCAAGACCGCGGATAAGCGCCTCGCTGATTCGAAGGTGCTCGAACTCAAGCCGGGCGAATATACGTTCCGTGTCGTCAACAAAAACGTCCCCTACGAACTCGGCTTCTGGCTGCGATCGAAAGGCTATGACTGGCGAAATCCGGTGCACAAGCTGACCAAGACCAGTGTTTCCGGCGGCGGACTGGCGAAAGGCACGACCAAGGACTACAAGGTCACCCTCAAGCCCGGCGAATACGTGTATTCCTGCCCGCTCAACACGACCCCTGACTACCGGTTGGTCGTCAAATAGCGCTACCCGGGGTATCGCGGACGTTTTTCTAGCGGATTTCGGCGGCGAGGTTGCCGATCAGCTCTTCCATGTCCGCGGCACCGTTCAGGCGGCCCGCCACGGCGGAATGCGGGGTCAGAAGGACCTTCGGGAAATTCTTGAGCGGCTCGTCCGGCGGGGACGGTTCTTCGTAATGGACGTCCAGCGCGATCCCGCCGAGACGGTCGCTTTCCAGCACATTCATCAGCGCATCGCGGTCGATGATGGCGGCGCGCGAAATGTTGACGAGAAATGCCCCGTCTTTCATGCGCGCGAACGCATCGGCACCGATCATGCCGCGGGTCGAATCGTTGATCGGCAGGTGAACGCTGACATAGTCCGACCGCTCCAGCAGTTCCTCGAATCCGCAATACGTGGCGCCCAGCGGTCCGTCGATATCGTCGGGCAGCCGGTTACGCTGGTAATACAGCACGTCTGCGCCGAAAGCCGTTGCCCGGGAGGCGACTTCGCGCCCGATCTCACCCAGACCGAGACAGCCTACGGTCGCGCCGTATAGGGTGCCGAGGCCGTAAACCCGTCCCCAGTTGGCCGCTGCCGCGTGCCGGGTGTCGTGCATACGTGCTTCGAAGCCGGCATCGCGCAGGCTTTGCGTATCTATGCGGTGATTGATCAGGCAGAGTTTCTTCGCCATTGCGATCATCATCGCGAACGCATGTTCGGCGACAGCGATATTCACGCGCCGCCGGAGCGGGTAGACCGCCACGCCATGACGCGCGCAGGCGTCGAGGTCGATGTTTCGCATATCCGTGCCGAATTTCTGCACGACTTTGAGCTTCGGCGCGGCGGCAAGTTCCTGCTCGCCGATGGTGAAGCCCTCGCAGACAATGCCGTCGGCACCGCCGAGGGCCGCGCGGAATGATTCCTGGTCTCCGTACATTTCGTAAGTTGCCGGGTACAGGTTCGGGATGGACGCGCGGACCCGGTTCACCCAGCCGTCGAAATCCGGCACGTCGACATGGTAGTAATCGGCAATGGCGGCATAGCGCTCCGGGTCGGTATTCGGGTCCAGGATGACCTGGGACGTACGGATGATGACGTCGTCTTCCGCGACGATTTTCGGCATTCGGGTCGCTCCGCTCAGGGGGTAAATTGTTCGTTCAGAATCCGGTCTTCGAGATTGTGTTCCGGATCGAACAGCAGGGAAAAGGACCGGTCCTGCGATACGCCGACAGTGACGCGCTTGACGTCGCGTACCTCGGTATAGTCGCCGACCGCGCTGACCGGCCTTTTGCGCGGCTCGAGGACGTCGATCGTGATCGAGACCGTTTCGGGCAGCAGCGCGCCGCGCCAGCGTCGCGGCCGGAAGGCACTGATAGGCGTCAGCGCCAGAAGGTTTGCATCCAGCGGCACGATGGGGCCGTGCGCCGACAGGTTATAGGCGGTGCTGCCGGCGGGCGTCGCCACCAGGACGCCGTCGCAGATCAGTTCGGGCATGCGCACCTTGCGGTCGATCCGGATGCGCAGCTTTGCCGCCTGACGGGTCTGTCGCAGCAGGGAAATTTCATTGATCGCGACCGATCGTGTCGCGTTTCCCTCGACATCCTGAACCGTCATTTCCAGCGGGCGCAGTTTGACCTCCTCGGCGGCGGCGAGGCGCTTGACCAGGCTGGTCTCGCGGTATTCGTTCATCAGGAACCCGACCGTACCGCGGTTCATCCCGTAAATCGGTATGTCGCGTTCGAGAAATGCGTGCAGGGTTTCGAGCATATGGCCGTCGCCGCCGAGCGCGACGATCACGTCCGCTTCTTCCGGCGGCACATGGTTGTATTTGGCGGCCAGTTTTTTATAGGCCTTTTGCGCCGTATCGGATGTCGCGGCGACAAAGGCTATTTTCGAAGCAGTCATACGCGTTCGCCATTTCTCTTGGATAGCGCGAGTATATCGCCCAGCGCGCGCCGCGCCAGAGCGCAGGGGAATTAAGCCGTTGCCACCCGTCGCCGTTTTACCGGGCCCCCGCGCGTTCGAGCAACTGGATGACGGCGGTATTTCCCTCGCGCCGCGCATGCGCCATGGCGCTCAGCCCGTTGTCGTCGCGTATGTTTACGTCGGCGCCGGCGGCGATCAGGCGGGATACCACCGATGCATGCCCGTTCCAGGCGGCCCGTATCAGCGCCGTGCCACCGTCGCGGTCTCTCTTGTTCGGATTGGCGCCACTGGCGACAAGTTCGGTGACGATGCTGTCATGGCCGTTGATTGCCGCCCACATCAGCGCCGTCCGCCCATCGTCGTCCGGCAGTTCGGTTGCGACACCCCGCTCGAGCAAAAGCTGGATTATCCGGTGCCGGCCCCGCCAGGCGGCATTGATCACCGCGTTTCGCCCCGCGTCGCCCGACTGATCGGCATCCGCGCCGCGTGCCAGCAATGACAGTACCGCATCCAGGTCGCCTTTTTCCGCTGCCTCCTGCAGGGCGCGGTTGATATCGCGCCGCGATTGTTCGCCTGACGCGAGGTCGGCGAGATCGGTGATGATGCTGCCCCAGCGCGCCCGAAGCCGCTGGGAACGCACATGCTCCTGCGGTTTGAGCAACGGCCGAAGGCGCTCGGTCGCAAGCTTTGCGCCCGGGTTGCCTGCCTCGGCGGCAAGCGACCACCAGAACGCCGCTTCCGCCGCGTCCGGTTCGCCGTCCCGTTCAGCGCCCTTGCCGGTAAAGCGCATGAGCGCGAGCAGGGACTGAGCCGGCGCGTATCCCTGTTCCGCGGCCCGGGTGAGCCATTTTTGCGCCGTGCCGAGATCTTTGGGGACGTCCTCGCCCCGCAGATATTTGCCGGCAAGATTGTATTGCGCATGAGAGAAACCCGCATTGGCCGCCCTGGTCAGGCGATCCAGGGTGCGGGTCCGGGCCTGTTCGGGGATGTTGGAATCGTCGGCCGGCGGCGTAACCGCCCGGCGCGTCCGCGCATCGCCGGCAAGCAGATCGACGACAAGGTCGCGTTTGCGCCCAGAGAGCGCGCGGACGAATTCGTTCTGCGCCGTCGCGTTCGCCGCTTCGCTCTTCTCCGTCTTTGCCTCACCGGCATCGACCGTGCCGGTATTCCCCGATCCGGACGTCGGCGGTGTCGTTCGGTCTGTCGAGGGAGACACCTCTGCAACAGCCGTTCGTGCGCTGTCCGACGATGGCCGGTCAGGTTGTGACCGATCCCGTCGTCGTCGGTCCGGCGGTGGCCGGCCGGGAGGAGACGTTTGTCCATCGCGGGAGAGCGGTGCCGATGTTGCCGGAGCGACGCGGGGCGACCTTGGCGCCGTGGTGCCGGGGACCGGGATCGGCACAGCGGGTGCGGCCGTGGGTGCAGGTGGCACGCGAAGAGGTGTCTCGGTCCTGGGAGGGGCTGTCCCGGGCCTTTGCGGGACGGGTCGGGGGGACAGCGGGCCGATAAGCGGCCGCGGCGCCGGGGCCGCCGTCTCCGAATCGGGGGCCGCATCGCGAAGACCGGGGACGTCTGCGAGCTGCTTCAGGGCGGCTGTATCTACAACGTCTACGGGGATTTGCAGTTCGGTCGGGTCGGGTTCGACCGAGCGGTCGAAAATCCGGGGAAGTATCGGCAGGCTGCCAACGAGACCGATGAGCAAGCCGCCATGCAGCAGGCTCGAAAAAACGGCCCCGCGCCACATCATTGCGAAGGCGGTTTGGTAGCGGTTGCCGCAGGGATCACTGCAGGTGGGGTTTCAGCCAGACGAAAGACCGGTCCGGCAAGGCTGCCGGACCGGTTGGAACCGCGATTAACCGTCGCGGAAATCTCAGGCGGTGGGCTTGTCCGCGTCGTCGGCAGGTGCTGCATCGTCCGCATGAACCTCTTCCGGGGTAGCTTCTTGGACAGCATCGGCAGCGGTTGCGAGTTCTTCGGCATCGGGCGTTGCGCCTTCTTCGAAAAGGGCTTCCGCTTCGAGTGCAGCTTCTTCCTCGGCGATGTCGATGACGTCGCCATCGCGGTTGATCCGCTCGCCACGTGCCTGCATTTCGGCTTCTTCTTCCGACCGGGCAATGTTGGCGATGATCTCCGACGATACTTCCGGATGCAGATCGATCCGGACCGGGTGCATGCCGACGGTCTTGATCGGGTTCGGCAGTTTGACCTGGCGGCGGTCGATGGTGACGCCGGATTCGGTAATGCCGGTCGCAATGTCACGGGTGGTGACCGAACCGTAAAGCTGGTCGCTGTCGCTCGCCTGGCGGACGATCACGATCGTGCGGCCATTGACGTCCGCGGCGATGCGTTCGGCTTCCTGACGGTTCTTCAGGTTTTCGGCTTCGAGCTGGGCCCGTTGCTGTTCGAAAACGGCGCGGCTGGATTCCGACGCGCGGAGTGCCTTCTTACGCGGCAGAAGATAGTTGCGCGCGTAGCCCGGCTTGACGTTTACGACGTCGCCCATCTGGCCCAGCTTTTCAATTCGTTCGAGCAGTATGACTTCCATTATTCGTTCCCTTTGTTCGAGCGCCGCGCATGCATCCGCTCGCGGAGGCGCACCCAGTGTTCAATGAGGCCCAGCAGGGCAATGATCGCCGCGGGCCAGACCAGCAAAACCAGAAATAAGTAGGCGCCTGCAAGCAAGAAGAGGCGTCCGGGCCAAGCGGCGGAGATACTATGCAGAACTGCGAGCCCGATAAAGAAAAAAGGTATCGTCGCGATCAACATTACATTGAGCCCGAAAAACCCCGAATTTCCGCCGAAAAACGTCATTAAGGCGCCGATGGCGACCACGATTGCAGGCCAGATCGGCCCGTCTATTTCGCTGAAGACCGGCGTCGGGCGCAAATTCCTGCCTGCCGCGGTCAGGAATTTCTGCGCCATCACGCCGTTTACGACAATCATCAGAAGCCATGACGCCGCCGCGACTGCCGGAAATACCGCTGCCATCGTTGCGATCATCTGGTCGACGGCCGCGGTATCCGCCTGGGCACCGCGCAGCGCTCCGAGGACGTTTTTAAGATAGGTTTCTGTCGCCCCCCTGACGCCGTTTTCGGCGCCGCTGAATAAAAGGTAGGCGGCCACGAAGGCGATCAGGGCAAGTGCCGTCAGCCAGCCCAGAAGGCGGCCGACCGGATACCATTCAACCGATCCGTCTTCGCCCTCGCCGTCGCGAACACGGTTCTGAATCGCAAAGTAAACGATCAGGAGGACCGGCAGGGCGGACGTCAGGACAAAAAGGGAGAGTGCGCCGACACCGGGCGATCCCAGCGCCACCAGCACGGCCGCGATTGCCGCGGCGACCGCAGCCGGCATGAATCCGAGGGCAAGCCCGGTTGCAACGATGGGAGCCTGTGCAAAATAGGCGAACATGAAAGCGCCCGACGAGCCCAGGGTCACCGAAAGGTGCAACAGGGCTGCGATGACGCCCGCGCCCAACGGGATGAGCTGTGCGCGCTGCATACACTTACCTTCCGCCGGCGGACCGGCGCTTTGTTCCGGCCCGGCGACGCGGTGCCGGGCCGTTGATGATAAGAGATCAGTTAATAATAAACGGCATCAAGGCAAGGTTGCGCGCCCGTTTGATGGCGGTCGCCAGCTCGCGCTGCTTCTTGGAAGACACAGCGGTGATCCGGCTCGGCACGATCTTGCCGCGCTCCGACGTAAAGCGCTGCAGCAGCTTGACGTTCTTGTAATCGATCTTCGGGGCGTTCTCTCCGGAGAACGGGCAGCTTTTGGGCCGCCGGAAAAAGGGTCGCCGGCTCATTCTTTGGTATCCTTGTCATCTGCCGCAGATGCGCTGGCATTTGCTGCGGGCGCGCTGTCTCCGGAAGCCGCGGGCGCTGCTTTCGGGCGATCGTCGTCGCGTCCGCGACCACGGTCGCGATCGCGGTCGTCGCGGCTGCTTTTGCTCTGCATCATCACAGACGGCTCTTCCTCGTGCTCGTCGACACGGATGCTCATATAGCGCAGCACGTCTTCGTGCAGGCGCATATTGCGTTCCATCTCGGTCAGCGCGGCGGCCGGGGCGTCGATGTTCATGAGCGAATAATGGCCCTTGCGGTTCTTTTTGATCCGGTAGGCGAGGGATTTCAGTCCCCAGTATTCGTCTTTTGTGACCTTACCGCCGTTTTCCTCGAGGATTTTCGTCATATCCGCCGTGAGGGCTTCGACCTGGGTCGCAGAAATGTCCGGGCGTGCGATGTACACGCTTTCGTATAAAGGCAACGTTGTTACTCCTGGTTAGCGTCCGGTTAGCGTCCGGCTTCCGTATGTGCCAAAGAAATTGGCGGCACCGGGGCCGATACGCTGGTCTGTAGCTAGAATCCGGTCACTTAAAGCGCCGGATCCGAATAATCTTAGCCATAAATGCGCGCGCCGAAGCGCGAGGCGCCGGAATATACACATTTAAGCGGGCCGTGCAAGCGATCCCGGCATGATTCGCGCGACTATCTTGACTCGTCTTAAGCACCCTATATGACTGCGCAAGAACGCCCGAAACAGGCGGAAAACGACGGGGAAGAGATATGACGCGCGCATTTGTGTTTCCGGGCCAGGGTTCCCAGGCCGTTGGCATGGGTCAGGAACTGGTTGCCACATTCCAGGCCGCCCGGGAAACCTTCGAGGAAATCGACGATGCCCTCGGCCAGAATCTGTCGAAACTGATGGCAGAGGGTCCGGCCGAGGATTTGCAGCTTACCGAAAACGCACAGCCTGCCCTGATGGCGGTCAGCATGGCGGTGCTTCGGGTTCTCGAGGCCGAAGGGGGCATCGATCTGTCCGAGAGCTGCGCATTCGTCGCCGGTCATTCGCTCGGCGAATACGCGGCCCTTGCAGCGGCGCGGACATTCGGTCTTGCAGACACGGCGCGGCTGCTGAAGACCCGTGGCCAGGCCATGCAGAAGGCCGTGCCGGTGGGTGAAGGCGGGATGGCGGCGCTGCTGGGGGCCGAGATGGACGTGGCGCGGGAAATCGCCGACGCCGCGGCCCAGGGCGAGGTCTGTTCCGTCGCCAACGACAATGCGCCCGGCCAGATCGTTCTGTCGGGCGCCATGACGGCGATCGACCGCGCGATCGAGGTCGCTGCCGAAAAAGGTATCAAGCGCTGTATCAAGCTGCCTGTCAGCGCACCCTTTCACTGCGCGATGATGGCACCCGCGGCTGCCGTAATGGAAAAGGCACTTGGCGATGTCGACCTGGTGCGACCGCTGGTGCCGGTGATGGCCAATGTGACCGCGGCGCCCGCGGAAAACCCGGACGATATCCGGCACCTGCTGGTCGAACAGGTCACCGCGCTGGTGCGCTGGCGCGAAAGCGTGCTGGCGATGCGCGCCGCCGGCGTCGATACCCTGGTTGAACTGGGTGCCGGCAAGGTGCTGACAGGGCTGACCAAACGAATCGACCGGGATATCACATCGATGAGCGTCGAGACGCCCGCCGATGTCGAAGCCGTTCTTAAAACGTTTTAATACGGTCTAATTGGGGGATCCGAACATGTTCGCACTGGCAGGTAAAAAGGCACTGGTGACCGGCGCGTCCGGCGGAATCGGCGGCGCCATCGCGCGCGCGATGCACGCCCAGGGGGCAACTGTCGCGCTGGCCGGCCGCAACCGCGACGCGCTTGATGCGCTTGCCGCCGATCTCGGCGAGCGCTGCCATGTGATCGTCGGCGATCTCGGCGATACGGAATCGGCGGACGCGATGCTGTCGGCCGCCGCCGATGCGATGGACGGCATCGACATTCTGGTCAACAACGCCGGGCTGACCCGCGACAATCTCGCCATGCGGATCAAGGACGACGACTGGCAGACCGTGATCGACGTAAACCTCACGGCGACGTTTCGCCTGTCCCGCGCTGTGCTGCGCGGCATGATGAAGGCGCGCTGGGGACGGATCATAAACGTCACGTCGATCGTCGGGGTTACGGGTAATCCGGGGCAGACCAACTATGCGGCTTCCAAGGCCGGTATTATCGGGATGTCCAAGTCGCTCGCCGGCGAAGTTGCGACGCGCGGCATCACGGTGAATTGCATCGCCCCCGGCTTTATCGCGACGGCCATGACCGAATCACTCGGCGACGATCAGAAAGAGAAGCTGGTCGGCGCGGTGCCTGCGGGGCGCCTCGGAACGCCGGAAGACGTGGCCGCCTGCGCCGTATTTCTGGCATCCGACGAAGCCGCGTACGTCACGGGTCAAACCTTGCATGTAAATGGCGGAATGGCCATGATATAGAGCGCTGGGACAGTTAGTCCCGACCAGCCGCAGACCCGGAAAACATGTCGCGAAAACATATAGCGAAAGCATGAAATCCGGGTTAGGAGATAACGAACCCAAAAAGGCCGGCCTGCCGTTTACTCGGACGCCGGTTAATTCCAAGGAAAAAAGAATGAGCGATACCGCAGACCGCGTCAAAAAGATCGTTGTCGAACATCTCGGGGTAGATGAAGGCAAAGTTACCGACAATGCCAGTTTCATCGACGATCTCGGGGCGGACAGTCTCGATACGGTCGAACTGGTCATGGCGTTCGAAGAGGAATTCGGTTGCGAGATTCCCGACGATGCCGCCGAGAAGATCCTGACCGTTAAAGACGCGATCGGCTTTATCGACGAGAACGCCGGCTGATCTTCGGGTTCCTGGCGCGGTTGCTGAACGGCGCCGGAATTACCGCATGGCAAGCTTGAAAGCGTAGATATGGAATTTAGACGTGTTGTCGTAACCGGCATCGGTGCTGTCACTCCTTTGGGTGCGGGTGTCGATAACATCTGGGGACGTATCCTTAAGGGCGAGTCCGGTGCGGGAAGCATTCAGGGTTTCGATGTTTCCGACCTGGCGGTGAAAATTGCCTGCGAGGTTCCCATCGGCGACCGTGAGAACGGCGCGTTCAATCCGGACGATCATGTTTCGCCCAAAGATCAGCGAAAGATGGACCGTTTCATTATCTACGGGCTCGGCGCGGCGGACGAAGCTATTGCCGATGCCGGCTGGACACCCGACAGCGAAGAGGAACTGGAACGGACCGGGGTAATGATCGGTTCGGGCATTGGCGGTCTGGAAACGATCGCCGAAGCGGCGATGCTGCTGCGGGACAAGGGACCACGGCGGGTATCGCCGTTCTTCATCCCGTCCAGCCTGATCAATCTGGCATCCGGTCAAGTCTCCATCAAATACGGTTTCAAGGGTCCCAATCACGCGCCGGTCACAGCGTGTTCCACCGGCGCGCATGCGATCGGCGACGCATCGCGGCTTATCGGGTTCGGCGATGCCGACGTGATGATTGCGGGTGGGGCCGAGGCCGCCGTCTGCCGTCTCGGTATCGCCGGTTTCGCGGCGGCCCGCGCATTGTCGTCCGATTTCAACGACGAACCCGCCCGGGCCTCGCGCCCATGGGACAAGGACCGTGACGGCTTCGTGATGGGCGAAGGCGCCGGTGTCGTTGTCCTTGAGGAATACGAGCACGCAAAGGCGCGCGGCGCGAAGATTTATGCCGAAGTTGCCGGCTACGGATTGTCGGGCGATGCCCACCACATCACGTCGCCGCCGCCGGACGGCAACGGCGGTTTCCGCGCCATGCAGTCGGCCCTGCGGAATGCCGGGATGAATGTCGACGAAATCGACTATGTGAATGCGCACGGCACGTCGACCCCGCTCGGCGACGAAATAGAGCTTGGCGCGGTCAAACGCCTGTTCGGGGACCACGCCTACAAGCTGTCCATGTCGTCGACCAAGTCGGCGATCGGCCACTTGCTTGGTGCCGCGGGTGCGGTCGAGGCGATTTTCTCGGTCAAAGCCATTCAGGACGACGTTGCACCGCCGACGCTGAATCTCGAAAACCCGTCGGAAGGCTGCGATATCGACCTCGTGCCGCTGCAGGCGAAAGAACGCAGGATCGATGCTGCGCTGTCGAATTCCTTCGGTTTTGGCGGCACCAACGCGTCGGTCGTCTTCAAAAAGGCATCCTGAACCGGAATGCGGCGGTCCGCCGTCCGCATAATCCTGACGGCCCTTCTGATTGTCGTCGCGGGCATCGTCGGCGGCGTGATCTGGGCGTGGAGCGCCTATAAATCCGCCGGATCGCTGGAAGCCGAGGTCGCGCTGGTTATTCCCAGGGGCGCCGGTGTTCAGGAAATCGCCCGGATCCTCCATGACGGCGGGGTCATCGATAATCCCCACCTGTTCGTGCTTGGCGCCCGCTATAGCAAAATGGCACACCGGATGCGGGCCGGGGAGTTCGCCTTTACGCCGAAAATCAGCACCAGGGCGGCGGTAGCGCACCTTGTCGACGGCGAGACGGTAAAGCGGCGGTTGACGGTTCCCGAAGGTTTGTTGACCCGGGAGATCGTCGCCCTGGTCTCGGCCGCAGACGGCCTGACCGGAAATGTCGAGGCGCCGGAGCCTGAAGGCGCGTACCTGCCCGAAACCTATTTTTACAGTTACGGCGACAGCCGAACGGCGGTTCTTGCGCGGATGGCGGCGGCGATGACCGGGGCGCTGGCCACCGCTTGGGCAAAGCGAAATCCCAAGATCGCCCTGAAGTCGCCGCGCGAGGCACTGATCCTGGCATCGATCATTGAAAAGGAAACCGGCGTGGCGGCGGAGCGCGCGCGCGTCTCCGCGGTCTTCCATAACCGCCTGCGCCGCGGGATGCGGTTGCAGTCGGACCCGACGGTGGCCTATGCCGTGACGGGCGGCGGGGTCTCGCTGGGACGGCCGCTGACCCGCGCCGACCTGGAAGCGGATTCACCCTACAACACCTACCGCGTCGCCGGGTTGCCGCCGGGTCCTGTCGCCAATCCGGGCAGGGCGTCGCTTATTGCCGCCGTCCAGCCGCTTGAGACGAAGGAGTATTATTTCGTCGCCGACGGCAAGGGCGGTCATGCATTCGCGCGGACCCTGCGCGAACATAACCGCAATGTCGCGCGGTGGCGGCGTCTGCAGCGCGAACGCGCGAAATAGTCCGCCGGTTCAGGGCTTCCGTGGCGCGGCATGCAACAGACGGTCGCGCAGGCACCCTGGCAGAGCGCCGAGCGCCCTGACGGCGGCGTAGAGCGGCCACGGGAAAACGATGCGCGCCCGGTTTCGCGCCAGCCCGGAGACAATGATCCGGGCGGCTTTTTCGGGGCCCATCAGGAACGGCATCGGGAACGGGTTTCGGTCCGTCATCGGCGTCCGCACGAAGCCCGGACAGATCACGGAGACACGGACACCAGATTTCGCGAGGTCGCCGCGCAGCGATTCCCCCCATACCCTGACCGCTGCTTTCGACGCGCAATAGGCCGGCGCGCCCGGAAACCCGACAAAGCCCGCGAGGGAGGACATGATTGCGATCTGTCCGTGGCGTCTCGGCTGCATGTGACCGACCGCCGGCAGAACGGTGTTGGCGACGCCGTCGACATTGATGGCGAATATTTCCCGTGCCTGGGCCGCCGTCTCGCCCCCACTGCCGGTGCCGGCGGATATCCCGGCATTTGCAATCACCAGGTCGAGCGGCGCGTCGCGGGCAGCATTCTGCACCCAGGCGCGCGTTGCCTCGGTGTCTGTGATGTCGAAAGCCGATATGGCGGTCTGTGCGCCTCGGGCAGTACAGTTTGCCGCGACCGCCTTCAGCCGTTCCGTGTTGCGCCCGGCCAGGGAAAGCCGGACTCCCGGCGTCGCATAGGCGTCGGCGAGCGCCGCCCCGAGGCCGCTCGATGCCCCGGTGACAAGGATGTGCCGCAACGTGCGGCGCTCGTCGTTCTCGGAAACGGGAAGGGGGTCTGACACCGGAATTGCTCTGGCTGATGGGACGACATCTACGGTCGAAGATGGTAAAACAGGTCCACTTTAGCGGTCCGGGCGGACGGGTGCTACCGGACCGCCTTTCGACCTGAGCCAACCATACTCGGTATAGAATACCGTGGCGGCACGAGGGGGTGCGATTGTCGGTTACAAGCATGACGGGGTTCGCGCGCATTGACGGCGCAGCGGCGGGCTATAGCTGGGTCTGGGAGGTCAAGAGCGTGAATTCAAAGGGGCTGGACCTTCGCTTTCGTCTCCCCAACGGGTTCGACCGGATCGAAGCCGAAGCGCGAAAAATCGCTGGCGACACTTTTGTGCGGGGAAACCTGTCGATCAACCTGACCCTTCAGAGACCGGACCGCCCGCCCGCGCTCGAGGTCAATCGCGACGTTCTGGATCAGATGGTCGCCGTGGCCGCGGAATACAGGGGTGGTGCAGAAAACGTGAATGTCGAGACGCTGCTCGGCCTGCGGGGCGTCGTCGAGGTGATTGACGATCAGGAAGAGGACGAGGCCGAGATCGGTCAGCGCGATGCGGCGATCACCGCCGGGTTCGGCGACCTGATGAAGGCGCTTGCCGACGCGCGGCGGGACGAGGGCACCCGCATGGGCGCCGTGGTCGATGCGCATATTGCGGAAATTTCGTCGCTTACGTCCGAAGCGGCGGCGCTTGCAGAAATGCAGCCTGCACGCCGCCAGGAACGCCTGGCTGTCCAGCTTGAGGAATTGCTCGACGGTGAAAACCCCGTCGCGCCCGAGCGCTTGGCGCAGGAGCTTGCCCTGATTGTCGCCAAGGGCGATATCCGCGAGGAACTCGACCGGCTCGTCGCCCATGTCGGTGCCGCCCGGGACCTGATGGCAGAGGGGGGCGCCGTCGGCCGGCGGCTCGATTTCCTGTGCCAGGAATTCAACCGGGAGGCCAACACGCTCTGTTCCAAATCGTCCGATCTGGAACTGACACGAATAGGCCTGGCGCTGAAGGCGGCGATCGAACGCCTGCGCGAACAGATTCAGAATATCGAGTAGGGAACCATGGCGGATACCGAGGGACATATCGAACGGCGCGGGTTGATGCTGGTTCTGTCCTCGCCTTCGGGCGCCGGCAAAACCACGATTTCGCGCATGTTGCTGGAAAACGACGACAATATTTCCCTGTCGGTTTCCGTGACAACGCGCCCGAAACGGCCCGGCGAAGTCGATGGCGTCGATTACTTCTTTGTCGATCCCGACGAATTCGGCCTGATGCTCAACCGTCAGGAATTGCTGGAACACGCAAAGGTGTTCGATCATTACTACGGTACGCCCAAGGGGGCCGTCGATGAAGCGCTGGCGGCCGGCAAGGACATCCTTTTCGATATCGACTGGCAGGGTGAACAGCAGCTCAAACAGGCTGCCCGCACCGATCTTGCCAGTGTTTTTATCCTGCCGCCCTCGACCGAGGAACTGGCGCGCCGGCTTCAGAGCCGTGCGTCGGACCCGCCGGAAGTGGTTGCCGCGCGCATGGCAAAGGCACCGGACGAAATCAGCCACTGGCCAGAATACGATTACATCATCGTCAATTACGATATCGAGGACAGCGTCGCCAAGGTCCGGGCGATCCTCG
This sequence comes from uncultured Rhodospirillaceae bacterium, assembly GCA_963977005.1. Taxonomy (GTDB): domain Bacteria; phylum Pseudomonadota; class Alphaproteobacteria; order MPNO01; family UBA830; genus CAXBCP01. The sequence continues at coordinate 108,554 of CAXBMQ010000005.1, forward strand.
CGGCGGAACGTCTGAAGCGGGAACGCCAGACCGGGCTGACCGCCTTCGTGAAACGCCTGCGAGAATGGCGCTGAGGTTTAGCCGCGCTGGCGCGCCAGTTCCCGGGCGAGGGCGCAGAAACCTTCGATACTGACCGTTTCGGCGCGGGCCTGCGGGGCAATGCCGGCGGCGGTCAGCACGGCCTGCGGGTCGGCAAAGACGCCTTTTAGCGCGGCCCGCAGCATTTTCCGGCGCTGCCCGAACGCGGCGGCGACAACTTCTTCCAGGATATCCGGGTCCGCTTGCGCCAGCGGCCGGTCCCGAGGGGTCAGTTCCACAACGGTCGATGCCACCTTGGGCGCGGGCGTGAACGCGCGCGGCGGCAGGGTGAAAAGGGGGCGCACCCCGCAGCGCCATTGCGCGGCGACCGACAGCCGGCCATAGGCCTTAGAGCCGGGAGGGGCTGCCAGGCGGTCGGCGACCTCGCTCTGGAACATCAGGACGAACCTGTCGAACAGAGATAGCTGCCTGAGCCACCCGATCAGCAGCGGGGTGGAGATATTGTAAGGCAGGTTTGCGACGACCCGAAGCTTGCCATGCTTTGCTCCCAGGGCAGCGATATCCACCGTCAACGCGTCGCCGGCGACGACCTGCAGCCGCCCGCCGGCAACCGCGGCGACCTGTTCGAGCGCGGCAAGGCAGCGGTCGTCGCGTTCCACGGCGATGACCGTGGCGGCGCCTTCTTCGAGAAGCGCGCGGGTCAGTCCGCCCGGGCCCGGGCCGATTTCAAGAACCGTTGCATGATCCAGCGGCCCCGCGGCGCGGGCGATCCGGCGGGTGATATTCAGATCGAGCAGAAAGTTCTGGCCGAGCGACCGTCGCGCCGACAGACCGTGCGCCGCGATAACGTCGCGCAGCGGCGGCAGACCCTCGACGCTGCCCGTCCCGGTCCCGGCGGGACGATCAGGCAACAGCGCTGCCCGGAAGCGTGTGTGCGCGGCAGGCCGCGATTTCGCCTGCCATCCGGATAGCGGAGACGAGGCTTGTCGGGTTGGCGGTCGCTGTGCCCGCGATGTTGTAGGCGGTGCCGTGATCCGGCGAGGTGCGCACAAAGGGCAGACCGACGGAGACGTTGACGCCGTTATCGAAATCCAGCGTCTTCATCGGGATCAGTGCCTGGTCGTGATACATGCAGACGGCGACGTCATAGGTGGCGCGCGCGGCGGCGTGAAACATCGTGTCGCCTGCAAGCGGGCCGCGGATATCGGCGCCGCTGCCCGCAACCTCGGCAATCGCGGGCGCGATGATATCTATCTCCTCGCGGCCCATATGACCGGACTCGCCCGCATGGGGGTTCAGCCCCGAAACCGCGACACGCGGGACATCGATCCCGAAATCCGATTTCAGCGCGGCAATCGTTGTGTTCAGGGTCCGGACGATCTCGTCGCGGGTCAGCGCGAGGACCGCGTCTTTAAGCGACAGATGGATCGTCACCGGAACGACCTTCAGGTTCGGGCCGGCGAGCAGCATGACCGGCGGATGCGGCAAACCTGCGCGCTCGCCAAGGTATTCGGTATGCCCCGGCGCCGTGAATCCGGCGTCGTACAGGCGGCTTTTCTGGATCGGGTTCGTTGTCATGCCCGCGGCCGTACCGTCCAGCGCGGCATCTATCGCACGGTCGATGGATTCGATCACCATGCGGCCATCCGCCGTGCTGTCGTCTCCCGGCAGGGCCTGGACCGGTGTGCTCAGGCGCAGGACGGGCAGGGCGTCCTTACCGACCGACAGCGCCTCGTCGGGGGAGAATATCTCGGCGATGGGGCAGTCGAGGCCGGTCGCCGCCGCAAGACGGGCAAGGCGGTCCGGATCGTCCAGCAGGTAAAACGGCGGCAGCGCGGCGCGGTGGTCGCGCCATGTCATCAGCGTTATCTCGCCGCCGATACCGGCCGGGTCGCCCATCGTTACCGCAACGGTCCGCGCGTTTCCCACCGGGTCAGACCCGGACGTCGATGACGGCAGACAAGCGGATATCGCGCATATATCGGCGTGAACTGAGCGCAAGCCGATCGCGCATCAGCCGGTCGGCAATCGTGTCGCGGTCCGGCAGTTTGATGACGCTGGTCCCGCCTTCGCGGTCGCAGACCATCAGGACAAGCACGCCGTCGGGCATTTTCACGGGATCGCTGATTTTTCCCGCCTTAACGTCTTTCACGACATTGCGAATCGCCGGCGACAGATCGTTGAGCGCGAACTTGCCGAGGCTCGGCGGTCTCGGCGATCCGACCTCCTTGGCGAGTTCGCTGAAATCGCTGCAACTGCTGGCGGTGTCGCGCACGGTTTTGGCCAGATCGATCTGGGCCTCGATATCGCTTGCGACCGATTGTCCCGGCAGCGGCAGGAATATCTGCCGGAGATCGAGCGTGACCGGCTTTGCCTCGCTCTGGGCGATTTTCCGCGTGTCGCGGAGCAACAGGATCCGGTAGCCGGCAACGGTCTTGATCGGGCTGGTCATCGACCCCTTGCTCATCTGCGGCACCACTTCCTGCAGCGTCTCGTCGAGCTCGGATTCATGTTGCCAGCCCAGGTCGCCCCCGACGGCGGCGGTCGGGCTCTGGGAGAACTGCCGGGCAATGGCTGTAAAGCGCGCGCCTTTCGCGACCTGATCGGCAATGCGCTCCGCCGTGCGCCGGATATTGGCTTCCTGGTCGGGACTGTCGACGGTCAGCAATATCTCGCTCAACCGGTATTCGGTCTGGCCCTGGCGGGACCGGATCCGCTCGAGCGATTCGTCGATTTCGTCTTCGCCGATCGTGATTCGCGGGCGCAGGCGCCGTCCGATCAGTTTCGACCACGCGATCCCCGTCCGCAGTTGCTCGTTGATCGATTCGAGCGGGATTCCGTTTTGCTTCAGGACGCGTTCCAGACCGCCCTTGGGGAGTCTGTTCTGTTTTTCGATCGTCTCCTTCGCACGTTCAAGGTCGCGCCGGCTGACGGAGATGTTGCGCCGCTTTGCTTCCTGCATCTGGAGACGTTCGTCGATAAGGGTTCGCAGGACCTGGCTGCTGATCCGGCGGCGCGTATCGACGGTATTCGACAGGCGCGTCGAGAAAATCACGAGGCTGATGCGCGATTCGAGGTCGTAGGCCGTGATCAGTTCGTCGTTCACGATCGCGGCGATACGCTGCACGCTTTCCGATTTTACCGATGTCGCGGCTGTCGTCGCAGCTGAAAAAAGCAGGGCGGCGGCCAGAACGCGGAGTGTTTTTGCCATCGTCATCCCAAATCCCATTTATCCTTGCACCGTGTATATATCGTCTGATCGGGGGTGCATTCAATCCGTCGCGTGGCGTCAATTTACCCCGGTCGACGTTCCGACTTCGCCGAGTGTCTTGAATACCACCCGGAAAAGGATCGTGTCCGACGGCTTCACGTCGCGGTCGCGCGTGAAGGTTCGGGCATAATCCATCTGAAACTCGAAGCATTCGTCTTCGTAGCTCAAAAACGCGCCATGGCGCAGCGCGCCGCCGCCGCCGGTCAGGTCGCGCCGGGTATTCGCACCGAACCGCCAGCGTTCCGTGACCTGCGAGGTAAAACCGACCGTAATCTCTTCGCGGTCGCGGAACTCGTCCTCGGGATCGAGGATATCGGTCAGATTCTGCTGGTCGATGGAGAGGTAGTTCACGTTGATGCGCAGTGCCGGCACGCCGACGCTTGCCTCGACCTCGTTGCGTCTCGGGGCAAAGTCGTCCTTGTCCAGGCGGAAACGATAGAGCGCATTCACGAAACGCGTCGGAGAGATTTCGACGCGGCCGACGATATCCGAGAAATGATCGACGAGCCCCGTATCCGAACCGAAATCGTTATCGCGGGTGAAGCGGTAGCTTTGCCCGATGAAGAACGAACTGAACCCGCTGTTCAGCCCGAAGACGCCGCTGTTAAGCCCGTAGGTGATGCGCGAACCACCTTCCACGCGGTCGATGCCGCCGAACCGGTTCTCGGAAAAAAGGTTGGTGTCGTCAAATTCGAAACTCAGGCTGTCCTCGTTGGGAATCCGGTCGGGATTCTGGCTACTGGGCGCCAGTATCAAACTGACGATCGGTTCCACGATTTGGGTGAACCGGCCGTCCTTTCGGGCGAGCGGCAGTTTCCATTCCAGGCCGGCCTGGGGAAAGACGCGGCCGCTGAAACCGGAAATCGTGTTGCCGGGCGCATCGCTTTCGACGACGTCGTTGACCCAGTAGGCATCGGTCTGGACCGACGCGAACAGGCGGTAAACCTCGCCAAGCCTGCTGATATAAGGCAGCTCCCATTTTGTCTTTGCCGAAAGCCGCCGGGTATCCGTACCCCCCGTGCGGGTCAGCATCAGGGCGTTGGTATCGATTTTCCAGACACCGCCGAAATCTCCCGGGTCTCCGACGAAGTTATAGTCGAGCTTGGGAAAGACGATCGGCGTTTCGCTCTCATCGTCGGTCGACCGCTGGCCCTGAAAGTAATATGCGTTCGCCGACGCGTAGTTGCGGCCGCGAAAACCTTCGGCATAGGCCCGGTTTTCGAGGGTGTCCGGCGATTCGAAGTTATACCGCCGGAGATATGTGTCGTCGGACGCCACGTGCAGGTCGGCGCCGCCGCGCCATGTCGGGTTGAATTCGTGCCGGAGTTCGCCCTTCAGATGGCCGCGCAGGCCGTCGCTGTTGCCGTCGTCGCGACTTGCGTGGGTCAGGCTGCCCTGAAGGATGTAGTCGGTCCGGCTCAGCCGGTGCCGGAATTCGCCGGACCCCACGACGCCTTCATTCGTCGTCACGATCGGCGTGACCGTTGCATCCATATTGGGCGCAATATCGAAATAGTAGGGCGTGCTGACGAGCGTGCCGAGTTCGCTGTCGCTGCCATATGTCGGGACGAGAAAACCGGTCCGCCGCTCGACCGTCGGGTCCGGATGCGACAGGTAGGGCGTGTACATTACGGGGATGCCATAGAATTCAAGAAACGCGTTCCGATAGGTGACGTCCTTGGTTTCCTGGTCATGCGACACCCGCGACGCTTTTACCTGCCAGATCGGTGCCCTTGTGGGGTCTTTTTCGCACAGTTCGCAGGGCGAATAGACCGCCTTGCGGAATTCGGTCCGCGTGCCGCCGATCCGTCGTCCGCCGGCCGCCGCGATGCGCGAATTGTCGCTCATCCGCACCCGCATGTTTTCGATGACGCCGTCGCGCATGTTGCCGGTAAGCTCAATGTAATCGGCGAACACGACCTCGCCCGTGGGCTCCAGCAGGCTGATATTGCCGTTCGCCGTCACCGTGTCCGTCCGCCTGTTATAGGTCACGCTGTCGGCAAGCAGTGTGCGGCCGTTCTGGGTGAATTCCACATTGCCGGTGGCGACCACCAGGCCGATTTTCTGCTCGTTGCGCAACTGGTCCGCCTTGAAGAGCACCGGGGCGTCGCTCTGGATCGGCGGGCGCGTCTGGGCCATCGTGACGGATGCCGAAAAAGGCAGGATCCCGGCGATCGTGGCGAGTGCAAGCAGGCCGTTGCGCATGAAGCTAGCCGTCCTCAAGGTGAAGCAGGACCGAAACCGCGAGGAACGATGTTATCAGCGCAGGGCTCCACGCCGCCATGACCACCGGGACCTTCGATGACACCCCCAGGGCATAGACGACGTCCGACAGGAAATAGAGCAGGAATCCGGTCCCGACGCCCGACACAAGCAGAACCGCCGCTCCCCCCCGGCGGATAGGTCTCAGCGAGAACGTTGCTGCAAGAATGACGACCGCCGCCAGCATTAGCGGTAGTGCCAGGTGGGTGTGCCAGTGAAGCAGGTGTCTGACGCCTGAAAAACCAGCGTTTTCCAGAACTTTTATAAAGCCCGGTAGTGCCCAGAAAGAGATCGTTTCTGGCGGGGCGAAACTGTCGTTGATGTTGCCGCTGGTCAGATCTGTCGGCAGACGCCGGATATCGAAACGGACAGGAGCCTTGTTCGGTTCGGTCAGGACGGCATTGTCGAGACGCCAGAAGCCGGACTCCAGGGTTGCGGATTTGGCATCGAGCCGGCCGACGAAACGGTCGCCGTCCTGCATCAGGTAGACGATGACATTGTCCAGCCGGACATCGCGCGTCGATATGCTGCGGGCATGAAGAATGTACTGCCCGTCGCCGGTAGACTGGCGGAACCAGAGCCCCTGGTTGGCCAGGGCCGCGAGGCTCGATTTACCGCGAATATACCGTGCCTCGAGGATTTCGTATTTAAGGAGCATGGCCGACGAGAAGGGGTTGAAGATCGCTATTTTGAAAAGCCCGATCAGAATCGCGATGGTAACGGGCGGCGCGAGAAACTGCCAGATGGACACGCCGGCTGCGCGCGCCACCACGAATTCGTTATACCGGTTCAGGCGCCAGAATGCGTACATCGCACCGAGCAATGCCGAAAACGGGATCAGTTTTTCGGCCACCGTGGGCAGCTTCAACAGCGCCATCGAGATGACGGTTCTCGTGCCGGCCACTTCCGCGCGGCCCGATACGCGCCTGAACAGTTCGAGTGTGTCGAACAGCATGATAATGGCGAGCAGTCCGACGGTGAACGCGAGAAAAGAAAGCAGGAACTGCCGTCCGACATAGGACGAGAAGGTGCGCGAAAGCCTCACGTCGCAAGCCCGTTCTGGGGGGCGTTTTTCCCGTCTGTTTTGCCTGGCCGTGTTCTTGGCCTGCTGGATATCATCACGATCAGAAACCCGGCCGCGGCGAGAAGGGGAAGCAGATACATCACGGATTCAAGCGCCGGGTGTTTTTCTCCCAGGTTCTTGATGCTGAGCACCACCACCTGTATCGCGGTCACGCAGCAGACAGCCGTTAAAATCCGCAAGAACTGTCCGCGTCGATTGAAGTCGCCGCCCAGCAGCAACGCCAGCCCGATCGCTGTGAAAGCCAGATAAAGGAGCGGTGACGAAAGGCGAAATATGCCTTCCATGCGAAGCTCGCGGTAATTGTATATTTTTGCAGCCTGGTCGGCGGGAAAAAACAGCTCGTGCAGAAAACGTTCACGGGGTTCCCGCCAGAGGTCGATCTCGGTCTTGTTGAGCGCGCTCAGGTCGAAGGTGTAGCGGTCGAAATACAGTAGCGAGAGCCGCCCGTCATCTTCGCGCACCTCCTGGCGGTTTCCGTTGACCATAAGGACCCGCGGTCCCTTTTCGCTCGACACGATTGCCCCCTGTTCGGCCATCATCGTGACCGGTTTTTCGGGGATGCGCTCATCGTGAATGATGATGCCGTACAGCTGGCCGCTTTCGCTGCGTTCGCGGATAAAAACGGTGATACCGTCGATCACCGGATTGAACACGCCTTCCTGCAGGAAAAGCGAGGACAGTTCGCTCCGGAACTCACGCTGCAGGTCTTTGAACTCGCGAAAGGTGGCGGGCATCAGGTAGATCGTGTTCAGGTAGCCCAGCATCATCACGAGTGTCGTCAGCACGAGCGCCGGCCGCCCGATTTTCAGCGGGCTCATACCGGTCGCCCGTAAAATCACGATTTCGCTGTCGTTCAGCATTTTCGTGTACGTGAACATGACCGCGGCGAACACCGCGATCGGGCCGATCAGCGCAAGAAACGATGGCAGCAGAAGCAGGGTGAACGTGACAAAGGTCGTAATCGACAGGCCTGTGTTGACGATCATCTCGACAAACCGCAGCGACTGCGTCAGCCACACGATGCATGTCAGGCTGGCGGACACGACGATGGTCCACCAGACCAGCTGTCGAAACATATAACGGTGAAGCTGTCCCATACCGGCACTATAGGTTCTTGGGGATTCGCTGTCACAACCGAAATGGCGAATTAATACAATTGATTACATAACAATCGGTCATGAACGTCCCGCGGAATTCGCGTCGCCGACCGCTCGGACACGGCGCCGGCGTTCCCGATGGTTCGCGGTCCCTGGCAGCATGCCGGGAATTAGATTTTCATCTTTGCCGGAATGCTTGTTACATTCCGGTCATCAGGCGAGGACAGTCGCTTCGCCGCCATGGACACAAATGCCAACAACATCTTCCGGAGTTCCCGAATGAAAATCAGCTTTTCCGCCCCCTCACTGCCGCGCACCGGACCGATCGTTGTCGGCGTTCTTTCCGGGGGCAAGTTGCTCGCCACCGCAGAGCGTCTTGACAAGGCGGCCGACGGGGCCTTGTCCCGTGCCATCAATGCCAGCCGGTTCAAGGGCGAAAGCGGCCAGTCGCTGACGGTGATGTCGCCGGTCGGTGTCGGTGCAAGCCGCGTCGTGTTGGTCGGGCTCGGAGATGCCGGGCGTTTTGACGAACTTGCCGCGCAGGCCTTCGGCGGCCGCGCCTACACGGCGATCTCCGGTACGGGCGATAAATCTGCCGTGATTGCGATCGACGCGGTCAGCGGCGCCAAGATCAAAACATCCGAGGTTTCGGCGAATGCAGCATACGGCGCCCTGCTTGCGTCGTACCGGTTCGATAAGTACCGGACCAAGGAAAAGCCGGACGCAAAACCCAGCCTGCGGACTCTGACTGTGACATCGCGCGATTCCGCCGACGCCAAGAAGGCTTTTGCACCGCTCCAGAAAATTGCCGACGGTGTGTTCTTTACGCGCGATCTGGTGTCGGAACCGGCGAATGTCATCTACCCGGCGACACTGGCGGCTCAGGCCAAGACGCTCGAGAAACTTGGCGTGAAAATCCAGGTGCTTGACGAAAAGCAGATGGCGAAGCTCGGTATGGGGGCCCTTCTCGGCGTCGCGCAGGGCTCTGCGCAGAAGCCGCGCCTGGTGGTGATGCGCTGGGACGGTGCGCCGAAGGCGAAGAACAAGGCGCCAATTGCCTTCGTCGGTAAAGGCGTGACCTTCGATACCGGCGGTATCTCGATCAAGCCTGCAGCCGGCATGGAGGACATGAAATGGGATATGGGCGGCTCCGGCGTCGTCATCGGCCTGATGAAAGCGCTCGCCGGCCGCAAGGCGAAGGTAAATGCCGTCGGTGTGGTCGGGCTTGTGGAAAATATGCCCTCATCGACCGCGCAGCGGCCGGGCGATGTCGTCACCACGATGTCAGGCCAGACGGTTGAAGTGCTCAACACGGATGCCGAAGGGCGCCTCGTTCTCGCCGATGCCATGTGGTACTGTCAGGATCGCTTCAAGCCACATACGATGATCGATCTTGCGACCCTGACCGGTGCCATCCTGGTGTCGCTCGGCAACGAGAACGCCGGGATGTTCGCCAATGATGACGAAATCTGCGAGCGGCTGACCGGCGCGGGCAAGTCTGTCGGCGAACCCGTCTGGCGCATGCCGCTGGGCGAGGCCTACGACAAGCTGATCAATTCCGACATCGCCGACATGAAAAATATCGGCGGCCGCTGGGGCGGGTCCATCACCGCGGCGCAGTTCCTGCAGCGCTATGTCAAAGACGGCGTCAAATGGGCGCATCTCGACATAGCCGGCGTGACCTGGTCGACGAAGGATGCGCCGACTGTGCCCAAGGGCGGTACGGCGTTCGGCGTGCGGCTGCTGGATCGTCTCGTCGCGGATCACTACGAAGACTGAGACGTCTGCACGCGAGAATCCGGCGATGACCGAGATCAGTTTCTATCACCTGCTTCACACGCCGCTCGAGCGCGCGCTGCCCAAGCTGATCGAAAAGGTTCTCGAAAGCGGCGCACGCGCCGTCATCCGGACCGGGTCGGCCGAACGCGCCGAGGCATTGAACGGCGCGCTCTGGACGTATGATGCGGATTCCTTCGTGCCGCACGGCACTGCGCGGGACGGCAACGCGCCCGCGCAGCCGGTGTGGATTACGCCCGACGAGGAAAATCCGAACGGTGCCGATATTCTGGTGCTGACGGACGGAGCGGAATCGGCAGAGGTGGCCAGCTACCGCCGGTGCCTGGAGATGTTCGACGGCCGGGACGCGGCCGCGGTCGAGGCCGCCCGGCTGCGGTGGGCTGCCTATAAGGAGGCGGCGCACGATCTTGCATATTGGCAGCAGACCGAGGCTGGTGGCTGGGAGAAGAAAGCCTGATCCACGGTCGTCCGATGCGACGTAATCGCCCCGCCAACCGGGATGATGATTTCGCACCTGCGAAATGTATTGGTTGCCCCCTTATCGGGAAGCGTCTATAAGGCCGCCGAATTCACGAACAGGAGCCTTTGCCCCCATGGCAATCGAACGCACGCTATCCATTATCAAGCCCGACGCGACGCGGCGGAATCTTACCGGCGCAATTGCCGCCCGTTTCGAAGAGGCGGGTCTGCGTATTGTCGCCCAGCGGCGGATGCGCCTGACGACCGAGCAGGCTCAGCAGTTTTACGCGGTTCACAAGGAACGCGCCTTTTTTGACGATCTTGTCGAATTCATGACCTCCGGCCCGGTGGTTGTGCAGGTTCTTGAAGGCGAAGACGCGATCGCCAAGAACCGCGAAGTCATGGGTGCGACAAACCCGGCGAATGCCGATGAAGGCACGATCCGCCGCGATTTCGGCGAATCGGTCGAGGCGAATTCGGCGCATGGATCCGATGCCCCGGAAACCGCTGCCGAAGAGATCGCCTTTTTCTTCCGCGGGATCGATATCGTCGGCTGATCCGGCAACGTCAATCGGAAATCAAAAAAGGGCGGATCCTTTCGGACCCGCCCTTTTTGTCTGTCTCGGTTTTGTCTGTCTCGGTTTTGTCTGTCCCGGTGATTCCCCGGTCAGGACACTAAACGAGCGTCAGCCCCATGATCCCGACAATCGCGATGACGACAACCGTGCTGACAAATGACCATTTTGCAAAATCGGCCCAACCCTTCTGGTGCCGCGCAATTTCCTTTTCCATGTCGAGGGCCATCTGGCTGTTACTCCTTAGATATTCGAAAAATTGTGAAACGCACGGTAGAGATATAGCGCGGATTTTTGTCCGGGTGAAGCGGCAGGTGGCGCAGGGTATCGGGAAATATTATGAAACCCCGTCATCGGGGTTCACGGCAATACCGGTCGGCCCCGCCGCCCCCGCGACGGTGACGATTTCATCGACGATCGATGTCTGCCCGGCGGCGACCAGCCGAAGTGCATGCGGGTAACACCGGTGCTCCGCCGTCAGGACGCGGGCAGACAGGCTGTCGGCGTCGTCGCCCGGCAGTACCGGCACCGCCGCCTGGACGATTATCGGGCCCGCGTCCATCGCCGGACGGACAAAATGCACAGTGCACCCGGTAAACCGAACGCCCTCCGCAAGGACGCGTTCATGCGTTTGCAGCCCCTTGAAGGACGGCAGCAGCGAAGGATGGATATTGATCATCCTGTCCAGCCACCGTTCCACGAATGCCGCCGTCAGAAGGCGCATGAAACCCGCCAGGCAGATCATCTCGACACCGGCTTCCGTCAGTTCGGCGTGCAGGGCATCTTCAAATGCCGCGCGGCCGTCAAAATTCCGGTGGTCGATGACGGTCGTCGCGATCCCCGCCGCGGCGGCGCGGTCGAGTCCGCCGGCGCCGGGCACGTTCGCGACAACGCGGACGATTTCCGCCGGATAGTCCGGATCCGCAGCAGCATCGACGAGGGCCTGCATATTCGAGCCGCGGCCGGAGATCAGGATGGCGGTTTTCAGGCGGGCCATGCACTGTCCAGTCCGGGCAGGATCACTCTCTCGCCGCCATTTCCGGCGATGATCTCGCCGATGTCATGGACGTCTTCGCCCGCCGCCGACAGAATCTTGCGCGCTTCCGTGGTGTCTTCCGGGCGTATAATGGCGATCATGCCGATGCCGCAGTTGAAGGTCCGCGCCATTTCGGCAGGGGCAACGCCCCCTTCGGCCATAAGCCATGCGAATACCGATGGTATGGGCCACGCGGCAGGGTCGATTCGCGCATCCATTCCGTCGGGCAGTATACGCGGCACGTTCTCCGTCAGGCCGCCACCCGTAATGTGGGCAAATGCCTTGGCCAGCCCGGCTTTGTGCAGGGCGAGGCAGGATTTGACGTAGACACGCGTCGGCGTGAGCAGCGCGTCGCCCCAGGTCAGGCCGTCATCGAAAGCCGCCTTGTCGGCGTAGTCGAGCCCGTTCCGGGCAAGCACATGTCTGACCAGCGAAAAGCCGTTCGAATGGACGCCGGAGGACGACAGGCCAAGAATGCGGTCGCCCGGGGCGATGTCGTCGCGCGGCAGCAGGTTTCCCCGTTCCGCCGCACCGACAGAGAACCCCGCGAGATCGTAGTCGCCATCGCCGTACATGCCGGGCATCTCGGCCGTCTCGCCGCCGATCAGCGCGCAGCCAGCCTGACGGCATCCTTCGGCAATGCCGCCGACCACATCGGCAGCGGCGGCGGTATCGAGCCTGCCGGTAGCGAAATAATCGAGAAAAAAGAGCGGTTCTGCCCCCTGGACCACCAGATCGTTGACGCACATCGCCACCAGGTCGATTCCCACGGTATCGTGGCGGCCGGTATCGATGGCGATCTTGAGCTTTGTGCCGACGCCGTCGGTGGCGGCAATCAGCACGGGATCCTCGTACCCCGCCGCCCTGGGGTCGAACAGCCCGCCGAAACCGCCGAGACCGCCCATGACGCCCGCCCGCAGGGTCGATTTCGCCATGGGTTTTATGCGTTCGACAAGATCTGCGCCTGCGTCTATGTCGACGCCCGAATCTTTATAACTGGGACCGTTAATGACTGCGCCGCCTCGATTGAAAATGTTAGAATGCACGGATGATGGATAAAAATCTAACCGCAGCGCGCAGGATAGCCAATGCGCGACCGGAAATGAACGCCGTCCCGCGAATCTGTCGGCGAATTTTAATGCACAGCCTGTCAGCGCGCCGCCGTATCGTGGCGGCCATAGCGGTTTTGCTGGTCGCCGGCGCTATGGGCGCCGCAATCCCGCAAAACGCGGTCGCGCAAACAAACGGCGTCTACACGGTTGGCGACGTCAAGGTGGACAAGACGGCGGAGACGGCGGCCGCTGCGCGGGAACAGGCGATCGCCGCCGGCCATGTCCTTGCCTTCAGACGCCTGATGGCGCGCCTCGTTCCCGACAGTCAGCGCGGGCTTCTGCCAGCGCTTACGCAGACCGATATCGTGCCGCTGGTGCTCAGTTTCGAGATCGAATCGGAAAAGCGGTCCTCGGTCCGGTATCTCGGCGCGTTCAAGTTCCGGTTTCGGCGCACGGATGTGAGGCAGTTCCTGCAGAACAGCGGGGTCGGGTTTGCGGAAACCCGGTCGAAACCCGTGCTGCTTTTGCCGGTATACGAATTCGCGGGGGCGAAACTTCTCTGGGACGACCCCAATCCATGGTTCCTGGCCTGGAATGCGGTTCCGCCTTCCGACGGTCTGGTCCCGGTGCGCCTGCCGGCCGGCGATCTCGCCGATATCCGCGATATCAGCGCGGAACAGGCGGTCGCGGGAAATGTCGGCCAGCTTTCCCTTATCGCCGAGCGCTATGGTGCGAGTGCCGTCCTGGTCGCCGAGGCATCGGCCACGACCGACCCTGCGTCCGGCGCGCGGTCGCTGACAGTCGCGACCCGGTATTTCGGCGGCACGTCGGACGGCCGGACGGCGGTACGCAGCTTTGCCTACGCCGAGGGTGAGACAGATGCCGCGGTTATTGCGCGCGCCGCACAACAGGTCGCGCAGCAGGTTGAAGAAGACTGGAAGCAGGAAAATCTGATCCGCTTCGACAACCAGAACAGCCTGATCGCCCGTATCGCGCTCACCGACCTCCGGCAGTGGGTAGAAGTGAGGCGCAAACTGGAGCGCATTGCCTTCCTGCAGCGCTGGCAACTGGTCGCGCTGTCCCGTCGCGGCGCGTCGGTACGTCTGACCTATTACGGCGACCCTGAACAGTTGCGTGTCGCGCTGGCGCAACGCGACCTGGTTCTCGAGCAGGGAGCGGTCGACTGGTTGTTACGCGATTCGCGGCAGGCCCGGGCCGGCGTACCCGCTGAAAACATCACCGCTCCCGTCGCCCGAGAAACCGTTCTGCCTGGCGGCGATGTGCCTGCTTCACCGGGTGCCGAAGCACCCGCAGGCGCGCGGGCCGACGAGAAGGCCGACGGGGTTCCGGCGCAGTGAATCTGCCCAATCTGATCACATTCGGCCGGCTGCTTACCGTCCCCATCGCGGTCTATCTGCTGATGCAGTCGGCATATCTCGCCGCGTTTATCCTGTTTTTGCTGGCCGGCGTGTCGGATGCCCTGGATGGATATCTTGCCAAGCGGAATAACCAGACCACCGAACTGGGCGCGATCCTCGACCCGCTGGCGGACAAGGCGTTGCTGGTCGGCGTGTATGTCACGCTGGGTCTGCAGGGAAACCTGCCAAACTGGCTTGTCGTGCTCGTCGTGTTTCGCGACGTCCTGATCGTCGGCGGCGTCATCATCCTGTTTCTCGTCCGGCTCGACGTGAAGATGCGGCCGCTTGTTATCAGCAAGGTGAATACGGCAATGCAGATCGGGCTCGCGGCCCTGGTGCTGGCGGAACTCGGCCTGCGGCTGGATATCATGGGACTGGTCGAGGCGATGATCTATCTCGCCGGCGTGACCACCGTTGTCTCCGGGGCGAGCTACATGGTGTCATGGAGCCGGCAGATGACCCGGATCGAAGACGACCGCCCGTCGGCAAGAAGATGACGGGCAGGGCGACCCAGCTGGCGCTCGACCTGCGCCATCGGGCCGCGATGGGCCGCGAGGATTTTCTCGTTTCGCCGTCGAACGAAGATGCCGTCGCGTGGATCGACCGCTGGCCCGACTGGCCGGGCCATGCGCTTGTCCTGGTCGGACCGCCCGGAAGCGGCAAGACCCATCTCGGGCAGGTCTGGCAGGGGCATGCAGGCGCCCGGCCGTTCAGCGCGGACATGCTGACCGTCTCTGGCGACCTCGATGCACCGGTCTTCATCGATGACGCCGACCTTCCCGGGCGGGATGAAGAACTGTTTCACCTGTTCAACGCGGCGGGGTCGGCGGGCGGGTTCGTCCTGTTCGCCAGCCGAACTGCACCTGCCCGGTGGGAAAACCGTCTGCCCGACCTGCAATCCCGACTTGCGGCGGCGCCCAACATCCAGATTCAGCCGCCGGACACCCAACTGGTGGCGGCGGTGATGCTGAAAATCTTCGCCGACGAGCAGATGGATGTCGGGGCAGATGTGCTCGATTATCTGGTAAACCGGATGGAGAGGTCGTTCGAGGCGGCCCGCACGCTTGCCGAACGGCTGAACAATGCGTCTCTCGCAACCCGGCGTGGTATTACCATTCCGTTGGCGCGCGAGGTCCTCGATGCGCTTGAAAGCGACGCCGAAACTTAAAGTATTTGCGGTGGCGTATCCGGCGGCGGGCCGAGGTCGGCATCGAACCCGATGCCCGCGAGGGTGCGGCGACAGATATATTCTTTCCAGACCGCGCCGCGCCGGCCCGTCCAGACCTCTTCAACCGGCCGGTCGGCGGCATCGACGAACTGGATCAGGCCGTCCTCACGGCCAAGGCTGACACACCGGAAACTGTAGCGGAAATCGAAGGCGGCCAGCGGCGCCCCTGTTGTCCGGCCGCCGAAGGTGCGGGCCGCAAGCTCGCCCATCGGCCGCCCGGCGGCACAGCTCATCCGGCATATTCCGGCATTCTCGGTGACGACATGGGCGGCATCTCCGACGGCAAGGATATCGGGGTGACTGACGGATGTGAGCGTCGCGTCCGTGATCACCTGGCCGTTCTTCGTCACCTTGATGCCGGCATCGGCGGCGAGCCGCGGTACCAGGAACCCCGCTGCCCAGACGCAGGTATCGAAAGCGATCGTATCGCCGTCTTCCATCTCGGCATGGCCGGGGTGGAGGCGCAGAATGCGGGCACCGGCCGATACCTCGACCCCCAGCCGTTGCAGAGTCGCGACGACGTGGTCGAAACCGGCCTTCGAGAGGTCTCCGGGATCATTGCCGGGGGCGAAGTGCCGTCCCGGCGCGAGAACGATTCTGAGCCCGGGCAGGCGCTCGCCGAATTCGCAGGCGGCTTCTATGGCCGTCAGCCCGCCACCGGAGATCAGCACGGTACCGCCGGTACGGGCAAGCGCGGTCAGGCGTTCGCTTAGCGCCGCGGCCCCTTCGGTCGTATCGAGGCAAGAGGCATGGCGGTCGGCACCGGGAACGGTCTCGCGGTCGGTATAGCTGCCGGGCGCGTAGACCAGCGTATCGTACGGGATCGTGTCTTCTCTGTTTGCGTGACGCTCGACCTGGACCGTCTTGCGGACAGGGTCGATGGCCAGAACGCGGGCCTGAATGAACCGGCCGTTCCGCGCAGCCATGAAATCGTTATAGGGCAGGCGACGGGGAGCGCTGCCGCCGGCAATTTCGTGCAGGCGGATGCGTTCGACGAATTCGGGTTTTGCGTCTATGAGCGTAAGCGCTGTATCGGGTACCGTTTCGCCGATGCGGGCGGCTGCGGTCAGGCCCGCGTATCCGCCCCCGATGACGACGACTTTATGTAGTTCACTGCCTGCCATCCTGCTGCCTTCGCATCTTTGTCAGGTGGGTATATCGATCACCTTGATACGCGCGCCGTCGGCGGTAAGCGCGATTTCCCCGCGTTTCAGCCGAAGTGCGTCTTCGCCGAACAGGTCGCGCCGCCAGCCCGACAACGCCCGCACATCGGCTTCATCGTCGGCGGCGATCGCTTCGATATCACCCGACGAGGCGATCAGCTTCTGCGCGACCTTATGACTGTCGCATTTCAGTTTAAGCAACACCTTGAGCAATTCCATCGACGGGCCGTTTTCGGACGTATTGACGCGCTCTGCCGGCGGTGTCGGGTAGTCTGCGGAATCCATTTTCCGCACCTCGGCGAGTACCGCGACGATTTCACGGGCACGGTCGTTTCCGACGCGGTCGCGGGAAATCGCCCGGAGCGACATCAGCTCCTCTGCGCTTTTTGGCATATGGGCGGCAATCTCGCTGATGGATTCGTCCTTCACGACCCGGTTGCGCGGCACGTTGTTATCCTGTGCGGTCTTTTCGCGCCACGCGGCCAGCGCGCGGACGGCTGCCAGGTATTTGGGTTTCCGGCTGCGGGTCTTCAGACGTTTCCAGGCATTCTGCGGATCGATCAGGTAGGTCCCGGTATCGGTCAGAATGGCCATTTCGTCATCGAGCCACGACGTTCGGTCGTTCGCTTCGAGCCGTTCGGCCAGCCTGGTATAGATTTTACGCAAATGGGTCACATCGCCCAGTGCGTATTCGATCTGTTTGTCGCCGAGCGGACGCCGCGACCAGTCGGTGAACCGCATGGTCTTGTCGATGGATTTCTTGGCGATATCGCGCACCAGCCGCTCATATCCGACCGAATCGCCATAGCCGCACACCATGGCGGCGATCTGGGTATCGAATATCGGCTTCGGTACCTTGCCCGACAGATTAACGAAAATTTCGACGTCCTGGCGCGCCGCGTGAAATACTTTCAGCACGTTTTCATCGGCCAGCAGGTCGAAAAGCGGGGTCAGGTCCATGCCCTCGGCCAGTGCGTCGATGGCCACCGCTTCATCCGGCGTACCTACCTGAACGAGGCACAGCACCGGCCAGTACGTCTTTTCACGGATGAATTCGGTATCGACAGTCAGGAAGGGGAAGGCCGCCGCCCGCTCGCAGAACGCCGCAAGGGCCGTTGTTTCTGTTATTATGCTCATGTCGCAGTCATACACGGATTTCAACATAACTTGAAGCGCGGCAGCGTAGGCTATAAAACCCGCTGCGGCCCGCGCCCGCACCGGCACGCGCCGGATGATACATATCCGATCACCAGATAAATACTTACCCGAACAAAGGTCAGACCATGCACGCATACCGCACCCATACCTGCGGCGAACTTCGCGCCGAAAACGCCGGCACAGAAGCCCGGATTTCCGGGTGGGTTCACCGCAAGCGCGATCACGGTAACCTGCTTTTCGTCGACCTGCGCGACCATTACGGGCTGACCCAGTGCGTGATCGACAGCGAATCGGCGATTTTTTCCGAGATCGAAGGGCTGCGGCTGGAAACCGTCATCTGTGTGACGGGCCGGGTCGAGGAGCGCACCGACGACACGAAAAACGCGGATCTGCCGACCGGTGCGGTCGAGCTGCGCATCGATGCATGCGAAGTGCTCGGCACCACGGAGCCGTTGCCGCTTGAGGTGAACAGCGACCGCGATTACGGCGAGGAAGTGCGGCTCCGCTACCGGTTCCTCGATCTCCGGCGCGAAAAGGTGCACCAGAATATCATCCTCCGCAGTTCGGTGATTTCCAGCATTCGGCGGCGGATGATCGATCAGGGTTTTATGGAGTTCCAGACCCCGATACTGACGTCGACCTCGCCGGAAGGCGCGCGCGATTTCCTCGTGCCCAGCCGCCTGCACCCGGGTCAGTTCTACGCCCTGCCGCAGGCGCCGCAGCAGTTCAAGCAGCTTGTCATGATGGCCGGGTTCGACCGCTATTTTCAGATTGCGCCGTGCTTTCGCGATGAGGACGCCCGCGCCGACCGCTCGCCGGGTGAATTTTATCAGCTCGACATCGAGATGTCGTTTGTCACCCAGGACGACGTGTTCAACGCGATCGAACCCGTTCTCCATGGCGTGTTCGAGGAATTTGCCAACGGCCGCAAGGTTTCTCCGCAGCCTTTTCCGCGGATCACTTACGCGGATTCGATGCAGAAATACGGCAGCGACAAGCCCGATCTGCGCAACCCGATCGAGATGAGCGATATCACGGATACGTTCCGGGGTTCTGGCTTCAAGATTTTCGCCGGCATGATCGAAAAGGACGAAAACGTCCGGGTCTGGGCGATTCCCGCACCGGGCGGCGGATCGCGGGCGTTCTGCGACCGCATGAATTCCTGGGCGCAGAAGCAGGGCCAACCCGGTCTCGGCTATATCTTTTTCCGCGATGGCGAAGGGGCCGGCCCGGTCGCCAAGAATATCGGCGAGGAGCGTACCGAAGCGCTGCGCGCGCAGCTTGGCCTCAACGATGGCGATGCGGTGTTTTTCGTCGCCGGCGTGCCGAAGGATTTTGCGGCTTTCGCCGGTCAGGCCAGAACGCAGGTCGGCGAAGCCCTCGAACTGATCGATGAGAATGCTTTCGAATTCTGCTGGATCGTCGATTATCCGATGTACGAACTGGACGAGGCGACCGGCAAGATCGAATTCAGCCACAACCCGTTCTCGATGCCCCAGGGCGGTCTGGAGGCGCTGGAGACGATGGAGCCGCTCGACGTGCTGGCCTACCAGTACGATATCGTCTGTAACGGCGTCGAACTGTCGAGCGGTGCGATCCGGAATCATCGCCCCGAAATCATGTACAAGGCGTTCGATATCGCCGGTTATTCGCAGCAGGAAGTCGAGACCGAATTCGCCGGTATGCTGAATGCGCTGAAATACGGTGCGCCGCCCCATGGTGGCTCGGCGCCGGGCATCGACCGAATCGTAATGCTGCTCGCGGACGAGCCCAATATCCGGGAGGTTATTCTGTTCCCGATGAACCAGCAGGCGCAGGACCTGATGATGAACGCGCCGATTCCGGTGGACGAGGAGCGTCTGAAGGAACTGTCGCTCCGCGTGGCGCTGCCGCCTGCGGCGAAGAAAGACAGCTAGGGAAGGTTATTCCGCGGCGATCCGGCCGAGCGACCCCTTTTTCTGCCGTTTGACGTAATACATCGCCATGTCGGCGCGGCGGATCAGTTCCGTTGGGGTGTCGTCGGGACCGTAGGGCTCGACTCCGAGGCTTACCTTTATCGGCAGGCTATCGTCGTGAAATTCGCAGGGCGTGGATTCGAGCGCCCATTGCAGGGTGCGCGCCCGTTTTGCGCCGTCTTTCCACTGTGTCTGGGCGATGATCATGGCAAATTCGTCGCCGCCCATGCGGGCGATCGTATCGATCTCGCGCAAGGACTGTTCGGAAATCGTCGCGACATGGCGCAGAACGGCATCGCCCGCGCAATGGCCGTGAATGTCGTTGACGTCCTTGAAATTATCGATGTCGCAGTAGACCAGCACGCCCGTATGGCCGAACCGCCGTGCAGCGGCCAGGGTACGTTTCAGCTGCTCCGAGAATCCGCGCCGGTTGAATAGTCCCGTCAGTTCGTCGGTAAAGGAGAGCCCCTGAAGATACTCGATCCGCTGGTTCTGGGTCGCTATCTGCTGCTCCGCCTGGGCGGCATACATCAGCGCGCGTTCGAGTAGCGCATCCTTGCGCATTTCCGCACCGGTCTCGGCGTCGGGAATATTTTCGATCAGCCGCGATGCGATGACCCCGATCATATCCATCAGTTCCGGGTCATTTGCGGATAACGAAGCCGAAACCTGTTCCATAAGGATCATCCGTATACCATATTCAGTCGTTGAGAGTGTTCGCGGTGCAGGCATGCAAGCCCTGTGCCAGTTTGAATCCGTAACCGAACGGCAGTGGAACAGTGCTTTGCATCAGCTTATTGGAAGAATTCTGAACAGTCCGGCAACCTTTGCCCGGCAGTTTCTGCCGGGTGTGTGGTGCGTTTTTGCCGCGGCCGTATTGCTGGCACCGGTAAACGCGACATCTGCGGCCAATCTGGCGCCTCATACAGCCCACTATGTGATGAAACTGCTGTCGGCGCGCGGCGGCAGCGGCATTGAGGCGGTCAGCGGGGATATGGCGATCCGCTGGGAGGGCGATTGCAGCGGCTGGACAATGAGCAACCGGGCGGTTTTCGACGTGACCTACACCGGGGGAGACGCCGTGCGGGTGACCATGGATGCATCGACCTGGGAAGCCGCAGCGGGTGACCGCTACACGTTTCTTGTGCGCACGCTGTTCGATACCAAGGAAACCCAGCGTGTCGAGGGCAAGGCCCGGCTGGACGGCGGCCAGGGTATTGCGGAATTTACATTGCCGTCGAAGAAAACGATCAAGCTGCCCGCCGGGACGATGTTCCCTACAATGCACACGAAACGGGTGCTCGATGCGGCGGGGGATACGCCTGAAATTATCCGCGCGACGGTGTTTGACGGGTTTACCGACGGGGGCGCCCAGTTCGTCAATGCGATTGTCGGCAAAAAGCTGGCGACCGGTCAAACGGCGGCGTCGGCGTTTCCCACACTGCAGAACCAGCCCGCCTGGGGCATCAGCCTCGCTTTTTTCGATGCCGACAAGGCCGATGCGGAGCCCAATTCCGAAATTCGATTGGAAATATACCGAAACGGGATCGCCGGCATGATCGAGATGGATTTCGGCGATTTTCGTCTCCTCGCCGAACTCAAGGAGCTTGAAAGCGGCAAGCCGCCGGTCTGCAGCTAGCGCCCGGTAACGGGCTGTCAGGTCTCGGTGGGCTGTATCCGCCGCTTCAGGGCCGCGCCGGCCACAGCCAGGCTGCGCCGCGGACGCCGCTCGAATCTCCGTGCCGGGGCGGTAGTATCGGCGTTCGAACGCTGTCGGAGAACACGTATTTGGGCAGCAGTTTCGGGACGTTCCGGTACAACCGGCCGATTCCGGACAGACCGCCGCCCAGCACCACCGCCGCGGGATCGAGGATATTAATGACGGTAGCAAGCGCCCGGGCCAGACGGCCTTCGTAGCGCATCATGGTCGCTTTCGACTCGGGCACGCCCTGCCCGGCGGCGGCGACGATATCCGGTGGCGGCAGCATGTGGCCCGTCACGGCCCTGTGGTCGGCCGACAGGCCGGGGCCGGACAGATAGGTCTCGATACAGCCGGTTCGTCCGCAATAGCATCTGGGCGCTTCGCTCAGGCTGCCCGGCATTGGGTTGTGACCCCATTCGCCGGCAATGGCGTTCGGTCCGCTGAGCAATCTTCCGCCGATGACAATCCCGCCGCCCACCCCGGTACCCAGAATCACGCCGAAGACGGATGCGTATCCCGCGCCGGCGCCGTCTGTGGCTTCCGACAGGGTAAAACAGTCTGCGTCATTCGCGATGCGGACCTCGCGCGCCAGTGCCACTCCCAGATCCGCGTCCAGCGGATTGCCGATCAGGCACGTCGAATTGGCGTTCTTGACGAGACCCGTGACCGGCGACATTGCGCCCGGTATGCCGACGCCGACGGATCCGGTCATACCCGTGTTACTTTCGATCCGGTGGACAAGGGAAGCGACCGCGGCAACTGTGGCGCGGTAGTCGCCCGTCGGTGTGGGAATGCGTTCCCTGAAAAGGGTCAGCCCGGCAGAGTCCAGCGCGATACCCTCGATTTTGGTGCCGCCTATGTCGATCCCGATTCTCATTCAGGCTCCGCAAACCGATTTGATATATCGCTGTAAGAAAGGTTCTGTGCAGGGGCGCATAAACCTTTGACTTGGGCGACTTTCCAAGAAAGATTACCAAATGTTAACGATTAATACGCAAGATGACCCCGAAATACCCGAATTGCCGGGATTCATGAACGACTTTGCGAGGGGCCGCTGCCGTTGACGATTGTTTTTCACATTATGAGTCACAGATACACGCCGCATTATTGCGTGCGCGCCGCCAGAGTCAGGGATTAAGATGGACCAGAAGAAAATTCTTATCGTCGAAGACAACGAGCTGAACATGAAACTGTTTCATGACCTGCTCGAAGTCCACGGCTATACGACATTACAGACCAAGGACGGTCGCGAAGCGCTGCAATTGGCCCGCGAACATCGTCCCGATCTGATCCTGATGGATATTCAGCTTCCCGAAGTCTCGGGGCTGGAGGTCACCAAATGGATCAAGGCGGACGACGAACTGAAATCGATTCCGGTCATCGCCGTCACCGCCTTTGCGATGAAAGGCGACGAGGAAAAAATCCGCAGCGGCGGATGTGAAGCCTATATTGCCAAGCCGATTTCGGTGAACAGTTTCCTTGAGACGATCCAGACGGTACTGGGATAATAAGGGAAAACCATGTCTGCTCGCGTTCTAGTCGTTGACGATATTGCCGCAAACGTCCGTTTGCTCGAAGCGAAACTGCTGGTCGAGTACTACGAGGTTCTGACCGCGAATGACGGCGCGACGGCGCTTGAGATCGTCGCCGAGGCGATGCCCGATATTGTGTTGCTCGACGTCATGATGCCGGGCATGGACGGCTTCGAGGTCTGCCAGCGTATCAAGGAAAACCCGGCCACAGCGCATATACCGGTCGTCATGGTAACGGCCCTGAGCGAAGTGTCGGACAGGGTCAAGGGGCTGGAAGCCGGTGCCGACGATTTTCTGACCAAACCGGTCAACGATCTCGCCCTGTTTGCCCGGATACGGTCGCTCGTGCGTCTTAAGCGGGCGATGGACGAGTGGCGTGCGCGGGAATCCACGTTTACCCAGTTCGGCCTGAACAATGCGATCGCGCCTGAGGATGCCGACCCGTCTCTGCTGCAGGTCCTGCTTGTCGCCGACGAATACGGCCCCTCGCAGCGGATCGTGGAGACGTTGTCGGAAGAGGGCTACAGTGTCGAGCATTCGACAACGACGGACGATGCAACGATCAAGGCGCTGGACGGCGATTTCCACCTGATACTGGTCGACGACCGCGTTGGCGGCAACGATGTGCTTCGGTTCTGTTCGCAACTGCGTTCCAGCGGCGTGACGCGTCATTCCCCCATTTTGATTATGCTGGATGACGGCGATACGGAACGCCTGGCGAAGGCGCTCGATCTGGGTGTCAACGATTACCTGGTGCGCCCGGTCAACAAGAACGAACTCACCGCGCGGGCAAAGACGCAGATACGGCGCAAACAGTTCGAAGACAATCTGCGCCAGCAATACGAAAAAAGCCTGACCGCGGCCGTCACGGACAGCCTGACCGGCCTGTACAACCGCCGTTATCTCGAAACCCATTTCGAGGAGCTCTCACGCGACCTGCGGGGCGGCGGAAAGCCGATCTCCATGCTGATCATGGACGTCGACCACTTCAAGGCGGTCAATGACGATTACGGCCACGCGGCGGGCGACGAGGTTCTGCGGGGCCTCGCACAGCGGGTGATGAGCGGTATTCGCGGCTTCGATACGGCGATCCGGCTGGGTGGAGAGGAATTTGTGGTACTGATGCCGAATGTCGAGGGCCGGTCCGCGGTCGTTGCGGCAAACCGGCTGCGTGAAATGGTCGAAGCCGAACCATTCGATATCGACGATAACGGCGAGACGCTGAAGGTCACGATGAGTATCGGTGTCGCCACGGGGCCTGCGGGCGAAATTGCGCTCAACGATTTGCTTGAGCGAGCCGATCAGGCGCTCTATGCCGCGAAAAACGGTGGCCGGAACCGGGTTGAGGTTGCCGACGACCTGCCGGCCGATTCAAGTCCGCTACCGGCGGCTGCCCGGGCCTGACTCCGGCGCTTCCGACAGGAAGCCCGAGACGAAAAACGCCGCCCGATGGGCGGCGTTTTCGCATTTATAAGCCGAAGGCCTATTTGATTTTGGCTTCCTTGAACGCGACGTGCTTGCGCGCAACCGGATCGTATTTCCGGAATTCCAGCTTCTCCGTCTGCGTACGCGGGTTTTTCTTCGCGACATAGAAATAGCCGGTATCCGCGGTGCTCAGCAGTTTGACGACGATCGTGTTGTTTTTGGCCATTCTATTTCTCCTGAAATGCAGGACCTTAAAATTTGCGGGAAACTGACCGGTTCAGCCCTGTCTGTCAAGGATTTGGTGAGCCCGGAGCAGCGAAAATCAGCGTTCTGCGATGGCCGCGCCGCCATCTCTCAGCGCCCGTGTATAGAGCGATTTATGTTCCAGCAGGTATTTGGCGATTTCCTGGTCTTCGGCGCGCTCCTTGCGGGTCGGCGGGCAGCGCTCGCGGGCAAGGTCGGGATTTGTCCGGATCGCGTAGCGCGATGCCAGCGCCGCGTTGAGGATCGTCCCGGCGGCGGGCATGTCGCTGCGGATCGCTGCCATCATATTCGATAAATCGTTGTCTTTCGCCGACGTGCAGATGGCCGGGATGATGCCATGGCTCTGCAGGTTGAACCCTGCCGGTGCGATCATATGTGCCCAGGTCAGCGTCAGTTCGCCGCCATTGGGCAGCCGGATGATTGTCTGGACGCTGCCTTTGCCGAACGAGGATGCGCCGATAACGATGGCCCGCCCGCGGTCGCGCAGCGCTGCCGCGACAATCTCGGATGCCGACGCGGAGCGCCCGTTGACGAGAACCGCGATGGGCGTCCGGGTAACGCGCTCGCCCCAAGACGCGTTGAATATCTGGTTGGCGCGGT
The DNA here is from genome assembly GCA_963977005.1 of uncultured Rhodospirillaceae bacterium. Taxonomy (GTDB): domain Bacteria; phylum Pseudomonadota; class Alphaproteobacteria; order MPNO01; family UBA830; genus CAXBCP01. The sequence goes on from CAXBMQ010000005.1 coordinate 133,671, forward strand.
GGTGGCGGCCCTTGGTCGAGATAATCCTTCCGTCATTCAGGAAGAAGTCGGCGACGGCGACCGCCTGGTCGAGCAGACCGCCCGGATTGCTGCGGAGGTCGAGGACGATACCGCGCAATGACCGGGGATTTTCGCGTTCGGCGGCGGCGAGGATCTTGCCAAGGCTCCGCGACGTGCCCTGGTTGAACCCGGAGAGCCGGATCGTGAGGATTCCGTCTTCGCGCTTCGATGTCACCGTCGGCACGATGATGTGGGCCCGCACAACGGCGATTCTCAGGGGCGACGGTGCATTCGAGCGGATAATTGTCAGGTCTGCCTTGCTGTGGACCGGGCCGCGCAGGTGCCCGATGGCGCCGTTCTGGGTCAGTCCTGCCAACGTTATGTCGCCGACATGGGTAATCAGGTCGCCCGCTTTCAGACCCGCCTTGTCGGCCGGTGTGCCCCGATGGACCTTTTCGACGTAAACATTGCCTTTATCGTAGCGGATCGTGACCCCCAGTCCGCCGAATCCCTCGCGGCGCGCGCGGGTGTTGCGGGCCTGTGCCGGCGTTGCATAACGGGTGTAGCGGTCGAGCTTCGACAGCGCCCCGCGGAAGAAGCGTGCCAGCACCAGTTCATGATCCTGTTCGCGAAGGCTGGGTGCCTCCTGACGGGCCTTCTCGATCGCGTCGGCCACCAGTATCGCCCAGCCGTCATGGTCTTCGTCGCCCGGCACCGGCCATTCGCCGAGTAGACGGTCTTCGTAGCTCAGCGCGATTGCGTTTGTCCGGTCGTCGAACGCCAGCAGCGTGTCCGTGTCGGAGAGGGCTTTGAGCCCGGCGAGCGAAACCGTTCGTGTCGAGACTGCCGATGCGTATCGGAGATCGATGTTTTTGAAGGCGGTTTCGAGGACCAGCCGGTTGCTGCCCTGTTCCGACGATTCGGGCGATGGCGCAACGCAGGCCGCGGCGACAAGAACGAAACCGGCGCAGAGTGTCGCGACGATACGGCGGCGCTTCCGCCGCGGGTGCGGTTCCCCGTCGGGCGCGGGGGAGAGGGCGTTGGTGGTGTCCGTCTCGTCGATGCGCATGGTCTCCGCGTTCAACTGGTGTCTGGCGATTACTATCGCCCCAATGCCCCCCTAAACTAACCCTGTCTTTACGGAATGCGAATTAACTTTTCGTTAGCGGGACGTTTTTGACGGGGCCCGGCGCTTTCCTTTGTTTTTATTGGGTTTTTTTGGGCCTTTTCGGCGCTGTTTTTTCGGTTGTGCCGGGGCGCTGCCCCGGTCGGTCCGCCCGCTCCGGGCCGGCCGTGCACGGGAGATCGAAAAAGCCATCGAACCGGTGTGAACGTTGGCCTCTTCGAGGGTCACCCTGACCGGATCGCCGATCCTGTAGGTCACCCCGGTGCCGCGGCCTTTAATCTGCTGGCGTTGTTCGTCGTAATCGAACCGGTCGTCGCCCAGCATCGACATCGGCACAAGGCCGTCGGCGCCGGTCTCGACGAGGGTTACGAACAGGCCGGCCCGATGCGTCCCGTTGATCCGGGCGGCGAATTCGGCGCCGACCTGATCCGACAGGAAAATCGTGGTGAACCGGTCGACGGCCTCTCGCTCGGCATCGACGGCGCGGCGCTCGGTGGACGAGATATGCTTGCCCAGTTCGGCAAACCTGTCGCCGTCATCGGGTCCGAGCCCGTCGCGGCCCAGACCATAGGCGGAAATCAGCGAGCGGTGGACCAGCAGGTCCGAATAGCGCCGGATCGGCGACGTGAAATGAGCGTAGCGTCGCAATGCCAGGCCGAAATGACCGAGATTGACGGGGCTGTATTCCGCCTGCGCCTGGGAGCGGAGCACCGCCATGTTGACGGTCTGCGCCTCGGGTTTGCCCGCGACCTGCGCGACGATGCGCTGGAACAATTCCGGCCTGACGACCTGGCCCCTGGCCAGCTTGATACCGACCGACGACAGAACCTCGCGCAGACCCTCGACCTTTTCCTGCGACGGCTGATCGTGAATGCGGAACATGCAGGGGGCGTCTTTCCGTTCCAGCGCCTCGGCCGCGGCGACATTGGCCGAGATCATGAATTCTTCGATCAACCGGTGGCTGTCGAGCCGCTCCACCGGCTCGATATCCACGACGTTCCCCTTGCGGTCGAGCTTCACCTTGCGTTCCGGCAGGTCGAGGTCGATCGTACCGCGCCGGATCCGCGCCGATTGCAGGGCTTCGAAGGCGCCGTAGAGCGGCGCGATCACATCTTCGGCCAGGCGGGCGGTCGTTTCGTCCGGCTCGCCGTCGCGTGCCGCCTGCACCTGTTCGTACGTCAGCCGTGCCGCCGACCGCATGATGCCGCGAATGAACTCGTGCCGCTTCAGGTTGCCGTCGGCGTCAATCCACATATGAACGGCCAGGCAGCCGCGATCCTCGTTCGGGACCAGCGAACAGAGCCCGTTCGACAGGGCTTCCGGAAGCATCGGCACAACCCGGTCCGGGAAATAGACCGAATTGCCGCGGTCGTGCGCGTCGCGGTCCAGCGGTTTGCCGGAGCGCACATACCAGGACACGTCGGCGATCGCGACCAGCAGGTGCCAGCCGCTCTTGTTTTTAGGGTCGGAATCGCGTTCCGCCCAGACGGCATCGTCGAAGTCCCGTGCGTCCGCGCCATCGATTGTGACCAGCGGAACCCGTCGCAGATCGGTCCGTCCGTCCGGTGGGACCGGCTTGGCGGCTTCCGCATCTGCCAGTGCTCCGGGCGAAAATTCGACCGGTATGTCATTCGAATGAATGGCGATCAGACTGGGCGCGCGGGGCCCCGATGCATCTCCGATGACTTCGGCGATACGCGCCTCAGGCAGGCCGAAGCTGCGCCCGCCGATAGCCTGTGCCTCGACCAGGTCGCCCCGGGATGCACCGTTTTCCTGACCCGGCGGAATGGCGAATTCGGTGCGGATGCGGCGGTTCGTCGGAATAACCCGGCCCTTGCCGCCGACCATCTGGAATATCCCCAGTACGCGTTGCGGGGCGGCCTGAAGCAGCTTGATGATACGCGCGGTATAGGTGCCGTCGCCGGACGGCGCGAGCCGCGCAAGGATACGGTCGCCAACCGCCGGGGCGGGCCCCTTGCGTTCCGTGCTGAGGAAAACCGCGGGCGGCGGGCCGTCGCTTTCCCAGGTGACAGGACGGGCGACCGGGTCGCCGTCGCGGTCGATCCCGGTCACCTCGATGACGCCGACACTGGGAAGAGTGCCCGGTTTGGCAAAGCGTTTGCCACGTCCCTTGTCCAGGTTTCCCTCGTCCCGCAACTCGCGGAGCAGCCCGTTCAACCGGGCGCGGTCGGCGCCGCGGATGTTAAAGGCGCGCGCGATTTCACGCTTCCCGACCGGTCCCTTATGGCCGCGGACGAATTCCAGAACCTGTTCTTTGGTCGGAAAAGGTATCTCGGCGGGCGATTTGCTCACCGGGGGCGTATCGTGACGGCGGTCACGCCTCTTCGCTTGAAGCGGGCGCGGCGTCGGTAGCGTCACCGGCCTTAGCTGTGGCCTTGGCTGCGGTCTTGGTCTTGGCTTTCGCCTTACCCTTACCCTTTGCTTTACCCTTCGCCTTGCTCTTGGCTTTCTTCGCCTTTTTGGTCTTGGCTTTTTTCTTCGGTTTCGAGCCGACCTTTTCGGCGCGCGCCGCGATCAGTTCGATTGCAAGTTCCAGCGACAGCGATTCCGGTTCCATGTCGCTCGGCAGCGAAGCGTTGATTTTGCCGTGTTTGACGTATGGCCCGTAGCGACCGTCGCGCAGTTCGATCGGCTTGCCGTCATCGGGGTGGTCGCCGATCTTCTTGCCGGCGGATTTCGCCGCCCGCTTGGCCGGCGCTTCGGCGATGATGGTGACGGCCCGGTTGAGGCCGAGGGTCAGGACATCGTCATCGGGTTTCAGCTTCACGTAGCGGTCGCCGACCTTCAGGTACGGGCCGAAACGCCCGACACCGGCAAGGATCATGTCGCCGCTTTCCGGATGCGGGCCGATCGGGCGCGGCAGCGACAGCAGCGCAAGAGCCAGATCGAGATCGACGTCCGACGGCACCATGCCCCGCAGCAGGGACTGCCGTTTCGGTTTTTCTTTCGATCCCTTGACCGCCTCGCCAAGCTGCACGTAGACGCCAAACGGCCCCTTGCGCATCGACACGGGCAGTTCGGTCTCGGGATCCGTGCCGAGTTCTTTCGGTCCGGTAAAGGCGGCGTCTTCGTCCTCGTTGCCGGTGATGACCGTCAGCGCGGTGGTGTGTCCGCATTCGGGGTAATTTGAACACCCGATAAAGCCGCCGTTCCGGCCGAGCTTGAGGCCGAGCCGTCCGTCTTTGCAGGCCGGGCATTTGCGCGGATTGCTGCCGTCTTCGCGTTCCGGGAAGAAATGGGGCCCGAGCTCTGCGTCGAGCTTGTCGATCACCTCCGTGATGCGCAGGTCCTTCGTTTCGCCGATGGCGGCGGAAAAGGCATCCCAGAAATCGCGGAGCAGCGATTTCCACTGCATGTCGCCGTTCGCGACATCGTCGAGACGGTTTTCGAGATCGGCCGTGAAACCGTATTCGACGTAACGTTCGAAGAATTCCGACAGGAACGCCGTTACCATCCGTCCGCGATCATGCGGCGTGAACCGGCGCTGTTCCAGTGTCACGTAATTGCGGTCCTGCAGCACCTGAAGGATAGAGGCATAGGTCGACGGGCGGCCGATGCCGAGTTCTTCCATCTTGCGCACGAGGCTCGCCTCGGTGAAGCGCGGTGGCGGCTTGGTGAAATGCTGTTCCGGCGTTACCTCGCCGCGGTTCATCGTATCGCCTTCGTTCATCGGCGGCAGGATGCGGTCGCGCTCATTGCCCTCGTCTTCGTCGCCTGCGCCGGCGCGTTCGTCCTGGCCTTCCTGATAGAGTTTCAGGAAGCCGTCGAATTTCACCACCGAGCCGTTGGCGCGGAGCACGGTCGCCCCGTCCGGCGAGGCGATATCGACCGCCACCTGCTCCATCACGGCGCTTTCCATCTGGCTCGCGACGGCGCGTTTCCAGATCAGGTCGTACAGCCGGCGTTCGTCTTCGCCGAGATACTGGCGGACTTCGTTGGGTTTGCGCGAAAATTCCGTCGGACGCACCGCTTCATGGGCTTCCTGGGCGTTCTTCGACTTGTTGCGATATGTGTTGGGCTGGTCCGGCACGTAGTTGTGGCCGTATTCCTGGCCGATTACCGCGCGAACGGCGACGACCGCTTCCTGGCCCAGGCTGACGCTGTCGGTCCGCATATAGGTGATCAGGCCGACGGTTTCGCCGCCGATATCGACACCCTCATACAGTTTCTGCGCGGTACGCATGGTGCGGGTCGCGCCGAAGCCCAGCTTACGGGAGGCTTCCTGCTGCATCGTCGATGTCGTAAACGGGGGCGCGGCGCGGCGATTGACCGTTTTGCGCTCGACCGATTTGACCGTGTAGCCGTGCTTTTCAATCTCGGCGACGGCGGCCTTGGCGGCACCTTCGTTATCGATATCGTACCGGTCGAGCTTCTTGCCGGCCAAATGGGTCAGCCGCGCCGGTACGGCGGCCCCGCTCGCTGTCGTGAAAGCGGCGCCGATGGTCCAGTATTCCTGCGGATTGAAGACCTCGATCTCGGCTTCGCGTTCGCAGATCAGGCGCAGCGCCACGGACTGGACGCGGCCTGCCGATTTCGATCCCGGAAGCTTGCGCCACAGGATCGGCGACAGGCTGAACCCGACAAGATAATCGAGCGCCCGGCGGGCCAGATAGGCATCGATCAGTTCGCGGTTCAGTTCGCGCGGGTTGTTTACCGCCTCGATGATGGCGTTCTTCGTGACTTCGTGAAACACGACGCGTTTGACGTCGATATCGTCCAGCGCATGGCGCTCGTTCAGGATTTCCTGGAGATGCCAGGAAATCGCTTCGCCTTCGCGATCCGGGTCGGTTGCGAGATACAGGTGATCCGCGCCCTTGATGGCGTCCTGGATGGCCTGAAGGTTCTTTTCCGCCTTGGGGTCGACGGTCCAGACCATGTGAAAGTCTTCGTCGGGCTGGACGGACCCGTCTTTCGAGACGAGATCGCGCACGTGGCCGACGCTGGCCAGGACCTTGAAGTCCGCACCCAGATACTTGTTGATGGTCTTCGCCTTGGCGGGCGACTCGACGACGACTACGTCCATGATCACCGATAATTCAGTTTGCGGGCGCCAACACTATAGGGAACGTTGGTTGCCGCATTGTTTATAAAACCAGCGAAACCCGGTTTCCCGGATGTCTTTCAATTCGCCCGGCGAGTTCTAGTTCGAGCAGCGTACTGCGGACCGAGGCGGCAGACATGTGGCACTCGCGAACCAGTTCGTCAACACCTGTCGGTGCGGCACCCAGCAATTTGAGTATTTCAGCGCGCGCTGTTTCGGGGGCGGTTTCAGGTGGGGTTTCAACGGGTTGGCGCGGGATTGGGCGCGTTGTCACGGGGCGGGGTTTCAACATCTGCTGTGACAGGGCGGATACAATGTCAGCCGCGTTTTCTGTCAGAACGGCGCCCTGGCGGATCAGATCGTTGGTGCCCTTGCAGCGTGGATCGCGGGGCGAACCCGGAACAGCGAAGACCTCGCGGCCCTGTTCGAGGGCGAGCCTGGACGTGATCAGCGAACCGGATTTGAGCGCCGCCTCGACGACAAGCACGCCACGCGAAAGACCGGAAATCAGCCGGTTTCGTGCCGGGAAATGCCGCGCGGTCGGGCGGGTGCCGACAGGTTGTTCGGAGACGAGCACCCCGGCTTCGGCGATCCGGTGTTGCAGGTCTTCGTGCTCCGGCGGGTAAACGATGTCTATGCCGCCTGCAATGGCGGCAATGGTTCCGGTGTTCAGCGCACCGGCATGCGCCGCTGCATCGATGCCGCGGGCGAGGCCCGAGACGACGACGTAGCCGGCCTCGCCGAGCTCGCTCGCGATTTCCTCTGCAAGACGCCGCCCGTTTGCTGAGGCGTTCCGCGCGCCGACGATCGCGACCGTCGGGCGTGTCAGAAACGCTGCATCGCCGTGCAGGAACAGCAGCGGCGGCGGATCGGCGATAGCGGCAAGCGTTTCGGGATAGTCGGGTTCCCACAACCCGAGCACCATGCCGCCGGCCTTGGCGAGCGCCTCGAGTTCCGATACCGCGCTGTCGCGGGCCGGAATATTGAATTTTCGTCGCCCGCCACCCCGCCGTGCAAGGTCCGGCAGGGCGTCGAGCGCCGCCGCCGCCGTACCGAAACGCTCAACCAGATCGACGAACAGGCGCGGGCCGACGTTTCTGGTCCGGATAAGCCGCAGCCAGTCGATCCGTTCGGCGTCGTTCAGAGGTGTCCGGGCGCGATCCATCCTGCAACGATGGGTGGCATTTTCAGGACGGTCAAGTCTTGCCGGATGCGCCGATTTTCGATTCTTCGCCGCGCAGCAAGCGCCCTATATTTTCGCGGTGCCGGATCCAGACCAAAATGGCCAGCGCGATCGCGAATTCCGTCCGCTGCGGATCGGCAAGCCACCACATGTAAAGCGGCGTTGCCGCCAGCGCGATGAGAGCTGACAGGGATGAATAGCGGAACAGAAACGCTGCCAGCAGCCAGGTCAGGCAGGCAAGCCCGCCGACCGGTGGCGAAAGCGCCAGCAGAATGCCAAGTGCGGTTGCGACGCCCTTTCCCCCGCGAAAATTCAGCCAGACCGGGAAAAGGTGCCCGAGCAGCGCCCCGGCGGCGGCAACAATAGCGGTATCGGGACCGAAAAACTGCGCGATCAGCACGGCAACGGCCCCCTTGGCGCCGTCGAGCAGGAGTGTCGCCGCGGCAATCTTCTTGTTGCCGGTGCGCAGCACGTTGGTTGCGCCGATATTTCCCGACCCGATTTTCCGGATATCGCCCATCCCCGCGAGGCGCGTCAGGATAAGGCCGAAAGGCAGGGCGCCCAACAGGTAGCCGCCGGCGAACGCCGCAAGGATATACGGCCAGCTATGCGCCCAGCTGATCGGGTCGATCATGACTCAACCGATCAGGGAATGGACGTGCCGTCCGCCCACGACGGTGCACATCGCTTTACCCTGAACCGGCGTCTGGTCGAAGGGGGTGTTTTTCGACCTGCTCTTGAGGTCCGTCGCCTCAACCGTCCATGCGTGATCGGGATCGAAGATCACCATGTCGGCCGGCAGACCGGGGGCGAGGCGTCCTTCTTTCATCCGCAGCAGGCTGCCCGGCGCCGAGGTCAGCCGGCGTATCAGGTCGAGCAGGCCGATACCGGCTTCCCGGTGGAGCGCCAGCGTCAGTGGCAGCAGCGTTTCCAGCCCGACAATACCGGGTTCCGCCTGGACGAAAGGAAGCCGCTTCGAATCCTGGTCCTGCGGGCGGTGGTCGGAAGCGATGACGTCAATGGTTCCGTCGCGCAGGCCTTCGATCACCGCAAGCCGGTCTTCTTCGCAGCGCAGGGGCGGCGAGACCTTGGCGAAGGTACGGTAGTCGGCGGTTGCCGCGTCGGTGAGCGTAAAATAATGCGGCGCGGTATCGCAGGTGACCGGCAGCCCGCGTGCCTTTGCCGTCCGGATAACGTCGATGGCGGCGGTGGTGGTGACATGGGCGGCGTGATAGCGCGCGCCCGTCAGTTCGACGAGCCGAAGGTCGCGCTCCAGCATCATGACCTCGGCGACGGCGGGGATCCCGGCCAGACCGAGCCGGGTCGACATTTCGCCTTCGGTCATCTGGCCGTTCCGTGCCAGCCTCGGCTCTTCCGGGTGCTGGACGACCAGCAGGTCGAACGTCGATGCGTAGGAAAGAGCGCGGCGCATCACCAGCGTATCGGCGATCGCGCGGGTCGCATCGGTGAAGGCGAGCGCGCCCGCTTCGGACAGAATGCCGAACTCGGTCAGCTCCTTGCCTTCCAGGCCGCGCGTGATGGCGCCATAGGCATAGATTTTCACGATGTTGGTCTCGCGCGCCCGGCGCGCGATGAATTCGATGACCGAGACGTTGTCGATGGCGGGGTCGGTATCCGGCAGGCAGATCAGAGACGTCACGCCGCCGGCTGCCGCCGCTGCGCTTGCGGTCTCGAAGCTTTCCTTGTGTTCGCCGCCGGGTTCCGGAAGATGAACGCGCATGTCGATCAGTCCCGGCGCCAGGCAATAGCCCTGGCAGTCGATGACCTGAACGTTGGCGGGCGGGCCGTTCGGGAACAGGTGCGGCCCGGTGTCGACAATCTTGTTGCCGTCGATCAGAACCGTGCCCGTCTGGTCGAGATCGCTTGCAGGATCCAGTAGGCGCGCATTCACATATGCCCGAAGCTGCTCGGTCATGCCGCGTCCCCGTCGGTGTTGCGCGACAGGCTGCGGGTCACCAGGTCGAGGCAGGCCATGCGGACCGCGACGCCCATTTCCACCTGTTCGTGGATAACGCTGCGGTGGATGTCGTCCGCCAGTTCGGAATCGATCTCGATACCCCGGTTCATCGGCCCCGGGTGCATGATCAGGGCATCCGGCTTGGCGACGGCCAGCTTTTCGCGGTCGAGGCCGAAGAAGCGGAAATATTCGCGGGTCGACGGCACGTAGGAGCCCTGCATCCGTTCCGTCTGGAGGCGCAGCATCATGATGATGTCGGCATCCCGGATTCCGTCGCGCATGTTGTGAAATACTTCGACGCCGAGCTTCTCGATCGCGGCGGGCAGCAGGGTCTTTGGCGCGACCAGCCGGACATGGGCGCCCATCGTGTTCAGCAGGTAAATATTCGACCGTGCGACGCGGGAATGCAGGATGTCGCCGCAGATCGCGACCGTTAGACCCTTCAGCGATTTTTTGCGGCGCCGGATGGTCAGCGCGTCGAGCAGCGCCTGGGTCGGGTGTTCGTGGCTGCCGTCGCCGGCATTGATGACCGAACAGGTAACTTTTTCGCTGAGCAACTGGACCGCGCCTGAATCGCCGTGACGGACGGTCAGGACGTCGGGATGCATGGCGTTCAGGGTCATCGCCGTGTCGATCAGCGTTTCCCCCTTTTTTATGGCACTGGCGCTGACCGACATGTTGATAACGTCGGCGCCGAGCCTTTTGCCGGCAAGCTCGAACGATGTGCGCGTCCGGGTCGAATTTTCGAAGAAAACGTTGATCAGCGTCCGCCCGCGCAGGATGGCGCTCTTCTTGTCGTCCTGACGGCTCTGCTCGATATAGGATTCAGACAGGTCGAGAAGAGTTTCTATCTCTTCCCGGGGAACGCCTTCCATCCCGAGAATATGCATTCTGGGCGGGTGAAGGACCGCATCGTTTGCCGTATCTGTCATTAAAAGCTGTTTATAAGAGGCACGGGCAAGGGCGGCAATAGACTGAAACGCCCTCCGATTCGCCGACGGCGGATCGACCGGTTTGGCTCAGGGTTCATTCCCCCTCTGTGATGCCATCCTGGCGCAGCCGCGCGATTTCGCTATCCGTCAGTCCCAGCATGTCGCGCAGGACTTCGGTTGTGTGCTCGCCGCGGACCGGCGGGGGGCGGCGATAGGTGACCGGCGTTGCCGACATTTTCGCGGGCGCTGCGACCAGTTTGACGGAGCCCGCCTGCGGATGAGGCATGTCGATCGCCATGCCGCGCGCCTGCGCCTGCGGATCGTCGAACACCCGGTCCAGTGTGTTGATCGGACCGCACGGCACCCCCGCTTTTTCCAGCGTGGATACCCAGTCGTCGGTGCTCCTTCCCCGCAATATGTCGCGGATTCTCGGAAGCAGATCGTCGCGGTTGCGGATCCGGGCGGGATTGGTGGCGAAGTCGGGGTTATCGGCAAGCTCCGGGGCGCCGGCAGCGGCACAGAAACCGGCGAACTGGCTGTCATTGCCGGCAGCGAGGATGACATGGCCGTCCGCGGTCTCGAACACTTCGTAAGGAACGACACTGGCATGCGCATTGCCGAGCCGTTCCGGGTTCTCGCCCGTGTTGAGGTATTCGACCGCATGATAATACAGCCATGAAATCTGCGTTTCGAACAGCGACAGGTCGATATGCTGGCCCATCCCGGTCGCGTCCCGGTGGCGCAGCGCGGCGAGAATGCCGGTCGATGCGTGCATGCCGGTCATGATATCGGCAATGCCGATGCCGGTTTTCATCGGCATGCCGTCGGGTTCCCCCGTCACCGACATGATGCCGCCCATGCCCTGGGCGAGGAAATCGTATCCCGCGCGGTCGCGATAGGGTCCGGTCTGGCCGAAGCCGGTGATCGAGCAATAGACAAGCGCGGGAAATTCGTCGCGCAGGTCGTCGTAGCCGAGGTCGTATTTGGCCAGTGCGCCAACGCGGAAATTCTCGATCAGGACGTCGCATTTCGCGAGCAGCTTGCGGATAACCGCCTGGCCGTCGGGCTGCGAGATATCGACGGCAACTGAACGCTTGTTGCGGTTGGCGCACAGATAGAAGGTGCTCTCATCTGTGTCGTTGCCGTCCTTGTCCTTCACGAAGGGCGGTCCCCACTTGCGGGTATCGTCGCCCGCGCCGGGTTTCTCGATTTTTATGACGTCGGCCCCGTAATCGCCGAGCAGCTGGGTGCAGACGGGGCCGGCGAGGATACGGCTGAGATCGAGGATGCGAATGCCGGTGAGTGGGCCGGTCCGGGGGGCTGTCATCGCGGTTTACTCGGCAGCCTGTTGCGGCTTGCCGATCAGTTCTTCGGGCGTGCGTTTTTCCATCTGGAACATGTTGCTTTCGTCCACCCAGGCATAATCCTTGTAGCCGAGCCGGGCGATGGGTTTGACCCGTGCGACCTCGAAAATACCGTCCTCGCTGATCGCCTCGTCGGCGATATGCACGCCGACGACCTTGCCGAACACCGCATGGTGGATTGCCATCTTGCTGTCGCCGGGCAGAACGACGATTTCGTGCAGTTTGCATTCGAACTGCACCGGGGAGCCCTTGATGCGCGGCGGCGCGACCATCTTAGACGGGAGACCTTCGAGCCCGGTCTCGGACAGCTCGCTCACGTCCCGGTCGATGATCAGGCCGGTCTCGTTCATCTCTTCGCGCTGGTCCCAGGTCGCCATGTTGTAGACGAATTCGCCGGTTTCCTTGACGTTGGCGATGGTGTCCTTGTCTTCATGATCGTCGGCATGACCGCCGGCGGAGAAAAGGACGAATGGCGGGTGATAGCTGAGCACGTTGAAAAAGCTGAAAGGCGCGACGTTGACGTCGCCGGCCGTGTTTACGGTAGAAATCCAGCCGATCGGGCGTGGCACCACGCAGGCCTTGATCGGGTTGTAGGGCAGGCCGTGGTCGTTCTTGGCGGGTTCGAAAAACATGATTTGGAGACTTTCCCTAGTCGATATCGATGTCGGCGCGTGCCGGCCGGAAGTGCGTTGCCATCCCGGTCAGACTCCTTCGATTACATCGGCCCAGCCTTCGAGCATTTCAGGCCGGGTTGCCCGGATATGGGTACTGAACAGACTGTATCCCATATCGGCGAGTGCGCGGATATCGTCCCGCAGCTTTTCCCTCGTGCCGGATATGGTGGTGGCGCGAATGAAATCGCCGGTGATCAGGTGTTCTTCCTCGGGCCGGACCGTCATCAGGTGGTTTTTGTGATTGGCGAGATAGCGGGCATCCGCGGGCTCATACGCCTCATAGATTTTTCGGTATTCGTCGACGAGCTTCTGCAGTTCGGGGGGTGGTTTGTGGCCGATGGAACCGAACTCGGCTTCCTCCGCCAGGTTGTGCAGGATGATCGCGCTCGACGGGCCGGCCTCGGCGCGGACGTAATCCGCGTCCCAGTCGTCGGCGTTTTTCAGCACCGCGCCGCCGCAATTGGCGTTGGCCCATAGATCGGCGTCATCGCGCCCGGCATCGCGCCAGGCCTGTTTCATGTCGTCCAACGCCGCCTGTGCACGGTCCAGGTTGCCGACCGTGTTGGTCCACCGGTAGCCGCGCCCGGCGACCATGTGTCGCCCGCGCGGACCCAGCGCCGAGACATGGACCGGAATCGGATCCTCAATGTTTATCAAACCGAGTTCCGGGTTCATGAACCGGATCGGATGCATCCCGCCCTCGATCCCGGCATCGACCAGATTGCCCGCCAGCAGTTCCTCCACCACCGCAATATAGTCGAACATGTCGGCGAGTTTCATGGGCCCGAGTCCCATGGTCCGCCGTCCGGTAAACCCGGTGCCGACCCCCATATGAATTCGCCCCGGGGCAAGGGCGTTCAGGCTGGCAAGCGCGCTTGCGGCCACGGGGGCGAGGCGGTTCGACGGGATCAGCACGCCGGTGCTCAGGTGTATGCGGTCGGTTTTCATTGCCGCGGCAGTCATCGAGACGAACATGTCGGCATTGATCAACTGGGAATCGATAAACGACGCATGATCGAAACCAAGCTCTTCCGCCCGTTTGACGATCTTCCAGGAATCCCAGGAAGGCGCGATGTTGATTCCGAATTTCATACAGGGATTAGAGCCCAAAGCGACACTGGCGGCAATTGGCGACAATTGGCGGCGCGGTTTTGTTGCGGCAGGATAGGGGATGGGAGGAACGCCATGCCAGAAAACCATCAGGATATTGCAAGGCTCAGTCGCCGCGCGCTGCTCGCCGGTTTCGCGGCCACCCCGCTCGGTGCCGGTGCGGCGGCGTCGCAAGGGGCAACGCAGGGCGCGGCCTACCGCCAGCCGTCCAGCGACGGGGCCGCCGGGTTCATGGCCGTCGCCGAGGACATGCTGAAGAAAGCGGTCGAGGAGGGCGACCAGCCTTTCGGGGCGGTTGTCGTCAAAGACGGCCGGATCGTCGGCTGGGGGCCGAGCCGGGTGGTGACGGACACCGATCCCACCGCCCATGCCGAAATGATCGCGCTGCGCGATGCGGCCAAGAGGCTGGGCACGAACAGTCTTTCCGGCTGCACGATGTACAGCACGTCCCATCCGTGCCCGATGTGCGAAGCCGGCGCCTATTGGGCGGGGATCGACCGGTTCGTGCATGGCCGCGGCGGCACCGATGGCGGCGCACCGCGATTGCGCCGGTGTTGAACGGGTGATGTCGGAGTAACGCAAATCCTGTCAGACACAAATCGAAACTTGATAGAGTGTCTTGTCGCTCGATACTCTTATGTAAAGGCGCTCACCGTGGTGGAATTTCTGCGATGCAGAGGGAGTTGTGGGAATAATTGTTAGTTGGGCAAAGGATGAAGACATTGCAGGCGCCGCCAGACGGGTCAGGCGTGGCAGTGCTGGAATGTTAGCTGAAGGCTTTTCGGATGCCACATATCAGCAAAGGAAAGTATGTTGAGGGGGGTCACGGTTTCTCCAAGAATGGAAGTTCTTGTGGTGGTAATTCTAACCGGTCTGACCGCCCAACACTGGATGACCTATGTGGGCGTACTTCTCCTTTACGCTTTGATTTTGCCGTCTGCCCGAATGGGAATGGAGAAATCCTTCTTAATGGACGGTGTTCTGCCATTTCAAATTTGGCTGTTGCGACTCCTAATTCCGTTTGCGGTCCTGATCGCAACTGTTGAATTCTTTGGTGTTGGGAACTTTCTGAAACCTCTTTGCCCGGAACAGAGCTTATGCGGTCTTGCATCGCATCCGATTAAAGGGTTCGTATTTTGGTATTATGCAAATAGCGTTTTTGTATACAGTTTGTTGCGGGCTAATTATACCTTTAAGCCGTTCTCTTTCTTTCACACTATTATTGCTGTGGCGGTAATTCCCGGTGCAATTTTTGTCTTAGACATTTTGCATATTGCGGGAAACTCGTACCCGGAAATGCTAGTGGTTTCAGCCGGTATCATGGTTGTTTCCTACTTCAGTTATGGTTGCCTTGCTGGGTTTGTTGCATTCGTTTTCTCGTTTGGCAGACGAGATGTCGAAAATGGTTGATAATGTATCCGCTCTGCTTCGCAGTATTGAAGAGCATATCGCAGATATCACCAAAGTGACGACTGCGGCGACGGCGCAGCCAGCGGTTTTTCGCTAACCGGCAAAGGCTTGTCCTGCAGGCGTTTTAGAGGTTGCCGAAGATATGCTGAACATGGCCGTAAACGTCGCCGATCAGTCCTTCGGAGCGGTTATGGTGAAAGACGGTCGGATCGTCGGCTGGGGGCCGAGCCGGGTGGTGACGGATACCGATCCCACTGTCCACGGCGAAATAACTGCGCCGCACCTGCGCCGATGTTGATCCCGGTGTTGATCCCCGTGCGCGAACCGATCACAGTCGGGAAAACCATATAAAAACATCAGGTGAAAGATGCTCGCGCTGTATCATAATGCGATGTCGTCCTGTTCCCAGAAGGTCCGCCTGTCGCTGGCGGAAAAGGGGCTGGATTGGGAAAGCCGCCATCTGGACCTGCGGGCGGGCGATACGCAGACTGCCGACTATCTCAAACTCAACCCGCGCGGCGTTGTGCCGACGCTGGATCATGACGGGATGATTGTGCGCGAATCTAACGTCATCCTCGAATATCTCGAAGACGCGTTTCCCGACCCGTCGCTGCGGCCGCGCGATGCGTTCGGAAAGGCCGAGATGCGGCTGTGGACCAAACGGCTCGACGAAGGCCATCACGATCTGGCGACGGCATCGGTCAGCATGGGGGTGGCGTTTCGTCACCAGTTCCTGGAACGCGGCGAGGCGGAATGTACCCGGCTGATCGAGGCGGTCCCCGATCCGGTCAAACGCGAACGCCGGCGCGACCTGATCTTCAAGGGCTTGGATGCCCCGGTGTTCCATGAAGCGATAAGGATGTGGGTCGCACTCCTGCGCGATATGGAAGCGGCACTGGACGGCCGGGACTGGCTCGCCGGAGCCGCCTATTCCCTCGCCGAGGCCGCCTATACGCCCTATATCACGCGGCTCGAACATCTCAACCTGATGGGGATGCTCGACGGATATCCGAACCTGTCCGGCTGGTACGGGAGGGTCACCGCGCGGCCGAGCTATGCCGCCGCGTTCGGCGACTGGAACGAAGACAAGTATCTGACGCTGATGGCCGAGAAGGGCGAAGAAGCCTGGCCGCGCATTCAAAAAATACAGACAGCGGCGTCGTAAGGTCGAGGTAGAGGCCAGGAAGAATGACTCTGCGAAATATTTTTACGACCGGACTCCTGATTCTGTTGGTGACGTCTTGCAAAACGACTGATCTTTCGCACGGGAAAACCGCACCATTGTTCACAGAAGGGCTGGAAAGCCGGATTCTGTCCGCATATCTGACCGGCGATTTAGCGATGGTTTCTGACATGGCCGGTGGGACCTTGTTTGACCACCACCCTTTGGGGGAGTTGAAGGCCGACTATCCGAAATCTATTGGTAAATTTACCAGTTATGGATTGGCTTCGGAATCGCGAGGCAATTTTCAAACACGCCAGATGACGACTTCAGTGCTGATGATCGTTCGGACCTTTGCACTCAAGACAGAAAATTATCGCACGTTGTTCGTCCGGTTTTACATAGCCGTTGGCGACGATGCGAAGTATCTCATGAAGCTCGATCCTGACTTGAATATGATTAAGTAGAGATTCAATTTCCCCGGAGATCGAATTTCCGGAGAACGGGCTTCACGCTCCCAGCAGCGAAATCCAGATCGGCAGCGTCACGATGGCGAGCGCTGTCTGCGTCGTCAGGATGCCGGCCATCAGGCGGGCATCGCCGCCCATCTGCCGGGCGAGGATATAGGCCGACGGCGCGGTCGGCAGGGCGTGGAAGATCACCAGAACATAGGCGGCGGCCCCTGTGAGGCCCAGCGCCTGGGCGAAGCCGAACGCGATCAGCGGCATGGCGATGAGCTTGAGGACGGCGGACAGGCCGACCCAGAACCGGCCCGCCCGGGCGGCAGCGAGATCGAGCCCGGCCCCGACGCAGATCAGTCCGACGGCCGGCGCGGCGCGGCCGAGCAGGTCGAATAACGTCGCGAGCGGTGTGGCGAGGCCCAACCCGGTCACATTGACAATGATCCCTGCGACACAGGCGATAATCAGCGGGTTGCGCGTCATTTCCTTCACAGCGCCGAGGGTGCTGGCGCTGCCACTGCCGTACTTGGCCAGAACCCAGACGCTGACGACGTTGATGAACGGCACCATGAAGGCGATGAATACCGCGCCCAACGCGATCGTTTCGGGACCGTAAAAGGCGATGACCAGGGGAATGCCAATATAGGTATTGAACCGGATCGCGCCCTGGGTCAGCGACGTGAAACCCGGCCCGTCCAGCTTCATCGCTGGCCGGAAGACCACCAGCAACAGCGCCATCAGCGCGGGCGTGCCGACAACCCCGATCCCCAGCGGTCCGATGGGCAGGTCGTCGATATTGGCAGTCGCCAGGCTGCCGAACAGCAGCGACGGAAACAGCACGTAATAGGTGATGCGTTCGACCGGCGGCCAGGCGTCGGCCGGGAACAGCTTCGTGCGCCGCAGGCAGAACCCGGCGACAATGATCAGAAAGATCGGCGCGATGGTGAAGACGACGACGAGCACGCAGCTATCCGAAAGCTATGACGGCAGATTGCGCAGGAAATCGAGCGCGCCCTGCAGGATAAACTGCGCCGCCATTTTGTCGATCACCTCGGCGCGGCGCTTGCGGGTGACATCCTGGGCGATCAGGTGACGTTCCATCGCCTGGGTCGACATCCGTTCGTCCCAGAAGCCGATCGGCAGGTCGGTCTTGCCGGCAAGATTCGCACCGAACTGGCGTGTCGACTGGCAGCGCGGTCCTTCCGAGCCGTCCATATTGACCGGCAGGCCGAGGATGATGCCGCCGACATTGTATTCGGGAAACACGGCCATCAGCGCTTCGGCGTCTTTTGTGAACTTGGTCCGGCGGATCGTGTGCAGCGGCGAGGCGATCATCCGGCTGTCATCCGAAATCGCCATGCCGATGGTCTTGTCGCCGAGATCGAGGCCAAGCAGACATGCCCGCGGCGGCAGAGCAGATGCGCCGCCGGGGGCCAGTTCGCGGATGTGTTCAATGATCACGGACGCGTTCTTAACGGAGTGTGGGGCGGACGGGAAGCGTTCTTGCCGATCCGGGGGTCCGGTGATAGTTTCCGCGCGCTTTTGCGGGAGAATTCAACGACATGGCTGTCGATCGGGATACGGTTATACGCGTTGCGCGTCTGGCGCGCATAAAGGTGCCGGAAGGCGACCTGGACACGCTGGCGGGCGAACTGTCGAATATCATCGGCTGGGTCGAACAGCTGGAAGAGGTCGATACCGATGGCGTTGCGCCGATGACCTCGGTCGCCGACATGAAACTGCGCTGGCGCGCCGACGAAGTCACAGACGGCGGCATCCGCGACCGGGTCACGGCAAACGCCCCGGACCCGCAGGACGGGATGTTCTCGGTCCCGAAGGTGATCGAATAATGACAGCGCCGACCGATTTCACGATCGCCGGAGCGCGCGACGCGCTCGATGCCGGCACTGTGTCCGCACGCGAGCTTGCCGAAGCGCATATCGCTGCCATGGAGCGTGCACGCGAACTCAATGCGTTCATCACCGAGACGCCGGCGCGGGCGCTCGAAGACGCCGATGCATCGGATGCCCGCCGGGCCAGGGGCGAGACGCTGGGTCCGCTCGACGGCATTCCGCTCGCCATCAAGGACCTGTTCTGCACCGAAGGGGTGATGACCACGGCGGCGTCGCACATTCTCGAAGGTTTCGTGCCGCCCTATGAAAGTACGGTCTCCGCAAATCTGCGCAGCGCCGGCAGCGTGATGCTCGGCAAAACCAATCTCGACGAATTCGCGATGGGCTCGTCCAACGAGACCAGCTATTTCGGCAACGTCGAAAACCCGTGGCGACGCGACGGCGACAACCGGCCGCTTGTGCCGGGTGGCTCGTCCGGCGGGGCGGCGGCCGCGGTATCCGGGCGGCTGTGCCTCGGCGCGACCGGGACGGATACCGGCGGCTCGATCCGCCAGCCCGCGGCGTTCTGCGGCATTGTCGGCATGAAACCCACCTACGGGCGCTGCTCGCGCTGGGGCGTGGTGGCCTTTGCCTCGTCGCTCGACCAGGCGGGCCCGATGACCCGGAGCGTGCGCGATGCGGCGATATTGCTCGGTGGCATGGCCGGGTTCGATCCCAGGGACTCGACCTCCGCGGATATGGCCGTGCCCGATTTCGAAGCGGCGCTGGACGGCGGTGTGAAGGGTCTGCGGGTCGGTATTCCGGCGGAATACGCCATCGACGGCATGAACCCCGAAATCGCGGCGCTATGGGATCAGGGCAAGGAATGGCTTCGGGACGCTGGCGCCGAACTGGTCGATATCAGCCTGCCGTATACAAAATATGCGCTGCCCGCCTATTACATCATTGCCCCGGCGGAGGCGTCGTCGAACCTCGCACGCTATGATGGTGTGCGTTACGGCCAGCGCGAGGAGGGCACCGACCTGACCGAGCTTTACGAGAACACCCGCGCTGCCGGGTTCGGTATCGAAGTCCGGCGCCGTATCCTGATCGGCACCTACGTGCTGTCAGCGGGGTATTACGACGCCTATTACCTGAAGGCCCAGAAAGTGCGGGCGCTGATCGCCCGCGATTTCACGCAGGCCTACGAGAAATGCGACGTTATCCTGACGCCGACGACACCGGGCCCCGCGTTTGCCGCGGGCGAGAAATCGGACGATCCGATTGCGATGTATCTGAACGATGTACTTACCGTGCCGGCGTCGCTTGCGGGACTGCCGGCGATTTCGGTGCCCGCCGGCCTGTCGGGAGACGGTCTGCCGCTCGGACTGCATCTGATCGGCAAGGCCTTTGACGAGGAAACCATGTTCCGCGCAGCGCAGACGCTGGAAGACGCCGCCGGGTTCGATGCCCGGCCGGCGCCCCGCTGAGAGTTGCCGATGGGGCAGAGCCATGGTTTTTCCGCATGAACATGCAGACGATCTGGTACGTGCTGATCCATATCAGTCTCGGGCTGATCGGCTGGCAGGTCTTTACGATTACCAACCAGGGCGTGCTTGCGGCGCTGGCCGTTTGTGCCGGCGTGCAGGCATGGCCGATGTACGAGTTTTTCAGGCTGACCTGGGACAAGTTCGAATCGATGCGGTCCAGCCTGAACCGCGCGGAGGATCGCAAACGCGAGACCCGCGGTTACTGGACCCGCATGGGCCGGTTGTGGCTGTTCCGGTCCAGCGCCTACGCGCTGCTGACACTGTTCGTCGCCTGGCTGATGAGAGGATAGACGCATGAGCCTTCTGGAAGGTCGCACCGGCGACTGGGAAATCGTGATCGGGCTGGAAGTCCACGCCCAGGTAACGTCGAAGTCTAAACTGTTTTCGGGTGCGTCGACCGAATTCGGCGCCGAACCGAATACGCAGGTCTCGCTGGTCGATGCCGCGATGCCGGGCATGCTGCCGGTGATCAACGAACGCGCGGTGGAGCAGGCGGTCCGCACCGGGCTCGGGCTCAACGCCGAGATCAACCTCGTGTCGATCTTCGACCGGAAAAACTATTTCTATCCCGACCTGCCGCAGGGCTATCAGATTTCGCAGTTTCTCGATCCCGTGGTTGGCAAGGGCGAGATCGAAATCGACCTTGCCGACGGCACCAGCCGGACCATCGGCATCACCCGGCTGCATCTCGAACAGGACGCCGGCAAATCGATCCATGACCAGGATCCACGCAAGACGCTGATCGACCTGAACCGATCCGGCGTCGCGCTGATGGAGATCGTGTCCGAACCCGATATGCGCTCTGCCGAGGAGGCCGGCGCCTACGTCACCAAGATGCGTTCCATCGTGCGCTATCTGGGTACCTGCGACGGCAACATGCAGGAAGGATCGCTGCGCGCCGACGTGAACGTTTCCGTCCGCAAGCCGGGCGGCGAACTGGGCACGCGATGCGAGATCAAGAACGTGAATTCGATCCGGTTTATCCGGGACGCCATCGATTACGAAGCGCGCCGCCAGATCGAAATTATAGAGGATGGCGGCACGATCGATCAGGAAACGCGCCTGTTCGATCCCGACCGCGGTGAGACACGCTCGATGCGGTCCAAGGAAGAATCGCACGATTACCGGTATTTCCCCGACCCCGATCTGCTGCCGCTGGAGCTGGAACAGAGCTGGGTAGACGCGATCCGCGAATCGCTGCCCGAACTGCCGGACCAGAAGAAACACCGGTTTATCAACGATTACGGGCTCAGCATCGACGATGCGGCGCAATTGATCGCCGAGCGCGAAACCGCGGAATATTTCGAAGCTGTCGCCGAGGGTCGCGATCCCAAGATCGCCGCGAACTGGGTGACGGGCGAGCTGTTCGGCGCGCTTAACCGGACCGATACCGACCTTTCTGCCTCTAGGGTCAGCGCCGGGATGCTCGGCAGGCTGGTCGATCTGATCGGCGACGGCACGCTGTCCAACCGCCTCGCCAAGGAGGTTTTCGAGATCATGTTCGAGACCGGCGATGATCCCGAGAAGATCGTCGATGAAAAGGGCATGAAACAGGTCACCGATACCGGCGCCATCGAGGCCGCGGTCGACGATGCCATCGCCGCCGGTGCCGCCCAGGTCGAACAGTACAGGGGCGGCAACGAAAAGGTCCTGGGCTGGTTCGTCGGCCAAGTGATGAAGGCGACCCAGGGCAAGGCCAACCCCCAGGCGGTCAACGAGATCTTGCGGAAGAAGCTGGACGGTTAGATCGGTAGGCGTAGACCGGGAGAATTCCCACCTATTGCTTCCCCGGGCTTCGACCCGGGGATCCAGAGAAGCAAGCGATGTGCCGGTTGTACTGGGCCCTCGGGTCAAGCCCGAGGGAGGCCCTTAAAGGGGGGATTGCCTAAGCTCGCGCAGGGCTTTTTTATTCCCCGCCCGTGTGCCCCCTTCGCGCCGTGGCGCAGGCGCGCTATGATCGTTCCAACAGCATTCAGCGGAAGGAAACTCACATGACCATTGACGTCTATACATGGCCGACGCCCAACGGGCACAAAGTGCATATCATGCTTCACGAAGCGGAAATCGAGCACAACATCATCCCGATCAATATCCAGGAAGGCGACCAGTTCAAGCCGGACTTTCTGAAGATCAGCCCGAATAACAAGATGCCGGCCATCGTCGATCCCGACGGGCCCGACGGCAAACCGATCTCGGTATTCGAATCCGCCGCCTGCCTGATTTACCTGGCGAACAAGTCGGGCAAATTCCTGCCCAAGGACGAGCGCAAATACTATGACGTGCTGCAATGGCTGATGTTCCAGATGGGCTCGGTCGGCCCGATGCTGGGACAGTGCCATCATTTCAACGCTTACGCGCCGCTGCGCGAGCCGAAGGAGCGCCTGGAATACGCGCAGAACCGCTATATCAATGAAGGCACGCGCATCTACGGCGTGATCGACCGCCAGCTTGAGGGCAAGGACTGGATCGCCGCTGGCGAATACACGATCGCCGACATGGCGATCATGCCGTGGCTCCGCGATCCTGAGAAGCAGGGCATCGATGCCGACAAGTTCCCGAACCTGCTGCGCTGGCGAGACAAAATGTGGGAACGCCCGCAGGTGCTCGAAGCGCTGGAGACGCTCGCGGAAAGCCGGCGCAAGGACCACTCCTTCACCGACAAGGGTTGGGAGATCATGTACGGCAAGACGCAGTCGAGCCAGGGCACGGCGGCGGAATAGGTTTTCGCCACGACGTTCCGGCGGGACGATGATCGACCTCTATACCTACCGCACGTCGAACGGGCGAAAGGTGTCGATCATGCTGGAGGAATGCGGGCTCGACTATGCGCTGCACATCGTCGACATCACGGCGGGAGAGCAGGACACGGCCGTCTTCCGGGCGATCAATCCGAACGGGCGCATTCCGGCCATCGTCGATGCCGACGGGCCGGACGGTATGCCGCTCGCGTTGTTCGAATCCGGCGCGATCCTGCTCTACCTTGCCCAAAAGACCGGGAAATTGCTGCCGGCGGACGAAACAGATCGCTGGAGGGCGATCCAGTGGCTGATGTGGCAGATGGGCGGCGTCGGGCCGATGTTCGGCCAGGCGTTTCATTTTCGCCACCAGCACCCCGAAGATGCCGCCGATACCGCCCTTGCCTATGGCACGGAGCGTTATGGCGGCGAGGTTCGGCGATTGTGCGATGTGATGAATGGCCGCCTGGCGGAAGCGGAATATTTGGCCGGTGGCACGTATTCGGTTGCCGATATCGGGACCTATCCGTGGATCGCGCTGCACAAGTGGTTGGGACTGGACCTTGCGGCGTTACCGCATCTTCGGCGATGGTACGACGCGATAAAGACGCGGCCGGCGGTCCAGCGCGGGATGGACGTGCCGACACGCGATCAGATAGAAGTTCACGCGCAAACGCGCCAACAGGGAAATAACGGAGAATAGAATGATCGATCTGTATAACTGGCACACGTCGAACGGACGCAAGCTGTTCATCATGCTTGAGGAACTGGGGGTTCCCTACAACACCCATGTCATCAATATCGGCAAGGACGACCAGTTTACGCCGGAATTCACGGCGATTAACCCCAACGGCAAAATTCCGGCGATGATCGATCAGGACGGGCCGGGCGGTGAACCGTTAGCGCTGTTCGAATCCGGTGCCATGCTGATGTATCTCGCCGACAAGTACGGCAAGTTCCTGCCGCCGGTCGAAGACGTGCGCAACCGCTATCTGACGATCCAGTGGCTGATGTTCCAGATGGGCGGGATCGGGCCGATGTTCGGCCAGGCACATCATTTCCGCCGGGCAAAGACGCAGGTGGAATACGGGATCGAACGCTATACGAAGGAAACGCGACGCCTGTGGAGCGTGCTGGACGGCCACCTTGCCGGCACCGACTTCATGCATGGCGACTATTCGATTGCCGACATGGCGATCTATCCGTGGACTGCGCGGTACGAATGGCAGGGTGTCGCGCTGGACGAATTTCCCAACGTGAAGCGCTGGTTCGAGACCGTCGGTGCGCGGCCCGCGGTTGCAAAGGCGATGGGTATCAATCTCGCGGAAGCGGCCTGAGGGGCTCCCGCCGGAGCGGTGAGAGGCCGACGCGAGAGTGTCAGTGCGCGGCGGCGTTTGCCGTGTCGCGCCGGGTTTTCCGGGCGGGAACGCTGGCCATCAGGCCGCGCAGCTCGCGGCGGCAGCTTTCAAGCTGTGACATTTCGCGTTGGTCCTCGCGGTCGCTCACCTGCATATAGCTGAGCTTCACCTCGACGAGATCGAGCAGCGTTTCTACCGTGCGTTTTGAGATAGACATCCTGGGATACCGGTTACTGGTTAACGATAGCGCGGATATTCGGCCGATTATGCTTAACAATGGGTGAATCGATCCTCTCTTTCGTTAAGGGAATTTCAACGGCGATCAGGTTAGCCTTCCAGGGTCGGGTCGCATGAGCGGCCGATTTTTGCGACCGGCGGGAGGAACACGCCATGGCGACTGTACAGATCGACGGGCTCGGCCCGGACTACGAGAGCGTGAACGGCACGCTGGCCATCACACGAAGGCTCAGCGACAAGGTGCTCGCCGCTTTCAATCATGCCTATGCGACCGGCGAGATAGAGGTCGCAAGCAAGCTGCGCGCTGTCCTGATGGTCACCGAATCCAAAAGACCGAAGGGTGATAAACGCGGCGGGTACGATGCAACCGTGCATGCCGACCTGTGGGTCGGATTTGTCGAGGCGCGCAACAAGTACAAGGCGTTGTGCGAAAAAAAGGGCGCCAAGGCCGATGAGCTTGCATCCGCTCAGGAAAAAATGAAAGACGCCTATCGTGCCTGGAGCGAAATCTAGTCGCCAGATTCCCGCCCGATCTTCAGACGTTCAAGCTCGCGTGTGAAATCCCCTGTTTCGGGTAATCTCCGATAAAAACGAACCCGTTCATTTATCTGTTCGCCTTGGCCGCAATGACGGCTTAAACTTCCCTGCAACGGACCGGTTTCGGCTTTTGCAGGGAAAGACCAATGAAGAACTATCTCGATGGCGGCGAAGCGATCGTCGAAGCATTTCGGCGTCTCGATATCGATTACGTCATGGCCTCGCCCGGGTCCGAATGGGGATCCGTCTGGGAAGCCTTTGCCCGGCAGGACGCGGACAAGGCGGACGGGCCGACCTATCTGAGTTGCGCACACGAAACCCTCGCCGTGAACCTTGCCATGGGCTACAGCGTCATGACCGGGCGGATGCAGGCGGTGATGCTTCATACCGGCGTCGGCCTGTTGCAGGGCTCGATGGGGATCGATGCGGCGAACCGCCAGGGCGTGCCGATGGTCGTAGTGTCCGGCGAATCCCTGACCTATAGCGAACAGGAAGGGTTCGAGCCGGGTCCGCAATGGCAGGGATTGCTGTCCGTGGTCGGCGGCCCGGCAAACCTCGTCAAGGGGATCACCAAGTGGTCGCAGGCGGTCAGCAGTCCGTTTACGCTGCACGAACAACTGATCCGCGCCGGCGAAATGGCGCAGCGTTCGCCCGCAGGCCCCGTCTACATGTCAGTGCCGATCGAGACCATGCTGCATGACTGGACACCGCCGCAGAACCCGCGGACCGTGCCCAAACCGGTACTGCCCGTGCCCCCCGCCGCCGAAATCGAGCGGGTTGCCGATCTGCTGGTCGCCAGCCGCAATCCGGCCATCGTTACCGAATCCATGGGGCGCGACCCGGAAGGCTATGCCGCAACGGTCGAGCTTGCCGAATTGCTGGCGATCCCGGTTTCGGAATCCGGCTGGAGCGATTTTACGAATTTTCCGAAAGATCACGCGTTGTATCAGGGCATCGGCAATCCCGA
Source organism: uncultured Rhodospirillaceae bacterium (assembly GCA_963977005.1). Classification (GTDB taxonomy): domain Bacteria; phylum Pseudomonadota; class Alphaproteobacteria; order MPNO01; family UBA830; genus CAXBCP01. The sequence continues at coordinate 159,349 of CAXBMQ010000005.1, forward strand.
TTATCTGCACGATGCCGATATCGTGCTGACCCTGCGCTCCCGTGCGCCATGGTCGCCGCCGGGCAACAGGCCGGCCGGTGCGACGATCGTCAATATCGACGAGGCGCCGTTCCGAAGCCACATGGTTCACCAGAACCTGCAGGCCGATATCTTCCTCGAGGGCGATGCGGTGTCCACGCTGCAGGCGCTGATCGCCGCGGTGCGGGCGAAGGGCGTCGATGATGCCGCGGTGGCCGACCGGCAGGCGCGCTGGTCGAAGGGACATGACGCGCTCGTTGCCCGCAAGCAGGGACAGGTCGACGAAGCGCTGGCGAAGGACACGATCTCGCCGATCGGCTTGTGTGCCACCCTTGGCGACGTGCTGCCGGACAATACGATCTATATCGATGAGACCATCACCAGCCGGCGCCCGATCATCGAGCATATCGACTTCAAGGGGCCGCTCAGCTTCTTCAGTGTCGCCTCGGGCGGGCTGGGGCAGGGGCTGGGGCTGGCGCTCGGCGCGAAGCTGGCGATGAAGGACCGGCCCGTCGTCTCGGTCATCGGCGACGGCTCGTTCATGTACAACCCGGTCACCCAGAGCCTGGCACTTTCCGAGCACAAGGACATCCCGATCATGATCGTGGTGTTCAATAACGCCGGCTATTCCGCCATGCGCAAGGAACACCACGCCTATTATCCCGATGGTGTCGCGGCGGCATCCAATGCCTCGGTCGGCCATGACATCACCGATGTGGACTACGCCGAACTCGGCAAACCGTTCGGTTTTTACGGCCGACGGGTCGAGGCGCTGGCCGACCTGCCGGGCGTGCTCAAGGAGGCCTATGCGGCGACGCAGGAAGGCCGCACGGCCATCGTCAACGTCATCCTGGACGAAGGTGCGCCGGCAACCCGTTAACGTCGCCGGATTCGCCCCCGATTCGCCGGGGATTCGTCCGGATTCGATTGACAGGCCCGCCGCTGCTCGGCTACACCCGCGTTTGCATACAGCGTGTAAACGATACCACTCCCCGGCGGAGAGGTGGCCGAGTGGCTGAAGGCGCTGGTTTGCTAAATCAGTATGCGGGTAACCGTATCGAGGGTTCGAATCCCTCTCTCTCCGCCAATTCCCCTTTTCTATCAATTTGAACACATCGCCCTGACTGACATATAACGCCAATTTTCTGGGCTTATCTGCATTTATTGATTGTTCTGGATTTCTTTCGATTGTGCCAGTATCGTTTCATTAGGTGGTATGGAATGTGGTATGCAGTGTGGCTTTAACAGGTAAGCTAACCAAGAAGCTGGTGGAAAATCTGGGTGCTGGACGCCATGGCGATGGTGGCGGCCTTTATCTGGTTGTTGACCCTTCGGGCGCGCGACGCTGGATCGTGCGAGTGGTGGTCAAGGGACAGCGCAATATAAAGGGTAAGCCCCTTCGTACTGACTTCGGTTTAGGCGGGGCGGATGTGGTGACTCTCAACCAGGCGCGGGAACGCGCGCTGGAATATCGGCGGATGGCCAAGCAAGGCTTGAATCCCCGATTTAACGCCACTCGCGACATACTCACTTTCGAGGAAATTGCACGACAGGTTCATATTGAGCGGATGCCAACGTGGAAAAATGCCAAGCACGGGGCGCAATGGATCAACACTTTGCGTGACTATGCTTTCCCCAAGATTGGAAGGATGCCTGTCGATAGCATTGGCCAGCCAGAGGTGCTGATGTGCCTGTCGCCAATTTGGACCGAAAAGCACGAAACCGCGCGGCGCTTGGCACAACGGATCAAGGTCGTTTTGGATGTGGCCAGATCCAAGGGCTTCCGATCGGGCGAGAACCCGGTAACAGCGATTCACGATGCGCGAGTGTTGCCCAAGGTGAAGGTCAAGCCCAAGCGCCACAAGGCGATGCGATGGCAAGATGTGCCAACCTTCTATGCCAACCTGAAAACCCGCGATGCGATGGCCGCCAAGGCGTTGATGTTCACTTGTCTGACCGGATCACGCACCGGTGAGGTGTTGGGGATGCAATGGGGCGAGGTTGATTTCGATGAGCGGCTGTGGACCTGCCCGGCAGATCGGATGAAGGGCGGCGAAGTGCATCGCGTGCCTTTGACCGATGAAGTGTTGGCGATTATTGAACCTTTGCGCGCAATGCAATCTGACTATGTGTTTGAAGGTCAAAAACGTCACAAGCCATTGTCGAACATGGCCATGCTGATGCTGTTGCGTCGGATGCAGGTTGAAAGCGTCACGGTGCATGGGTTCCGTTCCACCTTCCGCGATTGGGCCGCTGAGGCGGCAAACGCGCCGCGCGAGGTTGCGGAAATCAGCTTGGCGCATAAAGTTGGATCTGAAGTGGAGCGGGCTTATGCGCGGTCAGATTTGTTGGATAAACGGCGCGTACTGATGGCCCGGTGGTCCGAGTTTGCATCTGGGAATGTTGAAAACATTGGTTGTTGAAAACAAATACACCTGTTCAAGTGTTCGGCAAGTCGTCGAGCGAATACGCATCGAAAACACTGTTCCGGGCCAAGCCTTTCATCCTAGCGCAGCTATGTTGGAATCTTGTGGCCTGGACCCCGCGTTAGAGTGCCAAGAATTATGGACTGCGTGGATTTCTATTAACGTTGGGATGGACCGCCGCTCTTTTTCTTGCCAGATTTTTGAGGGGGAGCAAGAGGCGGAGGCGTTTCGTGATGAGTATCCTGTAGGGAAGCATCTAAATGACGAAGAGGCTCCAAGGCCGATAGAATTCAGAGAGTTATTTATCGGCGACGCCGACGAGCACAATATAATTTTTGGTGCGGGCGGGGACCCGGATGCTGGGGCAATTTTTGACTGTCTTGTTGCAGCAGGCGTGATTGACGAGCGGAACTTTAAAATCTCGGAAAAAGTGCTGAACTGGGCTGGGCCTGACAGGATCGCTTGGGCTAGAGCGAGAGAGCCGGAAAACTGGGCATGCTTGGTTGAAATGGAATACTGCACATATCACTTTCCAAGATCGTCGCTTGCTTACATGTCCGCGCAATACCAGATGAACTACTACATTCTGCAAGATGATTATTCAGCAGGTTATCTGATGCGCGAAATCGAAGTGATTTTGGGAGGCGCAGAAACGTTAGCAGAGCAAGCATTGAGTACCCGAAAAAGTGCTGGTCAGGCGGGTCGTCTAGCTTCCCAATCCGCCAAGAGAAAGCGCCTTTTAATGTTCATGGCTGCGATTGAAAATCTTGGTGATCTGGTTGGTCGAATGGCTGAACAGGCTATTGTGGATCAGGCATTTCAGAATGCTATCGAGCAAGATCAAGTTCTGTGGCGGCAAGGGAGTGGGCAACAGGCAGAATATGAAACCGTGCTGAGGTCTGATCCCGAATATCGCGCGAGATATCAAAGCGTATTTAGCCAAACCGCTTAAGCGGTTTAGACATACAGAAAATGAGCCTAATCGAATTAGCGACCGAATTATGTGGTTGAAAGAGTTGATTTTAACGCTATCTTAGGGAGATAGAGGCATTTTCGGGTGTTTCTCCGTTCTGTGACAATTTCACGAACGGTGAAAAAATGGGTTGCTTGCCGCGAGTTCAGTGGTTAAATACCCGCATCACACCCCATCGGATCATCGCCCAAACAGGGATAAACGGGATCCGATTAATACGACCCCAGGGACGCCTTTGCGCGTCCCTGTAATTTTTTCGGGGTGTTCCAGTGGCAGAAGAAAAAGAACAGGGCCAAAGATACCGGGTCAGGGTGTTTGTAGACTTCTGGAATTACACGCTTTCCATGCAGCGCACTGACAATGAATTCAGGACTGATTGGAAACAGCTAGGACCATCGCTCGCGAAGGCAGCGACAGAGGCCGTAAATTCAGGCGCGGTCGGCGAATATCAGGGTTTGAATTTTTATGGCTCCTACGGAGAAAACGAAAAGAAACTCCATCGTTGGGCGACCACGGTTGTTGATACCTTCCCGGGTGTGAATGTATCGATTGTCCCACGCCAGAAAAAACGCTCCCCGCCCAAATGCCCAACCTGCCATGACGAGGTAGCGAACTGCCCCGCTTGCGGAGCAGACATGCGCGGTAATGAGGAAAAGGGTGTAGATGTAAGGATGGCCACTGCCATGATTAGTCTCGCTTGGGCGGACAATTACGATATTGCGGTGTTGGTCTCTTCCGACAGGGATTTTGTGCCCGTGGCCGAATTTCTGGAAACCAAGGGCGTTAAGGTGATCCACGGGGCGTTCCCGCCGCAGGGAGCCCAACTGACACAGAAATGCTGGGGTAGCATTAATGTTGCGGACCTTCGAGAGCACTTCAGGTTCGCAAAATAATAACGCCGGCAACCCGGCGGCGACCCCAGGGCGGTTCTTTCGAGCCGCCTTTTTCTATGGATAGGCAGAGCGCCCCGCCGGACTACTGACATAGACCCGGCGAGGCTGACCGCAAACCGTGCTAAGGTCTGATTCCGAATATCGCGCGAGATATCAAAGCGTATTTAGCTAAACCGCTTAAGCGGTTTAGCGATTTTGGGTAACCGCTTAAGGACCAGGATTTTCGTGTTCCCAACCCAGAAAATATGCTCATAATTCAGAGCCATATCGAGTAACCGAAAGGCGATGACATATGGCAAATCTATTCGACCAGAACCGAAACTATGTTCTTGGTGACCCCGAACTTGAGATTATCGGCGACCGAGACAAGCTGGCTCAATGGCGGCATAAAAACATGGGGCCGGCCTTCTATCGCCTTGGCCGCAAGATCATCTATCGCGGTGCTGACCTGAACGATTGGGCAGAGGCCAGCCGCGTTGACCCTGGCAAAGGTGTGCAAGGCTGATGGCCAAGCGCGTTTCCGCGCGCAAGATCAAAACCCACAATCAATACACCTATGAACAGGCAGCGGACGTGCTGGGCGTTTCGGTGCAAACGGTGCGGTCTTGGCGGCTAAAGGGGCTGGAGGTTCTGGACAGCCAAAAGCCGCATTTGATTTTGGGCTTCGCGCTTAAGGGTTTTCTCAACAAACGGTCAAACAGACCCGAGCGCCGTTTGGCAGGTGATCAGTTCCTTTGCATGACCTGCAACGCCCCCCGGCGGGCTTATGGCGGCATGGCTGACTACCTGCCCTACAACCACACGCGAGGCAGGCTGGAGGCGCTGTGCGAGGTCTGCGAAGGGCTATGCGGCAAGTTTGCCAGCCCAAGGCTTTGCGCTGAATTGGCTCCGATTCTGACCATCGCCACACGCAAAAGGAAATGAGCCTAAAGGAACCTGTCAAACCTAGCGTGAACCATAACTTACGGCTCGCCACTGAATCGGTCGGAAATCATGGGTAAGATCGGGCAAAAAACCGAACCAAAAGGGTACAATTGACGATGCGATATCTTGAGGAAAACGAGCGGATCAAACACGAATACGCCACCTATCTGCGCCATGCAAAAGGCCAGGACGATGCGTCGATTGATAAGGCGCGGGCGGCGATCCGGCAGTTTGAGGAAAGCACCAAGTTCAAGTCGTTCAAAAAATTCCATCGCCAACAGGCGGCGGATTTCAAGGACTTCCTGAACAAGAAAAAGAACGAACGAACCAAGAAGCCATTAAGTTTTTCAACCATCGATGCCACTTTGCGTTTGGTCAAAAACTTCTTTCACTGGTTGGCCGGTAAGCCTGGCTTCAAGCGGGTGCTGACATATTCTGATGTGGAATACTTCAACAACACGATGAAGGCTGGCCGCGCGGCCCACGCGCGCCGCGACATCCCCTATCCGTCAATGGCGCAATGCGCCCATGCGTTTCAGGCGATGCCGAACGGAACAGAGTTTGAGCGGCGCGACAAGGCGCTCTTTGCCTTCTTGATGCTGACTGGGGCGAGAGATGGGGCGGTGGCATCGCTCAAGCTAAAGCATGTGAACGTGGAAACGGGCCAAGTGTTTCAGGACGGGCGCGAGGTGAACACCAAGGCGGCCAAGACTTTTCGCTGCCAGTTCTTTCCGGTCGATCCAGCCTACCGCGCCTGTTTCGTGGCTTGGATCGACTATCTGCGCACGGAAAAGCTGTTCGGGCCGGGGGATGCGCTGTTTCCCAAGGCAAAAATTGACGTGGTGCCGGGTAAGGGCTTTTCCAATGTCGGGCTGGACCGGATCGGCTACGCCGGGTCCGCCAAGATCAACACGATCATGCGAAACGCCTTTGCCCAGGTGCAAATGCCGGAGTTCACGCCACATTCCTTGCGCAAGACGCTGGTATTGTATGGGGATGACGTTTGTAAATCGGCAGAACAACTCAAGGCTTGGTCGATGAACCTGGGTCACGAGAATCTCGCGACCACGATCAACTCCTACCTGCCGGTGAGCGAGCAGCGGCATCTGCAGCTTATCCGAGATATGTCAGGCTAACGGAAAGCGGTTTGTGCCTTTCGGGGCGAGGCGCTAGGTTTTGGCGCTATTCACCGGTGCAGCGCCGGGGCAGATATTCTACAGGTTTTAAAATATGCCAACTTTGCGGTGGTTAACGCGAGACGAGGATGTACGGGCGGCTGAAAAGGTGCCCTACCGCCTGCTGGAAGAAGAACAGTCGCTTGGTTATGGCGACCGCGACACCGGCAATATGCTGATCCAAGGCGACAATCTGGAGGCGCTCAAGGCGCTGTTGCCTTACTACGCGGGGCAGGTGAAGTGCATCTACATAGACCCGCCATATAATACAGGGTCCGCGTTCGAGCATTACGACGACAATCTGGAGCATTCCCAATGGTTGGCTATGATGTGGCCGAGGTTGGAGTTGCTGCAGGAGTTGCTGAGCGAGGATGGCTCGATTTGGCTGAGTATTGACGACCGGGAAGCCCACTATCTTAAAGTCATTATGGACGAAGTGTTTGGGCGGACAAGTTTCCTTGCGAACGTCGTTTGGCAGAAACGCTACTCACGTGAAAACCGTGGTGTTCTTGGCGACGCCCATGAGCATTTGCTTGTCTATGTAAAAGACGAGCCGAAATTTCGGAAAAGAGCAAACAAGCTTCCGTTGGATGAAAAGCAGGCCAAAGTCTACCGAAACCCAGACAACCCAAAAGAAACCGATCCTGCAAAACGGTGGCGCGGACTTCCGATGACGGCGCAGGGTTATAGGCCAAACCAAATGTATGAAATTAAAGCACCTAGCGGGAAAGTGCACACACCACCCGACGGACGTTGTTGGTCAATGATCGAAAGTGAATTTCAGAAGAAGTTCAATGAAGGTCGAATATATTGGGGAAAAAATGGTGATGCTGCTCCAAGTGTAATTAGGTTTTTGTCCGAAGTTGAAGGAGTTGTGCCATGGACTTGGTGGCCACACGACGACGCCGGACATACCGACGAGTCAAAAAAAGAGAGCATCAATTTGTTCGGTGCTGACAATAGCGCGGACACGCCCAAGCCAGAGCGTTTGATGGAAAGACTATTCCAAATTGCCTCAAATCCTGGCGACCTTGTGCTGGACTCTTTCCTTGGTTCAGGAACAACCGCCGCAGTCGCTCAAAAAATGAACCGCCGCTTTATCGGGATCGAGATGGGGGACCATGCCGTCACCCATTGCGTGCCGCGCCTGCAAAAGGTGACCGATGGCGAACAGGGCGGAATCTCCAAAGCCCAAAACTGGGAGGGCGGTGGCGGCTTTCGCTTCTACCGTCTTGGCCCCAACGTTTTTGACGAAACCGGCCAAATTCAGACCGATATTCGCTTTCCCACTCTGGCCGCCCATATATGGTTCTCGGAAACGGGCGTGCCGTTTTCGGGCGATGGGGCCAGCCCCTGGCTTGGCGCGCACAAGGGGGCAGGGCTGGCGCTGCTCTATAACGGTATCCTTGGCGACAAGTCTGTCAGTGGCGGCAATGTGCTGACCCGAAAATCCCTGCGAGCTGTGCGGGACGCGGCGGGGGGGTTTGACGGACCGTTGACCATCTATGGCGAACGCACGGTGTTGGCCGATGCTTCACTGCAAGAAGAGCGGGTGACGTTCAAACAGACCCCCTATGACGTGAGGGCGCGGAAATGAAGCTGAAGCAGTATCAGGCCGACACTTTGGCGACCCTGTCCGCGTTCCTGAAAGAGGCGCGCCTGATGGGCGATCCTGCGGCGGCGTTCAACACAATCACGACCGAGGAAGAGCAGGCCAAGCGGTTGGGCCATTATGCCAAGCCCTATAAAACGATTACAGGGCTGGAGCGGGTGCCTCACGCCTGCCTGCGCCTGCCCACTGGTGGCGGCAAGACCCTGCTGGCGTCCGAGGCTATCGTGTGCGCCCGCGACCATTGGCTGGAGCGGGACTATCCCGTGGTCCTATGGCTGGTACCGTCCGACACGATCCGGCGGCAGACTGTGGAGGCGCTGAAAGACCCCAAGCACTTCTATCGCCGGGTGCTGGATGATGCGTTCGAGGGGCGGGTGCGCGTATTCGACATTGCTGATTTCAGGCAGGTGACGCAAAGCGATATCCGCTCAAAACTTTGCGTGTTTGTGGGCACGATTCAGACGTTAAAGGTTAGCAATACCAATGGCCGCAAGGTCTATGCCCATAACGAGATGCTGGAGCCGCATTTTTCGGCCGTGTCGCCCAGTGCGCCCGGGCTGGAGCGTAACGACGAGGGGCCGTTCAAGGGTGATATTAGGTTCTCCTTCGCCAACCTTTTGCACATGAACAACCCGCTGGTGATCGTGGATGAAGCGCACGGCGCGGTGACGGCGCTGGCCGACGAGATGCAGCGCCGGATCAACCCGTCCGCGATTGTGGAGTTCACAGCCACGCCAAGAGGGCGGCAGAATATCCTGCATTCGGTATCCGCGCAGGAACTGAAAGACGAACAGATGATCAAGATGCCCGTGGTGCTGGAAGAGCACCAGACGTGGCAATCGGCGGTCAACGGCGCGATCTTGAAACGCGCGGAGCTGGAAGCGGTCGCCAAGACTGATACCGAGAACTACATCCGCCCGATTGTGTTATTCCAAGCCCAGAACAAGGATCAGGACATCCACGTTGAATACCTGCGCGACTACCTTATCGAGCAGAAGGGCATCCCGGCCGAGCAGATTGCAGTGGTGACGGGCAAGCAACGGGAATTGGACGGGATCGAACTGAAAGACCCGGCTTGCCCGATTGATTACGTGATCACGGTGCAGGCTTTGAAAGAGGGTTGGGATTGCTCTTTCGCCTATGTCTTCTGTTCCGTCGCCAATATCTCGGCGGCGGGTGATGCCGAACAGCTTTTGGGCCGGGTGCTGCGGATGCCATTTGCACAGCGTCGCGAGGCGGACGCGCTCAACAAGTCCTACGCTTGCCTGAGTTCGCCCCGCTTTCAAGATGCGGTGCGTGGCCTTGTGGATCGCCTGATCGACATGGGTTTTGATGAAACAGAGGCTCTTGAGAACGTCGAAAGCGAGCAGGGCCAATTTTTCACTGAAGAAGGGAAACCCCGGCCAAACGCGATGGACGTGTCCACAATCTCGGTCGATGTGCCTGTGGGTGATATCAAAGGGATTGAGAGGGCTGCGCCCAACAAGATCAAGGTTGGCCCAGATGACGAGGGTAAGGCCCGGGTGTCCGTGGTCGATTTCCCGACGCCTGACGAGGAAACCCGCATTTTGGCCGCCATGCCAGAACAGCACAGGGGGAGGTTCGAGAAAGAGCTTGCCCTGTTCAAGGAACGGAACAAGGACAAGGCATCGCCCGCCCAATTGGGAACAGCATTCGTCGCGCCGAGGCTTATGGCGCAAGTCCAGGGTGAGTTGATCTTTGCCGATACGGATCGTTTTTTTGAGTATCACGATTGGTCTCTATCGGCCCATAGCCACCAACTGACCGAACAGCAGTTTTCGATCAAGCAGGTGGCCGACACGTTCGAGGTCGATTTCGACGGGCAGTCCGTTTCGGTGCAGATGACGGATCAGACCGAGTTGTGGAACGCGGATATCGTCGTTGAGGGCTGGACTGAACAGGGGCTGGTCCTGTGGTTGGACCGCAAGGTGCGCGACCGCTACATCGGGCAGGGAGAGTTGGTGCAATGGTTGTCAGGCTTGGTCAGCTTCCTGATCCGAGAGCGCGGCATCCCACTGGCCGCTTTGATGCGCTGCCAGTACATCCTTGCGCGCAGGGTCCAGGAACGTCTGCAAGCGATCTATGAAGCCGAACGCGCAACCGCTTTTCAGTCATCGCTGTTCGATGAGCCTGCCCAGCCTGAAATCAGCTTTGAAAACGGATTCACATTTTTTGACGGCATGTACGATGGGGTGCGAAAGTATCAAGGTCGCACCGTGTTCGGAAGGCACTTTACGGGAACTCGGCAGGTGCCTGCTTTCGATGGAAATGGCGAGCGTGGGGAAGAGTTCGAGTGTGCGATGTTCTTGGACGCCAACGCGAAGGTGCGGCACTGGATCAGGAACGTTTCGAAACACCCCAATTCGTTCTGGCTGCCGCTGGCTGGTGGAAGGTTCTACCCAGACTTCGTTGCAGAGTTGCAGGATGGCAGAACACTGGTTGTTGAATACAAAGGCGAGCACCTATTGAGCAAGCCCGATACCTTGGCCAAAATTGCGATTGGTGAACTTTGGGAGCGTACTTCAGAAAGGGCATTGTTCTTGTTAGCGGTGAAGGACAAGGACGGGTTGACGATGCGTGAGCAGTTGGCCGCGAAGTTGGCATGAATCGTATCGGGTGTGGTATTTTATGTGGTACAAATTTGGTAGTCACATAATTTATATCTATTAATCAGTATATTATATAAATAGTTAGGCGGTCTCTCTCTCCGCCAATCCTTTTTAAGGAACGTTATCTGTCGTTGAAGGACAAACCTTAAGATCGCCGCGAGATTGGCGATTTCTCGAAAAATTGTCCTAATCAAGCAAAGCTCCCAACTGGCTTAATATTGCCTTTTGAGGCTTTTAGAGAGCGATTTTCTCTGAGTGCGCCTAACCAAATGGATTCGGTACGGCTAGTGGAACTTGGGATTTCTGCGGGTTTCCAAAGCTGTTTAGCAAAAAGTTTCTCGGATGATTTCCTATCCGATTTACCCTGGGTTCTAATCCCTTGCGGTGGAGCGAGTGGGATTAATCTGGTCACTGGGAAATATGCATTTCGGCACCAGCCAGTGAAATTTGATTCCAGCCGAGGCGGCTAAAAACCTCTCTCCAAGCGCATTAGACGAATTTATTGCCCACTGGACACCGGTATATATCATCCGATCCGGATGAAACGGCAGAGGATCCTAAAATCCCTTCGTGATGGCGCATAGAGCCATGGCTACAGCCTCAGCCAAAAACGGGCATTTCGGACAACTGGTATTGAAATTGTGGGCAAGTCGTACGTTAAATTCTTTCTCATTCTAAAGACGCAGAAAGCGTTTAACGGAAGCCACATATTGATCAAGTTTTCGATCACCCTTAAGAGGGCAATTATCCATTGTTCCGCAGCATTCTTGATCCCCATGCATGATCGATCGCCAGAACTTAATCTCGTTGACGCGGCGTTGTGCCTCCAAAACAGGTAAGCATGACAGGCCCATCGCGTAACAATTCCGACGCTGTAGCAACATGCCTTTCCGTGTCGTACGTCCGCAAATACAAGCAGCGCGCCCGTTGACAATACGACCGACTTTGACCTGTACAAGCTTAAGGAAAACCATAAGTGGGCCGGTGTCATGGCGCATGGCTTGCTGATACTCAGGCACCATTCCGAGTTCTTCAGCTGCGGCCTCGGCTTCAAGTTGTTTTTGGGCGGCCTCGTTTCCATGAGACATGAATGCATAATGTGGCCAACGCCGAGTCTCTTCGGCTGTTTCTTGCAGTTGGAGGAAGACTCCGAGTTGGGTCCACCAAAGATGCCCAGTTTCCTCACTTTGGATTTTTTGCCCCGCGTTGTAGCCGACACAAAAGCAACCATCAGGGTTGATGTGCCTATTGGGACAAAATGATGGAAGCGTCTTTTTTGACTGGCCTTCGGTGACGAACACCCGATCAGTTCTCAAAAACACCCTAAGGTTATACTTACGGGTTAATATCCCGCCGGCACGCGTTAGCTGTGCACCAAACTGTAATTGACCGCCTTCGCGGGAAATTTCAAAAACCCATTCGGGGCGGGTTTCGCATAGAAGCGAAAGCGTTGGTGGAAACACATTCGACATTATGGGGTCGGGTTTGTCTTGGCCTTCACGGCAGTTCGGAGTGGGGTCGCGCTTCGCGAGTTATCTGAACTGTTGAGGCGACTGGCGAATCAGCCATTTCCAGAAGGTCGGCCGCAGCCGAATACGAAAGGATGTTTTCGTAGTTTTGGAAGTTTTCCTTCACTACGGACGTTGCCCAACGAAGTGCATTGGCGCCTAGAACTATTCCTCCGCCTTCAAGCGTTTTTTGACAACGTTCCGATGCGATGACTGCCGCCCCAGCCGCACTGCGGATACTCTCTGCCCCCCTTTTGCCAATACGGGTAACCGGCACTTGGCCATACTCGACGCCGACGGCGAGATCGAGTTCATCCATACCGCCCACGATCTCTTGGGCAAGTGAGAATGAAGAACGCATCCCGGACGCGCACATGCACGCAGATGTTACCGACTGGGTGGGGCTATCTTCAGCGTCTCCTTCGGCTAATAAGCCTTGGATGCAATCTCCAACGAACCTGACCCGCTTACCGCCGAAGTCACGTTGAAGAACATCATTAAGTTCTTCCCGCAGCACATGGATATTCTTTACAGCCTCCCTCACGCCAGCTTCGCCGTGGTTGATTGCGTTATCTACGTACGCAGTAAACCCATCGATGTCCGCAAACAGCGAGGAGGCACCTATTCGGGCACTGTGAGAGGGCATTAGGTCGGCAAATTTGAGTTTGAACAAAGGCGGCATTGGCCGAAAGAAGTTGAACTGAGGATCGTTCTCCATGTCAGCCGCAACCGCCTCTGTGGCACGGTCAAGGCTTTCAAACCGGTACCGGTTTGCAACTTGCTGAATATAATCCTCGGATAGTTCGAATGTTCCCTGATCGGTTTTGCGTAAATCCCCTTCGCCCAGCTTCAACTTCGCGTTGTCGCTCAGGAAGATTCCTTCAGTGGATTCCGCTTCCGCGAGTTTTGCTGCGTGGTTTGCCGGCGAACCGAGGTACAGAATGTCCTGCTCATGGTCACGACCAGTGCTCATTGCCAAGCAATTCCCGGTGTCGACTCCGAAGCGGATGCGTGAGGGGAAGCCATATTCTGCACCGACCCTGTGCGCCGCGAGTGTGAGTTTGTGTGCCAGTGCAACCGCCTGGGCGATCCGGTCGGGTTCGTCGGCAGCGGGCTGCGTAACTATGGCATGCAAACGGGGCCCGTGATAATCGACGCGAGTCGCCCCTTCACTATCGACAATGGCATCCCAAACTCGAAAGTGGGCATTTAGAAAGGTGAGGACGCGCGCGTGCGTCGCTTCAGTCTCGACACCGTTGTCACTCACAAGATCATCAAAATCCAGCAAGACGCCGTACAAGTGGACACCGCGGACCAGCAATGCATGGCCGTTCGAGCCTCGTCCTATTGCTTTTGCAGCCGCTCGGTCCTTTTGAACGCGTTCGAAATGCTCGCTCAGAGAAATGTTGAGATCGAGCTCCGGCACCGTGGTGAGGTGCTTCCTAATGCGTTTATCTGCTTCGTTTCGATTCCAGACCATGCTTACAGCTCCACTACTTAAATCAATTTGATCGTCCCTGAGTCCCACTAGTGTGCTTTTCTAGTTAAGGATGCATCGCGATTCGAACAAGTACTTGGACGAATCAACATTCGAGTCATAATTCGCCTCTGGAATCAAAGAATCATAGGTTGTGAAGATGGCGGAGGTTGATGAACGGTACTTAATTGATAGTGCCGAAAAAAATCTTCAGAGACAGATTGAGTGGGTGTCTAGGGTAGAGACTCGGTCGTCTCTGATTTTTGGTATTTCCGTCGGAATGCTGGGCTACCTGGCCTCAATATTGCCCCATTTCTCAATCTGGCCCTGTTGGTTCATATTTTTGCTGATCGCAACCCTTGGCCTGAAGATTGCGGTTATCGGTTTCCTTTTTAGAGCTCAGTTTCCGAGGACTGAAGCCCCAAAACCGTCGCTGATTTTTTTTGGAGAGATCGTAAAATTTGATCTTGATGAATTCATGCGGCGGGCCAAATCGTGTGATTGGGAACAATATCTGGATGATCTGCTGGCTCAGACTCATGTGAATGGTCAGATTGTTTCCTCTAAATTCATTTTCGTAAAACGGGCAATGATCTCACTGCTGATTTCTTCAATCTTTTGGTTTCCTGCAGTTTTATTCGCCCGAATGCTGACGCCATTAAGTTAATAAACTTTGCGACCTGCTATCCTGACCTGCCCCCGTGATCAGTGAAATGGGAGGCTTGAAACACATGCCGGACGCTACTACTGGAGGGGCATTATCTACTACTGGAGGGGCATTATGATGTCCTTGGGCAATATGAATACGTAGTTGCCAAACAGCTATATATGCGACACTGGAATTCTATGTTCTATCTAACGGCCTCAGGGAATTCCTCACCCCGATCTCCCCCAGCGCTCACACTGCTCGTCCCACGCTTCCGTAATCTCCGCTTTCAGCCGCCCCAGTTTCAGCCCCTGCGGCTGACGTCCATCCAGTATCGCCTCGACGATCCGTGGCGCCAGGCAGGTAAGCGGCAGCAGCTGACACACATACGCATCGGTCACACCTTCCTGGGCCGCAAGATCGGTAATCGACTTCGCCTGGCCGCTCTCGATCCTCCGCCGCCAGCAATGCGCTTTCACGATGGCCCGGATCATTGTCTCGTCGCGTTCAGGTGGTTCCACCGGCGCGGCGCTGACCTCGGGCGCAATAATCAGCTTCCGCCCGCCGCGTCGCTCGAACTGCATCGGGATGCGGATCGTCACAATATCCGCCTTGTCAGACGTCTGGGCCCTCATGCCGCTATCCCCTCGTCGCTCTCGTCATCACCGCGTGTGGCATCCTCTTCACCGTCCGCCGCCATCTCAGCAACAAGGCTGTGTATCCCGCCCAGCCGAAGCCGCAGGTCCACCCCGTTCGGGGCAACATCCACACCATCGACCAGCAACCGCAATATTCGCGCCTGCTCGGCCGGGAACAGTTCTTCCCAGACCTCGTCGAGCCGCCCGAGGGCTTCATGCACCTCGCGCTCCCGAAGGGCCGCGGTCCCGCCGTCATCCAGCGCGTGACAGGCGGCGACCGTCCGCGCGGCGATCTCCGGCGACTGGATAAGCCGCCGTACATGCTCGAACACGGCACCCTCTATCTCTGCGGCGGCGATGGAACGGACGGGGCAGGCATCGGCACCGTTCTTGATGCCGTGCTGACACACATAGTAGCGATACAGCCGCCCGCGGCGGCGCGTATGCGACGGAGACATCGATGCGGCGCATGAGGAACAGCGCAGCAGCCCCTTGAGGGGCGCCGGCGTCCGCGCCCGGCTGTTATTGGCCCGCTTGCGCGGGGATTGCTTCAGGACCTCGTGCGCGCGGTCCCACTGGGCCTGGCTGACGATCGCATCGTGTTCGCCGGGATGGCAGTCGCCCTTGTGCACCGCCTCGCCGAGATACACCCGGTTGCGAAGGATCTTGTATATCTTGCCCTTGTCGACGGGCTTGCCCTCGCGGCGTCGCCCGTCCTGCGTGGTCCAGGATTTTGTCCGCGCGCCTTCGTCCCGCAGTTCTTTCACCAGTGCGGTCGCCGACCCCAGCACCGCAAAGCGCTCGAATATCTTTCTCACAAGATCCGCCTCCGGCGCGTTAACGACGAGCTTGCGATCCTTGACGTCGTATCCCAGCGGCGGAATGCCTCCCATCCACATGCCCTTGCGCCGGGACGCCGCGAACTTGTCGCGGATCCGCTCGCCGATCACCTCGCGTTCGAACTGTGCGAACGACAAAAGCATGTTCAGGGTCAGGCGCCCCATGGAGGTGGTCGTGTTGAACTGCTGGGTCACCGAGACGAAGGTGACGCCGCTGGCCTCGAAGGCATCGACGAGTTTTGCGAAGTCGGTCAGGGAGCGCGACAGGCGGTCGACCTTGTAGACCACCACGATATCGACCAGCCCGGCCTCAATGTCGCGCAGCAGGCGCTGCAGGGCCGGGCGCTTGAGGGTCCCGCCCGAGATGCCGCCATCGTCATACAGGTCGGGCACGATGACCCAGCCCTCGTGGCGCTGGCTGGTAACATAGGCCTCGCAGGCCTCGCGCTGCGCATCGAGGCTGTTGAACTCCTGCTCGAGGCCTTCCTCGCTGGACTTGCGGGTATAGACCGCGCAGCGGATTTTTCTCAAAGGTGCGGCGGTATTCACCTGTTGTCCCCCTTGTTCCGATGGGTGCGTAGCCCGAAGAACATCGGCCCGTTCCAGCGTGTGCCGGTAATCGCGCGGGCAACGGCGGAGAGTGATCGATACTTCCGACCCTGATACTCGAACCCGCCGTCGATGACGGTGGCCTCGTGATCCACGCCCTTCCATTCCCGTACCAGCCGGGTGCCGGTCAGCAACTGTTCGCTTTTCGGTGCCGTGGCGGGCCTGCGGCCCTTCGCATCTGGCTCGCTGTCGGCGATCAGCGCGTCCAGCCGCGCCTGGTGAGCGTCGGAGACCCCGCCATACGCCAGTTCCTGTATGCGGTGGGCGAGGCCGCGGACCAGGAAGCCCTTGCGGTAGGCCGGTGGCTCGACCCCAAAATACTCTCTCCAGAGCTCCTTCAGTCGCGACTGCGGCAGGGTGGGAAGTTCCGCTATCTGATTGAGGACCGACTGGTTCATGTGCTTTCTCCGTTATTCTCCGGTTCGGACCCACACACGCTCTGTCCGCCGCCGAAGTCCACTCCGAACTGGCAGGAATCCTCGGTATTCCGGGCGTTTGCGGCATCCCGCCGTGCCCGCAGGCGCAGGATACCGAGTGCGACGATCCCGGCGACCTCGTTCAGCCGGTCTTCGGTCGCGCTGTCGGTGCGCGGGAAGGGATCAGCTGTCCCGGACATCGTCCATCCGGTCCTGTACATCGTCCTCGAACAGGTCGCGCTGTACCGTCCGGGAGACCCGGGTCAGCGCGGCGGCCGACAGGCCGAGCTCGCCAGACAGCTGGCGCATCTGTTCTATCGCGCGGTTGGCGATGGCGAGCCACGGGCTCTGCAGCGGATAGCCTGTCGGGGATTTTACCAGCTTGCCGGTCTTGCGCAGTTCCCGCTCGGCCTCGCCCCAGCGCGCGAACACCATGCAGTAGGCCGCCAGCATGCCCTCGAATATCGGCGTTAAAAGACCCGCCTGGACGAGCTCCGGGACCAGGCGGTTCCAGCAGGCCAGTGCATCCGCATCCTCGGTGACCGGTTCCGGGCAGTAAGGCTCCGCGACCCGCAGGGCGCGTTCCGTGGTGCTCTGCCCGTCAGGGCTGCCTTCGTCCAGCGAGATCGCCGGCAGCCGGTCCGGGAGCGGTTTGCGGCCCCTCATGACCCGTCTCCCGAGCCGGTCTCCGCCGGACTGTCCGACAGCCGTTCGGCGGCAATCTCGCCGAAGGTGCGCCCGTCGCCGTCGAGAACGGCTTCGGCCCTTGCAAACTGCTGCCAGCGCCGGACGATCACGTCGATATAGCGGGGCTCGATCTCGAGGCCGTATGCGATGCGCCCGGTATGTTCTGCCGCAATGACGGTAGAGCCCGAACCGAGGAACGGATCGTAGACCGCCCCGCCCGGCTTCGTGTGATTGAGGATCGGCCGGCGCATCACCTCGACGGGCTTCTGGGTCGAGTGCACGGTCTTGCCGTCATCGTCTGACCCGCCGAAGGCCGACGCATTGGGGACTTCCCACAGCGTCGACTGTTTGCGGTCGCCAAGCCACTGGCCGGTCCTGCCCTTGCGCACGGCGTACCAGCAGGGTTCGTGCTGCCAGTGATAGTGGCCGCGGCTGATCGCGAAGTGCTGCTTGGCCCAGATGATCTGGGCGCGGCGCTCGAAGCCGAGCGAGGTCAGGCTCTGCGCGGTCTCGACCGCCTTGCCGGCGGCGTGCCAGACGTAGGCGACGTCGCCGGGGAACAGGCGCAATGCATCGGACCAGTCGAACCGGTCGTCATTGGTCACCGCACCCGTCGATCGCGGCGCCGCTTCTGCGCCATGAACCTTCTCACGCCATTCGGCATCGTATTCGACGCCGTAGGGCGGGTCGGTGACCATCAGGTTGGGCGCAGCGCCGCCCAGAAGCCGCTTCACCTGGTCGCTGTTGGTCGCATCGCCGCACAGGACGCGGTGATCGCCCAGCATCCACAGGTCGCCCGCCCTGCTGACCGGGATATCCGGCGCATCGGGCGTCTCGTCCTCGCGGTCGTCGGGCGCGAGGCCATTGGACAGCAGCTTGTTGATCTCGGCGTCGGTAAAGCCGGTCAGCGATACGTCGATATCCAGTTCGGCTAGATCCGCCATTTCCAGAGACAGAAGATTGTCGTCCCAGTTCGCACTTTCGGCGATGCGGTTATCGGCAAGAATAAACGCCCGGCGCTGGGTCTCCGTCAGGTGCCCGAGACGGATGGTCGGCACGGCCTCGAGACCAAGCTTGCGCGCCGCCAGTACCCGGCCATGACCGGCAATGATGCCGCCGCCGTCATCGACCAGGACCGGGTTGTTGAACCCGAAGGCCTCGATCGACGCCGCGATCTGGTCGACCTGCCGGTCGGAATGCGTCCGGGCGTTGCGGGCGTAAGGCTCAAGCTCGGAGACCGGGCGGGATTTTATGGTGAGCCTGCGGGAAACGGTCATGTCAGGCCTCCTTCATTCCGGCCGGAGGGCGCTGACCCCCCCCCTGGGGAATTTAATTGAGTTCCGTGAGCCGGTTATCCGCGTCCGGGCTGTCCGTCGCGTCCGGATACAAAGAACCAGGAGAAAGACCCACTTGACCGTTAACTCATATTCCAGTGGACAGTACGGACAGTAGGGGCAGTGAACGGAAACTGTTGAGCTATTCACTGTCTATGCCCCCTCATCGTCGATGGACGGCCCGGGCAGGAGTTCGCCGGTTTCCCAGTCTATCATCGCCCCGATCATCTCCTCGAAGTCACGACGGCACTCTTCAAGCGGCGGGAATCTGTACACATGGGGACGGGTATCGCCGACCGTCACCCGACCATGTCTGAGGTTCCTGACCAACCTGTTCAACTCCGTACCCAGCAGCGGAGGTGTCTTTCTGTATCGCTCTCCGACCTGTTCGCAGAAAGCGATGTAAGATGCGAAGGCCCGTGGTTTTTCAGTTTCGGCCGGCCAGTGATCGGGCGGCGGCTCCGTATCAGCCACTTGATGACCGTCCGGTGCCGAGACCCAGCCTCGCTGCAGGCAGGTAAGCCACCATGAATATTCCGTTGAAAGCGACGACAGTTTTTGCTCGAACAACGCGCTGGTCGATGGAACCTGCCGCAGGTTTATGGAACCGGTTTTGAAGGTCAGGAGAAGGTCGAGCAGCGCGCCATACCCGCCGTCGTTCAGCTCCGCAGCCATGTTGCCAAAGTATTCATGGTCCTGCATGCAATGGTCGCCGACGTCGAACACGGCGAAACGCCGCTCCTCAAGGCCTGCAGGAACCGCCCAGCTTGAATTCGAGGTGATGAGCAGGTGAACGTAGTTCTTCACCTGGACAGGGTCCTTGCCCTTCATCTCGATCTGGTTCGTATCTGATGTGATCAGGCTTTTGAGAACCCCTTCCGCAGCCTTGTCACCTGCCCAGAACCCTTCGTCGGCCTGGATGAACAAGGCGCCCGAGAGATGCGTGTTGAAGTGTCCCACGATGTGCCGTGGACTGCTTACCAGGACATAGTTTCCCTCGATCAGCCGCCCGATATGCTGACCGAGGACTGTCTTTCCTGTTCCCATCCGACCGCGGAGGACAAGCGCTATGCCCTTTCGGTCTGTCGGGTTCTGAAACATGTCGGCGAGCGTTCCGATGATAAAGTTCGCGTGGCCCTCATTGCCGTTTGCGACGTTCGTGCGGATATGGTCCATAAATATGGAACAACTGCCATTCGGGTTCCGCTCGACTGTGTAGCCCTGCCAGAGATTGTAGTAGCCACCGGGTTCACCTCCGCCGGGTGATTTCGACGGATCGAAAGTGAAGCCCTGATACTGGCGCCGTCCCGGGTGCGTGAGCCAGAGTTGCCCTGCCGATCGCCGACGGTCACCTATGAGAATAGTTCGGTTTGCATGCCACTGTTTGAAGCCGTCGACGCTGATGTAACGGAGCCATTCATGTTGTGGCGTTGCGGTACGACCGCGGCGCTTCCAGTTCTCCTCAAGTACGATTGTCCGGCCGCTGACCATCACCAGGGAATAGAATTCGTTAAGCTCGTCGACGTCGAACCCGGTTGATTCGTTCGCCCTTTTCTTCTGGGGATAATATTGCTCCGTCGAAAAGGGGTTGGCTCCCCGGCTGTCTCCATCTACAGCCTTCGGATTACTCTTCTTTCGCATGATTTATGCCTTCCGTTGCAATGAATTGGAGAAGGCATTTGGGGCGGATATATCCCCGAATAAAATACGGTAGGGATTAATTCGGGAGGGGGTTTAATTAAATTTTGCGTCGTCGACCGGGTTTCGCCAGTTTTGGATGTGCCTGTGAGACGTCGAACCATGCCCTGTCGAACGCCTTTTTGCTGATCCCGAACAGGTCAACGGCTTCGGTCATGAGTTCAGTGCGGGCTCTATGTTCAAGATCATCTTTTCCATATTTCTCGGCATATCCAGTCAGCCATTTCTCACATCGGGTTTGACCGCCAGAGGTGTTTTTTGTTTGACCAATCCCGACGGATTTTCCAGGTTCGTTGCCTGGGGCTGAGGATCCTTCATTGTTCAAGATCTTTGACAGCTCCGCGAAGTACGATGTGCGACAAACTAATAAATCTGAATAAATTAGTCTCCAACCGCCATTGGAGACATCCTCTGTGTAGAGATTACAGGCCCCCAAATCGATTCTGATGTTGTCTGATAGAGTGAAGTAGTTCACAGCAGAGAAGCTGCGGGCCGCCTTCCTTGGTTCCTCTATTCCGGCGAGTGTAAATTCGTCCGATCGGCAATAATCTTCAAAGAACCATTTTACCCTATGGAGAAATTCTTCCTCGCGCGGGACGTCAATAAGGACTTCTCTGAAGGGTCGCCAGTCACTATGGCGTGAAACGAAGTCACGTTCGAAAATAACTGGCGGATAATCAGCCCAATGATCTGGGCTTAATATTTTCGACAACTTCGCCCTAGTATGAGCGGCAGATGCGTACTCTTGTCCCGGGGCAAGTTTCCTGTCCGATCCAAACATAGCGCACACGGCCACATCGAACATTTGATCAATGTAGTGAAAGCTCTTCAACGGAAGTTCCTCCATCTAAATTCTGCGATGATTCCGGTAGCCAGCGAGTTGGCTTCGCTTGAAGGGCCTATTTTATCCGGACTGCGTTGGAGGGGATATCAAACCCTGTTGCACTAAATCGATTGAAAAGCCGCTTCAGTGCAGGCTTCTGGGGTTTTTGTCTTAACTGGCCGAATCATTTGGCCTGTGCCCCTCGGTATTTTCAGATGAGTTTCTGAATTCTCATTTCCATACGATATAAAAAGAAAGAAGAACCCGAAGTAAAATTCGATCGGAAAATTACAAACCCGCAGCGGTCCCCAATTACCCGTATCTAGCAAAGTGCCAGGGACCCCGGGGATCGGGCAGGGAAGCCGGGTCGGGACTATAGGGCCGAGGGTGCTCGTTTTCCGGGAGATGGGCGCTCCACTTTGGACCGGAAACGCTTATGCAAGAGATCGGTCAATTGAAGCGCTTCTGAAATATGACATTGGCTAAGCACCATAGCATATGCGAGCTTGACCTTCCCCCCACTGGATAGCCTAAGTCTGCGATAATAATTGGAAATTACCGTTGTGGGGTACGTATCGGTCCGGTTTTCTTCGAAGAGCTCATTCGGGACAGGCTCTGAGTGAAAATGGATCGAACAAATGGAATATCCACGGTCGAAAGGTTCCGGACCCTCGTTTGTAGGGCCCGCCGACTCTTCAGATAGGGGAAGCTAATGATCAAAAAGATAATTGTACCGACAGACGGCTCGGACCACGCTGACAAGGCGTTAGACTTGGCCTTTGATATCGCTGAAAAGTATGCTGCCGAGGTAATCGTTTTACATGTTATTTTGCGTTCCCAATCGGTATTCGACTTGCTGGGCCTTGCCAAGAAACTGCATGCCGATGCTGCCGTCACAAACAGGCTTCAAGAACTGTGCGATGCCTCGATTGAGGCAGTATCGACTCCTTACGGGGGTATCGTCTCGCTTCCGGCACCCGACAACATTATAGAAATAGTTGGTGAACTTATTTGCGCAGACGCGAAGACACGAGCCGAAGCGAAGGAACTAACCGGCATTCGAACCTATACTGTGGAAGGCTCACCCATCGAACGGATCCTGGCGGCGGAAGAGCACGAAAACGCTGACATGATCGTGATGGGAAGCCGGGGACTCGGTAAATTCGATGAGCTGTTTATGGGCAGTGTTTCACACAAGGTCAGCCATCTCAGCAAAAGCACCTGCGTTACAGTTAAGTAAACAAGGATCAAAACTTGCGGACATCGATGAGCGGGCTTGCCCACTATTCATGGGCAACTCATACAAGAACCAATCTGAAGATTAATACAATATTTACTCGACGGGACGCTTCATAGAGCACTTGCAGTGCATCGAAGCGAAGCTGCTTGACAGTGCTATTTAAAGTCCCATATTCAGCGCGTAACCTGTCCTTAACATCGGAAATTTGATGACCTTGAGAGGGTTCCTTACCAGCCTTAAAGTTTCCCGGTGGCGCTACGCGTTGCTCGTGTTTCTATGCGCTGGGTTGCTGATGGGACCAATCTCTTCGTCCGACGCAGCGGGATCAAGCCTAAAGCATTCACACTCGCACTCCCTTTCGTCTGATCACGGCAATAGTGGATCGGTACCCCCCGACAATAATGGCCATGATCATAGCCTGACGCATTGTGGCGTTTCTTTCTGCGCGCCGTCTTTTGCAGGAGCCCTTGCTTCGACTGGGTTCAATGATCTCAGTGAAGCATCGCGCCATCAGTATGTAACCGATGATCCGCTACTGCGTTCGCTCTATCTCGACGGCGATCCCCCCGTCCCCAAATCCTGAATTTTCCTATCTGACGCGCTTCCGGTAACAGCTGCGCGCCTGCCGCGTTCGTAACGCTTGATGATCGGCTGTCCCTTGGGGGCAGGTGGTCGCGGTGTGCGCCCGACTTATCGGAACAATCAAATTTCACTTCAGATGAAGTACGGAGATTCAGGATATGTACACGCGACTCAACACGACATCACTCCGCAGCGTTCTTCTTGCCGCTGCAGCAACTTTTGCGCTCTCGACAGGCGCTTTTGCAGCCGGCGAACATGGCGGTGGCCACGGTTCTGTCGGCAAAGCCATGCCCAAAATGGGCCATGGTGACGGCCATGCCCACGGCCACGGCAATGCGGCGGGCGAACCCGGCAAGAAAGCGGATGTTACCCGCACGCTCAACATCGACATGACCGAGAACCGCTATTCCCAGGAAAAGATCACGGTGAAAGCCGGCGAGACAATCCGTTTCGTGATCCACAACAAAGGCCAACTGGTGCACGAGTTCAATATCGGCACGCCCGCGATGCACAAGGGCCATCAGAAGGAAATGATGATGATGGTCGATCACGGGGTTCTCGAAGCCGACAAGATCAACCATGCCAAAATGAAAATGGATATGGGCGGCGGCAAGACGATGGAGCACAACGACCCGAACAGCGTGCTGCTGGAACCGGGTAAAAGCGGCGAAATCGTGTGGAAGTTTTCCAAGGCTGGCACGTTCGAAATCGCCTGCAACGTCCCCGGACACTATGACGCCGGCATGGTCGGTGAACTCACCGTCAAATAACGCGAAGGCGCGCCCCGGCGGGGCGCGCCGCCTTTTAATTCAGGAGATCAAAGCAATGCCTTACAGCAAATCCATGGCGCGTCGGTTCATCGCCGCCGCCTTTATCGCCGCTATCCCCATCGGGGCCCAGGCCGGCACCTACAACCTCACCGTCGATCGCGTGACGATCGACACCGGTGACTTCGTCAAGGAGGGCATCGGTTATAACGGCGCCTCTCCCGGACCCGTCATGCGATTCAAGGAGGGGGAAGAGGTCACGATCAACGTCAAGAACAACCTTGATGAGCCGACTTCCATCCACTGGCACGGTCTGATCCTGCCCTATCAGCAGGACGGCGTACCGACGATCAGTTTCGACGGCATCAAACCGGGCGAGACGTTTACTTACAAATTCCCGATCGTGCAGTCCGGGACCTACTGGTACCACAGCCACTCCGGCTTTCAGGAACCCGACGGCGCTTATGGGGCGATCGTTATCGAATCCAAAGATCGCGAACCGTACCGTTACGACCGGGAATATGTCGTTCAGTTCGCCGACAAGCACCGGCATTCGGGCGACCGCATCATGCGGAATCTCAAGATGATGCCCGACTACTACAACCGCAAGCAGCGGACGGCCGGCGATTTCTTCAAGGACGTTTCCGAGAAGGGGCTCGGCGCGACGCTGTCGGAAAGGAGCGACTGGGGCGACATGCGGATGATGCCGACAGACATTGAAGACGTTCAGGGTTTCACGCCGCTGATCAACGGCAAAGGGCCCAAACAGAACTGGACCGGTATATTCAAACCGGGCGAGCGGGTCCGGCTGCGGTTCATCAATTCGTCGGCGATGACTTATTTTGATATCCGGATTCCCGGATTGAAGATGACCGTTGTGAATGCGGACGGCAACAACGTACGTCCGGTAACGGTCGACGAGCTCCGCATCGCCGTGTCTGAAACCTATGACGTCATCGTCCGGCCGACCGAAGATCGCGCTTATACGATCTTTGCCGAATCGATGGGCCGGACGGCATATGCCCGTGGCACGCTGGCACCCCGCGCCGGCATGACCGGGGAGGTACCCAAGCTTCGCCAGGCGCCGCTGCTGGCCATGGCCGATATGGGCATGGCACATGAGGGGATGGACCATGGGTCGATGAAGGGCATGGACCATTCGGCGATGAAAAAGCCGATGGACCATTCTGCGATGCAGAAGCCCATGGATCATTCCGCCATGAAGCCGGCAGAACAAGGCGCTATGAAGGGCATGGATCATTCTGCCCATGGCGGCATGGGGGCTAAGAAAACCGACGCCTTTTATGCCGCAGGCAGCGGGCTGGCGCCGAAAGCGGCAAATGGCGGGAAGTTCCTGTCCTATGCGGATCTGAAAGCCCAGAAGCCGCTCTTCGAGCATCGCGCGGCGACGCGGGAAATCGAAATCCGCATCACCGGCAACATGGAGCGTTATATCTGGTCGCTCAACGATGTGAAGTATGGCGACGCCGAACCAATCCGGCTCAAATACGGTGAGCGGGTACGGTTCAAGTTCGTGAACGAGACCATGATGACGCATCCGATGCATCTGCACGGTATGTGGTCGATACTCGATACGGGCGCGAAGAAGTGGAACCCGATCAAGCACGTGGTCAGCGTGTCACCGGGGACCACTGTCTATATGGAAACCGAGGTGGATGCGCCCGGTCAGTGGGCGTTCCACTGCCACCTGTCCTACCACGCGGCTTCGGGCATGTTCCGCAAGGTCATCGTGGAAGGCGGACCCGAAGCGTCGACTATGACTCCAGCCCGTGAAATCCAGAAAGCGGAGAAATGATTATGCGTATCAAGTCATTTCTGGCAGCCGGCGCCGTTGTCGCGGCGCTTGCCGCCACGCCTGCTGCCGCTCAGGAAACAAACCTGGTCTATTACGGTATTCAGCTTGAGGAGTTGGAGCATCGCTGGGGAGATGAAAACGAGGAACTTTTTGTCTGGAACGGCGATGCGTTTGTCGGGACGGACGAACTGAAACTCAGATGGCTCAGCGAGGGTGAATACGACACAAACGAACGAAAGTTCGAGACCCTCGAAAACCGTCTCGTTGTCCAGATGCCGGTATCGGATTTCTTCGATGTGAAAGCCGGTATCCGGGCGGATACCCCCAAGGGCAAAAGCCGGCTCTACGGCGTATTGGGGCTGACCGGGCTTGCAAAACAATGGATCGAGATAGACGCCGATCTGTTCGTCAGCGACAAGGGCGACGCGTCGGCGCGGCTCGATGCAGAATATGAGTTGCTTCTGACAAACCGGATAACCCTGACGCCATCGGCGGATCTGAACGTCGCATTTTCCGACGACCGGAAGATGGGGATCGGCAGCGGTTTTAGCTCGGCAGAAGTAGGTCTCCGGCTGAGTTACGACATCCTCGACCGGTTGGTGTCTCCCTATATCGGAGTGGTCTGGGAGCGGAAGTTCGGAGAGACCGCCGACCTGGCCCGTGAAGAAGGAGAAGACGTGGAAGCCTGGTTCGTTGGGATAGGGATGAAGGTCCTGTTCTAGGCGAGTCCAGGCCGACACATATGACTTGGACTTCGTCGCCCGCCCGGATTTCGATTCGGGCGGGCAGTCTCACTCAGACTGGTGAAAACATGGCCAATATCGATCGATCGATGAGAGCTTTCCCATTAAGTCCTAACGCCAACAGAATTTTGCTGCTTTGGCTCGCAGCGACAGGGTTCATCCTAGCATTATTCTTGATCGGTTCGACCGCGACGGCGGATACCGAAATTGACATCGGCAACGGCGTACGAGTGGAAAGTGTTCGGATCGCCGCCGCGAACGCCGGCGAGGATGCCCAGATCCAACTACTCATAGTCAACGAAGGACCGTCAGCCCTTCATTTTTGGGGCGTATCCAGCGAGGCCGCCAATGGCTCGAGAATGGATGCCGAAATCGCCCCGGGCGAGAACATTGAGCTTGAAACACTGATGATCCCACCAAACGAAACGTTGAACCTGGAAACGTTTCATCAGCGGCTTTTTCTGTCCCGCCTGAAAAAAGATCTTCTCCCGGGCCAGGAGCTCGAGATCCAGCTTCATTTCGCTGAAGGCTACTTGAGTGTGGTTGCACATGTGCATTGAGATTACGGACATCTCTGGCTGGCTCACGACTGCGGCCCGCGGTTTTTGCGGCCCGGTATTGGTTTCGAGAGAGCTTGATGTCGGTATTTTGAGATGCGCCCTAGCACTCGACGTCTTGGTACAGGAAAAACCGAGGGGCGCTGGCGCGTGATGTCAAAAACTCCTGATCCAGCGGAAATGTCTAGTGGGACGGCATTGCAGTGGTTCCCGCTTATTCGAGTGATGTCGCGGGCGACAACGCCCCGTTTGGCCGCCTTGAATATGTCGCCCAATCAGGCGACGACGCTCGGCCTGATAGCGGGATTGGCAGCGGCGGCTTGTATTGCTCTCGGGGAACAATTGCTTGGGGCGGGCCTGTTCTTTCTCTACTACCTCTTTGACTACTGCGACGGCGAACTCGCCCGGTTACATAGCTTGTCGTCCCGGTTCGGCGCGTATTACGACGATTTTGTCGATTGGATCGTGCATGCGACCTTCTTCCTGGCCCTTGGCTACCAGACGACGGTCGAAGCCGGGATGGTCGTTTGGGTCTGGCTTGGTGCGGCGGCGGCCTTTGGCAGCACGATCAGCGCTGCTTTGCCGCTTGTCCTCGGCGGCGTGCCTGAAGGTGAGGCTCAGATTGCAACACTTTCCGATCTCGGCAAGGGAGCGCGTCCGATTGACGTCGTTATCTTCGCATTCCGGGGCCTCGCGCGGGCAGATTTCTGGCTAATTGTCCTGGGACTTGCGATTGCCGGATGGCTATGGGTCCTTTTGCCTGCCGCTGCCGTCGGGTCGCAAGTGTTCTGGCTACTCTATTTCAAAAAATCCGTGCGAAGAATTCTCACATGAGGCGCGAACCCGAAATCCGGCAATTGGAAGATGCGCAATCGCGCAGATCATTGTGCCGAAAATGTATGAGCGATGTACGCACACCCAAGCGGGCTTTTTACTCGCAAGATCACCTGAAAGTAGAGGGCGTCGATAGATGATAACAAGCGGCTTTGAAACGGGGCAGAATTCGAGAGGACCCATCATCCGAACGGCCGTCGAAGCGGATGCGAATTCTCTGGTCGTGTTAGGTGCGCGCCTCGCCGAGAACGATCCTTTTTTGGTCGTCACCGGGTTTGACCCGGTTACAGGTGCTGCCCTTATCAGATCCGCGGTGGTGGATGGCGCAGAAACAGGATCTTCGGAGATATTTGTCGCCGAACTCGATAACGAACTGGCTGGATTCGCCATTTGCCGGCGTCACCCTCCTCCTGAACGTAACACCATACTTCAACTCGATCTTGGCGTTGATGATCGCTATCGGCGTAGGGGCTTCGGAAGCGCTCTGGTCCTGCACACTATCGATTGGGCACGCAACTCGGACATCCATCGCATTCAGCTGGCGGTCGTCGCCGAGAACGGCGCGGCACTCTCATTATATGAAAAACACGGCTTTGTGACGGAAGGAACCCTGCGACGGGGTTTCAGGCTGGGCAGTAATTTCCACGATGTCCACGTTATGGCGAGGTTGCTGAAATGAACGATCTGGAGAGAACGCTCAAGAGTGCCGAAAGACAGCGTGAGCGCCTTGCCGCGATCCTTCGCGTATTTGTATTCCTGTCATTGATGGCAGCGACGCTCTCCTTGAGGGAGCATGGGGCGCATCATCATCCGGTTCTGAATGTAACGATCGCGTATGGCGCTCTGGCTGCGGCGGGTCTCGTCCTCGCCTGGCGCCGGATCTTCCACCCTTTGTTACCGTTCGCATTCGTCACATTGGAAGTGGTTCTCGTTGGGGTTCAGACAATACTAATGGGCTCGCTGATGGGCCAGGAACCTATGTCCATCGTCGCGTTGCCCAGCGCCGCTGTCATTTTCGTCATCCTCGCGCATGCGGCGATGCGCTATCGTCCCTGGCTTGTTCTGTACGCAGCCGGTCTGTTCCTCGCGATCCTCGCGCTGGCCGGTTTGACGATGCCGGCCCCTCAGGGCGTACCGACGACGTCCCACAACATGCAACACAACCTTGTCCATCATCAGCTATTTCCGGCCATCATGATCGTATTGACCGCGGTCATCCTCTTCGTGACCGCTCGGGGTACGCGAAGACTGTTACATGCTTCGATCTCCGAACGTCTCGCCCGGCACAGATTATCCCGCTTTTTTTCCGCAGATATCGCGGATCGGCTGATAGATCATTCGAACGACAACGAGTCGGGTGGCGCGGAACAACCTGTGGCCATCCTGTTTACGGATATTCGCGGATTCAGCCCAATCGCCGAACAGCTTACCCCCGTCGAGTTGACCGATTTACTGGGCGAATTCAGGGCCATTCTGGCACAGACCATTCGGGATAATGGCGGCGTAGTGGACAAATTTATCGGTGACGCGGTCATGGCGGTTTTCGGGTTTCCCGAGCCCAACGCTTCATCGGCAAAAAGGTGCCTCGCCTGCGCCCATGCGATGCTGGAACGCCTGAAAATTTGGTCCGAAGAACGGGCGTTGGCGGGTCAGCCGCCCGTCGGCATCGGTGTCGGCATGCATTATGGCGAAGCATTCGTGGGGGTGGTCGGCCGGGATGACCTGCTCGAATTCACGGTAATCGGCGATACTGTAAACATCGCGGAGCGCGTCGAGCGGCTCTCGAGGAAGTTCGATGCCGATATCGTCGTTTCCCGGGCTTTTGCCGAAGCGGCGGCACTAGATTCACGTTCGACCGGATGGATTGCGGCGCGCGACCAGACGATAGCAGGTCATAGCCGGCCGATAGACGTTTTCTATTTTGGCGGCGAACATGAGAGAACTGCGAAGACGGCCTAACGAACACCCATCGCCGTTGGCTATATCGTCGGTGAACTCTATTCGAAATATTTTCTTACGCGCGGATATAGATATTTCGCGACAAACGGGACTGCGGTCAGAAAACCCAGCAATAAAACAGTAAGTCCGATGCGCCGCACATCCGCCGAAGCGAGCTCTTCACCGAAATGGGCCAGCAGGAAACTCGTGGGGACAATCCCTGCCACTGTCGCAACAGCGAACCGCCAGATTGCCAATGGCGTCAGACCTGCCGCATAGCTGATGATGTCGAATGACAGGAAGGGCATTAAGCGGGATAGAAAAACCGTGGCCATTAGTGCGTTCTGAGATTTCAGGAAGCGATCCAGCATTTCGGTGCCCGCTCGCCTATTCAGCCTTTCCTCGACAAAACTCGAACCGATGTAGCGCGCGATACCGAATGCAACGAGAGCGCCGGACAACGAACCGGTGGCGACGTAGACGGTCCCCCACAGATGCCCATAGGCTGCGCCTGCGGCAAGGGCGATCGGCGCGCTGGGGAGCGGGCTCATGACGATTGCGGCCGTCATCAGGCCTATCACGAGAATCGGGCCCGACGCACCCAGCTCTTCGATGGTAATTTTTAGGGCATCTTTCTGGAGAATATGTTCAAGCGATCCGCTCTGCCACCAAATGATCGAGGCTGTGCCTAAAATGCTAAGCAGCGCTAGGCCAAGAATTGTTCGCCGTTTGGGAGACACAGCTTACCCTCCGCTGCTATCTGCGGTACTCGGCTTTTCCGGCAAAGCCACCTAGGTTATCAGGGCGGCAAATACACGAAGATGAGGTTTCATTCAGCCCAGTAAAGCTGGTGATAGTTCGCGCCGATATGATTCTCAACGGACTTGACGCCTGGGATGTCTCTTGCAGCCACAGCATAGGCTTCTACCTCTGCATCCGACCTTACGAGACCCCAGAGTTGGACGACACCGTCCGACACAATCGCATTTATCATGCCTCTTTCCACCCATCCCTCATTGCCGAGAGCATCCATCAACGCGTCATGGATTTCTTCGTCCGATTTCTTGACCGGCGCCATCGGGGCATTCTTGCGCGCGGCAATCGCCCGGAGCAAATTGGCGCGGCTGACGATGCCGACCAGCGCGTCATCGCGTGTTACCGGGACGCGCTTGATATGATTTTTCTCGAGGACTTCGGCGATTTCTGCTACAGGCATATCATCCGGGATAACGATAGGGCTTTTCGTCATCACGTCTGCGGCGGTCTGACCGTGGGATTTTCTGAACTCACTGGCGAGTTCAGACGCATCGCTGAATATGGTCAGCCACCATGAACCCGTCCGCTTGTCCGTATCCGCTTCCGGCCGTCGCATCAGATCGCCTTCGCTGACGATCCCGATAATAGATGTAGCGTCGTCTAGAACAGGTACCGCGCTAATGCCTCTCTCGAGAAAAGTCGCGGCGATTTCAGTGACCGACGTGTCCGGAGTGACGGTGACAACGTCCTTGGTCATAATGTTTTTGGCGAGCATGACTGACTCCTATGCAAGAAATGGTTTTGGGTGGTCGCAGTAAATTGCGCTCCACCGGTTCAGGCGTGCTTCCGTCGCTTTCCGGCCTCATTCACGGTGGGCAGGAAAGCGGCGAGGCAATTCTAGTTCCTGTCTTTGAGCATCAGGTCCTGCTGTTTGTGCATCTGCTCCATCATCCGCTGCATCATGTCCAGCCGGTTCTGCATGTTCTGCATCATCTGACCACCGCCGGCACCCATTCGACCCATCTGGCCCTGACCCATTTGGTCCCCATCGATACGCCCCGGGCCATTCGGGCCGCTCCCCGGGCCACCTGGCATCCTGCCGCCCATCATTCCATGCATGGCCTGCATTTGATCGCGCATCATCTGCATGTGCTCCATCATCTTGGCGTGTCGACCTTCGCCATGCAGTTTCTGTGCCTCTTCGATCTTGCGGTCCATTTTCTCGAATCGCTGTTGGTGATGTTCGGGGGAGTGACCAGTTTGCTGCGCTTGGACAGTTGGCGCCACCAGTGCGAGCAGAGCAATTAGCGGGAGAAAAGAATAGGGTTTCATTTTGATATCCTCCTTTGGATTGAGTTTGGTCTCGGGTTCGATAACGTCATCAATTACGTGAAAAGGTTCGTTCTGACTGGATGTCCGGCACAGGCAACGAGCTCGATTTAAACGCCATTGGAAGTGATCGTAAGTGCTCAGAGTTGTGTGTACTCCATGCCAGGCATGGTGGAAAAACCTTGTGGGTCCGTGGCGTCCGGTCGATTTGTTTCTTTGCCATCTTTTTTCTCCTGGATCTGATGCCTCTATCCCGGCCCTGCTCTAGCTCTCTCCCGCAGCATGCCTGCAAACTGGACGGCCAGTATGCCGGTCAATATCAGAATGGCGCCGGTGATTTCGATCCAGCCGGGACGCTCGTCGAAGAGTGTTCTGCCGATGATCAAACCGAAGACTGGCACAAGAAATGTAAATGCCACCGCGCGGGAGAGAGCGACTTCGCGGAGTACTGAGAACCAGAGCCAGAACGCTACTGATGTACCCAACGTTGAGAGAGTGACGAGCACAATAACGAACTCTCCGGTCCAGATCATCGCGCGCGGCGCTTCGGTAGAGAGCGAAAGCGCGGCCAGGGGAAGTGATCCAATCAGCAGTTGGAATCCCATCGCCATGACGCCGTCGACATGTTGTGGCAACTGTTTGATCGCGACATTGCCGATCGCGACGCCCAAGGCTGCCAGAGCTATGTAAGCAATTCCGAGCGCATACTGCTGTGTGAACCCGCCAGACAAGCCGGGCGAGGCGATGACGATGATTCCGACGAACCCGAGCACAATGCCGGCGATGCTGAAAGGTCCGAGCCCTTCGTTGAGAAAGAAATAGGCGAGTATTACGGTCAATAACGGCTGAGAGTTCGCGATCACGGTTGCTATTCCCGGTGAGACGTATTCGGCAGCGTGAAACATCCCGAGAAAGCCAAGACCGGTTGCGCCGAACCCGATGACCGAGATGAGAAACCATGTGTGTTTGCCGGATGGTAGAGGACGTCTCAGTATCGTGCCGATGAGGATAAGGCAGAGTCCGGCGAGAACTGCCCGCATCGTTGCGAAGGTAATATGGGGCGCCATGTCGAGTCCCAGCGTGATTATCGGGAAACAGCCGGCCCATAAGATCATCACGAGGACGAGACGAAGTGTCGCGCTAAGTGTCAAATTTCACTCACTCTTCCGCCAATATTTGTCTAACAGCATTGCTATTCACGACCCTTGGTATCGCCCGTGTGCTCATGGGGCTCCTCAGTGTTCGAATCTGACTGCAGTTGCAAAAACAACCATTCTCCCGCGAAAACCAGCAGCAACCCGACTGCTCCGATGATGATGATCGTGGGGTCGCTTTGCGCTTTGATCGTCAGAAACGCGCCCAAAACGACTAGATCGAGGACAATAGCGGTTACTAATATCAACGCATTTGCGCCGACCTCCTGTCGCATGTGACGAAAGACGCCCCAATGGATTCCTATATCCATAACCAGGTAAAATATCGCACCAAGGGCGGCGATCCGGCTCAGATCGAAAAAGACCGTCAGCAAGACAGCGATAACCAATGTGTAAACAAGGAGATGTTTCTGCAAGCGTCCGGTCATTCCGAAGTGTCTGTGCGGGATCAGAGTCATTTCGGTCAGCATTGTCAGCATGCGCGATACCGCGAACATGCTGGCGACGATGCCCGAAGCCGTTGCGACGATCGCGATCGCGACGGTGAACCAGAGGCCGTACTCGCCCAAGGCAGGACGGGACGCCTCCGCCAGAGAGAAATCCTTTGCCGCGATGATTTCCTGCAGCGAGAGATTCGCACCGACACCGAATGCGACAAGTAGATAAACGACAGTACAAATGGCAATCGAAATGACAATCGCCCGGCCGACGTTTTTATGGGGGTCGACGACCTCGGACCCGCTATTGGTGATTGTCGTGAAACCTTTATAGGCAAGGATCGTTAAAGCAAGCGCTGCAACAAAGCCTGTCAAAGAGAAATCTGCGTTTGTGATGGCAACGGGTTCCGAGACGTTTCCCGCTATCCAAAGACTGACGATTCCGAATAGCGCGATGCCAAGAATTTTGGCAAGGGCCAGCATAAAGGAGAAAGTGCCAACAACCCGGTTCCCCGAAATGTTGATTGCAAAAGCAAAGACCAGCAGTCCGACGCCCAGAGCCGGAACGAGGATGCTGTTTCGTTCCACATCGAAAAGTTGCAGGGTATAGGTTCCGAATGTCCGGGCGACGAGACTTTCATTAATGACCATGGAAAGCGCCATCAGAATGGCGCACGCTCCGGTAACTGTCCCCCGTCCGTAGGCTTTTTCCAGTATCATTGCGATGCCGCCTGCCGACGGATAGGCATTTGACATCTTGATGTAAGAATAAGCGCTGAAACCGGTGATCACCGCACCGACAAAAAACGCCAGCGGAAACAGGCTTCCTGCAAGTTCGGCTACCTGGCCGGTCAAGGCGAAGATGCCGGCACCGATCATCACGCCCGTTCCCATCGACACGGCGCCGGTTAACGACAGACTGTTTTCCTGATATTCGCTTTTCATATTTTTTCCTGCGCTCAATGCACGTCTCTGCGATGGCCTGCATAACGATGAATTCGAACGATCGCCGGGAAATGAAGGCAGCCGCTTGGGACGGCAAGCCATCGTGCCGGTCCCAAATTATTCCCAGTACATAGACTTCATGGTCTCGCTCATCACGGTGGCGCGGTTCTGGACCTCGACGACGCCCGATATTCGTTCCGCTGCCACTGTTGCCGCACGCCGCTCGTCCTCGGAGTCTACGTCGCCCCAGATACTGACAACCCCGTCGGAGACCAGCACGTTCACGTATAGTGTCCTCACGCCTGCGTCCTGGAGTGAAGACATCAGGGTTTCGCGGATGGTTTCATCATCAACGCTTGTAGTTGCATAAGGTTCCGCCGCTGCGAGTGCGAACAGCAAATTGGCACGGCTGACGATGCCGACGATTTCCCCGTCCCGGACCACGGGAACGCGTTTGATGTGGTGCCGTTCAAGTAGGTCGGCGATTAAAACAATCGACGTGTCTTCGGAAACGGTGACAACGTCCGCAGTCATGACATCTCTGGCGTGTAGTCCGCGGGTCTTCACAAAATCCCGCGCCTTGTTTTCGGACAGGGAAAACATTCTCAGCCACCAGGATGGGCGGCGTTCCGTACCGGATTCCTCGCGGCGCATCAGGTCGCCTTCGCTGACGATCCCGGCAATCTTTCCGGCCTCATACAGCACAGGAACGGCGCTGATACCGCGGTCTATCAATTTCTGCGCGATTTCAGTGACTGGCGTGTCGAGTTCAACGGAAACCACGAAGCGCGTCATAACGTCTTTTGCTTTCATCGTCTGTCTCCCCGTTTCCGTGTCTTTAGCCGGCTACTGCGCATTTTCTGTTTTCTTGTCGAAGCGGCTCCAGCGCGGCAGGAATCCGGGCACCCGTCGTGCGTAAGCCCGATATTCGTCACCGAATTCTGCGAGCGCTTCTTTTTCTTCATGCCGGGCCAGAACGACGTACATGGTGACCAATACCGGGAACATGGCGAGGGTCAGGATTGTCGGCCATTGCAGCAGGAAGCCGAACATGATCAGGATAAAGCCCACATATTGCGGGTGCCGGATGAAGGAATAGAGGCCCTCGGTCGCGAGAGACCCCTGTTGTTGAGCGTGATGGAGCAGGCGCCAGCCATTGGCGATCAAAATGAAGCCCGCGCCGATAAAGGCGAAGCTCATTAGATGAAATGGCCCGACATGCGGATTAGCTTTCCAGCCGAACATCATCTCAAGCAGATGGCCTGAATCATGCGCGAGCCAGTTCACGTCCGGATAGTTGCTTTGCAGCCAACCCGACAGGAAAAAGATGGTCAGCGGGAATCCGTACATCTCAGTAAACAAGGCGACAAGGAATGCCGAGAACGCGCCGAAGGACCGCCAGTCTCGCTTTGTCTGAGGCTTGAAAAAGCTGAAGGCGAAAAGGATGAATATCGCAGAGTTGATAATCACCAGAAGCCACAAACCATACTCGCCATCCGGTCCGTGCATTACTTGGTCTCCTCTTCTTCCTTTGACGGGGCGCGATTGCCATGGCCCTTGTGTCTTTGGTCACCACCATGTCCGCCGTGCCCGCC
The DNA here is from genome assembly GCA_963977005.1 of uncultured Rhodospirillaceae bacterium. Lineage (GTDB taxonomy): Bacteria > Pseudomonadota > Alphaproteobacteria > MPNO01 > UBA830 > CAXBCP01. The sequence continues at coordinate 195,368 of CAXBMQ010000005.1, forward strand.
ATGCATGAATAAATGCATCCCTACACAGACGGCCAGCAACCCAATCAGGATGCCGTTGCCCGTAAAGATGTGGACGCGATGTTCGTAAGCGAGGAGAAACCCGCTAGCTGCGAGGAACATGAGTAATACAAGACCGGCGCGTGATTTCAGTAGCTGCTTCATTGAAGTTTTTTCCCTTCTTTCATCGGCTGAAACGGGAAGCACAAAAATTAAAAAGCGGTCCGAAAATCAGCGCGATGTACCAGCCATAGGCGAAGCTCTCGAGAAGGCCGAGGAAGAAGCTGGGCCATGTCAGCCAAGTGAAACCCGGCAAGAGTTTTAACCACGTTTCGTACATAGCGGCCCCCGGGAACCAGAGGTCGAAAAGAACGCAAAGGACGAAAGTGATGGCGAGGAAAATGCCCAGGCTCATTCCAAAGGCAATAACGGGAATGCGGATCGGCCGGGCTGCTGGAATAGGCGTCCCTGTGTGGGCCAAGGGGTTGTCGAGTACTGTATCAGGCATGGTTTTCTCCCAGCTGCTTCATTGGAGAAGCGACATTTCCGCCCAAATACGTCTCGGGTGCCGCTTCAAAGATTTCACGGCACTCGCGCGAGCAGAAATAGTAAACGTGGCCGTCGAAGACGCTCGACCGTGCGTCCGCGGTCTGTACGGTTTTTTCGCAGACCGGGTCTGTGTCGGTCTCGGGCGGTACCCAGACGGGGTTGTCTGGTCCGCGCGTTTCTTTTGAATCTTCTCCATGTCCCATGACGTGGGCGCCACAGCCGAAGCGGAACATCAAAAAAATGGCAGCCCCCCATATTGCGAACCATAGTAATCCCGACATCTTGTGACTCCGTTTCAAAGTCTGGCGCGGCGTTGCAGGCCACTGCGTCACATCAATGTCAGTCTTCTCGCGGCATTTGATAAGGATGGAATTGAAACAGAATTTTACGGAAGACCGGTTTGACAAACTTTGTCACAATTTTTTGGTCCTGAGCCGGGGATGGGCGCTTTAGTATCTATTGTCATGGCTCAATCACCGCATTTGCTGGTCGTCGACGATCATCGTGAAATCAGGGATCTCGTCTCCCGTTTCATGGTCAAGAACGGGTTTCGCGTGACGACCGCGTGCGACGGCAAGGAAATGCGAAAAGCATTCGAGGAGAACAGTATCGATCTGATCGTCCTCGATCTGATGCTTCCAGGAGAAGGTGGGCTGAGCCTCTGCCGGGACCTGCGTGCGCGATCGAGCGTGCCTGTGATCATGCTGACGGCGATGGGAGAAGACACCGATCGGATCATCGGGCTCGAAATGGGTGCAGACGATTATGTCGCGAAACCTTTTAATCCGCGGGAACTTTTGGCGCGCATCAAGGCTGTAATCCGCCGGACGCAGGCGCTTCCGGGCGAAGACAGTTCGACCGATTACGGCATCGCCAAATTCGAAGGATGGCGTTTCGATGTTCGAAAACGACAGCTTCAGTCGTCTGACGGCGTCGTGGTGCTGTTGAGTTCAGGAGAATTCAATCTGCTCTCAACCTTCATACAATATCCTCAACGCGTTCTGACGCGGGATCAACTGCTTGATTTCACCCACGGCCGAAGTTCGGAGCCGTTCGACAGGGCGATCGATACCCAGGTCAGTCGATTGCGCCGTAAAATTGAGCCAGACCCCAAAAATCCGATCCTGATCAAGACGGAATGGGGTGGCGGGTATGTCTTCACGCCTGAAGTCACTCGCGAATGAAGTCGATCTTGCCGAACAGTATCGCCGGCCGAACCCTGGCCGTTATGGTTTCAGGACTCATCCTCTCTCACATGTTGAGTGTGGCTATCTATACGACAGATCGGCGATCGGCGATCAATCTCGTCGGTGGCGAACATATTTCAGAGCGCATGATTACGCTGGCCCGATTGATAGAGGGTGCGTCGCCCGCCGAGCGAGATAGGCTGGCGGAGATTGCGAGCGAGAACATCCTGGCTGTAAGTCTGGCTGACGAGCCCAGCATTGCTGACGGTACGCCCGTCAGTCAGGAAGAACGAATCCTGACGGAAGTATTTTCAGAACACTTGGCGAGCAAGGGTGTCCGCGAGTTTCGACTGAGATACGGCGATGCGCCGGAAGACAGGGATGGGACGGTATCGGGTTTGATATCAGGACCCCGAAAACTAATGCAGGTTTCCTTGCGCCTCGAAGGGGGCGGATGGCTGAACTGTTCCGCCCTTATTGAGACCACTTCATCAATTTGGTCGTTGCGATTTCTATTGTCTCTCGGTGTGATGACGATCGCCGTCATCATCGTGTCTGCTCTCGTTGTGTATCACATTAACGGCCCGCTCAGGACATTTGCAGGCGCGGCCCACAGGTTCGGCACCAACATCAATTCGCCGCCCCTTCCCGTTAAAGGGCCCCGCGAAGTGCGCGCCGCCGTTTCCGCGTTTAACGACATGCAGGAACGTCTGAAACGCCTTATCAGCGATCGTCGTCAAATGCTTGCTGCGGTCAGCCACGATCTCCGTACCCCGATCACGCTTTTGCGTCTCAGGGCCGAGTTTGTCGAAAACGAGTTGGAGCGGGGAAAGATGCTCGCGACGTTGACCGAGATGGAGGAGATGGTGGAATCGATCCTTCGCTTCGTCCGCGACGACGCCGATCATGAAGAAGTTCAGAGTGTCGATCTCGTCGCGCTGATCAATGCGATATGTGACGATATCAGTGATATCGGTGGACAGGCTGTTTTCGAAGGGCCGGACAGATTGATCTATCGCTGCCGTCCGAACTCTTTGAAACGGGCTCTGTCCAATCTTGTCGACAATGCCGTGAAGTTTGGCGGTAGCGCCCTTGTGCGGCTGAGCATGACCGGCCGTAATATTGAAGTCGTCATTGAGGATAACGGACCCGGTATAGCGGAATCTGAATTAGAGGCGATTTTCGATCCGTTCTACCGGATCGAGTCTTCGCGCTCGCGGGACACAGGCGGCGTTGGTTTGGGGCTGAGCGTTGCGCGCAGCATCGTTGACGCCCATGGCGGACACATTCTCATCTCGAACCGACTGGAGGGCGGGCTGCGCGTCAACGTGGAGTTGCCGGGAGAATTGAGCGCTGCAAAAGAGGGCGTCAGTGAAACGCCTAGTGCAGGGTGAATATGGTGATCGCTCTTCCGGTTAGGCTGGTATATGCGACAACCCTGTTTCAGCTACCCTTGGCTTGGCTTCGGCAATGTGTCTCGAACTCACATCTCCGCATGATCACCGGCGTCAATGCATTGAACGGTTTGCTGCCGGTCGCCGGATCCGGACAAATGTCGTGGAAAAGTTGAAAACACAGAGGCTTGATTGTTGACCCTCCAGTCACTGGAGACATTATTTATCGGGAAGATCAGAAGGAGCGAAACGATGGCTGACGAACCTGCAATAGCCCGTGAACTGTCATCCGATAACGAACACACCGAGCGGGTGTCGCATGCGGAAGATCCTGTTTGTGGGATGCAGGTCGATACGAGCGTCGGCAAGCCCCGCCATATACATGAAGGCCATGAATACCATTTCTGCAGCCAGGGCTGTCACGACAAATTTGCCGCCGATCCGGTCCATTATCTCTCCGGCGCGCACCGGGAGGCGGCCGATAACGCTCCATCCGGGACCATGTTTACCTGCCCCATGCACCCCGAGATCGTGCAGGAAGGGCCCGGAACCTGCCCCATTTGCGGCATGGCGCTGGAGCCGATGGGTGTTCCGACCGGAGACGAAGGGCCGAACCCCGAACTAGTCGATTTCAGACGCCGTTTCTGGATCGGTGCGGTGCTGACAATCCCACTTCTGGTTTTGGCTATGGGACCCTTTGTCGGGCTCGGTGTGGTCCGGGAATTTCTCGGGGAGCGCACGACCCTCTGGACCGAATTGGTCCTCGGGACGCCGGTCATTCTGTGGGCCGGTTGGCCATTCTTTGTACGGGGCTGGAACTCCGTGGTCAGCCGCAACCTCAATATGTTTACGCTGATCGGGATGGGGGTAGGGGCGGCGTACAGCTTCAGTGTCGTTGCTGTTCTCGCACCCGGGATATTTCCAGCCGGTTTCCGTGATGCCGAGGGGAATGTTGGTGTGTACTTCGAAGCGGGCGCCGTGATTGTGGTTCTTGTCCTCCTCGGACAGCTCATGGAGCTAGGCGCCCGCGAACGCACCGGCAGCGCAATCCGCGCACTGCTCGACCTTGCGGCCAAGACTGCCCGGATTATCCGCGAGGGTGGGACCGAGGAAGAAATTCCGCTTGAAGACGTTAAAGTGGGAGACCGACTGCGCGTACGGCCCGGCGACAAAATTCCGGTCGATGGCGTCGTGGTCGAGGGCCGATCGTCGGTCGATGAATCCATGATTTCGGGCGAGCCCATTCCTGTCGAGAAAGTAGATGGCGATGCGGTTACCGGCGCGACGATCAACGGAACCGGCACGCTGGTAATCGAGGCGAAGCGGGTCGGCGCCGACACTATGCTCAGCCAGATCGTCGAAATGGTTGCCAACGCGCAGCGAAGCCGGGCACCAATCCAGAAATTGGCTGATTCCGTTGCCGGAAAATTCGTCCCGGCCGTTATTCTGGTCGCCATCATTTCCTTTATTGTCTGGGCCGTCTGGGGTCCCGCGCCGGCGCTTTCCTATGCGCTTGTAAATGCGGTTGCCGTGTTGATCATTGCATGTCCATGCGCGCTGGGCCTGGCAACCCCGATGTCGATTATGACGGCAACTGGCCGCGGCGCCCAAGCCGGCGTTCTGATCAAAAACGCCGAGGCGCTAGAACGGTTCGCGAAAGTAGATACGTTGATTATCGATAAAACGGGCACATTGACCATGGGAAAACCCGAACTCGTCGCCGTTCTTCCCGAAGCGGGCCATGAAGAGAACGAAGTGCTCCGTTTGGCCGCGAGCCTCGAGCGAGGTTCGGAGCATCCTCTGGCGGAGGCGATTGTATCTGGGGCTGAGGAACGCGGAATCGAACTGGCGAAGACAGATGACTTCGAGGCCGTTACAGGCAAGGGCGTCAAAGGTGTTGTGGCTGGAAAGTCGGTCGCACTCGGCAATGCCAGGTTGATCGAAGACCTAGGGCTTGACGGCGGTTCGCTCGCCGAGACCGCTAACGCCCGCCGCGACGAGGGTGAGACGGTGATGTTCGTCATTGTGGGTGATGCTATTGCCGGTTTGGTCAGCGTCGCCGATCCGGTGAAAGAAACAACACCCGAAGCATTGAAAGCCCTCCACAGAGAAGGCTTCCGCATTGTCATGGCGACCGGCGACAACGAGCGGACCGCGACGGCGGTCGCTTCCAAGCTTGGCATTGACGAGATCCGTGCGGATGTTCTGCCGGAAGACAAGGCGCGGATCATAAAAGAATTGCAGGCCGAGGGCCGGAAGGTTGCCATGGCCGGCGATGGCGTCAATGACGCGCCCGCACTTGCCCAGGCCGATGTCGGTATAGCAATGGGAACCGGTGCCGATGTGGCTATCGAAAGTGCGGGATTTACGCTCGTTCGTGGTGACCTGAATGGCATCGTAAGGGCGCGGCGGCTTTCCCGGGCAACGATGCGGAACATCAAGCAGAACCTCTTTTTCGCTCTCGTTTACAACGGCGCGGGTGTGCCGGTGGCGGCGGGTGTTCTGTTCCCGTTCTTTGGCATTCTGATTTCGCCCATGTTCGCCGCGGCTGCTATGAGCCTGTCTTCAGTATCGGTAGTGGGTAATGCACTGCGTCTCCGATCAGTGAATCTTAAATAGGAGAACTATGATTACTAAAACTCCCAAGGAACTATATCGAACACGCGGGTTTTGGCTTGCTAGCCGCGCCAGCGAATACGGTCGAAAACCCGATCGCCGATCCCGATAGCATGAGTTTGTGTGGCGACGGATTTATGGGGCCATTTACGCTGATATTCTCATTCGCTTTGGTGGTATTTCTGGGCATTGTTCTTGTGAGGGCTTTTTGGCCGGGCGCCCTGCCCTGGTGGGGCGAGGATGCCGAGGCGGCGATCGAAATTCTCGAGCGGCGTTTTGCCAGTGGCGAGATCGACCGGGAAGAATTTAAAGAAAAGTATCAATTACTTTGTCAGCGGGCGCGGGACTACGGCACCGACCGCGATATTGAGAGGCGCCGATGAATATAGGCGAGGCGGCGAAAGCGACAGGTTTGCCGGTAAAGACGATCCGATATTACGAAGATATCGGTCTCGTTACTGCAGATAGGCTGGCAAGCGGTTACAGGACATTCGACACCAAAGCGATGCGGAAGTTGAGCTTCGTCGGCCGGGCGAGGGGTCTCGGATTTTCGGTCAAAGACTGCCGCGTGCTCTTGTCTCTCTATGAGGATCAGGATCGCGAAAGCGCCGAGGTCAGGGCAATTGCCAGAAACCATTTGTCCCAGGTCGAGGCGAAAATTTGTGAACTCACCGGGCTTCGCGACGCGCTAGTGCATCTAATTGACAATTGCGCAGGTGATTCCCGACCGGATTGCCCGATCATTAACGACCTAGCGGGTGAGGCAGGTGCGTTATTGAATGCCCTGCAGGAAAGCGACTAATGGAGAAACGGGAATGCAAAAGTCCTCGATCTGGCTAGCGAGCATGTTTCTTGCAGTACCGCTCATGGCGCCGATCAGTTTGTCAGCACAATCGTTGTTACGACCCGGTGATAAGGATGTCGTGGTGCGTGGTGCTGAGGTATATGCCCAGCAATGCGCATCCTGTCATGGGAAAAACCTGGAGGGTCAGCCAAATTGGCGATCCCGTCTGCCGACAGGTCGCATGCCGGCGCCACCCCATGACGAGTCCGGTCATACATGGCATCACAATGACCGACTTTTGTTTCGACTGACAAAAGAAGGCCCGGCGGCGGTGATCGGGAACAATTATCAGAGCGACATGCAAGGTTATGCGGAAACGCTCTCGGATCGGGATATCATTGCCGTTCTCTCCTACATAAAGAGCAGATGGCCTTCCCATGTTCGCGCGCGTCACGACAGGATTAACGAGGCTCAGCGGTGACGAAAATTTTGTAGGGAACCAACCAGAATGAAAAAGAGCTATTTGATACTCGCGGTCGCAGTGATCGGCACCTTAACCGTTGCCGCGTCCCCTTATCGCGATCTGGCGGATCGCCCGATTAAAGCGATGTCGCCGGAGAAGATAGATGCTCTGAACACCGGTAAAGGTGCTGGGTATGCACTGGTCGCAGAGCTAAATGGCTATCCGGGCCCCCGTCACGTGCTGGATATGGCGTCCGAACTTGCGCTAACGGAAAATCAATTGAGCACGACACGCGCCCTGTTCAAGCGCATGCAGGCTGAAGCAATTCGTCTCGGAAAATCGATAATCATCGGCGAGCGTCAGCTAGAAGAATTTTTCCGCGCAAGAAAAATTTCCGAAGCGGAATTGTTCCGTCTGACGGAGGATATCGCCAAGATGGAATCGCGCCTTCGGGCGACACACCTGAAATATCACCTCGAGATGGTGAACATACTCTCCAATGAGCAGGTAATCGCCTATGACAGGTTGCGCGGCTACCACGCCGCTGGGGAGAAACACCAACCTGGTACTGGCCATTTTCACGGACCAAGAGACCCATAGATGGAAATTTCCAGAAGAGGTTTTATTGGTGGTGTGGCCGGTTTGTCGGTCGCCGGGATCGGTATCGGGACCGCAAGCGCCTCATCGGTAGAGGTTCTGCGCGCCGCCACCGGCACCGCACGCCTAGTGCCGGGGGATTATCCGGCAACTCCCATTTGGGGATATAATGGCAAAACGCCCGGCCCTGTTATACGCGTCCGCCAGGGTGAGCGGCTGGTGCGACGTTTTGTAAACAAGCTGCCAAAACCTTCGACCATCCACTGGCACGGCATCCGGATTGCAAATGCGATGGACGGGGTGCCGGAGCTGACCCAGCCCCTTGTTCCACCAAACGGCGCATTCGAATACGACTTTCACGTTCCCGATGCAGGTACCTACTGGTATCACCCGCATAACCAGACATGGGAACAATTGGCACGCGGCCTATACGGCGCGCTCGTTGTCGAGGAGAAAGAACCACCCGTTGTCGATCGTGACGAAGTCCTGCTGATCGACGATTGGCGCCTGGGCAACGACGCCAAACTCGAAGAAAGCTTCGGCGCGATGATGGACTGGTCCCACGGTGGCCGGCTCGGGAACTGGATTACAGTCAACGGCCAAGGCGATTTTGGGCAAACCGCCCAACGCCATGAACGTTTGAGGCTCCGGCTTGTTAACGTAGCCAACGCGCGTATTTTCCCTCTAAGTCTGACGGGTCTGGAAGGCTGGATCGTTGCTCTGGACGGGCAGCCGGTTACACGACCGTTACCGGCGGGACGTATGCTTCTTGCGCCGGCCCAGCGCATCGACGTCATCGTCGATGTCGTCGCCCCCTCGGGGGCGGAGGCGGCGCTTCATTTCGCGGATGGCGATGATCTCTTGCCTATCGCCCGATTCAAGGTCGACGGAGCGATCCGGGAAAAGAGATTGTTGGCGCCAAAACCGTTGCCCGCCAATCCCGTTCCCGCTCTTGGCGATCTAGGAAAGGCCCGCAAGACAGTCCTCAGGATGGAAGGCGGCGCGATGGGCGGCATGCGCGGCGCGATGATGGGCGGCAGGATGATGGGCATGCGTGGCCTGGTCGGACAAGGCCGCGTCTGGGCATTCAATGGGCTCGCCGAGATGCCCGAGAAACCCCTGCTGAGTGCGGCCTTGGGCGAAACCGTCCGGATTGAGATGATCAACGATACGGCTTGGCCCCATGCCATGCATTTACACGGTTTCCATTTCCGCAAGATCGAAAAGGACGGAAGCCAAGGGCCGTTGCGCGACACGCTGCTTGTTGACAGCGAAGAGACCGCGGAGATCGCCTTCGTTGCCGACAATCCTGGCAAATGGCTACTCCATTGCCACATGGTCGAACATACGGCCGGCGGTATGGCAACCTGGATTCAGGTAAGGGCGTGAAATAGCGATGCCGGAAACGCCGTTTCCCGCGACCGGCATGCCGGATCGCGACTGGTGGGCCGCCCTGTGGCCGAACCCCGGTGAAGTCGTTCGCTCTCTTGGGATAAAACCCGGTATGATAGTCTTGGATTTGTGCTGCGGCGACGGCTACTTCACGGGACCGATTGCCCGTATTGTCGATGGAAATGTCTATGGTGTGGACTTGGATCCGATCCTGATCGACCGGGCCCGCGTCGAGCTTGAGCGCAACGCAACCAGCGTGTTGGGTATGATCTGCGCCGATGCGCGCACCTTAGAACACATTTTACCGGGCAAGGTCGACTTTGTGTTGATCGCCAATACTTTTCATGGGGTCCCCGACAAAACCGAATTGGCGCGCGCCGCTGCCGCCGTACTGAGACCCGCCGGAACTCTTGCTATCGTAAATTGGCAACCGTTGCCGCGCGAACACACCGTCGTTCTGGGAGAACCCCGAGGCCCAAAGACCGAGATGCGGATGTCGCCGGATGACGTTGGACGTATTCTTGAGCCGGCAGGTTTTATGCTCGAAAAGGTTATCGACCTTGCGCCGTATCATTACGCCGCAGTTTACAGGATGCCCCTAGATTAGCTTCATTGATGGCCTGCAGGATTATCTGCGTCGCCGACCACAGGAACAGGCCTGCCATAACGCCTGCCACGACGAGATCGGGCCACGCCGTCTGCGACGCCCACACGCCGCTGGCCGCGACTATGACCGCGACGTTTCCGATCGCGTCATTGCGGCTGCAGAGCCAGACTGAGCGGACGTTCGCATCGCCGTCCCGGTATTTCATGAGGAGCAGAACACCGATCAGATTTGCGGTCAGCGCCAGAAAGCCGATCGCGCCCATGACCTCGGCGCGCGGCACGTCCAGCACCAGGAACTGATAGGCGGTCGATCCGGCCACCCAGAGCCCGATGGCGCCGAGACTCAGCCCCTTGAACAGGGCGGCGCGGGTGCGCCAGAGGAGGGGCATGCCGATGACATACAGGCTTATGGCGTAGGTGGCGGTGTCGCCGAGAAAATCGAGCGCATCGGCCTGCAGCGCCTGCGAGCCGGACAGCACGCCGGCCGACATCTCGACCAGAAACATCGTGGCGTTGATCGCGATGACCGCCCAAAGCGCCCGTTTATAGGGGCCGGAAACACCGTCGAATTTCGGTTCGTCATCGCAGCAGTTGAAGCTCATGGTGTCGAATACCCGGGGTGTCTCATGATTGGGGTCGAATGTAGTGCCTATAGCCACTGCAGGTTCAGGAGAGAACCTGAGCGGTGTCTCGCTGCGGCGGGTTACTCATTCGAAGGTGTAGCAAGGCGTCGTTCGCGCAGGGATCCGGTCGGCAACGCGCCAAGGCCGCAGGCGGTAGCGGTGTCGGCATGATGGAAGGCCAAAGAAGACACGCTCAGGATTCGAGGATGCGCCGCCGCTCTTCGAATTCTTCCTTGTCGATCTCGCCGCGGGCGAACCGTTCTTTCAAAATATCCACGGCTGTCCTGGTCGGCGGGGCGGCGTGCACTTGAGAATGACCGTGATTCGATCCGCTCATCCAGCGAACGATCAGCATCACCACGATTACTACAACGGCCAGAAACGCAATCATCATGACCGGACCCATGAACCAGCCACCCCCCATCATATGAGGGCCGTGATAGTCCGTCTGCGCCTGTGCGAGGACGACCGACGGTATCGAAAGAACGGCAAACCCGCCGGCCATCGGTGTGAGAAATTGCGTCATGATATCTCCTCCGGATGTTGATTTATCCTCTACAGGATACGACCTACAGTAACTCTAGGTTCAAGGAGAATATGATGTCTGGTGACCTGACGATAGGCGATCTGGGGCGACAAACCGGCTGCAAGGTGCAGACCATCCGCTATTACGAGGAAATCGGGTTGATGCCGAAGCCCGCGCGCACATCCGGCAACCAGCGCCGTTACAACCCGGGCCATGCGGAAAGGCTGGCGTTCATTCGCCACGGCCGGGAACTGGGTTTTTCATTGGACGCGATCCGGGAACTCCTCGATATCAGCGATGTTCCCGAGCGGTCATGCGACACGGTGGATCGCATTGCACGCGATCAGCTTGAGCAAGTTGACCGCCGCATCAGGAGCCTGAAGGCCATGAAAGGCGAGCTCGAAAGAATGATCCTGCAATGTCGTGGCGACAAGATTGCCGACTGCCGGATTATAGAGGTGCTCAGCGATCACTCACTGTGTCTCGTGGAAGAGCACGGGCCAGCCTCGTCGTGATATTGGGCTCCAGATATTGAACGACTGAGAGATTGGCAAAAAACTAATGAACGAGCACTCAGACGGTCACTTCAGTTCGATAATATGGCTAAATTGGTCCGCTCGGGTCTATCCCACCGTAAGTGATGATCATTTCCTTAATTTCGATTGAATTGCTGCTTGTCTGCCCGTTTCGGAACCAGAAGCAGAGAAGGTTCGAACCCGGTTCCTCTCCCTCCGCCAATTTTCCTGACTGACAGCGATAGTTCACACCGATTTCGGTGTCGCCGCCGGAGCGTCCGCGTTCTGCGGGTTTTCGCTGGTGACGACTGGATGTTTGGAAGCGGGGACCGATGCCAGAGAGGCATTTGCCGGACGACAACGAAAGCAACAGGCCACAGAAATATCCAGGGGTCTGACGTCGCCGGCGAAGTTCGGCCCGCTTCACGCAATACGCAGTGACCCACGCTCAATTCCAGCCATCGCGACGCTTCTGGACTAGATTGCTCCACCGTCCTGGTCGGATGGCGGCATAGAATTATTTCCGGTTTATTCTGTTCTTCGTATGCCGTGTCGGGACTACCGCCAGGGGATTGTCGGGCCAGGGGTGCTTTGGGTATCGGCCTTTCATCTCGGCCTTCACCTGTGGATAGGTATTGTTCCAAAACGCCGGAAGGTCCCGGGTGATCTGCAAGGGGCGTCCTGCCGGGGACAGAAGGTGTATGCTCAGCTTGATCGAACCGTCGACGATACTTGGCGTCTCGGTGGCGCCGAACATTTCCTGTAGCTTCACAGGCAGCACCGGTGACGAAGGATCGGTGTAGTCGATCCGGATGCTTGATCCGCTGGGAACCGTGAAGTGGCTGGGTACCTGATTGTCCATGGTTTGCTGGAATGACCAGTCCAGCCGGGTTTTCAGGATGGCCAGCATATCCAGTGATTTCAAATGCTCCAGACGCGTCATGCCCGCCAGATAGGGGAGCAGCCATTCTTCAAGCGTCTCGAGCAACGCGCTATCAGACACGTCTGTCCCGTTCCCGGTGGCTTGTTGAAAACACTGCACCCGCCGCCGCCACTCTGTGGCTTCCCTGCTCCAGGGCAGGCAATCCAGCCCGAGGTCGCGCACGCCCTCAACGAGGGCACCGGCAATCTGATCGTCCGGAATATTCCTGGCGGGCGCATCGCTGAGTACCAGAGCATTCAGCCGCTTTTGCCTGCGGGCGATCACAGAACGGCTTTGGCTATCCCAGATCGCGGTTTCTGCCTCGCGTGTGTCGTCCGCGAACAGACCTTCAATGGCGGCGGCAGATATGGGGGCCGCTAACCGGATGCGGGCGTCCCGGGTGTCTCCGCCGACTGATGCAATCGCCAGGTAGGGAGCATCGCGCAGGGCATCCTCAACAGGCAGCACAGCGCCCTTGCCGTTGCTCAGACGATAGCGGGAGTCCCCGCCGGGGCGGCGCTGTGCAATCCGGTCCGGATAGGCGAGCGCGATCAGGGCACCGATCCGTTCATCCGGGCGCAAATCCCGGGCGTGATCGTGATGGCTTTCTTTCGGGGCAATTCTCAGCCATTGCTTTGCGAGCGCCCTGGTCCGATTGAGGGCCTTGCGGTTTAAGTTCAGGCTTGTTGGCTCCCCGTTCAGGGCGCTCACCCGCAAGGACAAATCCACCGGGACAGGATTGCGGCCATCGCGCCGGGCAATATCCCTGTCTGTCAGCAAGGCGGCCACATGACAGGCATTCTCGGCCCAACCGGCGTTTGCACCTTCGATGACCATGTGTGCCAACCGGGGGTGCATCGGCAGCCTGGCCATTTCCCGCCCATGCGCAGTGATCCTGTCCTGATGGTCTATGGCGCGTAGCTGTCTCAGCAGGTCCCGTCCCTGATCCAGGGCGGCTTTCGGCGGCGGTGTCAGCCAGTTCAGGGCGTCGGGATCCCGAATGCCCCAATTGGCCAAATCCAGGGCCAGCGGCGCCAGGTCGGCATTGAGAATCTCGGGTTGGGAGAACTGCCTGAAGGCGCCTTCTCCCGCCTTGTCCCAGAGCCGGTAGCAGATGCCGGGCTCCATGCGACCGGCGCGGCCCCGCCGTTGCATCGCGCCCGCCAATGAAACCGGTTCCGTGAACAGCCGGGTCATGCCGCTTTGAGGATCGAACCTGGGAGTACGGGACTGACCGCCGTCGACCACCACCCGGATACCTTCGATGGTCAGGCTGGTCTCGGCGATGTCGGTCGCGAGCACGATTTTCCGCCGTCCCGAAGGGGGCGGGGATATGGCCTGATCCTGTTGTTTCTGGGGAAGCGCACCGTAGAGGGGCAACACGTCGATATCTCCGGGCAGCGACGATCCGTTCAGCAGAGTTTCGGCCCGCCGGATTTCGCCTTCACCGGGCAGGAAAACCAGTATGCTGCCGGCATCGTCCTGCAAAGCCTGTTTCACCGCCGCACAGACAGCCGGGCCGAGGGTGTCCCGGAAACGGTCAACAGGCGGTTTGCCCAGGTAGCGGGTTTCGACGGGAAAAGCACGGCCCGCACTTGTGATGACGGGAACATCCCCCATTAATTCCGCAATCGGCGCCGTATCCAGGGTCGCCGACATCACCAGAATGCGCAGATCCTCCCGCAGGCCGGCCTGACAGTCCAGGCACAGGGCCAGGCCCAGATCCGCCTGCAAATTCCGTTCATGAAACTCATCGAAGATCACAGCCGCTACCCCTTCCAGCGACGGGTCGCGTTGCAGGCGGCGGGTCAGAATGCCCTCGGTGACCACCTCTATCATTGTGTCCGGACCTGTCTTGTTGTCCAGTTGGATCCGGTAGCCGACTGTTTTGCCGACGGGCTCTCCCAGGGTTTGCGCCATCCGCCGGGCAGCCGCCCTTGCCGCCAGGCGCCGCGGTTCCAGCATGATAATCCGGCCCCCCTCGCGCCACGGGGCATCCAGAAGTCTTAAGGGAATTCGGGTGGTTTTCCCCGCACCCGGTGCAGCCTGAACCACTGCGTTAGGGGTATGTTCAAGGCTTGCGCAGAGTTCCGGTAATATGTCGTCGATCGGCAGTCTGGTCATGATAGCGGATCGTGTGGTTCGCGCCAGACTGCCTGCACCGCCATCCGTTCCTGTATTCTGCCTCTAAACTGACACCGCTACATCGACGCCGCTGCGGCTTCGGCCGCCGGTACCACGTCGTAGGCGTAAAGATGTTTGCGGAATTCGGCGTGAGCGGCCAGTTCGGCATCGCGCATGTCCAGATCGGTATATTCCGACATTGAATCCACGCGCAGCCCGTTCTGGCGCGCGCCCAGTTGCACCTCCGCGACCCGTTCGCGCCGAAGCTTTTCGTATTTCTGCAGCGCCGCCGGCGCACCGGCCTTGTCCGTCCGGCTGAGGAGGATCGCGAGTGCCATGCCGTCTTCCATCGCCTGGTTCGCGCCCTGGCCTAGATGCGGCAGCATCGGGTGGGCGGCATCGCCGAGCAGCGTCAGGCGGCCCTTGGTCCAGGTTGGCAGGGGCTCGCGGTCGTACAGTGCCCAGCGGAACGTATGGTCGACCTGTTCCAGCAGATGTTCGATGCGCGGATCCCAGCCCTTGAACTCGGCGCGCAGCTTGTCGGGATCGCCCGGCGCGGACCACGATTCCTTCATCTCCTCGTCGGTCGGCACGAAGCCGACATAATTGACCATCTCTCCGTGGCGCACGGGAAAGACAAGGAAGTGCTTCGACGGCCCGGCCCACATGAGCCAGCGGTCGACCGGCCAGTCAGGCAACCGGTCGCGCGCGACAAGACCGCGATAGCTGATCGTGCCGTGGAACACCGGTGTCGACGGCGGAAACACGTTGGGCCGCAGGCTGGAATGAATGCCGTCGGCGGCGACGACAACATCCGCCTCGATCGTCGTGCCGTTGTCGAACGTCACGGTCGCCGCGTCGTCGGTCTGCGTGAACCCGGTGCCGCGATGGCCGCAATGGATAATTCCTTCGGGCAGTGGCGCGGCGAGGAGGTCGACGAAATCGGCCCGGTGCATGCCGTATGTCGCATTCCAGCCGGTTGCATCCTCAACCTGGACGGGGGCGATGTGCGTGCCGTCATGGCGAAGGTATTCGGATCCTTCGCCGACCAGCGCGCCCCATTTTTCCACCGCGTCGCCGAGCCCGACCCGCTGGAGCTGGCGCACGCTGTTCGGTGTGACGTAGAAACCGGCACCGACCTCACCCAGTTCCGGCGCCTGCTCATAAACGGTCACTTCGAGCCCGTGCGCGATCATGGCGTTGGCGGCGAACAACCCTCCGATACCCCCTCCGATGATGGCAATCCGTGGCTGTGTTTTCGACATTGTTTTACTCCGGGGAATCTCTGTGTCAGGAGCGACCGCTCCCATTCTTACAATACTATGGGACGGTGCCGGAGCAAATCGGGCAAGGTCGATTAAACGCCGTTGCTAACCCACCGGCTTGGAACCCGCCGAAGGGTCGCCAGAAATCTTTGTGTCGTCCCGCTTCATACCGGTTCCGGGTACGCCGGAACGCGAATCCTGCCAGCGATGGTTTCGTATCCCCGGCCAGGTCGCCGTGCGGCGTGCCGGGACTCCGATCTAGCCTCGTCCGCCAAACCAGGTCTGTCCGTTCCGGAATTTTTCGTAACCGTTCGGGTCGTCGAGAATTGTCAGGGCGTTCCGGTATCTGTCCGCAACGTCTTTCGCGCCAGAATGTTCTTCCAGCGCCGCCGCGCTGGCGTCGGCCAGGGCTTTCATCTGCGAGAGAATAAGGCGTCGGGGTTCGCCTTCTTCGTGGCGGGCGGCAATCTCCGTCAGACATGCGATCATATGCAGGGTGACGTTCCGGTCGGTACACACGTATTGTCGCGATTGTTCCAGGATACGCGATGCAAACCGCTCGAAAGTGACCGGGTAAATGCGCACCGGGCCGGATTGATCGGTATCTGCCTTTTCGTATTCATGGTCCATGAAGCATACGAGGCCGACTTTCAGCCAGTCGATACATGTTATCGCGGTGAACGGATCATTGATCCCGGGCGACAGGGCGCGGGCAATGATTTCGACCAGTTCGTCGGCCAGAAAAAGCACGTTCTGATGCGGAGTGCGGCGTCGGCCGAGAGCGAAACATGCGCGCAGGTCTCCAATCGTCTCACGATCGGGCTCGTCAGGCGACCAAACGTCGAGCACCGTGTCTCCGACAATGACGAAATCGCCGGGCCTGTACTGTACCCGCACCAACAGGCCCTTGGCATCGGCAACCTTAAAGAGCCGGCCTTCGTCAAGCGTCTGGATATACCCTTCGTCCAGGCCATCGACACGGGTGTGTTTCATCGCGGCAATGCGGTCTTCCCACGTCTGATTGGATTGTTCCTGTTCCGCATGGATCGTTTCGGGGTCCGGGAACAGGTTGGTGATCTCGTTTTTCAACTGTCTGCCGATCCGGGCAGTCATATTGCTGACATTGATCGTTTCGGGGACGTGGTGGAAAAAGTAGATGAGAAAACCCACAGATGTCAGCGCAAGCGCCAGTGCCATCAAAATCGAAAGGTGCGGTACGAACGCGTCGAACGATGCCGCCGAATTACCGGACGACGCTTCGTGCACGATTCTGAGCACGAGCAGGCAATACACAAACGTGCCGATAAACACGCCCAGGGTGATCTGGTTGCCGCGGTCGCGCATGAAATTGCCGATCAGGCGGGGACCGAAATTCGCACTGGCGTAGGAGACTGCAACCACCGTTATCGAAAAGGTGACGCCGGCAACCCCGATAATCGATCCCGCGATGATCGTCAGTACGGACCGTGCCCCCGTCGTGCGGGTATCGGTGAGCCAGTCGATCCCGCCGAGCCACCGGGCACCGTATCTTCCGTCCAGCAGGGGCATGACGATGGACAGCAGGATTGCCGCAATCACCATGCAACTGGGGAAAAACCAGTAGCTGGCCCGTATATCGGACAGAAATTTCGTCAGATTGGCGTACATCGGAATCCGGGCATCGCTCTGTGATCGATTAACGTCGCTGCGGCAGAATTGGCGCAGCCCTAGCGTAAAATTGTCAGAAAGTCTGTACTAAACTAATACGTATGTACCTACACAAAGTTCCCGCGTACTGAAGTCACAAGGCGGCATTTCTTTTCGTCGCAATTGCGTTTTTCAACAAAAAAATCCAAATTAGTTCGGCGTATGACCACAATAGAATTTCGCCATCAAACGGGGCTCGTCTTTGTCCAGCGCTGAGGATTTGTCCGACGGCAGCGTCGCCGCAAACCAGTTCCGCGAGGCTGCTTTACAGTCATCGGGTGTGCTGCTTGCGGTCGATCTGGCCCGGCTGCGCGTTCAGGCTGCGAGCGCGAATGCCGGAGAGCTGATCGGGAAACCGGTAGACGACCTGATCGGCCAATCGATTGCATCGATCTTCGGCAAGGCGGAATCCGATCGTCTCAAGTCGGTTGAGGATGACGACCTGCCGCCCGGCAGCCTGCGTCCTCGTCGCCTGCAAACCCGCCACGAAGACGGCAATGGCCGCGAGATCGATTGCCTTGCCCATCGCAGTGGCGATTTCGTGTTGCTGGAGCTGTTTGACCCTCAGGAAACAGCGCTGGATAGCCCCGATGCCCGCGCCCGCTTCCGCGATATTATCTTCGCCGATGTCGATAGCGCGGACTCGATTCCCGATCTATGTCAGCGGACGGCGGACCGGTTGCGCGATTCCATGGGATTGAATGGCGTTGGCATATACGGGTTCGATCCCGCCGGAAACGGACAGATTGTCTGCGTGTCGAATGATGGCGTTTACAACTTCCCCTCTGACGGCATACGTGCATCGCGCCTGCCGGACGCTGTAAGGCGCCCACTGGAACGCACGCGGATCAGGCTGGTGAGTAATTTCGGCAATGAAGGGGTGAGTGTCGTCACCGCACCGGACTCGGTCGGACAAATTGACCTGTCCAGTGCCTTGCTGCGCGCTTTTTCGGCGGAGGATGAGGCATATCTGGCGGATTTTGTCCCGGCGAAGGGCTTTCTGGTGATGCCGATTATTGTCGACAAGCGACTGTGGGGCGTCGTCATGTGCCTCAATACCGAGGAATTTCGCCCGCCGCTGGTAGATCTGCGTTTGTATAGCTTTGCGACCCAGGTTCTGACATCGGGCGTCGCGCGGCTCGAGGCATCGGGGCGTCTTTTCGCCTTCCGCAATGCGCGGAATATCGCCGACAAGCTCGAAAGTCATGCTAGCGAAAGCCTGACAATGGTCGAAACTATCGAGGAAGTCGGTGAAGACCTTCTGGATACATTCGGCTTTGAGCAGGCACTGCTTCGTATCGATGGGAAACAAACCGGGATCGGCGTGCAGGATGGGGCGGAGAGCGATCTGACGAATCTGAGGGAATGGGCGGAAAACGGGATTGCCATTATCGATTCGAAATCGCCGAAGGAAGCTCTTGTCGCGTTGTCTGACAATCCCAATACGGAGGCGGCCTATCTGAGCCTTTCCGACGACGGCTCGGACTACCTGTTCCTGGGGCGGCGGGATTACGGGCTGAACTATCTTCGTGGGAGGTCCGGCAAAAAACTTCAATCCTGGCGACCGCTTTCCACGACAACCGAAATGGATGCGCTGCAGCCTTTGCGCCGCTCGCTGATGGCGCTCCTGAATGCGGAACGAGCGCGCTATCTGACGGCCGAGAATTTGCGCGCCGAGACGACGTCCGCGCGACTCCGCTCGGAAATGTTGAACCTCGACCGGAACACCACGCTCAGCGAGCTTGCGGGCAGCCTCGCGCATGAGATGAACCAGCCATTGACGGCGATCTCGAATTTCGTGGGCGCCTGCAAGGTCGAGCTGGAAAATTCCGGGCTTGATGTGCCTCAGGGTATTCTTGAACTGATGGACGACACGGTTGAGGAAGCGGCGCGGGCCGGAGCCTTGCTCAGTCGTCTCCGCCGTTTTGTCGAAACGGGCGAAACTGTCCGCGTAGCGCTGGATCTGAACGAGGTTGTTCAGCACGCGGCAATCCTGGCGCATGAAACGGTGCTTGCCGATGACGTTTCGCTGGAATTCCGGCTTGATGACTTCCTGCCGGAGGTCCATGCCGACCGGATGCAGATTGAGCAGGTCGTATTCAATCTTGTCCGAAACGCTATCCAGGTGCTTGACGGCGAGGACAGGGGAAAAGTCGTGGTAACCACCGGCACCGACAAGACCGGCAAGGTCCGCACGACCATCGCGGATTCGGGCCCCGGTGTACCGAAAAGCAGCGAAAACTATCTTTTCCAGCCATTGCAGCCCGGGTCGGGCGGGGGAATGGGGATGGGGCTGTCGATCTGCCGAAAGATTGTCGAAGCCCACGGTGGCCGGATCGATTATACACGCAATGACAACTGGACCGAGTTCAGCTTTATACTGCCGGTCCATAACGAGAAACCTGAAAATGCCTGATACACCGAGGGCCTACGTTGTCGATGACGATACCGCCGCCCTGAAATCCTTGCTGGCGCTCCTGCGGGCGCACCGGATAGATGCCGCAGGATTTGCGTCTGCGGAGGAATTCCTCGAGGCCTACGATCAGCGATGGTGTGGCTGCGTGGTTCTGGACGTGCGCATGCCGGGCATGAGCGGCATCGAATTGCTGGCATCACTGAAAGAGATGGGCTCCAGTCTTTCGGTCATTCTTGTGACGGCGTATGGCGATGTATCCCTCGCGGTCGAGGCGATGAAGGCGGGTGCGCTGGATTTTTTGGAAAAGCCCTATTCCCAGGAACAGCTGCTCGCGGCTTTGGAGCGGGGCTTCGATGCCGGTGACGCGGCAGCCAGAAAATCCGAATTACGGGCCGAGGCGCGCGAGAAACTTGAAAAACTCACCAATCGGGAAAAGGAAGTCCTTGAGCTTCTTGCGCAGGGGATGACAAGCAAGGAAATCGCGCTCAAATTCGGCAGAAGCCCGCGTACGGTTGAGGTTCACCGGAACCGAATCCGCGAGAAGACCGGCGCCCAGACGCTATCGGACCTGGTAAGACTGATTGGCGCAGCATAAACGGCTAGCGATTCAACAATATTGAGCCGCGATGGGCGAAGTTTCGCGGTTTGGCCAAGATTTGGGCCAAAAATAAGGGTTTATTGCCTCATCTGAGATTAAATGACGGCAAAATACGTATTTTCTTCGGATATCCCTATTCATTTTGCCAAACTATAATTATTGCATCCTTGTAACTGATTTAGTTGGTTTGTCGCGATGCTTGCTCATTCTTCGGACCGTGAATCGCGGTCTGGCCGTCCGGGCCTGAAAGACCCGAACCGTGAAGGTTCGGTTGATGATCAGATTGAAAAAGTACTGGTCTGTTCCGAGTCGTTGGCGGAACGGCGCAAACTGCTGGGATATTTCAGTCAGCTGGGCGCGCCTGTGATACTGTGTTCCAAGCCCGAAAAAGCCGCCGACAAGCTTGCTGACGATATCGGGCTGCTGGTGGTCAACGCATTCGACTGCGCGTGGTCCGTTGGCAGATGGATCGATTTCGTCGCGCGTCACCCGGAGAATATTCCCGTTATTTTTATCCACCAAACCAGCTCCGCCAGGGACTGGTTGCCCGATGACAGCAAGGTCGAAACCAGCGGCGAGGTTTCGCTGGTCCATGTAACCGAATCCGGCTTTCGCACTTTGTGCGACGACGGGATTCTGGGGATCCGCGACAGAATTGTCGCGTGGTACGGAGATACGTAGGGACTACGTAGGTGATCGATACGAATTCATGTCCGTGGGGCTTTCGATCATTGTTCAATCACAGATAGCGACCCGGGTGATGGCGTCGCTGTCCTCCAGAAGTCGGCGATTGCCGTTCGACAGGAATTTAGGAGACCAGACATGTCGGGGACCGATCTTGAAATCCTGATACCGAAACTCAGGCGCTTTGCTCGCGCTCTGTACTGTAACAAGTCCGATGCGGACGACGCTGTCTGCGATAGCCTCGAAGCCGCCATGGAAGCCGGTCAGATTTCCGGCGACGAGATTATTACGACGGAACTATGGTTATTCAACGCCTTGATCGCCGGCGCGCGCCGGCGCTTCGCGAGCGATGGCGGAAAACCCGTCGCTTTGCCCGCCAGTGTCTATCCGACCGATATCGAGCAGGCGATGGCAGGTCTCACCGTCGAGCACCGCGCTGTCGTGGCGCTGCATATCCTGGAAGGGGTTGGTCTGGAGGACACCGCCGACGTTCTGGGTACGCCCATGACGGACGTTCGCGACACTCTCGATACTGCGCGAGAACATCTCGCCAATAGCGCGAATCTCCTGTCGACCGGAACGCCCACCTATCCCGTTGGAAAGGACCGTCTCGGTTCCGAGTGGCGGGCCTCCTGAATCTTGTCCGTCACGCCCATCCGGCAGGGTGTGACGGACAGCTTATCGCTCTGATGGAAGTCCGGTAAATCCTACGACGCACTGACCGAACCAAGGTAACTGCCTGAGTCCCGCTGGTGGCCGGCGCGACGATCACCACCATTATCTCGTTCAGTCTGAATTTCGATTATCTGAGCACCGCCCGCTTTGTCGACGATGCGGTCCAGCAGGTCCCGCATTTTTGGCGGAACCGGTTCCAGGAGCGTTGCGTCGAACGCCGCGCGTAGTCGATCGTCGATCGATTGAATCCGGTGCTCGGACTTGTCTCGTCTTGCTACCTGGCTGGAGTTGCAAACTTTTACGGACATCAAGTTTTCTCCTTCTTCGGGCGGCGTCATGAGTGATCGCCGCGCATACAAATGGTCAACGATTGGTGGGGCGGATCGTTCCGGCATCATGCGCAAAATGCATGCAATTGCAGTTACTCCTCCTCCGCTTCCGAGCTCAGCAGATCGGCCTGCGGCATTTCCCGACGTTCTTTGGCGATCTCCCGCTCAAGATGGTCGTCGCGGGTGATATCCATCGTTTCCTCGGCACCTGTCGGGTCTATGGGGTTGCGAACCGGGGCGGTCGTTGCTGTTGCCGGTAAGGTCGTCGGGACTTCGTTCTCGTTCATGAGTTTAAGACGGTAAATCGGCTCGGGCAGATCGAAATCGGCGGCCTCGAAGGCGGCTTTGACCCGACGAATAGCCTCGCCGCGAACCTTGTTAAGAGAAAATTCCTGCTGATCCACCCAGCCGACGATCTGCATGACCACGTTGGAATCACCAAGCGCCTGTATCCAGGCATCTGGTTCCGGTTTGTCAAGAACGCCGTTCATGTCGGACAGAATCTCTATTGCCAGTTTACGTGCTTCGATCAGATCGACATCGACGCCGATCCCGATATCGAAGTCGAAGCGGCGTTCGGGCTTCCGTGAATAGTTCACGAGCGGGTTTTTTAGAACGTCCGCGTTCGGAATGCGGACGTGGTTGCCGCTTAGTGTCATCAACACGGTTGCGCGGGACGTTAACCGGACGACGTGACCTTCGTAATCCAGCACGACTATATGGTCGAACGGAGCGAAAGGCTGACGCAGGCTGAGTAGTAACCCGGCGACGTAGTTCTCCAGGGTTTCCTTTAATGCGAAACCGAGAACGATGCCCGTTGCGCCAGCCGCGCCCAGGACAGCTCCGATCAGGGACGTCGCATCGAGAATTTCGAGCGCCAGCACAAGCCCGATGACGATGATAACGACATGTGCCGTCTGGGTCAGGATTTGGTGCTGGAAGGGGTTCGTTGTGATCCGGTCGAATGCCCGCGATCGCCGCAGAATCAACCGCGCGGTCCCGACAAAGGCGGCAAAGACGACGATCGCCACAACCAGCAGCGGCAAAAAAACCAGGAACTCCGTCAGGCGCTCGGCCAGACGATCGTATACGGCGATGGTCTGATAACAGGCATCAGGAGCGGTTTGACCGATTTCCCGTTGCGTGCCTGGCGCGGTCGCTGTCTGGGCCATTACACGGGTCTGCGCTCCGCCGCCGCCGGCGACTAAAAATCCCATCACCGCCGCCGCACTGCGTCCTGGTGAACAGACAATGCGGACGAGCATGGATCTCATGTCCGACAACGCCTAATCGTCTTGTCCCGGACGAAGCAACCCGACAATGACGCCGAGGGCCACGGCGGTGAGCGCGGCCGACCCGGGCGACTTCGAGACTTTTAACATGATCTCCCGGGTGGCCAGGTCTGCCAGTTCCCGGGTTTCATGAATGGTTGGCTGTGGCTGGGCTGGCGGTACGGAGCGGCTGCGCGGCGATCTGCGGCGCGACATCGCAACCGCGATGATCAGCAGGCCGGCCAAAGCAAGGCCGCCGGCAACGCACAGCGCCGCCGCCGGTGCCGGCATGCGGGTTTCCAGCCACATATACCCTGCTGCTATGGCGAACCCGCTCGCACATGCGATGAACACCGCCGCCAGGACCAGAATCCCGGCGGTCACGACGGTTTCCCGCACGCTGTCACGTACATTCAGGACTTTGGCGTAAGCCGTTTCAAGACTGGAAAGGATAGTCATGTGCGGTCCCGGACAGGCTTTTTCAGCGCTTGCGGATGAGCTGGGAGATCAGCAGACCGGCGCCGAAGGCGACCAGGAGGCTCTGGAAGGGGCGCTCGCGCACGGTGTTTTCGACCGCTTCGGCACCCTGCTTCCCTTTCTCCCCGATCTGGCGGGCAGTGGCTTTCGCGCCGTCGCGGACATTCTCCGCCGCTTCGCCGGCACGGGCCTTGATATCTTTCGCCATCGACTGGCCGATGGACGAGACATCCTTGCTCAGCTTGTCGATCGATCCGCGAAGTTCTTCGAGATCTTTTTTCAGTGTTTCATTTTCGGTAGCCATGTTTATTCCTCATCTGGTCTGAATAAGGTGGACGCGCGGAATATTCCGCGCTGTTCGGATAAAATCCTGATCAATCCGCAGCGTCTTCGATCGCACGGCCTGTATCCTTGACCGCTTCGTCGACAGCTTCGCCGGCTTTTTCGGCAGGTCCCTTGTCTTCGCAGGCCGTCAGCGCGAGGGCCGGCACCGCCAGCAGTCCCACTGTCAGGGCGGGCGCCAAAATGCTTCTGAGTTTGCGCATGATAAAGATCCTTTCGGTTCTGGTTTGATCCGTCGGGGGAGTAACGCGCCACCGGCCGGATGGTTCCATGGCACCGCAATTTAATCCGACCGGCATAATCCGCCGGCGATTGGACCTGAATTGAACGTCGTCGGAACCGATACGCCGATTGAGCGTTTTCTTCCCGTCATGAACCAGCAAGGAAATTTCGTTATGGGTGGAATTATTTATCTCGTCGGCCTGATCGTCGTGATCATGGCTTTGTTGTCGTTCCTCGGACTCCGGTGAGGGTATGGCGATGGAAAACACAAGTGGAAGCGTCGGGGCAACCGTTGTTACCGACGCCGAATCATCCCGGAGCCTCCGCTCATACGTGGACTGGCCTGCCATCATTGCGGGTGTTGTAACGACCTGGGCAATTACATCGGTTCTCGCAACGTTTGGATCGGGGATCGGCCTGACAATGACGGGCGCGCCTTGGGATCCCAACATGTCGGCAGGGTGGTTCCTCGCCGCCGGCGCGCTCTGGTTCATCTGGGTACAGATTTCCAGTGTTATGGCGGGCGGCTATCTGGCCGGGCGCTTGCGTCATCGATTCACCGACGCCACGGAGCATGAGATCGAAATGCGCGATGGCGCACACGGGCTTCTCGTCTGGGGCGCCAGTGTTCTGGTCGGTGCGGTCGTCGCCATCAGTGCCGTGTCCGGCGGTATCTCTGCCGTCACGAACAATACCGCGGCAGTGTCGGGCAGCAATATCGACCGAGGACCGGTCGACAGTGCCGTCGAACGGTTGTTTCGCCCCGTTATAACGTCCGACGCCTCTGCGGTTCGGGGCCTGTCTCCTGCTGCTTCGGCTGCCGCGCGCAACGATGTCGGCCGGATCGTCGCGTTGGCAGTTCCCGAGGGCGAAATCGCTAATAGCGATAAGCAGTATATCGCCAGGCTCGTGGCCGTTCATACAGGGCTTCCGCAAGCCGGAGCACGTGCAAGGGTCGACGGTCCGTTGGCTGCGACCGTATCGGACATGCAGGCCGCTGCCGAAACGGCCCGGAAAACCGGCATTGTTGCAGCGTTTCTGACCGCGGCTACGCTGTTGGTCAGCGGCATCGCCGGCTGGTGGGCCGCGGGTGTCGGCGGTCGTCATCGCGACGAGAATGTCGATCTCGTTAAATGGTTCAGGTTTCGCTGAACCCGGCTCTGGCTGAACCCCGCTCTAAAGGAGAAAGACCATGGGTTTGTTTATACTTTGGCTACTTGGCCTCCCGCTCTCGGTGGTGATCATTCTCGCCTTGCTGCTCTGAGCACAGGCACCGCCTGTCCTCAAGAACCCCGCCATTCTTGGCGGGGTTCTTTTTTGGCCGTAAGGGCTTGCCGGATGGCGGGCAACCGGCAGATGAATGCCCGGTCTTCCGGTCTCGAGGGGTGTCTTCTGCGCGCCGGTACGGTTCAATTCGGAGCAGGCGCGCTGTGCATGTCGTACAGGCGGGGCGATCGGATCGCCCCGACAGTTTGACGGGCGGGATGCCCCGGCCGCTCCGGCAGCGCGGTGGCCGCTATCGATGGCTGGCTGGACATTAAGACGCTGGGAAACCGCCGGTAAAAAACGCGATACCAAAAAGCCGCCCCCGAATTCAATCGGGAGCGGCTTTCGCTTCCCCGCCTTTCGAAAGCGGGAAATGCCGACGTCAGTTGGTGGTTGTGGTCGTCCGCGTTACGGGCTGCACCGCGCGAATACGGATCTCTACCCGGCGGTTGGCCGCTTCGGCAACGCCATCGGCTGTCGATACCGCGGTATCGGTTTCGCCTTTGGCGACAATGTCGACGTCGTCCACGTCGGCGACCATCATGCCGCGTTTGCGGAGTTCGGTCATCACAGCAACTGCACGCCTCTGCGACAGTGCCCGATTGTAGTCCGATGCACCGGCGCGGTCGGCATGGCCAATCACGTTGAGTTCGATCGCCTTTTTATCTTCGAACGTGTTGACGAACCGGTCCAGCTTGGAGATGGCCTCAGCCGACAGCTCTGCGCTGTCAAAGGCAAAGAAAACCCGTTCGACGGCGCGCTGGCCGACATTCACCGTATTTGTTGTGGTCGTGGCAACGATCTTCGGCGTCATGGCCGCCTTAAGGACGTTCAGCGCAGCGTAGAACTCCGCCTTGCAGGCAGCGATGTGATCCCACTGGTGGTTCTCTTCCTGCTGTTCGATCCAGCAATCGTATTTCGCCTGGGCCTTTGCGGCTTCCACCGGCGCGGCGGTGCGTCCGCCTTTCGCGAGCGCATCGACAAGATCTGCGCGGGCCGTCGTCAATTCGCCGACATATTTTTCTTTCACGCGCCAGTTGCCGACTTCCTCCGGCATCACCGACTGACCGCTATTGGCAACGATTGCTTTGTCGGCGAAATACTCCGCGTCGATCCAGTCATACATCTGGTACGCTTCGTACGTCGCGAAGGCCTTGTACTCGCGGGCGAGATTTGCCGAAAAGCTGTCGCCGGCGAAACTCTCTTTCTGGATAGCTTCAACGTCGTAAACGAAAAACGCACTGGCGCTCGTCGCATAAAGCAATGCGGCGCTGGACGCCGCAACCATGAGTGATTTCTTGAACATTTATTGGCTCCTCAATGTAAAATTCAGTAATCGCCACCCGACAATCGGGTGATGGCGAATGGGTGGATGATCGGACGCTTGTGCTGCCGGACGTATGTTTATGGTCCTGTTTTCGCCTTGTCGGACATCCGCTTTCTGACCCGCTCGTTGAAAGAGCGACATTGATGAAGCGTTTGTCGGCGCGATTGGTTCCCGTTTTTTTGCATTTGCCAGACCGACTTCGGGAAGATGACGTTCGGGAAGCGTTCGTTGCCGAGCGTATCTGACGGCCCCCGACAGCTAATTTTCCTTCTCACTTCAAGGTAGTGTCCGGGTACCCCGATAAATTCCGGAACCTTCGGTCGCGTTGGACGTTACCTCCCCATCACACTTTCAAGCACACCGACCGGGCTGGCAGGGGACTGTCGTTCGGTGGTCAAACAGCGCGAGGGGCGGCAAATGGCGGGGGATATCCTGGTAAGTGGATTGGCAATATGGGCGGTTCTTGCGTTTGCAACGGCCCGCGCCGCCTCGCAGCTCGGTTACTCCTTCCCCGAGTTTTTCGCTTATGCGCTCGTCGCGTTACCCGTGACTTTTGTAATTGTTGTCCTTGCATCCGAAGCCAAAAGTGCCCGTCGAGAGGCGGACGGTTTGGACGCGACCGGGAGAACGCCGACCGAAAAGATCGGGCTCTATGCCCTGCGCTCCGCTGTCGCCACCAGCGCTGTCGCTGTCGCGGCATTCTTCGTGGCCGCGCCGGAGCGCCTTCTGGATACGGTGGAACGCACTGTCGTCACGATGGAAGAAGTGGCGCATCGGGGCGTTGAATTCGACCAATGTGTTGCGGAAGACGCGTTTGCCGACTGCCAGCCTTTCGAAAACCTGGTTGTCTTGACGGCGGCGACGAATGCGGATTTGACACCGAAAAAGGGTGTCTCGCCGGAGAAAAGTGTCGAGCCGAGGCTCAGCAATGTAAGGCTCGAGGTTTCGACACTTCGGCCCTGACATCCACGTGGTAAAGTGATTGACAGTTCACGCAGTCCGGCAATCGATACAGGAGGCTCTCTCTATGAAATTTTTTTGGATACATCTTGGAACAGGAAAGACGGCATACGGGCCTTTTTCCAACTTTCAGGGAACCCCGTATGGCGTTTTGACGTTAATTGCAACAGGCGGCCTGTCCAGGTCCGGAACCCGGAGAGCATTCCAATGAGTGGTGAGCCTGAAGGAAATTCGAGCGATAAATCGGCCGACAAATCAGATGACAGTTCTACGCCGAAGTCCGGTCGGCGTGTGAAGAACAAGGCGGATGAGGACCGGCTCGATGACAATATATCGGCTTTTTACGATGACCTGGCCAACGAACCGATGCCGGAGCGGCTTCGGGACCTGTTGAAAAATCTCAACGAGAAAGACGACAAGAAATGACGCTTGCAGCGTCCACACTTTTTCGGAGCATATCCAATGAGCGCTGACCTCGGCGAACAAATTGCGGAACTGGTGCCCAAGCTCCGGGCCTTCGCCATCTCGCTGTGTTCGAATGCGACGATGGGCGACGATCTTGTCCAGGAAACCGTCGTAAAGGCGTGGGCGGCCCGAGACCGGTTTGAGCCGGGGACGAATCTGAACGCCTGGCTGCATACCATTCTGCGCAACACGTATTTCAGTCAGCTTCGGAAAACCAAACGAATGGTAGAGGACCCGGACGGAAGCTATGAGGCGACCCTGGTCGCGCCGGCCGAGCAGGAAGGTCGAATCGAACATCGCGATCTGCGCCGTGCGCTTGCAGAACTGTCTGCGGACCAGCGCGAAGCCATCGTTCTGGTTTGCGCCGGCGGATTTTCATACGAAGAGGCAGCCAGCATTGCGGGCTGCGCTGTCGGTACTGTGAAAAGCCGCGTAAACCGCGGGCGGGAGATGTTGGTCACGCTTATGGGCCGGGAGGTCGATCTCGACAAGAACGCGGCGGATGCCGCCTGAACCTCTCTGATTCCTGGCCTGTGCCTGCGCCGCGTGTTGCGCCCGACCTGGGCCGGTTCTCCATCGGTTAGCCGCGCTATCGTTTGTCCTGAGATCTGCCTCGGTCGTCGCGGGCGGCAGGAACTTGTTCGAGAGTTACAGGTTTTCTAACTGCCGGAACGTTCGCCTGCGCACCGGCATGAAGTATCGCCGTGCGACGTTGATAGGGGTAAAAATGCGTATATTCGCTTGGGTTTGTGGCATCGTTGCGGTCTTGGCCGCGGCGGCTGTCGCAATCGTTCTCCTGGTCGACTGGAACCGATATCGTGGCGATGTCGCCCGACTGGCTGGAGAGGCTATCGGGCGTGAAGTCGAGATCGGGCAAATGGTTGTCGACCTGGGCTGGACGACCCGTTTCCATCTAAGACAGATCGCCGTCTCGAACCCTGAATGGGCCTCGACCGAAAAGCTCGCCGAGATCGCTGACCTGAAGGTGGCCATCCGGCTCTGGCCGTTGGTCCTTGGCGATACGAACCTGCCTTCTCTAATGTTGTCGGGAGCGAAAATCAATCTGGAAAGAGACCGGGACGGGCGTGCGACCTGGCAGTTCAACGCCCTCGGCGAAGCGTCGGCCCGCGCTCTGACACCCGATGAGGCGAATGAATTTCCTGTCGTCGGTGCGCTCGAGATTACCGACTCCGTGGTAGTACTGATCGATAAACGGACAGATGTCGCGCTCAACGCAAAGATCTCGCATGCTGGCGGCAAAGCCGAGAAGGCCGATGGGCTTGAATTTGAAGCGACCGGAAATCTCGGCGGGGATTCTCTGGCGGTGACGTTTTCCGGCGGTCCCATCGCTATTTTGCGGGCCGGCGACGAACCCTATCCGCTCGATATAACAGCGCAGTTCGGACCGACCGAGGTGACGGCACGGGGTCGTGTCGCCGCACCTTTCGGGAAGCGGGAAGCCGACCTCCGTGTGTCGGCGAAAGGCCCCGATCTGGCGGCAATCCTCCCGTCGTTGAACCTGCCGCTCCCTCATACGCCTCGCTACGCGATGACGGCGCGGGTTGTATTGGTCAATGAAAAGTGGACCTCGACCGCCCTCGACGGCAAGGTCGGCGAGACCGATATCGCCGGTGAGCTTTCAGTCGACTTGTCCGGCAAGAAACCGTCGGTCGAAGGGGCTCTTGTCTCCAGGAAACTGTATTTTGACGATCTTGCGCCGGTTTTTGGTCTGGGGTCAGGAAAGACGGCCCCTGCTAAACCCGACGAGACGATTGCCGCCAAACCTCAGCAGTCCGGGACCCCTCGAAAGAAAACCACGGGGCTGTTCCCTGAAATTCCCCTGGATCAGGCCCGGCTTGAAACCGCGAACGTTTCGCTGCGCTACAAGGCGGAATCTATCGTCTCCGAAATTCTGCCCCTCGAAACAATAGCGGCGCGGATCGCGCTGACCGACAGCCTGCTGGTTGTCGATCAAATGGAGACCGGGATTGCGGATGGCATGCTTGCCGGCCGTGTCGAACTCGATGCCCGGAAATCCGTTCCCAAAACCAAGCTGAAAGTTGACTTCAGGGGCCTCGGGTTGAAACCGTTTTTTGCAAAAAGCCGTTTTGTCGAAGAGATGGGTGGGGAATTCTCCGGACGCATCGAATTGCGTGGTACGGGAAATACGATCGCCGACACGATGGCGGCAGCCGAGGGCGAAATGCGTATCGGGATGAATGGCGGCTCAGTGAGCGGGTTGTTGATCGAGGCCGCCGGGCTGGATCTGGCCGAAGCGCTGGTATTGCTGGTTGAAGACAATCGTGTGCCGATCAGGTGCGGCCGGATAGATGCCGATGCCGAGGCGGGTGAAGTCACCTTGGCGCGCGTGATTGTGGATACCGACGATTCAACGCTGCTCGCGGGTGGAAAGTTGGACCTGAAGAGCGAAAAGCTGGCCATACAGATCGAAGCACGAGCAAAGGATTTCAGCCTGATAGATTTGGCCGCGCCGGTCCGGGTCTACGGAGCGTTCACGGACCCCGCAATTGGCATAGGGGGTATCGACCCGCTGCCGTTCCTGGAGATGGGCGAGCAGAAGAATGTGGATTGTGCGAAGCTGTTGCAGCGCGCACCCTCCGACAACAGCGAGTGATCGGAATCAGCCCGGGCGAGGTGTAAATGACGCGAACAGAACACAATCACCGGGAACAGCAGCGCTCGGATCATTCACCCGATGGCGGCAGTAGCCGTTCGGCGAAATCGCCAACTAAAATCGGGTTGCGAGCATGGGGACAGATTGCCCTGCGGGTCTGGAAGGCGAACGGGACGGACAATCTGTCCGTCAATGCTGCCGGCGTGGCGTTCTACAACATGCTCGCGATTTTTCCCGCATTCACGGCATTCGTCATGCTTTACGGACTGATCGCCGATGCCGCGGATGTTCAGGTGTATTTTGTTTCCATGAGAAACCTTATTCCGAACGACGCCTGGATATTGCTCAACGATCAACTGACCGAACTTGCAGCCCAAAACAATTCAAGCCTCGGCTGGGGGCTGGTGTTCAGCCTTACCCTGGCAATCTGGAGCTCGGGCGCCGGCATACGTGCATTGATGTCGACGCTGAACGTGGTTTATGGCGAGCGCGAGAAGCGCAGCGTGGCCGTGTTTTTGGGAACCGCGATCTGTCTGACGCTCGGAGGGCTGTTCGTCGCTCTTTTGTCGCTCCTGTTTATCGTCGGTACGCCGTTGGCGCTGCAGTTCTTTCTATTGAAGGAATCGGTCGAGATTGTCCTCGACGTTATCGTCTGGGTTGTGCTTGCAGGCATGATGATGATCGGGCTGGCCGTGCTTTTCCGTTTCGGGCCCAGCCGGCGGGACGCAAAGCTGAGATGGCTTAGCGTCGGGTCCGTGGCGGCCACGCTTGTCTGGGTGTTGGCCTCTATCGGTTTTTCGTTCTTTGTTCGCAATTTCGGGAACTATCAGGAGACCTACGGGGCGGCCGGGGCCGTGATCGTTTTGCTGATGTGGTTCTGGGTTACCGCCTATATCGTCCTGATCGGCGCCGAACTGAACGCGCAGATGGAACTGCAGACGCGCCATGATACGACAGAGGGGCCGTCACGACCGATGGGAGAGCGTGGCGCTTACGTGGCCGATAATGTCGCCCCCGATCCGAAAGCGGATACCTGAAGGCTCACTCACGCAGAGCCGCTATCCTTGTGTTTGCCGGTCTGGTTTGGCGGATTGGGATATTCATTCGCGCCAGGTTCCGCGTTTTTCCCGGCTTCTATGGTTTCCTTTGCTTCCTGTCGGTCCTCCGCATCGGCGGGTTCTGGTGTTCCGTCCGGCGGCACCGCCGGTTGATGCCGCAAACTGACGAATACGGGGAAATGATCGGAACCGAAAGATTTCAGAAGCCTGATTTCGTTCACCGTGAACGAGGTGTCGTGAAACACATGATCCAAGGGCCACCGCATCAGCGGGTTTTTGGCGTTATAGCTGGCAAAAAAGCCGCGCCCGATGCGTGGGTCCAGCAGTTGGCTGATACGCATGAACATCCGCGTTGTTCGCGACCAGCTGACGTCGTTGAGGTCGCCCGCGACGATAGCGGGTAGCGGTGAGTTTTCTATCTCCTTGGCGACAACGAGAATCTCGGCGTCTCTCATCTCGGTATCGGCGAGCGGCGGCGGGACCGGGTGCAGCGCATAAAGCGTAAATACGTCGCCGGACTTCAAGCGGACGCCGGTCCGGATCGACGGGATCTCGTCTCGAACGAGAAACCGGATTTCAGGGTCGACCAGCGGTACGCGCGAGAACAGCACCATGCCGTAGTGGTTGTCCTGTGGCCGCCGTACGCTGAACGGGTAGTCAGCTTCGAGCAGGGACAGGCTGCTGTCCCACCAGTCGTCGGTTTCGACGAAGACGGCGACATCAGGGTCGGTATCACGCACGCGTTGCAGAAGCAAAGCCGCATCGCGGTTTTCCATCAATACATTGGCGATCAGCATTCGAAAGTCTGACGCCGAGGTTCCCGGAACGGCGCTCGCGGCCTGCCGCGGATAAACCGGCGAATACCGGATGATGTGCGTCGCCTGGTAGCCCAGACACCCCGCCACGACCGCGACCGCGAGGATTGTGAGGCCCGATTCCTGGGGGCTGGCCACGATCAGCAAAACGCCGGAGACCGTCAGGCCCACGGCGATCTGTATGCGCGGAAAATCGAATACCCGTATCCACCTGCTCGACGAGGCGGAGAGCGGAAGTACCGTGGCGATTACAAACACAGCTGCCAGGGCGAGCGCCAGGATAGATGTGGCCGTATACATTTTGGTCTTGCTCCTCCAACGAAAACGGCCCCGGCGCTTGAATCGCCGGGGCCGTCTGCTTCATGGCATGCGGTTCTAGATCGTCGGTCGTTTGCCTTTTACGGCATTTGCAATCAGCGCAATCACGAAGAGCACGATAAAGACGAAGAAAATAATCTGTGCGATCGACGCCGAGGCCGCCGCAATACCGCCGAAACCGAAGACACCGGCAATGATGGCGAGAATAAAGAAGATGAGGGCCCATTTAAGCATGTCTGAAAACTCCTGTGTTCGGGTTTGGTCGAGATTGTAGCGCTGCCGGTCGCAGGGTCGGGCTGAAAGTGCCCGGCCCGGACCGGCAGCAATCTGTGCGATCTAGTTCGTCGCCTTGTCCCAGCTCTTCTCCAGGTCATTCATCGCCCGTTCAAAGGCATCTTTGGCATCGTCCCATTTGTCGCCGGTCGCACGCTGAAGGTTGCGGAATTCATCCTTCGTTTTATCCCACGCTTGCGAGAACTCGTCGCTTACCGCTTCGGTTTTCTGTTCAGCGGTATTGGCCGACTTGTCGTACGCGCTCTCGACCTTTTCAGACCAGCTATCCATGGTCCGGTCCATTCTGGTGACGTAACGCTGACGCCAGCGCTGATCGGTAACATCGTCGCGGTATTCGAACTCTGTCATCGCTTCGAGATCCGTCTTGGACTTGCCTGAAAGCATCACTTTGTCGGCGCCGATCGTAAGATTCTGGTACGGAACGGCGACAAGTTTGTCCCCGATGCCGACAAAACCGCCGACGGACAGCACTGCGACAACAGTCTTGCCGTCCTGTGCGACCAGCAGGTCGTCGATATCGGCAATCTTGTTACCCTTTGCATCAAGGACGTCCTGTCCGATCAGCTCATTGGCGCTCAGTACATAGCCGCTGGTTACCGTTACGGCGGTCATGGTGGTGACTTTGTCAGCCGCCTGGACGGAAGGGATGGCGATGGTCAGAGCCGCCGCCGCTACGCAGGATTTTAAGATCGTTTTCATAGATAAACTCCTTTTGGTTAGTGGTGTCAGACTCGGCGCTCTCTGCGCGATCGACGATCATCAGTCGATCTGATCGCTTGCTAGGTAAAACCGCGTTCCTGCTAAAAGGTTCCTGGTAAATAGTGCCAGGGGACGGGTTTCTGTCGTGCGCTCTGAGTCCGGTGTCTGACTAATTTTTGCCGCGTCTCGTGATCAGCCGTTCGTGAAAAGCTGGGCGGCGGCCTAGCTGGGGGACCGGATGCCGCCGCCCACAGGGCTCGGTCGGCGTCAGTTGTTCGCTTCCCAAGCCTTGACCTGGGTTTCCGCTTCTTCCTTGGCGATGCCGTATTTTTCCTGGATACGTCCGACGAGCTGTTCGCGTTTGCCGTCAATACGGTCGAGATCGTCGTTCGTCAGATCTCCCCATTTTTCCTGAACCTTGCCGGAAAACTGTTTCCAGTTGCCTTCGATCTTGTCCCAATTCATCGACATTCTCCTTTTGGTCTGATTATCAATCTGCACATGGGAACAACGCGTACGGACAGGGGATGGTTCCAACTTTCTCCCCGGGCGCATCAATGATCGCGCATTTCTCCCGAAACAGTCGGTGCGTCGGGGGCGCGCGCAACAGGCGGTGGGCGCGACTTCGGGAACACTCTGTTCAAACAGCCGGACACGCCGTTCGGCATCGGCAGGTGGGAGGCCATCATGCAGGCTGATTGGATTGTCACGCGCGTTCGCGCACCGCCGAAAAGTCAAAAATCGGTGTCGGCAAGCGGATCCCAGGTTTCGGCAATGACAGGGTCGAAGAGGTTCCGGTTTTTGTTGCCCACAGTCCGGTGCAAGACATCAGTCTCTACGGCGACTTGGTGGCGAACCCTGTATCCTTTTCGGGGGCGGTGAGGGCCTTGCTGTCGCCTTCACGAGATATCCGGACAAGGTGACGCGTCACCACAATGATAAACACCAGAATCGGCACGGAGAGCAGCGCGCCCGCTATACCCCAAACCCAGGTCCAGAGAAGCATCGACAGAAAAACAGCGATAGGGTTGAGCCTGAGCCGGCGACCAAGAATGGCCGGTGTCAGGAAATACCCTTCGGCGGCGGTCAGCAGGAAATACGCCATTGGCGGGGCAAGTATGCCGAGCCAGGTGTCGAAGTTCAGCAGAGATACGACTGAAATACATCCCAGGACGATCACGGGCCCGAGATAGGGGATGAAGCCCATCGCTGCGGCGAGAACCCCTATCAGCAACGCGTTTGGCATCCCCAGAAGGTACATCGTTATCGCCGTTGCCGTGCCCAGACAGATATAGATTACGGCGCTGACCTGCAGAAACCGCGACATTGTTGCCTGCACATCTTCGAACATTTCTTCGATACGTTCCTGGCGCCTCCGCCAAGGAAGGCGTCGTATGGTTTGCCGGGTCCGGTCGACGTTCTGCGCAAGAAAGAAATAGGTGAGCACGAGCGTCGTCAGCACCTGGACGGCGGTTAACCACGTTGTCTTGAACATGCGGTTCAATAAGGACGGCTTTTTTATGGTGACGACGGGTTCAGCCACTACCGGTTGGGCGCCGTCTGCCAGCTTTTCGATCTTCTCCGTCGCCTGTTTGGCCTGTTTGATCGACTGCGTGACAGGCCACAGCTTGGCCTGGATATCCCGTTCGACCTGGGGAATACGCCCGATCCATTCCTCGACCGGGCCTGAAAGTTTGACGGTTCCGAACGTGATCGCCGCCATGAGCAGGGCGATCACGATTAAGGAGCCGCCTGCTTCCGGCAGTCCGACATGCCTCATACTGCGTACGAGCGGTCGCAGGATAATGGCGAGAAAGATCGCAAAGAATATGGGGAGAAAGAGATCCGCAGCGAAATAAAGCGTGTACAGCACGGCGAGAACGGAGATGCCCGCAACTGCTACCGGCATCAAACGGCGGGTAATACGGGTTAGCTCGGCTGTCGTGAGACTGGCAGTGCTCGGGGAAGCCTTCCCTGCTGTATCATCCGCAGTGTCGTGATGTGTGCCGGTCATGTTCTTCCGATGGACGTTCGATGAAAGAACGCACCCGGCATATTTTGGTTCCTCCGAAAACGCTTTCGGCAGTGTGAGCGGTCGGTTGACCGATGTGCGCGCGGTGCAATGGAACCAAATACTCTCGACAACGTTTTAGAGGCGGACGGCTCGTCGTTTGCGCGACAGCCCCGAGTCATCCGGGCGCAAGGCCCGGTTTTAGCGTCTGACACTATGGAAAGAACCAAGAGGCATGGAACCCCTGAACATTCTCGTCGAGCGGCTGAAGGAGATGGCGACCGGGTTTGTCGAGCTTCTGCCGCAGATCATCTTCGCGCTGGTTTTTGTCGCTCTGACGGCACTTGTCGCGAAGCTCGCCGGAATGGCCTATCAGAAAGCGATGTCGCGGACCAGGCTGCGGCGTG
Organism: uncultured Rhodospirillaceae bacterium; assembly: GCA_963977005.1. Lineage (GTDB taxonomy): Bacteria > Pseudomonadota > Alphaproteobacteria > MPNO01 > UBA830 > CAXBCP01. The sequence goes on from CAXBMQ010000005.1 coordinate 231,883, forward strand.
CCCTGGTCGTCGCGCTGTCCAAGGTTTTGAAAATTATTATCTGGATACTTGGACTCCTTATTGCCGCGACGATCATGTTCCCGGATCTGACACCCGGCAATCTGCTGGCCGGACTCGGGATCGGGTCGATCGCGATAGGCTTCGCGTTCAAGGATATTTTCGAGAACTTCATCGCCGGAATTTTCATCCTGTTGCGTGAGCCTATGCGGATCGGAGACTACATGACGTGTGAGGGCGTGGAGGGCTTCGTTGAGCAGATCACCCTGCGCGACACATATATTCGCCAGTCCGACGGCCAACTGGTCGTCGCCCCGAATGCAATGCTTTTTACAAACCCGGTCGTTGTGGTCACCGACAAGAACATCAGGCGTGTGACCGTAATATGCGGGGTTGCCTATCACGAAAATATCGACGAATCCCGCGAGGTTATCACCGAGGCGGTCAAATCGGTCGACAGCGTCGATACTTCCAAGGCGCCGCAGATATTCGCCCAGGAGTTCGCAGACAGCAGCATCAACTTCGAGGTCACCTGGTGGACCGGTTCGCAGCCGGTCGATATCCGCAAGTCCCGCGACGAGGTTGTCACGGCCGTGAAGAGCGCGCTCGACGAAGCGGGTATCGAAATTCCGTTCCCCTATCGGACGCTGACCTTCAAGGACCCCTTGTCGATCGCCAAGGAACCCTCGGGGGACAATGATGATCAGGGATGACAGAGCACCGTCTGTTCGGTCGGGTCCGAAGCACCTGTCGCGACCTTGAGGTGGGCGACCGGCTGGGCTGACCTGTTCGACGGGTGACGGTAAAAAGATCACGATCAATGGAAAGAAGCTGGTGATCGATTCCGGGCATGTCCGGGCATGGCGTGATGGCAGAGTCCCCGTTTCCAGGCTGATACAGCGCGAGAATACTGGCACCAGACCTGGTTTCTACCGGTGTGCCTGATAGCCACCGGGCCCGGCTTTCCACTACGGCGATCTCATCGGCCCGATATGCCCGGCAATCCGCGTCCGCGTTACCGCCATTGATTTGCGTCAAGGAGACGCCACCCGTGCCGGTGCAGTATCGGTGCTTCTCGGGGTTTTCGAAATATCGTCTGCCGCGGTTGCGTTGCGGGGCGCCGGTGATGTCTTCGCCGGCCTGCCGCAAAATGGGATATGCGTATGGAAAACAAAACGCAGTTCAATGCCTGGTACTTCACGATTGCCGTCGTTGCGATCGTGTTGCTGAATTCGTGGTGGCAGCAGAGCCGGACGGTCGCGGTTGTGCCCTACAGCGAGTTGCAGGGGTATCTGAAAGACGGCGCGATCTCGGAAATTCTCGTGACCGAGCGCCATATGGAAGGCGTTCTTCGAAATCCGACGGCAGACGGCCGGACCAGGATTCGCACCGTCCGCGTCGAGCCGGATATCGCCCGGGAATTCGCGCAGTACAATGTGAAAGTCACCGGCGGCACCGAGGAGACGTTTGTCAAAAATATTCTGTCATGGGTTCTGCCGGCCGCCGTCTTCTTTGGAATCTGGATGATTGTTCTCCGGTATATGGGCGCGCGTCAGGGACTCGGCGGCGGGCTGATGAATATCGGGAAAAGCAGCGCGAAAATTTTCGTCGAAGGCGATACCCGGGTCGGGTTCGATGATGTCGCCGGCGTGGACGAGGCAAAAGCGGAGTTGCAGGAGGTCGTGTCGTTTCTCCAGGACCCGGCGCGCTACGGAAGACTGGGCGCACATATACCAAAAGGGGTGTTGCTGGTTGGGCCTCCCGGCACCGGCAAGACTCTCCTCGCGCGTGCCGTTGCGGGTGAAGCAGGTGTGCCTTTCTTTTCGATCAGCGGATCCGAATTTGTCGAGATGTTCGTCGGCGTGGGCGCTGCCCGGGTCCGCGACCTGTTCGCCGAGGGACGCAAGCGCGCACCCTGTATCATCTTTATCGACGAGCTTGATGCGCTCGGGCGTGCGCGCGGCGCCTTCCCGGGTATCGGCGGTCATGACGAAAAGGAGCAGACGCTCAACCAGCTGCTGGTCGAACTGGACGGTTTCGATCCGGGCAAGGAAGGGATGGTGCTGCTGTCGGCGACAAACCGGCCCGAAATTCTCGACCCCGCGCTGCTGCGGGCCGGACGGTTCGACCGCCAGATTCTGGTCGACCGTCCCGACAAGACCGGTCGTGTGCAGATTCTCGAGGTTCATTTTCGCAAAGTCCTGCTCGCGGACGATGTCGACGCGGGTACGATTGCGGCGCTGACCCCGGGCTTTACCGGCGCAGATCTCGCCAATCTGGTGAATGAAGCCGCTCTGCTGGCCACCCGTCGCGATCACCGTGCCGTCGCGATGGATGATTTCGCCGAGGCGATAGAGCGTATTGTTGCCGGTCTCGAAAAGAAAAACCGCCTGCTGAACCCGTTCGAGCGCAAGGTCGTCGCCCATCACGAAATGGGGCATGCCCTTGTCGCCATGGCGCTGCCCGGCGCCGATCCCGTCCAGAAGGTTTCCATTATCCCGCGTGGCATCGGCGCGCTGGGTTACACGATTCAGCGGCCCCTTGAGGATCGCTTTCTCATGACCCGCGACGAGTTGGAAAACAAAATGGCGGTTCTGCTTGGCGGCCGGGCGGCGGAGATGCTGACATTCGACATGTCATCCACCGGTGCCGCGGACGACCTCAGCAAGGCGACCGACATCGCCCGCAGTATCGTGGTGCGCTACGGCATGGACGAAACTCTGGGCGAGACGACCTATGAAGCCGATCCGGCGCCCATGTTGGGGACGGTGACCGGATTTTCGGAGCGGCGGCGCCTTTACAGTGAAGAAACCGCCCGGGAGATCGATTGCGCCGTGCGCGCCTATATCCACCGGGCCTTTGAGCGTGCGACCGCAATCCTGCAGACGCACCGCCGTGCGCTGGATGACGGGGCCGGCCTTCTGCTCGAACGGGAAACGCTGACCGCGGAGGAATTGCCGTCCATCGATGCTAAACTCACGCCCGGAATTTAAAAGGAATCTGTCGTGCTTAAACTCCGCCGGATAGGGATAGACACCTATCCTGAAAACATGGCGTTGCTGTCGCGGGCGTGCAAAATTTACCGGGCCGAAGAATTCCAGGCGCTCAGAAAAATAGAGATCGCCAGCGACGGGCAGAAAATTCTCGCGACGCTGGCCATCGCCGACGATCCAAACCTGGTGGGCGACGACGAACTGGGGCTTGGAGAGCAGGCATTCCGGCGGCTGGGCCTGACGGAAGGCAGTCGGGTCCATATCGCCCAGGCGACGCCGCCGCGCAGTCTCGAGGCAATCCGGGCGAAGATCACCGGGCATACGCTGTCCGGTCCCGAAATCGAGGCGGTTATCACCGATATCGCCTCGCACCAGTATTCGCCGATGGAGATCGCCGCCTATCTCATCGCGTCCGCCGGCTTTATGACGACGGCCGAAATGCTCAGCCTGACCGAGGCGATGGCCAAGGTCGGCAACCGGCTGGAATGGGATGCGCCCGTCGTCGTCGACAAGCATTGCATCGGCGGTATTCCCGGAAACCGGACGTCGATGATCGTCGTGCCGATCGTTGCGGCGCATGGTCTGCCGGTGCCGAAAACCTCGTCACGGGCCATTACGTCGCCCGCCGGCACCGCCGATACGATGGAGGTCCTGGCGAATGTCGATCTGTCGATCCAGGAAATGCGCTCGCTGGTAGAGCGTGAAAAAGGGTGCCTCGTGTGGGGCGGGCACGTGAACCTGTCGCCGGCCGACGATATCCTTATATCGGTGGAACGACCGCTGGGCATAGACACGCCCGAACAGATGGTGGCGTCCATCCTTTCCAAAAAACTGGCGGCAGGGTCGACCCATCTGGTGGTCGATATACCGGTCGGCCCGACGGCCAAGGTCCGCAGCCATACGAATGCTATCCGGCTGCGAAAAATGTTCGAATATGTTGGCGACCAGGTCGGATTGACTCTCGATGTGGTCCTGACCGACGGCTCCCAGCCGATCGGACGTGGTGTCGGGCCGGTGCTCGAAGCGCGGGATGCAATGGATGTTCTCCGAAACGAGGCGCGCGCGCCTGCCGACCTGCGGGAACGCGCATTGTTTCTCGCGGGACGCATGCTCGATTTCGACCCGGAACTCCGGGGCGGTGCGGGGCACGCCAGAGCGCGCGAGCTTCTCGAGTCGGGGGCGGCCCTGTCGGCAATGGAACGCATCATCGACGGGCAGGGCAGAAACGAAAAAACGTACCCGCTCGGACCGTTGATCCATGAAATCCGGTCGCCGCTCGGCGGGGCTGTCAGTACGATCGATTGTTTTCGCATTGCCCGTATCGCACGACTGGCCGGCGCCCCGATGGACAAGGGAGCCGGGATTGATCTGTTGAAGAAGGTGGGCGACCGCGTGAAACAGGGCGAGCCGCTCTACCGTATCCATTCCCATGTGCAGGCCGATTTCGGCTTTGCCACCGACCTGGCCGCGAAGGCAAACGGGTTTGGCGTTGTGCCGGATTCGGGCGCGCCGGCGGGCGGGTCAAAATGACGTCAACAGGCGCTACTCTGCATGCGTTCGCCGAGTCGGCGGAGGCTGCGGGGCGTCTCGCAAGTGCGGCCGGCATTCCCTGCAGGACCGTCGCTGTGCGTGGTTTCCCCGATGGAGAGAGCCTTGTCCGGGTTGAAGAGACGACGGAAACCGCGATTGTCTACGGGTCGCTGGACCGCCCCAACGCCAAACTCGTCGAGCTCATGCTGGCAGCTTCGGCGCTGCGCGATGCCGGGGCGCGGCGGTTGATCCTTGTCGCGCCGTATATGTGCTACATGCGCCAGGACATTGCCTTCAACGCGGGTGAGGCTGTCAGCCAGAAGGTCGTTGGACAGTTTCTCGATCAAATGTTCGACGGGATCGTCACCGTCGATCCGCATTTGCATCGTACCCGAAATCTGTCTGCCGTTTTTCCGACGGCAAAAACGGTGTCGCTGTCTGCGACCTCCCTGTTTGCCGATTGGTTGGGTGAGACCGGTATCGGCGAAGACGCTGTTCTTGTCGGTCCCGACAGCGAATCACGCCAGTGGGTGCAGGCGGTGGCACAGCCGCTGGGTCTGGATTTCCTGATCGGCGAAAAATCGCGGTCCGGCGACCGCGATGTCGAAATCGATATACCGGATATCGAGCGTGTCGACGGGCGGTCGACCGTCATCATTGATGACGTCATATCGACTGGCGGAACTCTTATCAGGTGTGCGCGATTGTTGTTAGAGTCCGGGGCCGACAGCGTCGATGCGCTGACGGTTCATGCGCTCTGGGGTGGGGAGGAAGATGCGGCGTTCCGGGCGGCGGGAATTTCCGGACTGGGTTCCACCGACAGCATTATCCATCCGAGCAACGCAATTCATCTCGCGCCGCTTCTGGCGACGGGTCTCGGGGAGCTTTTGGAATGAGCATCGACGTGACATTTTGCGGGGCAGCCGGAACGGTAACCGGCTCGTGCTACTGGATTACGCATCCTGCCGGCCAGTTCGTGGTGGATTGCGGGCTGTTCCAGGGCTCCAAGACGGTCAAGGAGCTCAATTACGGTGCTTTTCCGTTCGACGCGGACAAGATCGATTTTGCGCTGCTGACGCATGCGCATATCGATCATTCCGGCTTGTTGCCCAAGCTGGTCAAGGCGGGGTTCGCCGGACACATCCTCGTAACGGAGGGAACCCGGGACCTGCTCACCTATATGTTGCCCGATAGCGCGCATATTCAGGAAAGCGATGTCGAGCGGCTCAACCGCCGCAACACCCAGCGCGGTCGGCCGACGGTCGAGCCGATCTATGTTGCCGCCGATGCCGAAGCCTGTCTGACGCAGCTGCGCGTCGTCGAATACAACAAGTGGATCGATGCCGGTGACGGCGTGAAGGCGCGTTACTGGGACGCGAAGCATATTCTCGGGGCGGCATCGATAGAACTGGAAATCATGACGGGCGAGCCTGACGGTCGCCCCGTACGCCTCATGTTTTCCGGCGATATAGGTCCCGAGTGGCAGACCGGGAGTTTCGCCCCGGGCGACATCGAGAAACTGGATTATGTCTTTTGCGAATCCACCTATGGCAACAGAACGCGCGCCCGCGTTTCGGTTGCGCAGCGGCGCGAAATTCTGGCGGATGAGGTCAGACAGGCATTGGCACGCGGCGGAAACCTTCTGATCCCTTCTTTCGCCGTTGAACGGACCCAGTTGCTGCTGCTCGATTTATGCGACCTGATGGACCGCAAAGAAATTCCCGAAGTACCCGTGTTCCTCGATTCGCCCCTGGCGATCCGGGCGACCGAAGTATTCGCTGCGCATCCTGACTATATTGACGATCTTTCGGATCGGCGGGACCCGTTCAGCCGCCCCAATATCCACTACACGGCGTCGGTGGAGGAGAGCAAAAGCATTTCCCGTTTCAAGAGCGGTGCGATCATCATGGCGGCGAGCGGTATGTGCGATGCCGGGCGCATACGCCATCATCTAAAAAGTCACCTTTGGCGAAAGGAATCAACGGTTCTGATCGTCGGCTATCAGGCGCCGGGCAGCCTTGGCCAGTTGATCGCCGACGGCAAAAAACGCGTCCGTATTCATGGCGAGGAGGTGGCGGTCCGGGCGGCTATCCGAAAAATAGACGTCTATTCGGGACATGCCGACCAGACGGGACTTCTCGCATGGATCAAGAGCTTCCTGCCGGTCCGGCGGGGGGTGTTCCTGACGCATGGCGAGGAGGAGAGCTGTGCGGGACTTCGCGACCTGCTGGTCGAAAACGGCGTTTCACGTCGCCGCATTCATTTGCCATTGCTCGACGATACAGTGGATCTGACCGGTGAGCGCGGTCCGCGCAAACAGCCGGGCCCGCGCCGTCTCGCGCCCAAGGACGTCGGCGGTACCGATTGGCACAACGATTACGCGCAGTTCGAGATCGATCTGAAGCAGGCGCTTCAGCATGCCCCCGACGACAAAAAGCGGGACGCGATGCTGCGCCGATTGCGCAAAGCGCTGAAAGCCTGAGCGGCACGGTGCCCCGTGCGCAGATGGAAAACCCGAGTCCGGACAAACCGCCGAAAACAAGTGCGTCGTCATATTGGAGAATCAGGCAAAACAACGCTTCGTGTCCGCGACGGGTATGAGCCGGTTCGAACCATGCGGGCGACCCGGGCGAACCTGTTATCCCTTTGTTGGTAATTTGCATACAATAGTAGTAAGCGTGGTTCGATTAATCTAAACTGTGAATGCGCGTTCTGCTGTGGGGCGCGGTGTGTATTGAGTAGAATGGTGTTGTGACGCTTTTGGGGGGAACTAAGCCGCTTTCGGACCGGCTCCGTGCCGGATTCGATCGTGGAAAGGGTGGTATTTTCCTGGCAGGTAATGGCAATCCTGCAGGCACCGGATTCAACCCTGATTCCTATGTAGCGAATATTGGTGACGCAACCCGTTTCGGGCTCAGGTGGTCGCGCAGTTCGGTCGGCGCGCCCATCGATGGCATTCTGGAGGCGGAGATTTCCGCCGCGTTCCGAACGCCCGGGACCAGCCGGCTGAACGCCGCGGGCAGCCGTTCCGCCTATGCAAATGACGACCGGGACACCCGCCTGTCGGGCGTTGCCGGCGCTATGGCGTTAATGCTGGCCGTTGATCCCACCCGTTCATATAGTGACGTTCCCGGCACTTTGTTCGATTCCGGTGATTCTGCTCCGGCAGCGGTCGATATCCCGTTTGCCGGCGACGATATGAACGACCCGGCATCCACCATCCCCGGCGGCGACGTGACCGGCAGCATCGAAGATGCCCCGAACGGTGCCGACGTCAGCGCGGAAATGGCTGTTCACGGCCCGGGGGCGCGTGCCGAGGCAACGCCGTCGCCGTTTGACGAGGCCGCTCCGGCGTTTGCGACCGATGGCACGCTCGCCGATGCGTCAGTCGCCGCGATGCCCGATATGGTGGCAGGAGAGGCGGCCGCATTACCGGTGTCCGTGCCGGATGCCGCCGAGAGCGGCGCGCTGCCTGCGAGCGGTGCCGCTGCCGCGTTCGTGGCGAATGCGGGCGAAGCCGGCGTTGCGCCCGCTGAAGTACTGGTTACCGTTGGAGATACTGTGTCGGCGACAGGCGACGTAACGTTCGCCGGTTTCGATGCGGAAGTATCTGAAACGGCGCGGTTCGAAATTACGCTGCTTGACGATCTGATTGTCGATCTGGTGGATGGCATTGCAGATGCCGAAATCAACGCGGCGCTTGAAGCCGTCGGTGGCAGCGTCCTTGAAGACGCGGGCGGGGGGCTTCAGCTGTGGTCAGTCTCCGGCGATGTCGATGCGGCGGCAGCGACGCTCGCAGAACTCGGGGTCGCGCGGTCAATCGAACGTAACGCCCATATCAAGGATGTCTCGGTCGATGTAGCTGGCGATGGCACTGATTCTGCCTCTCCGGGTTCGGCGCCCGACGCGCTCCCCGAACTCGGCGCGGCGGCCGTTATTCCCAATGATACCAATTACGACCAGCTCTACGGTCTTGAAAAGATCTCGGCGTCGGAAGCCTGGGAGCACGAGACCGGCAGCAGTGCCGTCATCGTCGGCGTCATCGATTCCGGCATTGATATCGATCATCCCGATCTCGTCAACAATCTCTGGGTCAATACGGGCGAGATCTGGGGCGACGGGATCGACAATGAC
>CAXBMQ010000006.1:0-215134 GCA_963977005.1 uncultured Rhodospirillaceae bacterium
CGTTGACATCGAAGGGGTCACTGGTTCAATCCCAGTATCGCCCACCATTCTTTTCAAAGACTTAGCCGGAATCCGCGCCGGCTCCAATGTATCTATTACTCTTAGAGCAATTGCGGGTTGGGCATTCAGCGCCAGAACCTCTGTTAATGACCGATAGCGGACATTGCGCAACAGGTAGCGGCGATCACGATCCGTTTTGCGCCAGTCCCGTCCGCAGAGTTTCATTTCGTCTTTCCGCCGTTTTTTTCGGGTTGTCGCGCGCCGGGCGCCTTTGTTCCCCCTGTATCTATGTTGCTGCCGCCGTCAGGGGAAAACGCTGTTTTACGAGGAAGGGGGCGCCCGGTTCGGTCTGAACGAATATCGCGAGATCGGCGATGCGCGCCGTCCGGTCGGTCAGTGCTGCCGTCCGGTCTGCAAGCTCGCGGTGGAAACTGGCACGTGCCTCCTTGTCCAACCGTCCTGTCAGGGTCAGATGAAACCGGAATTCCTCCATCACATAGGGATAGCCCCAGCGCCGGAGAAGCAGGTCCTGCGACGGCGTCAGGCCGCCGGCGCGGCGGCGGGCGAGTTCCCCGGGCGATGGGGGGGTGCGGAAGTCGTCGAGCTGCTCCACGCAATGCGCCGCCAGCGCGGACACGCCTGCTGCCTGCTCCGGCACCAGGGCGATGAACCCGCCGAGTTCAGCGATGCGTAACTTTCCGAGCGTCACCGGCGGCGTCCGAGAGGCAAGCGTCTCTATGGCGGCGAAGAAAGCAGTCTCACTGCTTTCCCGGCGGAGCCTGAAGGGCGGCTTCAATGTGCCGTGGAAACCGTATACGCGCGGTGCAGAGACGGCACGGTCCCAAAGCACAGGCGTCACATGTAGCAGGTCAGGAGGATCGCAGTCCCGTCCGCTGTCGGAATCCCGTCCAAGCCAGCGGGCGCCGAAATCCGCCCAGGGCGTGCCCGGGGTGGGCGCATAATAGACGGCATAGCGCATCGACATGGAAATTCCGTTCGGCCGGCCCTGAGGGTGGAAGCTGAAAATATGTCCCGAATTGCGATTAAAGCACCTTTCAGCGTGCCGATAATGACGTTTTTGTGACGTTTTGGTGAAAACCGGCGCCCCTTTGGCCGATCTTGAGCCCGAAATGCCAAAAAACAGCCCGGTTTTCATGCGCCAAACCGGCACCGTCACGAATATTTAATGCAAACGTCACTCCGGAGTCGCCATCCTGCGAAATTATCATCCCATAAAAAGTTGGACCAATTTTACAACGGGATGACGCGGGCATGGCTGCGATACAGGTTACCGGACTCACCAAAACCTTCGGCAAATCCAAGAAAGCGCTTAACGCTGTCGATCTGGAGATAGGGCGCGGTGAAATGGTCGCCCTGATTGGCGCCTCGGGCTCCGGTAAGTCAACATTGATCCGTCATATCGCCGGCCTGGTCGAGGCGGATCGGAAGTCGGGCGCATGCTGTGTCGAGGTCCTTGGCAAGCCTGTCCAGAAAGACGGTCAAATTGCCGGCGGCGCCCGTCTGGTACGCGCCGATATCGGCGTTATCTTCCAGCAGTTCAACCTCGTTGATCGCATTAGCGTCTTGTCGAACGTGCTTGCCGGCGTCCTCGGGCGGATCCCCCGCTGGCGCGGCTATTTCGGGCTGTTCAACAAGGCGGAAAAGATGCGCGCCGTGGAGGCGCTGCACCGCGTCGGTATTGCGGCGACGGTCCGTCAGCGGGCATCGACCCTGTCCGGCGGTCAGCAGCAGCGCGCGGCGATCGCCCGTGCGCTGGTTCAGCGCTCCAAGGTCATTCTCGCGGACGAGCCGATCGCGTCCCTCGATCCGGCCTCCTCCAAGCGTGTGATGGAAACCCTCAAGGATATCAATACCCAAGACGGCATAACGGTCGTCGTTTCCCTGCACCAGGTCGACTATGCGGTCCGTTATTGCCCGCGCACCATCGCGCTGCGCGATGGCGAGGTTGTCTATGACGGACCCAGCAATGCCCTGACCCCGGCGTTTCTGCATGAACTGTACGGTGCTGCGAGCGACGAGCTGATCCTTGACGGCGGCGCCTCCCACGCCGAGCCAAAGGACGCGGCTGCGCCGGTTGTACGCCCGCCGGTCAGAACGCCTGCACTCGCCATCGCCACGGCGTAAGGCAAATCCGAGCAAATGTGAATTTCGCCTCATCGATTTTCACGACGCAACCAAAACACAATCATCTGAAATTTCGAAACAAGGAGACGCAAATGATACGCAAGACCGTCAAAATAGCCGCACTTACCGCGGCTGTGAGCATGATTTCCAGTGCAGCGATGGCGCAATACAAACCGCTCGACGGAGACCCGAAGGAAATCAATTTCGGCATCATCTCGACCGAAAGCACGCAGAACCTCAAGCAGGCCTGGGTTCCCCTGATCGAAGACATGGAAGCGGCGATCGGCATGCCGGTCAAACCGTTCTTTGCACCCGATTATGCCGGCGTCATCGAAGCCATGCGCTTCGGTAAGGTCCACGTCGCCTGGTTCGGCAACAAGTCGGCGATGGAGGCTGTTGACCGCGCGGGCGGCGAAGTCTTCGTCCAGGAAATCAAGGCCAACGGCAAGCAGGGCTACTACTCCCATATTCTCGTCCACAAGGACAACGACAAGATCAATTCGCTGAAGGATCTGTTCGCGACCTGCAGCGCACGCTCCGCGAATTTCGGCATCGGCGATCCCAACTCTACGTCCGGTTTCCTGGTCCCGAGCTTCTATGTCTTCGCCCAGAACGGCGTCGATCCCAAGAAGTGCTTCAAGACGGTACGCAACGCCAACCATGAGACCAACCTGATGGCGGTTGCCAACAAGCAGGTCGATGCAGCCGCGAACAACAGCGAACAGGTTGCCCGGTCCAAGCTGAAAGCACCGAAAGCCGCGGAGAACATCAAGATCATCTGGACCTCGCCGCTGATCCCCGCCGACCCGCTGGTCTATCGCCGCGATCTCACCAAAACTCTCAAGGCAAAGGTTAAAGGCTTTTTCCTCAGCTACGGCCGGCTTGGCGCAGATGCCAAGAAGCAGCAGATGGTGCTTGAAGGACTCGGCAGCGGCGGCGGCGGATACACGGATTCGAGCAACGCCCAGCTCATTCCGATCCGTCAGCTTTCGCTCTTTCGTGACAAGCTGAAGCTTTCGGCCGATACCCGGCTGGATCCTGCCGACAAGGCGAAAAGGCTGAGCAAGATCGAAGCGAAACTCTCCGATCTGAAGATTCTCGAAAAGAACCTGATGTAGGGAATTCCCCTGCGTCGCCTGGGCCGGTCGTGCGTATTCATCGCGCGCGCCGGCCCCGGTCGTTTCAACTTCCCCCAATTCTGATCCGGACGCTCTCCATGACCAACATCGCCGCCAAATCCGATGCCATCGAATTGCCCAAGGCCGATCTGAAACGGACGACGACCAGTCTGGTCATGTGGGCCGTACTGCTGATCGCGCTTATGTGGTCGTGGGAAGGCGCGGACATGCGCCCGATGGCGCTGTACAACGACGCGGCGAATATGGCGGCTTTTGTCGACGGGTTTTTCCCGCCGGACTTTTACGAATGGCCGACGCTGCTGGATGAAATGATCATCACTGTCCAGATCGCGGTGTGGGGCACCGTTTTATCGGTTATATGCGCGGTGCCCTTTGGCATTCTGTCTTCGGAAAACATGGTGCCGTGGTGGGTCTGGCAGCCGGTGCGGCGCCTGATGGACATGTTTCGCGCGATCAATGAAATCGTTTTCGCGATGTTGTTCGTTGTCGCCGTCGGCCTTGGGCCGTTCGCCGGTGTCCTGGCGCTGTGGATACATACGACCGGCGTGTTGGCGAAGCTTTTCTCGGAAGCCGTCGAGGCGATCGATCCGCAACCTGTCGAAGGAATCAAGGCGACCGGTGCCGACAAGGTCCAGCAGATCATTTTCGGGGTTATTCCCCAGGTGATGCCGCTGTGGATCTCCTATTCACTTTACAGATTCGAATCCAATGTCCGGTCGGCGACGGTGCTCGGAATCGTCGGCGCCGGCGGTATTGGCGTAATCCTCTGGGAGCAGATCCGCGGATTCGACTACGCGGGTACGGCGGCGACGCTGATCGTGATCGTGGTCAGCGTTACCTTGATCGATGTCGTGTCGCAGCGACTTCGCAAGATGGTGACGTGATCGACCGCGCAGCGGTCAGGATTCGAAGCGAAGTTCTACCCGGTTCGATGCAAAACCACTGATGCCGAATTCGATTCGTTTCCCCCTGGTGTCGGTATTGACCGCGCGGGTTTCCAGGACGGGAGTGCTGGCCGGTATCTGCAGGTTCCGCATCTCGTCGGCGGTCGCCGGGCGCGAACGCACCCGTGTCGACAGGCGCACGTAATCCGAAACGCCGCTTCGGGCGAGCGCCTGGGTGATCGAATTTTCCTCTGTGAAATACGCAATCAGGTCCGGGAATCGTCTGGCCGGAAAATAATGACGGCCCACGGAAATCGGGCGGCCGTCGGCTTCGCCCAGCCTTTCGATCATCACCACCTTCGTGCCGCGGCGGATTTTCAGGTTGGCCGCAACAGTGTCGTCCGCCGGAAGTTCAAGCGCGCGGAGCAGGCGACCCCCGGGGGTGCGCCGCTGCGACATCAGCAATTCTGTAAATCGCGTCCGCTCGCCGACAACGAATTCGACGATGTCTTCCGCCACAAAGGTGCCGCGCCCCTGTTCGACGCGCACCAGCCCCCGCGCAGCCAGGTCCCCGATCGCGCGGCGCACGGTGTGGCGGTTAACCTGGAAACGCTGGGACAAAACGGCTTCGGTCGGCATCTTTTCGCCGGGCTTGAAGCCGCCGGTCGAAATGTCTCGTTCGAGGGCCTGGGCAATCTGGCGCCAGATTGCGATGCCGGTCAGGGAAGCGGGCTGGCTCATGTCTTTGTCATGAAAGTTTCATTGGACGGCGTGAATGCCGAGCCGTATTCCTATATCCGATAAATATAGATATCTAGACAAATATTGAATTTGTCGGCGCCCATTGAAAGAGGACCGAGTCATGGATTCAGTTGCGCCCGATAGTACCGCCGCCCGTCAGCACTGGATGTCGGTATTGGCCAAAGCGTTGCCGTCGGAAGTGCTCGAAGCATGGAACGATCTGTCCGAAAAACCCGACTACCGCTTCCTGCGTGCGCCCGAAACCGGTCTTGCGATGATCCAGGCGCGGGCTGGCGGGTCCGGCCGGAGGTTTAACTTCGGCGAGATGACGATGACCAAATGTATCGTTGAGATCGACGACGGGATCATGGGTCACGCCTATGTGGCCGGGTCGGATCCGGCGCATGCCGAGATCGCCGCTGTCTTCGATGCCGTGCTTCAGGCTGGAAGCAACGCGCAATCCGTCATGAAGGACATCGTCGAACCGCTTGCCCGAAAACAGATGGATCGTCGACGCGGCGTCGAGATCAAGACGGCGGCGACCCGTGTCGATTTCTTTACCCTGGTACGGGGAGAGGACGAATGACGACCGCAACGAAACCGGTTCCGTCGGGATCCGCCGGATATACGTTTGCGTCGCAATCGGTTTTCCGCGTCGTCCTCGACGCGCTTTCCCGCCCGGGTACCGTCGGACGGGTGCCGGCAATGTCCACGGTACCGCCCGAAATGCTCGATCCTGCAACCGCAGCCGTTGCGTTGTGTCTGTTCGATCACGATACCGAAATCTGGCTGGGCGACGGTATGGCATGTATCGACGTCTACGATTTTCTGAAGCTCCACTGCAGCTGCCCGTTGGTCAAATCGGGCCTCACGGCCGATTTCGCCCTGTTGCGCGCTGTCGATGGCGTGCCCGGCCTCGGCCAGTTCAATCCAGGTACCGATACCTATCCGGACCGGTCCACGACATTGGTCGTGCAGGTCCCCGGTATCGATAACGGCCCCCCGATCGTGCTGACCGGGCCAGGAATCGAGACTGCCGACGAACTCCGGGTCGAAGGCATGCCGGACTATTTCTGGCAGGAGCGACGGGACCAGCAGGAAATTTTCCCGTGCGGCGTCGATCTGATCTTTACCTGCGGCGACCGTCTCGTGGCATTGCCGCGTTCCACCGAAATCGAGGTCTGATCATGTATGTAGCAGTCAAGGGTGGCGAAAAGGCGATTGCCAGCGCGCACAGGCTCCTGGCGGAGGAACGCCGCGGAGATCCGGATGTGCCGGAACTCACGCTCGACCAGATCAAGGGCCAGATGGGCCTGGCGGTCGACCGTGTGATGACGGAAGGGTCGGTATATGACCGCGATCTTGCCGCGCTTGCCATCAAGCAGGCAAGCGGCGACCTGGTAGAGGCGATATTTCTGTTGCGCGCCTATCGCAATACGCTGCCGCGCTTTGCGACGTCGCAACCGATCGATACCGGCGCCATGACGATACGGCGGCGGATATCGTCGACGTACAAGGACCTGCCCGGCGGGCAGCTTCTCGGACCGACCTTCGATTACACACATCGGTTGCTGGATTTCGACCTCGCCGAGCCCGGGGTGAAGCTGGCACCCGCAGACACGGCACCGGCCGATCATGAAGCGGAAATCCCGCGGGTCTCGGAAGTGCTGAACGGCGAAGGCCTGATCGAACGCGAATCCGTCGCCGATGGCGACCCCGATGGTACCGATGTGACCCGCGAGCCCATGACGTTTCCGGCCGGGCGGGACGTCCGGCTGCAGAATCTCGCCCGTGGCGACGAAGGGTTCCTGTTGGCGCTCGGCTATTCGACGCAGCGCGGCTACGGCCGGAACCACCCGTTTGCCGGCGAAATCCGTATGGGCGATGTCGCGGTCGAAATCGTGCCGGAAGAGCTCGGATTCGCGGTCGAGATAGGCGAAATCACCCTAACGGAATGCGAAATGGTCAATCAGTTTGCCGGGTCCGAGACTGCGCCGCCGCAATTCACCCGCGGGTACGGGATCGCCTTCGGCGGCTCCGAGCGCAAGGCGATGGCGATGGCGCTGGTCGATCGCGCCCTGCGGGCAGCCGAGCTCGGCGAAGAGACCGACGCGCCGGCGCAGGATGACGAGTTCGTGCTCTATCACAGCGACAACGTGGAAGCGCAGGGCTTCGTCCAGCATCTGAAACTGCCGCATTACGTCGATTTCCAGTCGGAACTCGAATTGGTCCGCAAATTGCGGGCCGCCCATGCCGACGCTCCATCTGCGGCGGCGGAATAGGAGCGGACAGATGACAGATCTTCACGGTGCCGCGGTGCAACGCGGGTACAATTTCGCCTATCTCGACG
The DNA here is from genome assembly GCA_963977005.1 of uncultured Rhodospirillaceae bacterium. Lineage (GTDB taxonomy): Bacteria > Pseudomonadota > Alphaproteobacteria > MPNO01 > UBA830 > CAXBCP01. Next base: position 7,260 of record CAXBMQ010000006.1, read on the forward strand.
AGCACACGAAACGCATGATCCGGCGGTCGATTCTCAAAGCAGTGGCCGTGCCTGGATACCAGGTACCGTTTGCCAGCCGCGAAATGCCGTTGCCGTTCGGGTGGGGAACAGGCGGCATTCAGGTGACGGCAAGTGTCATCGGCCCCGACGATATCCTGAAAGTGATCGACCAGGGGTCGGACGACACGACCAACGCTGTCAGTATCCGGGCCTTTTTTGCCAAGACCACCAATGTGACCACCACCGAGAGAACCACGGAGGCGACCGTGATCCAGACCCGCCACCGTATTCCGGAAACGCCGCTGCAACCCGGGCAGATACTCGTCTATCAGGTGCCGATCCCGGAACCCCTGCGATGGCTGGAGCCGCGCGAGGCAGAGACCCGCAAAATGCATGCGCTGGAAGAATACGGCACCATGCATGTACGCCTGTATGAAGACATCGCGAAATTTGGCCGGATTTCGACCTCCTATGATTATCCGGTGATCGTCAATGGCCGCTACCTGATGCGCCCGTCGCCGATCCCGAAATTCGACAACCCGAAAATGCACAATAATCCGGCGCTGCAATTATTCGGCGCGGGCCGCGAAAAGCGCATTTATGCGGTTCCACCCTACACCGATGTCAAAAGTCTCGACTTCGAGGATCATCCCTTCGAGATCCAGCAATGGGACGAAGACTGCGCATTGTGCGGTGCCGATGACACGTTCCTCGACGAGATCGTCACCGACGACCAGGGCGGCAGAATGTATGTCTGTTCCGATAGCGATTATTGCGGCGAGCGCTGCGCCGCAGACCACCTGCAGCCGCAGGAGGCCGCGGAATGACGCGCCGCGAACAGGGCCCGCTGCTTCGGGTTTCCAGCCTGACGAAGAATTACGGCGGTATCGTCGCCTGCCGGGACGTCAGCCTCGATATCTGGCCGGGCGAAGTTCTCGGTATCGTCGGTGAATCCGGATCGGGCAAGTCGACCCTGTTGAATTGCATCTCCGCCCGGCTTGAACCGACGATGGGCAGCGTCGAATTCATGACCCGCACCGACGGCATGGTCGATGTCTACAAGATGAGCGAAGCATCGCGGCGGTTCCTGATGCGCACCGACTGGGGTTTCGTTCATCAGAGTCCCCGTGACGGGCTGCGCATGGGCGTCAGCGCCGGCGGCAATATCGGCGAACGTTTGATGGCAGTCGGCGACCGGCATTATGGCGACATCCGGAATGCCGCCGGCGACTGGCTGGAAAAGGTCGAATTCGATCTTGGCCGGATCGATCACCTGCCCAGCACGTTTTCCGGCGGCATGCAGCAGAGGCTGCAGATTGCCCGGAATCTGGTCAATGGCCCGCGGCTGGTCTTCATGGACGAACCTACCGGCGGGCTGGATGTTTCCGTACAGGCAAGATTGCTCGACCTTTTGCGCGCGCTTGTCTCCGAACTGAAACTTTCGGTCATTATTGTCACCCATGACCTTGCTGTTGCGCGGCTTCTGGCACACCGGCTGATGGTCATGCGGCGGGGTGAAGTGGTCGAAACGGGGCTGACGGACCAGGTCCTGGATGACCCGCAGCATCCCTATACGCAGTTGCTCGTCTCGTCCGTGTTGCAGCCCTAGGAGAGTGATATGACGCCAATTCTTTCAGTGAGCGATCTGGGAAAGACGTTCACGTTGCATAATCAGGCCGGCGCGCGGATTCCGGTGCTGGCGCGGCTCGATCTTTCGGTTGCCCGCGGCGAATGCGTCGTCCTCAACGGGCCGTCCGGCGCCGGCAAGAGCACGTTGTTGCGCTGTATCTACGGCAACTACCGCGCCGACCAGGGTGAAATCCTGATCGATGACGGGGTCGAGACCGTCGATGTCGCGACCGCCGAACCGCGCCGGATCATTGAGCTTCGCCAGCTGACCGTCGGCTATGTCAGTCAGTTCCTGCGCGTGGTGCCGCGGGTGTCGACGCTTGACGTCGTCAGCGAACCGCTGCGCATGCTGGGGGTCTCCGTTGACGAAGCGCAGGACCGGGCCGGTGCCATGCTTGCGCGGCTGCGTATCCCCGAACGCCTGTGGTCGCTGGCGCCGGCGACCTTCTCCGGCGGCGAACAGCAGCGCGTGAATGTGGCCCGGGGGCTGGTGGTCCCGATGCCGCTCCTGCTGCTGGACGAGCCGACGGCGTCTCTGGATGTCGAGAACCGTGACACGGTGGTCGAGATCATCCGCGAGAAGGTCGCCAACGGTGCGGCCGTCGTCGGCATTTTCCATGACGCGGAAGTGCGCGATGCGGTCGCGACACGAACCCTGGATATGTCACCGCTGACCCAGGTGGCGGCATGATGTCCGATCTGGTCTTTACGAACGCGCAGGTGGTCACCGCGGATACGGTATTCGACGGTACCGTGCATGTCCGCGATGGGCGGGTCGACGACGTTGCGACCGGACAGTCGAACCTGTCCTCCGCGATCGACCTCGAGGGCGATTATCTGCTGCCCGGCTTTGTCGAGCTTCACACGGATAACCTGGAGAAGCATTTTGCTCCGCGGCCCGGTGTGGTGTGGCCGCCGGTGCCGGCAGCGCTCGCTCATGACGCGCAGATCGCGGCGGCTGGAATCACGACGGTGTTCGATGCGCTTGCGGTCGGCGACCTGAACGAGAACAGCGCCAGGCTGCGGAACCTGAAGAACATGTCGTCGGCCCTGGCGGAGGCCGGTGAGCGGAACCTGTTGCGCGCCGATCATATGATCCACCTGCGCTGCGAGGTGTCGCATTCAAAGGCGGTCGAAATCTTCGATGACTATGTCGATGCCGCGACGGTCCGCCTGGTGTCGCTGATGGATCACACGCCGGGCCAGCGTCAGTTCACCTGCATGGATACCTACAAGCGGTACTATCAGGGAAAATACGGCATGACGGACGACGAACTCGCCCGGTTTGTCGAAGTGAAGCGCGAAAGCCAGGAACGGTACAGCGCGCCGCATCGCGCCACCATTGTCGATCGATGCCGCGCCCGCGACATCACGATGGCAAGCCATGACGACGCCACCGTCGAACATGTGGACGAGGCGATCGAGAACGGGGTGACGATTTCCGAATTCCCGACGACGGTCGAATCGGCGTCGAAAGCCCACGGTGCGGGGCTCAGCGTTCTGATGGGCGCGCCCAATCTCGTGCTTGGCGGATCCCATTCCGGGAACGTGTCGGCCATGGACCTCGCGCAGCGCAAGGTGCTCGACATCCTGTCCTCCGATTACGTGCCCTCCAGTATGATCCAGGGAGTGTTCATGCTGTGGCAATCGGGCAGCAAACCCACTCTCCCCGCCGCCGTCGCGACGGTTTCGACCACTCCGGCGCGCGCCGTGGGTCTTGACGACCGGGGGGAAATTGCCGTGGGCTGCCGTGCCGACCTGGTGCGGGTTTCCATGGCCGACGACACGCCGACGGTTGTTTCCGTCTGGCGCCAAGGTCACCGGGTAATTTAGGAGCAGACAATGACGCCGATCGATCATTTGTTTCAGACGCTGGAAACCGAAGGCGCTGCCCGCTACGGCATGGAAGCGATCAACCAGCTCGAACATGCGCTGCAATGCGCGGCTGCGGCTGAACAGGAAGGGGCAGGACCGGCATTGATCACGGCAGCCCTGCTGCACGATATCGGCCATCTGGTGCACAAGCTCGGAATTGCCGCGGAACACGGGATCGACGACCGCCACGAAGCACTCGGCGGAAAACTGCTGCGCAAATGGTTCGATGACGACGTGGTCCTGCCGGTCGCGCTGCATGTAGATGCCAAACGCTATCTGTGCACCGCGGAACCGGGCTATTTCCAACGGCTGTCGCCGGCGTCGGTGCGCAGTCTGGAACTCCAGGGCGGGCCTTTCACCGAAAACCAGGCACGCGATTTCATCGCCCGGCCCTGCGGCGAAGATGCCGTCCGTTTGCGCCGCTGGGACGAAAACGCCAAGGTAAAAGACAAAGAGACGCCTTCGCTTGGTCACTTTCGGCCTTATGTCGACTCCTGCCTGAAGCCCGACACAATCGCGGCCGAATAGGAGTGCACCTTTAAACGACTCCACGTTCAAGACACGCCTGAAGAAAGCCAATGTCGAGGTGCAGGAACGACGCGCCGCTGCATGCTGCTACGCTGTCGGTGATAAGTCCTGGGCATTCGATTCCAAAGGGATCGCCTGGGAGACCTTTCTGACACCCGGGACTTACGACGAGTATGGCCCTGACCGGCGGCCGACCGTCGGGGCCGTAAAAACCGGATGACCAGAACCAGGGTCGCGTTATGGAAGTGCAGGGCGATCCTTTACAGAGCCGGGTGAAGCCATATTGCCGATATTGTCAAAAAGCACCAAAGGTGCCTAAATTCGCCCACGGACTATCTTGGGTTGTTCTCGGACAGATGGGGGTTCACTTGAACATTCGCAGCAAATTCCTTGTTTTCGCTACGGCAGCATTGATCCTTTCGGGGTGCGCGACCTCGCGCAGCGTCCTCGATATCACGGTGCCGGATGTGCCGAATCCGACCGGGTCGCAGGCTGTCAAGATTACGGACGTCGTCGACAAGCGCGTGTTTGAGATCAAGCCGAACAATCCCGCGATCCCGTCGCTCCAGAACGATGAGGTCAAGGATCTCACCATCACGCAGCGCGCGGTGGCCCGGAAACGCAACACATATGGCGCTGCCCTCGGCGACGTCCTGTTGCCGGAGGGGCAGACGGTAACGCAACTGACCCGGGCGGCGCTGGTAAACGCGCTGCGGGACAGCGGCTACAGGGTCGTGGCCGCGGGCGAGCCCGGTTACGATACCGCCACCCCGGTCGGCGCGGAGATCCAGCAATTCTGGGCGTGGATGACCCCGGGGTTCTGGCAGATCAAGCTCGAATACCGGGCGCGAATTCAGCTCAACGGGGATTGGCCGCTGACCGGCGAAAGCCGGTTGCTGGAGGGCGATGCTTTGTTGACGACGTCGGCAGCGTTCGAATCCGAGTGGCAGAAGGTCATAAGCGACGGTCTGACGGACCTGATCCGGAACCTGAAAGCGATGCTCAAAAGGGTGTCGCCCTGAGGCATTGCGCGACGTGCTGCAATAATCAGCCTGTCTCCGTCTGAACCCGGTCGGTCGGCGCTCGCGTGGTGATCGCTATTTTGTGGGCAGTTTTTGGTGGATGTCTATCCACCGTTCAACGGTGTCCCGATCGAACCCGTTTTCCGCGGCGTCTTTTATCCCTTTCATGACAGGGTCGATCAGCTTTTCCATGGCATCGAGTGCTCGCATTCAGGGATAAGTCGCCGAGACGCCTTGTAGGCAGGGATGGGGCGTCGGGATAATTCAGTCCGCACAGATTCGATTACCGCATCGTCGTCGATGACGGGCCAGTCATAGAATCGCGACGATTGCGGGAGGGGCGGCGTTTCGATGAACTCACTATGGAGCGTACATCGCGAGATTGCAGATGGCTCGCTTGTCCATGTGCTCCCCGAATTCAGTATCGACGACCAGGCAGCGTTATGGCTGGTCTACCGGAAATCGAATGTTCTGACGGTGAAGGTCAGGGCGTTCATAGATTTTCTGGTCGAGAAGGTCGGCAAGTCTCCAGCATGGCTTCAGCAGTGAACTGTGTTCTGACGCTCGATTCTTGCGACCACGTACAGGCGCAGCAATCGTCATGAAATCGATGCTGGAATCCGGCAGATTTGATCGCCGGTAAGTTGGCCAAGTGACACCTCTCCGCTAAGCTGAGGGACAAGGTTGGGGGAAATTCATGAGATTAATAGACTGCCTGACTGTCCCGATGATTTCGGCGGCCCGACTTCCCGATGCAGCGGCGGAAGGTCTGTATCTCGCGGATAGGGCTTCAAATGGTTTTAAGTCCGCATCAAGAAATGTCGTCAGCATCGACGGTGTTGCCCTCAGCCATTCAGCGCCGGAAAGGTCGATCAAGCCATGCAGCAATTGAGTCGTATTCATCAAACCATTCTATCCAACGAGGTTACATATTTTTTCTCGGTCGTGATGGTTGGCTGGCTGGCGATTGCCATCATCGTTGTATTGGCGCGCCCGCTCGCCCGGCGTGAGATAAGTGCGAGATTCGTTGCGATGACGCCGAACAGTCTGGCGACGCTCGGCGTGCTTGGAACATTTACCGGTATTCTAATCGGCCTGCTGGATTTCGATGTCACGCGGGTCGATGCCAGTGTTCCCCAATTGCTGGCAGGTTTGAAAATCGCCTTCACAACGAGCATCGTGGGTATTACGGGCGCAATACTGTTCCGCCTCGTCCGCACCGTGGTGCCAAGCCAGGCGATGACAGAAGGGGTGACGCCGGAAGATATCCATAGTGCCCTGCTGGAAATACGCGACGATGGCCGCGTTTCATCTACGCGCGCTTCCGAACAGCTTGCAGAATTAAGAAACGCGATTTCCTCGGATGGCGACAGCAGTTTGTTGACACAAGTTCAAAAGCTCCGGACCACGATACAGGACGGACAAGGTGAACTGATCAAGGAATTTCGCAATTTCGCCCAACACATGGTTGAGAATAATCAGAAAGCGATTATCGAAGCGCTGGAGCAGGTGATCAAGGATTTCAACCAAAATCTCACGGAGCAGTTCGGCGAGAATTTCAAACAACTCAATGAAGCTGTCCTGCGACTGGTGGAATGGCAGGACAAATATCGCGTGCATGTCGAAGTGCTTGAGGAGCGATTGGATAATGCGGTCTCCGCCATTGAATCGTCGCAGCGGGCGCTTGAGAGTGTCCGGGATCAATCGGAGAAAATTCCAGAAGCAATAAAGCCCCTAGAGCCGGTGTTGAGCGGTATCAACACGCAGACTGAGATCATGGCTGCCCATCTCGATGCTATCGCTGACCTGAGAGAAAAAGCTGTCGAAGCATTTCCCATAATTGAGAGTAATCTGGAAAAGATCACAACGCAGCTGACTGCAAGTGTTGAAAATGCAGTCGAAAAAAGTCGTCAGGTGCTATCGGATGCCGAGACATCGCACACGGGATTGCGGGATGGATACAGGTCCTTCCTCGAACAATCGGAGACCGCGCGCGACCGTTTCTCGGCTGAATTGACGAACGCCTTGAAGGAGATGTCCGAGCAGTCTGCGGAGGGCTTTTCGCGACACGGCCAGCTTATCGAGGAATCCACTCGGGAGGCGCAGAAAGCAATTAATGAAGCCTGGGGTGAAAGCGCTGAGAAGATGAACGCGCAGTTCGAAGAGTTCGACCGACAGATGCAACAGGAGCTTACGCGCGCGTTAGAGCTTATGGGTCAGAATTTGGCATCGGTATCAGAGAAGTTTGTCAGCGATTACACACCAATCACGGACCGATTACGCGAAGTCTTGAACGTTGGTCGTGGGATCAACTGATGGAAAATTTTTTCAGATCGGGGTCGCGGGAAGAGGAAAGTGAATGGCTATCGGTGTCCGATCTTATGGCCGGTCTTATGGTGATTTTTCTGTTCATCGCGATTGTATTTATCCGCCCTCTTGCGGAACAAAATCAACGGATTAAGGAAATCGCGAGTACTTGGCAGGAAAACGAAACTGAAATTTACAATGCGCTGTTTCAGGAATTCGAGACCGATCTCACCGAATGGAATGCGGAGATTGAGAAAGACACCTTGTTGATAAGATTCAAAGCGCCCGAAGTCTTATTCGAGAGAGGTCGGGCAAAGATCCGAACGGAGTTTGCCGAAATACTGCAGAATTTTTTCCCACGGTATGTTGCAGTTTTGCGCACCTACAGGGAGTCGCTGGAGGAGATCAGGGTAGAGGGACACACGTCTTCGGTGTGGAACCAGATAACCAGCCCGGAGGAAGCGTATTTTCGTAATATGGATCTTTCGCAGGCACGTACACGAGCGGTGCTGCAGAATGTATTGGGCCTTCCGGAAATTTCTCAGGAACGAGGTTGGCTTCGGCCACTTTTGACAGCGAATGGTCTTTCGTCGAGTCACTTGGTGCTCGATGCAGACGGTGCCGAGGATCGCGACCGTTCGCGCCGAGTTGAATTCCGCGTAAAGACCAAGGCGCGGACCGAAATCGTCCGAATCCTCGAGGAAGTTCGGTGAAACTGACGGTTACATTTCAGGATCTGAATGCTCAACGCCATCGAATAGGCGCGGCTCAATCTGACTGGAAAATAGGGTCCAAAACACTGGATCCCCGCGAAAAGGTTCTGGAACGTCTCCTTCGCGGGATCGAGATTGATATCGGCGATATCGAAGTTGGTCCCGGTGGGCTGCTTACCTATAAGGGTGAGCAGATACTGCTGTACATCAGGGATACACAAGACACCCTCTGGACACTGACCAATACTCCCGAAAAGTCGAGGAGGTTTCATGTTGCCGAATGCCGGACGCTCGAGAGAATGCGGCTGGAAGGACGCTTCGAACGGTATGTTGTGACGAACCGAATGGACGGTAAGTTCCTCGTCGACTGGTTAGATCTCGATACCAACGAACGAGGGGAGACGGAAGCTGAACTAAAGGTGTGCAAAAACTGTCTTACGACACTCAACTGGCGTGGCTATCAAAATGCCAATGATCGGCTTCTGCAGACCACCGGGCGACGTCAGGAAAAAGAAACTATCTGGGATAATTTTGTGATTTCTGAATTCCTGATGGAATACGCGACGTTTTTTCAGTCCCGGCCTAGCCGGAGGGATACCGAAGCAACGCCCAACGTCTACGTACATAACTGGGCCGAAATTTCAGAACGTCGCCGGCGTGAAACCGGATGGCGATGCGAGGAATGCGGGGTTGATTTATCGGGGCAACCCGGCCTCCTTCACTGCCATCATAGAAATGGTGTGGTTACTGATAATGCTTCATCGAATTTGCAGGTTTTGTGTGCGATAGATCATGCCGCCCAGCCGGCACATCAGCATATGAAAGTGTCGGAGACAAACCGAAGGGTTATCCTAAAGGCGCGGGCAGAGCAGGGCATCAAATCCTGAGAATGTGAGAGGTGGAACGCTGGGAGCTTGAGTGGACAATCAAGTAGCGAGAATGCCTTGTGCTGTCTCCACAGCCTAGCCCTTCCAGGATAATCTCGACCTTCTTATTCTTTCTGGCGATGATCTCGCGCAAACCTTCCCTTCTTAACCGCCCTCTATCCGCACCCAGTCCACCAGCGCCCGTTCCGCCGGGGCCATGGCGTCGCGCGCATCCTCGTCGATCAGCATTGCCGGCATGTCGCGGAAATTCGAGACGTCGCGGTACCAGGCGCGGTGATAGGTACAATAGATGATGGGCCGCGGCGTACCGGACAGGTTGGCCATGCCGCCGTGGCTGATACGGCTGTCGAACAGGATGGCATCGCCGGGGTCGAGCTCGGGCGCGATACCGTCCGGCGTGTTCTCCACGTCCGGATCGCGGTGGGTGCCCGGGAAAAAGCGGGTGCTGCCGGTCGTCTCGTTCAAACCGACCAGCGGGATCACCAGGGTAATGCTGTAGGGCGGCACACTGCTATCCAGCGCGATATCGCCGAACAGGCCTTCCTGATCGGCGTGCAGCCGCTGGGCCTTCGCGCCGGGCAGGGACGTGACCGCAACGTAGCTGCCGAGGATGACATCGTCGCCGAGTAGCGCGCTTACGATGCTCAATGCGGCGGGGTTGGCGAAAACGTCCGGCGCGGCGAAGGCGCCCGATACCGTCAGCGAAATCATCAGGCGCCTGTCGCCGACTTCCCTGATGTGATCGCCCGACGATGGCCGTCCGATGTGGCCGCATTGGGTCACGTACGCCGCCTGCAGCGCCGTGATTGTCTCCGGCGGCAGCAGGTTTTTCAGAACCAGCACGCCGGCATCGTTGAACCGGCCGGCGGCATGGGCGGCGACGGGGCCGGGCAGCGTCCCCGGCATGTCTGCCTTCAGGACCGGTATCTTCATCCCGGTCAGACCGCCGGGGCAGGGGTGTGGAAATCGGTCTGGCGGCGCAGCGTGCGCCCCGCAAGGGCGCCGGTATGTTCGCCGTCGCGCAGCACGGTGACGCCGTTGACGATGACCTGGTCGATTCCGGCGGCGAACTGGTGGGGGTCGTCGTAGGTTGCCCGCTCGGCGACGGTGAACGGGTCGAAGATCGTGATATCGGCGGCATTGCCTGCGCGCAGCACGCCGCGGTCTTTGAGACCGAGTGCCCGGGCCGACGCGCCGGTCATCTTCCACAGCGCTGTGTGCAACGGCAGCAGTTCCTCGTCCCGCGCGTATTGGCCGAGCACTTTGGCAAAGGTGCCGTAAAACCGTGGATGCGGCTTGCCCTGGCCCGTCGTGCCATAGGGCGCGACAGAGTTACCGTCCGAGCCGATCATCACGTCACCTGAGCGGACGAAATCCTTCACGTCGTCCTCGGAGATCGAACCGACCAGCACGCGGGTCTGGCCGCGATCCTCGACGATGTAGTCCAGCGCCGCCTCAAGCCCGTCGATATTCCGTTCCGCCGCGAGATCGGCGATGGTGCGCCCGGCAAATTGCGGCATGTCGGGCGAGATCGAGATCCGGATCGCGTCCCAGTCGGGAATGCGGCCGAAATTGTTGAGCCCTTCGGCGTCGATCGCCGCGCGCAGCCGGTCCCGCACGGGCGCATCGGCCAGCCGGGCAATCATCGCGTCGACGCCGCCTTCCTGCAGCCAGGGCGGGAACAGGTTCTTCAGCGGGTTGCTGGCCGCGGTGTAGGGATAGATGTCGCAGTCGATCGGCACGCCTGCCCGGCGCGCATCGGCGAGCAGGTCCATCGCTTTCGCCGCGCCACCCCAGTTATCGGTGCCCGACAGTTTCATATGGACGATCTGGACATGCACGCGGATCTGTTCGGCGAACTCCATCGCTTCCTGCACCGAATCGTAGACCGTGTTGCCCTCGTCGCGTAGGTGGGTGAAATAGCGTGCGCCCTCGGCCGACAGGGTGCGTCCGAGGGCGACCATTTCCTCGACATCGGAATAGGACCCCGGCGCGGTAAACAGGCCCGACGACATGCCGAGCGCGCCGGCGGCCAGTGCCTCGATCAGCAACACCCGCATATGTTCAAGCTCCGCCGGGGTCGGCGGGCGGTCTTCCATGCCCATGGCCATCAGGCGCAGCGTGTTGTGGCCGACCAGATGCACCGTGTTCACCGACAGCGGCGGGTACCGGTCCAGATAGTCTGCGAAATTCGTTGCGCGAAAGGTAAGCCACGGCGCGCTCGGGCTCAGGTAGTCGGCGAGGGCGTCGACCTTGTCCGGCAGGGCCGGTGCGCAGGAATAGCCGCAATGGCCGATCACTTCGGTGGTCACCCCCTGGCGGATCTTGCTTTCCGCCTGCGGCATCAGCGGCAGGGTCCAGTCGGAATGGGTTTTGATATCGATAAAGCCGGGCGCGACGACTTTGCCCGACGCATCGATCACCTCGGCGCCGCTGGTGGGAATGTCGCGGCCGATCCCGGCGATCCGCCCGCCGTCGATTGCAATATCGGCCTCGACCCCCGGCGCACCGGTACCGTCGATCACATGGCCGCCGCGGATGACCGCGGCGTCGTTCACGACGCCTTCCCCGGGTGCGTTCCGGTCCAGATGTCTTTCATCGCGTTGCGGTCGACCTTTCCCCGCGCATTGCGGGCGATGGACTCCGTGACGATGATGTCGGCCGGTTGCTTGAAATCGGGCAGCAGGGCGGCGCAGTGCCGGGCGATGTCATCCGCCGACAGGGACCGCCCGGTACGGGGCACGGCATAACAGACGACGGCTTCGCCATAGATGGAATCCGGCACGCCGATGGTGCAGACCTCCATCACGTCTTCATGCTGCATGACGATATTGTCGATCTCCAGCGGCGCGATGTTGACGCCGCCGCGGATGATCAGTTCCTTGGCGCGTCCCGTGATCCGAAGATAGCCGTCATCGTCGAGGACGCCCAGATCGCCGGTTTTCAACCGTTTGCCGCGCACCGGCTCGATGCCGCCGTCGGGATTGAGGTAGGCGGTCGCATTCTGCGGGCCGCCGATTTCGATCTCGCCTTCGGTGCCGGGCGGCGCCGGCTTGCCGTCTTCATCGATGATGACAAGGTTCTGGCCGATGCCCGGCTTGCCGACACTGCCGATGCGGCGGGCCAGGTGATGATTGCCGGCCACCGTGCCGCCTTCGCTCATACCGTAATGCTGGATCAGCTTGATGCCGTATGTCTGCTCGAACCGGCGATGCTGTTCTTCCATCAGCGGCGCGGTGCTGCAGCTCATGAATTCGAGGGTTTCCAGAGACCCCGTCTCTTCGTCTGCGGGCCGGTCGAGCAGCATGTTCACCACGGCCGGGATGCCGATTGCCTTGGTGATACGGTAATCGCGGATCCAGCCGAACAGCCGGCTGAACGAGAATTTCGGGGCGAATACAACGCAGCCGCCGCCGAACAGCAGGGGCTGCAGGACGATCTGGTGCGACGACGACCACGAGAACGACCGGTATTCGAGCACCCGGTCGTCCCCGGTCAGGCCCCACAGATACGCTGTCTGCGCGCCGATCGCGTTGTAATTGCCGAAACTGTGAATCACGCCCTTCGGCCGGTCGGTCGTGCCGGAGGTGAAGCAGATGACCGCGGCATCGTCCATGGTGGAGACTTCGTCGGGTTCGGTATCGCCGTCATACGCGTTCAGCGCTTCGAACAGCCCGCCGTCGGCCGCCGCTGTCCCGTCCGGGTCGGCGGCCCCGAAGGGGATCCAGGTCCCGGGAGCGGTTTTCCGGATGTCCGCAAGGTCGAGCGCGTCGTGCCACAGCACGATTTTCGGCGAGAGCCGGTCGATAATCTCCGACATGTGGTGCGCATTGATATCGACATTTACGGTGCAGAACGTTGCCCCGTGGCGCTGGATACCGAAATAGAGAATCAGGTTTTCGAGCGAATTGTCGGTCAGGACCAGCACCCGGTCGTTCGCGCCGATCTTCCGTTCATGCAGCCATGCCGAGAGCTTGTTGGTGATCCGGTATAGCTGGCGCCATGTCAGCGCGGTGTGCTGGTCGATGGCGACGAGGCAGTCCTGGTCGGGCGCACGCCCGGCATGCTCGCGGATCATTGACAGAACGCTGCGATAGCCGGTTTCCGGTGCGGGGGGGACGATGTCTGACATTTGCCTGTTCTGCGTCCTTTCAGTCTTTCCAGTCTTCGGTTTTCAGGTCGCGACTACGGGGCCGTGCCCGGCCGGGCCGCCCGTGCGGCCCTGCGCGCCCGTCCTTCACGGTAAACGATATAGTAGGATGCGCCAAAAATCACGGCGGCACCGATCCAGGTCCACAGGTCGGGAAATTCCGAAAACATGATCCAGCCGATCGCCGTGGCGAAAATCATCCGCGAGAACTGGAACGGCTGCACGATCCGCGCATCCGCGGCAGATACCGCCCGGGTAAAACAGTACCCGCCGATACTGCTGACGACGCCGACACCGATGATCAGCGGCCATTGGGCGGCCGTCGGCGTCACCCAGACAAAGACGGTGGGGATGAGCGCCAGGGGCAGCATGCCAATATTGGTCCACAGCGTGATGGCTTCGGCATTGTCCCTGCGTGACAGGATCTTGATTGTGGTGTTCGACCCGGCCGACAGGCACGCCGCGGTGATTGCCCCCATGGCGGCGAGTGTGATTTCGATGATACCCGGCCGCATGACGATCAGCGTGCCGACAAACCCGACGAATACCGCCGCCCAGCTGTGGGTATCGGCTTTTTGCCTCAGGAACAGGACGGCAAGCAGAATGGTGAAAAGCGGGATGGTGTATTGCAGCGCGTAGACGTCCGCCAGCGGCATCCGGGCAAGGGCGTAGAACAGAAAGACCATCGCGCAGAACGCGAACAGAATGCGCATGCCGTAAAAGGGCAGCTGGCTTCGGTCCGGCAGGCCGACGCCCTGGCGGCGCACGATGGGGATCAGCACGACCATGGCGATCAGGTTGCGGAAGAAAACCAGCTCGAACGTGGGTATTTCGCCCGCCAGTTCGCGGACCATCGCCCCCGAAATGGAACTGATAAGTGTCGCCATGCACATCCAGAAGATGCCGGCGGCGGCCCCGGTTTTGAGCATTGATGTCCCGTGTTTATTCTTGCTTGGGCTCAGACTATCAGAATCTAAAGCGCCAGCAGAGGGCTACAGGCGACCGGCTCTGCATTTGCCCCCGATCGGCGATGGCCTTTCCAGAAAACGGATATCCAACGAGGGCCGGCAGGGCGCGGGCGATAGCGCGCCGGCACCCCGGTCTTGTCCGCAGTATCATCGTTATTGCCTCTTAGCGCTTTGAATCCGGCATGCTATACGCTGGGTCCATGAACACAGAAGACACCGCTGCCCCTGAAGAGGCGCATGATTTCATCCGTGACCGGATTCGCGAAGATCTTGCGAACGGTACGGTCGATGCCCTGGTGACGCGATTTCCGCCGGAACCCAACGGGTACCTTCATATCGGCCATGCGAAGTCGATCTGCCTGAATTTCGGCGTCGCCCGGGAATTCGGCGGGCGCTGCAACCTGCGTTTCGACGACACCAACCCGGCCAAGGAAGACCAGGAATTCATCGATGCCATTCAGGCCGACGTGAAGTGGCTCGATGTCGGCTGGGATGGCGAGGTCAAATACGCGTCCGATAACTTCGCGAAGCTGTACGAATGGGCCGAGCATCTCATCGGCGCAGGTCTCGCCTATGTGGACGACCTGTCCGCCGAAGAGATACGCGAATACCGAGGAACCCTGACGGAGCCGGGCCGCGCGAGCCCCCACCGGGACCGCAGCGTCGACGAAAACCTCGACCTGTTCCGGCGCATGCGGGCCGGTGAATTCGAGGACGGCGCGCGCGTGTTACGGGCCAAGATCGACATGGCGTCGGGCAATATCAATCTGCGCGACCCGGTTCTGTACCGTATCGCGCGCGCCGCGCATCCGCGCACCGGCGATACGTGGTGCATCTATCCGACCTACGATTTCGCCCACGGCCAGACCGACGCGATGGAAGGCATTACCCATTCGCTGTGTACGCTGGAATTCGCGGATCACCGCCCGCTTTACGACTGGCTGATCGAAAACCTGCCGGTCCCGTCGCGGCCGCGGCAGTATGAATTTTCGCGTCTCAACATGACGCATACCGTGCTGTCCAAGCGGATTCTGACGCGGCTGGTCGCGGACGGGCATGTCGCCGGCTGGGACGATCCGCGCATGCCCACGGTATCGGGGCTGCGCCGCCGTGGCGTGCCGGCATCGGCAATCCGCGATTTTATCGGCCGGCTGTCGATCTCGAAGAACGAGGGGACGGTCGAGGCCGCGATGCTCGAACACTGCATCCGCGATCCTCTGAACGATTCCGCGCTGCGCCGCATGGCGGTGCTGCGGCCGCTGAAGGTCGTGATCGAGAATTACCCCGAAGGCCAGATCGAAGAGGTCGATGCGGTCAACAATCCGCGCGACGAGACGGCGGGGACACGCAAGGTGCCGTTCAGCCGCGAGATATATGTCGAACGCGACGACTTCATGGAAGACGCGCCGAAGAAATTCTTCCGGCTCAGCCCGGGTCGCGAAGTCCGTCTGCGGGCCGCCTATTTCGTCACCTGCACGGATGTCATCAAGGACGATGCGGGCAACGTGATCGAGCTGCGCTGCACTTACGATCCCGAAACCCGCGGGGGGGATTCGCCCGACGGGCGCAAGGTGAAGGGCACGTTGCACTGGGTGTCGGCGCAGCATGCGATCGACGCCGAGGTGCGGCTCTACAGCCCGCTTTTCGCGGATGAAAATCCCGGTGCGGCGGATGATGTCCTGTCGGTCCTCAACCCCGACTCGCTTGAAACGCTTACCGGCTGCAAGCTGGAACCCGTGCTGGCGGCCGTGCCGGCCGGCGAGGTCGTTCAGTTCGAGAGGCTCGGCTATTTCTGTACCGATCCGGATGCAACCGCCGATAGCCCGGTATTCAATCGCACGGTGGGTTTGCGCGATTCGTTTGCCAGGGCGATGGCCAGGGGCTGACAGCGGTTCCCTGTCCGCCGATTGTCCGGCATTTGACCCCGGGCGGCAGGTGTAAGAGACTTTTTCCGACTAATGACGGTCGGGGCGGTGCAAACGGACTTTTGCAGCGCTCTGTAATTTCAATGTCGGGAGGAACCAATGAAACAGTTTCGGATTGCGGCCTCGGTCGCCGTGTTCGCCGCAACGGCGACGATGGGGCTTTCAGCGCTCGCCCAGTCGGTCGAGGATTTCTACAAAGGCAAGACCATCACCATCACCGCCGCGACCGGTGCCGGCGCCACCTATGGCGTGCATGGCCGCCTGCTGGCCGAGACGATGAAGAAATATATCCCCGGCAACCCCAATATCATCATGCAGTTCATGCCGGGCGGTGGCGGCGCCAAGATGTCCAACTACATGTACAACGTGGCACCGCGCGACGGTACGCATATCGGGTTTCCGCTTAAATACATTGCCGTCAACCAGGCGCTGGGCCGCAAGGGGCTGAAATACGACGCGGCGAAATTCAACTATATCGGCAGCCTCGGCCCCATCAACAGCGTCGTCGCCATGCTGAAGGACAAGTCGCCCGTCGCGACTCTCGACGAAGCCATGACGAAAGAATCCGTAATGGCCTCGACCGGTAAAAGCTCGGAGACCTTCATCACGCCGACCCTGATGAACAACCTGCTCGGCACCAAGTTCAAGATCGTGACCGGGTATCGCGGCATGAAGGGCGTCGAGCTTGCCATGGCCAAGGGCGAGGCCCACGGCCGCGCGGGCGCCTGGGACAGCCTGAAAGCGGGTCAGCCCGAATGGCTGGCACAGAACAAGGTCGCGCTGATCGCGCTCAGCGGGCTTGCCCGCAACTGGGACCTGCCCAACGTGCCGACCCTGCTCGAGCTTGCGAAGAAGCCCGAGGACAAGGCCGTCCTCAGCTTCTTCGGAAACGGCAATGCTGTCGGCTGGCTTTTCCTCACGCCGCCCGGCGTGCCTGCCGACCGCGTCGCCGCGCTGCGCACCGCTTTCGACAAAACGGTGAAAGACCCGGCCTACCTGGCGGCCGTTGCCGGCCGCAAGCTGGATGTGAAGCCGGTTTCCGGCGCCGAGGTGACGAAGCTGATCAACGATACGCTGGCGGTTACACCGGCGCAGCTCAATAGCATCCGGGCGGCGATGGGTCTGAAATAGGCCAGCCGCGGAGACGCGACCGGGGCCGGCGGGTCAGTCTTCCGCCGGCCCCAGCAACCAGCCGAATTTTTCACGGGCGCGGCGGGCGACCTCGGCGGAGGGCTTGATCGATTTCGAAAACCGGTCGCGCCAGTGGAACGGTATGCAGGCATCGACGATCATGCGCGAATTGGTCAGATTGCCCTTCGCGCGTTCGTCCGGATGGACCCGCGGATCCGCCGGCGATGTGCGGCCGCCCCGGATAAAATCGGTCGAGCTCGCCGGATCGGACCGCGTCAGTGCGGCGGCGATCAGGTCGTCCAGGCTGGTCACATCGACATCGTCATCGACCACGATCACCCATTTGTTGCTATAGGCGCCGGCCTGGCACTGGCTCGCAATGTGCCCGGCCTGTTTGGCGTGACCGGGATAGCGCTGTTTGATGGCAACGCCCAGCAGCATGCGCGATCCCCCCACCTCATGCGCCCAGACCGCCGTGACGTCCGGCACGCCCGCGGCCACGATATTTTTATGCACCAGCGCCGAGCGCGTGACGGCGCGGAACCGGGAATACTCATCCGGCAGGCTCTGCGGCGGAAAACCGAGGATGACCGGGTCGTTGCGATAGTGAACGGCGACGACGTCCGTCAGCGGGCGCACGCGCCCCGGTTCGGTATAGGTCCCGGTCCAGTCGCCAAACGGGCCTTCCGGAACGACGGCCTCGGGGTCGACGAAGCCTTCGAGGACGATCTCGGCGTTGGCCGGGAAGGGCAGGCCGGTGACGGGGCCGCGCACGAGTTCGAGCGGCTTGCCACGGATGCCGCCGACAACGTCGAACTCGCTGATGCCGTCCGGGACCTCGCCACCGGCGATGAAGAATGTCATCGGATCGCCGCCGATCACCATGGCGACCGGCATTTTCTCGCCCCGCTCGATGTATTTTTCGTGATGACGCCGGCCGTGCTTTCCGGGCGCTGCGTTATACGTCACCGAGGTCGCATCGCGCATCATGATCCGGTAGCAGCCGAGATTGTACCAGCCGGTATCGATGTCCTGGGTGACGTTGTAGCTGCCGGTGCCGATATAGCGGCCGCCGTCGTCCTCGTGCCAGACAGGTGTCGGGAATTTCATGAGGTCCACAGCGTCGCCGCTGTCGGTGTTGTCGAACACCGGACCGGTATCGACGAAAACCGGCGGGACGAGGTTTGAGTCCGGGTTGTAGATATCCGCGAATGCGTTGCTGAGCGCGACCTTGTCGAGGCCTTCGGGGAACCCCAGTGTCATGTTCTTGCGGCGCGCGGCAAAGATGTTGGTCAGAAGCCGGAACCCTGACGCACAGCCGGGCACATCATCGAAAAGCACGGCCGGCGAGTCGTCTGCATGGCTGACGACCTCGGCCGCCATGCCGATTTCCTCCTGCCAGCTCGCGCCGGACACGCGTCGCACTTCGCCGAGCCTGTCGGCTTCGGCGATCCATTCCCGCAGGTCTTCGTAGGGCAGATGATGCGTCCAGTTCCGGCGTGAATCTGCAGCGTCCGACATTCCGGCCTCCCGTTGCGCAGCGCCAAGGTTAGCGCAGCCGGGGAAAGGCGATCAATGCCGGGACCCGGCCTTTCGGCATAACTAGGCGTACAACGCTGCCGGAATTACGTCTTTTCCAATCAGGCCGGCCGCCACCGTTTCATGGGTGTCCGGATCAATCAGGATGAAACTGCCGCCGGAACGGCTGTGGCGATAGGAGGTCACGGCGACCGGATCTTCCGGGGCGAGAACGGCGAGCGCGATATCGTTTTCCGCCGGCGGTCTGTCGGGCGACACCCGTTTCTGGTCTGTGGCATCGAGGAAGGCGCTGACGGTTTCGATCCGGGTCCGGACGGACCTGGTCTGCGTTTTCAACTCGTACACCCGGCCGGGAACCTGGGGCTCGATACCGAACCAGAACAGCACGGTCTCGAGCGCGGCGCCGGCGCTGCGGGAAGCGGGTGCGGTGTCGCCGGCAGGGATAAATACGTCGCCGCGCGCGATATCCAGATCCCGGTCGAGAACGACTGAAACCGACTGCCCCGCATCAGCGGAAGCGACGGGTTCGCCCAGCGCATAGAGGTGTTCGACGACGGCACGGCGTCCGCCCGGCGATACGGCAATTGTGTCGCCGACGGCAAGCGGGCCGCCCGCCAGGCGCCCGAGATATGCGCGCCGCGCCGCCTGGGCCGGGCGACTGACATACCGGACCGGCAGCCGCATTTCATCCGCCGGCAGGGGGGTGGCGGCCTCGCCGGCAGCCGGCAGTCCGGCAAGCAGATCGAAAAGCGTTTCCCCCGAATACCAGGGCATGCTTTGGGATGCGGAGACCACGTTATCGCCGGCGAGGGCGGAGACCGGCATGATGTGGAGGTATGCCGGATCGAACGCCGCCGCCCGGCGTTGAATGCCGCCGGACAGGTCGGCAAAGCGGTCGCTGTCAAACCCGATACGGTCCATCTTGTTGACGGCGACGACGATATGGCTGACGCCCAGCAGCAGCGCGAGGGTCAGGTGCCGCCAGGTCTGCGGTGTCGGGCCGCGTTCCGCATCGACTAGCAGCACCATGGCGTCGGCGTCGCTGGCGGCCGTGACCATGTTGCGGGTGTATTGCTCGTGGCCCGGAACGTCGGCAAGGATCACGCGCCGCCCGTGAAGCGCGAAATAGCGATAGGCGACATCGATGGTGATGCCCTGCTCGCGCTCATCGGTCAGCCCGTCCGTCAGGGCCGCGAAATCGGGACCGCCGTCGATCAGGGTCGAATGCGCTTCCAGCGCGGCAAGCTGATCGTCAAGCAGCAGCCCGGCGTCATACAGAAACCGTCCGGTCAGGGTGCTTTTGCCGTCATCGACGCTGCCGGCGATGACGATCCGGAGCGGCGCGGCGTCAAATTGTGTCGATGCCGCCGATAACGACGGTGCCGGGAGCGGGGTGACGTTCTCGATCTTCATCAGAAATATCCGCCCTTTTTGCGGGTCTCCATGGCGGCGACTTCGCGCGCGTCATCGGCCCGCGTGGCACCGCGTTCGGATACCCGCGCGGAAAGCGTTTCGGCAACGATCTCCGCAACCGTGGCGGCGGCGGACGGCACGGGACAGGTGCAGGACATGTCGCCGACGGTCCGGAACCGCACGGTCGCTTCTTCGACCGCCTCGTCCTCGGCGGGCTGCATGTGATCCGATACCGGGAACAACATGCCGTTGCGCCGGAACACGGCGCGCCGATGGGCAAAGTAAAGCGGCGGGAGTGTCAGGTTACGTTGCGCGATGTATCGCCAGATATCGATTTCCGTCCAGTTGCTGATCGGAAAGACGCGCATGTTCTCGCCGGGGAAAAGCTTTGCGTTGAACAGCCCCCAGGGTTCAGGGCGCTGGTTGCGCGGATCCCAGCGGCCAACAGTATTGCGATGGGAGAAAATACGCTCTTTCGCCCGGGCTTTTTCCTCGTCGCGCCGCGCGCCGCCGATACAGGCATCGATCTCGAGTTCCCGGATCGTCTCCAGCAGGGTGATTGCTTGCATGGCGTTGCGGCTTTCGCCCGGCACGCGTTCGCGGATCGTGCCGCTATCGATCGAGTCCTGTACCGATGCGACGATCAGCCGGTCGCCGCCTTCCGCCACGATGCGGTCGCGGAAGGCGATGACGTCGGGAAAGTTCTGCCCGGTATCGACATGGAGCAGCGCAAACGGGTTGGGGCCGGGCGCGAAGGCCCGGCGGGCAAGATCCAGCAGCACCGCCGAATCCTTGCCGCCGGAAAACAGCAGAACCGGGTTTTTGAATACGGCGGCGGCTTCGCGCAGGATATCGGTGGCTTCGTCGGTGAGCGCGCCAAGCAGCCGGCTTTCCGGCGCATGATCGCTGATCGGTTCGAGTGCCAGGACGTTGGAGGTCATGTCGGTATATTTCCGGAAGTCGTTGCGGGGGGCGGCGCCGTATTGCCCGGCGTGGCGTGCAGGCCGCATTCCCTGGTGTCAGGATCTTCCCACCACCAGCGGCCCGCGCGTTCGTCTTCGCCCTGCGTAATCGCCCTTGTGCAGGGGGCGCAGCCGATGCTGGCAAACCCCCGGTCGTGAAGCGCGTTATAGGGCAGCTTTTCGCGCTCGATATAGGCCCAGACCTCCTTGTGCGACCAGAACGCCAGGGGATTGAATTTCTGCAAACCGTTCCCGCCGTCCCACTCCGATGTGTCAAGTGCGGCCCGGGTGACGGATTGCTGGCGGCGCTGTCCGGTGATCCACGCGCCTTTTCCCGTCAGGGCGCGCTTCAGGGGCTGGATTTTGCGGATATCGCAACATTGCCGTCGTAGTTCGATGCTGCGATAGAACGCGTTTGTCCCGTGATCGCCCGTGAATTCTTCAAGCGCCCCGGAGTCCGGTGAGAGGATACGGATGGGAACGGCAAACCGTTGCGATGCCTCGGCGATCAGCGCGTGCGTTTCGTCGTTGAGCCGCCCGGTATCGAGTGTGAAGACCTCGATATCCAGATCGCCCGTTGCGATCATCTCCAGCAGGATCATGTCCTCGGCGGAAAAGCTGCTGGCAAAGGCGACAGGCGAAAACTGCGCCACGGCCAGGTCAAGCAGGGCGCGTGTTCCGGCAATCTTCTCGTCGAAGGGCGGGGCGATGGAATCCGGCATGACATTCTTTCTCCGTGGACCGCAGGCCGGCGAGCCCAACCGGTCCGCCGAAACAGTGATCTATGCTGCGAGAGAGTGCCGGTCAAGAATTAATTAGAATATTTTTCTAATATTTTTGTTAATAATCTGATTGTTGGGAAAATATTTTCTATCTGACGTCAAAATTAGTATAAATGACTTTCTTGTGGACTCTAACCCCGCAGTGCGATCAGCTGGTCGCGATAGCCGGACGGATCGACACTGACATCGACCAGTGTCGGTCCGTCGGTTTCGAAGGCTTCGGCCAGCGCGAATTCAAGCGGGTCGAGAGCCGCCACGGTCCAGGACGCACATCCCATACCGCGTGCGGCGGTTGCGAAATCGGCTCGCGGGTACCGTACGCCGAGCGGCGGACGTTGCTGGCGCTGTTGCTTGATATCGATCAGCGAGAGGGCGGCGTCGTTCAGGACCACGACCGTCAGCGCGGCATTGAGCCGGACGGCAGTGGACAGTTCCGCGAGGCACATCATCATGCCGCCATCGCCGGTGATCGCGACTGTGTGCCGGTCCGGCTGTTCCAGCCAGCTTGCCAGCGCCGCGGGGACGGCAAACCCCATGGTCGACAGCCCGTTCGATTTCATAACGTCATGGGGCAGGCGCGCCGGCCAGCGCGCCATTGCCGAAAACATGTGGGCACCGGCATCCACGGCGAGCCGCGCGCCGGATGGGGCCGCCGCCGCGACGGCGTCGATGACAGTGTCCGGCGAACGTCCGTCGCCGCCGGTATTCGCCAGCGCATCGATAATGCGCCGCCTCGACTCGGCGATTTCACCGTCCGGCCAGTCGGACCCGGCGGCGATGCCGGTCAGAGATCCCGCGCTGTCCGCGATGGGGCCGGCGATTTCGGCGGCCGGGGTAAACGGCCAGGCGAGACCGGGCGTTTCAGACAGGACGACGACCGGCACGTCGTGCGGCCATGTCCCGGGGATCATCTCGACGGGGTCGACGCCGCAGAACACGATCAGGTCGGCTCTTCGCAGAACGGCATGGTCGAGTTTCGCGTTGGTGAACAGCCCGACGAAATGCGGGCCGTCCTCGGAAACGACACCCTTGGCCTTGTAGGTTGTCATGGCCGGCCCGCCCAGCGCGACGCAAAGTCGGTTCGCGGCTGTCGCCCGGTGTCCGGTCCGGCACTGATGCCCGACAACAAGAACCGGTCTTCGGGCGGCAGCGACCAGGTCGGCCGCCGCGGTCAGCGCAGCGTCGTCGGGAATCCGGGGTGCGGCCGGCGTTGCGGGCGGCGCCGGTTCCGTGGGGGCTGCGGCATCCTTCGCCGACAGGTCGAAATGGACGGGCCCCGGCGGTTCCGCGGCGGCGAGGTCGAAAAGGCGTTCGAAGTCCGCGGCGCCCGTCGCCGGCGTCAACCGGCACTGTGCCTTGGAGATCGGGGCGAACAGGGCCTGCTGGTCGAATATCTGGTGCGGCGGCGCGACCGCGGTTTCGTCGTGGGCATCGGTAATCACGACGATCGGCCCCCGTTCGAGCGATGCATAGGCGATGCCGTTGACGACGCTGGCGGCACCCGGGCCAATCCCGGTGAGAACGACCCCCGGAATGCCGGTCAGTTCGCCCGTCACTGCCGCCATGATCGCGGCGGCGGTCTCGGTCCGGCACAGGACAAACTCAATATCCTCGCGTGCGGCGGCATCTATCAGGTCCAGGCTGGACCCGCCACCGGGTATCCCGAAGATGCGCTTTACGCCATGCGACGAGAGCGTGGCGGCGATGGCGGTTGCGAGTGTCGGTGCGTCGCTTGTTGGTGATGCGCTCAATTGACTGCCTGAAAGTATGGATACAATGACGGCGATACTCTTTCGCGCCGCCTGCCGCTTGTCAAAGGGCGGGATTTGCGCCGACAGGGACAGGGACTCCCCGGTTTCGGCGATTTGACCCCAGAAACGCCCGGAAACCCGAAATTACGGCACCTTCAGGCGATATTTCGCAGTATTGGGCTGGTCTGCGGTGATTTAAACCGCAACAATCCCGTCAACGGGATACTCCCGCGGGGGAATCCCGACACAAAAATCCGCCGTTACTGACCGGGAGAGAGAGATGAGCTGGACCACCGAACAGATCGCCGCAATGGTCGAACCGGACCGCGCGCACCGCAAAGCCTATACCGATCCCGAGATTTTCGATCTCGAAATGGAACGGATATTCGAAAACACATGGATCTATATCGGCCATGAAAGCCAGGTAAAAGAGCCGGGCGATTACTACCTCGCCCAGGTCGGCCGCCAGCCGATGGTGATGGTCAAGGACAGGAACGGGGACGTGCAGGTCCTGTACAACCGCTGCCCCCATCGCGGTGCGCAGCTCTGCACCGCGCGCAAGGGCAACACGGGCAACAATTTTTACTGTTCCTATCATGCGTGGACCTTCCATCTCGATGGCAAGCTTGAAAGCATGCCGGCGAAACAGGGCTATGACGGCACGAATCTCGATTTCGACGATCCGGAATTCCACATGGCGCGTCCCGCGCGGTCCGACAATTACCGCGGGTTCTGGTTTGCCAAACTGTCGGAGGGCGGCCCCGACCTGCGGACGCATCTCGGCGAATCCGCGGCGGCATTCGATCAGCTGATCGACCGCGCCCCCGGCAAGGAAACCGAGGTTGTCGGAAGCTGCTTCCGGATGGTCCAGCAGTCGAACTGGAAGATATTTCTGGAAAACCAGCTCGATGCGTCGCATCCCGGCGTGACCCATGAATCCACCGGCAGGGCCGCGCAGAAGATCGATGCGAAACTGCGCGAGGACGGCAAGGAAGTGCCGCTGGAACTGAGCTTCCTGACCGCGTTTGCCGATCTCGGGCATGATGGCTGGACCAAGTTCGGCACCGTCGGTTTCCCCAACGGTCACAGCAGTCTCCAGGGATATATGGGCCTGCGTCCAGACGATCCGGCGACAAACGAATATGTGCGGCGCATGTACGACGCCTATGGCGAGGAGAAGGCCGAGGAAATTCTCGCCGTCGATATCCACCACATGCTGGTTTACCCGTGCAATTCGGTTCAGCCGCCGCTGCAGCAGCTGCGCACGATCCGCCCGCTCGGGCCCGACAAGACGCTGACCGAAATCTGGCACTTCCGGCTCAAGGACGCGCCGGAAGAAATCTACCGCCGGTCGCTTGCCTATTACTATCTGGTCAATTCGCCGTCGACGCTGATCAACGCGGACGATCTGTTCAACTGGTGGAAATGCCAGCACGGGCTTGAATCCTCCGCGCGCGAATGGGTGAGCTTCCACCGCAATGCGGGTCAGGACATCGTCGAAGGCGACAAGACCTATTCCGCTCCGGATACCATGAGCGAAATGCCGCTCCGGCACATGATGCATGCATGGCGGGACTACATGACCGCCGGGAAGGAGGCCTGATCATGGGGAAGGCTACCGAAATACTGGCCGCCGGAAATGCGCAGGCCGTGGCCGATGTCAGCACCGAGACCCAGCTCGCCGTCGAACGGTTCCTGTACCGCCAGGCCGAGATCCTCGACGAGAAACAGTGGGACGACTGGCTGGCCCTGTTTGGCGACGACGGCATCTACTGGATGCCGTCGGAAGAGGACCAGGTCGAAGGCGACGGCGAACCCAACGTGTTCTGGGAAGACACCTATCTGATGCAGATGCGGATCGCCCGGAACACGCATCCCCGTGCCCACAGCCAGGCACCGCATAACCGGCTGTGCCACGTGGTTTCCAACGTCATCATCGAAAGCGAAGACGAGAACGGCGATATCGTCGTCCGGTCGCGGTTTCATTGCGCCGAGTATTTCCGCTACGAGGTCCGGAACTTCACGGGTAAATATCGCCATCTGCTGAAGAAAACCGGGGACGGGTATCAGATAGCGCTGCAGCGGGCCGACCTGGTCAATCGCGAAGGTCCGTACGACTATGTCATCCAGTGGTGGTTATAGGCGTCGGTCGGTTGCTTTCGGTTCGCGGGAATGCAAGCCTGACGACACGGGAAGTTCACGTCGGTTCAACAGGGAGACCATGGTTATGACTTATCTCAGAAAGACGATTGCCGTTGCGGCACTTGCCGGTGCAACGGCCTTTTCCGGTGCGGCAATCGCGCAGACGGTCAGCATCGGCACGCTGCCGCAGGGATCGCTCGCTTACGGAATCGCCTCGGCTGCGGCCAAGGTTATTTCCGACAAGGCGGGGCTCACCACCCGCGCCGTCGGTTTCGGCGGATCGAACATCTTTATCCCGCAGGTCAATCAGGGCCGGCTCGAGATGTCGACCGCGAACGCCGTCGAGGCCCATTTCGCCAAGGACGGCACGGGCACGTTCGAGGGTCGCAAGAACCCCAACCTGCGCGCGCTCGCCCGCCTGTTCGCCTTCCAGACCAGCTACATGGTCAAGAAGGAGTCGCCGTTCCAGAAGATCACCGACTTCAAGGGCAAGGATTTTCCGTCCGGCTTTACCAGCCAGAAAATCGTCGAGGTTCTCGTCCGCGCGACTTTCGCCATGGAAGGCATGTCCTGGAAAGACGTCAAAGGGGTGCCGGTGCCGAATTTCGTGCGCGGCACGGATGAACTGGTTTCGGGCAAGGTCGTCGCTTCTTTCCTCGCCCCCGGATCGGCGATCGTCCGCAAGGCGAATGCGGCGGTGAAGGTGCGGTTCCTGTCGCTCGACGGGACGCCGGAGAAACTCGCCAAGATGCGCACTATTGCGCCGGGCGCATTCTTTACGACGGTGAATCCGTCCAAGAGAATGCCGTATATCGAAAAGCCGACCACCATGGTCGGGTTCGATTATCTTCTGCTTGCCGGCACGCATGTCAGCGACGAGATCGCCTATAAATCGGCGAAGGCATTGCATGAGAGCAAAAAGGAACTGATCGCCGGTCACGGCGTCTTCCGCCGCTTCCAGCCGAAGCAGATGGCAAAACCCGGCGTCGGCGTCGATTACCATCCCGGTGCGATGAAATTCTACAAGGAAGCCGGCATTCTCTAGGCCTCCGCCCTGATGTCAGAGGAACAAACGACCGGCGCGCCCCGCCTTTCAAAGACGGGGCGCGCCATCGTTGACGGCGGCGCCGTGCTCGTCGCCCTGGGCTCCGTCGGCTGGGCCGCGGATTTATACCGCGAGGTCGGGCTGGTGCTGTATACCGAACAGTTCCTGGCGGCGATGCTGGCGGTTTCCCTGCCGCTCGTGTTTCTGCATATCCCGGCGACCAGGGGCCGGGCGGGCCGGGTGCCGTGGTACGATATCGTCGCTGCTCTCGCCGGGTTCGCGGCCATGGCCTATGTCGCGGCGGTGTATCCGCGCCTCTCCGGAGAACTGGTCTACCAGCCGATGGATGCGCTCATCGTCAGCGCGGTTATACTTGCGCTGATCGTCGAAGGGCTGCGCCGCAGCGTCGGCAAGGTGCTTGTGATCGTGCTGCTGGTTTTCGTCGCCTATGCGCTGTGGGGACATCATATTCCCGGCAAGCTGGTCGGGCGCAGCGTCGAGACGACGACCGTGATTATAAACCTGGCGCTCGACCCGCAGGCCCTTCTGGGCACACCGATGATTATCGCGACCACGGTCGTCATCGCCTTCCTGCTGTTCGGCCAGGTACTGTTCGCCTCGGGCGGCTCGGCGTTTTTTACCGGGATCGCGATGGCGACGATGGGCGGCTATCGCGGCGGCGGCGCCAAGATCGCGATCACCGCGTCCGGTCTGTTCGGCTCGATCTCGGGCAGCGCCGTCTCCAACGTGCTGTCGACCGGGGTGATTACCATTCCGCTGATGCGCGACACGGGCTATTCGGCGGAATCGTCGGGCGCGATCGAAGCGGTCGCCTCGACCGGCGGACAATTGATGCCGCCACTGATGGGGGCATCGGCCTTCGTGATGGCCGAGTTCCTCGAAATCCCCTACGCGGAGGTCGTGCTGGCAGCACTTGTGCCGGCGATCCTGTATTACGTCGCCCTGTTTATCGTTGCCGATCTCGAAGCCGCGCGGACCGGAATCGAGAAGGTCGACCGCAGCGTGCTGCCGGCGGTCGGGAAGGTTTTTCGCGCCGGGTGGTTTTTTCCGTTGCCGTTCGGTTTCCTGATCTACGCGCTGTTCGTCCTCAATCAGCGGCCCGAAACAGCGGCGCTGTATTCGACGCTGGTCCTGCTGATCTGCGCGCTGATCTTCGGCTATGAGGGCAAGCGCATCTCGCCGGTTCAGCTTTGGGGCGCGCTGCGCGATACCGGGCTTGCGGCGGTCGAACTGATCCTGATCGTCGCGGCGGCCGGTCTGGTGATCGGCGTGCTCAACCTGTCGGGGCTGAGCTTCGGGCTCACCCTGTCGCTGGTCCAGCTCGGCGGTGGCAACCTGTTCGTGCTGCTGATCCTGGCGGCGCTGATCTGCATTGTGCTCGGCATGGGTATGCCGACGCTGGGCGTCTACGTGCTGGTGGCGGCACTTGTCGCGCCCGCCCTGGTCGAGGTCGGCGTCAACATCGTCGCGGCGCACCTGTTCGTGCTGTATTTCGGGATGATGTCGATGATCACCCCGCCGGTTGCCATCGCCGCTTTTGCGGCGGCCAGCCTGACCCGGG
This sequence comes from uncultured Rhodospirillaceae bacterium, assembly GCA_963977005.1. GTDB lineage: Bacteria > Pseudomonadota > Alphaproteobacteria > MPNO01 > UBA830 > CAXBCP01. Next base: position 35,611 of record CAXBMQ010000006.1, read on the forward strand.
CCGATCCGATGCGGACGGGCTATGCCGCGGTCAAGTTCGGCTGGATGGCCTATGTCATTCCGTTCCTGTTCGTCCTGTCGCCGACCCTGATCCTGAAAGGCGCGCCCGGGGCGATCGCGCTTGCCGTGGCGACGGCGCTGGTCGGGGTCTGGCTGGTCTCGGTCGCGGTCACCGGTTATGCGACGCGACCGCTGGGAGCGGCCATGCGGCTGGCCTTTGCCGCGGCGGGGTTCGCCGCCCTGATGCCGGCGAACGCGATTCCCGGCGGGCACTGGGTGGATCTTGCGGGTGTCGTCGCAGGCGTCGTGCTGACATCGCGCGAATGGCTGGCCGCGCGCAAAGACAGGCCGGCAAGCGCCGGCTGAAACGTCAGTTCACGTTTTCGTACTGCTCCAGGCCTTCGATCTCGTCGAGGTTCTCGGCGCGGGCGCGCAGTTCCAGCACGTTGCGGTCGGGGTCGCGAACGAACAGCGACACATGCCCGTCGCCGCCGAACATCACAGGCCCCTGGGTGATGGCGACACCGTTTTCCCTGAGCACCGCCATGGTCTCGGGGATGGACGATACCCGCAGCGCCAGGTGGGTGATACCGGCATATTTTGTATCGACATCCATCAGGATGTTGCTGCCGTCATGTTCCTCGGCGGCATTGACGATCAGGTTGATTTCCACGTCCTGCGGATTGCGGATGATGATGACCGGATCGAACGTCACCCGGGTGAGCACCTCGAAGCCCAGCATCTCGTAAAACGCGATTGCCCGGTCCGCGTCCGCAACGCGGATTCCCGTATGGTCGACCTTCTCGACACTGATCCTCGCGGCCATGCCGTCTCCTCCTTTTTGCTGATCGTGAACTAGGCCGCGACTTCGATCGGGGCAAGGGGCGTTTTGCCGAGCAACAGGTCGGCGGCGCGTTCGGCGAAGGCGATGGTGGGCGCGTTGATGTTGCCGCCCAGCATGTCCGGGAACACCGATGCATCCACAACCCGCAGGTTCTCCGCCCCCCGCACCCTGAATTCGGGGTCGACGACGGCCATCTCGTCGCTGTCCGGCCCCATCTTGCAGGTGCCGAGCGGATGATGGACCGTCCATGCCGTGCGTTTGATGAACTCATCGAGCGATTCGCCTGCCGGCTGAATTTCCGGACCCCGGAAACTGTCCAGCGCCTTCTGGCCGGCGATATCCTTGACGATGGCGATACCGTCTTTGAGGGTTTTCCAGTCGGCGGGATCCGACAGGAAGTTCTGATGGATTTTGGCATGATCGCCGGGATTGGCCGAGGCGAGTTTCAGCTCGCCGCGGCTTTTCGGGTGCAGCACGACCGGGCGAACCATGAACGCGTCCTTCGGTTTTTTGCCGGTCAGCGGCATCCAGGGCTGCGATTCCGGTGGGATAAACCGCGCCAGAAGCTGAATGTCGGGCTGGGCCATCCCTTCCTGAGATGAGATATACCCGGTCAGCGGGCCCGGCATTTCGGTCGCGAATCCGGTGCCGAAGAGATACGCCTGCGCCATCGACAGGGCGAGGCGGTCCCAGCGCAGGCGGCCGACGAACGGCCCGTCGCCGATGCGTTCGTATTCGACGCCGACGGACAGATGATCCTGCAGGTTCTGGCCGACGCCTTTCAGATCGACGGCGGTCGCAATGTCGTGTTCCGCCAGATGCTCGCTATTGCCGATGCCGGACAGCATCAGCAGTTGCGGCGAATTGATCACCCCGCCGGCAACGATGACCTCGCGCTCGGCGCGGGCGGTGGTCGTGCTGTTGCCGCCGGTCGAATATTCGACGCCGACGGCTTTTGTGCCTTCCAGCACAACCTTGTGCGCCAGTGCATTGGTGATGACCGTCAGGTTCGAGCGTTTCATGGCGGGGCGCAGATAGGCAACCGCTGCGCTGCAGCGCCGTCCGTTGCGGATGGTCGATTGGAGCGTGGCCAGACCTTCGTTCTGATGGCCGTTGTAATCCGCCGTGCGCGAGTAACCGGCCTGTTCGCCGGCCTGCAGCCAGGCTTCCTGAAGGGGGTCGGGATATTTGTTCTCGATCGTCGTCAGCGGGCCGCCGGTGCCGCGCAACGGCTCGTCGCCTTTTTCCCAGTCTTCCGACTTGATGAAATAGGGCAGGATATCGGCATAGGACCAGCCCGTGCAGCCATTGCGGCTCCACCGGTCGTAATCTTCGCGGTGGCAGCGGACATAGGCCATCGCATTGATCGACGATGATCCGCCGAGCACTTTGCCGCGCGCGCATTCGACCTTGCGGTCGTTGAATTCGCTTTCTTCCTCGGTGAAATACCCCCAGTCGTACAGGCGTTCGAACAGGATCTTGCCCCAGCCGAGGGGTACCGTGATGATCGGGTTGCGCTCGCTGCCGCCGGCCTCCAGGACCAGAACCTGGACGTTGGGATCTTCGGTCAGCCGGTTGGCCAGTGTGCAGCCGGCCGATCCAGCGCCCACAATCACGTAATCGTAGCTTTTCCCGTTGCTCATTTTTTTCCCATCCCTGTACGGCAGAATTGTTATCTTGGCACAGGATAGCATATGGAATTTGCATACTAACAGGCCCCATACTGCCCATCCTGTCCTGACAACCCCGGGGAACGTACGATCAGCATGACCGTTTCAGACGATTTTATCCGCCGCCTGCCCAAGGCCGAACTGCATTTGCATATTGAAGGCAGCTTCGAGCCCGAACTGATGTTCGAGATCGCCCGGCGGAACGACGTGGCGTTGCCGTATCAGACTGTCGACGACCTGAAAGCGGCCTATGACTTTGCCGATCTGCAGGCGTTCCTCGATCTGTACTACGCCGGTATGAGCGTGTTGCTGAAAGAGCAGGATTTTTACGATCTGACGGCGGCCTATATGCAGCGCGCCGTGGCCGATGGCGTTGTCCATACCGAGATATTTTTCGACCCGCAGGGACATACCGAGCGCGGCGTGGCATTCGACGTCGCCCTGGACGGCATATGGCGTGCGCTGCGTGATGCGGAGGCGGCGCACGGGATTACATCGTCCATCATCATGTGTTTCCTGCGTCATCTCGACGAAGACGACGCGTTCCCGGTGCTGGAGGCGGCGATGGCGCATCGCGACCGGATTATCGGCGTCGGTCTGGATTCGTCGGAGCTCGGTCACCCGCCGCAGAAATATCAGCGTGTCTTCGCCAAAGCCCGGGATGCCGGGTTCAGGCTCGTCGCCCATGCGGGCGAAGAAGGCCCGCCCGAATACGTCCGCGACACGCTCGATCTGTTGCACGTCGACCGGATCGATCACGGCAATGCCGCCATGGCGGATGCCGATCTGGTCGCACGCCTCGCCCGTGAGAAAATGCCGCTGACCGTCTGCCCGCTGTCGAATTACCGCCTGCAGGGAGTGACCGACATGTCGCGGCACCCGCTGCGCGCCATGCTGGATGCCGGATTGATGGCGACCGTCAATTCGGACGATCCCGCCTATTTCGGCGGCTATGTGCTGGATAATTACCTTGCCGTGCGCGATGCGCTGGACCTGGCGCAGGACGAAATCGTTACCCTGGCGAAGAATTCGATCACGGCGTCGTTTCTGGAAGACGGTTCGAAGGCCAAGTGGCTGGCGGCGATTGACAGAGCGGTCGTGTAGAATTTGACACCTTGCCCCACCCGTCGTACCCTCCTGTTCGATCGTTGCGCCCGCACTAATTAAGGTGACTGAGATGGACGACCGTATCTCCCGCTGGGACGCCCGGCCCGATGTTCCGCCGACCCACTATGTCGACAATCGCATCTTCACCCATGACGGTATATTCGCCGACGAGCAGGAAAAGATTTTTGCCGGCGGCTGGAAACTGGTGTGCCATGAATCGGAACTGCCGGATCCGGGCAGCTATCGGACGCTGACGCTGGGCGGGCGGCCATTGCTGGTTGTGCGGGGGCATGACGGCGAAGGTGGTCGGGGCGGCGACATCAAGACGTTTTTTAACATCTGCCCCCACCGCGGCGCGCCGCTGGCGCGGGACGAAAAGGGCACGTTCGGCAAGCGCATCCAGTGTTTTTATCATCTGTGGACCTTTGGTCTCGACGGCGCCTGCACCGGAATTACCCGGCCCGAAGGATACGCGCCGGTCGGGCTGACGAAGGACGATGTGGGCTTGCGGCCGGTGCGAACCGAGGTGCTGGGCGGTCTGGTGTTTGTATCGATCGCCGACGATGTGGAACCGCTGGCCGATTTTCTCGGGCCGGCGGCCGATAATATCCGGCTGCATTTCCCGCAAGACGTGGCGCTGGAGGTCTTTCACTATCACCGCGCCGAAATCCGTTGCAACTGGAAACTCTGGGTCGATAACAACTCCGAGCAGTATCACGAATTCCTGCATGTCCTGAACCGCAAGACAGGTCTGACGCAGCCCAACTATCATGAACGCCGTTGGCACCTTCATCCCAACGGCCACAATGCGATGGATCAGGGTGCGATGAATTATGGCGGCGCCGGGTTGGAAGCGCGGCGCGACGGGCTGATGCCCGGCATGGAACCCGATGCGTTAATGGTGATGCTGCTGTTCCCCGATGTGATGATCAACGTGCGCGCCACCGTGATGCGGATCGATACCATCACGCCGGTGTCGCCGGACCGCACGATCGTCGAATGGCGCGGGCTCGGCCTTAAATCGGACACGGCGGCGCAACGTGACGAACGTATCCGCCATCACAACCAGGTCTGGGGGCCGGCGGGGCGCAACCTGCCGGAAGACATCGCGGCGGTGGAATCCCAGCAACGGGCGATGGAAAGCGGCGGGTTTCCCTGGTCGATTTATGCGCGGGAGGAAGAATTGCGGCCACAGGACGATTCCAACCTGCGCGCGTTCTACCAGGAATGGGGCCGCCGGGTCGGCCGCTGGCCGCACGACCCGGACGCCGTGCGTGGCGACGAACCCAGCCTGTCCGTGATCGGCGGGGCTGCCGAGTGAATGCTGTGACGGGCGCGACAGAAGACCGGGAGGGCATCAGAACCCTGACCAGCCGGTCAGCACGTTTTCTGAACGAAGGCCGGTTCGCCGACTTTATCGCACTGTTTGCGGAGGACGGGCACTACATACTCGAAGCCGAGAGCGCCGAGATCGGCAAACGTATGACCTGGCTCGATCTGTCCTGCGCGGAACTGGATGCGCTGCTGGAAGAATCTCCACAGCACGTACATGACCTTGCCGGGCGAAAGCATATGGTGACCGTGGAGGAAATCGACTTTTCGGACGGTGGCGACCGGGCCGATGTTCTGTCCGGTTTTGCGGTCTTCCGCACCGATATCGATGGCCGGACCGAGGTCTACGCCGTCGGCAATTACGCAGATACTTTACGCCGCACGGATGACGGCTGGCGGATCGCGACCCGGCGTGTGATTGTGGAGACCCGCATGTTTCGCACCCCGACACCGACGCCATTGTAATTCGCAACGGCGGGGGCAGGCTGTACTGGCTCACGGCTGTCGATGGCCCGCAGAGCTGAGCAGGAATCCGGCACCGTTCGGTTTTTGACGTATTTCGCCCACGCGTTAAGTCTTTGTTCGAATTATTGCGGGATACTTCTGTCTGTTTCGTAGAGTCAAAGTGAGACAGTCAGAATGTCCAAATCCAAAGATATCCACCCCGGCCAGCAGTTCCGCGCCAGCGAAGGCCTTCTCTGGGAGGTCGATACGCTCAGCGACCTGTCGACATCCATTCCGCATGTCAAAATGGTCGGTGTCAGCGACCGGTCCGTCACCAAGATTATCGCTCAGAGCGTGCTGCTCGATCAGAGCCGCTTTCAGGAACTGCCGAGCGCCGCTTAAGCGGTTTCCCCGCCCGGCGGGACCTTACGCCAAAAGCGAAATAACCACGGCAAGCGTACCCGCGGATATACCCGTCGATATCAGGATCGCGGACGTCACCGGTCCGACAAATGTCCGGTATTGCTGTGCGACCGTAAACACGGTCGCGCCGACCGGGATGGCGGCCATCATGGTCGCAACGCCCGTGGTAAGACTGTCGAGCGCAAATACCTGTGTGCATAACAGCCAGACGATGATCGGATGAACGATCAGTTTGAACCCCGCCATGGTCGCGGTCTCCGCGGGCCGTCCCGCGATTTTGTATTCCGCGAGGCTGGCCCCGAGGACGAACAGGGCGCAGGGACCGGCGGCGCCGGACATCATATCGATATAGCGTTCGACCGGAACGGCAAGCCCGATACCGGTAAAGCTCCAGCAGGCGCCGGCGAGGATGGCGAGCAGGATCGGGTTGCGGCTTAGCGCACGGATCGGGGCAACCACAATCGCCGCCAGTCCCCGCTGGCTCGCCCGGCCGCGCGATACCTCGATAATCAGGATCGTAACCGGCAATAGCAGCAACGTATTAAACGCGATGATCGCGGTTATCGGCCCGACCGCCGCATCGCCGAAGGTCAGGACGATCAGCGGCAGGCCGAGCAGGACGGTGTTCGAAAAGCCCGCCCCCATGCCGAGCAGGGCAAGCTCTTCGCCGGGCAGACGAAACACGGTATGCGAAAACGCGATAATCAGCGCCATCGAGATCAGGCTGCCGCCGAAATAGGCGGCGGCGATCAGCGGCTCCACGCCGTTGAAGGCACGGCCGCTGGCCAGCGCGCCGAACAACAGGGTCGGCAGGGCGACATAAAAGACGAAATTGTTGAAATATTTCGTCGCGTCCGGGGTCCATTTGGGCGTTTTGCCGACCCCGTAACCGACCAGGATCAGCGCGAAGACCGGCACGATGATGTGGACGATCGCGGTCATGCAGTTTCCCGGTGCCGGTAAAAGTCGCGTTCACGCCAGGGGCGAAGCACTTGGCGGTCAGTTCAGTTCTTCCGCACGGGCGATCATTGTCCGCAGGGTCGCCACCAGTGCCTCGAGCTCGTCCCCGGAAATCGAGGACGTCAGTTCGGCATAGCGTTTATTGGCGGTCGGCGCGATCTTGTCGTGCAGTTTGGTGCCCTTCGACGTCAGCGCCAGCCGATAGCTGCGCCGGTCATCGGGGTCGCGGGTGCGGGCCACGTAGCCGGCATCGACCAGGCGTTGAACCGCCCGGTTGACGGCCATTTTTTCCATCGCCCAGCGGTTGGTGATATCGGCGCCCGACACGCCGGGCTCCGACACCAGGGTCAGGATCACGCGCCACTCGGCCAGCGACACGCCGTATTTCGTCTCGACCTCGTCGAAGAACGCGCGGCTGATCCGGTTCGATAGCATGTGAACCAGGGAAAGCGGTTTGTCGTCTGTCAGTGCCATTGCGGCAGTATAGCAGAATCTCTATTCCGCCGCCGCTGTTTGACCGATCGCCGCATTGACCGCGGGCATGACTTTTTCGGCCATCAGTTCCATCGATCGCTTGCCCAGTTCCTTGTCTTCCCAGTCCTTGCCGGCATAGAGCAGTGTGCCGAAATCGCCGGTTACTTCGCGGAACGCGAGGATCTGGTCGACCACGCTGTTGACGTCGCCGCAGATGACCAGTTCGTCGAGGATGTAATCGAGCGACAGCTGGTCGTCGGGGAAATCGCGCGACGGCTTGAACACTTCGTGGCGGCCGGCCTTCATCAGCTTGGTATAAAGCTGTTTGTAGTAGAACCGGTAGGGGCTCCGTTCGTCGGCCTTGCCGTAATTCACGGCCGTATTGTGGTCGTCATGCACATAGATCGAGCGCGCGACGCGCCAGTCGGACGTATTGGCGGGGCGGCCGCCTTCTTCGCAGCCTTGGGCGTAGTTGGCCCAGTGGGTCTCGACCCACTTGGCGAGCAGGAAGTTGGCCGAGATCGGCATGAAGCCCTTTTTGCCCATTTCGATCACGCCCTTGGAGAACGGGGCGACGACCGTGCCGACAATCGGCGGGTAGGGTTTCTGGAACGGCTTGACGATCGGGCCGAGGCCGATTTCCGCGAACTGGGTCTCACGCGTCGTGATGTTCCAGAAGTCCCCTTCCAGGTCGTAGGGCGGCTCGCCGGTCCAGATATTCAGGATGTGGTCGATCGCTTCGGCGAACATCGCATTGCGGTCGACGCCGCGGATGCCGAGCGCCTCGGCATCGGATTCAAGCGCGCCCGGGCTGACGCCGAAGATAAAGCGGCCTTCGAGCAGGTGATCCATCATCGCCGCATGGGCCGCGATGAGGACCGGGTGACTGTGCGACAGGTTCGACGTGCCGGTACCCAGCTTGATCTGCTTGGTCTCGGCAATCAGGCTCGCCTGGAACAGCATCGAGTTGGTGATGCTTTCGGCGGCGTCCGTGACATGTTCGCCGACATAGGCCTCCGAATAGCCCAGCCGGTCGGCCATGATGATCGCTTCGCGGTCTTCCTGCAGGCACTGGGTATAGTCCTTGTCCAGCCGATGTACCGGCATCGTGAAAAATCCGATTTTCATGGTCTTGCTCCTGTGCGTGGCCGCGTGAATATCAACGTTAGTTGTTTGTAATTGATGCCGCTGAAGATGATAATAGCCTCGTTAGGCATATTATCTGTGAATTCAGGGAATAGAACATGGCGTCTGCTGCGTCGAGTGTCGAGATGACGGTGTTTGTGGCCGCGGTGGATGCCGGTAATTTTTCGGCGGCCGCGCGGATTCTGGGCATTACGCCATCGGCGGTCTCCAAGCAGATCAGCCGTCTCGAAGCGCGGCTCGGCGCGCGCCTGCTCAACCGGTCGACGCGCCGGATCAGCCTGACGGATGTCGGCCGCGAATTCTACGAAAGATCGCAATCCATCCTCTCGGATATCGATGCGGCGGAGCGTGCCGTCGGCGATGCGTCGGACAAGCCCCGGGGGCGGCTGCGGGTGACGGCCTCCATTTCGTTCGGCCAGCGCCAGATCGTGCCGCTGGTGCCCGAATTCGTCGCGCGCTTCCCCGATGTACGGGTCGACGTTCTGTTTTCCGACCGGCTGGTCGACATGGTGGACGAGGGCATCGACGTCGCCGTGCGGGTCTCGGCCCCCGCCGATTCCGCCCTGATCGCGCGGCGTCTCGTGCCCGACCGGCGGGTCGTCTGCGCGTCGCCGGACTACCTGCGCGCCCACGGCACGCCGGCGGAGCCCGAAGACCTCGCTTCCCATAACGCCCTGATCTATTCGACCGTCTATTCCGATACTTGGCGTTTCGACGGTCCGGCCGGGCCGCGCGCGGTGAAGGTGGCATCGAATTTCGCCGCCAATTCCGGCGAGGCGATCCGCGATCTGGCACTGGGCGGTCTCGGCATCGCGCGGCTCGCGACGTTTCTGGTCGGCCCGGATCTGAAATCCGGGCGCCTGGTGCAGGTCCTGCCCGACTGGCAGGACCCGCAGGAAAACATCATTCACGCGGTTTACCCCAGCCGCCGCCTGGTACCGCCATCGACCCGGGCCTTCGTCGATTTCCTCGCCGAAAAAATGACGCCGGTGCCGCCGTGGGAACAGTAGGTGACACACTGGGCGAGGTGCGGCCTGGGCATTCTCGGGTTAGTTCTTTTCCGCCCGGAACAGGATTTTGCCGCGCTGTGCGACGAGTAGTTTTTCGCCTGTTGCCGGATGAAAATAGGCCTCGACGCGCTGGCCGTCGGGCGTTGTGCCATAGACTTCCCAGCAGCCGCCGTCTTCCTTCATGAACCGCACCTGCCAGCCCTGCGCGGTCAGCTTTTTGGTCATTGCTTCTTCCGTGAGCCACTTAGCGCGTTCGACCGCTTCGCAGGTCATTCTGCCGGTCGCATTCGCCATCGAAAGCGGGGCCGCAACAGCGGCGGCAATCAGCATGTAACGTATCATACGGGTATCCTTCTGGTGTTATTGGCGGCGACATACCGCCAAATCCGATAGAACTCCAATGCAACCAGCGGCACGAAATGTGCGAGCGCGGGGCCGATATTGTTGTGAACGAATATCCAGTGCACGAGGGTGGCGAGCGCCGCGATATAGATGCATCGCTGTATCACGTTCCAGCGCCGCCCCAGCCGCCGGACCGCCCAGTCGTTCGACGTCGTCGCCAGCGGGATGAACAGCAGAAACGCGAACCATCCCGTCCAGATACCCAGAATCCAGAATTCGCCCAGAATGGCGGCGGCGCTTTGCATATCGACGATATACAGAGCCGTATGCGCCAGGGCGTATGAAAACGCGGCAATCCCCAGGTACCGCCGGCGTGCCGCCAGCCACAAGAGGAGGCGGCTTCGGGGGAATACCGACCGCAGCGGCGATACGATCATCGCGGCGATCATGAAGCGTGCGGCGAATTCACCCGTGGGATGCAACAGCATTTCGGCCACTGGCTGGCCGTAAGGCCCCTGTGTGCCGTCCGTCAGCGCGATCGCCATCGGCACCGCGGGAAGGGCGAGCAGTAGCCAGATGAAGTATCTGGAATTCAGGATCGTCATGCCGAATATCTCTTTTCAGGAACATTCACGTGGTGGCGACTGAATTCCGTCTTGGAGAAATCAGGCAGGCGCGTCAGCCCTTTTCGACCGCCACCCGAGCATCCACAAATTCCCCATACGCCTTCATGTCGAACTTCCGGTTCAGGCCGTTGGCGTTCATGTAGCGGATTTTTCCGAATACGGGGCGTTCGGTCCAGGCGCGGTCGTGCAGCCCGAAACACCAGGCGACGTTGGCGTAGGAGTTCGGGTCGCGCCCGTCGAGGAAGTATTTGTTGTTGAGCGCCAGGGTCGTGTCGAACGCCTCTTCGGGTGTCGCACTCCATTCGAGGATTTTCTTGGCCCAGTACATGCGCATGTAATTGTGCATGAAGCCGGTATGAACCATCTCGCGCATCGCGTCGTTCCAGTGCGAATCGTGGGTCTCGCAGGATTCCAGCGTTGCCCGGTCGTAGACGTATTCGCGCTCGTCGCCGGCGTGTTCCGACAGGGTCTTCCGCGCCCAGTCGGGCAGGGCGTCGTAGGTCTCGAACCCGGGCGCGAAATTGGCGTAGTTCATGGCAAGCTCGCGGCGGACCACCAGTTCCTCGACGAACGCGCCGCGGTCGTCGGTCGAGCCGTTGCCGGAGCCGCGCGCCGCCAGCGCTATTTCGACCGGCGAGACATGTCCGAAATGCAGATAGGGGCTGAGGAACGATGTCTGTGCCGCCGACGGCTCGTTCCGACCCTTGGCGTATCCGTCCAGCACGTCATCGACAAAACGGTCGAGCATGTCGAGCGCCGACTTCCGCCCGCCGCGGAACCGTTTGACGGGTTTGACGGACCGGTCGAGGTCGAGCGCATCCAGCACGGCGGCAGGGTCCGACAGGTCGAAATCGCTGCCGATTGCCAGACCGTCGGCATTCGTTTCCGGTTCGGTTTCGTCCAGCGGCACGAGGTATTCGTCCCACACCCGGTGTATACGCGGGCGGATCGTGCGGGCCGCGTATTCCGATTTGTCGGAGGCAACGTCGACCGGCACCACGACCTCGGTCTCGACCTGCACGACCGGGCAGGTAGCGGCGTCCGCCAGCGCCTGACGCCATTCCCGCTGGGCGGGCATATAGCTGCGGTCGCAGATCACGGCGGCGGCATCCGCCGACAGATCGAGCGCCACGTCGCCCGGCATGCCGCGGCGGACCGCGAAGGCGATGCCGCGGGCTTCCAGCTCCGCCGCACAATCGGCGAGGCCGTCGATCATGAAGGCGTAGTGCCGGGCATTGGCTTCCGGGTAACCGTCCATCAGGCCGAAACAGACAAGGACGGGCAGGCCGTATTTGTTGGCGCCGCAGATCGCCATTTCGAGCGCCGCATTGCCGCGGGCACGCTGGGCCTCCTGCATCCAGTACAGCACGTAGGCGCCGTCGGCGCGGCGTTCGCGTTCGTTCAGGTTCCGGATGCGGGTGTTTTGAATCACGGCAGATACTCCGGTTGCGATACGCGGCGGCGGGCGATGCGGATCAGCCCACCGTGAGGACGGCTTTGAGACCGGGCCGGTTGTCTTCCAGCCGGACGTCGCCGCCGTGCAGCTGGGCCACCGCCTTGACGAGGCTGAGACCGAGCCCGCTGCCCGGCGCGCTCCGGCTTTCCTCCAGCCGGTGGAACCGTCGGAACACGTCTTCGCGGGCATCTTCGGGCACGCCGGGGCCGGTATCCGACACGGCGATCGTTTTTCCGGTGGCGTGCAGCGTGACCGATCCGCCCGCCGGGGTGTACTTGATGGCGTTATCGGTCAGGTTTGCGACCGACTGGAACAGCAGGTCCCGGTCGGCGGAGACGGTCTCCGCGGTGTCTACCCGGGCGGAAAAACGCAGGCCTTTTTCCTGCGCCACGGGTTCGTACAGCTCGGCGACGTCGCTCAGCACTTCGGCGAGGTCGACGGGAGCGAAACTGTCGCGGCGCGCGCCGGCCTCGATCTGGGTGATCCGCAGCAATGCGTTGAACATCGATAACAGCGTATCGGCCTCGGCCACGGCGGCGTCGATGCGCCTGGTGCGTTCGGCGGGCGCCAGCGCCGCGTCGTCCAGGTCTTCCAGCCGTCCGCGCAGGCGGGTCAGCGGCGTGCGCAGGTCGTGGGCGATGTTGTCGGACACGTGGCGCAGGCCCTCCATCAATCCCTGTATCCGGTCGAGCATGGCGTTGAGATTGCCGGCAAGCTGGTCGAATTCGTCGCCCGCCCCGCCCGCGGGGATCCGGCGGTCGAGATCGCCGCTCATGATATCGCGGCTGGTCTGGTTGATCGTCTCGATCCGCCGCGCGGTGCTCCGGCTCATGGCGACGCCGCCGGCAAGCGCGAGGGCAAGCGTGATGGCGATGCCCCAGATCATGGCGTTCACGATCATGCGCCGGGTCCGTTCCAGTTCGCGCACCTCGCGGCCGACCAGCAGGTTGAGCCCGCCCTGCAGCACGAAGCGTTTGGCGCGCGCGAGATGGGGCCTGCCGTCGGGGTCGGCGCGGTTGACCAGTTCGAAGGCGATCCATCCGTCTTCGTCGGGCGCGACGGTCGGCCAGCTGTCCAGGTTGCCGACCAGCGGCCGCCGCAGCGGGTCGGTCAGCAGGTAAACCGTCCGCCCGCCCGGATCCTTGCGGATGCGCTCGCCGATGATGGCGGCGATGCCCGGCGTGCCGCGGCGTTCGTATTGTTCGGCAAGACCGGTGATATCGGCCTGGATCGTCTCGTCCATCTGTTCGGACAGCACGCCGACCGTCGCCCAGTACAGGAAGCCCAGCAGCACCGCGACCGAGCCGCCGAAAATCAGTATGTAGAGCAGCGCCAGGCGGAAGGTGGCGCTGCGCAGGAGGCGGGCCGGTTTCATGCGCCCGATTCACGCCCGGAATCGCGCCCGGAATCGCGCCCGGAATCGCGTCCCGGCTCGCGCAGCACGTATCCGGCGCCGCGCACCGTCTGGATCAGCGGGGTATCGAAATCCTTGTCGACCTTCTGGCGCAGCCGGCTGACATGAACGTCGATGACGTTGGTCTGCGGGTCGAAATGGTAATCCCATACCTCCTCGAGCAGCATGGTGCGGGTCACGACGCTGCCCGCATTGCGCATCAGACATTCGAGCAGCCGGAATTCGCGGGGCTGCAGATCGATCGGCTTACCGGCACGGCTCACCGACCGGGACAGCAGGTCCATTTCGAGGTCGGCGACCGCCAGTCTGGTTTCCGCCGGCGCCCCCCTGGCGGATGCCCGGCGGGTCAGCGCTTCGAGCCGGGCGAGCAGCTCGGCGGCGGCAAAGGGCTTGGTCAGGTAATCGTCGCCGCCGGCCTTCAGGCCCTTTACCCGGTCGTCGACATCGCCGAGCGCGCTCAGGATCAGGGCCGGGGTGCGATCTTCGGATACCCGCAGCGTGCGGATGATCGTCAGCCCGTCGGGACCCGGCAGCATCCGGTCGACGACCAGCACGTCGAAATCCTCCGCCGTCGCCATCACCAGCCCGTCCTTGCCGTTATCGGCATGGGACGGGTTGTGACCGGCCTCCGTCAGTGCCTTGACGATATAGGCGGCGACATCGGCGTCGTCTTCAATGACCAGAACGCGCATGGATCGACTGAATTCCCGGTTATTCGCAAGCGGTGTTCGAACGATATGTATGGGCCAAGGGGGCGGTTTCGCAAGCTTGACGCAATTAAACTTTTGTAATGTTCGCCGCTATTCGTAGTGCAGCGATTCCGCCGAGGACGCCCGGTTGGCGATAAAGGCCGGGTAAATCGACGCGATCACGCAGGTCAGGATGCACAGCGCGGAGATATAGAGCGTCGCCGGCAGCGATATCCGCAAGGTGTAGTCGAACAGGGTGAAATGGTCGAGAAACCGGATGCTGATCGCGCCGAGCCCGTTGCCAATGACGATCGCCAGCGCCGCGCTGACGCAGCCGATAATGGTGCCTTCGATCAGCAGCATCCGGGCGACCTGTCCGCGGCTGATGCCGATCGATTTGAGCACGGCGAATTCGCGGTCCCGCGCCCGTACCTGGATCAGCATCGTGTTGGCAACGCCGATACCGGCGAGGATCACGGTGCCGAGCAGGATGAAATCGAAGATCAGGAAATCGCGGTCGATTTCGCGGCTCTGCCAATAGGCCTGATACCTGCCGCGCTTGACAGTGACGTACCACGGGTACAGCGCGGCTTCCTGGCCCCGCGACAGGTAGGGTCTTACACCGCCGAACGGCCGGGCCGATGCATAGCGCCCGAGCGTTTTTTCCAGGTTGTCGGCGAAGATCGGATTGCCGTCGCTGAACAGCGCATAGGATTTCAGATCCACGTATTGCGCGCTTTCCAGGTAAAAGCCGACGCTGTCGGAAATCCCGATAACCTCGAAACGGTGGTCGGTGGTGCCGTCGGAAAAAACGACCGTATCGCCGGTACGGGTGTCGTAGCGCGCCGCCAGGGTGCGCGACAGGATCACCTTTCCCGGATCCAGCGTCGGGTGCCCGAGCGCCCGCAGCAGCGGGTTGATGTCGCCGCCACGGATCAGCCGGGCGGGGAATTCGCCGGTGGTTTTCGCCGACATGCGCATAAGCGAGATGCCGTAGGTGGCCAGCCGGGCCTGAAGCTCGGCCTCGTTCACCTCGCGCCCGGCGGGGCGTTCGAGATAGGAACTGGCGCCCATGGCCTGCCACGCCCAGATCGATACCTCGTCCTTGAGCGCGCGGGTGACGTCGTGCAGCCCGGTCAGCAGGCTGAAGACCAGGGTCACGCCGGTGACCGAAAAAACCAGCCGCTTGCTGTTGAGGCGCATCCGGCGCCCGGTCAGGAATGTCTCCAGCGGCAGCACCGCGCGGAACGCGGTCTCGAACACCCGGATGGTGCCGCGCAGGAACGGCGACAGCCACCACAGCGTTGCGACCGCCAGCAGTCCGACAAACGCCGCTTCGAACAGGAAGAAATAGACGACGGAAAGCCAGCTTTCCATGAACGGGCGCACGCCGATCCAGCCCGCGGCGAGCATCGGCGGGATCAGCCAGCCGAAGCCGCGCTGCGCGATTCGAACGTCGCGCTCGCCGGTCGACAGGAAACGCGGCTGGAGAACGTCGGGGATGCTGAGCCGGTGAATTTCGCGCAGCGGGCTGGCAACACCCAGATAGACGATGATCAGGCTGATCAGGCCCATCCCCGAGAGTTCGAACCAGGGAATTTCGAAACCGGGCAGGGGGCGGCGGCCGTTTGTCGAAACCCCGGCGGCGAGCAGCGCGGCGGCGGCGGGGAAGGCGACGATCAGCCCGACAATGGTGCCGAACGCGCCGAGCAACGACGCCTCGGCCATCAGCGATGCGCCGACATTGCGGCGGCTTTCGCCGAGGCACAGCATCAGGCTGAATTCCCGCGCCCGGGTCGAGACCGAATACCGCATCGTGTAAAACACGATCACCGCCCCGATAAAAAACGCGAGCAGCGATGCCATGCGTACGGCGAGGCGCATCGCCTGATAGTCTTCTTCGCCCGGCCGCGCCTGGATGTCGTCCGTTGCCCTGATCCGGCCGGCGCTGCCGCGCTGGGTGGGGACGATGGAATTTTCGACCTGTCCGTTGCGTACCCGTTCTATGCGGATGGAAAAGGATCTGGCGCCGACCTTCTGCTGCGCGGCGTTGTCGTCTGCATTGTCCGTGGCATCTTTTGTCGCGCTGTCGCGCGTCTCGGAATCCCGGACCGTCTCGTCGATCTGTTCGTATCCGCGGGCGGTGTTGGCGTCGACGATCAGCACCGCGTTGACCACGCCCACACCGATGGCGACGCCCAGAACGGTTGCCAGCGCGATCATCTTGCGATGTTTCAGACTGCGCGCCGCAAGCCGGAAGGCGAGGCCGATATTGAGGGGGATCCCGATCGTCGCCGCGCTCATGGGACACTCATGTAGCCGGACACGGGGTCAGATACCCAGCCGTTGCAGCTCGGCATAGATCGGCGCTAGGTTTTCGGGCCCGCCGGACTGGGTAACGGTGCCGGCGATAACCCCGTCCTTGAGAAAGCATATGCGGTCCGCCCAGGCGGCATGTTCAGGGCTGTGGGTGACCAGCAGCACGCTCGTGCCCTCTTCGCGCACGGTGTCGCGCAGCGTCTGGAGGATCGACCGGCCGATCGCGGGGTTCACGTTGCCGGTCGGCTCATCGGCCAGCAGCAGGGCCGGGCGATGGACCAGCGCGCGGGCGATGGAAACGAGCTGCATCTCGCCGCCGGAAAGCTGGTGGGGCAGGTGACCGGCACGGGCGTTGAGACCGACCCGGTCGAGCAGGTCCGTCACCCGCGCCTCCCGCGCGGCCCGGGCGCTGCCGGCGATCTGCTGCGGCAGGGCGATGTTTTCGCGGACGCTGAGCGTCGGGATCAGGTTGAAAAACTGGAACACGATGCCGATGTCGCGCCGCCGCAGCAGCGTGCGGGCCTTTTCCGAGCCGTAATCGACCGCGGCGCCGGCAAGTTCGACCGCGCCCTCGTCGGGTTTGTCGATGGCGGCGATACAGTTCAGCAGGGTCGTCTTGCCCGATCCGCTGGGCCCCATGATCGCCACCAGTTCGCCCGCCGCCACCTCGAGCGAGAGGCCCTGCAGCACCGGGATGCTCTCCTTGCCGAGGCGGTACGATTTCCGGAGGTCGGACACGGAAAGCGCGGGCGCGGTTTCCGTCGTCGCGGGGAGCGGGGTTTCGGTCATGCAGTGTCTTCGGGTGTCTTTTTGGCAATAAGCACGTTGTCGATATAGGTCAGCAGGTCGGAGTTGTCCCGATTTTTCAGCGTTGTCCGGACGCGGACGATTCCGCGGTCCGGTTTCGAGCGCGACCCGCGTTTCTCCAGGACCTCCAGCCGGACACTGATCCGGTCGCCGGCGCGGACCGGTTTGAGATAGCGCAGCTCGTCATAGCCGAGGGAAGCCATTACGCCGGGCGGGATACCTTTTCTGTGAAGCAGTATCTGTTTGATCGCCATGGAGTACTCGCCCGAGGCAATCAGCCCGCCATGGATGGATTTTTCCGCCTGTTCGCGGTCCACATGGAACGGAAAAGGGTCCCATTTCTCGGCAAAGGCGACCATTTCCGCCTCGTCCACCGCGTATTCCCCGATGGTATCGGTATCCCCGACATTCATGTCTTCGAACCAGCCGTATACCATTGCGTCCTGTCCCGTCCCTGTCCCGTCGTGTCCCGTCGCGTACCGTCCGGTAATGACCTGTTACGACCCGCGCCGGCATATCCGGTTTCGGCCGCCGGGACCATCGCCGTCCGGCGCGTCGAATGCAAGCAATTGCCGAAAGACAGGTCTATATTGCGGCCGCATGAGACTGACCCCGATAGACCGCGAGACGCTGAAACGGGCGCTCGCCCGGTTCGAATCCTACCTGCCGCGCGCGACACCGGCACGCGCGGCCTTCGATTCCATCGCCGCCACCTTTGCCGCGTTCGATAAGCCCTCCGACACGCCCGCGGACCGGCAGGCGGCGCTCGACCTCGTTGTGTCCTTCGGTATTCCGGTCATTCACGAAGAACCCGCGGTCGCCTTCAGCTGGGACGGCACGGCGATCCGGACGCAGAGCGAGGCGTCGGTCCTGATCCATGAGGTCGCTCACTGGCAGATCGCCCCGCCCGGCCGGCGGCACCTGCCGGATTTCGGTCTCGGCGCGGGACCCGAAACCGGGCGCGTGGCGGCGGCGGACGAAGCGCGCTGCGTCACCGACGCGGTCAAGGAGCATGAGGAGCTGATGGCGTCTCTGCTGGGGATCCTGTGGGAAGCCGCGCTCGGCCAGCCCGCCATCCACGCGTTTGTCGAACAGAACTGGCTCGAAGCCTGGGACCGCCCGGCGGCGGGCGAACAGTTCCGCCGGACCGTCGGCGACCTGCTGTCGCGCGGGCTGATCGGAGAGGACGGAAAACCCTATCCGGGCAGCGCCGCGACGGCGGATATCTCGATCAGGAATTCGGGCCACGCAAGCGCCGAGACCTCGACGATGGCGGATGCCGGGCCGTCGGCCGGGAAGTAACGCTCCCGGATGTCGGAAACCGAACTGAACGCCCCGATATCGCGGACATAGACCGTCACCTGCGCAAGATCGGCCATGGTCGCGCCGTTCGCCTCGACAATGGCGCGGATGTTTTCGAGCACCTGCGTCGTCTGGGCCCGGATATCGCCTTCACCGACCAGCTTGCCGTCGGCATCCAGCGCGACCTGTCCGGCGACGAAAAGCAGCGGGCCGCTATTGGTCCGGATGCTGTTCGAATAATGGGGTTTCATCGGCGGGGCGACGGTGGCGGGGCTGGTGCCGACGGATTTGTTGCTCATATTCAATGTTTCCTGCAATTGACGTAACAACTTATACCCGATCCTATGACAGTTTCACGCCCGGTGCGTGCCAGAGGTATCTGACTTGATCCGTCTTTAATCGGCGGAATGGATGTTCCCGCGACGACAATTCTTGGCTTTATGATTGGGGATGGTTAGAACGGGAGGGTTGTTGTTTTATTCAAAGGGAGAGGGAAATGCTACGCAAGAAGCCTTTTACGAAATGCATGGCGACACTGGCCGCGGTCGCGATCGCCGGTTTTGCAGGCAACGCCAGTGCGCAGGGCAAGGTGAAGATCGGTTACGCCACGATTAACGACCCGCAACAGGCGCTCGGCGCTGAAATCGAGAAGCGATTCGCGGCAAATCCGGCGATGAAGCTCTCTGCCCAGAATTTCCCGGCCAGCCAGATCGGCAGCATTCCGCGCATGATCGAGGGCCTCCAGTTGGGCACGCTCGAGATAATGATCACGCCGCCCGGTTTCATGACCGGCCTGAACCCGAATTTCCAGGTTCTGGATGCTCCCGGTATCTTTGACAACGTCGATCACGCATACAAGGCCGTGAACGATCCCGCGTTCTATTCGCAATATTCGAAGCTGGCGGAGAGCAAGGGCATCACCATGCTCAACCTGTTCATTTACGGTCCGACATCGTTCGCCAGCATCAAGCCAATCCGCAAGCTGTCCGACCTTCGGGGCCTGAAGGTTCGCGTTCTCGCAACCAAGATGGAAAGCGCCATGGTTGGCAAGTTCGGTGGGGCCGGTGTCCCGATGCCCTATTCCGAGGTGCTTCCGGCGCTGCAGCGCGGCACGCTCGACGCGGCGCGGACGGCGATTATCGTGATGACCGGGTCCAAGTTCTACACGGTGACAAAGTTCGTCACCGTCGTCGAGAGCGGCATGGTCCCCAGTGCGACCCTCGCCAGCAACGCCTGGCTGAAAAAGCTGTCGAAGGAACAGGATGCGTTTGTCCGGTCGACCGCCAGCGATCTGTCCAAGTGGGTAAACGACCGCGGGCAGGAATATGGCAAGAGAGCCGAGCAGACCTGGCGTGACAACGGTGCCGAGGTTATCCGCCTCAGCGATGCCGACCAGAAGAAATTCATGGACACGGTCCGACCGTTGGGTGACGAGTTCCTCGGCACCAACCCGAAGACCAAGGACATGTTCAATCTGTTGAAAAAGGCGGTGGAACGCGCGCGCATGTAGTTGCGCTTTCCCGGGATAATAACGGGCTGGACAAAAACCGGCCGGACGAAAAAGGGGTGGCTTCGGCCGCCCCTTTTATTTTGCGGTTTTGTAGCGCCGGGCCGGGGCGCGGCTGAAATCGTTGTTGGCGTCGACGAGTTCGGTCATCAGGGTCATCAGCTGGCGGCGTTTTTCCGGCGGCAGCGGCTCCATAAGCCGCGCCTGCGCGCTGAGCGACGCCTGCTCCATGTCGCGGGCGATACGGTCGCCTTTTTTCGTCAGATGCGCGATCCGCATGCGGCGGTCCTGCGTGCCGGCCCGGCGGCGCACGATGCCGCGCTGTTCGAGGCGCGCCAGGACATCGGCGACATTCGTCCGGTCGATGCCCGCGTCGCGGGCAATGGTGACCTGGTCGGCGCCCGGGTTGTTGAGCAGGGCCGTCATCACGGCGTACTGAACCGGCGTGATGCCGTAATCGGCGCATTCCTCTAGAAAGATCGCAACATGGATCTGGTGCAGCCGGCGGATGAGATAGCCCGGCCTTTCCCACAACGTCGTGCGCGATCCTGTCTTTTCGGGGGCGGTTTCCGGCTCGGTATCGGTCATGGCGGAACCATATCCCGCCCCCTGTCCGCAGTATACTGAGAATTCCCGATTTCGGTTGTCGCGCACTTTAAACGGGGTATACTGATTAAATATACGGATGTGGAAGCCGGCAGGGGAGAATTGCAATGTTCCTGAAAAACGCCTGGTACGTGGCCGCCTGGTCGAAAGACGTCGGCAGAGAACTCCTGGGGCGTATTCTGCTGAACGAATACGTCGTACTGTACCGCAAGGAAGACGGCACCCCGGTCGCGCTGGAGAACCGCTGTCCCCATCGCAACCTGCCGCTGTCGGAAGGCCGGCTGGTCGGCGACGAGATCGAATGCGGCTATCACGGCATGGTCTATGACTGCTCCGGCAGCTGCACGCACCTGCCGGGCTCGGACACGCCGCCGGACTGGGCAACGGTGCGCACCTATCCGGTGGTCGAACGCCATGGCTGGGTGTTTTACTGGCCGGGCGATCCCGCGCTGGCGGATGAAGCGACTATCCCCGACTATCCGAAATACAACATGGACGAAGACTGGGTCCGCGCCCAGGGCCAGACCTATGTGAAGGCGGGCTACCGCCTCGTGCTGGACAACCTGCTGGATCTTTCGCACCTGACCTATGTGCACGGATCGACCACGGGCAACCGCGCGGTTGCGGAGGCCGCCGACCTGACCGTCGAGCAGGAGGGCGACAACGTCCGTGTAACCCGCTGGATGGAGGATATCGAGCCGGCGCTCGCGTTCCGCGAATATGCCGGCTACGAAAACAATATCGACCGCTGGCAGATGAGCCAGTTCCTGCCGCCCGCCTATATCAATATCAATAACGGCTCGGTCGATGCCGGCGTCGGCGCCGATACGAATACGCGCAACAACGACCAGGGCAAATGGGGCTTCGTCGTCTATCACGCGATGACACCGGAAACCGAAACCACCACCCACCAGTTCTGGACCGTGGCCGGCCACAGGGACAAGGTGCCGGAACACATGCGCGGCCAGTTCGTCGACGCGATGAACGGAGTGCTGAAGGAAGACCTCGACGTCTACGAGGCGCAGCAGCGCGCCATCGACATGGACCCGGCGGCGCCGAACCGCGATGCCAACCCGCGCGGCACGATTCCCGCCGACGAAGGCCTGCTCGCCATGCGGCGCATCATCCGGCGGCTCTACGGCGACGAGCAGAAAGCCGACAGCATGGCGGCGGAGTAGGCGGGGCCTTTCCGGTACACGTCATCCCCACGCAGGCGGGGATCTTTTCGATTGCGACACGCGGCTCAGAGATTCCCGCCTGCGCGGGAATGACGGAGCCGTTCAGGCGTGTTTCCGCCGCCGCCGGGTGAGGCCGATCCCAATCAAACCCAGCCCCATCAGGGCAATCATGCCCGGCTCCGACGCCGCGACCGCCGACGTACTGACCGTCAGCGTCAGCCCGGTGGCGCCGTAATCCAGCGCGAAGAATTTATCCGCCCCGAAATTCAGCCCGGTCACCGTGTCGAACGCGCCGGAGACACCGTCCCATTCCATGATTGTGAAGCTTTCGCCCACCTGTGCGGTCGCGGCATAGCCGGCATCGACATTCAGGTCGAGAATGCCGCCGAGCGCGGCTCCGCCGGTCACGTTGAGAGCATCGAACGCCAGCAGAGAACCTATTTCGATCGCCAGCGTGCCGCCCGGACCCTGGGTGTAACCGCCTTCGACCGACAATGTGCCTGGCGCCACCCCTGCGCCGACCGTGCCGCCGGTATTGTCGACGCCGCCGCTGACCGTGCCGATGCCTGCCAGGGTCCCGCCGCTGACCGTCACGCCTGTCCGGATCAGGTCGCCATCCACAATCACGGTCCCGTCATTGAGAGCAAAGCTGCCGGTGCCGTCGATCCTGCTGCCCGCTTCGATCTCGGTCGTGCCGTTGGTTTGCAGGAACCCGCCCTCGGTGGTCAGGGTAGAGCCGCCGGTCAGAGAAATTCTGGCGTTGTCCTGCAGAGAGGTCGATCCGTTGGTAATGGACGAGGAACTGCCGCCCTCAAGCGACAGTCTTCCCTGATCCGTGAGGCTCAGGGATCCGTCAATAATCTCCAGCGAGCCGGGCCCCTGAACAATCAGCAAACCGCTATCGCTGATGAGAAGCGACGTGCCCGCCGGCGGGAAAGAGTCGCTGTTGATGACCAGAGCCGCCGGGCCGGTGATCTGGATGGTCGATCCGGACTGTGCGTTGGCCGCCGAGACCGCGAAAAGTACCGTGCCTGCCGTTACGACCAGCGCGGCGATGCGCGCATATACCTGTTTCATATTGCTACTCCGTCCTGTACCTGCCGGACGCTTCCGGTCTTTTGTTGATTTTCCGCAGTCACTCTGCGGAGGGACTTTTATAGGGTTCTTCGGTTCAGCAAAAGGCGGAGGCTGCACCTTCTATACGGAGACGAGCAGAAAGCCGGAAGCGTCGCCGCGGAATAGGGCGGTCATCCCCTGCCGTTATCCCGGCGGCGTATGACATCAAACTATGGATTGTCATCCCGGGTTTGTCCCACGGTACAGTCTTTCTGCAGAAACAGGTTCTGGATCCCGGCGCGGGCCTGCCCCGACTTGATCCGGGGGGCGGGATGACACTGTGTTTGTTGTTGAAGGCCGATTTTCTGCCCGCCCACCAAAGTTGCTGTTTTGTTCTTTTCTGTGATATCCTGTCTGATTGTTGAAACGGCCTGAAATCGTCTCACACGCGAGGGAGGTGTTTGTCTGACAGTGCTGAATGCACCCGTTGCGCAGCGGCGCAGTGGCGCCGCGTGATCGGGCGATTAAATCGTCGCTTCGCCGGCCGGCGCGGTCCCGTCCCTTCGGGTGCATGGGGTTGTTTTACGACTTTTTCGGTTAGGGGCGTTTTTCGGGAAAATAAGGGGGCGCGTTTTTGCCGCAAAAACCGCCGCACCGTCAGCCGCGCCGCCCTGCGACCTGTTGCGCAATTGCCGGGCAATCGAAATCGCCGCACTATGGTTTGCGAAACTGAAACGGGACACAGATCATGATCCACAAGACACAGGTCGGCATCGTCGGCGCCGGGCCGTCGGGGCTTTTGCTGTCACGGCTGCTCGCGCTGCAGGGGATCGACAGCATCATCGTCGAACGCCAGAGCCGGGACTACGTCGAAGGGCGTATCCGCGCGGGCGTTCTCGAACAGGGCACCATGGACCTGCTGGACGAGGCCCAGGTCGGCGAGCGCATGCATGCCGAGGGCCTGCTCCATGGCGGGGTAGAGCTGTGTTTCAACGGCGAACGCCACCCGATCAATTTCGTCGAACTGACCGGCGGCAAGACCGTCATGGTCTACGGACAGACCGAGGTCACGAAGGATCTGAACAACGCCCTCGATGCCGCGGGCCAGCAGATCGTCTACGAGGCCGAGGCGGTCACCGTCGACGAATTCGATTCCGACCAGCCGTTCATCCGCTATCGCAGGGACGGCGAGGCGCATGAAATCCAGTGCGATTACATCGCCGGGTGCGACGGTTTTCACGGCGTGTCGCGCCAGAGCATCCCGGCGGACCGTATCCAGCTGTTCGAGCGCGTCTATCCGTTTGCCTGGCTCGGTATCCTCGCCGAGACGCCGCCGGTCTCGGACGAGCTGATCTACGCCAATAGCGACCGCGGCTTTGCGCTGTTCAGCATGCGCTCCAAAACGCTCAGCCGGCTCTATATCCAGTGCGCGCCGGACGAGGAAATCGACGAATGGTCGGACGAGCGCATCTGGGACGAGCTTGCCCACCGCCTGGACGAGGAAGGCGCGGCCAAACTGACGCCGGCGCCGCTGCTGGAAAAAAGCATCACGCCGATGCGCAGCTTCGTCGCCGAGCCCCTGCGCTTCGGGAACATGTTCCTGGTCGGTGACGCCGCGCATATCGTGCCGCCGACCGGCGCGAAGGGCCTGAACCTCGCGGCGTCCGACGTGCGTTACCTGTCGCGGGCGCTGGTCGATCATTACAGGAAGGGCGATGACGACCGGCTGGAGCGCTATTCCGAAAACTGCCTGCGGCGGATCTGGAAGGCGCAGCGGTTCTCGTGGTGGCTGACCACGCTGATGCACCGTTTCCCCGAAGCCAGCCCCTTCGAGCGCCGGACGCAACTGGCCGAGCTCGATTTCGTGACCAGCACCGAGACCGGCGCACGCTCGCTGGCGGAAAACTATGTCGGGCTACCGTTTGACGACTGACGGGCAGTAATAGGGCTCACCGACCCTGCCGCGAAGACGCTACAAAGATCGTCATCCCGGCCCCCGGACTTGATCCGGGGGCCGGGATGACACCGTGTTTTTGTTGGCGATGAAATTTCTACCCGCACGCGTTTCCGTTTTGTTCTTTTTTGTGGTATCCTGTCGGATCATTGAACCAGCACAGAATCGCCGCACAGGCGAAGGAGGTGTTTGTCCTGCAGACCTTAAATCCGCCCAAGTCCAAGTGGTCCGGATAGGCGCCGCGCAATCGCGGGCATTAAGGGTCAGACCCGTCCCGCCCCTTCGGGTGCATGGGGTTGTTTTCCACTTTTTTCCGCGCGGGACGTTTTCCGGTTAACAGCCCCTGCGGAGTCTGCCGCGCGGCCGGCGGGAGAACGCGATGCCGGCAATGACGATGCCGAATATCGCCAGCACGCCGGGCGCCGACATCTGGACCGTTGCGTTGTCGTCGAAAACGAGCCAGCTGCCCCGGTCGCTGAATTGTGTATCGGCGTCTTCGAAGGGAGAGGCACCGACATTGTCAGCCACGCCAAACTGGGCATTCTGGAAAAGAGGTCCGAATACACCGGTATCCGTCACGCCGTCCATCCCCACCGATCCAAGACCGTATTCGCCGGGCAGGTTGCCGGCATAGATCCCGGTCACGCCAAACACATTGGACTGAGTGGTTGGAGAAACGAGGACGCTCTCTATGAACGTCGACCCCAGCGTAACGATGAAGTCAGATGCGGATCCGACGGTAAGACTGCCCGGGGTGGGGGAGCCGGCCAGGGGCACGGTATTCGAGACGATCAGGTTCAGGACCTCGGCACCCGTCGCATAGCGCCAGCCCTGAAAATCGCCGCCTGTGCCGAGTTGCCCGGAGACATCGTTGAACGACCGGTTGGCGGATATGTTGACGTCGAGCCATTTCAGGCCGGTGTTTGTGTCCAGCGTCACAGAATCCGCGCCGAACACGACATCGGACTGGCTGACCAGGACGGCCTGGGCAGGCGACGCGGCGAGCGCCAGCGTAACCAGTGGCAGGCTCAACAGGGAAAGGAGGTTTCTTTTCAGATGACGCACGGCAATTCCTTTGAACGCGTGTTTCGGTACTCGTGCAACTTGCGAAGCAATATCTGTGCCAACGGCCGGAATCCCCCTATTGCGCCATTCCGGGAACGCCCGGCACGGCGATGCGCGGCATTGTGTAAAGCGCACCGACGGTTTCGGGGCTGTCAGCGCGCGCCACGCGGAGCAGACGCGGCGCGTCGGCTCCGGGATGGCAGGCCGGCACGCATCGCGCTACGGTGCCGGAGATACAAACGGGTCTTGACACCCTCACGAATAATAGGGAGTATACTCCCTAATTATAAAACACTGACGGGATCGGCAAGCAGATGACCATTACCATTCAGTCACCGCCCTGGCGCGTCGGCGTCGATGTCGGCGGCACGTTTACCGATCTTGTCGTGGCCGACAGCGAGGGCCGTACCGAAGTGTTCAAGGTGCCGTCGGTGCCCGCCGATCCGGGCGAGGGCGTGCTCAATGCGCTGACGACGGCCTGCGCTGCGCTCGACCAGCCGATGGAGCAGTTCCTCGGCGACTGCCAGTTCTTCCTGCACGGCTCCACGGTGGCCACCAATACCCTGCTCGAAGGCAAGGGCGCGACGGTCGGCCTGCTGACCACGAAGGGGTTCCGCGACAGCCTCGAAGCGCGGCGCGGCCTGCGCAAGGATCCGTGGGATCACCGCACGCCCTATCCGCCGGTGCTGGTACCGCGCTATCTGCGCCAGCCGGTCACGGGGCGTATCGCCGCCGACGGCTCGGAAGTCGAAGCTCTCAATCCCGACGACGTGCGCGCCGCCTGTAAAATATTCGCGGAGAACGGCGTCGAATCCATCGCCGTCAGCCTGCTCAACAGCTTCGTCAATTCGGCCCATGAAGACGCCGTCGCCGATATCCTGCGCGAAGAAAACGTCTGCGAATGGATTTCGGTGTCGTCCGATATCGTGCCGGTGATGGGCGAATACGAACGCACGTCGACCACGGCGGTGAACGCCTATGTCATGCCGCGCGTCGCGTCCTACCTGACCGCGCTGCAGCAGAAGCTGATTGACATGGGGTTGAAGACCAAGCTTTTGATGCTGCAATCCAATGGCGGCGCGGCCTCGCTCGACCAGCTTATCCGTCAGCCGGTGAACCTGCTGCTCTCCGGCCCGTCCGCCGGTGTCGGCGCGATGCAGCACCTGGCCGCCGGGATCGGCGAGGACAACCTGGTCAGCATGGAAATCGGCGGGACCAGCTGCGACGTGATGCTGATGCATGAAGGCCGTGTCGCGATCACGGATTCGCTGTCGGTCAACGATTACGACCTGGTCACCCCGTCGGTCGATATTCATACCGTCGGTGCCGGCGGCGGCACGATTGCCGGGATCGATGCGGCCGGCCTGATGTATGCCGGGCCCGAAGGCGCCGGTGCGCGCCCCGGTCCGGCGGCCTACGGTCTTGGCGGTACGCGCCCGACCGTGACGGACGCGCATCTCGTGCTCGGGCGGATGCGGCCCGGGCCTTATGCCGGCGGGTCGGTGACCCTCGATATGTCAAAGGCCGAAAAGGCGCTGGACGATGAGATCGCCGACAAGGTGGGGATATCCCGCACCGAGGCAGCGGCCGGGCTGATCCGCATCGTCGAACAGAACCTTCTGCATGCGGTCGAACGCATCAGTATCCAGCGCGGCTACAATCCGGGCCGGTTCATGCTGATCGCCTGCGGCGGCGCCGGGCCGATGCACGGCGCCAGCGTCGGGCGCAAGCTCGGCGCGCGGGCGGTCTATATCCCGCGGCAGGCCGGTGCGTTCTGCGCCATCGGCATGCAGCACGCCGACGTGCGGCGCGATTTTGTCCATGTCGTGATGCGCCAGCTCGACGACGATGTGGCGGCACCGATTGCCGAGGGCTACGCCCAGCTGGAATCGCAGGCGCTCGACGCGCTTAAGGGCGAAGGTTTCTCCGAGGCGGATACCACGTTCGGCTACGAGCTGGACCTCCACTACGAAGGCCAGCAATGGGATGTCCGCGTGGCCCTGGCACCCGATGCATCGCCTGCCGAAATCCGCGCCGCGTTCGAGGTCGAATACGACCGCCAGTTCGGTCACACCAACCCGGAAAGCCGGATCAACGTCGCCAAGCTGCGGGTTGTCGGTATCGGCAAGCTGCCGCCGCTGAGCGATCCGAAAGTCGATCCCGTCGACAAACCGGTCGCGCCGATCGAGACCCGGCCCGTCTACGCGGAATCGGTGGGCGACTTCCTCGACACGCCTGTCTATCGCGGCGCCGACCTGCATCACGGGCAGACCTTTGCCGGACCGGCGATTATCGAAGAGGCGACAACGACCATTCTTATAGGGCCGGGCGACCTGGTCTCGATCGATGCGCTGAACAACTACATTATCAATTTCGAGACGGAGGACTGAGCGCATGAGCCAGAGTTCGGAAGCCAAAACCCTCGATCCGGTCATCCTTGCGCTGACCCAGAACCGCCTCGATCATATCTCCCACCAGATGGGCTGGGTGATGGTGCGCACGGCGCGCAGCCCTATTTTCAGCCAGGCGCATGATTTTTCCTGCTTTATTGCTGGGCCGACCGGCGAGGTCGTCAGCCAGGCCGACGGTATTCCCATTCATACCGGCAGCGGCGGCTTCGGCGTTCGCGCCATCCTGCGCGATTTCGGCGACGAGCTGGCCGAGGGCGATGTCTACCTGCTGAACGATCCGTGGGAAGCCGGCGGCAACCACCTGCCGGACTGGGTCATCGCGCGCCCGGTTTTCGTCGGCGGCAAGATGGTCGGCCTGACCTGCAACCGCGCCCATCAGTCCGATATCGGCGGCGGTGCGGCCGGGGCCTATAATCCGGTGGCGACCGATGCCTGGTCCGAAGGCGTGCGCCTGCCGGTGCTGCGCCTGGTCCAGGCGGGCAAGACCCGCGACGATCTGTGGAAGCTGCTGATGCTCAACACGCGCACGCCGCACCTGCTGGACGGCGACCTGCGCGCCATGCTGGGCTCGACCCGGATCGGGATGGAACGGGTCGCTGCCCTGGTCGAAGAGCTCGGCGTCGACGAAGCGATGGGCTATTTCACCGGCGTGCTCGATCATGCCGACCGCTCGGTCCGCAAGGAGATCGGCAAGCTTGCCGACGGCGTCTACGAAGCCGAGGACCGGTCCGACAATGACTGTTTCGAGACCCGTGACGTCACCGTCCGCGTCAAGCTCACCATCGACGGCGACAGGATGGTCGTCGATTTCACCGGCACCGATCCGCAGATCCGCGGCTTCAAGAATTCGTCGCTCGGCAATACCTACTCGGCGATCTTCACGGCGCTTGCGTCCTTTCTCGACCCGCATCTGCCGCATAACGAAGGCGCGTTCCGCTGCGTCGACGTGGTCGCGCCCGAAGGCACCATCGTCAACGCCCGCGAGGGCGCGCCGACAACGATGTGCACCGTGTTCTTCGCGCATGAGATCATTCACGCGGTGTGGAAGGCGCTGGCCCAGGCAGACCCGGTGCGCGGCTGCGCGGGCTGGGCCAAGAACGTGTTCGGCATTTCGGTCGGCAGCGAAGACGGCGGCGAGCCCTACGTGTTCTATCACGGCGCGGCGGCTGCCGGTTCCGGCGCGGTCGACGGGCGCGACGGGTTCAACCAGATCGGCCATGTCTGCACCCTCGGCGGGCTGACCATGCCCAATGTCGAGGTCTACGAGCAGCTTTACCCGGTCATGTTCCACCGCCAGGAATTCCGCACCGATGCGGCCGGCGCCGGCAAGTACCGCGGCGGCAGCGGCTGCGATTACGAGGTCGATATCCTGACCCCCGCCACCCATTCGTTCCGCGGCGAAGGCCTGAACTACGAGACCGGCTACGGCATCAATGGCGGCGGCGCCGGCGCGCCCGGCAACATGCATCTGCGCCACGGCAATGGCGAAACCGAGGATGCGCCCAAATACGGGCTGCGGCGGACCGAAAACGTGCGTTTCGTCACCCAGTCCCCCGGCGGCGGCGGGTATGGCCCGGCGATCGAGCGCGATCCCGAAAACGTGCTGCGCGACTGGCGCGACGAGATCATCTCCGAAGCGACCATGCGCGACGTCTATGGCGTGGTCGCCGCGCAGGACGGCAGGAAAGTCGATGCGGATGCCACGGCGGCGCTGCGCAAAACCATGACGGCGGCCCGCTAAAGCGGGCCGGAAGAGAGAGATTATTACGTAGTATACTACATATTATGACTCGCAATCGCCGCGGTTTGGCGGCAGAATAAGGGTTCATCGGAGGCAAAATCGCCGTTTTCGCGGCGCCGGTATCCCGATCACGAACCCGATACAGAGGAGAGCAAGACATGGCCGATATGAAACTGGACTTCTGCGGCGTGCCGTTCAAAAACCCGGTGGTCATCGCATCGCTGGAAACGACGAACAGCCCCGACCTGATGAAACAGGCATTCGATTACGGCGCATCGGGCGCGATCATCAAGACGCTGACCGATATCGACGATATGGCCGTCCTGACGATGAATTCGAAATACGCGATCATGAACGACCGCGGCGACATCATTAAGGGCAAGGTGCCGCGCGATTTCAAATTCTACAGCCGGTCCGGTTATTCCAGCACCTATTACAAGGACTGGATCCCCTACCTGAAAGAGGTCGGCGCCTATGCCCGTGAACGCGACGCCCATCTGATCGGCAGCGCCGGGGCGAAGGACGTCCAGGGCTGGATCGATATCTGCCGCACGATCGAGGATTGCGGCCTGCCGATGGTCGAGCTGAACTTCGGCTGCCCGCATCCGGCCCTGATGCCCGGCGTGCATGGCGGCTCGATGATCGGCCAGGACCCCGAGGTCGCTTTCAACGTGACCCAGGCGGTCTGCGAGGCGGTCGATATTCCCGTCGTCATCAAGCTGACGCCCGACCAGTCCAAGCCGGTCGAAATCGCTAAGGCCGTCAAGGAAGCAGGGGCCGCGGCCGTTACGGCAACAAACCGCTATACCGGTTTCGCGGTCGATATCGACACTGCCGAGCCGCGGCTCGGCGGCACCGCCGGTATCGGCGGCACCTGGACCAAGCCGCTCAGCCTGCGCTACGTGCACAACATCTACAAGGAAGTCGGCATTCCGATCGCCGGGTCGAACGGCGTGTTCGACCACCGCGATATCGTCGAGTTCATCATGACCGGTGCCAATATCGTCGAGGTCGGCTCGGTGCTGATGATCAAGGGCATGAAATGGTTGCCCAACATCATCCGCGGGCTCGAACGCTTCATGGACGAGCACGGCTACAAGGACATCGCGTCGATGTACGGCATCGCCTCGGACGCGGCCGCGACCGACTATTCCGACCAGTTCGCCAAAAGCCGGGTGACCGCCGAAGTGAACGGCGAGACCTGCCAGAACCCGACCTGCAATGTCTGCGTCCAGATGTGCTTCTACGAAGCGCTGTCGCAGGACCCGGCGGGCAAGATCAACGTGCATAACGACAAGTGCATCGGCTGCGAGCTGTGCATGGATGTCTGCCCGTTCGATTCCATCCAGATGGTGCCGACAAGCGACGCCGATTACGCCAACGGCTATTTCAAGATCAAGGACGAGATCTACGAACCCGCCGACGTGAAGTTCGCGACGAACCGCAACAACAACGCGACCATCGAAGCCAACGCACCGAAGATCGCCGCGGAGTAAATTTCGGTCAAATGAGATGCAAAGAGGGCGGGCCGGTTGGTCCGCCCTTTTTCGTGCGGCGCCTGCCCATCCGATACCCGCCCAAACGGGGGGCAAAAAAGAGCGTACGGCCCAAAACAAAAATCTATTCCCTCGGTCTTGTACCGAGGGCCCACTTTTCCAGTGGCACCGCTTCAACCGTGGACCCCCGCCACAAGGGCGGGGGAATAGATGGGGGAGAGGGCGGCGGAATAGATGGGGGAGAGGGTGGCGGAATAGATGGGGGAGAGGGCGGGGGAATAGATAAGGGATAAGGTGAGGAATGTGAGCAGGGCGTTGTAAAGGAAAGAGCTTGGCTTCCCTCAGTCGTCCTTCGCCCGCGTCTTGAGCCGGGCCCGGCCGGAATCGTTGTTGTCCAGCATTACCTTCTGCAGCAGGTCCATCAGCCGGTCGCGGTCGCGTTTGCCCAGGCTGCCGGTGAAGCGGTCCTGGGCGCGTTCCATGGCGCCGTGGGCGTCTTCCACGAACCGGCAGCCCGCGTCGGTGATCGCGTTCAGCATGGCGCGCCGGTCGGTCTCGCTGGGGAGGCGTTCGACGAAGCCACGGCGTTCCAGCCGGCGCAGCACGTCGGCGGCATTGTTGCGGTCGATCCCGACCTCCGCGGCGACCGATACCTGGTCCAGCGCCTTGCCGCGGTAGAGCACGCTGAGCACGGCATATTGTACCGGCGTGACGTCGAAATCGCCGCATTCCTCGAGGAACACGGCGACATGAAGCTGGTGCAGCCGGCGGATCAGGAATCCCGGCCGCGCCCACAGGTCGGTATAGGGAATGTCTCCCGCCGGGTCGTTATCGTCGGTCATGTTCGTCTTTCCGCTCATCGTCCTACCGTTCTACACCAGTGGGCGGGAAGACCATAGCCGTACGCGGCCGACGTCCCGCACCGGCGCCGCCGTGGGGCGACAAAGGCACGTTTGATCCCTAATATCCGGTCCTGAACAACAACAAACGGGACGGGCGCGATGGAATTCGGGATCAGTTTTTTTCCCAATGTGGGCGAGGCCGAAAAACCGGGGCGGGATTACTGGAACGAGGCGCTCAGCCTCGTCGATCTGTGCGATCCGCTCGGCTATAGCCACGTGCGCACGGTCGAGCATTATTTTCACCCCTATGGCGGCTACAGCCCGAACCCGATCGTGTTCCTGTCGGCGGCGTCGCAGCGCACGAAAAAGGCGCGCCTGGTGACCGGCGCCGTGCTGCCCGCCTTCAACAATCCGCTCAAGCTCGCCGGCGAGATCGCCATGCTGGATGCGATTTCCGGCGGCCGGGCCGATATCGGCATGGCGCGGGCGTTCCTGCCCCACGAATTCCGCCGTTTCGGCGTCGGCCTCGATGAAAGCCGGGAGCGCTATGACGAGGGCGTCGCACAGATCCGCGCCCTGCTGGCGGGCGAGAACGTTTCGATGGACGGCAAGTTTCACAGTTTCACCGATGTCACATCGTTGCCGCGCCCGACCCAGCAGCCGCATCCGCCGATCTGGGTCGCCGCGCTGCAGAGTGCCGAGACTTTCGAATTTGCCGGGCGCATGGGGTTCAACTGCATGGCGAACCCGATCGGCGGCGCCAAGCTGCACGAGCTTCTCGGTATCTATCACGAGGAATGGGCGAAGGCCGGTCATCCGGGTCGCGGCAAGGTCGCGCTCGCCTTCATGATGTATTGCGCGGCCACCACCGAACAGGCAATCGACGAAGCCGGCCCCGACGTGAAGGCGTATTTCGAAACGCTGACCGATGCGGCATCGGACTGGGGCAGCGGGGCGAGTTCCGCAGACTATCCCGGCTACGACAAGATGATCGAGATACTGTCGAAGGAAGACGTCCACAGCCAGCGCGAAAAAAGCGCCGCCTTCATCGGCAGTCCCGAAGAATGCTGCGACATGATCTCGGATTTCCATGCACAGGTCGGCGGGTTCGATGTCGCCTCGCTCCAGGTGAACACGAAAATGATGCCCGTCGGGATGGCGCGCGCCTCGATGGAACTGTTCGGCCGCGAGGTGATTCCGAAGTTCGCGTAAACGGTTCTACCCGCAACACGCGCAAAACCACTTGAACCGGCGTGACGATCGGTTAGGTTCGACGCGGTTTTTCTATTCGGGCGGCGGTAGGCCGTCCGGTTCATTCAATCGCTCACACGCAATCCATAACAGGGAGATAAAAAATGCGTTTCGTCGCTTTCAAGAAAGAAGGCAAGGCCAAGCTCGGCGTCCGTACCGACGCCGGTCTGGTCGATCTGTCCAAGGTCGACAAGACCCTGCCGACAGACCTCAAGGAACTGATTACCAAGGGCAAGGGTGCGATGCAGAAAGCCGCCCGCGCCGCTGCCAAGGCGCCGCCCAAGGCAATCGTGAAGGGGCGGGTAAGCTACCTGACCCCCATCCAGGATCCGAACAAGATCATCTGTATCGGCCTGAACTACAAAGACCACGCCGCCGAAGCCGGCCTGAAAATCCCGACCTATCCGGTGGTGTTCACGCGCTTTACGACCTCTTTCGTGCCGCAGGGCCAGGCGATCATCCGGCCCAAGGCATCGAAGCATTTCGATTACGAGGCCGAGCTCGTCGCCGTGATCGGCAAGAAAGCCCGCAACATCAAGAAGAGCGAAGCGCTCGACTACGTTGCCGGTTATGCGGTCGCCAATGAAGGCTCGATCCGCGATTACCAGATGAAATCGTCCCAGTGGGCCATGGGCAAGAACTTCGATGCCACGGGCTCCATCGGTTCGGACTTCGTCACCGCCGACGAACTGCCGGCCGGTGCCAAGGGTCTGAACATGCAGTGTCGCGTCAACGGCAAGGTGCTGCAGGATTCGAACACGCGCGAAATGATCTTCGACACCAAGACCCTTGTGCATGAACTTGCCAAGGTGTTCACCCTGCTGCCGGGCGATATCATCCTGACGGGCACGCCGGCCGGTGTCGGTTTCGTGCGCAAGCCGCCGATCTTCCTGAAAGACGGCGATACCTGCGAGATCGAGATCGAGAAAATCGGCATTCTGTCGAACCCGGTCAAAAACGAGAAGTAACGCCGGAACGATCTCGGCGATCACGTTTCAGCCGCCGCGGCTCACCGGAAGTTTACTGGTGCAGGCGCGGCGGCTTTTTATATTCGGCGTATGAAAAACATGCGCACGCTTCCCACGGTCGCCCTGGCGCTGACGATGTCCGCCATGGCCGCTGTCCCCGCCGCAAACGCCGGCGACCGCAACGGTGCCGTCGTCGTCGAGCTGTTCACGTCCCAGGGCTGTTATTCCTGCCCGCCGGCAGAGAAATTCCTGGGCGAGCTTGCCGGAGAGAAAACCGTCATCGCGCTCGAATTCCACGTCGATTACTGGGACGATCTGGTGCACGGCGCGGACGGCAAGTGGAAGGATCCTTTCTCGAAGCCGGCCTATACGCAGCGACAGCGCATTTATAACCAGCAGATTCGCGGCACCGGTAACGTCTATACGCCCCAGATGGTGGTCGACGGCAGGCTTGAAGCGGTCGGATCGCGCCGCCTGTCCGTGCTGGATGCAATCCGCAAGGCCGAAACGGGACTGAAGGAGCGCGTGGATGTCGGGGTGACCGTCGCGTCCGGCACGGTCGAGAAGGTAACGCTTGCAGGCCCGGTCCAGGCGGCTGGCTCTGTCTGGCTGGTGCGGTTTATCAAATCGAGGGAAACCCGCGTGCGTTCCGGCGAGAACAAGGGCAAGGCCCTGCTGAGCCACAACATCGTGACCGAGGTACAGAAGATCGGGAAATGGGCCGGCAGACCCGCATCCTTTGCGGTAAGAGGTTTCTCGCTCGCCGAGGGCGAGGGCTGTGCCGTGCTGGTACAGGATAACCGCCAGGGGCCGATCATCGGCGCGGCGCAATGCCCGGCAGAGACGTCCTGACGCGAGTCTTGCGGGCGGGCCGCGTCAGCGGAACTTCGGCATCACGTGTTCTGAAAACAGCCGCATCGATTTTTCGGCGACCGACGCCTCCATCACATGCGGCATTACATGCAGCGATGCGATATCGAACCCGCCGAGCGCGCGGTTGAAATCGGCGATCATGTCGGTGACCTCGTCGGGCGAGCCGGCCCAGCAGATGCCGCGGTCCATCTGCGCGTCGAAGCTGTCGTCCTTGAGCGACGCGATGATCTTGTCGTAACCCTTGTAATCCTTGGTGCTGGCGCCCTTGAGCCAGCCCGACGCGGCGTCGACCAGGCGGCCGAGATAGGCATTCAGCGGTGCCCGGAACGCGTCCCGCGCGGCCGCGCCGTCCTCGTCCGTGCACATCGAAAACGACAACATGATCTTGCCCTGTCCGGGGTGTCCGGCGGATTTCCATTCCTCGCGATAGGCGCCGACCAGCTCCGTCATCAGCCCGCCGCCCATCGGGATGCCCATGATGTAATGGCCGTTGCGCCCCGCGAACTCGAACGATTCCCTCGAGCTCAGGGCGGCGACCCAGAACGGCGGGCGCGGTTTCTGTGTCGGCCGGGGCAGGGAGGTCACGTCGCGGAAGCTGTGGAATTTGCCTTCATGCGTCACGTTTTCCTGTTCGAGCAGCAGCCGAACCTGTTCGACGCCTTCTTCGTAGCGTTCGCGGCTTTCCTCGATATCGATGCCGAATGTCTCGAACTCGTTCGGCAGGAAGGCGCGGGCGAAGCCGATCTCCAGCCTGCCGTTCGAGATCGCGTCCAGCATGCCAAGCTCGCCGGCGACCTTCAGCGGGTTATTGAACACCGGCAAAACCGCGCCGGTAATCATTTTCGCCTTCTGCGACCGCTGGGCCGCCGCGGCCAGGAATACGACGGGATTCGGGCTGTAACCGCCATAGGGGTGGAAATAATGCTCAACGGTACGCACGTGGGTATAGCCGAGTTCGTCCATCAGGCCGCACAGATGCAGCGCGTCCGCCCAGTAATTGTCGGCCGGGCGCTCTTCCGGCGCGCAGCTCGGGAAGAAATTCAGTCCAAATTCCATCGATCGTCCGTCCCTCGATATGATTGCGATCATAGCCACGGTTCCCGTCGGATTGCCAGAATCGCAGGGGCGAAAATACGCTTCGTCCGGCCCGGCTTGGCGTTTGCCCGCGGCGCGGCGAATGATTACGCTGGACGCCGAACCCGTGTCGGCCCAGCCGCGAATTGATCAGAGGAACTGCCATGAGCGACCTTAACCCCTTCCAGTTCCAGCAGTGGATTTCGGAAAACGGCGACAAACTGAAACCGCCGGTCGGCGCGGAAACGCTGTGGAAGGATTCGAAACTGATGATCACGGTCGTCGGCGGCCCGAACAAGCGTACCGACTATCATATCGATCCGTTCGAGGAATTCTTCTATCAGCTCAAAGGCGATATCGTTCTGCGTATCCAGGAAGACGGCAAGGCGCGGGACGTCACCGTCAAGGAAGGCGACGTGTTTATGCTGCCCGCCTATGTGCCCCACGCGCCGATGCGTCCCGCCGGTACCGTCGGCATGATCGCCGAGATCCGGCGCGAGAAGGACGACCCGCTCGACGGGTTTGCGTGGTTCTGCGAGAAGTGCAATCACCAGATTTTCCGCCAGGACGCCTATATCGAAGTGCTTGAGCGCGACATGCCGCCGATCTTCGAGGCGTTCTACGCGGACCCGGCGAACCAGGTCTGCGATGCCTGCGGCCACGAAAACCCGGGCCGGCCAGAGTAGCGGCGATGTTCGATTTCCGCTTCGGCGATATCAGCGTCACCCGCATCGTCGAGATGGAAATGCCGATGCTGGGCGCGACCGATTTTTTTCCCGACTGGGATCCCCGCGCCGTGGAGCGTCACCGCGACTGGATGGTGCCGCGTCATTTCGACCCTGCCAGCGGCAAGGTGGTGATCAATATCCAGGCGTTTCTGATCCGCACGCCGCACCATACGATCCTGGTGGATAGCTGCGTCGGCAATCACAAGCCGCGCAACCGCGACATGTTCAATGACAAGGTCTTCCCGTGGATGGACAATTTCCGCGCCGCGGGCGTCACACCGGAAGATATCGATTTCGTGCTGTGCACGCATATGCATGTCGATCACGTGGGCTGGAATACGAAGCTTGAAGACGGGCGCTGGGTGCCGACCTTTCCCAACGCGAAATACATCTTTTCGCGGACGGAACTGGACTACTGGATGCAGCAATCCGAACAGGACCGGATGACCCGGACCGGGGATTACGTTGCCGACAGCGTCATTCCCATTCTGGAGGCGAAGCGCGAACTCGTCGTCGATATGGACCACGCGATCGAAGACGGGCTGACGCTCGCGCCATTGCCCGGTCATACGCCGGGCATGGTGGGGCTAAGCGTCACATCCGGCGACGACCGCGCCATCCTGTGCGGCGACATGATGCATCACATGATCCAGTGCCATATTCCCGACTGGAGCACCATCGCCTGCGCGGACCAGGCCGCCGCGCGCGCGACCCGCAAGGCGTTTCTCGAGTCTTACGCCGACCGCGATGTCACGATCATCCCGTCGCACTTCCCAAATCCGACCGCCGGCTTCATTGTGCCGCGCGGCGACGCCTTCGCCTTCCGCTACGTCGGCGAATAGTTAACCGTCATTTAATCAAGTGCTGTCAGACTGTTAGCGCAGTTCGAGACGATTCCGTCGGCTGTCGGACAAGGAATGCGGCGTGGCGCTAGCGCTGAAGAAATCAGGTGACGCAGAAAAGACCGGTGGGCCGAAACACTCGCTGAAAAAGCGTCTGCACGCCTGGTGGGAAGGGTACGAGCTTGGATCGGTCGCCGATGCCGGCGGCGCGTCCGGTACCGGTGACGATGCCGGTGACGGTGCCGGTGACGTGCTGGATGGAACGGCCGCCGCGGATGGGCCGGAATGGTCGCCCGCCCGCCAGAAACTGGTGCAGCTCATCTGGGGAGAAGGCTTTATTTCTCCGGCGACGCCCGACAGCGTCGTCGATCTCGCCCAGCCTTTTGGCCTGACGGCCGAGAATACGATGCTTGAAATCGGCTCCGGCCCCGGCGGTGGGGCCTGCGCTGTGGCCGAAAGAATCGGATCCTACGTGGACGGTTTCGATCTGAGCGCCGATCTCGCCAAACAGGCGCTCGATGCGTCGATGCTCAAAGGGCTCGAGAAAAAGGCCGTCGTCAAAAAATTCGATCCCGCCGGATTCGAGCTGAAAACCGATTTTTACGACGGCTGCCTGCTCCGCGACACGCTTGTTGCGATCGACGACAAGGACACGTTTCTTGATACCGTGCTGTCGGCGGTAAAACCCGGCAAGCCCATTGTCATTACCGAAAGTTTCATCACGGCGCCCGAGCCCGGCCCGCTCGCGACGGCGAGCATCGAAGGCGAACCGGGCACGGTATTTCCATGCGAGGCCAGCCTGGTCATCGAAAAGCTGGAAGCGTCCAACTTCGAGATCCGCGTCAACGAGGACGAAACGGCGCAATATACCGCCCTGGCTTGTGCGGCCTGGGTAGAAATGGCGGACAAAATCACCGGCAAGGACATCGACGACGATCTCGCGGCCGCGCTGGTGCGTGAAACGGAGCTCTGGGAGCGGCGAAACGAAGCCTATGGCGCCGGAGAACTGGAAATGCGGCGTATCGTAGCGTTCAAGAAGTCGAATGTGTCCTGAAACCGGCATTTACAGGACGTTGACACGACCGGTCGCCGCCGTTAAGTTCCGCGCCCAATCCAGAGAAAATAGCCGCCGACGCGTTGAAGGAAGAGAAAAATGAAAGTCGTCAACTCGCTCAAATCCGCGAAAAAGCGCGATCGCTTTTGCCGCGTTATCCGCCGCAAGGGCCGTACCTACGTGATTAACAAGCGCAATCCGCGTTTCAAGGCACGTCAGGGCTGATATCCGCCGGCATTCCGGTCATTCCGGCTGACAGACCGCGCCTTTTTGGCGCGGTTTTCGTTTGTCGGGCGCTCGGGTACACTGCGCGCGCAAAAACCGGAGCATTTTAATGCGCATGCCCGACCCAGATTGCGATGTTCTTTCCCGGCGCGGAGAGATCATCGCGGCGTTACGCAGGATCGTTCCCGGCGAGGGCGTTATCGCCGAGGAAGAAGAGCTTCGGGCCTATGAATGCGACGGGCTGACGGCCTATCGTCAGTTGCCGATGATCGTCGTGCTGCCCGAAACCACGCAGCAGGTTTCCGACATCCTCAAATACTGCCACGGCAGCGGCGTGAAAATCGTTCCGCGCGGCGCCGGCACATCGCTGTCGGGCGGCGCGTTGCCGCTCGAGGACGGGATTACGCTCGGTCTCGGCAAGTTTAACCGGATCCTCGACATCGACTACGACAACCGCTGCGTGACCGCGCAGCCGGGGGTCACCAATCTTGCGATCACCCACGCCGTCGAAGCCGACGGGTTCTACTACGCGCCCGATCCGTCGAGCCAGATCGCGTGTTCGATCGGCGGCAATGTCGCCGAGAATTCGGGCGGCGTGCACTGCCTGAAATACGGGCTGACCGCCAATAACCTTCTCGGTATCGAAATGGTCCTGATGGACGGCGAAATCGTGCGGCTTGGCGGCAAGCACCTGGATTCGGGCAGCTACGACCTGCTGGGTGTCGTGACGGGCTCGGAAGGGCTGCTCGGCGTGATCACCGAAGTGACCGTCCGGATGCTGCGCAAGCCGGCGACGGCGCGGGCGCTGCTGATCGGTTTCCCGTCCAGCGAATCCGCCGGCGAATGCGTCGCCCGGATTATCGGCGCCGGCATCATTCCGGGCGGCATGGAAATGATGGACAAGCCGGCGATCCACGCGGCGGAAGCGTTCGTCAACGCAGGCTATCCGCTCGATGCGGAGGCACTGCTTATCGTCGAACTCGACGGGCCCGAAGTGGAAGTCGACGAGCTGATCGGCCGGGTAGAGGCGATAGCGCGGGAAAACCACGCGGATTCGGTGCGCATCAGCATGTCGGAGGAAGAACGCGATAATTTCTGGGCGGGCCGCAAGGCGGCGTTCCCCGCGGTCGGCCGCATCTCGCCGGATTACTACTGCATGGACGGCACGATCCCGCGCCACAGGCTGTCCGAAGTGCTGACGCGGATGAACGACCTGTCGGGACAATACGATCTGCGGGTCGCCAATGTGTTCCATGCGGGGGACGGCAACCTGCACCCGCTCATCCTCTACGATGCCAATAAGCCGGGCGAGCTGGAAAAGGCCGAGGCATTCGGATCGGATATCCTGAAACTCTGTGTCGAGGTCGGCGGCGTGCTGACCGGCGAACACGGTGTCGGTGTCGAAAAGCGCGATCTGATGGGCGAGATGTTCAACGAGATCGACCTGAACCAGCAGCAGCGGGTGAAATGTGCGTTCGACCCGACGCAGCAGCTCAATCCCGGCAAGGTTTTCCCGACCCTGCATCGCTGTGCCGAGCTTGGACGCGTGCATATTCACAGCGGCCAGACCCGTTTCCCCGATCTTCCCCGCTTCTGACGACGCGCATGCCCGAACAATTCGACCCCGAAACAACCGAAGACGTCCGCGCCGTCGTCGCCGACGCGCTGGCCAGCAAAACCCCGCTTGAAATCGCCGGCGCAGGTTCCAAACGCGACATCGGCCGGCCGCTCGATCTGAACTATGTCCTGAGTACCGCGCGGCTTTCGGGCGTCTCGCTGTATGAGCCCGACGAGCTGGTGCTGCGCGCCGGTCCCGGAACGCCGATGAAGCAGATCCGGCTGCAACTCGATCAGCATGGCCAGATGCTCGCCTTCGAGCCGCCGGATTACGGACCGCTTCTGGGCGGTGGGGCGGATGAGGGGACGATCGGCGGTATCATCGCCGGAAACCTCGCAGGCCCGAGGCGGATCAAGGCAGGCGCCGCCCGCGACCATTTTCTCGGCGTCGAAGCGGTGTCCGGCCGGGGCGAGGTGTTCAAGTCCGGCGGGCGGGTCGTTAAGAACGTGACCGGTTACGATCTGTGCAAACTGATGGCGGGGTCCTGGGGGACGCTCGGCGTGATGACCGACATCACGGTCAAGGTCCTGCCGGCGCCGGAAAAAACGCGGACGGTGCTGGTTTCCTGCGCGGATGCCGCTACGGCCATCGGTGCCATGACCCGCGCGCTGTCCAGTCCGCACGATGTTTCGGCGGCGGCCTGGATGCCGGCACCGGCGGCGACGCGATCGGGCGTCTCCTACGTTGCTGCCGCCCATACCGCGCTGGCCGCCATGCGCATCGAGGGCATCGGCAGCTCGGTCGATGCCCGCTGCGCCGTTTTGCGCGACGAACTGGCGGAATTCGGCGAGATCGAGGAACTGCATACCCATAACTCCCTGACGTTCTGGAGCGAAATCCGCGACGTCCGGCTGCTTGGCGGGGAAACGGCGGCCGGCGATGACGCCATCTGGCGCATCTCCGTGCCGCCCGCCGCAGCGCCCGCCCTGCTTGAACGGTTGCAGGCCGGGCTTCAGATCGACGCCTTTTTCGACTGGGGCGGCGGTCTGATCTGGGCGCGCGTTACCGGGATGGCGGATGCGGGATCCTACGTGATCCGGCGGGCGATGGCGTCGATCGGCGGCCATGCCCTTCTGGTCCGCGCGCGGCGCGACCAGCGCAGCATCGAGCCGGTTTTTCACCCGGAGACCGCGGGGGTCGAACGTCTGACGCGGAACATCAAGGACGCGTTCGATCCCGGGAAGATTCTCAACCCCGGCCGGATGTACGACGGTATCTGAGCATGGAAACCAATTTTTCCCTCGCCCAGCTTGCCGATCCCGCGACCGCCGAATCGGAAAAAATTCTGCGCGCCTGCGTTCATTGCGGGTTCTGCACCGCGACCTGTCCGACCTTTGCGCTGCTCGGCGACGAGCTCGATTCGCCGCGCGGACGTATCTACCTGATCAAGGACATGCTGGAAAACGACCGCCCCGCGAGCGAGAAGGTCGTCAAACATGTCGACCGCTGCCTGTCCTGTCTGTCCTGTATGACGACCTGCCCGTCCGGCGTGAACTACATGCATCTGGTCGACCACGCCCGCGCGCATATCGAAGATACCTATAAACGGCCGCTCTTCGACCGCGTCGTGCGCACCATGCTGGCGACCGTGATGCCCTATCCCCGCCGGTTCCGCGCCCTGATGCGGGTCGCGGCCGTCGGCAGGCCGTTCGCCCCGCTGATGCCCGGCCGGTTGCGCGCGATGCTGGCGCTCGCGCCGTCGTCGCCGATGTCGGCGCCCCTGGCGGGCGGACGGATCGTGTGGCCGGCACAAGGCGCCCGGAAAAAGCGGGTTCTTCTGATGCCGGGCTGCGTCCAGCAGGTTTTGGCGGCGCGCATCAACGAGGCCACGGTGCGTCTGCTGACCCGGCTGGGGCACGAGGTCGTCGTCGCTGACGGGTCCGGCTGCTGCGGTGCGCTGACCCATCATCTCGGCAAGGAGGACCTCGCCTTCGACGCCGTCCGCGCAAACGTCCGCGCCTGGATGCGCGAACACGAGACCGCCCCCGTCGATGCAATCGTGATCAACGCATCGGGGTGCGGCACGACGGTCAAGGATTACGGTTTCATGCTGCGCAACGATCCGGAACTTGCGGAAGCCGCGGCAAAGATCAGCGGGCTGACCCGCGATGTATCGGAATTTCTTGCGGAAACCGGGATGCCGGACGGCGACGTCAGGGCGGATATGGCCGAAGCGCTGAACGTGACCTATCACAGCGCGTGTTCCCTGCAGCACGGCCAGAAGGTCACGGCCGCGCCCAAGTCGCTTCTGGCGGCCGCAGGCTTCACGGTCGCCGAGCCCCGCGAGGCGCATTTGTGCTGCGGGTCGGCCGGAACCTACAACATGCTGCAGCCGGAAATCGCGACAAGGCTGCGCGACCGCAAGGCCGAGAACATCGCCCGGACCGCGCCCGATGTCATTGCAACCGGCAATATCGGCTGCATGATGCAATTGCAGGACGCGGTCGAGGCGCCGGTCGTGCATACCGTGGAATTGCTGGACTGGGCGACGGGCGGCCCGAAGCCGCGCAGCCTGCACTGAGCGCCGGTCCGGTTCAGAGGAAAAGACAGAACAGAAGACGAACGATGAGAAACTTTATGCACTGGCTGGCGACAGCCGCCACCCTCACCTTCACCGTGCCGGTTCAGGGCGCGCAGAACGACCCGCGGCTTGAGCCGCTTTTTGCCGAGCTTGCGAACGCGCAGACCCCCGAAGACGCGGCGCCCATCGAACAGACGATCTGGAAAATCTGGCTGCTGTCGGGCAACGGCGCGGTCGATGCGAACATGCTGCGCGGACTGCAGGCGATGGGGGCCGGCGACAACGAAGCGGCGCTGGAACATTTCACCCGGGTGGTCGAGGCGTCGCCCGACTTTGCCGAGGGATGGAACAAGCGCGCCACGGCGAACTATCTGCTGGGCCGGTTCGATGCGTCGGTCATCGATATCCAGAAAACCCTGGCGCTGGAGCCCCGCCATTTCGGGGCGCTGTCGGGCCTTGCGCTCATCAACCTGGCGCTCGACCGGGAGCGCGAGGCGCTCAAGGCCTTCGAGGCCGCGATGCGGGTCCATCCGAACCTGCCGGGCGCGCAGACCCACATCCGCGAATTACGCGAAAAGATCCGCGGCAAGGGTATTTAGAACGACACAGGCCACGGGATCGGGGCCGGAAAATTCCGCGTGCTATTTGTTGAAAGGGGCCGATGG
This sequence comes from uncultured Rhodospirillaceae bacterium, assembly GCA_963977005.1. Classification (GTDB taxonomy): domain Bacteria; phylum Pseudomonadota; class Alphaproteobacteria; order MPNO01; family UBA830; genus CAXBCP01. Next base: position 79,650 of record CAXBMQ010000006.1, read on the forward strand.
CACAGACATCTCTGGACGTCGTTGCAATGATCACGGGTCTCGGCGGCGGGCTGGCGCTGTTCATATACGGCATGCGCAAGATGACCGAGGCGCTGAAAACCGTCGCCGGTGCCGGGCTTAAAGACATCCTCGCGACCCTGACGACGAACAGATTTACCGGCGCGCTGTCCGGCGCCCTGATTACGGCGGTTATTCAGTCGTCGTCGGTGACGACCGTTATGGTGGTGGGGTTCGTCAGCGCCGGGCTCATGACGTTCACCCAATCCGTGGGGGTGATCCTGGGCGCGAATATGGGGACGACTATTACCGCCCAGATCATCGCGTTTCAGGTTGCCAAGTATTCGCTGATCATGATTGCCCTCGGGTTTCTGGTCGAGCTCCTGGCGCGGAGCCAGCGCGTCCGGCATTACGGAATAGCACTGATGGGTCTCGGCTTGCTGTTTTTCGGCATGGAACTGATGAGCAATGCGTCGGCGCCGCTGCGTAGCTATGCACCTTTTATCGAAGCGATGCAGGATCTGCGCAACCCGGCTATGGGGGTGCTCGCCGGATTCCTGTTCACCGCGGTCGTGCAGTCGTCCTCCGCGACGACGGGTGTGGTGATCGTCCTGGGCGCGCAGGGGTTTATCCCGCTCGAAGCGGGAATTGCCCTGATCCTCGGGGCCAATATCGGCACCTGCGTCACCGCCATTCTGTCGGCGCTCGGCCGGCCGCGGGAAGCGGTGAAGGCCGCCGCCGTCCACGTTGTGTTCAATCTGGCCGGGGTCCTGCTCTGGATCTGGTTTATTCCCTATTTTGCCGACCTCGTACGCGCGGTGTCCCCGGCGGCGGTTCATCTTGCAGGTGCCGAACGGCTCGCTGCCGATGTCCCCCGCCAGATCGCCAATGCGCATACGATTTTCAATCTGGCGAACCTGATCCTGTTTATCGGATTTGCCGGCGCCTTCGCGAACCTCGTCGAACGTATCGTGCCCCGGACGCGGCGCCTGCCGGCCGGCGAAGGTCAACCGGTTCATCTGGACGACCTGTATCTGGATCAACCGGCCCTGGCGCTTGACCATGCGAAACTGGAACTCGCGCGGCTGGCCGGGCTTGCCAATCGGATGGTTTCAGGCGCGTTTCCCGCCTCGATTTCCGGCGGCGACCGGGAACTGAACGCGCTGCGCGAAAGCGACGACGACGTGGACAGCCTGCACGGGGCGATCCTGATGTATCTCGGACAATTGTCCCTGCGCGATCTGGTCGAACCTCAGCCGCATCGGATTCAGGAATATATCGGCGTCGCAAATTCTCTTGAAAACGTCGGCGACGTGGTCGAGTCGGGTTTCGTGCCGCTCGGATACAGAAGGCTGGAACTCGGTGTTCAATACGGTGAAGATACGCGCGACCTCCTGCGGCAACTGTTTGAAAAAGCGTCAGGCGAATTCGACAGATCGATCAGGTCGTTCATCGAAGAAGACCTGGAAGCCGCCGATGCCGTGGTGCGGTCAAAGGAATCGTTCAACAACCTGGCCGACAAGGCCCGAATCCAGATTTCGCTGGCGCTCAGCCGGGGAAGCGAAAAGGGCCTCGACGAATACAGACTCGCCATCGAGCATGTCGAGAACCTGAAGAGAATACACGGTCTGGCGCGGCAGATTTCGCGCGTCAGCCTGGTCGCATACGTTCAGGGAAGCGAGGACAGCGAAAACCTGGCGACCGACTGAGGGGGTTAGTCCCCGACCCAGGCGATCCGCAGGATATTCGTCGCCCCCGGGGTTCCGAACGGCACCCCCGCCGTCACCACCAGGCGGTCGCCCTTGCGGGCAAGATCTTCGCTCAGCGCGATACGGCAGGCCTTGTTGATCATGTCCGAGAAATTGCGGACGTCGCGGGTGATCACGCCGTGCACACCCCAGGCCAGCACCAGACGACGCGCCGTTGCGGTGCTTTCCGTGAGGCACAGGATCGGCACGTCGGGGCGCTCGCGGGCGGCGCGGAGCGTGGTCGACCCCGAAGTCGTATAGGTCACGATCACGGCCGCGCCGATGGTTTCGGCCACCTGCCGGGCGGCGGCGGTGATCGCGTCCGGCGCCGTATTTTCGGGGTCCGGGTGGCTGGTTTCCATGATCGCGCGATAGGCTTCGTCGCGTTCGACGCGCGCGATAATACGATCCATGATCGCCACCGCTTCGAACGGATACTGTCCGGCAGCCGTTTCGGCCGACAGCATCACCGCATCGGCGCCGTCATAGATCGCCGTTGCGACGTCGGACGCTTCGGCCCGCGTCGGCGCCGGGGCGGAGATCATCGATTCCAGCATCTGGGTGGCGACAACTACCGGCTTTCCGGCTTCGCGGCAGCGGCGGACAATCTGTTTCTGCAGGCTCGGCACGTCCTCCGGCGGCAGTTCGACACCCAGATCGCCGCGCGCCACCATGACGGCGTCCGACAGGGTGATGATTTCGTCCAGCCGGTCGATCGCCGCGGGCTTTTCAAGCTTGGACAGCACGGCCGCGCGGCCCTGGATGATCTTGCGCGCCTCCGCCACGTCCTCGGGGCGCTGAACGAAGGACAGGGCGACCCAGTCGACGCCGATCGACAGCGCGAAGTCGAGATCGGTGCGGTCCTTGTCGGTCATTGCCGCCAGCGGCAGGACCGCTTTCGGCACGTTGACGCCTTTCCGGTCGCTCAGGCGGCCGCCGGCCTCTACGACGGTCTTCGCGAAACCGTCTCCCGTCTCGGTCACCCGCAGGCGGATTTTGCCGTCATCGAGCAGCAGCTCCGTGTCTTCCCGCAAAGCTGCGAATATTTCCGGATGCGGCAGCGGTGCGCGGGTGTCGTCGCCGGTGGCGTCGTCCAGATCCAGCCGGAAAGCCTGTCCCTTTTCGAGCATGACGCCGCCATCGGCCATGGTCCCGACCCGAAGTTTCGGGCCCTGCAGGTCGGCGAGCACGGCGATAGGGCGCTCGAATTTCTTTTCCGCTGCACGGATGGCATCGAGCCGGGCCTTGTGCTCGGCATGTTCGCCATGGCTGAAATTGAGGCGAAAGACATCCGCGCCGGTTTCGAACAGTTTTTCGATTTCTGCGGCGCTGCCGGTCGCGGGGCCGAGCGTCGCAACGATTTTGGCACGGCGGTTTCGTTTCATGACCGCTTTATAGAACAGCGGATCAACCTTCGCCACCGCCGATCGGGTCCGATACGCATATCGCGCGGAAATCGTTCACGTTGGTGCGGGTCGGGCCGGTCACGATCAGGTCGCCGAGCCGGTCGAAGAAGGTATAACTGTCGTGCCCGCGCAGCATCGCCTCCGCGTCGAGACCGAGGGCGGCGGCGCGCATCAGCGTATCCGGTCCGATGCATGCGCCGGCGGCGTCTTCGGTGCCGTCGATCCCGTCCGTGTCGCAGGCAAGCGCGGATATGCCGGGCGCGCCGTCCAGCGCGATCGCCAGCGCCAGCAGGTATTCGCAGTTGCGCCCGCCGCGGCCCGGCGGCGCGTCGGACGCCTCTACCGTTACCGTGGTTTCGCCGCCGGACAGGATGACGCCAGGGCGCGCGGCGAGCGCCATCCGGGCATGATCGGCAGCGAGATCGCGGGCCTCGCCCTCGAGATCGTCGCCCAGCAGGACGGGGGCAAGACCGGATGCGCGCGCCGCTTCCGCCGCCGCGATTTGCGCATCTGCGGGTCGCGCGATCAGGCGGAATGTGCCGGTTGCGAGAACCGGGTCGTCGGGCTTGATCGATTCCCACCTGCCGTCCGACAGCGCCGAGACGGCGGTTTCCGGCAGCTCGATACCGCGTTTTGCGGCGATGGCCAGGGCGTCGGCGCAGGTGGTCGGATCGCCCACGGTGGGGCCCGAGCCGATCACGGCCGGGTCGTCTCCCGGCACGTCCGAGATCGCCAGCGTCGCGACGTGGGCCGGGTATGCCGCCGCCGCAAGGCGCCCGCCCTTGATCGCCGACAGGTGCTTGCGGACACAGTTCATCTCGTCGATCGGCGCGCCGGAGTGCAGCAAGGCGCGGCTCACGGCCTGTTTCTCATCAAGCGACAGACCGGCTGCCGGTTCGACCAGCAGGGCCGATGCGCCGCCCGACATCAGACACAGCAGAAGGTCGTCCTGTGTCAGCGCCGCCGCCAGTTCCAGAAACCGCTCAGACGCCGCGCGTCCGGCCGCATCGGGTAGTGGATGGCCTGCTTCGATGATTTCTATATTGGCGCAGTCGACGCCGTGGCCGTACCGGGTGACCGCCAGCCCCGAAAGGTCGCCCGGCCAGTGCCGTTCGACCGCCCGTGCCATGGATGCGGCTGCCTTGCCCGCGGCAAGCACCAGCGTACGCCCCCGCGGCGGGTCGGGCAGATGCGGCGCCAGAACCTTCGCCGGGTCGGCGGCCGCGACGGCGGCGTCGAACAGCCGGCGCAGGATCTCTCGTTGGGATTGTGCACTCATCGGCGGATACTGCCCCGGCGGGCGAGCATGATCCCGGCAAGCACAATCACCGCGCCGATCCCCTGCTGCAGGCCGATATGTTCGCCGAACAGCGCCCAGGCGACGAGGGCGGCGGTGACCGGCTGTACCAGCAGGCTGACGGAGGCGAAGGCCACCGGCAGATGCGCCAGCGCCCAGGCGATCAGTCCCTGTCCGAAGACCTGCGGCCCGGCGGCCAGCGCGAGCAGGAATCCCCACCCCGCAAGCGTGACCGGCAGCAGCTCTTCGCCGCTGGCAAGTGCCACGGGCAGCATCGCGAGCGCGCTCGCCGGGATTGCGTATTTCATGATCGTCACGGTGGAGAACCGCCTGCGCAGCCGTTCGACCGACATCTGGTAGGCGGCATAGAACACGGCGGTCAGGACACCCAGCAGGTCGCCGATAAAATGATCCTCGCTGAGTGACAGGCTTGCCCGCGACAGGATGAACACGCCGGTCATCGCCGCGGCCAGCCCGACCAGATAGGTGCCGGTCACCCGGGTGCGGAACAGCAGCCAGCCGCCCAGGACGACGAAAACCGGCGCGACGTTGGCCAGCAGGGTCGAATTCGCCACCGTGGTCATCTGGATAGAGTAGTGCCAGACGGCGACGTCGGCGGCGAGATAGACCCCCGCCATGGCGATGAGCGCGAAATCGCGCAGGCTTTTCGGGCGTTCCGACCCTTCCGCCTCCTGCGCGCGCGGCAGGGTCGCGGCGATCGCCCAGTAGAGCGGGATCGCCAGCAGAAACCGGTGGAACCCGGTCGCGCTCGGCCCGAGTTCGCTGAGGCGCACCAGGATCGGGGCAAAGGCGATCGTGACCGCACCGACGAACAGGGCGAGGATCGCGATGCGTTCGGTGCGCAACCGGGTATCGGCGGAGGAAGAGGACACGGCCATGGTATCGCCTTATATCGTCTGGCGACGGTGCCTCCAACGCATGAATGCGGTTTTGCATGCGGCCGCATTCCGCCCTATATCAACGGCACACACCGAACGGAGGAAAACACCATGGATGACCAGACCCGCATTGAACTCGAAGCCGCCGCTTTCCGCAGCCTTGTCGATCACCTGCGCGAACGCACCGACGTTCAGAATATCGACCTGATGAACCTGTCGGGTTTCTGCCGCAACTGTCTCAGCCGCTGGTACCAGGAAGCGGCGAACGAGAAGGGCATCGACATGGACAAGGATGCCGCCCGCGAGATCGTCTACGGCATGCCGTTCGCCGAATGGCGCGACAAGTATCAGGCCGAGGCGACCCCGGAACAGAAAGCGCAGTTCGCCGAGGCGAACAAGGGACACTGACCCCGGATTCTTTCGGGAAAACGAGAGTTTTCCCCCGAAAAATGCGCTTCTGTGGATAACCTGGGCGGTCGGATTGTTCCCGATTCGCAGGCCGCCTCCTAAAGTTCGCGACACATCAAACGGGACAGAGTGGGAGAGTTTTAATGGCTGAAGGTGGCCCCGTCGCGCAGGACCGGCTGAAATCCTTTATCGAGCGGATCGAACGGCTCGAAGAGGAAAAAGCGGCCCTGATGGCCGATATCAAGGAAGTCTACGCCGAGGCCAAGGGCACCGGTTTCGACGTCAAGACCATGCGCAAGGTGATCAGCCTGCGCAAAATGGAAGAAAACGACCGTCAGGAAGCCGAATTCCTGCTCGATACGTATCTTTCCGCGCTCGGCATGCTCGACCGGCCGCTCGCCGCCGAATAAGTCGTTCCTTACCGAATAGAAAAGGCCGGTCACTGACCGGCCTTTTTTGTGTCGTTTATCGTAGCCCGAATATGCAGACGATCAAATCATCCTGTCACCCCGGATTTATTCCGGGGTCCAGCCTTTTTGCTTCGATACTGGATTCCGGCACATTCTGGATCCCGGCACAGGGCCGGGATGACATCCGGTTTTGTGGGGAGGCCGAGGTGTTGGCGGAAGTATCTAACTCAGAACTTCTCCACCCACGGCCGAAGTTCGATCTCCCAGGTCCAGGACGAGCGGTGCTGGCGATGGACGTGCAGGTAGTCCTTGGCGATCTCGTCGGGCAGCAGCATGGCGTCTTCGCCGCGTTCCGCCGCCCGGGTGTCGCCGGGCCCCTGCAGGATGCCGCCGTCGATCACGAAATGCGCGACATGGATATTCTGCGGCTGCAATTCGCGCGCCAGCGACTGGGCGAGACCGCGCAGGCCGAACTTGCCCATCGCGAAAGAGGACGAGTTCGGATAGCCCTTCACGCTGGCCGACGCGCCGGTCAGCAGGATGGTGCCGCGCTTGCGGGCGATCATCTGTTTGGCGGCGGCCTGGGCGACAAGGAATCCCCCGAAACAGCTGATCTCGATCGCGGTGCGCACGGCCTCCGGGTCGAGGTCCTGTATCGGGCCGCGGGCGCGGTTCGATGCGTTGTAGACAACCAGATCGGGTTCGCCGAGATCGGCGGTGACGGCGGCAAAAAGCGCGTCCACCTGTTGCGCATCGACGGCGTCGCAGGCATAGGCCCTGGCCCCGGTCTCGCTACACAGATCGGCAAGCTTGTCGGTATTGCGCGCCGCGATGGCAACCTTCATGCCCTGTACCGCGAAAAGCCGCGCCAGGGACGCGCTCAGGCCCTGTCCCGCGCCGACGATCAGCGCTGTTTCCGTATCCGCCATTCAAGATTTCCCTTCGGTTCTGATAATTGTCGTTTACTGCGCCTTGGGCGGGCGGACCCAGGCATGGTTGACCACTTTTTTGACCCGCTCGGTCTTGCGGATCACGTCCAGTACGGTGTTGAGTTCGCGCTGCGAGCGTCCGGCGCCGATCACGTAGACCGTGCCGTTGACCGACCGCCAGCGATAGTTGATCGACCGGATATCCTTGGTGCCGAGCAGCAGCACTTTCAGCTTCGTCTCGATCCACAGGTCGTTCGCGGCCGGACCGATGCCGTAATCGCTGGTGACCTGCAGCTCGTTGATGATGCGTTTGACGCCCTTGACGTTGCGGACCAGGTCGGTTGCACGCTGCTTGTTCTGTGCGAACTTGACCGTTCCGGTCAGCAGCACCACCCGCTCGTAGACGTCGGTCGAAATTTCGGCGAACAGGTCGCGGTATTGCTCGCCGAGCAAAATCTCGTTGATATCGAAGGTGATCGCCGTGTCGTCGCGCAGGGTTTCGAGCGAGCGGTCTTCGACCGGTGAGGACGCCACATTGACCAGCCCCGTGGGCTGCGTGCAGGCGGCGAGAAGACCGATAAGAGCGATTGCCGCGCCGGCGCGGACTTTGGGGGAAAGGCTGATCAACGTTCGTTCTCCTTGAAGGGACAGTCTAGGCAATGAGACCGGCGCATGGCCACCGGTTTTGCCTCCCTATAGATAGGGGTAAACGGGAATCATCTATGCAAATCTTCGAAAAGTCCGAAATTTGTCACAAGCGCGAGACCGGCATCGCAATATTCAGCGCACGTACAGCGCTTCGAGCGCCTCGCCGAAATTCTCGCGGATCACATGACGGCGGATTTTCATCGACGGGGTCATCATGCCGTTATCGGTGGTGAAAGGCTCCGGCGTCAGGATGAATTTACGGACGCGTTCGATCACCGACATGTCGGCATTTACCCGGTCGACCGCCGCCGAAATCGCCTTGCGGAAATCCGCATCCTCTACCAGGGCCGCCATATCCATCTTTTTGCCGTTCGCCTTCGCCCAGTCGGCGGCAAAATCGGGATGGGGCACAATCAGCGCGACGATATTCGGCTTCTTGTCGCCATAGACCATGGATTGCGCGATTTCGGGCTGCAGCTCGAGAAAGCCCTCGATCCGTTGCGGCGCGATGTTGTCGCCGCCGGAATTGACGATGATGTCTTTTTTGCGGTCGGTGATTTTCAGGTGCCCGTGCGCGTCGATCTCGCCGATATCGCCGGTATGCAGCCAGCCGTCGCGGATCGTTTCGGCGGTCGCGTCGGGATTGTTCCAGTAGCCCTGCATCACCAGCTCGCCGCGCACGAGGATTTCGCCGTCATCGGCGATCTTCAGGTCGATATCGACAAAGGGCGGCCCCACCGTGCGCAGCTTGTTGTTGCTGGCGGGGTTGCAGCTGATGATCGGCGCCGATTCCGTCTGGCCGTATCCCTGCAACAGCTCGACGTCCAGCGCCTTGAAGAACACGCCGACCTCGTAATTCAGCGGCGCGCCGCCCGATACCATCGCCTTCAGCCGCCCGCCGAACCGGCCCGCCACTTTCTTGCGGACAAGCTTTGTCAGGAGCGGATCGAGCAGGCACTCGACGGGGGACAGCCGCGTGCCTTCGTATTTCTTGCGCCCGGTCGCGACCGCTTTCATGAACAGTTTTTCCGACAGCCCGCCTTTCTGCTGCACCCCGCGGACGATCTTGCCGTGCATGGTTTCATACAGGCGCGGCACGGCGGTCATGATCGTCGGTTTGACCTCTTCCATGTTGGCGGCCAGCTTGTCGACGGATTCCGCGTAATAGATTTCCGCCTTGATCGATAACGGGAACATCAGGCCGGCGGTGTGTTCGTAGGAATGCGACAGCGGCAGGAAAGACAGGAACACCTCGTCGTCGAGCCCGAAATCGAGCAGCAGGTGATAGGCGCCCTTGCAGTTCGACAGGATGGCGCCGTGGCTCAGCATCACGCCCTTCGGCGTCCCGCCGGTACCCGACGTATAGATCAGGCAGGCGGTGTCGGTGCGTGAAATTGCGGATGTGTCGGGGGCGGCCCCGCCCTGCGCGGCGATCAGGTCGGACCACAGGTGAATGGCCGGAGAATTTGCATTGCTATCATCCGCGTCGCCGTCCAGCGGTGCCATGGAGATAACGAATTCCAGCCCCGCCTCCTTGGCGGCGGGCAGCAGGTTTCGGGCGAGGGACGGCCCGGACACGATGGCGCCCTTCGCGCCGCTGTCCCGCAGGATATGGAGATGGTCGCTCACCTGGTTGGTGACATAGGCGGGCACCGTTATGGCGCCGGCCGCCATGATACCGATATCGGCGATCAGCCATTCGGGGCGGTTTTCCGACACCAGCGCGATCCGGTCCCCCTTGGCGACGCCAAGCGATTTCAGGGCACTGCCGAGCGCGGCAGCATCGCTGTGGGCCGCCGCCCCGCTGATCGAATGCCATGCACCGTCGCGCCGCTCCCACAGAAAGCCGCGGTCGCCCATTTCCGCCGTATTGTCGAAAAACATGGCCGGCAGGCTTGTACAAACGTCGTAATCCATCGGTCACCCTGTTGGCGTATTGCTTTGGACAACTTATATCGTGGGGAGCGAAAGGGAACCAGACATGACAACTGCAGCTGCCAACGACGCCGAAAAAGACCCCGAAAACCGGGTATTGGGCGATCTGCCCGTATGGGACCTGACCGACCTGTATCCCGGAAACGACAGCCCGGAACTGGCTGCGGATCTCGACCGCGCGGCGAAGGAGGCCGAGGCGTTTGCCGCCCGCTACAAGGGAAAGCTGGCCGGGCTGAGCGGCAGCGAACTCGGCACCGCCATCGCGGAATACGAGGCGGTCGACGAAATCATGGGCCGGGTGATGTCCTACGCACAGCTCGTCTATGCCGGGAACGTGTCGGACCCCGATGTCGGGCGCTTCTATCAGACCATGCAGGAGCGGGTGAACGACATCTCGGCTCATACGTTGTTTTTCGCGCTGGAACTGAACGAGATCGACGACAAGGTGCTCGGCAAACAGCTCAAGGCGGCGGAAGCGGCACGGTACAGGCCGTGGGTGGATGACGCACGCCTGTTCCGCCCCCATCAGCTCGACGAGGAAATCGAACGCCTGCTGCACGACAAGCGGGTCGCCGGTCGCGCCGCGTGGAACCGCCTGTTCGACGAGACCATGGCCGATATGCGGTTCGATCACGACGGCAAGGTGCTGACCTCCGAAGAGGTGATGAACATGCTGTCGAACCCGGATGAAGGCGTGCGCAGGGCGGCATCCGAAACCCTCGGCCAGGAACTGCAGAAACATGCGCGCACGTTCTCGCTGATCACCAACACGCTCGCGAAGGACAAGGAGATCGAGGACAAGTGGCGCAACTTCGCGCGCCCGGAATCGTCGCGCAACCTCGCCAACCAGGTCGAGGACGAGGTCGTCGATGCGCTGAACAAGGCAGTGCAGGATGCCTATCCCGCCCTGTCGCACCGGTATTACGCGATGAAAGCGAAATGGTTCGGCAAGGACCAGCTCGACCACTGGGACCGCAATGCACCGCTGCCCGACGCCGATAACAGCGCCATTCCGTGGGCGCAGGCGACCGAAACCGTGCTGACCGCCTATGGCGAATTTTCGCCCGATCTCGCCGATATCGGCAAACGGTTTTTCGACAATGCGTGGATCGATGCGCCCGTGCGCGAGGGCAAGTCTTCAGGTGCGTTCGCCCATCCGACCGTGCCGTCGGCCCATCCCTACCTGCTGCTGAACTACCAGGGCAAAACCCGCGACGTGATGACGCTGGCGCACGAACTCGGTCACGGCTGCCATCAGGTGCTGGCGGCCCCCCAGGGCAACCTGATGGCGGATACGCCGCTGACGCTCGCCGAAACGGCCTCCGTGTTCGGCGAGATGCTGACCTTCCGGCGGATGCTGCGCGCCGAGGACGATCCGGCAAAGCGCAAGGTCATGCTGGCCGGCAAGGTCGAAGACATGCTGAACACGGTGGTCCGCCAGATCGCGTTTTTCAATTTCGAACTGCGGGTCCATACCGCGCGGCGCGAAGGCGAACTGACGGCAGAAGACATCTGCGATATCTGGATGGGCGTCCAGACCGAGAGCCTCGGCCCGGCGATCCGGTTCGACGAAAATTACCGCTGGTACTGGACCTATATCCCGCATTTCATCCATTCGCCGTTCTACGTCTATGCCTATGCGTTCGGCGACTGCCTGGTGAATTCGCTGTATGCGGTCTACGAGCAGGCGGCGGACGGGTTCGCCGACAAGTATCTCGACATGCTGCGCGCCGGCGGCACGCTGCGCCACACGGAACTGCTCGCGCCGTTCGGCCTCGACGCGTCGGACCCGGCGTTCTGGCAAAAGGGCATCAGCGTGGTCAGCGGCCTGATCGACGAGCTGGAGGCGATGGAATGACCCGCGGAATGAGCGACGAGAAGAGCCGGGCATTGACCTCCCTCAATGGCTGAGTCCTCCGAAAACAACAGCCTCGGCGGGCGGGCGAAACGCTATGCCCGAGTCGGCCGTGCCGTCGGCGGGCTCGCCGCGCGGGTCGCCGGAGAGCGCTATCTCGGCCTGAACCTCGACAAGGGGAAACACGCCGAAGACCTGAAGCAGGCGCTTGGCGGGCTGAAAGGCCCACTGATGAAGGTCGCCCAGATCATGTCGACCATCCCGGACATGCTGCCGGAAGAATATGTCGACGAACTGGCGGAACTGCAGTCCAACGCGCCGCCAATGGGCTGGCTGTTCGTCCGCCGGCGCATGGCGGCGGAGCTTGGCGCAGACTGGCAGGACAGGTTCAAATCGTTCGAACGGGAAGCGGCGGCGGCGGCATCCCTCGGCCAGGTCCACAGGGCGGTCCACCCCGACGGGCGCGATCTGGCGTGCAAGCTGCAATATCCCGATATGAAATCGGCGGTCGAGGCCGATCTGAAACAGCTGCGCATCGTGTTCTCGCTCTATCACCGATATGACAAGGCGGTGAACGCGTCGGAAATTCACCGCGAGGTCTCCGACCGGCTGCGCGAAGAGCTGGATTACGTGCTGGAGCGCAAGCATATCGACCTGTACCGCGACATGCTGTCGAAAGAGGCGGGCGTCCATGTGCCCGAACCGGTCCCCGACCTGTCGACCGACCGTCTGCTGACGATGTCCTGGCTGGACGGCACGCGGATGATGGAATGGGTCGATGCCGACCAGGAAACCCGCAACCGGGTGGCGGAGAACATGTTCCGGGCGTGGTACGTGCCGTTCTATTACTACGGCACCATCCACGGCGATCCCCATCTCGGGAATTATTCCGTGCGCGGGGACGGGTCCATCAACCTGATGGATTTCGGCTGTATCCGGATTTTTCAGCCGCATTTCGTGCAGGGCGTGATCGACCTGTATCGCGCACTCGAAACCGACGACCGGGACCTCGCGGTGCATGCCTACGAAACCTGGGGCTTTACCGGCCTGTCGAACGAGGTTCTCGATACGCTGAACATGTGGGCCGAATTCGTCTATGGACCGCTGCTCGAAGACCGGCCCCGGCGTATCCAGGAAACCGACGGCACGATGTACGGCGCCCGCGTTGCCAACAAGGTGCACGGCGAGTTGCGGCGTCTCGGCGGTGTCACGCCGCCGCGCGAATTCGTCCTCATGGACCGCGCGGCGATCGGGCTGGGCTCGGTCTTCCTGCACCTGAAAGCGGAACTGAACTGGCATTCCATGTTCCACGACCTGATCGGCGGTTTCGACGTCGACAAGCTGGAAAAGCGCCAGGCCGCGGCGCTGAAAAAGGCCGATATCGAGCGGCCGGACTGAACCCGATCTTCGCTCAAACCTGTCATCCAACCCTGATTTGATCGCCCTTCGGCAAGGTCGTAAAGTCCCGCCGGACACACGATTTCTTCTGGGAGCATCTTCATGGACGTAAGACGCGTCGTCACGGGACATAACGAAGCAGGGCAATCCTGCGTGCAGATCGACGATATCGCGTCGAACGCCACATCGCGGCGGCCGGGGCACGATTCCCGGCTGATCTGGGTCACGGATGCCGCGCCGGCGCGCTGGGACGTTGCCACCGATGCCGGCGCGCGCGAGGTCGGCCGCCCGCCGCCCGAGAACGGCACGCTGATCCGTATTCTCGAAATCCAGCCCGGCGTGACGGCCGAACCGCATTTCACCGAGACCGTCGACTACGTCATCGTCATGTCGGGCGAGATGGACATGGAGCTCGATGCCGATACCGTCACGTTGCGGGCGGGGGATGTGCTGGTGCAGCAGGGCACCCGTCATAACTGGATCAACCGCGGCACGGAGCCCTGCCGGTTCGCCGCCATCCTGATCGACGGCACCGGGGATATCGACCGCGCCGACGCCCCCGGTTCGTAAGGGTGCCTTGGTGAGCGACCGGAAAGAGGTGGCAAGGCGCGTCGTCGAGCAGGCGGCGGCATGCGATATCGGCCTGGTCGCCAGCCTGCCCGACAACTGGGTCGCCGAGGTTATCCGCGAATTCGACCGGGACGACCGCTTTCGCCATGTCCCGGTGAACCGCGAGGAATCGGCGGTCGGGCTGTGCTCCGGCGCGTTCTTTTCCGGTACCGGGTCGATGGCGGTGATGGGCGCGTCCGGGCTGATGACGCTGATCTACGCGATTACCAAGATCAACTACACCTATGAAATTCCCCTGATGATCCTGGCGACCCTGCGCGGCGCGCCGGGCGATAAAGCGAAGTTTCACGTGTCGAACGGATTGTATTTCCTGCCGTCGCTCGACGCGATCAACCTGACCTACACGATTATCGACAGCGCCGACAAAATTCCCGAGATCAAGCGGATGTACGATCATTCGCGCACCGTCAGCCGCCCCGCCGTGGCGATTATGACGCGCGACGTCCTGCGCGGGGAGGCCTGATCGTGGCCATTCCCTATCGCGACGCGTTCCGGTTTCTGGCCGACAAACGCGAGGAGGAACTGGTGGTCACGTCGGCCGGCAATTCGTCGCAGATGTGGTGGGACGTCACCCACGATCCCGACAGGACGTTCTATCTCGATGCGTCGATGAGCATGTCCACCCTGTTTGCCTCGGGCATCGCCTACGGCCTGCCCCAGGCGAAGGTCTGGGCGTTCATGGGCGACGGGGCGTTCGTGATGAACCCGGCCATGCTGATGGTCGAACGCGACCTGGACCTGCCGAACCTGGTGCATATTCTCGTCTCGAACCGGGTCTATGGCGGGACGTCCGATCTCGACCTGCCGAACAAGCCGGTAACCGACTATGTCGCCATGGCGAAATCCATGGGGCTGGAACGCTGCTGGAATTTCGACAGCCTCGGTGCACTGGAGGACGGCTTCGACGCCGCGTTCCGCGGCAATGACGAAGGCCATCGGTTCGTCGTCCTCGAACTCGATCCCATGACGGCCGCAGACCACCGCATCGAAGAGCCGCCGATGGACGGGCCGGAGATCAAGTTCCGTTTCGGGCGTTATATCGAGGCGACATACGGCACCAAGGTCTTCACCCACCAGTTCTGACCGGTTGCATGCGCGTTGTTCAGGGCGGATTCCGGCGCGGCGGCGTTTGTGTCTTTATGTTGCAACGGCGTGCCGGCATTTGCCGGAGGCGTCTGCCGTGCTAGAAAAAGACAGTACCGAATTTCAACTGGGTAGGCTCCGGATGAGAATTCCAACAGGTACGAAAGCGATTTCGTATCGGGTTTGCGTCGCGTCGGCATTGTTATTGCTGACAGCGCCTGCATTCGCGCTTCCGGGAGACCGGATCGCGCCGCGCGGGATAACGCCCCACTTTACCGTCGGGTCCGAAATTTCGCCGGGTGCGGTGTCGTCGCACGAACCGTATGACATTGCCCCGGTGGACGGGGAAGACAGGGCAGGCCGGGCCGATCCTGGCGCATCCACCATCATATCCGGATATGCAGGCCCGGTTGGCGATGTGCCCTGGAGCCTTTTCGACAGCGGTGCCGGCGACTGGGACAGGGCGGAAGCGTCCACCGAAATTCCCGAGCCTGCTCCCCTCGCTATTCTCGGTGTCGCGATACTGGGTCTCGGGTTTTTGCGTTATCTGCGGAAGACCTGAGCGGTTTAGCGCGCGTCCGCCGGAAACAGGCGGCCCAGAACCTCGATTTTTCCCTCCGCCGCGCGACGTGCGACCACGATCTCGCCCGACCGCGGATAGACGCCGGTCAGGGCGGTGATGTTCACCTGATGCGTCACGAGAACCAGCGGGGTGCCGGCATTTCGCGCCGGGTCGTCCCGGCCGAGCCAGGCGACGAGGGCGGCGGTCTGGCCCGCTTCGCGCCCGCGGTCGGCGAAGAACGAATTGAGGGCGGACAGACTTTCAACCGGGCCAATGCCGAGCAGGCGGGCCGTCTCCGCGCAGCGGCACCATTCGCTGGTATAGACGCGCGCGGCGTCGATGCCGTTCTGCCGGAACGCCGCGCCGATCCGCCGCGCCTGTGCGCGGCCGGCATCCGAGAGATTCCGCTGCGTCGTGCAGTCGCCGATGACGACGGATTGCGGGTCGCCGGTTCCCGGGGCAAGCGCATGGCGCATCATTGCAAAGGCGCCGCCGGTTCGGACGGCTTCCCAAAGGCCTGCATTCTTTTGCGATTGCGCCGGCGTCTGTGCCTGCGCCTGCATAGAGCCGGCAAGTGCGGGGGCGAGAAGCAGCGCCGCGACGGCGACAGACCGGAAAAACGAAATTATGGGCATGGCGTTGGGTTCCCCTGTCAGGATGCCGATGCGCGTCGCGTGACGACCAACGGCAGGTCCCCTTTATACGCTGAAACTGGGACATCGGTTCGCACGGCGGTCCGGTGTCGGGACGATCGATAGGATTAATTGTCCGTTAACCATAATGTCCGGTTGCCCGACCCTGACATGCAGGCTATTCAGATAAGCTGGGAAAACCGGGTACCGGTTGTGTTTTTTGGGGGGAGTAGGGTGCTTAGACAAATTCGTGTATTGGCCTGCGGGCTGATTGTCGCCATGTTCACGTTTGCCGGCGCGGCAAACGCGGCGCTGATTACGCAGACTCTGAATTTCACCTTTAACAATTTTGTGCCGGCGGGGTTGGCGACCACACCTTCTCTGGTCGCCGAGGCCACGGGCTCGGTCTCGTTTACCTACGATACGGCGACACCGACCAGCATCGTCGGACAGGCCGTGGACAGTATTTCGTTCACGTCGCCGACCCCGCCCGGCTTCGCCTTCCTGACCTCGAACGTGATGTTCGATCTGAGAATCGGTGCGGACAAATTATTCGCCAGCAACAGCTACGAGATCGACGTTTACCAGGATTTTCTGGGTGTCGAGTTAAACAAGACCGGCGATTTTCTGTTGCGTGTCGGCGCCTTCGGGCCGATCGGCGCCGATGTACCGGGTCCCGGCGCGATGGCCAGCCAGTTCCTGCTCATCGATCAGCCAGGATTCGACGGGTTTTATAAATTCGACAATGCAAGTATAGGCGCGACGACCTCCACCTCAGTTCCGGTGACCGCCGAAATCGCCGAACCTGCGCCACTCATTATCCTGGGGCTCGGTCTCGCGGCGCTCGGCCTGATACGCCGCCGGGCCGCCGCCTGAAAAACCATACAAATCGTTGCGAAAACGGCGGTCCCGCGGGGCCTCGGCCCACGGCCGGTCCGACCAACCACAGTCTTTCGGGAAATTCACGGCAGTCTGCGACGTCTATAACAGATAGGTATTACCTGCGCCGCGCGGCCCAGCGGGGCAGGATGTCGGCGATCGCCCCGGTGATCGCCGACAGCTCGGCGGACGTCATCGTAAACGGCGGCATGGTGTAGATCACGTTGCCGAACGGGCGCAGCCAGATGCCGGCCTCGACGAACTGCGCTTTCAACCAGTCCAGATTGTGCAGGTCTTCGACCTCCACCGCGCCGATGGCGCCTTTGACACGTATGTCGGTCACGCCGTCAACGTCGGTGAGCGGCGTCAGCTCCCGTTTGAGCTGCGCCTCGATGGCCGCGACCTGTTGCAGGCGGGGCTCGGTGTCGAACAGGTCGAGCGACGCATTGGCGGCGGCGCAGGCCAGCGGGCTCGCCATATAGGTAGGGCCGTGCATCAGCGCCGCCTCCGCATCGTCCGACAGGAACGCGGCGAACACATCCGCCGTCGCCACCGTCGCGGCGAGGTTGATCGCGCCGCCGGTCAGCGCCTTGCCGAGGCAGATGATATCGGGGGCGATCCCCGCCTGCGTGTGGGCGAAAAGGCTGCCGGCGCGGCCGAAATTCACCGCGATCTCGTCGCAGATCAGCAGCACGCCCGCGTCCTTTGCCGCCGCCGCGATGGTCTTGAGCGCATCCGGGTTGTGCATTTTCATCCCGCCCGCGCACTGCACCAGCGGCTCGACGATCACGGCGGCGATTTCATGACTGTGATCGGTGAGCAATTGCCGGAAGGTGAGCGTAGTCGCTTCGTCGCGGGGGATGGGCGCGATCACCTGTTCGGGCAGGTAGCCCTTGAACAGCGCATGCATGCCCTCGTCCGGGTCGGTGACCGACATGGCAGCGAGCGTGTCGCCGTGATAGCCGTCACGGAAGCTGACGAACCGCGTACGCCCGGTCTCGCCCTGATTGAGCCAGAACTGCACGGCCATTTTCATCGCGACCTCGACCGCGACCGATCCCGAATCGGCGAAGAACACGCGGTTCAGCGGCCCCGGCAGCATCAGCGCGAGGCGGGCGGCCAGCTTTTCCGCCGCTTCGTGCACCAGCCCGCCGAACATCACGTGCGGCATCGCATGAAGCTGTTTTTCCATCGCCATGACGATATGCGGATGGTTATAGCCGTGGCACGCCGTCCACCACGAAGACACCGCGTCGATCAGTTCGCGCCCGTCCTCCAGGATAATCCGCGATCCCGCGGTCCGTGCGGCGCGCAAGGGCGGCGCGGCGGTCTGCATCTGGGTATAGGGCAGCCAGAGATGGGCCGTCATCGGGTCGCCTACTCGGCGGCAGGCAGTTCCGCCTGCGTGTCCATCGGCATGGGCCGCACGCCGAGCTTGTCGAACAGCGCGCGGTCGGTCTGCTGGGCCGGGTTGCCGGTGGTCAGCAGGGTGTCGCCGTAGAAGATCGAATTTGCGCCCGCCAGGAAGCACAGCGCCTGGGTCGATGCGTCCATTTCCAGCCGCCCGGCGGACAGCCGCACCATGGACCGGGGCATCATGAGCCGCGCGGTCGCGATGGCGCGCACCAGCTCCAGCGGGTCCAGCGGGTCGACATCTGCGAGCGGTGTGCCCGGCACCGCGACCAGCATGTTCAGCGGCACGCTTTCCGGGTGTTCGGGCAGGGTCGCGAGTTCCTGCAGCATGTCGGCGCGGTCGTGCCGGGCCTCGCCCATGCCGACGATGCCGCCGCAGCAGACATTGATACCCGCATCGCGCACGCGGGCGAGGGTGTCGAGCCGGTCGGCGAAGGTGCGCGTCGAGATGATCTCCTCGTAGAATGCCGCCGACGTGTCGATATTGTGGTTGTAGTAATCGAGACCCGCGTCTTTCAGCCGGTCGGCCTGCCCGTCGTCCAGCATCCCCAGGGTGACGCAGCTTTCCATGCCCAGCGATTTGACCTCGGCGATCATGTCGCAGACCGCATCGAGATCGCGGTCCTTCGGCCCGCGCCAGGCGGCGCCCATGCAGAACCGGGTCGCCCCCGCATCCTTCGCCCGCAGGGCCGCCGCGCGCACGGCTTCCAGCGACATCAGCTTGTCGGCGCCGATATCGGCCTCGTTATGGGCGCTCTGCGAGCAATAGGCGCAGTCTTCGGGACAGCCGCCGGTCTTGATGCTCAGCAGGGTGGAAACCTGCACCTCGTTGGCGTCGAAATGCCGCCGGTGCACGGTCTGCGCGGCGTGAATCAGGTCGTTGAACGGCGCATCCATCAGGGCGCGGGCTTGCGATTTGGTCCAGTCATGGCGGATGTCGCCGGTACCGGCCAGGGGGAGAATCGTTTCATTTTCCATGTCGGCTATACTACGGGCGGGGATGAACACGACAAGCAGGATTCCGCATGTCCAACGAATCGCTTAACCGGTTCGCCAACGCCAAACTCGACCGCCTGACCGCCCACGGCCTGCGGCGGTCGGTGATCGATACGCAGCGGACGGACGCGGTGCATATCCGCCGCGACGGGCGCGATTTTGTCTCGTTCTGCTGTAACGATTATCTCGGGCTGACCCATCACCCGGCGGTCAAGGCCGCCGCGTCGGAGGCTGTCGATTCGTATGGCGCGGGCGCAGGGGCGTCGCGGCTGATTACCGGTAATCACGACCTCTACGGCGTTCTCGAAGCCCGGCTGGCGGCGCTCAAGGGCACCGAAGCCGCCTGCGTGTTCGGCAGCGGCTACATGGCCAATAGCGGGATCCTGCCGGCGCTTGCCGGGCCCGGCGACCTGATCGTGCTCGACGCGCTCGGTCATGCCTCGATGCATATGGGCGCCCGGGCGAGCCGGGCCGAGATCCGCACCTTCCGGCATAACGATGCGGACGATCTCGCCGCGCTGCTGGCGGAAAACCGGGGCGCCTTCGGCACCTGTCTGGTGGTGACCGAGGGTGTGTTCAGCATGGACGGGGACCGCGCGCCGCTCGACCGGCTGGCCGCCGTCGCGGCGGATCACGATGCCTGGCTGATGGTCGACGATGCGCACGGCTTCGGCGTCCTCGGCGGCGGGCGGGGCAGCGCGTGGGAGTTCGATCCGCTTCCCGAGATCCCGCTGCAGATGGGCACGCTGTCAAAGGCCGCGGGCGTGTATGGCGCGTTTCTGTGCGCCAGTGCGCCGGTGATCGAGCTGATGAAGAACCGCGCCCGCAGCCTGGTCTATACCACCGGCCTGCCGCCCGCCGTAATTGCGGCCTGTATCGCCGCCGTCGATATTATCGGGACCGACCGCGACCGGGTTGCCCGGCCCCTGGAAAACGCCCGCGCCTTTTGTGCGGCCGTGGGCCTGCCGGCCCCCGAAAGCCCCATCGTGCCGCTGGTGATCGGGCCTGAGCAGGCGGCGCTCGACGCGTCGGCGGCGCTCGCGGATAGCGGCTTTCTGGTCAGCCCCATCCGCCCGCCGACCGTGCCTGCGGGCACGGCGCGGTTGCGCTTTACCTTCACGGCCGAACACACATCGGCGCAGGTCGCTGCCCTGGCGGCGGCGGTGAACGGGCTTGCGCTTCCCACGGCGGATACGCGCGTTGCGGGAACCTGATTTGCCGGCCGTCTTCGTCACCGCGTCGGGCACCGATATCGGCAAGACCCATGTGGCCGAGGCCCTGCTTGGCCAGTGGCGCGCATCGGGCCGCAGCGTGGCCGTGCTCAAACCGGTGCTCAGCGGTTTCGATGCGGCAGAGGCCGAGACGAGCGATACCGGCCGCCTGCTGACCGCGGCGGGCGCCGGGATTTCGCCGGAGAGCATCGATCTCGTCTCGCCCTGGCGTTACGCGGCGCCGCTGTCGCCCGACATGGCGGCCGTGCGCGAAGGCCGCAGCGTGCCGGTGGACGATGTGATCGCCTATTGCGCCGCGGCCGTTGCCGAGGCCGACGATACCGGCATGTCGCTGCTGATCGAGGGGATCGGCGGCGTCATGGTGCCGCTCGACGACACGCGGACGGTGGCCGACCTGATTGCCGGGCTGGGAATCCCCGCCATTCTCGTCGGCGGCAGCTATCTCGGCAGTCTGAGCCACACCCTGACGGCGTTTGAAGCGCTGCGGACCCGCAATATCGCCGTCGACTGCATCGTTATCAGCGAAACGCCGGACAGCGACGTGCCGCTGGCGGAAACCCGGGACGTGCTGGCACGCTTTGTCGCCCCGGTGCCGGTCGAGGTGATGCCGTACGAACCCGGATAGCGCGACTAGGCTAGGGCGTGCGCGCCGTGATAATCCAGCAGGCCCCGGCGAGGCGGACGATGCCGTCATCTCCCTGGTTCTCTTGCAGGACCTTCGTGATCGCGGCGATGGCTTTTCTGCGGTTGTCGCCGGCGACGGTGGCAAGCGGTGCCGACAGGGGGCCCATTTCCATCACAAAATTCAGCGCTTCTTCCAGCGTGCGGCCGAGCGGTATCTGGAAATCCAGCGGGGCAAGCGCGATATCGGTCAGCCCGGCACCGCCGAGAACGCTGCGGACGCGGTCCGGATCGGCGAAGGAGAACGGCCCGGGGTCTTCCGGGCCGGACGCGGCGGCATGTCGAGGAATTCCCTGGCGGCGGCAACCGGCCCCATTGCCCACAGGTTTTCGCGCGGCCCGCGCCAGACCCCCAGCGCAATCCGCCCGCCCGGATCGAGCGCCGGGACCAGGCGCCGGAAGGTCTCTTCCGGGTCGTCGAAAAACATGGCGCCGAGGCGCGAGACCAGGGCGTCGAATGCGTTTTCGGCAAACGGATAGACCGAGGCATCGCCGAGCACGAAGGTGATATTGACCAGCCCGGCGGCGTCGGCGCGCGCCTGCGCGCGCTCCAGCATCGGGGCGGAGACGTCGATGGCGGTGACGCTGCCGATCGGCGTGACTTTTTCGGCGACGGGCAGTGTCGTGCCGCCATTGCCGCACCCGAGGTCGAGCACCCGGTCGCCCACGCGGATTGCCGCTGCCTCCAGCACCGCGTCGGTAATTTCGGCGAACATGACATCCACGATTTCGGCATGGCGCGCCCAGGCGGCGCCGTGATCGCCGTTCCAGAATTCGATCTGGTCCATGTTTGTATCGTCGGTCATCCAACGTTTCCCTGGTATTGTTCGAGTGTCGCCCCGGCCTTGTGCCGGGGCCCAGACTTTGTGATCAAGCGCCGCGTGTCGCGGGGGGGGTGTCGTTACTAGAGGTCATACCAGATCCCAGGACAAGCCCGGGATAACATCTCGATACGTTGGTGCCCGAAACTTGATCATCAAACCGCGCCCATGAAAAAAGGCCGCAAAAAGCGGCCTTTTAAATTCTGTCGCGATGGAAAGCCTAGAAGCCTTCGCGTTCGATCCGCTTGCGTTCCAGCTTGCGGGCGCGGCGGATGGCCTCGGCCTTTTCGCGGGCGCGGCGTTCCGACGGCTTTTCGTACGACCGGCGCATTTTCATTTCCCGGAAAATGCCTTCGCGCTGCATCTTCTTTTTCAGCGCGCGAAGCGCCTGGTCTACGTCGTTGTCTCTAACACTAACTTCCACGGTCCGATGGTCTCCTGTCGGGCGTTATAAAATTCGGTTATCATGATGTTCCGCTGAAAACAGCGAAAACCGGCGTTTCCACCGGTTCGTTCACTGGTGTATAGCATAAACGAGGGTTGATTTTAAAGTCCTTAACGCCATTCTCTTTAATATGCCGAAAACAGCCGAATTCCGCGTCTAAACAGCCTCAGGACCCCGATTTTCCATGACCCTTCTGAAAATAGCCCGCATGGGACACCCGGTTTTGCTCAAAACGGCGGACGCGATCGCCGACCCGACGTCGCGCGATGTCGGGCGGCTGCTGGACGACATGGTCGAGACCATGGAGGACGCGACGGGGGTCGGACTGGCCGCGCCGCAGGTCTATGAGGGCAAGCGCGTCATCATCTTCAAATCGCCGCGCGAGCGTGGCGAGGAAGAGGGGCCGGAGAGCGATTTTTCGCCTCTGACGGCGCTGATCAATCCCGAATTCGAGCCGCTCGACGACGAGCTTGCCATGGGCTGGGAAGGCTGCCTGTCGATCCCCGGGATGACCGGTGCCGTGCCGCGCTATTCGCGCATCGTCTATCGCGGTTATGCGCCGAATGGCGAGGCGGTGGAGCGCGAGGCGACCAATTTTCACGCGCGGGTGGTACAGCATGAAATCGACCATCTCGACGGCGTGCTGTTTCCCATGCGCATGACCGACCTGTCGATGCTGACGTTCAACGAGGAGCTCAAGAACTTCATGGAATACGCCATGGAGCAGAATGCCGACCCGGAAGAGGGGTCCGAATGACCGAATTCGGGACCGACAAGGATGCCGGTTTGCGCGACCGGCTGATCGAGGCGATCCTGACGCATGTGCCGTTCGATGGCTGGTCGCCGGCGGCACTCAGCGCCGGTGCCCGCGACCTCGGCATCGCGGGCGATGTCGCGCAGGAACTGTTTCCGGGCGGCCCGCGCGACATGATCCGGTATTTCTCACGCTGGGCCGACCGGTGCATGGTCGCCGGGCTCGACGCCGCCGATCTCGGCGAGATGCGGATTCACGAGCGCGTCACGATCGCCGTCGAACTGCGGCTCGAGGCGCTGGAGCCTCACAAGGAAGCCGTGCGCCGCGGCCTGTCGTGGCTGGCCATGCCGCAGAATGCGGTGCTCGGTGCGCGGCTGTTATACCGCACCGTCGACGACATCTGGTACGCCGTCGGCGACCGCTCGGCCGATTTTTCATTCTATACCAAGCGCGGCCTGCTCGCCGGGGTGGTCGGTTCGACCACGTTGTACTGGCTGGACGACACCAGCGAGGGCGGCACGGAGACATCCGCGTTTCTCGATCGGCGGATCGCCGATGTCATGCGTATCCATTCGGTGCGGCGCCGGACCGAGGGGCTCGGACGGAAGACACCGAACCCGCTGCGCATTCTGCGCGACGTCGCGAAAAAGCGTTACGGTGCGGCACGCCCCATGGGGGACAGTCGGTTGACGTGACCCATCTTGCGGCCCGGCCGGCTCTCGGCCTTGCCGTACAGGTGCAGACAGGCGCCGTCCTCGTTCAGGACTTCCAGCCAGCTGTCCGCCTCGTCGCCGATGAGGTTGGTCATCACCGCATCCGAATGACGCGCCGGATCGCCGAGCGGCAGGCCTGCCACCGCGCGCACGAACTGTTCGAACTGGCTGACCGCGCAGGCGTCCATGGTCCAGTGGCCGGAGTTATGCGGCCGGGGCGCTATCTCGTTCACCAGAATAGTGCCCTCGCGGGTGACGAACATTTCCACCGCCAGCAATCCGACGAGGTCGAGCGCACCGGCAATCCGGTCGGCGACGGCGCGGGCCGCCTCCGCGATCGCGGGGTCCACCGTCGACGGCGCCGTGGTGGTGAACAGGATGTGGTCGCGGTGCACATTGTCCACGGGCACGTAGCTTCGCGTCTCGCCGCCGGCGCCGCGCGCCACAATCACTGAAATCTCGCGTTCGAAATCGACGAAGCCTTCGAGTACCGCCGGCGCCTCGTCGATTTCGGCCCAGGCGGCAGCGAGACCGCCTGCCGTGTCGATGCGCACCTGGCCCTTGCCGTCATAGCCGAACCGGGCGGTTTTCAGGATTGCCGGGAAACCGACCGCGGCGGCGGGGCCGAGGTCGCCGGCGGTGACGACGGGCGCCCAAGGCGCCGTGCCGATCCCGTTGTCTGCCAGGAACGTCTTTTCGATCGCCCGGTCCTGGGAAATGTGCAGTGCGTCGACGCCCGGGCGCACCGGTGCGCCTTCGGCGATCGCGGCCAGCGTTTCATCCGGCACGTTTTCGAATTCGAAGGTCACGACATCGACCGCGGCGGCAAATGCACGCGCGGCATCCCGGTCCTCGTAAGGGGCCGTGGTCTGCGCGGCGGACACTTCCTTGGCGGGTGCGTCGGCATCGGGGCTGAAGACATGGCAGCGATAGCCGAGCGCGGCGGCGGCAAGGGCGGCCATCCGGCCGAGCTGTCCGCCGCCGAGAATGCCGATGGTGGCACCCGGCGGCAGCGGCGCACCGCCGGCTTTTTTCGTCCCGTTTGTCACGTCAGCGCCCCGTCGGCGAGTCCGGTACGTCCGCGGTCTGCTTCGCCCGCCAGGCATCCAGCTTTTTCGCCACGGCGGCGTCCTGCAGCGCAACGATGGATGCCGCCATAAGCCCGGCATTCTTCGCGCCGGGCGTGCCGATGGCGAGCGTTCCCACCGGGATGCCGCCCGGCATCTGAACGATCGAAAGCAGGCTGTCCATGCCGCTCAGCGCCTTGCTCTCGACGGGCACGCCGAGCACGGGTAGGGCGGTCATCGAGGCCACCATGCCGGGCAGGTGGGCGGCGCCGCCGGCACCCGCGATGATCACGTTGAGCCCGCGCTCCTTCGCCGATTTTGCGTAGGCAGACAGACGGTCCGGGGTACGGTGGGCGGAGACGATTTTGGTTTCGAACGGGACGCCCAGCGCCTTGAGCATGTCGGCGGCATTTTTCATGGTGGGCCAGTCCGATTTCGACCCCATGATGACGCCGACCAGCGGCGTTTTTGCTGCCGGTTTTCGCCGTTTGGCGGTTGTCGCCGTTTTACGCGCTGCCATGCTCGTTCCCCTCAAATACCATGCCGCCAACCCGAAAATCTCAGGATGACGGCTCCGTCCATCGACCCATGCATCGAACATGCATCACGGGCGTCATTATAGGCCCGGGAGCGGCCCACGCAAAGCGCAGGAATCCGCCACTCTAAACCGAATCTTAACGATTCGGATGGTATCAAAACAGCTTACTGCAGAACCGGATACCGATCTTATGCGCATAGACAATACACGACGGCCGGCCGCAGCGGCCGGTGTCGGCTCCTACCAGAAAGCCAGCAAGACAGCCGAAAACGCCACTGCGCCTCGGGCGGCGGATGCGGCATCCGTGCTGGGGATACCGCAGAGCGAGCTGACGCCGAAGGTCCAGGAAGCGATCACCCAGCTTATGGCCGAGGTCGATACGCTGCGTCAGGAGCTGGATCAGAGCATGTCGCGGATCGAATATCTGGAACAGCTTGCGGACCAGGATTCGCTGGCGCCGGTGGCCAATCGCCGCGCCTTCGTCCGCGAACTGTCGCGCAATCTGTCCTATGCCGAACGTTACGGGACACCGTCCAGCGTGATCTATCTGGATCTGAACGGGCTGAAACAGCTCAATGACGGCAAGGGTCATGCGGCGGGCGATGCGGCGATCCTGAAAGTCGCGAAGATCCTGGCCGCCAACGTCCGCGAATCGGACATCGTCGGCCGCCTTGGCGGCGACGAGTTCGGCGTGATGCTGTCCCACGCCGATGAAGAAGCGGCGCGCGGCAAGGCCGAATTTCTCGCCAAGACGATCGCCGAGGATCCGCTCGACTGGGACGGTGAGACGATCGCTCTGGAGGTTGCCTTCGGGGTGCATACCATTCGCGGCGGCGGAGATGCCGGCGCCGCGCTCGAGGCGGCCGATAAAGCGATGTATGCCCACAAGACCGGCATCCGCAAGGAACCGGCCTGACCGCGAACCGGGGCCGCGATTCCGTCAGATATTCAGGTGATGGTATCGGGCGAAGATATCAGGCGATGATGTCGGGCAGTAACTGGTCTTCGATACCCGAAATCTGATCCTTCAGGATCAGCTTGCGCTTTTTCAGCCGCTGGAGCTGTAACTGGTCGTAGGGCGCACGCTCGGTCAGGCGCGCAATAACGTCATCCAGATCGCGATGCTCGAGCTCCAGTTCCGCCAGTTTCTGGCGCAGGGCTTCCTGTTCGCTCATGAATTCGGTCTCATTCTTATTTCCCGGCGCGCGGAGGATAGCAGAAACGGCCGCGTACTGTTAATTTTGAGTACGTCCTCGCAGCAGTTTTATGGGGCTTATTCGTGGCGGAAGCAAAGAGAATTGGCGTTCTGACAAGCGGCGGCGACTGTGCCGGACTCAACGCGGCCATCCGCGCGGTGGCGTATCGCGCGATCGAAGGATACGGCTTTCGCGTTTTCGGAATCCACCACGGAACCCACGGCCTGATGGAAACCCCGGTGGCGGCCGAAGAGCTCACGCTGGACCGGTTCGACGGCAATATCCTGCGGATGGGCGGGACGATTCTTGGCTCCATGAACCGCGGCGACCCGTTCGCCTATCCGATGCCGGACGGCACGGTCAAGGACCGCTCCGACGAAATCATCGACGGCTATCGCGAACTGGGCCTGGATGCGCTGATCGGGATTGGCGGGGACGGCAGCCTCGCTATTCTGCGCCGGCTGGCGCTTCAGGGCGGGCTTAACCTTGTCGGTATCCCAAAGACCATCGACAACGACGTGGACAAAACCGAAAACGCCATCGGCTACGTGACGGCAGTGGACGTCGCGTCGGAGGCCCTGGACAGGCTGCAACCGACGGCGGCAAGCCATGACCGGGTCATGGTTCTCGAGGTCATGGGACGCAATGCCGGGCATATTGCCCTGTCGGCCGGTATTTCGGGCGGCGCCGATGCCATCCTGATGCCGGAAATTCCGTGGACGATGGAGGGCCTCTCCGAAAAAATTCTGGATGTGCGGCAAAACGGACGCAACTTCGCGCTGGTGATCGTTGCCGAAGCGGCACAGCTGCCCGATGGCGAGACGGTCGGGCGCAGGCGGAGCGACGGCGGTTTCAGCTTCGGCGGCGTCGGCCAGCGGGTGAGCGAAATGATCGAGAAGTCGACCGGTGCGGAATCGCGCGTAACCGTTCTGGGGCATGTCCAGCGCGGCGGCGCGCCGGCCCCGCGTGACCGGCTGTTTGCATCCGCGTTCGGCGTGTGTGCCGTGGACCTGGTTGCGCAGGGCCGGTTCGACCGCCTGGTTGTCTGGTCGAACCGCGAATGCCGCGATGTGCCGCTGGCGGATGGCATTGCGACATCTCACCGTGTCGATCCGCAGGGCACCCTGGTGCATACCGCAACCGGTCTCGATATCTATATCGGCGACCCCGGGGCATCTGGGGCGGTCTAGCGTGTACATGTTTTATGGTAAGGAGCGATATCTTGGCTGAATTCCCCGAACACCCTTTCTGGGATTTTTCCCTCAGCGTCTATATGTCCGAAGGTGTCGGCGCGGCGTGTCTCGACCTGCAGGAAGCGCATGAGCTCGATGTCAACGTGCTGCTGTTCTGCATCTGGCTCGGTGCGTCCGGCCGCGGGTCGCTGAGCCCGGCGGAGATGAAAACCGTCACGGGAGCGGTGCGGGAATGGCACCACGAGGTCGTCCGCGAACTGCGCGCGGTCCGGGTGCGGATGAAGGGCGGCATGCCGCCGGCCCCGGCCGGGCTGTCGGAATCTCTCCGCCAGCGTATCCAGAAGACGGAGATCGATTGCGAACATACCGAGCAACTGATGCTAGCGGCTGCGATCGACCGGGAGCCGGACGATTCGCGCGCCGGGGACCTCCGGCTTGCCGATGCGGTGGCGAACATCGCCATCTATTTTGCCGGTTTTGGCGCTGCCGCGACGGACGCCGACCGCTCGAACGTCGCGCATATGCTGGGGGTTGCGTTCAGCGGTCACGATGCGGATGCCGTCCGGCAGGCATGTGCGAAACTGTGATTTTCGACCCGGCGAGACTGGTATTGAAACAAAACGACGATTTACATCCGGCCTGACCGCGGTCTAGACTTTCAGCGTGTTTTTTCACTGACGGAGGGTATGCGACATGGGTGAAGGCGAGCGGATTGAGATTCTTAAAAGCAAGCATGAAGCGCTCGAGACGGAGTTGAAAGACGAAAAGCGAAAACTTCAGCCTGACCCGGCCACCCTGGCGGATATCAAAAAACGAAAACTGATCGTCAAGGACGAGATGACGCGCCTTGCAGATGCCTGAACACAGGGCTCAACCGGTGCGATAACAGATAAAAAGCCCGCCCCGGCGTTCCCGGAGCGGGCTTTGTTTTCGTCGTTCTGAAGTCTTCGGCCTAAAGCTTGAATTCCGGCATCGCCGGGGTAGAGGCTTTGGGCGCTTCCTCGACGACCGGTGCTTCCGACGTGGACGCATAGCCGGCGCGTTTCACTTCCTTGTCGAGGTCCTGGCGGTTGCACAGGCCGAGACCCACCGGGTCGCGTGCGGTGATGGTTGCCATGTTCCAGTGCGAGCGGTCGCGGATCGCCGTGATCGTCGGCTTGGTGGTGCCGATGAGACGCGAAATCTGCGCATCTTTCAGATTGGGGAAATGCTTCACGAGCCAGGCAATGGCATCCGGCTTGTCGCCGCGCCGGGCGACGGGCGTATAGCGCGGCCCCTTGGTACGGGTGGCGGGACGCGGCACCGTAGTCGATGCCATCTTGAGGCGCTCCGAGGAATCCGCCTCGCAGCGCTCGATTTCCTCTTTCGTCAGTTGCCCGTTCACGATCGGATCGTACCCGACCATGCCGACGGCGACTTCATCGTCGGCGATGCTCTGGATTTCCAGATCGTGCAGGCCGCAGAACGCGCCGATCTGGCGGAACGTTAACGCGGTGTTCTCGATCAGCCACACGGCGGTGGCCTTTGGCATCAGCGGCTTGGGGTTTTCGTTTGCTTCACGGCTCATGACGTTGTGCTCTCTTGCTGCGTTCGGTGTCCAGTTTCGATGCCCGGGTTCGGTCTCCGGGTGCGACCGCCGTGCGGCGCGGGGGTCAGCCCGCGTCGTCGACCGTCAGCATGATCTTCCCGATATGACTGCTCGACGCCATCAGCGCGTGGGCTTCTGCAGCCTTCTCCAGCGGGAAGGTTTTAAATATCAGGGGCTTGATATCGCCTTTTTCGAATAACGGCCAGAGATTCTCGTACACTGCCTTCGCGACGGCTCCTTTTTGTTCGGTCGTTCTCGGGCGCAGGGTGGATCCGGTATAGTGGATTCGCTTGGCCATAATGGTCGGAATGAACAGTTCGACCTTGGCGCCCTTCTGGACCGCAACCTGTACCATCCGCCCGTCGGGCGCCAGCACGTCCAGGTTCCGGCTGAAATAATCGCCGCCGACCATGTCCATCACAACCGAACAGCCGATGCCGCCGGTCGCTTGCTTGACGACCTCGACGAAATCTTCCTCGGTGTAGTTTATGGCGCGCGTCGCGCCGAGGTCTTCGCAGGCTTTGCATTTCTCGGCATTGCGCGCCGTCGTAAAGACCGTCGCCCCGAACGCCTTCGCGACCTGTATCGCCGCCGTTCCGATGCCGCCCGATCCGCCGTGAATCAGAATGGTGTCCCCGGCCGTCAGCTGGACGCCGTCGAACAGATTGGTCCACACGGTGAAGAAATTTTCCGGGATCGCGGCCGCGTTCAGCATGTCGTAGCCTTTCGGCAGCGGCAGGGCCGTCGGCGCCGGCACGATGCAGTACTCCGCGTAGGCGCCGCCCGAGACCAGTCCGCAGACTTCGTCGCCCGGCGCAAAGCCGTCTGCGCCGCTGCCGACGGCAACAACGGTCCCGGCCAGTTCGAGGCCGGGAATATCCGTCGTGCCCGGCGGCGGCGGATAGGACCCCTGGCGTTGCATGGTATCCGGGAAATTCACCCCGACGGCGACAGTTTTGACCAGCAATTCGCCGTCGCCCGGTGTCGGGGTCGGACGCGTCGCGGGTTTCAATACCTCGGGACCGCCGAATTCGGCGATCTCTATGGCGGTCATGGTTTCGGGTATCTCGTAGGACACGGACATCGACGCTCGGAAAATGGTGGAAACGAAGGTTGCAGGTCTATCGTCTCGGCGGCACACTGGCAAGCCCGGTCAGAGGAGAATTGCAGGTGCAGGAAAACGACGATCTGCCGAAAAACATGCCTAAACCCAAACGCGATCTGGATCCGATCTCGATAGAGGAACTGCATGAATACATCGCCGAGATGCACGAAGAGATCGAGCGCGTGCGGGCGGAAATCGCGCGGAAAGAGGCTCACCGGGCGGGCGTCGAATCGATTTTCAAGTCCTGATCCCGGCGCCGGCCCTGTTTGCGCGGGGGCATCGTCCGGACATTAACGCGATTCCGGCAAAAAAATGAGGCCGCCCCGTTTTCGTATTCCGACCGCGGATCTTGCGATCGTAATCTAAAATATTGATATATAATATATATTTACGCTTTGTGGTGCGTTGAAAAATCTTTGTCCCGGACAAATTAAGCGTGCATTTGTCCGGTATTTTAAACGTTTGTTAACCATTTGGGCGTAATTTACAGACTGACGGTTCGGGAGACCGGGCCGTCGAAAAGGATCCTCATCCCATCCTTTTGACGCCTCCCTGTTGACTTGAGCCGCCCTCCGGGGCGGCTCTTTTTTTACTTTACGCTTTATTCAGGTCATAAACGGTAGGCTGGAACACCGTTTCAGGTTCAAAGATTCGTCGACTATGGAAATATCGCAATGTCCGGCCCGTTAACCGCTTTTATTGAAGACGCCTATCAGGACACGCTGTCGCTGATGACCGAACTGCGCGACTTCCTGGCGGAGGTACAGGCCGCGCCGGAGGATCCGAACGAAGGCGAGTCTACCGACGTTCGGGCGCGCATCGTGCGCGAAGTATCGGCGATGACGCGGAATCTGACCGAGGCGATGGCGTGGTTGCTGCTGCAGAAGGCGGCGGCGGCGGGCGAGATTACGCCCGAAGAAGCCGAAACCCGGGCGGACGGCCTGCTCGTGTCGGTCGACGCGGAACGGGTCGCGGCCGCCGACGGGGCGACCTTGCCGCTGGAAATCCGCGGCTATGTCGATCGCAGCCGCCGGCTCTACGATCAGGTGCTCAGCCTGCGTGAAATGGCGGCGAAACAGGCCGGCTGACGAATTCTCCATGAACGAAAAAAAGGACGCCGAAGGCGTCCTTTTCATCATTCCGGGCCTGAAGCCGGGAAGCGTTCTAGCTGCCGAGCCCGATTCCCTGGAACCGCTTGTTGAACTTCGCCACCTGTCCGCCGGTGTCGACAAGGCGCTGTGAACCGCCTGTCCAGGCCGGGTGGGACTTGGAATCGATGTCGAGCTTCAACGTATCGCCCGGGGCGCCCCAGGTGGAGCGTGTCGTGTAGGTCGTGCCGTCGGTCATCACGACATTAATTTCGTGATAATCGGGATGAATATCATTTTTCAACGCATTTCTCCTGCGAAAGAGTGCGGTTTATAGGGAATGGGCGGGGCTATTGCAACAAAAACTAACCGCTTTGACCCGCGGCCCGCAGGTTTCTCTGTCAGCGCTGGGTCAGCTTGAACTCGATCCGCCGGTTGCGCCGGTAGGCGACCTCGTCGTTTCGGACATCCAGCGGCTGGAACTGGCCGAACCCGGCGGCGACCAGCCGCTTGGCGGGCACGCCGAACGCCCGGAGCTGTTTTACGACCGCGATGGCCCTGGCCGCCGATAATTCCCAGTTGGACGGGAATTTGGCGGTGCGGATCGGCAAGGCGTCGGTATGGCCGTCGACCCGCAACACCCAGTTCAGTTCGTCCGGGATGCGCTGCGAGATTTCGGTCAGCGTGCGCGCCAGCTGTTCTATCTGATCCCGGCCGCCCGGGTTGAGGTCCGACGAGGCTGACGGGAAAAGGACCTCGGACTGAAAAACGAAGCGGTCGCCGACGATACGGATGCCTTCCCGGTTGCCGAGCGCTTCGCGCAGCCGGCCGAAAAACTCCGACCGGTAGCGGGCAAGTTCCGCGACCTTGCTGGCGAGCGCCTGGTTCAGCCGCTTGCCCAGGGCGGTGATCTGTACGCTCTGTTCGGCGGCCTTTGCCTCCGACGCGCCAAGCGCGGCGTTCAGCCGGGCAAGCTGGCGGCGCAGTGCCAGCAACTGGCGGTTCAGCGCTTCGACCTGTTTTCTCGCGGCCGCACTGGCCCGTTGTTCCTCGGTCAGGTCCTCGCCGATGCGCTGCGCCTGTTCGCCAAGCTCCCGGATCGTAAGGTCTTTCTTCTCGATATCCTTCTGTGCCAGCGCGGTGCGTTCCTGTTCGGTCGACAATTTCGCTTCGAGCTCTTTCGACCGGTCGCGCAGCGCGGTCAGCGATTCATCGCGGGCCTGCACCGTTGCGGCCAGGTCCGCCAGGCGTTTTTCCAGGCTTGCCCGCAGCTCGCGCAGGGCCTTCACATCGCGGTTGAGCTGCGCGATCTCGCCAAGCTGGGCCTCGATCTTTTCCTTGTCCGCGGTGACGGATTTCCGCGCTTCCGCGAGTTCCGCGGCGGATTGTCTGGCAGCGGCGAGGGCGGTATCGAGTTTGCCCTGCAGGTCGTCGCGTTCGCGCGTCACGTCGGTGAGCATGGATTCCAGCGCGTCTTTCTGCGGCAGCAGTTCTGCAAGCTGGCTCGACAGGCGTTCGCGGGTCGCGGTGGATGCGGACAGATCGGCCGATAGCTGCGAGACCTCGTCGCGGAGCGACGCATTGGCAGAACGTTCCAGCGACAGCATCTCGCCCAGTTCCGCGACCTGACGGTTCAGCCGCTCCAGCGCCTGGTTGCGCCCCGACAGCATCTCGCTCAGAAAAAACTGCGCGAGGGTAAAGACCATCAGCAGGAAGATAATGATGATCAGCAGGGCCGACAGCGCGTCGACAAAGCCGGGCCAGATATCCAGGGTGGATCGTCGTCGCCGCAACGCGCCGGGCATTTACTGCTTCTCCCCGCGGCGGGCCTACCGGCCCGCTTTTTCGGCAATCGCCGCGAGGGTGCGCGACAGGACGCGAATTTCGCTTCGCAGTTCGTCGATCATTTCGGTCCGGCCCGTCGCGGTCTCCTCGAGAAGCCGCGCGAGGTGGATATCTATGTTACGGATATGGGCGGGTACCTCGTCGCTTCCCGCAGCGCTGCCGATGGCCGGCCGGTTCAGGCTTTCTTCGAGCCGCGACAGGATCGGTTTGAGATCCATCTGGCTCTCCGCCAGTTTGACCATGAGGTTCTGTTCGGTCTTCATCTGGTCGGTCAGCGTGCCGAGCCGGTCGGCAAGGTTGCTGATTCCGCTATTCGCGCTGATCCGGGATTCCTCGCCGCGCTGCAGGGTCCGTTGAAGGTTCTCCAGCCCGTCGGCCGTCTGTTCCAGCAACGCCTGCACGTAAGCCGGCACCGATTGGTCGCCCTCGCCGATCGAGGCGCCGGAGCCGAGCCGCGTCTGGCCCGACAGCCAGTCTTCCAGGTCGTTGTAGAACCGGTTCTGCGCCTGGCCGGCCTGAAGCTCGAGAAAGCCGAGCACCAGCGATCCCGCCAGACCGAACAGCGACGATGAAAACGCGGTGCCCATGCCCGACAGCGGCGCCTGCAGGCCTTTCTTCAGATCGTCGAACACGGCGCCCATTTCGCCCGACCCGACATTGAGCGTGGCGATGACATTGCTGACCGCGCCGATGGTCTGCAGCAGGCCCCAGAAAGTGCCGAGCAGGCCGAGAAAGATCAGCAGGCCGATCAGGTAGCGCGAGATATCGCGGGATTCGTCGAGCCGCGACGCGATGCCGTCAAGCAGCGAGCGCATCGACATCGCCGACAGGCTGAACCGGGCGGTGCGCTCGCCGAGCATCGCCGCCATCGGCGCCAGCATCCGGGGTTCGGGCGCGGCGGACAGGGTGGGCTGACCGGCGCGAAAGCTCTCCAGCCAGGCGACGTCGCTGGTCAGCACAAAGACCGTGCGGAAAATATAGCCGATACCCAGAACAAGAACGCCGACGATCAGGCCGTTGAGCGCTGCATTCGCCATGAAGGCGTCCCGGATACCCCCGGACAGGACGGCGGCAAGCGCGATGACCGCGCCCAGAAAGACGACCATTCGAATCAGATAGCGCCGCGGGTGGGTCATCGTCAGGTCGGCTCCGTCAGCTGTTCGGTCAGCGGGAAATCTGGGGACGCGCGCGCTGAACGCGCATTATCTTTTGGTGACGATCACGTCGACCCGGTCGGGCGGGCCGCCTTCGGACTTGTTGCCCAGCGCGCGGACATCGATCCGCGTGCTGCGCACGCCTTCCTTGATAAGGCGCGACCGCACGGCCAGCGCCCTCGACAGCGACATCCGCCGGGCCTGGCTCGGCGTCTGCGCCCCGCCACCCGAATACGCCAGAAGCTGGAGACGCAATGCCTCGTCGTCTTTCAGCGCTTTTGCGATGGCGTCGAGCTGCGTGCCCGCCGCGTTTTCGACCGACGCCGTGCCGGCCCCGAACATCAGCCTGAACTGCTGGCCCGCGGCGAGCTTGCCGCGCGGCGTTGCGGACGGGGTCAGGGCGGCTGTCTGCGCGGGCGCCTCGGGTGCCGGCCTGGCGGCAGGTGCCGCAGGCGGCGCAGCGGGTGGGACAGCGGGCGGTGCAATCGCCGGCGGCGGCGGTGGCGGTGTTATCTGCGTCGGTGCGCGGGCGGCGGTGGTGGGTGCGGCCGGCGGCGGCACGGGCACCGGCGGTGCGCTCGCGCTTTGCGGCACAACCGGCGCGGAGGGCGCGCTGGGCGCGGCCGGCGGTTTCGCCGCGATCACGGGCGGGGCAGGCGGCGTCGTACGCGGTGCGACCGGCTTGCGGAGAACGCGCGGCTGGGCAGGTTTGGCCGGCGCGGCGCGTTTCACCTGGGATGGCGGTTTCAGCGTAAACCCGGTCGAGGCCGGCGCCGCATTGCCGCGCGGCGTCGCCGGGCTCGCCGGTGCAAAACCGGTGCCGCTGCGCTGTGTATTGGCGTTCTGGCCCGCATTGGGCATCAGCAGGGAGCGGACGCCCGGGCGGAGCAATTGCGGGACATTCTGCGGCGTACCGAGCGAGTCGAGGACGCTAAGATCGACCGACACCGAACCCGAATGGCGCTGGGCCTGCGCCAGCGGCGGCGCAACCAGGGCGGCGGTCAGGAAAGCGCACGCTACGGCGGCGAAACCGCGCGGTGCGACGGCTGTCAGGTGCCGTGCAAATCTGGAAGCCATCATTTCCAACCCGAATAATGAACGCGTATCCGATCCTGATCGACAGGCACCGGACAGCGCAACATAGCCGAGAGCAGGTTCGGCGACAACCGCTTTGGCATTGCGTTAATCAAGCAACCCATTGAAATATCGGGTCAATCGCTGAGCTTTAGCCCTTCGTTGCGGACGGCTTCCATCAGCATTTTGCGCAGCGGGTCGTAAAGCCGCTGGTTCGCCGCCAGAATGGACTCGCCGTAGAGCATGTTGTCGCGCCCGTCGATCTGGCTCACCAGCCCGCCGGCCTCGCGGACGATAACGATACCGCCGGCCACGTCCCAGGGGGACAGTGCGGTTTCCCAGAAGCCCTCGTAGCGGCCCGCCGCAACATAGGCGAGGTCGAGCGCCGCCGAGCCCTGGCGGCGGACCCCCGCCGTCCGGTTCATCACCGCGTTGAGCATTGCGGTAAACGATTTCTTGCCTGGCCGGTTGCCGAACGGGATGCCGGTTGCCAGCAGTGCATCGCCCATGTCGCTGCGCTCGGAGACGCGCAGGCGGCGACGGTTCAGATAGGCGCCTTCGTTGCGTTCGGCCCAGAAAACCTCGTCCCGGACCGGCTCGTACACCATGCCGGCGATCAGTTCCTTGTCGCGTTCGACCGCGATCGAAATTGCGAAATGCGGAATGCCGTGCAGGAAATTCGTCGTGCCGTCGATCGGATCGATGATCCAGCGCTCGCTGGCGTTCTCGCCCTCGATCGTGCCGCCTTCTTCCATCAGGAATCCGAAACCGGGCCGCGCCTTGTGCAGTTCCTCGTGCAGGATTTCCTCGGTGCGCTTGTCGGCTTCCGACACGAAATCGCCGGGCCCCTTGCGGGAAACCTGGAGTTGCTCGACCTCGCCGAAATCGCGCATCAGCAGGCGCGATGCCTTGCGGGCGGCATTGTTCATCACGTTGATAAGGGGGGTCGGCATCGACATCGCGGTACGGGCTTTCCTGCAATACCGGGCCCGGTTTTTCAGGGCGTGCCGGCAGGTGGGACGTTAGCGGGGCGGTAGCTTGGCGTGCGTCAGTCCTTGGCGCGTTCGACGTAGGAGGCATCTTCGGTATTGACGACGATCCGGGTGCCCGCCGCGATGTGCGGCGGCACCATCACGCGGACGCCGTTTTCGACCAGTGCAGGCTTGTACGAAGAAGACGCCGTCTGGCCTTTGACCACGGCGTCCGCTTCGATCACTTCCACCGTGACATGCTGGGGCAGTTTCGCGCCGGCGACGACACCGTCGATCAGTTCCGCGGTGACAACCATGCCGTCCTGCAGGAACGCGGCGGAATCGCCAATATCGTCCTTGTTGAGCGAGAACTGTTCGTAGGATTCGCTGTCCATGAACATGATCTGTTCGTCCTCGGCATACAGATAGGTTGCGTCCTTTTCCTCGACCATCAGTTTTTCGACGGTCTCGCCCGTCCGGAACCGCTCGTTGGTCTTGTTGCCGGATTTCAGGTCGCGCATCTCGACCTGGATAAACGCGTTGCCCTTGCCGGGCAGCAATATCTCGGTTTTGAGGACGCGCCATTGCTTGTCGCCATACTCGATGACGTTGCCGGGTCGAATGGTATTGGCCTGGATTTTCATCCTGCAGTTCCGCTTTTTAGGTTTTCCGGGTAAGGGCGGCGGAAACTATCAGCTTGCCCCGGAATAGGCAATCGCGTCGGCGCCCGCCCGAACGCCGCTATTTATCCGCATATTCGTGCGTCCGACCGCGGAAATCGCGCAGTTTCCACGTTTTGCCGGCTGTATCGCTCCCATCCCCGGCGCAGGCCATGTCGAGCGCCGGCGTCTTGCCGTGCCCGCCCGGGATATCGACCACGTAGGTCGGCTGGCACAGGCCCGAAATATTGCCGCGCAGCGCCGCGACAAGCGCCCGTCCTTCTGCCAGCGTCAGCCGGAATTTCGCGGTGCCGCGGGCGCGGTCGGGGTGGTGCAGGTAATAGGGTTTGACCTTCAGCGCGACCAGGCGGCGCATCAGGTCGGTCAGGGTCTCTAAATTATCGTTCACGCCCTTGAGCAGGACGGTCTGCGACAGTAACGGAATACCGCCCCGGGTCAGCCGGTCGCAGGCGGCGGCGACATCGTCGGTCAGTTCGCGGGCGTGGTTTGTATGCAGGGCCATCCAGACGGGAATATCAGATTGCAGAGCCGCGACCAGCCCGTCGGTCACGCGATCGGGCAGGGCGACCGGCACGCGGGTGTGAATGCGGATATTGTTCAGATGCGGGATCGCGTTCAGCCGCGCGATCAGGCGGGCGAGCCGCGCGTCCGACAGCGACAGCGGATCGCCGCCGGTCAGGATGACTTCGCGGATGGCGGGGCGGTCTTCGATATAGCGACAGGCGGCTTCCAGGTCGTCGGCGTTTGGCGTGCCCGCGGCGCGGCCGACGCGGTCGCGGCGAAAGCAGTACCGGCAATAGACCGGGCAGGACAGGGTCGGCATCAGCAGCACGCGGTCGGGATAGCGGTGGACCAGGCCGCGCAGCGGCGAATGGGTCTCGTCGCCGATCGGGTCGGCAAGCTCGTCCCCGGTTGCGATCAGTTCGGCAGGATCGGGCACGAACTGGCGGGCGATGGGGTCTGCCGGATCGGCGGGATCGATCAGCGCGGCCAGTCCCGCCGGGATCGCGATGCTGTAGGCGCTGCCGACCGCCTCCAGCGCCGCGACGTCGGACGCGTCGGCAAGCCCGGCCGCGGCGATCTCCGCGCCGGTGCGCAGTGTCGCGGATTTCATGCGGGGCGGACCGCGCGGTAAATAGTGAAGGACAAAGGTGACGCTCCCTGCGTTGTTGGGGCATTATCGCCGCCATGCAGAATAACGAAACCCCACCCGACAATTCAGCCGCAACCGACCAGTGGTGGCATCCCGACCGGTTCGAGGAACGCGCCGACGCGCTTGTCCGCCGTGCCGACATGGTCAAATCCTTACGCGAATTTTTCGACCGGCGCGGCTATGTCGAAGTCGATACCCCGGCGCTTCAGGTGTCGCCGGGGATGGAGCCGCATCTGACCGCGTTCGAGACCTCGCTGGGAGAACCCGGCGGTGGCCGGCGGCCGGTCTACCTCCATACCTCGCCCGAATTCGCGATGAAAAAGCTGCTGGCCGCGGGCATGCAGCGGATTTTCCAACTGGCCCGTGTATTCCGTGACGGCGAACGCACGGCCCGGCACCATCCCGAATTCACCATGCTCGAATGGTATCGCACCGGTGCGGGCTGGCGTGACATCGCGGAGGAGGCCGCGGCATTCGTGCGTGCCAGTTGCGGGCCGGTTGTCCAGCGCGGCGACGTGTCCTGCGATCTCACCCGGCCGTGGGAATTCCTGTCTGTCCAGGACGCGTTCGAACGCCATGCCGGTATCGACCTGCTGGCGACCGCGTCCGACCCGCTGGATCCCGACACCGATATGCTCTGCATGTTCGCGGACGGTCTGGGCATACGCACGGCGGAGACCGACACTTGGGAAGATATTTTCTTTCGCATCTATCTGGACCGGGTCGAGCCGCAGCTCGGCGTGGGCACGGCGACCGTGCTGCATTCCTACCCGGCCTCGCTGGCGGCGCTGGCGCGGCTGTCGCCGGAGGACGGACGCGTGTCCGACCGGTTCGAGATCTTCATCTGCGGGCTCGAACTTGCCAACGGGTACGGCGAACTGACCGACGCGGCGGAACAGCGGCGGCGGTTCGAGACGATGACGCAGCAGCGCGTTGCCGAGGGCAGGGCGCCCTATCCGGTCGACGAAGACTTTCTGGCGGCGCTCGAAAGCGGCATCCCGGACTGTGCGGGTATCGCGCTCGGATTCGACCGGCTGGTCATGCTGGCCGCCGGGGCCGAGCGCATCGACGATGTTTTGTGGGCGCCGGTCGCGGGCGGCTAGACGTTTTTTTCAGCCGGGGACGGACGGCGACCGCAGCGCGGGCATGACCTGTTCGCCGAACAGGCGGACCGAGCGCAGGGTTTCTTCCACCGCCATGTCGCCGAACGCGATCTGGCTGACCATGTAGTTGGCCGTCGCGGTTTCCATGCGCTCTGCCAGGAAGTCCGCGACCCGGTCGGGTGTGCCGGCAATCGCGCGGCCCTGTGCGGCCATGCCGTCGAAGTCGGCGGGCCGCTGATGCCGCGGCACCGCCATGTCATGGCGGCGGAACAGCCAGTTGAAGCTGTCATGCCATACCGCATAGGCGCGCCGCGCGGTGTTCAGGGCGCGGGCCTCGTCCTCGTCGACATGCACGAAGATGCCGAGCCCGATCAGCGGCAGGTCGTCGAGCGAGCCGTGTTCCGCCGACCACTCGTCGCGAAAACTGTCGGCAAAACCGCGCGTTTCCTCGGCCGTGTCCAGGCTGACGACATTGCTGCCCATGCGGGCTGCCCGCGCCGCGCTGTCGGCGGAATGGATGCCGTACCACAGCGGCGGGTGGGGCTTCTGATACGGTTCGACCAGCAGCGGGATTTCTTCGACCTCGTTGAATGTGCCCTTGCCGTCGAGACTGTTGGAGGAGAGCGCGGCGAGGATGCGTTCGAGGTTTTCGCGGTAGGTCTCCTCCGCCCCCGCGTGGTCGTTGCCGA
This sequence comes from uncultured Rhodospirillaceae bacterium, assembly GCA_963977005.1. GTDB lineage: Bacteria > Pseudomonadota > Alphaproteobacteria > MPNO01 > UBA830 > CAXBCP01. The sequence goes on from CAXBMQ010000006.1 coordinate 119,864, forward strand.
AATAGGCGGCTTCGATGGGCGACGCCCCGCGGCCGAAGCCTATTTCCAGGCGCCCCTTGCTGAGCTGGTCGACCATGCAGATTTCCTGCACCAGACGGAACGGATGATAGAGCGGCAGGGCGAACACGAGCGGCCCGAAGCGGAGCCGGGTGGTGCTGCGGGCGACCGCGGAAAGATAGACGGTCGGCGACGGCGCCATGCCGAGCGGCGTCGAGTGATGTTCCGCGATGTGATAGGTTCTGAAGCCCAGCTCGTCGAGCAGCCGGACCATGTCCAGCCGGTCGTCGTAATACTGATGCAGCGGCGTGCCATTGGCATCCACGTGATCGAATACCCCGAACTCCATCGATCGTCCCCCGTTACTGACCGGTTGCCGGTTAATCGCCCGCCGACATTTTTTCGTTGAACGCCTTCACCGCCGCGCCGGGACCGTCCCGGTAATTCCAGACCCCGCCGCCGACGGCGAGGAAGTCGGCACCCGCCTCGATGACCGTCTCGCAGTTGTCGACGGTGATGCCGCCGATGGCGACGCACGGGATCACCATCAGTTCCTGCCACCAGGACAGGATGTCGGGGTCTGCCGGGGTGGTGATCTGCTTGGTGGTCGACGGAAAGAACGCCCCGAAGGCGACGTAATCCGCACCTGCTTCGCCGGCCTGGAAGGCGAGGTCGCGGTCGGCCTTGCAGGTCACGCCGACGATCGCGTCGTCACCGACAAGCCGGCGGGCTTCGTCATAGGGCGTGTCTTCCTGGCCGACATGGACGCCGTCGCAGCCCGTTTCGGCCGCGAGGTCGGCGCGGTCGTTCAGGATGAACGCGACATCGCGGTCCTGGGCGACGGGGCGCAACGCATCGCAGGCGCGGCGGATCTCATCGTCCGATACGTCCTTGAGGCGCAGCTGGATACACGCGACGTCGCCGCCGTCGAGCGCCGTCGCCATGATTTCCGCGAACGCTTCCGGCCCCCCCGCGCCGAAGGATGGCGGGGTGATCAGGTAAAGCTGGCAGGATTCAGCGCGAATGGGGGAGTCCCCCGATTATCATGCTTTGCCCTGGTAAATCTTGACGATCTCGCCGAGCATCGCCAGCGCGTCTTCTTTCGGACGCTGGAACGTGTTGCGCCCGATGATCGAGCCGTTGCCGCCGCCGTCGCGGATGGCCCTGGCTTCGGCATAGATGCCTTTCAGGTCCTTCGCTTCGCCGCCGGAGAACACCACGATCCGCCGGCCGTTGAAGCAGGACTGCACGACGTGCTCGATCCGCTGGGTCATCGTCTTTACGGGAATTTTCTGATCCTTGTAGACCTTCTTGGCGGGGTCCAGGAACATGGCATCCGTCGGCGGTTTGACCTTGATGATATGGGCGCCCATCAGCGCCGCCATGTGCGCGGCATAGGCGCAGACATCCATCGCGGTTTCGCCTTCCTTGGTCACCATGCCGCCGCGCGGATAGGACCACATGACAACGGCAAGCCCGACGGATTTGGCTTCCTCCGCCAGTTCGCGAATCTCTTCCATCAGTTCGAACTGGTATTCGGAACCCGGGTAGATCGTGAAACCGATCGCGGCGCAGCCGAGGCGCAGCGCATCGTTGACCGACGCGGTGACCGCCTGGTCTTTTTCCGTCGCCAGCGAATTGGCGGAGTTGCATTTGAGGATCGTCGGGATTGCGCCCGCGAAGCTGTCGGCGCCGGCTTCGAGCATGCCGAGCGGCGCGGCAAAGGCCGACAGCCCGGCATCGACGGCAAGCTGGTAATGGTAATGCGGGTCGTACCCGGCGGGGTTGGGCGCAAAGCTGCGCGCCGGGCCATGTTCGAAACCCTGGTCCACGGGGAGGATCACGAGCTTGCCGGTGCCGCCCAGTTTTCCTTCCATCAGTATTCGCGCCAGATTTCCCTTTGTACCGGGATTGTCGCTCTCGTAACCGGCAAGAATTTTCTTAACTTTCTGACTGACGCGCATGTTCGGATTCCTTATGAAACAGATTGACCCTGCTTAGCCCAAAGGCGCAGGAAATTCAATCGGTCGATTGGCCCCGCAGGGCAGAATTCCGGGGTTTTTTGCGGCAGCCGGTAGGGACGATTCGCTGCCGGGCCTGAACGTTCCGCCCCGGTTGACGCGGCTTCGATGTGCATCGTATGGTGCAAAAACAACGAAAAATCGGCGGTTTACGCGGTTTCATGTCTAAACTGGATGAAGCAGAACAGCGCTTGCAGCGCGCGGTCGCAGGACTGGAGAACGCGGCCAGTGCGGCTGTAGCTTCGGCGGCGTCGATCGGCGCAACGCCGGCGCCCGACCCGGAGATGGCGGCTGCGCTGGAGACCGCGCAGGCCCGCACCGCCGAGCTTGAAGACGCGAATGCCGCTATTGCCCGGCGGCTCGACGGCGCAATCGCGCGTATCAAAACCATTTTGGATCACTGAGATGCCGCAGGTCGATGTCGCGATTAACGGTCGCACCTACCAGATTGCCTGCGATGACGGCCAGGAAGCGCACCTCGCCCAGCTCGGCGACTATGTCGACCGCCGGGTCAAGGAACTGGTCGCCGCGGTGGGCCAGGTGGGCGATTCGCGCCTGCTGGTGATGGTGTCCCTGCTGATCGCGGACGAGCTTGCCGAAACCCATGCAGATCTCCGGCAGGCGACCGAAAATGCGGAAGGGTCGGTCTCCGTCGAGCAGCTCGAAGACCGGGTGGCCGAGATCGTCGATGCCGCGGCGGCACGTATCGAGGCCGCCACCGCGGGCATTTCCGCGACAGTACCGCCGGCCGAATAGCGCCGCCCGCCGACCGGATACGGCGCAATCTGCGCAAGTTGATTTCCCGTTTACGGTTTATGCACTAGGTTAGGTCCCAGGCGGGGCTGTCCGGTGCGATGTGTCTCTACATCCCTGGGGCCAATACATCTCTCTAGGGAGCTGTCTCTGCGGGGATTTTGGTCTCCGCACGCGGCACCCACCTGTCTCGTACAGGCCACAGAGGATCACATAGACTGCCGGCTGTGACGGCTCCGCCGCCCGCGTTTGCAGCCAGCGTAATTTTTCGGAAAGCCCGATCGGAAAGCCCGACGTGATACCCCGGAGCGAACATACAGCCGCGATCAAGCAGTCGCTGCGCGTCGATGCCGCGATCCGCCGCGCCGCCGTTCATGCGGCGCGCGGCGAAACTGCCGGGCCGGCACTGACCGCGCGGTTTCTCGCAGCGTTTTCAGACCGGCTGCAGGGCGCCGTTGTCTCTCTCTACTGGCCGATGCGCGACGAGATCGATGTGCGGGGCCTGATCGATGCGCTGGCCGGCGCTGGTGCGCGGACGGCGTTACCGGTCATTGCCGGGCGGTCCGAGCCGCTATCCTTTCGCGCGTGGCGGACAGGCGATGCGCTCTTGCCGGGTGTGTTCGGCGTCCATGAGCCTGCCGGCGATGCCCCCGTCCTGGTGCCGGACATCGTCGTCGCCCCGCTGCTGGCGTTCGATGTTTCGGGCAACCGGCTCGGCTATGGCGGCGGCTATTACGACCGCACGCTGCGGGACTTGCGCGCGCGGCGGGATATCGTCGCGGCGGGCGTCGGCTACGACGAACAGGAATTTTCGGCCGTCCCGGGGGATACGGGAGACGAAATTCTAGATATGATTATTACCGACCGGCGCACGCTGCGGGTCGGCGAAAACCCGCGCATACAGCGCGATGGCGAGTAAGGAAGAAATTTTCGATGCGTATTCTGTTATGTGGCGATGTAGTAGGGCGAACGGGGCGCAAGGCGATCGCCAAGTATGTGCCGATTCTGCGTGGGCGCTACGATCTCGATTTTGTCATCGTCAACGGGGAGAACGCGGCCGGCGGCTTCGGCATCACGCCGAAAATCTGCGACGAATTCTACGATGTCGGCGTCGATGTGATCACCACGGGCAACCATGTCTGGGACCAGCGCGATATCATTCCGCATTTCGACCGCGAAACGCGCATCCTGCGGCCCGACAACTTTCCCGCCGGCACGCCGGGAAAGGGTGTCGCCGAATTCAGGGACGCGCGCGGACGGCGTATCGTCGTGATGCATCTGATGGCGCGCCTGTTCATGGATCCTTTGGGCGATCCGTTCGCGGCGATCACAGACATGCTGAAAACCTGGCGGCTCGGCGCCAATGCCGACGCCATCATCCTCGATTTCCACGGGGAAGCATCGAGCGAAAAAATGGCGATGGGGCATTTCGTCGACGGCCGGGTGTCCGTCGTTGTCGGCACCCATACCCATGTGCCCACGGCGGATGCCCAGGTGTTCCCCGGCGGTACCGGCTACCAGACCGATCTCGGCATGTGCGGCGATTACAATTCCGTTATCGGCATCCGCAAGGAAATTTCGGTCGAGCGTTTCGTGCGCAAGATGCCGACTGCGCGGATGGAGGCGGCTGCCGAAGAAGCCACGCTGTGCGCCGCCATGGTCGATATCGACGATACGACGGGGCTGGCGACCGAGATACGCCCGATCCGTATCGGCGGGCGTTTGCGCGGGGAAATGCCGGACTGACTATGCATTGCAGAGGGAACGATGAATAAAAGAGGGCGACGTACATTCTCAAGACGCTATATCAGGAAATCACGCTCCTTCCTTCGATCGTCGCGTCTCGTTAGCAGTGTTTTTCTGATGGGTCTCGTCGGCGCCTGTGTGACGGATGGGGAGCCGTTGACCGGCCAGGCAATCTACTACGCCAAAGATTACATGACGGATTTCAAATACCGCCCCTACAAGGCCTTTGCCATTCACACAGGTTTGCAGTCCGGCGGGCTTGCCTGGAACCGCAGGTCGCCGGACGTCGCAATCGATGCAGCGCTGGAGCGGTGTAAATCTCGATCTGAAGGTGTTCCGTGCGAACTGTACGCCATTGGCAACACGGTGGTGTATGGCATGACCGCAAAACAGATAGAAGAGGAGAAACAGCGGTATCTCGCGGCGAATTCGATCCTCAAAACTTTGGGTAAAGGCAGCGTCCGGTCGTTTGAACGGTATATTGTATCGACGAAACCGGAATTTAAAGCGTTCGCAATCGATCCGATCAATGGGTATAGCGGCTGGTCCTACGCCTTTTGGGATAGTAAGAGCGCCATAAACCGGGCCCTCCTTGAATGCAAAAACCGGAGCGGTCGCGATTGCAAAATTTATGCGCTTGGTTCCCGCGTGGTGTTCGATTTCAACGCCGAAGAATTAGAGGCGGCCATTCGCGAAGCCGATAAAAAATCGATGGTCGATCCGCGAAAATAGGGGGTGGGCGCTCCAGGGCCGAGCGCACGACTATCATACCCAAATTCCGGGAGGCAAATCGCAATGCCCCCGCCGCGTGACATGAGCGCGTTTCGCGTACGCACCAAAAATTCATCACAGTAACGCGCAATTCATTCGACGGCGGGGGGCTTCTCGCTGTATTGTCCGGCTCCATTGAATTTGTGAGTTGTCATTATGTTCGGATCCAGCCGTTCCCGCCGTCACGAGATCCCCGACGGCCAGCTTTTCCGCGCGATCGGCGGCGGTACCTGGGAATACACCGGCCCCGCGCCGACCGTCGCGCCGGAACCCCACGCGCGCCTCGTGCGCCCCGGCGATCCGCGCACCATCAAGATCATATCGATGGATGCCCTGACCGATACCAGCCTGTTCGAACGCATTTCCTGAGGTTTCGGCCGCGGCGGTCTGTCACCTGACGGACCGGCGCGCGCAGCGATCGCCCGGGAAACCGGACCGGCCTGTCCGCCCCGCGCCCCATTCCTGCCACAATATCCCGCTACACCCTGTTTCCATCGCCCGAATCACGCGGAAATGTGGGGGTTCAGGGTCGCATTTGCACCAGATATGGTGTAATTTGCGGCACTTTACGGGCATCTGACGGAGCGATCATGGCGGGCCATTCCAAATTCAAGAATATTCAGTTCAGAAAAGGGGCGCAGGATGCAAAGCGCGCCAAGGTTTTCACCAAGCTGATTCGCGAACTGACCGTCGCGGCCAAGAGCGGCGAGGACCCCGATGCCAATCCCCGACTGCGCTCGGCCATCGCGGCGTCCAAGAGCGCCAATATGGCGAAGGACACCATGGACCGGGCGATCGCGCGCGGCGCCGGCAACGAGGATACCGAGCAGTACGAGGAAATCCGTTACGAAGGCTACGGACCGAACGGGGTTGCCGTGATCGTCGAGGCGCTGACCGACAACCGTAACCGGACCGCGAGCGACGTTCGCGCGGCCTTCACCAAGCATGGCGGCAATCTGGGCGAAACCGGCAGTGTCAACTTCATGTTCGACCAGGTCGGGCAGGTGGTCTATCCGGCCGATGTCGCGTCCGCCGACAAGATGTTCGAGGCGGCCTTCGAAGCGGGGGCCCAGGATGTCCAGTCGACCGAGGACGGCCATGAAGTGATCTGCGATCCGAACGATTTCAACGAGGTGCGCGACGGTCTCGAGGCGAAGTTCGGCAGCGCCGAATCCGCCGAGCTGACCTGGAAGCCGCAGAACACGATAGAGCTCGACGCCGACAGCGCCGGCACGATGCTCAAATTGCTCGATACGCTCGAAGACAACGACGACGTGCAGAAAGTGTCCTCCAATCTCGAGATCGACGACGCCGTTCTCGAACAGCTCGCGAACGATTAGGGAAACCCGGATGAGCATCAGGCTGATTGGTCTCGACCCCGGCTTGCGGCGTTCCGGCTGGGGCGTCATCGAGGTCGAGGGCAACAGTCTCGTGCATGTCGCGAGCGGCGCGGTCACGTCGGATGCAAAGGCGTCGCTCGCCGACCGCCTGTCGCAGCTTTTCACCGACCTGACAGAGGTTTTATTGATCTACCGGCCGGCGGAGGCGGCGGTCGAGGAGACCTTCGTCAACAAGAACCCCGCCTCGACGCTGAAGCTGGGTCAGGCGCGCGGTGTCGTGATGCTGGCGCCGGCACAGCTCGGTCTGCCGGTCGCCGAATACGCCGCCAACCTGATCAAGAAATCGCTGGTCGGCACCGGCCATGCCGACAAGAACCAGGTGCAGGCGATGATCAACATCCTGCTGCCCGGCGCAAAACCCGAAACTGCGGATGCCGCGGACGCGCTCGCCGTCGCGATCTGTCATGCCCATCACCGGCGCGCGCCCGCGATCGCCGACGCCCTGAACGTTCAGCAGAGGCAGTCCGCATGATCGCCAAGCTGACCGGCATTCTCGATTCCATCGGCGACGACTGGGCGGTGATCGATGTCGGCGGCGTCGGCTACCTGGTGTTCTGTTCGACCCGCACGCTGGCGCAACTGCCCGGCACGGGCGAAGCCGTCTCCTTCGTGATCGAGACCCATATCCGCGAAGACCACATTCATCTTTACGGCTTCCTCGATCAGGCCGAACGCGAATGGTTCAAGCTGCTGACCACCGTGCAGGGCGTCGGCGCCAAAGTGGGCCTCGGCATCCAGTCGGTGCTCGGGCCCAGGGAACTGACCGACGCGATCCTCGCGCAGGACAAGGGCATGATCACCCGGGCGCCCGGGGTCGGCCCTAAGCTCGCGACCCGGCTGCTGACCGAACTGAAAGACAAGGTCGGCGGGATGGCATCGGTCGCGCCCGCCACGGCTGCCGCGGTGGCCGCCAACGATACAGAGCGCGCGGCGATGGACGATGCCGTCTCGGCACTGGTCAATCTCGGCTACCGCCGGGGCGATGCGTTCGGCGCCGTCAGCGGCGCGCTGCGCAGTATCGGCGATGATGCGGGCGTCGAAGACCTGATCCGCGCCGGGCTCAAGGAGCTCACGGCATGAGCGAGCACCGCCCGATTGCCGCCGCTTTTGTCGAGGAAGATCTCGGCGAAGGCCATGTCCGCCCGCAGCAGCTTGACGATTTTGTCGGCCAGCCCGCTTTGCGCCAGAACCTGCGGGTGTTTGTCGAGGCGGCGCGCGGACGTGCCGAGGCAATGGATCATGTGCTGTTTCACGGTCCGCCCGGTCTCGGAAAAACCACGCTGGCGCAGATCGTCGCCCGCGAGCTGGGTGTCGGCTTCCGCGCAACGTCGGGACCGGTGATCGCCAAATCGGGCGACCTCGCCGCGATCCTGACGAACCTGGAGCCGCGCGACGTGCTGTTCATCGACGAGATCCACCGGCTCAACCCGGCGGTCGAGGAAATTCTCTATCCGGCGATGGAAGACGGCAAGCTGGACCTGATCATCGGCGAAGGACCGTCGGCCCGCTCGGTGCAGATCGAACTGCCGCCATTCACGCTGGTCGGTGCGACCACGCGGTCCGGTCTGCTGACGACGCCGCTGCGCGAACGGTTCGGCATTCCGCTGCGGCTCGAATTCTACGATATCGACGATCTGGTCAGGATCGTCCGGCGCTGCGCCGGCGTGCTCGGCGTCACCGTCACCGCCGACGGCGCGACCGAGGTTGCGGCGCGGTCGCGCGGGACGCCCCGGGTCGCCGTCCGGCTGCTGCGCCGGGTGCGGGATTTCGCCGGCGTCGCCGGTGCCGAGGCGATCGATGCGAAGCTCGCCGATCACGCGCTCGGCCAGCTCGAAGTCGACAAGATCGGCCTCGATTCCATGGACCGGCGCTACCTGCTGTGTATCGCCGACAATTATGCCGGCGGGCCGGTCGGGGTCGATACGCTGGCCGCCGCACTGTCCGAGCAGCGTGATGCGATCGAGGACGTGATCGAGCCTTTCCTGCTGCAATCGGGTCTGCTTCAGCGCACGCCGCGCGGCCGCATGCTGACGCTGAACGCCTATCGTCATCTCGGCGTGTCTGCGCCCAAGGGCTACGATTCGCAGCTCGACCTGCTGTCGCGGGGGGATGCGGATGACTGAGGTTCTGCGCGAGCACGTGTATCCGGTGCGGGTCTATTACGAAGACACCGACGCGGGCGGCATCGTCTATCACAGCAACTACCTGCGCTTTGCCGAGCGCGCCCGCACCGAACTGCTGCGCGAATACGGTATCGACCACCGGAGCCTGCTGGCCAATGACGGGCTGATGTTTGCCGTCCGCCGGTGCGAGGCCGAATACGTCCTGCCGGCGCATCTCGACGATGCGCTGCAGGTGCGTACCCGCTGCATCCAGTCGAAAGCGGCGAGCTTCTGGCTCGAACAGATCGTCGAGCGCGCCGGTGAAACCCTGGTCGAAATGAAAGTGCGGCTGGTCTGCCTGAAACCGAACGGCCGGCCCGCGCGCATTCCGGACAGCGTCTGCTCGGTGCTCGGCCGCGCCGCCGCGCTTACGTAAACCTAAGAAACGAACGGAAAACTTATGGAAAACAGTGCCGTCCAGTCCGCCGCCCTCGCAGGTTCGGTCGTCCACGACATGTCGATCTGGGGCCTGTTCATGCAGGCGGACTTCATCGTCAAGGCGGTGATGATCGGCCTTATCCTCGCCTCGTTCTGGTGCTGGGCGATTATTTTCGAAAAAATCATGCGGATGCGCCGGCTGCGCCGCCAGGCGAGCCAGTTCGAGGAGAGCTTCTGGTCGGGCGGCTCGCTCGACGACCTGTTCGACCGCATCGGCTCGCGACCGGTCGACCCGATGTCGGCGGTATTCTCGTCGGCGATGCGCGAATGGCGGCGCTCCACGTCGCGCGGCGGCAAAGAGGGCGATTCGCATCACAGCCTGTCGGAACGTATCGACCGGGTGATGCAGATCACCCTGAACCGCGAGCTCGAACAGCTCGAACGCTACATGACGTTCCTCGCCTCGGTCGGCTCGACGGCCCCGTTTGTCGGCCTGTTCGGCACGGTCTGGGGCATCATGAACAGTTTTGCGGCGATCGCCGTCAGCAAGAACACGTCGCTCGCCGTCGTCGCGCCCGGTATCGCCGAGGCGCTGTTTGCGACTGCGCTTGGCCTGGTTGCGGCCATCCCGGCGGTTGTCGCCTATAACAAGCTGTCGACCGATATCAACCGCTATGCCGGCCGGCTCGAGGCATTCGCCGGCGAATTCGGCACGATCCTGTCGCGCCAGAGCGAGGACGAAGACTAGGCCATGGCAATGATGTCAGGAAACGGCGGTGGCCGGGGCAGGCGGAACAGACGGGGCAGCTACATCCCGATGTCCGAAATAAACGTGACGCCGATGGTCGACGTCATGCTGGTGCTGCTCGTCGTCTTCATGGTGTCGGCGCCGCTGATGACCGTCGGCGTGCCGGTCGATCTGCCGAAGACCGATGCATCGCAGATGGTTGGTCAGGACGAACCGCTGGTGGTCAGCGTCAACGCGAAGGGCGAGGTTTTTCTGCAGGAAACCAAAATCACTCTCGAACAGCTGGTGCCGCGGCTGGTGGCGATCACGCAGAACAAAAAAGACACGCGCATTTTCGTGCGCGGCGACAAGGCCATCGCCTATGGGCAGGTGATGGAGGTGATGGGGACCGTAAATCTGGCGGGCTTTACCCGCGTGGCGCTCCTGACCCAGCTACCGTCGGGAACAGGCGCCGGAGGGACCAGGTGAGCCATGCGATACGGCGCCATATTCTCCGGATTGCTGCATGTCGTGATTCTGATTCTGGTGATCGTCGGCCTGCCCGGACTCCTCCAGTCGGAACGCGCCGAGATCGTGCCGATTTCGGTCGAGGTCGTGTCGGTCGAGGAACTGTCCAAACAACAGGAAAAGAAAACGCCGCCGAAGCCTGTGGCCAAAAAACCGCCGCCCAAGAAACCCGATCCGCCGAAGACGGCGAACAAGCCGCCGCCGACACCGCCCAAGCCGGCACCGCCGCCCGCGCCGCCCAAACCCGCGCCCAAACCGCCGGAGCCGGCCCCGGAACCCAAACCCAAGCCCAAGCCGCCGGAAGTCAAACCGGAGCCCGTACCGAAACCCAAGCCCAAACCGAAGGCGGATCCGGTACCGAAGCCGAAGGCCAAGCCCGCGCCGCCGAAAAAGCCGGAAACGCAGGTTGCCGCAAAAACACCGCCGGCGCCGAAGCCGAAGCGCAAGCCCAAACCGCCGCCGCCCAAGCCCGACGAATTCCAGTCGCTTCTGAAAAACCTGGCGAAGGACCGTCGTGCCGCGGAAAAGGCGAAAGCCGATGCGCCCGCCAAGGTGGCGAAGAAAACGGAAGAAAAGCCCAAACGCTCCGCCCTGCAGGCGCGCATGATGGCCGCGAGCCTGGCGCAGGCGATCAATCAGCAGATCACGCCGTGCTGGAAGATTCAGGCGGGGGCGAAGGACGCCGCGAATATGAGCGTCGCCGTCAATATCCGCCTCAATCCCGACGGATCTCTGGGCGGGGCGCCCAGGATCGAGGACACAGCACGGATGGGACGGGACCCGTTTTTCCGGGCAGTGGCCGAGAGCGCGCTGCGGGCGCTTCGCGACCCGGCCTGCATGCCGCTCAAGCTGCCTTACGACAATTACGATCTGTGGAAAGACATCATTTTCACGTTTGACCCCAGGGAAGCACTCGGACAATGAATATACTTTGTAGCATTCGGACCTTCGCGCGGCGGGCAGGCCTGTCCGTTCTGGCATTGACGATCGTCGTTGCCGCCGCGCCGGTACAGGCGCAGCTTCGCGTCGATATCACGCGCGGCACCGTCGAGCCGATGCCGATCGCCATTCCGGAATTCTTCGGCAAGACGCCGCAGGAGATCGAGACAGGCCGCAACGTGGCCAACCTGATCTCGGCCGACCTCGAACGGTCGGGCCTGTTCAAGCCGATCGACCGACGGGCCTTTATCCAGAAAGTTTCCGCCCTGCGGGTGCAGCCGCGTTTCGGCGATTGGCGCCAGATCAATGCCCAGGCACTGGTCGCGGGCAGCGCGCAGGCCCAGCGCGACGGGCGTCTGAAGGTCGAATTCCGTCTGTGGGACGTGTTCGGCGAAACGCAGATGACCGGGCTTGCCTATTTTACCGCGCCCGATAACTGGCGACGGGTGGCGCATATCATCGCCGACGAGATTTACAAGCGGATCACCGGCGAAAGCGGCTATTTCGATACCCGCGTGGTCTATATTTCCGAACAGGGCCCTTCCAACAAGCGGATCAAGCGCCTCGCCATCATGGACCAGGACGGCGCCAATCACCGGTTTCTGACCGACGGCCGGGCGCTGGTGCTGACGCCGCGGTTTTCACCCACCGCGCAGGAGATCACTTACCTGTCCTACGGGACGGGGCAGCCGCGGGTCTATCTCTACAATATCGATACCGGCCAGCAGGAAGTTATCGGCAATTTCCCGAGCATGACGTTCGCGCCGCGGTTTTCGCCGGATGGCAACAAGGTCATCATGAGCATGGCGCAGGACGGTAATTCCGAAATCTATTCGATGGATCTGCGGACCCGGCGGGTCGCGCGCCTGACCCGGCACCCGTCCATAGATACCTCGCCGTCTTACGCGCCGGACGGGCGCCGGATCACCTTCACCTCCGACCGGGGCGGCTCCCAGCAGATTTATGTCATGAACGCCAATGGCAGCGGGGTGAAACGAATCAGTTTCGGCAAGGGCGAATACTCCACGCCGGTGTGGTCGCCGCGCGGCGACCTGATCGCGTTTACGCGGATCAACGGCAGCGTGTTCTCGATCGGCGTCATGCGCCCCGACGGTTCGGGCGAACGTCTCCTCGCCGACGGTTTCCACGTCGAAGGGCCGACCTGGGCGCCGAACGGACGGGTGCTGATGTATTTCCGCGAAAGCCGGGGAAACAACCGCACGGGCAGCACGTCGAAACTGTATTCGATCGATCTGACGGGCGATAACGAGCGGGCGGTCGTGATTCCGGGCGGCGGATCGGACCCCGCCTGGTCGCCGCTGGTGAAATGATGTCGATGTCGAAGACGATATTCACGCGCGGCACATTTCGTTTGAAATCGCGGAAAGTTGCGCCACATACCATTGATAAATCTTGTGATTTCGGACTGCCGGAACTAGTATTCGCGACGTCTGCGATACTGAATTTCAACTCCTTGCCAAATACCAATTGGGGGAAAATCTGATGCGATTCTCATATGTCATTTGTGCGTTGGCCGGACTAGCACTCGCGGCGTGCGAATCGTCTCCGGAAGTGAATTCCAGCGCAACCGGCGACGGTTCTTCATCCGGCGCCGCCGCCAATCAGGCCGGTACGGGCGGTCCCGTGACCAGCGGCGTCACCAGCCAGCCGGTCACCGCGCAGGCCCCCGGCAGTGCAGAGGACTTCGTCGTCAATGTCGGCGATCGCGTATTGTTCGGCCTGAACCGTTTCGATCTTTCGCCCGACGCGCGGACGACGATCGAAAACCAGGTCACCTGGCTCAAACGTTTTCCCGGCGTCACGATCACCGTCGAGGGTCACACCGACGAACGTGGCACGCGCGAATACAACCTTGCGCTCGGCGAACGCCGCGCGAATTCGGTGCGCGACTACATGATCGCGCTCGGCGTCGATCCGAACCGGGTCAAGACCATCAGTTACGGTAAGGAACGCCCGGTCGATCCGGCTTCCAACGAGGAAGCCTGGTCGCGCAACCGCCGCGGCGTTACGGTGGTTGACGGCGGCACGGGCTGACGGCCGGGGCGCCCGGCGACTGCGTCGCGTCGCTAGCTGTCGCGTCGGGACAGGGTGCCACATTTCCGCCACGATGTGGCTGGAAGATGCCGCGGGAGGATCGGGGCCGGGTTACGCGTCCGTTCGGGAATGTCGGAATCCGAAGCGTGTTTCTGGAGCATGATTTTCACAACCACGACTTTCAATGGCGAAGCAGCGGTATGACAGTATGAAGAATCTTTCCGTTTTCCATATTCGTCTCCCGTCTGCGGTCCGGGCTGCTGTTGTCTTTGGCGGCATTTTTTGTCTGACGGCTGTCGCGCTCCCTGCGGTCGTGCAGGCGCAGAACACCGGGATGCAGCAATTGCTCAACCGGGTGGACCGGCTTCAGCGCGAACTCTCCACGTTGCAGCGGCAGGTCTATAAAGGCGAAGCGCCGCCCCCGTCGGCAGCGCTGCCGCTTGCGCCGGCGGCCGGCGATCCTGGCAATGCCGCGCGGAACTCCATCCGGATTACCCAGCTTGAGAACGAGCTTCAGCAACTGACGGGGCGGATCGAAGAGATCGGATTTCGCACCCAGCAGATCCAGGCGCGGCTCGAAAAACTGGTTGCCGATATGGACCGGCGATTGACCGCGCTTGAGGGCGGCTCGCAATCCGGTGCGCAATCGGCGCCGGACTCCGGTATCGTGCCGCAAAGCGCCCGCCCGCCGTCGAACGTGGGCCTGCAGTTGCGCCCGCCGCCCGCGGTGTCACCACCCCCCACGCCGCAGACGGCGGCCGCAACCTCCCCGGCACCGGCAAGGGGCGCCGCGCCCGGTGTCCTCGGCACCATTCCGAAAAACATGGCGGTGTCCTCACCGCGCGGGCCGGAAAGCGTGCCGCCCCAGCCGCCGATGCGGGCCCAGCCGGCAACACCGCCCGCACAAACCGCTTCCGTCGGGCCGGCCGCGGCTCTGCCGGCCGGCACGCCGCAGGCGCAGTACGACTACGCCCTGTCGCTGATGCTCAAGCAGCAGGATTTTGCCAAGGCGGAAACCGCGCTTCAGACCTTTATCGAAAAGCATCCTCAGGACGATCTGACCGGGAATGCGCATTACTGGCTGGGCGAAACCTATTACGTCCGCAATAGCTACCAGGATGCCGCTTTCGCCTTTGCCGAAGGTTTCCAGAAGTTCCCCAAGGGCAACAAGGCGCCTGACAGCCTGCTCAAACTCGGCATGTCGCTGGACCGGCTGGAGAAGCGGCGGGAAGCCTGCACGGCCTATTCCCGGCTGCTGTCGACCTTCCCCGATCTGGGGGCGCGGATGAAAGCCCGGGTCGAGCGGGAGCGGAGCAGGGCCAAGTGCCGTTGAGCGGCAGCGCCTCAGCCGCCTCATCGACCGCCCTTTCGACAACCGAATTTTCAGAATGCATGCGTGCTGCCGGGCTTTGTTCCGGCGATACCGCCGTGGCGGTTGGCGTCTCGGGCGGGGCCGACAGCATGACCCTGCTGGCGCTGGCACATGACTGGGCTGTAAAAACCGGGGCGGTTCTCTCCGCGTTGACGGTGGATCACCGCCTTCGGCCGGACTCCGGCGCCGAGGCCGCGCAGGTCGCCGCCTGGTGCCGGGCGCGTGGCATCGCCCATCACACGCTGGTCTGGGCCGGCAACAAACCGGACAAGGGCATACAGGCCGCCGCCCGTGCCGCCCGATACGACCTTCTGGAAAACTGGTGCCGGGCGCAGGACCATGATGCGCTGCTGGTTGCCCACTCCCTGAACGACCAGGCCGAGACTTTCCTGATGCGGATGAGCCACGGCAGCGGCATCGACGGACTGGCGGCCATGCCGCTGGTATCGCAGCGCGACGGTTTGCGCCTGGTCCGGCCGCTGCTCGGCGTTCCCCGCGCGCGCATCGAGGCGACGGTCGCTTCCCGGTCGCTGGACACCGTATCGGACCCGAGCAATCTGGATCGGGCCTTTGCGCGGATCCGCATGCGGGACAAGGTAAAGCTGCTGGACGCGCAGGGCATATCCGCCGAAGCGATCGCCGGCGCCGCCCGTATATTCGGCACCCTGCGGGCGGCGCGCGAGCGGGCAATCGATGCGCTGGCCCGAGAAATCGCTATTCTGCATCCTCCGGGATATGCCGAAATCGGGCGCGACGGCCTGATCGACGCGGACCCGGATATCGCCCGCGGGCTCGTTTCGGCGGTTATCCAGTCGGTCGGCGGGCGCGCCTATCCGCCGCGGCGGGACGGCCTTGAGCGCCTGTTCGCGGATATCCTGGGGAAGCCCGAATTCCGGCCACGGACCCTCGGCAACTGCGTCGTCAGTATCCGCCGGGGGCATTTTCTGATCCGCCGCGAACACCGCACGATCCGCGATGTTGCGCCTGTGGTTGCGGGCGGCCGGGTCGTTTGGGACGGGCGTTTTATCGTTGGATTTGCTGCAAATCCGCCATCGGCGCCCTCCGGGGCCGGGGGCGACGGATACCGGCTGGGCGCGCTCGGCGAGGATGGCTGGCAGGATATCGTCACGCTTTCGGCGCGTGCGGATCTGGCGGAATGGCGCGATTTTCCGGGGCCTGTCCGCTATGCGCTCCCGGCAATCCGTGCCGGCAAAAAAGTGGTCGAAGTGCCGCACCTGCAGTATCGGTCGTCGCAACTTATTGAAAACATTGTCGAAAAAATCGAATTTCGCTGGCGTTCGGCACTTTCCGGGCATCCGTTTTGGGTTGCTTAACCGTTCAGGCGTCTTATTTGATACAAATAGGTTTTATGATAAGCATAGGACACAGCACGTCGTCGGCCAGCGGGGCCGGCGCCTTGGCGGTCCGGCGGACGCCGGTGGGTAGAACGCCGCCTTTCGGGAAGCAGGGTCATTGAATAATTTCGGTAAAAATCTCGCCCTTTGGGTCATCATCGGTTTGTTGCTGGTGGCGTTGTTCAATCTGTTCCAGCAGCCGTCGGGCCGCAGCGGACAGGCCGGTATTCCGTATTCGACCTTCCTGGCCGAAGTACAGGGCGGTCAGATCAGCGAAGCGACAATCAAGGGCCGCAACATCACGGCGATCCGCAAGGACGGCCGGACGATTTCAACCTATGCGCCCGCCGATCCCAATCTGGTCGACAAGCTCGACAAGAGCGGCGTCGTCATCAAGGCCGCGCCGACCGATGACGGTTCGCCGTCGCTGTTGAATATCCTTATTTCCTGGTTCCCCATGCTGCTTCTGATCGGCGTGTGGATTTTCTTCATGCGCCAGATGCAGGGCGGTGGCGGCAAGGCCATGGGCTTCGGCAAGTCCAAGGCCCGCTTGCTGACAGAGCGCTCCGGCCGCGTGACGTTCGGCGATGTTGCCGGTATCGAGGAAGCCAAGCAGGAACTGGAAGAGGTCGTCGAATTCCTGCGCGATCCGCAGAAATTCCAGCGCCTCGGCGGTAAAATTCCGAAAGGCGTGCTGCTTGTCGGTCCTCCCGGTACCGGTAAAACGCTGCTCGCGCGCGCCATCGCGGGCGAGGCGAACGTGCCGTTCTTCACGATTTCCGGTTCCGACTTCGTCGAGATGTTCGTCGGCGTCGGTGCCAGCCGCGTCCGCGATATGTTCGAACAGGGCAAGAAAAACGCGCCCTGCATTATTTTCATCGACGAAATCGATGCGGTCGGTCGTCATCGCGGCGCCGGTCTCGGCGGCGGCAATGACGAACGCGAACAGACGCTGAACCAGCTGCTGGTCGAAATGGACGGGTTCGAGGCCAATGAAGGCGTGATCCTGATCGCCGCGACCAACCGTCCCGACGTGCTCGACCCGGCGCTTCTGCGTCCCGGCCGTTTCGACCGCCAGGTCGTGGTGCCGAACCCCGACGTGCTCGGCCGCGAGATGATCCTGAAAGTTCATATGAAAAAGGTGCCGCTGGCGCCCGACGTGGACGCCAAGGTTATCGCCCGCGGCACACCGGGATTCTCAGGTGCCGACCTCGCAAACCTCGTCAACGAGGCAGCCCTTCTGGCCGCCCGCAAGAACAAGCGCCTGGTCACCATGGCCGAGTTCGAGGATGCCAAGGACAAGGTCATGATGGGCGCCGAACGGCGGTCCATGGTCATGACCGAGGACGAAAAGGCGCTGACGGCGTATCACGAGGCTGGCCATGCGCTGGTTGCCCTGTCGGTGCCCAAACACGATCCGCTGCACAAGGTGACGATCATTCCGCGCGGCCGGGCGCTGGGCGTGACGATGTCGTTGCCCGAGCGGGACAAGTACGGCTATTCGAAGGTCGAGCTGACATCCAAGCTCGCCATGATGTTCGGTGGCCGGGTCGCCGAGGAGCTTATCTTCGGGGCCGAAAACGTGACCACCGGTGCCGGCAACGATATTCAGCAGGCAACCGGCCTGGCGCGCAGCATGGTCACCGAATACGGCTTCTCCGACAAGCTCGGCCCGCTGCGGTATTCGGCGAACGAGGAAGAAGTGTTCCTCGGCCATTCTGTAACGCAGCAGAAGAACATGTCCGACCAGACCGCCGATCTCATCGATTCCGAGATTCGCCAGTTGATCGAGGATGCCGAAACGACGGCGCGCCGGGTTCTGACGGAGCGCAAGGACGATCTGGAAACAATCGCCCAGGCGCTGCTCGAATACGAAAATCTGTCGGGTGAGGATATCAATGCGCTGTTGCGCGGTGAGGATATCTTCCGCCCGTCGCCGGAAGACCCGCCAGCCGGCGCCGGTCGTAAATCCTCGGTGCCGACGTCGGGCAAGAAATCCCGCGATACCGGCGACGATACCGGCGGCATGGAGCCCGAGCCCCAGCCCGGTACCTGATTTCGGCATCGCCGGAGACCCGTATATAATGTCCAGCGACCCCGGCCTTGCCCGGGGTCGTCTGCTGTCAGGGAGGAACTCCGTGTGTTCAATCCGCTCGGATTACTGACCGGCGAGGCTGCCGCGCATGCCGTCGGCGCGGGAACGGCATTCCCGCTTGCCGGCGGGCCGGTCGCGTTTTCCATGGTCGAGATCCTGGGCGGCGAGGCGCCGGGCAGCGACAGCGAATATGTGTCTGCCGCCGAGAGACCTGCCGCGATAGCCGCCCTCGGCACCGCCCCCGCGCCGTTTGCCGGGCTGGATCTGTCGCAGCCCGTTGTCATGGGCGTGGTCAACGTGACGCCAGACAGTTTTTCGGACGGCGGCGATTTTTTCGATCCCGCCCGGGCGATCGACCGGGCGCTGAAGCTGGCGGAGGAGGGCGCTGCGATTGTCGATATCGGCGGCGAATCCACCCGCCCGGGCGCCGATCCGATGCCGGTGTCGGATGAAATTGCCCGGATTCTGCCCGTTATCGAGGCTGCGGTGGCCGCCGGCATAACGGTGTCGGTCGATACCCGGCGCAGTCGCGTGATGCGCGCCGCCATCGATGCGGGTGCGCGCATCGTCAACGATATCACGGCGCTGACGGACGACCCGGATGCGCTCGGCGTCGTCGCGGCCTCGGACGCGTCCGTGGTGCTGATGCATATGCAGGGCCGCCCGGAGACCATGCAGCAGGCGCCTTCATACCGGCTCGCTTCCTACGATATTTTTGCGTGGCTCAGTGCGCGCGTCGATGCCTGTGTGGCGGCAGGCCTGCCGCGCGGCAGAATCGCTGTCGATCCGGGGATCGGTTTCGGCAAGACGGATGCGCATAACATGGAAATCCTGCGGCGGGCCGGGGCGTTTCACGGCACCGGCTGCGCGGTCGCCATCGGGGTGTCGCGCAAGAGCTTTATCGGCCGCATCGCAGGCATCGAAAACCCGAAGGACCGGTTGCCCGGGACGGTCGCCGCCACGATGCTGGCACTGTCGCGCGGCGTCCAGATCCATCGGGTGCATGACGTCGCGGCGGCCGTCCAGGCGATCGCCATCTGGCAGGCCGGATCGGGCGATTTTCACGAGAACGCGTGAACACCTTGTAATTCCTTGCTATAACGGCAGCGCTTCCGCCAAACGACACCACAGAATGCGGACAGGACAGTAAGTAATGGCACGTAAATATTTCGGCACCGACGGTATTCGCGGGACCGCCAACACCGACCCGATGACGGCGGAAACCGCGTTGAAGGTGGGAATGGCGGCTGGGCGCATTTTTACCCGGGGTGCCCACCGTCATACGGTTGTGATCGGCAAGGACACGCGGCTGTCCGGCTATATGCTCGAACCCGCCCTCGCCGCCGGCTTCATCGCCATGGGAATGGACGTGATTTTTGCCGGCCCGATGCCGACCCCCGCGGTTGCCATGCTGACCCGGTCCCTGCGCGCCGATCTCGGCGTGATGATTTCGGCATCGCACAATCCGTTCCACGATAACGGCATCAAGCTGTTCGGCCCGGACGGTTACAAGCTGTCGGACGAGACCGAGGAACAGATCGAAGGCATGATCGAGACCGAGATGCAGTCGTCCCTTGCCGAATCCGCCGATCTCGGCCGCGCCAAGCGGCTCGACGACGCCGAGGGCCGCTATATCGAATTCGTCAAAAACACGTTTCCGCGCGGTCTCCGGCTCGATGGGCTGAAGATCGTCGTCGATTGTGCGAACGGGGCGGCCTACAAGGTCGCGCCCGCGGCGCTCTGGGAACTGGGCGCCGACGTGGTGACCTACGGGGTCGAACCGGACGGCTTCAACATCAACAAATACTGCGGCAGCACCGATACCCGCACCATGTGCCGCATGGTGCGCGAGCACGGCGCCGATATCGGCATCGCGCTCGATGGCGACGCCGATCGCGTGCTGGTCGCCGACGAGACGGGCACGCTGATCGACGGCGATCAGCTGATGGCGACCGTCGCCGAATCCTGGCATACCGACGGCCGGCTGACCGGCGGCGGGGTCGTGGCCACCGTGATGTCCAATCTCGGCCTCGAACACTACGTTCAGGGGCTCGGCCTTGAACTGGTGCGCACGCAGGTCGGCGACCGCTACGTGGTCGAACACATGCGCGCCAACGGCTTCAATGTCGGCGGCGAACAGTCGGGCCATATCGTGCTCAGCGAATACACCACGACGGGGGACGGCCTGATTGCCGGGCTCGAGGTGCTGTCGGCGATGGTGCAGACCGGCAAGCCGCTCAGCGAGGTCGGCCGACGGTTCGAGCCGCTGCCGCAGATTCTCGAAAACGTCCGTTTCAACGGCACGCCGCCGCTTGAAGACGCATCGGTCGTCAGGGCCGTCGCGGCGGGCGAGGCGCGCCTCGGCAATACCGGGCGTATCCTGATGCGCAAGTCGGGTACCGAACCGCTGATCCGCGTCATGGCCGAGGGTGAGGACGCCGCGCTGGTCCAGGGCGTTGTGTCGGACATCGTCACCGCGATCGAGCAAGTATCGGGCTGAGGCGATTGATGAAAGGTCGTGTCCTTATCGTCGCCGGATCCGATTCCGGCGGTGGCGCCGGCATCCAGGCCGACGTCAAATCGGTCACCGCGCTGGGCGGGTTCGCGACGACGGCGATCACTGCACTGACGGCGCAGAATACGCTCGGGGTGCATGATGTTTATCCGGTCGATACCGGTTTTATCCAGAAGCAGATGCGCGTGGTGCTCGACGATATCGGCGCCGACAGCCTGAAGACCGGCATGCTGCACAGCGCCGAGGTGATCGAGGCCGTCTGCGCCGTCATCGAGGCCGAGGCCGCCAGCATTCCGCTGGTTGTCGATCCGGTCATGGTCGCCAAGGGCGGGGCCTCGCTGCTCGATATCGCGTCGGTGACGACGCTGCGCGAGCGCCTGCTGCCGCTGGCCCGGGTGATTACGCCGAATATTCCGGAAGCCGAGGAAATTCTCGGCGCGCCGGGCTCGATCTCGACCGTCGCCGATATGAAACAGGCCGCCGAGGCGCTCAAGGCGCTCGGGCCAGGCGCGGTGCTGGTGAAGGGTGGGCACATGGCGGGCGACGCGCTGTCCGACGTGCTGCTCGATGGCGACGGTTTTCATATCTTCGAGACACGGCGCATCGACACCCGGCACACACACGGCACCGGCTGTACGCTCGCGTCGTCGATCGCCACCGGGATTGCGCAGGGGCTCGACCTGCCGGCCGCCGTCGGCCGCGCCCAGGCCTATGTGGTGGCCGCGATCGAAGGCGCGCCGGGCTATGGCGCGGGACACGGCCCCGTCGATCACGGCCACACGGTAGCGCCGTTCGGGGGAACCTAGCGCCGATGGACCTCGCCATTTTCCAGGTCGATGCTTTCACCGACCGGGTATTTGCCGGCAACCCGGCGGCCATCTGCCCGCTCGACGCCTGGATTGCCGACGAGACGATGCAGGCCATCGCCGCCGAAAACAATCTTGCCGAAACCGCGTTCTTCGTTGCCAGTGATGCCGGTGGGACGAACTATGATCTGCGCTGGTTCACGCCCACGCTTGAGGTAGAGCTTTGCGGCCACGCCACGCTTGCCTCGGCATTCCTGATTTTCGAACGCTTCGCTCCCGAAGCCGATCTTCTGAGATTCCAGACCCGCAGCGGCGAACTGACCGTGGTGCGCAACGGGGACAGCTTGTTTCTCGATTTTCCGGCCTACCCGGGCGTCGCGGTCGACTGCCCGCCGGCACTTGCCGACGGTCTGGGGGCGACACCGGCGCACGTCATCGAAGGCCCCAATTACATGGCGGTTTTCGACACCGAAGCCGACATCGCCGGCTTCAACCCGGACATGGCGACACTATCCACCCTGCATCCGCGCGGGGTGATTGCCACCGCGCCGGGCGATGCGGTCGATTTCGTGTCGCGGTATTTCGGTCCGTCTTTCGGGGTGCCCGAAGATCCGGTGACCGGATCGGCCCATTGCATGCTGACGCCGTACTGGGCGAAGCGCCTGAACAAAACCCGGATGGATGCCCGCCAGATATCGACACGCGGCGGCGCGCTGGTCTGTGAGGACCGCGGCGACCGCGTGGGTATCGGCGGAAAGGCCGTGATGTATCTGGAGGGCCGGATCAGGGTCTAGCGGTTTCGCCTGACCCTGATCCGGTCCTGCCGGATCGTCAGCCGAACGCTCAGTCGGTGCGGCTGGTAACCTCAAGCAGGTGATAGCCGAACTGGGTTTTCACCGGGCCCTGGACTTCGTTCACCGGGGCGCTGA
Organism: uncultured Rhodospirillaceae bacterium; assembly: GCA_963977005.1. GTDB lineage: Bacteria > Pseudomonadota > Alphaproteobacteria > MPNO01 > UBA830 > CAXBCP01. The sequence continues at coordinate 142,413 of CAXBMQ010000006.1, forward strand.
ACACGACCTGGTCGAATTCCGGAACCATCTGGCCGGGACCGAACGAGCCCAGCTCGCCGCCATTGGCGCTGGACGGGCAGGAAGAATGCTCTTTCGCGACGTCGGCGAAATCGGCGCCCCCCGCGATCTCCGCTTTGAGGGCTTCGCACTGCTCTTCGCTATCCACCAGAATATGTCTTGCTTCGGCCTGGGCCATAAATCTTCTCCTGCACTTGAATCGTTGTATTTCCGTTTCGCCGGACGTTGATAGCCTGTTTGCGGGCGTACGTCGAATGCGCCGGATTTCACGGTTCACGACAACTGACGAGCCCCGAAATACGGCGCTGCCGCCGACCGGTCGGGTCATTCATACAAGTTGCCGGGCCCCTGTCCCGCGGCCCGCGATCGTGCAGGCGTCAGCGCGTCCGTTCAGTTTTCACCGGCGTCTTTCGGCCCGAAAACGCGTTCCCTGTCTTCTGCCGAGATCATGCCCATCATCACCTTGCGGTAGCCTTCGACCGCTTCGGCGCCGGCGTTGCGATAGGCCTCGGCAAACCGGCGGCGTTGCGATTCCGACAGGCGGCGTTCGAGGGCGATTCCGGTCGGCGTCAGTTCCAGCAGCCGCTGGCGACGGTCCTGCCTGCCTTCGTGCTGGACGATGAATTCCTCGCGCACCAACTGGCCGAGAACCCGCGACAGGCTCTGTTTGGTGATCTTCAGGATCGCCAGCAGTTCCGAGACGGTAATGCGCGGGTTGCGGCCGACGAAATGGATGACCCGGTGGTGCGCCCGGCCGAAGCCGTATTCCGCGAGGATGGCATCCGGCTCTGCCGTGAAATCGCGATAGGCGAAATACAGCAGCTCGATTCCCTGGCGCAAATCCTCTTCGCGGAGGAAGAGCGGATTGATCCCGGTTTTTATGTCAGTCATGTTGACATATATGCCTTTGAATGTTACCAACCGCAAGCTTTAATCGTAACAATATGTCTTCGGGACAAGCGGCGGAGTAACAATAGCCATGATGAACTTCGATAATCAGGACGGCAACATCTGGTATAACGGCGCGCTGGTGCCCTGGCGGGACTCCAAGCTGCACGTCCTGTCTCATGGTCTGCATTACGCGAGCTGCGTGTTCGAGGGCGAGCGCGTATACAACGGCGAAGTTTTCAAGCTGCGGGAACATACCCAGCGGCTGATCGATTCCGGCAAGGAACTTGGTTTCACCATTCCCTATTCGCTCGAGGAGCTGGAACAGGCAACGCGGGATACCGTGGAGTCGCAGGGTTTTGCCGACGCCTATGTGCGCCCGGTCGCGTGGCGCGGCAGCGAGATGATGGGCGTGTCGGCCCAGCAGACCAAAATCAATGTCGCCATCGCGGTGTGGGAATGGCCGTCCTATTTCTCGCCCGAAGCGCGGATGCGCGGCATACGCCTGACGACATCCAAATGGCGCCGTCCGGCGCCCGACACCGCGCCGGTCCATGCCAAGGCGGCCGGTCTGTATATGATCTGCACGCTCAGCAAGCATGCCGCCGAGGCGAAAGGCTATGACGACGCATTGATGCTCGACTATCGCGGCCAGATCGCGGAATCCACCGGCGCCAACATTTTTCTGATTCAGGACGGCAAAATCCACACGCCGACGCCGGATTGCTTCCTTGACGGCATTACCCGGCGCACCGTGATCGGTATCGCCAAGAAGCACGGCTATGAAGTGATCGAACGCGCAATCATGCCGGAAGAACTCGCAGATACATCCGAGGTGTTCGTCACCGGCACGGCGGCTGAAGTGACCCCGGTAGGCGAGATCGACGATTATAAGTTCGAGGTCGGCACGATCACCCGCACCCTTCTCGAGGACTACGAAGCGCTGGTGCGCGGCACGTTGAGCGAAGAAGCGGCCTGACCTTCCCGAACTCCACTCCCCCCGGGCTTGTCCCGGGCTTCATGACGGTTGCTCACCGCTGATATGTCATCCCGGCCTTGTGCCGGGATCCAGACGGCGGTGGGCGAAAGACCGGACCCCGGCACAAGGCCGGGATGACAATTCGTTTGTGTCGTTCGCGAGCCGCTTTTCCGTGGACCTTCTGCCTTATGCGTCCGTCACCCGCACCCACTTGTCGGCGGCGACCGAGTCTTCTTCGCGGGATTCGACCCATTTGGCACCGGATTCGCGGTCTTCCAGCTTCCAGAACGGGGCCTTGGTCTTCAGCCAGTCGATCAGGAACTGACAGCTTTCGAGCGAGGCTTCGCGATGCGCCGAGGCGGTGACCACCAATACGATACGGTCGCCGGGGTTGAGCGTGCCGTAGCGGTGGATAATCAGCACGTCCTGCAGGTCCCAGCGCTCGCGCGCCTCGGCCTCCAGCCTGGCCAGCTGTTTTTCGGTCATGCCGGGGTAGTGTTCCAGCGTCATGGAACTGATTTTTTCGTCACCCGCATAATCGCGGACCAGCCCGACGAAACTGGCGAGCCCGCCGATCTCGGTATTGGTTGCCGTCATGCGGCTGATTTCCGCGCCGATATCGAAGTCTTCGGACTGTACCCGGATCATCGCGTTCAGCCCCCCGTCATCGGCGGAAAGACGGCGACCTCGTCCCCGTCGGCGATCGCCGCGTCGAGCGGGGCGATCTCCTGATTGACGGCAACCCGAAGCGCCGCCGAATCCGCGAACGCATTGGCATAGCCGTCGCCCCGGCCCTTGAGCCAGTCGATCAGGGAGGCGACATCCGTCACCTCCGGCGGCGGCGACAGTTCCTCTTTTCCGATACCGATCCGGGATTTGACCCAGCCAAAATAAAGTACCTGCATTATCCGATCTCGCTGAAAGGCAGAAAATCCACCATGGTGCCCGCCTCGAAGCTAGTCAATTCCTCGGGAAGTTCAACCAGTCCGTCGGATTCGACCATCGATGTCAGGATGCCTGCGCCGTCGCGCGGGAATTTGCGGGCGACGGGCGCGCCATCCGCATCCCGGTCGAGCCGCACGCGGAGCCATTCGCGGCGCCCGAGCTTCTTTTTCACCGGGAAGCCCGCCCGTACGCGATACATTGCCGGTTCGGTCACGCGGCAGCCGCCCAGCCGCAGGATCGCGGGGCGGGCAAACCGCATGAAGGTCACGAGGACCGCGACGGGATTGCCGGGCAGGCCGATGAACGGCACGCTGCCGATCTGGCCAAGTGCCAGGGGGCGCCCGGGGCGGATCGCGAGGCGCCAGAAATGCATCCTGCCGAGCGCGTCGATAGCCGCGCGGACATGGTCTTCCTCGCCGGTGGAAACGCCGCCCGATGTCATGATGAGGTCGTGATCGTCCGCCGCCCCTGCCAGGGTATCGCGGATCACGTCGTATGAGTCCGGCAGAATGCCCAGGTCGTCGACCTCGCAGCCCAGCCGTTTCAGCGCCGCGGAAACCGAATAGCGGTTGGCGTCGTAAATGCAGCCCGGCGGCAACTCGTCGCCCGCATCCCGGACTTCGTCTCCGGTTGAAAACAGCGCCACGCGGACCGGCTTGTAAACCGCCAGCGTTTCAAGGCCGATCGAGGCGGCGAGGCCGATCTCCTGCGGGCGTAACCTTGTTCCGGCGGTCAGGATCACGTCGCCCGCCGCGATATCCTCGCCGGCGAAGCGCCGGTTCGCGCCCCGTTTGATGCCCGGCGGAATGACGACGTCGCCGTTTTCCTCGCGGCAGTCCTCCTGCATCAGCACCGTATCGCCGCCGTCCGGCATGGCCGCACCCGTAAAAATGCGGATCGCTTCGCCCGGCCCCACGGGACGGTCGGAGATTTCGCCCGCCGCGATGCGCCCGCCCAGCAAAAGCCGTGTCTCGCCGTCCGCCGACAGGTCGTCGAACCGGACGGCGTAGCCGTCGACGGCCGCGTTGTCGTGCGGCGGCACCGCGCGGGCTGCCGTAACGTTATCGGCCAGTATCCGCCCGGCGGCCTCGCGGAGCGCGCAGTCCTCCCGGCCCACGACGACGGCGAGCCGGTCCGTCAGCAGGGCCAGCGCCTCGTCGGTGCGCATCAGTTCGCCACCGAATGCAAAACAGTCGTCGGAAAGCTGCGCCATGTCAGACCGCTTCCTCCAGCCGTCCGGCAAGACCGCAATGCGCGACCACGAAATCGGCGATGGCAACGGTATCGTTCAGATCGAGCACCGCTATATCGTGCCCCGGTGCGCCGTCCTGCAGGGGGGCATCGGTCGCGACGGCAACGACAGAGCGGTTCGTTGCGCAGATCAGGTCGGCGCCGGTGGCCGGGCGGTGGACCTCCAGCTTGGTGTGGGCCTCGTTCTTGAAGCCTTCGACGAGCACGATATCGACGGGCGACAGCTTTGCGAGAAGCTCTTCGAGTGCCGGTTCCGCCGCGTCGCGGTTCTCGTGCATGATCGCCCAGCGCTTTGCCGACGAGACGACAACCTCGGTCGCTCCCGCGGCGCGGTGTTCGTAGGAATCCTTGCCGGGCGTGTCGATATCGAACGTGTGATGGGCATGTTTCACGGTCGCAACCCGGTAGCCGCGGGATGAAAGTTCGGGGATCAGGCGGACGATCAGCGCGGTCTTGCCGCTGCCGCTCCAGCCGGTGACGCCGATGACGGCGGGGTCGGTCTCGGCGATGGTCATGACCCTGCCGCCGGTGGCGGATCCATGTGGCGCAGCCCCGCCCGCAGGTAATCGTATCCGGTGATCATGGTGATCACAGCGGCGATCCAGAGCCCCGCCTCGCCGATGATGCGCACGGGGATCGTTTCGGGAAGAGCGGGATGTGCCGCGTTCCCGACGATCAGGATACCGATCGCCACCATCTGGATCGTCGTCTTCCACTTCGCCAGCCTGCTGACCGGCAGGCTGACCGACAGTCCGGCGAGATATTCGCGGAGACCCGACACCATGATTTCACGACAGAGGATAATCACGGCGGGGATAATCGACAGCCCGGCGATCTGGCCGAATCCGACCATCATCAGCAGCGCGGATGCGACCAGCAGTTTGTCGGCCACAGGGTCGAGGAACCTGCCGAATGCCGAGAGCTGACCCCGGGCGCGGGCGAGATAGCCGTCGAAAAAATCGGTTATCGCCGCCAGCGTAAACACGGCGCAGGCGATCCATTGCCCGGTCGCGCTTTCGAGGAAGAAAAGCGCGACGAAGACCGGGATAACCGCGACGCGGGACAGTGTCAGAACATTGGGCAGTGTCAGATGCATGAAGTGTCATCTCTGTAAGGTGTTTTCGGCGTTCGCCGAAGTCCAGTGGGCCGGGGGCTTCTCCGGCGAAGTCTACTCTTCGGCATGAAAGTGATCATAAATTCTTTTTGCGACCGTTTTGCTGATCCCGTCCACCGCTTCGAGGTCGGCAAGACCCGCCCGGCCAATGCCGACGGCGGACCCGAAATGGTTCAAAAGTGCGCGTTTCCGCTTCGCGCCGATGCCGGAAACCTCGTCTATCACCGACCGGCTGATCTGTTTCGATCGCCTGTTGCGGTGACTGCCGATGGCGAAGCGGTGTGCTTCGTCGCGCAGACGCTGCATGAAATACAGCACCGGGTCCTGCACCGGCAGCGAAAACGGCGCCCGTCCCGGCACGTGGAACCGCTCGCGCCCCGCATTGCGGTCGGGTCCCTTGGCGATCGATACAAGCGGCTGGTCGGCGATGCCAAGTTCGTCGAGCACTTCCATGACCGCCGATAGCTGACCCGGTCCGCCGTCGATGACGACGAGATCCGGCCACGTGCCTTTTTCGCGGTCGGGGTCCTCTTTGAGCGCGCGGGCGAAGCGTCGGGTCAATACCTCGCGCATCATCGCGTAATCGTCGCCGGGTTCGATGTCGGGGTTCCTGATATTGAACTTGCGGTAGGCGCTTTTTTCGAACCCGTCCTCGCCGGAGACGATCATCGCGCCCAGCGCATTGGTGCCCGAAATATGGCTGTTGTCGTATACCTCGATCCGCTTCGGTGGCGCGTCGAGGTCGAACAGGGCGGCGACACCGTCCAGCAGTTTTCGCTGGGTCGCGCTTTCCGACAACCGCCGGGCCAGTGCATCCGCCGCGTTCAGTGCGGCGCTGTCGATCAGGCTTTTGCGGGCGCCGCGCTGGGGTTTCGATATCTCGACCTTGCGGTCCGCGCGGATCGACAGCGCCTGGCGGACAAGTTCCTGGTTGGGCAGGGCGTGGCTGACCAGCAGGAGCTTCGGCGGTTTCTTGTCCGAATAGAACTGGCCGATAAACGCTTCGAGCACCTCTTCGGCGGGAATCGAGCACGCGTGATTGGGGAAAAACGTGCGCGTGCCGTAATTCTGCCCGGCCCGGTAGAAAAACACCTGGACGCAGGTTGCGCCGCCGTCCTGATGGGCGGCGATGATATCGGCCTCGCCGATACTGCCGACATGGATATCCTGATGTGCCTGTATCTGGGTCAGCGCGCGGATGCGGTCGCGGTGAATGGCGGCGGATTCGTAATCCAGCGCATCGCTGGCTTCTTCCATTTTGCGGGACATCGATTCCTGCACGTCGCGGCTGCGGCCGCGCATGAACGCCTGCGCCTGATCGACGATTTCGGCGTAGTCCTCCTTCGATATCAGGTCGACGCAGGGCGCCGTGCAGCGCTTGATCTGGTATTGCAGGCAGGGCCGGGTGCGCCCGTTGAACACGCTGTCGGAGCAGCTGCGCAGCGGGAAGACCTTCTGCAGGGTGTTGAGCGTTCGGTTGACGGCCCCGGCGGAGGCAAAGGGGCCGAAATACTCGCCGCCCTTGTTACGCGCGCCGCGATGCTTGATCAGCTGGACCCACTCCGTGTCGGTTCGCAACAGGATATACGGATAGGATTTGTCGTCGCGCAGCAGGATATTGTAGCGCGGTTTCAACTGCTTGATCAGGTTGCTTTCGAGCAGCAGCGCTTCGACCTCGGTATGGGTGCTGACAATCTCGAGATCGGCGGTCTGCGCGACCATCAGGCGGATGCGTTCGGGCTGGCCGTGCCCGCGCGCGTAAGAAGTTACCCGGTTGCGCAGGTTCTTCGCCTTGCCGACATAGAGATGTTTGCCCGCTGCGTCGGTCATCCGGTAGACGCCGGGGCCGGTCGGCAGGTTCTTCAGCCGCGACGCGATCAGAGCAGCGCCTTTCAGCGCTTCGTCTGTCGCCGCCGGCGCGTTGTCTATTTCGTCGGCCATCTCAGGGTCATCTCTGTCCAGTTCCGCAGGATCGTACGGCAGCGCCGGCCCGGTTCGCCCGGTTTGCCCCGGTACCGATTCGAAAGCGCCGCTTATCCACGGTTTTTGTGGATAAGCCTGTCTATAACGCCAACATATTCAGACCGTACCAGATTGACAAACCATCCGGTCTCACCCATGGCCCGTCATGAGAGAATATCATAAGTTGTTGTAATATATGAGTTATTTATGTGTCTAAAAGTAACAAACATTACTGAATGGTTTATTATTTATGACCAAAATATGAAGACCCGCGATTTCGCCGGGATGTGTACAACCACCATGATTATCAAGGCAGCTTCCCAGGCGGGTCCGTTTTTTTAGTAACCGTAATCTTAATCCGGTGGTCAGTTCGACCGTTCTATTTCTACGCCAACGCTGGCAGCGTCTGCGAATACATCAAGTTTTTCCACCCGCACTTTGGCAGCACTCACATCTGTTTGGGAAAGACACATTTCGGCGATTTTCTCGGCAAGTGTTTCGACCAGGTTCAGGTGTCCCGCCGTGGCCAGATTGCGGACTTTCACAATGATTTCTTCGTAACACAGCACGTTCGACAGCTTGTCGTCGATCGGTGCCGGGTTTTCGAACACGGTGAGATCGAGATTGATCCGGACCCGCTGGGCGCCGTCGCGCTCGTGGCGGTAAACGCCGATGAGGCATTCAACCACCAGATCGCTGATGAATACGCGGCGTGTCGGCCGCGCTGCAGACGGGAGGTTCGCGCCGGGCAGGTCTTTGAGAGGTTGGGCCGTCATATCGTTGCCTTTTCGTCTGTTTGGGCCGGGCAGTTTCGGCACCGGTCTGCCGTCATTCGGTCACCGGCGGCGTACCGGGGTCGGGGAATTCCCAGCCCAGGTGCTGTCCGCCATCCAGTGCAAGCATCTGTCCGGTCAGGGACGTCGCGGCGAGAATGTAGCGCACGCCGTCGGCGATCTCGCCGGCCGGGGCGCCGTGGCCGAGCGGCACGCGCGCCGCCTGCCTGTCGAACTGTTCCTGGCTCTGACGCGGGCTCGGCAGAGTGGGGCCAGGCCCGATGGCGTTGACGCGCACGCGCGGTGCCAGGGCAAGGGCCAGGTTTTGCGTCATCGCCCACATGCCGGCCTTGCTGATCGTATAGGACAGGAACCCCGGCGGGATATTGACCACCCGCTGATCGGCGATGTTGATAATATTGCCCGTCTGGCCGTCAGGCAGGCCGTCCGCCATTGCCTGGCTCAGCCTGACCGGCGCCCACAGGTTGACGTTCATGTGGGTGTCCCAGGACTGGCGAGACAGGGTTTCCAGGCTGTCATGTTCGAAGACCGACGCGTTATTGACCAGACAGGTGATCGGCCCGCCGGCCGCAACCGCCGCCGTTGCCAGCCGGTCGATACCCGCGTCGTCGTCGAGGTCGGCAGCGACCGTGTAGGCAGCGTGTCCGGCATCGGTCAGATCCCGGCACAGGGCATCGGCATCTTCTGCGGAGCTGCGGTGGTGAATACCGACGGTCCAGCCGTCGGCCGCCAGCGCGATCGCGATCTCGCGGCCGATGCGTTTTGCCGCGCCGGTTACCAGCGCATGTCCTCTCGGTGTTTCGGTCATATCCTGAAAATGCTGTATGTCGGCAATTCGTTCAAGGGACAGCAGACGGGACTCCCCATCCCGCCGGGCCGCGCCGTCAGATCGGCATGCCGCTCATGCCGACGAACTGGCTGACGATGAACCCGATATACAGCGCAAGCAGAATGGATCCTTCGAGCCGGCTGATCCGCCTGCCCGACAGCATAAAGGGAATAATCAGCGCCGTGGCGGCCAGCAGGACCCAGAGATCGAAGCCAATGATCTTGTCCGAAAACGGCAGCGGCGCGAACAGGGCCGTTACGCCCGTGATTCCGAACAGGTTGAACAGGTTGCTGCCCAGCACATTTCCGACGCAGACGTCTGAATGCCCGCGATACGCGGCGACGATGGATGTCGCAAGTTCCGGCAGCGATGTGCCGATGGCGACCACGGTAAGCCCGATGACCTCTTCCGGCACGCCGAATTCCTTGGCCAGCGTCGTCGCACCGGTGACCAGCCATTCGGCCCCGACCACGACCGCGAACAGGCCGACGACGATGATCCCGGCGATGCTCACCGTGCGCAGCGGGATGGTGCCCATCTCCGCGGCTTCGTCGCGGTGCAGCTCGGCGACTTCGTCGTTGCTCTTGTTGTCGTGCCAGACCGTGAAGCCGATATAGGACATCAGCGCAATCAGCATCAGCGCACCCTGCCAGAACACGATCTGGCCGGACATGCCGAGCCCGACATAAACAAGGGTTACCGCGGACATGCCCAAAAGGTCGCGTTTGACGGCACCCGGATGTACCGCGATCGGGGCGATAACGGCAGCGACGCCGAGAATCAGCAGAATATTGGCAATATTGCTGCCGACCACGTTACCGACGGCAAGTCCCGGCGATCCCACCAGGGCCGCATTTACGCTGACGACCATTTCCGGCAGGGAGGTACCGAAGCCGACGATCGTCAGGCCCACGATCAGCGGCGATACGCCAAGCCGCTGCGCCAGGGCCACCGAACCGCGTACCACGGACTCGCCCCCGAAGAGCAGCAGGGCAAAACCGGCAATAATCAGAAAATATGTCATTCAGCTGGTTTGAAGGCGCAGATGGTTCAAAGGACGCGGGTTAAAACAGATGGCTTCGTAACATGCTGCGCCGTAGATCACCAATCACGGCCGCATGTCCGGAGACAACGAATGCTGCATGTATATGGTACCCACATGGTTAATTTTCCATAGAAGTCGTATTTTCCGTTATGGTGGCTTTTATTCCGTCGCCCACGATACAAAACGCCCATGCATGACGCTTCCTTCCTGAGCGAAACCCTCATTTTTCTGATCGCAGCGGTCGTGGTGGCGCCCATCTTCCAGCGGCTCCGCTCCAGTCTGGTGCTTGGCTATCTGGTCGCCGGGGTGATTATCGGTCCGGGGGCACTTGGCCTGATTTCGGGCTCCGAGCAGGTCCATAATATCGCCGAGCTTGGCGTTGTCTTCCTGCTCTTTACCATCGGGCTGGAGCTCAGCGTCGACCGGCTCAAGGTGATCCGGAACCAGATATTCGGCGTCGGCACCGCGCAGGTGGTGGTTACCTCCATCGTTATTGCAGCGGTCGCATGGTCGGTCGGGTTTTCGCTTGAAACATCGGTAATCATCGGCGGCGGGCTCGCTCTGTCGTCGACCGCCGTCGTTCTTCAACTGCTGTCCGAACGTGGCGAATTGTCGTCACGCCGGGGCCGTCTGACCTTTGCCATCCTGCTGTTGCAGGATCTCGCCGTCGTCCCGCTGCTGGCGCTGGTGCCGGCCTTCGCCGGCGAGGGCGAGGGCACTGTCATGGCGCTGCTGTGGACGCTCGGAAAAGCGCTGCTGCTGCTGGCGGGCGTTGCGATTTTCGGCCGGTTCGTCGTCCGTCCGTTGTTTCGCGCCGTGGCCGTCGGCCGGTCGTCGGAGTTGTTTGCCGCGGTCACGCTGGCCGTCCTGCTCGGCATGGCCTGGCTGACCGGTACGTTCGGCCTGTCGCTGGCTATCGGTGGCTTCCTCGCCGGGCTGTTGCTGGCCGAGACCGAATACCGCCACCAGGTCGCCGCCGATATCCAGCCGTTCCGCGGCCTGCTGCTCGGCCTGTTTTTCATGACCGTCGGTATCAGTCTCGATCTCGGGATCATCTTCGAGAACACGCTGCTGGTGCTCGGCCTGCTGGCCGGGCTTATCGTGCTCAAAACCGCGATTACCCTGGTTTTGTGCCGGATCAGCGGCGTATCGACCGCCGTCAGCCTGAATACGGCGCTGGTACTTGGCCAGGCGGGCGAATTCGGTTTCGTGCTGTTCGCGCTCGCCGGCGGGTTCGGTCTGCTGGAACCGCGCGAGGCGACCATTCTTTCCGCCGTCATCGCGCTGAGCATGGCGCTGACGCCGGGTCTCGCCTGGCTCGGCAACCGGTCGCACAAGCGGCTGGAAGCGCACCTCGCCGACAAACAGGAAGACATGCGGTCCGAGAGTGCCGACATGAAGGATCACGTAATCATCGCGGGTTTCGGCCGGGTAGGGCAGTCGGTGGTCAAAACCCTGTCGTCCGCCGGTATACCTTACGTCGCGGTCGAGTTCGAACCGACGCGTGTCGCCGAGGCGCGGGCACAGGGCCTGTCGGTCTATTACGGCGATGCCAGCCGGGTCGAGGTGCTCGAAGCCCTTGGCGCCGACCGCGCGCGGGCCGCGGTGATCATCCTCGACAACGCGACCGCCGCGGAACGCGTGGTCAACCTGCTGCACCGGCGTTTTCCCAAGCTGAACATATATGTCCGTGCCCGCGACAACGCCCACAAGCGCCGCCTGGCAACCGCGGGCGCCAGCGGCATCGTGCACGAGACGTATGAGCTCAGCCTGCAGCTCGGCGAAACGGTCCTGCGCGGCTACGGCACGCCCGACGACCGCATCCAGGAAATCATCCGCGACCACCGCGCCGACGATTACGCGCTGCTGTCTGATGTGATCCTGCCGGTGACGGATACGAAGGGCGGGGAGAAGAAGCAGGGGCCGCGGAAGTAGGACGAGGGTTTCAACCGCGTACAAAACATACTCCCCCGCCCTTGTGGCGGGGGTCCATTTTTGGGTACGGGAAACATTGGCATGGATGGGAAATTCTACGTCTATCTTCTCGCAAGCGGAAAACTCGGCACCCTCTACATAGGCTACACGTCCGATCTTGCACGCAGGGTTTACGAACACCGTGAAGGCGCGATTCCCGGCTTTGCCCGAAAATACGGTGTTAGACGTCTGGTGTACTTCGAGGTCTTCGACGACCCGCGTCTCGCACATCAGCGCGAAAGGTCGCTGAAAAAGTGGCGACGCGACTGGAAAATCAATCTGATCGAGCGAGATAATCCCGAATGGATCGATTTGTATGACGGTTTGAACAACTGAAGGGAGGCCGTTCTCTCACGCCGCCAAGCGCCCGGTTGCCGGAATGGACCCCCGCCACAAGGGCGGGGGAATACCTGAGGAGATAGCGAGATTCGCTCTCCTTTAAAGCCCTGGGCCTTATGGCGGGGGACTAGATTGGGGTAGGCGGGGCGCTAGATATGGCAGGGGTGAGAGAGGATCTCCAATAATACCTATTCCCCCGGGCCTGTCCCGGGGGTCCATGGTGGCGCAGGACTGGTTTGTTTGATCGGGAAAACCGGCCGCCTAACGCTTCCGCGCCTTACCCGTCTTGCTTGTCTTCCCCGGTTTCCGGTTGCGCCCGGTGCGCTTGGCGGAGTCGATGCGGGCCTGCAGGCGCCGCGGGCCGGAGGGCACGCCGATTTCCATGTTTTCGAGCCGGTGCAGCTCGTCGCGCAGCCTTGCGGCTTCCTCGAATTCGAGGTTGGCGGCTGCCTCGCGCATGCGCTCGTCGAGTTCCTTCAGATAGGCTTTCAGGTTGTGGCCGACGAGGTGCGGGTTGTCCTCGTCGCCGGTCTCGACGGTAAACGAATCCTGCGAATAGACGCTTTCCAGGATGTCGCCGATATCCTTGCGCACGCTTTCGGGCGTGATGCCGTTGGCGGCGTTATAGGCCTGCTGCTTTTCGCGCCGGCGGTTGGTTTCGTCCATCGCGTATTGCAGCGAGTCCGTCATCTTGTCGGCATACAGGACCACCCGGCCTTCGAGGTTGCGGGCGGCGCGGCCGATGGTCTGGACCAGGGACGTTTTCGAGCGCAGGAAGCCTTCCTTGTCGGCGTCCAGGATCGCGACCAGCGCGCATTCGGGAATGTCGAGCCCCTCGCGCAGCAGGTTGATGCCGATCAGCACGTCGAACGCACCGAGGCGCAGATCGCGAATGATCTCGATGCGTTCCAGGGTGTCGATATCCGAATGCAGGTAGCGCACGCGGATGCCGGCTTCCTGCATGTATTCGGTGAGGTCTTCGGCCATGCGCTTGGTCAGCGTGGTCACCAGCACGCGCTGGTTCTTCGCCGCGCATTCGCGGGCCTCGTTCAGCAGGTCGTCGACCTGGTTGGCGACCGGGCGGATGATGCAGACCGGGTCGATCAGCCCGGTGGGGCGGATGACCTGTTCGACGAACACGCCGCCGGTCTGTTCCATTTCCCACGGACCCGGCGTCGCGGAGACATGCACCGTCTGCGGGCGCATGGCTTCCCATTCCTCGAACTTGAGCGGGCGATTGTCGATGCAGGACGGCAGGCGAAAACCGAATTCGGCGAGGGTCGATTTGCGGTTGAAGTCGCCTTTGAACATGCCGCCGATCTGCGGCACCGTCACGTGGGACTCGTCGACGATCAGCAGCGCGTCGTCCGGGATGTACTCGAACAGGGTCGGCGGCGGTTCGCCCGCGCCGCGCCCGGTCAGGTAGCGCGAATAGTTCTCGATGCCCGAACAATGCCCCGTGGTTTCGAGCATCTCGATGTCGAACATTGCACGCTGTTCCAGCCGCTGGGCCTCCAGCAGCTTGTTATTCGCCTCGAACCACGCGAGACGGTCTTTCAGTTCGGCCTTTATCTGTCCGATCGCCTGCTGCACCGTCGGGCGCGGCGTGACGTAATGCGAATTCGCATAGATGGTGATCTGGTCGAGCTTGCCGGTGCGTTCGCCGGTCAGCGGGTCGAATTCGTGAATTTCCTCGATCTCGTCACCGAAGAACGACAGCCGCCAGGCACGGTCCTCGTAATGGGCGGGGAAAATCTCCACCGAATCGCCGCGCACCCTGAAGGTGCCGCGGATAAAGTTCTGGTCGTTGCGGCGATATTGCAGCGACACGAATTTCTGCAGCAGGTCTGAAATTTCCGTGGTCTGCCCGACCTTCAGCGGGATGGTCATCGACTGATAGGATTCAAGGCTGCCGATACCGTATATGCACGACACGCTGGCGACCAGAATGACATCGCGGCGCTCCATCAGCGCGCGGGTCGCGGCATGGCGCATCCGGTCGATCTGTTCGTTGATCGACGCGTCCTTCTCGATAAACGTATCCGACCGGGCGACATAGGCCTCCGGCTGGTAATAGTCGTAATAGGACACGAAATACTCGACCGCGTTATGCGGAAAGAACGATTTCATCTCGCCGTAAAGCTGGGCGGCGAGCGTCTTGTTGGGCGCCAGCACCAGTGTCGGGCGGCCCAGTTCCTGAATGACATGCGCCATGGTGAACGTCTTGCCCGACCCGGTGACGCCGAGCAGGACCTGGTCTTTTTCGTGGGCCCGCACGCCTTCGAGCAGCTCGGCAATCGCCTGCGGCTGGTCGCCGGCTGGCGTGTAATCCGACACGATCCGGAACGGAATGCTGTCATCCGGTGTCGGCAGGGCGGGGCGGTCGGTGAGTACGGTGTTCATGCGCTTAATATGGCGCGGTCGGGGGTGGATTTCCAGTTGGGTTGATGGTTTCCCCTTTGCTGCCGCCATTTACTGACGAATAAACCTGTCATCCCGGCACAAGGCCGGGGTGACACTTCTATCAGGGGATAGACGAGCGTGCGGGGCCTGTGAGCACCTGACCTTCTACTGGCACCGCATGCACCAGATAGCGCAGCGGGCCGCCGGGGATCAGGGCGTCGAACGGGTAACACGTCACGAGCACGAGCCCGTCGGACTCCACCGGCGCCGCCCAGGGCCGGCGGGCATCGGCGATGGACGTGGCCGCCACGCGGTAGGTCAGTGTTTCTCCGTCGGGGCGCTGGATCTCGACCCGGTTTCCGGGCTTCAGCGCGGCAAGGACCTTCAGGTGCGTATCCCGGTGGCCGCCGATCATGCTGAGACCCCGGCGTCCCGGCGCGGCGGTGCCGGTGACATGCCCGGGGCCGAAGGCCAGCGCCTGGCCGCTCGCCCCCGCCAGGACGATCAGGTCGGCATCGACCGACGGCAGCTTGAGCCGGGCAACCGGCCAGGTATCGGCCCACGGCCAGGGCTTCGCCCGGTCTTCGCCCGCCAGCGTGCGGTGCCAGGCGCGGTGGAGCAACACTTGCGCGACCGCAGCCTTTGCCGGGATGAACAGCGCGCTGCCGAGCTGCCAGAACCCGGCAATGGCAAGAAGGGTCCCGGCGACAGCGAGGGCCTGCCGCCGGGACGGGGCGCGCATCAGGCGGCGCGCCCGGGGCGGGGAATGGCGACCACCAGCACCATCCCCGCGATGATCAGCAGCCCGAATCCGATGGCGAGGTGGACGAAGAACGGTGTCGCCCCTGCCGGCAGGAGCACCGGCCTGGTGGCGATGTCCGCTTTTGCCCTTGCGCCGCTGCGCTGCAGGGCCGCCTGCGGCGGCGGGGCGGCGGCACGTTTGAGCAAGCGCTTGCCCATGGTCGTGTCGAATTTCCAGCCATGCGGCAGGTTCAGCGGCACGTCGCCCGAGGTCAGCGGTGTCTCCGCCGGCCGCGCAACGGTCTGTTCCGTCGCCAGCAGGCTGGTGTAGCGGGTCACCAGACTGTGGGTGAGGCCGACCTTTGTGATTGCCGCCCTGACCGTCTCAGGCGGGGCGCCGTCCCGCAGGCTGTCGGTCAGCGCGGTGACCTTCGCACGTGCCCACAGGGTCGAGATCCCCTTGGCCGGGCGGATGTCGCGCAGTCTCAGCGCCGTTTTCCAGCCGCCGGCTCCTATCGAGAGCAGGGTATCCGTGTCCAGCGTGTCGGCGGAAAGGCGGCTCACCAGCGTTACGGGTTCGCCGAAATAGAGATCGGGAGTCTTCGCCGGGAAACTTTCCGACGCCGTGTCGGCGGCGTCACCGTCCCGCCACACGAAAGTAACATCGGTCAGCGCCGGGCGTTCGAGCTTGTCGAACAGCGTCGTCATGCGGGCGCCGACCTGTTTGAGGTCCGGGATATAGAGGAACGTGCCGCGCCCCGCCTCGGCCGCCTTGCGCATGAAGTAGCTGTTCGGGGCCGAGCCGATCCCGACGGTAAACAGGCGCGCGTTGCCGAGCCGCCGGCGGATATCCCTGAACAGCTCGGTCTCGTTGGATACCGCGCCGTCGGTGACGAACACCACCTGTTTAAGGCGGTTCTGCGGCGTATCGCCCTCCAGCGCGGCGTGCAGGGCGGGGCGCATGACGGTCCCGCCATCCGCCGTCGTATTGCGCAGGAACAGTTTGGCGAACAGCCGGTTGGTATCGCTCGCCGGCATCGCCCGGTCGAACAGCGTGTCGGTGTCGTTGGAAAAGCGGATCAGGTTGAAGCGGTCCTGCGCCCCGAGCCGGTCGATCGCCGTATCCAGCGCCGAGCGGGCGGCGCGGATCGACACCCCGCCCATCGACCCGGACCGGTCGAGGATAAAGACGACATCGCGGGGACGATCGGTGCCGGTGTCCTGCTTCGGGGCCGGCGGCATGATCAGTGCGGTGACGAATACGTCCTCCCCGATAGTTTCGCGGAAAGCGGCGACCAGCGGTTCCGCGGTCAACGCCGGCGTCCAGGTCAGGGTGAAATCCCGGTCGGCGGGGACGGCCTTGTCGTCCAACGCGACGCGGCGCCTGCCGTCGCCCCTCCCTTCGATGCCCACGTTATGACTGTCGCTGGCAACCGATACGAGTTTCATGCCGGCATCGAGATTGACTGTCAGCGTGACCGGGTTGCCGGGCGGCGCGACCGCCGGGTCCTTCACGGGGATGCGGATTTCGGGCAGTGCGTCGCGCAAGCTTCCCGGCATGCCGTCGCCGTTATCGATAACCGGTTGTCTGACCATCTTCACGGCACCGGCCGCCGGGTCGAATCGCGGTGCGACGACCAGCGGAAAGCGGAGGCTGAACCTGCCGCGGTCGTAATCGAGCCGCTGGGTGTAGTGCAGCTGCACCGCGATCCGTTCCCCGGGCGGAATATTGGCGACGTTGTTGGAAAAGATGTTGGGCCGGTGCTGTTCGACCAGCGCGGCGCGGCGGCCCTGGCGTTTGGCCGCCTCGTATGCTTTGCGCGCGGCCCGGCGCTCGGCAATCTTCGCGTCGATCACGCGTTCGCCGACCACCAGTTTCATTCTGCTGACGGCCGCGTTCTCCGGCAGCGGAAAGACATACCGCCCTTCGAGCCAGTCTTTGGTGGGATTGACGAAATACTGTTTCACCATGGTGCGCGCGACAATGCCGCTGACGTCGATTTCGACCTCGGTCGCGACCAGCGGCGCGGGGGCGTATTCGCCGTGCCGGGTGCTGTGAAACAGCAACTGGCCGCGCTGTACGTCATTCACCGTCATCAGCGGCGGGGTTTCGCCGATGATTTTCGCGGGGGCAGGGGCAGGGGCGGGAGTCGGGCCGGTCTGGGCGTTGGCGCCGACCGCCGGCAGAGCGATCAGAAAGATCGGCAGAATCCGCCGGATGGCGGCTGGAATGCGGGCTGACATGTTGTTGTTTCCTTTTTATCGGGGCGATGGGAACAGGAAACACCCCCATTGGGGCGGGGGTGGGGCAAATCGACCCGAAATACGGCGATGCCGTGATCAATCGCGGCGATTTTGTGGCGCAAAAGCCTGTCTGCTGTTGCCTGTATCCCGCCACGGGCGTAATTTGCGCGCGCTCGAAACCACCTCGAAAATTTCGGAAAAAAGGTTATTCAGGCCATGGCCCTCGTTGCGCAACGTCTCTCGCGGATCAAACCGTCCCCCACCAACGTCCTGACCGGCAAAGTGGCCGAGCTCAAGGCCGCCGGCCGCGATATCATCGGCCTTGGCGCGGGCGAGCCCGATTTCGACACGCCGGACAACATCAAGGCGGCGGCCAAGGCCGCGATCGATGCGGGCGAAACCAAATACACGCCGATTCCCGGCACGCTGAAGCTGCGCCAGGCGATCTGCGACAAGTTCAAGCGCGACAACAACCTCGACTACACGCCCGACCAGGTGATCGTCAGCTGCGGCGGCAAGCAGGTTATCTACAACGCGTTCATGGCGACGCTCGACCCGGGCGACGAGGTGATCGTTCCGGCGCCGTACTGGGTGTCCTATCCCGACATGGTGCTGCTGGCCGAAGGCACGCCGGTCTTCGTCGACGGCGTCGAAGCGAACGGTTTCAAGATCACGCCCGAGGACCTGGAAGCGGCGATCACACCGAAGACCAAATGGGTGCTGCTCAACTCGCCCAGCAACCCGACCGGTGCAGCCTATACGCGGGCCGAACTGAAGGGGCTGACCGACGTGTTGATGCGCCATCCGCATGTCTGGGTGATGACCGACGACATGTACGAGCACGTGATCTACGACGACTTCGAATTCTCGACCCCGGCCGAGGTCGAGCCCGGCCTGTTCGACCGAACGATCACCCTGAACGGCGTCTCGAAGGCCTATTCGATGACCGGCTGGCGGCTCGGTTACGGTGCCGGTCCGGTCGAACTGATCAAGGCGATGATCGTCGTGCAGTCGCAGTCGTCGACCCATACGTCGTCGATCAGCCAGGCGGCCTCGGTCGAGGCGCTGAACGGCCCGCAGGATTTCATCCAGCCGCATAACGACATGTTTTGCGAGCGCCGCGACCTGGTGGTGTCGATGCTGAACCAGGCCGCCGGCATTACCTGTCTGAAACCCGAAGGCGCGTTCTACGTCTATCCGTCCTGCGCCGGGACGCTGGGCAAAACCGCGCCGGACGGCACGAAGATCGATACCGACGCCGATTTCTGCACCTATCTGCTGGAAGCCGAGGGCGTTGCAGTGGTGCCCGGTGTCGCGTTCGGGCTGGAGCCGTATTTCCGGATTTCCTACGCGACGTCGACCGAGGCGCTGACCGATGCCTGCGAACGTATCCAGCGGGCCTGCGCCGCGCTGACGTAAGGGCCGTTTGCCGGTTCGACCGGTCCCGGAGATCCCCGCCTGCGCGGGGTTGAAGGCTTTTGCCGGGGCGTCATTCCCGCGCAGGCGGGATCCTGACCACCGCGTGAAAGCGGCGGATAACGGCCGGATCGATTTCGTCGCGCGGATTCGCGCTCAGGATGACGATCCCGCGATGCCGCGCGATCCGCGCCAGCAGGTGGCTTACTTCCAGGTTGGCATAGGAATCGTGGCTGTCGGCCACCCCGGTGCGCTTGCCGAAAATCGCGTCGGCTTCATCGAAGAACAGAACGGCCTTTCGCTTCTGCGCCGCGACAAAGGCGTGCGACAGGTTTTTCTCGGTCTCGCCGATATATTTCTCCGCCGTGTCCGACAGGTCCACGCGGTAAAGGCGCCTGCCCAGCGATTTAGCGAGGGAAGCGGCTATTGTCTTGCCGGTGCCCGACGGACCGGCGAACAATGCGGAAAATCCGTTACCGTTCCTGGTGGCGCTAAGTGCAAGCCTGCGCAACCGGGCGGCGACGATGGTATCCGGCGCGCGCATCAGGGAACCGGCGGCACCGGGATTTTTCTTCTGCCGTCGCCGTCCCGAGACCGCGCCGGTCACCTGCAATCGTGTCTGCATCTGGCGGTCCTACCCGTTTCGTCTGCCTACGGGGGGCAGTGTATGCCATATCGGGCAACCGGTCAGTATATCTCCGGGACGTAGAGGTCGTCGGGCAGGACGGCGCGTTCGTAATTCGGGTTGAACACCCGCTCCGGCAGGGTCACCTGCTCATGCGGCACGTCGGTATAGGGAACCTGCTTCAGCAGGTGGTGCATGCAGTTCAGCCGTGCGCGCTTCTTGTCATTCCCCTCGACGATGTACCACGGCGCTTCGGGGATATTGGTCCGTTCCAGCATATCCTCCTTCACCCGCGTGTAGTCTTCCCATTTTATGCGGGACTGCAGGTCCATCGGGCTCAGCTTCCACTGTTTCATGGGATCGAAAATCCGCATCATAAAACGCAGCTGCTGTTCCTGGTCCGATATCGAGAACCAGTACTTGATGACCTTGATGCCGGACCGCGTCAGCATGCGTTCGAATTCGGGCACGTCGTGAAAAAAGTCCTCGACCTGTTCTTCGGTGGCAAAGTTCATTACCCGTTCGACCCCGGCGCGGTTGTACCAGGACCGGTCGAACAGCACGATTTCGCCGGCAGCCGGAAGGTGCGGCACGTATCGCTGGAAATACCATTGCGATGCCTCGCGCTCCGACGGTGCGCTCAGCGCGACGGTGCGGCAGATGCGCGGGTTCAGCCGGTGCGATATGCGCTTGATGACGCCCCCCTTGCCGGCGGCGTCGCGCCCTTCGAACAGCACCACCAGCTTGTAGCCCGTGGCGACCACCCAGTCCTGCAGCTTCACAAGTTCGGTCTGGAGGCGCAGCAATTCGCGGAAATAGGTGCGCCGGTCCAGGGCGGACCCTTCCGCTTCCGTCGCGATTTTCGGGAGGCCTTCGGGGAACCGGAGATCGTCCATCTCCAGTTCGAGCTCTTCGTCGAGAATGTCTTCGAGCTCGGTCTCGATCCAGCTCGTTTTTTTTGCGGGCTTCTTTCGTGTCGACATGGTGCTGTTTCCTGGAACTGGGGCGCGGGGTATCCGGTATCGTCTACGATTATATATGACGATAACATGACAGTTTAATGGCGCCTGCCGCCCGTGCTTGGTTTATCCGGTGTGCTGGCGCATATTGCGGGGGTGCCATTCTCATCGATTCTGCCGCAGGAAGATCATCATGACCGAAGGCTACAGGCTGATCACCGTCTTCAAGGCGCTGTTGCGACCGCAGAATGATCGGGTGGGCCGCCCCATGTCCATCCGCACGGTTTTCATCGTCTGGCTGGTGCTGTTGAGCATCAGCCTCTATGGCGCTTACGACTTCTATTTCGGTGCCTGATAGAGCGGTCGTATCGGGTCGGTCAAACCGTTTGATCCCGGGATCCTCGAGAACGCCTTTCCCAACCGGCAATTTTTCTGCGGTATTGACGTATCACGCGCGGGCGTAAATGCCGCCCGAAACGAGCCCTGTGTCAGGGAGACCGGTCCGGGAGGCGGGTCCCCCTATCGGTCAACCGTCGCCGGTATTTCTTTTTCCAGGATATCGATTAACCGGGCTATATCGACCGGCTTGACGAGATAGTGCTTGAAGCCCGCATCCAGGCCGCGCCGGATGTCTTTCTCGTGCGCGGCGGCAGTGAGCGCAATTACCGGAATATCCGAAATCTCCGTCGTCGCTCTGATTTGTCCGAGCGCGGTGTATCCGTTCATATCCGGCAGGTCTATATCGAGAATGATAATATCGGGCGTTCTCTCGCGGGCCAGTTCGATGCCGATTTCGGCCGTATGGGTCGAGATAAGTTTCAGGCCGTCGATGCGCTTGACGATTTCTTCCATCAACAGGGCGTTTGCCGGATTGTCTTCGATATAGAGAACCGTGCCGATCAGTCGATCGGTGCTCGCGGGCATTTCTTCCAGCGTCGTGTCGATATCGCCGGCCCGGCGGGGGTTCTCGCTTATCGGCAATTCGAGCCAGAAAGCGGACCCTTCACCCGGTGTGCTGTCGAATCCCATCGTGCCGCCCATCAGGTCTATCAGCTTGTTCGAAACGAACAGGCCGATGCCGGTTCCGTCTATAGCGGAATTCTGGGCACCCAGACGGCTGAACGGCTGGAATAGTTCGTGCTGCCGGTCGACCGGTATGCCCGGGCCCGTATCGCTTACGCAAACGCGTCCGTAGCCGGGGGTTACGGACTCGTAGCTGACGGCAATATTCCCGCTGTTTCCCCCGTATTTCACAGCGTTTCCGAGCAGATTCAGGATGACCTGTTTGAGACGGGTGCTGTCGGCTCTCAGGACCGCACCGTCCAGGCCGTCTCCGCGTACCGTCAGCGTGATGTCGCGCCTGTCTATCATCGGGGTGATCAGGGCGAGGCAGCTATCGACGCATTCTTTCAGGTCGACATCCTCGATCGATACCGTGGTCCCGCCGGCCTCAATCTTGCTGAGGTCCAGGACATCATCGATCAGTGCCAGCAGGTGCAACCCGCTTTTCCGGATATAAGACGCATATTCGCGCTTGTTTTCGGGCAACGGGTCGTCCGGATCGATCTCGAGAAGCTGCGAAAACCCGATAACCGCGTTCAGCGGGGTCCGTAATTCGTGACTCATCAGGGATAGGAATTCGTTCTTTGCGTCGTTGGCGCGGGTCGCTTCGTCCAGCGCATCCGCCAGCGATGTCCGCATGGCGTTTAACCGCCGCTGATTGATAAACAGCAGGACCGAGCCGAGAACGATCAGGGCGATGATCAGGGCGCCGAAATTGTAGATGTAGCTGGCATTCCCGATTTTGGCCCGGTTGATATCTTCCTGTTGCTCGCTTTCCTGCTTCGAACGGGCGGTGAGAAACTCAAAAGCGGCGATGGCCTTGCTGTCATCGACCCTGACGACCCGGTCAAGTTCCTGAGGCGACATGTTCATCAGGTTCTGGGTGGCGGAATTGATCTTGCGGACGTAGTCGTCAATGGTGGTTTGCAGGGCATCCAGCGCCTGCTGTTCCTCTGTGCCAGGCAGTATATCCCGGAGAACCGCCATTTGCCGATTGAACGCGGCATGATTATTCCGGATTTCGCCGAGCAGTGCCGGGTCGCGCCGCAGGACAAAATTCTTGAAGTTGTGAATAAACCCGCCGTATCCGACGCTGCTGCGAATTTTCGACAGCGCCTCGGTCACGACCGCAGTATTGCGGTTATGGGTTACCCAGGACTCGTTGACGGCGGTAAAATGCTGCACACCCGTGAAGGCGTAGAGGCCGTAAAAAAGCAGGAAGGCAACGGAGACGCCGGCGACGGTGGCGATCAGAATCCGTTGTGTCCGGCCGTGGGGGGGGGTAGCAGTCCCGGCATCTCCAGACAGGGTATCGGCCCCGGTCACGGATGTTTCGCTGTTACACAGGTTCATTTAGGGTGCGACATCTCCTTCCCGAAGTATGCACGCCGCATCGTTCATCACGGCAAGGGGATGCTTTTCGGTACCGTTACACGCATTGAAAATTGACTACTCACGGTAGCAATGTTTTGCACTGTGTACAAGTTCTCCGGGCCGTCCGGGATGGCGGCGCACGCACCCCGCCGACCGTCCCCCTGAACGGTTTCCTCACCCGTTCTGACGAATAATTGATTGGGAGAATGCGCCGGCGGCCCTATCTTTGGGAACAGTCAAGCCGGGAGAAGATAACAATGCTGACACGCTCCAAACCGACCTGGGAGATGTCCGGGTCAGAAGCCACATCGGAAGCCGATTTCCTTAACCGGCGCGAATTGTGCAAGACGATTGCCGCGGGCTCTATCCTGGCGGCAGGGTCGGTCCCGCTGATCGGTGCCGGCGTCGCCAACGCGGCGGCGGACCCGTCCGCCGGGCTGTATCCGGCGAAGCGCAACGAGGCGTACAAACTCGACCGCGAGATCACGCCCGAGAAGATTGCGACCACCTATAACAATTTCTACGAATTCGGTTCCCACAAGAATATCTGGAAAGCCGCCCAGAAGCTGGAGACACGGCCGTGGACGGTGACCATCGACGGCATGGTCGAGAAGGAACAGAAGGTGGATATCGATACACTGCTCAAGGCGATGCCGCTCGAAGAGCGCCTGTACCGGCACCGCTGTGTCGAAGCCTGGGCGATTGCCGTGCCGTGGACCGGTTTTCCGATGAAGGCGCTTCTCGACTATGCGCGGCCTGCGTCCGGCGCCAAATATGTTGTCATGGAAACCTTCCACGACAAGGACATGGCTCCCGGCCAGCGCCAGTTCTGGTACCCGTGGCCCTATGTCGAGGCCATCACCATCGAAGAAGCGGCGAACGAACTGTCGCTGATCGGCACCGGTGCCTACGGCAAGGTCATGCCCAAGCAGAACGGTGCCCCGCTGCGTCTCGTCGTGCCGTGGAAATACGGTTTCAAGCAGATCAAGTCGATCGTCCGGTTCACGTTCACCGACAAGCGCCCCAAGAGCTTCTGGGAACAGATCCAGCCCAAGGAATACGGTTTCTGGGCCAACGTGAACCCCGAGGTCGATCACCCGCGCTGGAGCCAGGCGACCGAAAAGCTGCTCGGCACCGGCAAACGCGTACCGACGCTGCCCTATAACGGCTATGCCGAACAGGTCGCCGGGCTGTACACCGAAATCCAGAAGAAAGAGAAGATCTTTTACTAGGGCTTTGCCCGGCCGACGCGGGTTGCGAAAAGGGGCAGGTCGCCGGACCTGCCCCTTATTGATTCCGGCGCAGTCGCCGCGCCGGGTATCTGAGCCCGTTACTTGCTGGCTTTTGTCGCTGCTGCTTTCTTGGCGTGCTTGGCGAATTCCCGGTTGAACTTGGCCGAAGGTTTCTTTTCGCCCGCGATCAGGAAGCTCCAGTACCCGAACAGTTCGGTGTTGCCGGCCTCGGTCTTGACCAGGCGCGCCATGCCCGGGTCGTATTTCGCATTGGCGATACCGTTCAGCAGTTTGGGGCGTGCATTCGCGATCTCGGTCACCTGGTCGATCGCCGTCGTCCCGATCATGAACGCGACCGAGATGATGATCTGCGGCCCGGCACTGCCGGCGGCGGATAGCAGCCGCTGTGTCGACTGCTTGGCGATCAGCTCGATCGTCTTTTGCGTCGCGATCCCCGCCAGCTTCTGCGAGACCTGCTTGGTGACGCCGGCGACGGTCGATTTGACCAGCTTGTTGACGGCCAGTTCGACCGCCTTGCCGATGGCGGTTTCCACCGCCGTGCGGGCGCCGAAGCGCAGCGCGGTGTCGGGCTGGCTGAAATCGGCAAAACCGTTTCCGGCAGCGCCGAGCAGCACGCCGAGCGCGTCTCCGAGCACCGGGATCGACCCGGTGGCGATGCCGATCGCGGTGCTGGCGGATCCGATGGCGAGCGAGTTCATCATCGCGACGGTCGAGAAATCGGGCGGCACCGTGCCGTAATCGATCAGCGAGGTCAGGCCGCGCGTGCGGTTATCCTTGGCCCGCCAGTAATCGTCCGCCTTTTTCCAGGCGTCGTAGGCCGCCAGTGCGTCCTCCGCGACATGGGTGCGCTTGTCGATGATGTATTGCCGGAAGGATTTGACCAGCCGCTTTTCGGCGGCGCTCGCCTTGTTCGGCGCCCCCGCCGCGACGATCACCCGCGCCAGAACAGCGGCGGCAGCGGCCGTGCTGTTCTGGGGCGATGTCGTGAAGGTTTTCACCTCCTTGCTCCAGGCCTGCTTGTAGCTGAGCTTCCTGTTGGATTTCGACGCGGACAGCGCGACCTGTTTGATGCTGTCCGCGATCAGGGCGGGGTGTCGCCTGGCGATATCGATCAGGACATCTTCGACCCCGTCGAGGCCGAAAAGGCCGGGTTCGTCGAACGGCCTGGAATACCACGCCATCGACTTGGCCGCGCAGGCGTCCTTTTTCTTTACACTTGAAAGCGTGCGGTCATAGCCGGCGGGGCAGGTCCAGCAGGTCCCGCTTTTGACTGTTTTGACCTTTTTGCCCTTGAGCTCGGGCCGTGTCCGGTAATCCGCTTTGGTGATCCCGATGAAATCGAAAATCTGGCCGGACGGGCAGGTCAGGTCGGCCTTCTTGGTGGCGGTCTTGAATTCGACCCCGCCGCCTTTTTCGCAGGCCTTGGTACCGTGAACCGGAAAGACGGTACGGTCCTGGGCCTTCGGGCAGGTCCAGCATGTGCCGCCCTTGCCGCCGCGCTGATACAGTGCGTCGCGGAATTCGCCCGGGCCGCAGTCGCCTTTCTTGACATGTGCCGCCTTGGCCTGCTTTTCCGCGATCGCCTTGAAGCAGGCTTTTGCGCTGTGGACATGCGCGGCGGAGCGTTTGTAGCCCGCCGGGCAGCTGTGGCATTTGCCGTCGGCGGCATCCCAGAACTGACCCTTGGGGCAGTCGGTCTTGAGCAGGCCCGTTGCCTTGCCGTGCTCCCTGACTTTTTTGTGGTCGCGGCGCGCGGCCACGAAACAGGCATTCCTGGCATCTACATGGGCAGCGGAGCGTTTGTACCCGGCCGGGCATTTCCGGCATTCCCCGCCGCGGATGCCGTCGAAGAAGCTTCCCTTCGGGCAGACCGGCCCCATGAAGGTCGCCTTGCCGAACTTGCCGCGGATCTTCTTGTTGGGCTTGCTGCAGGCCCGGTCGCTGTCGACCGCCGCCAGGGTGCGTTTGAACCCGGACGGGCAGGACCAGCATTGCCACTTGCCGATATCGAAAAAAGAGCCCTTGGGACATTTGCCGAGCGCGGCGGATACGAATTCCGCCGGCTTGCTGGCGCATTTTTTCTGGTTGGCGCCGCCGCAGATCGGCCCGCTCTGGCGCGGCGGCCGCGTAATTGTCAGCGTCGAGGTCGTGGACCCGGCGTCCTTGATGTCATCGATCTTGATATTTGTCGTCGGCGTGACGATGACCGTGATCGGCTCCGACGAAATCTGGATCGTATGGTTGTCGATCACCTGCGACTGCTGTGCTGTCGCCGGCAGACCCGTCGCGAGCAATGTGAAAAATCCGGCCAGCAAGAGTGCGGAAAGCCGGGTCAGCCGTTTGAAAATGGTCATCGTACCCCCAGTGAAACGTCGGGCGTCTTTGACCCTGACGCATGAACTTCTATCAGATTCGGAATCCGCGATGAATAGGGGGTGATTCCTGAACGCAGGCTGAATGGTTTCACCGGGCGGGCGTCAGCACAAAAAAAACCCCGGAAACCAGGGTTTCCGGGGAAGTTTAACAGGGAGGCTTCACGTCTGGGAGACGTAGGATCCTAAGACCCTCGGATCCGAAGATCCTCGCCGGGCAAACCCGGCTTCGGCAGAAAATCTGAAAGACGTCCTACCGCTCCCATCTAGATAGGCGTGCTGTTACCGAATGGGAATTGCCCATATGGGAAATCTGCTATGCGTATTCTGCATAGGTGCAATAATCTGAAACAATTGGGTTATTTGCGTTTGGCGCTGATGCTGCGCAGCAGAAAGTCCCGAAAGGCAACGATTCGCTGCGAATGGCGCAGCTCTTCCGGATAGACCAGAAAGACATCGTAGGCAGGTCCTTCGTGTTTGGGAAGGATCGGCACGAGGTCGTGCGCAAGCTGTCCCATGTAGTCCGGCAGCGATGCAATCCCCAGTCCGCTCGCGGCGGCGCGGAACATGGCGTAGATATTGTTCACGCGCAAAACCGGCTCGCGCTCTCCCGCACCTTCCTCGCGTCCCGCATACATCAGCCAGTTGATTTCGGTATAGGGCGGATGGAATGAATCGTCGTAGGCGATGATCTGGTGGTTGTCGAGTTCTTCCAGACTGCCCGGTGTGCCGTGATCTTTCAGATAGGTCGGCGATGCAAATACCCGGTGGCGCATGCCGAGCAGCGGCCGGCGGATCAGGTCGGGCTGGGTCGGCGGCGACATGCGGATCGCGACATCGGCCTGGCCCATGCTGAGATCGAGTTCGTCCTCGCTGACGATCAGGGTGACCTGGATGTCGGGATAGAGCTCGATGAATTCCTTCAGCCGTTCGGTCAGCCAGATCGAGCCGAAGGCGACCGCGGTGGTGATGCGTAACGGCCCCTGCGGCTTGTCGCGGGCTTCGGACACCAGCGATTCCGCGATGGCGACCTTGGCGAACACGTCCTTTGCCGTTGCATACAGGGTCTCGCCCGATTCCGTCAGTTTGAGGCCGCGGGCATGGCGGTGGAACAGGGGGACGTTCAGCGACTGTTCCAGCGACGACACCTGCCGGCTGACCGACGACTGCGACAGGTTCAGAAGTTCTCCCGCATGGGTGAAACTGCCGGCTTCGGCGACGGCGTGAAATACCCTGAGCTTGTCCCAATCCATGACGCGAACCCTGTTCTGCTTTATCCGGCCCGGGATCTGTCCCGGTGGCCGGCGCGGTTTACTCTGCTGCCTGCGACGTCTCGTTTTCCAGCTCGGCGATGAACTTCTCGGCTTCGAGAGCGGCCATGCAGCCCGTACCCGCCGCCGTCACCGCCTGGCGGTAGGTCTTGTCCTGCACGTCGCCGGCGGCGAAGACGCCGTCGATGCTGGTACGCGTGGAATCCGGCGCGGTGGTCAGATAGCCCTCGTCATCCATGTCCAGCTTGCCCTTGAACAGCTGCGTCGCCGGGTCGTGTCCGATGGCGATAAAGACGCCGTCGACGGCCAGGTCGGTGATCGCATCGGTCTTGACGTTGCGTACTTTCACGCCGGTGACGCCGAGGGGATCCTCGGTGCCGACGACTTCGTCGACCGCCGAGTCCCAGAGAACCTCGATCCGGTCGTGTTTCAGCAGGCGTTCCTGCAGGATCTTTTCCGCCCTCAGCGTGTCGCGGCGGTGAATCAGCGTGACTTTCGTTGCATGGTTGGTGAGATACAGCGCTTCCTCGACCGCGGTATTGCCGCCGCCGACCACAGCGACCTCTTTGCCGCGAAAGAAAAAGCCGTCGCACGTCGCGCAGGCCGACACGCCGAAGCCCTGGAACTTCTGTTCCGTTTCCAGCCCGAGCCAGCGCGCCTGCGCACCGGTCGAAATGATGATCGAATCCGCCGTATAGGTGTCGCCGGAATCGCCCTTGCAAACGAACGGGCGCTGGCTGAAATCGACGTCGGTGATCAGGTCGTTGACCATTTTCGTGCCGACATGCTCCGCCTGGGCGTGCATCTGTTCCATCAGCCACGGGCCCTGGATGACATCCGCGAAGCCCGGATAGTTCTCGACATCGGTGGTGATCGACATCTGGCCGCCCAGTTCCATGCCGGTGACCAGCATCGGCGACAGCGACGCCCGCGCGGTATAGACCGCGGCAGTGTATCCGGCCGGGCCGGAACCGATAATAAGGACTTTGACGCGATGATTTTCAGCCATGCCGACTTCCGGGTTTGTTAGGGGAGCAAACGAAAATTGTGTGGGCGATATTTAAGGCGCGCAGCGCGTAATGGCAATGTGCGACGGCAGTCGTGACGTTCACCGTGTCTTTCGGTCCGGGGGAAATCGTTGGTTCGCGCCGGCGCTGCACCGGTTTTTGCGACCGCGCGCGGAGTGTCAAAATCTCGACGGTTTTTCCCGATTTTGCCCGATTCTGTCGGAATTTTTTACGGATTCAAAAGGGGCGCCGGACAGCGTACCCGTTAACCCTTTGATAACCAATGATTTTAACTTCTGGCATTATTCTTGCATGAATTTTGCGGTAACAGGGTAAGCAATAGAGGGGTTAGGGTTATGACCAACAGAATTCTCAAGACGCTTGTCATCGCCGGCGCGGCGCTTTCGATTTCCACCGGGACCGCACAGGCGGGTTTTCTGACGTTCTTCGGTGAGGATCTGAGCAGCAGTTCATCGGTACCTCTCGCCACCACGCCGAATGCAGATACGGCGCAGGCCAACTTTCTCGCCAATCTGACCGGTGTCGGGACCGAAAATTTCGAAGGCTTCGCACCCGGTGCCAGTGCTCCTCTCCCGATCAGTTTCGCGGGGGCCGGTACGGCCACCATGAACGGGTCGGGATCGATCACCTCTGTACCGGTCGGTTCGGCAGGTGCCGGTCGTTACGGGATCTCCGGGACGAATTTCTGGGAGATGAGCACATCGACATCCTCCGCCTTCGATGTCGATCTCAGCGACCCGACGGCCGCGTTCGGTTTCTATGGTATCGATGTCGGAGACTTCGGCGACCAGCTCGAAATCACCCTGAACGATGCCGCCAACACGACTTTCCTGGTGCCCAACACCAGCGGCTCCGGCGGCAGCACGGACGGGTCTGTTGTGTTTTTCGGGTTTATCGGGACCACCGCTGCCGACACATTCACATCGGTGACCATCGCCTCGACCGTGGGTGGCGAAGTATTTGCGTTCGACGATTTCACGATCGGCTCGCTCGAACAGGTGACCTTGGTGCCCGAACCGGGTGCGCTCGCCATCTTCGGTCTTGGCCTGCTCGGTCTCGGCTGCGCGCGGCGGCGTCGCTCCTGGTAGCGGTTACCGGGCGTTTCCGGCGGTAATTGTTGCAACCCGCACGGAACGAGAAGTCGATACAGCCGTGGAGATTCGGTCGTAGAAAATCAGGCAACAGGGATGGAAGAATGAAGTACGGATCGAAAACGATAAAATCATTTGTCGCCGCGGGCGCCATTCTTGTCGGGTCGCATGCCAGCGCGCTCAGCGCCCAGATCACCGATTTTGTTTTCATGATCGACGCGACCGGATCGATGGGGGGAGAAATTGCCGGTGTGCGAAACGGTTTCTCATCCTTTGTAGGTGGATTGAACGCGGCCAGTGTGGATGCGCGTTTTGCCGTTGTCGTCTTCGGCGGCGCATCTGAACTGACGCTCGATTTCACGTCCGATACCGCCGCGACCCAGGCCGCACTGAATGCGATCACGCTCAGCGCCAATCCGGGCATTCAGAACAATCACAACGTCAATCCCGAGGCCGGACTCGAAACGATACGCCAGGTTCTGGGCGCAGCCCCGAACAGTACCCTCGACGCCAACAACATTGCGGCGGACGGCAATCTCTATTCCCGTTTCCGTTCGGGCGCCCGCAAAAACCTTATTCTCGTGACCGACGAGGATTCGGATGCCGCCTATCGCGCCGCCAACCGTTTCGCCGGTCAGCCCGGCTTTGGCGGCACCGACGGTTATGCCGGCGATTCGCCCACCACACTCACGGCCGGCTGGCAGGCCGAGGTCGACGCCACCGCCCAGGCGGTGATCCAGTCACAGGCCTATCTGAACATGCTGGTCGGGCTGGAAGGTTCGTCCGAACAGCAATACGGCGACTACCGCGACGATGTGGCCGATGCCGACCTGCTCAATTTCGACGGCGCCGCGACGCTGGCGAACCTGCTGGCCGATAGCGAAACCGACGACAGCCTTCAGGCCCAGGTGCTGGGGGCCGGGCTGGTTGCGCGGACATTCAATGTCGCGGGCGCGAACGATTCCGATTTCATCGACAATTTCTTCGCCGCCAAGCTGGAAGAAGTAATCACCGATCCCGGGGTGCTGCCCGAGCCGGGGATGATCGCGATCTTCGGTCTCGGCTTTGCCGGCCTTGTCTGCACGCGCCGCCGCCGGCCCTGCTAAGCGGGTTGCCGATACGTCATTAAGACGGCGGTCCGGATAGAGGGCCGCCGTTTTTATGCCGGCGTTTGTCTGCCAGGTATCGAACATGCGGCTTTGCACCGGCTCGGGTAGTCGGGTTCCCCGGCGCCCGGCCCCGGCGGGTGAAGACCCGTTTCGTCGCGCGCGTCGCTGCGCCTAAAATCCGAACCTAGAACCCGAACCTAGAACCCGAACATGTGATCGAGGCTGAACCCGCCGTCCTGGTGGATCAGGCCGTGATAGCCGAACAGGCGGCAGGTGGTGTCGCGGATGATGATATGCGCGCCGTCTCCGGCTTTTGCCCGCGTGGCCTCGTCGAACATGTCCGAATAGCGCCAGAAGCGCGATCCGCCGCAGGGGATTTCCAGCCGGGTCGTCGCGACCTCGGCGCCGGTGCCGTCATGCAGGCCGATATCGGTTTTCGACGTGGCATGCCACGGAGTCGATGCCGGATAGATCAGGTGGCACATCGATTCCAGATCGCTGTTCCCGAGACTGCCGGCAAGCCGCAGGAACAGCCGCGTGCTCAATCCCGGCGGGCGGGACGTGTAGGATTGCGGCTCGTTCTTATAGGTCAGCACCGTGTTGAAGATATGCGCGCCGAAGCTGGTTTCTGCGGCATTTCCCGTTGCCGCGTTCTCGTAGCGGAACAGCGCATGCAGCCAGCCGTCTGCGGCGCCGCCCGCGGCGAAGTCGTAGACCAGTTCCATATGGCCGAACCCGTCGATTTCGGCGAGCGCATCCGCCATCTCGGTTTTCAGGTCGACGGTCCGGGCGTGATCGCGGGGCAGGTTGCCGAGCGGCAGCCGTCCGACTTCACGGCCGTCCGCATCGATCGCCAGCAGGGCGACCGGCAGGCTGGTCTGGCAGGTCGACATGGGCGTCGGCAGCGCCACCGAATGCCAGGTATCCATCGGCAGGATCGGCGCGGGCAGGATGTAGCCCTTGCCCATCAGGTTGGCGAGATCGGGAATGCCGGGGTCGGGTTTCAGGTCGACGCGCTCGACATTCATATGGGCGATGCGCCGGTCGTTTGCGACGGTCGTGATTTCGTAGCGCGGGCGGACGAAATGCTTGCCCGCCGACACCTCGATCTGCTGCGGCCAGGCGACGTCCGGCATAACCTCGCCGACCCGGATTGCCAGCGTGGCATAGGGGCCGACGGCCCGGTCGATGGGGGCCACCGTATCCCTGCCCATCAGGTTCAGGACGATCTCGCCCGCCGGGATCGTGCAGGGGTGCGAATTCTGCACCCACAGGATCACGTCCTCGCCGTCGCGTGGCGCGGGGAGGCCGCCATACAGATCGGCGGGCCAGGCATTGGCGTCATGGGTGCAGGAAAGCGCATCGCCATCCGCGCCATAGACATCCAGCGCATATTTGACGACATCGTGGCCGGTCGCCCCGATGGCATGGACAAACAGCTGGCCGGTAAAGTCGTCGAGCCCGAAGCGGTCGCGGACCTCCTTGCTGTCGATAACAACCGTCTGCGCCGCGCCGCTGACATCCTCCGTCCATTCCGCCAGAATGCCGCCGTCCCCGTCGATCAGGCGCAGCCAGAGCGTGATGTTCTTCGCCCCGTAGCGCGCCCAGTAATTCGCTGTTACGAGACGGGTATGATGTGTCGCGGTATCCCTGAAAAACGCGAAATTCGTGGCGAAATTCATCGGATCCAGATAGGTCTTCGCGTTGCTCAGCATGGCCTCGGGCAAGCGCAGCGCATCCAGGCTGACGACCTCTGCCCCGGCCGGCAGCAGGTGGCGGACATGGTCGACAAGCCTGTCGGCATCGAAGGCCATCACGAAGACGATGTCGAGCACGGCGCCGACGGCAAAGCCGGGCAGATCGGTGACCGGCTGTGCGCCGTGGCCGAGCACGGTCTCCCCGATTTTCGCGATATCCTGCACAAAGACGCCGCGCAGATCGACGCCGTCCAGTGGATAGAAGGCGGCGAAGCCTTCCGAATATCCGAGCGGATCGTAGATCGCAACGCCGTCGGCGGCGCGGAGTTTCGACAGCAGGCCGGCTGCGGCTTCGGCGGCGAGCGGATGGCTGACGGCCTTGTAGTAGCTGTTGCCGCCACTGCGGTTGTCGAATGTGTCGATTTTCAGCGCCATGCGGGCGTCTTCATCCGGATTGTGTCGGGGGAAAGCCGGGCGCCATTATGGGGCCGGCGGCGGCGAATCTCCATCGGCGGCGCCTACTTTCCCAGCCGCTTGAAAAAGGCCGAGATCGCATGCCGGCGCCGTTCGCGTTTGGCGAATTTGTCGCTGGTTACCCAGTTGAGCTGCAGCACCCGGCGCTGGCCTTCGAACGGCTTGTGCCCGTGATGCGACGTATCGCTGCGCCGGAACGCCAGCAGCGTGCCTTCGGCAGGCGGCACCTCGGCGGCATAGTCTTCGATGTCCGCGTCCGAGCGCAGCACGCGCAACCGGCCGCCGCTCTCTTCCCAGGCGGGGTTCATATAGACCAGCACGGTGATGATCTTCTCGGTCGAATCCTGGTGTATCCGCCCGTCCTTGAGCTGGCAGCGGCCGCGCACCGTCACCGTGGTCGGCCGCCCGGTCAGGTCGACGTCGAAGACCTTTTCGATCGCCGCCCGCATGGCCGGGCCCTGCAGCTCGTCCAGCAGGGACGAAAATGCCGGTCCATAGTTTAGCGACTGGTAGGGAAAGCTGCCGGGCTGCTCGATTTCCGGGTAGGTTTCGTGGATCGCGGGCAGGGCTTCAGCGCGCACGAACCCTGGCACGATCACGTAGTCGTACGGATCGCGTTCGCAGGGTGTGTTTGCGAGCGCGTCGGTGTCGAGTGCAAAAGGTGAAGTATTCTGTTGAGCCACGGACAAGATTTATCCCGCCGCTCCCGGGATTTCAATCAAAGAAGGGGGGCAGCGTCATTGCGACGCGATTACTCCCGTGGGGCATCGGCGTCGCGATGCCCCTGCAGGCGCTTCACCCGACGATATTCGCTGTAAGCGGATACATCGCTTGCGTTCAGCCGGTACCCGGTTTCCGCCACCTCGGTCCGGGAGTCGGCGATCGACAGGGTGCCCGTCACCGTCACCGCCTGGAAAAGGCCGCGGGCCTCGATGGGGCGCGCACTGGTCACCATGACGATCTGGTTTTTCGGGGGCGGCGGTACATGGATGCAGGCGCCGACATAGGGCACGAGCAGAAACGTCCTGACCCCTCCGTCGATAAATTCCAGCGGTACGATATAGCCCGACAGACGCACCCGCCTGCCGTCAAGCTCGCCGGCCATCACCGGCGTCTGCGGCACGTCACCCTTGAGCCGGAGAACCAGCGAGGCCAGGGGCGAGACGTCTCGCACGTATTCCCGCTTGTCTCTCCCGCCGGGCGCGAGATCCGCCCATGTGATGTCGCGGACGCCCGCATCTGCTCCGGCCCCCGCACCCTTCCGCGAATCCGCCAGACTGTCGACGGGTATCAGCATTGCTGCGAGAAACGCTGCCGCGAGAAATGAAATCGTGGATCTGAACACGTCAACAGCAACCCGATTGCCGGAAAGGCGGCATTTACACTAGCATGGACGCGGCCGGCGCTGAAGACGTCGCCGGGCGTCCCTCAGCGTCGCGCGTCGTCCAGCCGTCCCGCGATCTCCGCCGCGACCCGGGCCGTGTCGTCCGGTGTTTCGTAGGCCCATGTTTCCAGCGTACCGTCGAACGGGCGTGTGATGCCGGCGGTGCGCAGCGCGTCATGGAAACGTGCGAATTTCGCCGACCCGCCGTCGAGTTCGATCACGTAGACCGGTTTGCCGGTCGCGCAGGCCTCCGAGACCATCGATACCGAATCCGCGGTGACCACGATGACATCGGCAAGGCCGAGCAGGCCGAAATACGGGTTGTCGCCGCTGCCGTCCCAGAACCAGCAGGGGGCGTCGGCGAGTTCGTCCCGAAGGTGCTTTTCGTTTTCCGTCCCGGTGCGCCGCGATGCCGTGACCGCCAGCCCGGCGCCGTGCCTGTCGCACAGCATGCGCAGGTTTGCGGCGAGCCGCCGGGTCACGCTTTCGGTCATCCGGTACTGTCCGTTCGACCCGCCGATCAGCACCGCGACGAGCGGGCGCGGCAGGTGCGCGAGCGCATCGCGGAATTTTTCCGCTTCTGCGGCGAGTTTTCCCGGTGTCACCCGGTGCAGCGCACCGTAGGTTTCGATGACGTTGTCCCCCCGCACGCGGTCATGCTTCGGGATGGCGAGCAGGTCGAACGCCTCGCGGCGCCATGCCGGGTTCTGGATCTGGACGCAGAACGTGCGCCCGCCGCTTGCCCGTTTGATCGCCAGCGCCGGCGCGACGGTCTGGCGGCCGGTGGCGATCAGGATGTCGGGCCACGGGGGCGCCAACGGGTTGCCGTCCCGGTCGGGCGTCGACAGCGCGCCGCACCAGAACTGGGGCGGCAGGGCGGACCACGGGAACCGCGGCGCCAGACGCTTTACGACGGGCGGGGCGCCGCCCAGTTCCTGCAGCGCTTCGGCCAGACCGAGGCACTGGTTTTCCATCCCCGGCTTGCCGTCGGTCATGACCCAGACCGTTCGTCCGGCGAGAGCGTTCACGATTCCGGGCTTCCGTCGCCGCGGGGTATTTGAAATATTATTATCATTCTTTAGAATATAATTTCGTGTGACGGCCTGCAAACGTCAGGATGCGCTGTCACGCAGACGACAAGACACGGTGACGACACCGTCACGAACCTAACGGAAACTGCGGATATGGCCAGACTCAAACTCGACAAGATCGACCTCAAGATAATGCGCGATCTCCAGGATAACGGCCGCATGACCAATGTGGAACTGGCACAGAACGCCGGTATCTCGCCGCCGCCCTGTCTGCGCCGCGTCCGCGCGCTGGAGGAAACCGGCTGTATCCGGGGATACCACGCCGACCTCGATGCCGAGGCGCTGGGCTTCGGCGTCACCGTGTTCGCCAATGTCGGGCTGCACAGCCAGGCCGAGGCCGATCTCGTCGCGTTCGAGGAACGGGTCGCCGGCTGGGACGAAGTCCGCGAATGCCACATGCTGGCGGGCGAGACCGACTTTCTGCTCAAGATCGTGGCGACGGACTGGGACGCCTACCAGAAATTCCTGACCAGTAACCTGACCTCGGCGCCGAATGTCAGCGTAGTGAAATCCGCCCTCGGCATCCGCACGTCGAAACGCGCCTTCGGTGTCCCGGTGAATGTGGAGGCTGCGGAGTAGGGGGGCGTAGGCAAAAGAAGCCGGGATCTCCCCAAAAAAAACCTATTCCCTCGCCCTTGTGCCTAGGGTCCACGGTCGATTCCGGACAGAGCCGGATCATCGGGATTGAGATATCTGCCACGCGCCGGCGTGGATTGCGGGCACAGGCTCTGGGACAAACAGGAGAAACGTGAACGGTGAACGTTCAATCCATTCCCTGGGCCTTGTGCCCCCGGTCCACCGCGGTGTCGAAGCGGGGCCCGGAGCCCTATGCGGATTGCCTGAAAGACTGGACCCCGGCACAAGGCCGGGGTGACAGAATAGTGCGTGGCAGTGAATGGCCGGGGCTGTTAAAGGCCGACGCAGGCGGCCGGGAAGCCTCGCGACGCTTTCGCGTTACTTGTACTTCACCGTCATGATCTCGTACGACTTGGTGCCGCCGGGGGTGGTGACCTCGACCGAATCGCCGACCGTCTTGCCGATCATGGCGCGCGCCATGGGGGAAGTGACGGACAGCAGGCCTTCCTTGATATTGGCTTCGTGTTCGCCGACCACCTGGTAGGTGCTTTTCTCGTCGGTGTCCTCGTCGGCGACTTTGACGGTGGCGCCGAACTTGATGACCTTGCCCTTGATCGCGCTGACGTCGATGACCTCGGCGCGGCTGAGCAGGTCCTCGATAATGCCGACGCGGCCTTCGACGAATGCCTGGCGTTCGCGTGCGGCATGGTATTCGGCGTTTTCCGACAGGTCGCCGTGTTCGCGCGCGACCGCGATCGCCTTGATGATATCCGGGCGTTCAATGGTTTTGAGGCGTTTCAGTTCCGCTTCCAGGTCATCGTGACCCTTCGACGTCATCGGAGCTTTATCCATCGTTTCTCTTCCTTCGCACAAAACGATCCCGCCCCGCAGTCAACAGGTCAGGGCCGTCTGCAGTGCCGGGGTCAGGTTGTCGCTAAATTGGCCGCGTAAAATAAGACTGTAGCGGCGCAACTTCAAGCCCGCCGGCGCGCATGGCCGAAATGGCTTCCACAGCGGCTTTCGCGCCTGCCACGGTGGTATAATAGGGTATTTTGCGCACCAGGGCCGACCGCCGCAGCGCGTACGAATCGGCAATTGCCTTCGCTCCCTCGGTGGTATTGAAGACCAGCTGAATGTCGCCGCTGATGATCGAATCGACCACATGGGGGCGGCCTTCGCGTACTTTCTTGACGGTTTCGGTCTCGACGCCGGCCGCGATCAGGACTTCCGCGGTGCCCCCCGTCGCGACGATACCGAAGCCCATATCGCGCAGCCGCCGGGCAACGTCGATCATTGCGTCCTTGTCGCGGTCGCGCACCGAGATGAAGACCCGGCCCTCGACCGGCACCGATGTGCCGCTGCCGAGCTGCGACTTGGCGAAGGCGCGGCCGAAATCGGCATCGATTCCCATCACCTCGCCGGTCGATTTCATTTCCGGGCCGAGAATGATGTCGACCCCGGGGAACCGCGCGAACGGGAACACCGCTTCCTTGACCGCGATATGCGTGCCGGTCTGGGTGCTGCCATAGACCTTCAGCAGGTCGGCCAGCTTCTCGCCGGCCATGACGCGCGCGGCGACCTTGGCGATCGGCACGCCGGTCGCCTTGGCGACGAACGGCACCGTGCGGCTCGCGCGCGGATTGACCTCGAGGATGTAGACCGTCTCGCCCTTGATCGCGTATTGCACGTTCATCAGGCCGACCACGCCAAGCCCGCGGGCCAGCGCGCCGGTCTGGCGGCGCAGTTCCTCGAGAATGTCATCGGGCAGCGAATAGGGCGGCAGCGAACAGGCGGAATCGCCCGAATGGATGCCGGCCTCCTCGATATGTTCCATGATGCCCGCGACATGCACGTCGTCGTCGACATCGCGGATCGCGTCGACGTCGACCTCGATCGCGTCCGACAGGTAGGAATCGATCAGCACCGGCGTGTCGCCCGACACCTTCACGGCGGTCTGGATGTAGCGCGTCAGCCCGGCCTCGTCATGGACGATTTCCATCGCCCGCCCGCCGAGCACGTAGGACGGCCGGATCACGACCGGATAGCCGATTTCGGTCGCGATACGCACCGCTTCGTCGCCGCTCCGCGCGGTACCGTTCGCCGGTTGCAGCAGTTTCAGGTCCTGCAGCAGCAGCTGGAACCGTTCGCGGTCCTCGGCGAGGTCGATGGCGTCGGGCGAGGTGCCGAAGATCGGCACGCCGGCGGCTTCGAGATCGGCGGCGAGTTTCAGCGGCGTCTGGCCGCCAAATTGCAGGATCAGCCCGATCACTTCGCCGTTCTCTTCTTCCTTGCGCACGATTTCGATCACGTCCTCGGCGGTCAGCGGTTCGAAATACAGCCGGTCCGACGTGTCGTAATCGGTCGATACGGTCTCGGGATTGCAGTTGACCATGATGGTCTCGTAGCCGGCCTCTTCGAGCGCATAGACCGCGTGCACGCAGCAATAGTCGAACTCGATGCCCTGGCCGATCCGGTTCGGGCCGCCGCCGAGGATGATCGCCTTGCGCCGGTCGGTCGGTTCGGCCTCGCACTCGGCGGGCGTGTAGCCGGCGCTCTCGTAGGTCGAATACATGTAGGGTGTCTGCGACGCGAATTCGGCGGCGCAGGTATCGATGCGCTTGTAGACCGGGCGCACGCCGCGCTCGTGGCGCATCGCGGTGATGTCGGCGGGGGTCCTGCCCGCCAGTTCGGCCAGCCGTTCGTCGGAAAAGCCCATTGCTTTCAGCTGGTGCAGGTCCTGCGCCGTCTCGGGCAGGCCGTTTTCGCGGATATCGTTCTCGGCGTCGACGATGCCGCGCAGCTGCGCGATGAACCACGGATCGAAACCAGATGCGTTCTGGATCGCGTCGGTCGACAGCCCGTGGCGGATCGCCTGGGCGACCGTCAGGATGCGGTCCGGCGTCGGCAGGTTGAGCGCGGCGAGAACCGCGGATTCGTCGATCCCGCCGACAATATCGTCGCCTTCCTCGGGCTCGATGCCCGGAATGACGACCTCGTTCAGCCCGGTCAGCCCGGTCTCCATCGAGCGCAGCGCCTTTTGCAGCGATTCCTGGAACGTCCGGCCGATCGACATCGCCTCGCCGACGGATTTCATCTGGGTGTTGAGCAGCGCCTCGGTGCCGGGGAATTTCTCGAACGTAAAGCGCGGGATCTTGGTGACCACGTAGTCGATCGTCGGCTCGAAGCTCGCCGGCGTCACGCCCGTGATGTCGTTGTCGAGTTCGTCCAGCGTGTAGCCGACGGCAAGCTTTGCGGCGATCTTGGCAATCGGGAACCCGGTCGCCTTGGAGGCCAGCGCCGAGGAACGAGAGACGCGCGGGTTCATCTCGATGATGACCAGCCGGCCGTCGCGCGGATTAACCGCGAACTGCACGTTCGAGCCGCCGGTTTCGACGCCGATCTCGCGCAGCACCGCGATCGAGGCGTTGCGCATGATCTGGTATTCCTTGTCGGTCAGCGTCAGCGCCGGCGCGACGGTGATCGAATCGCCGGTATGGACGCCCATCGGATCGACGTTCTCGATCGAGCAGATGATGATGCAGTTATCCGCGTGGTCGCGGACGACCTCCATCTCGTATTCCTTCCAGCCGATGATCGATTCCTCGACCAGCACTTCGGTGGTCGGCGAGGCGTCCAGGCCGCGGCGGATGATGTCTTCGAACTCGTCGCGGTTATAGGCGACGCCGCCGCCGGTGCCGCCCATCGTGAAGGACGGGCGGATAATCGCCGGCAGGCCGGTTTCCTCGAGAATTTCGAGTGCTTCGTCCAGCGTATGGGCGATGCGGCCGCGCGGGCTTTCCAGCCCGATCTTGCTCATCGCCTGCTGGAAAAGCTCGCGGTCCTCGGCCTTGTTGATGGCATCGCGCTTGGCGCCGATCATCTCGACCCCGTGGGCATCGAGCACGCCCATCTTGGCGAGCGACAGCGCCGTGTTCAGCGCGGTCTGGCCCCCCATGGTGGGCAGCAGCGCATCGGGCTTTTCCTTCTCGATGATCTTGGCGACCATTTCGGGCGTGATCGGCTCGATATAGGTCGCGTCGGCGAATTCCGGGTCGGTCATGATCGTCGCCGGGTTCGAATTCACCAGGATGACGCGGTAGCCCTCGTCCTTGAGCGCCTTGCAGGCCTGGGTGCCCGAATAGTCGAATTCGCAGGCTTGTCCGATGACGATCGGCCCGGCGCCGATGACGAGAATGGATTTTATATCGGTGCGTTTGGGCATGGTTCAGCTTCAGGCTTCCGGGCGCCGCCGGGCCGGTGGAAACCGATCTGGCAGGGCAGGTGAAAACGAACGGCACAATGATGAGATTGGACCGGACCGTGTTTCCCACGACTCGGGGGTTTAGGGCAAGGGCAGAGTCGCCCTTTCCGGCCAGAAACCGCGCGGCGACGGAATGGATATCCACCTTGCGTGCTATGTTGTATTAAGAAGCGCCAGACCGGGAGGCCGCCCTTCTTCCGTGTCCGGGTTTCCCTGTCTGCGGTTCTGTATCCGAGTTTATGTGTCCGAGTTTATGTATCCGGGGTTAAGTCATTGAAACTGCCTTTCCAGATCGGTCTCACAGTCATCATCGGCGGTCTTGTCGCCGGCGGCTGGTTCTGGCTGGACGCCGCACAGGTCGCCGAGGGCTCGCGCGAGGCCGCGCCCCGGCGCGGCGGGGCGACGCGGGTGCTGGTCGAAAAGGTCGCGCTGGCCGAAGATCGCATGATCGTCCGCGCCGTCGGCACCGGCACGGCGCAGAATTCGGCCGTGCTCCACCCGCCGGTTTCGGGCGAGGTCGTCGAGGTCCTGTTCAGGGCGGAACAGCGGGTCGAGAAGGGAGATGTTCTCGTCCGGCTCGATGCGGTCCATCAGCGTCTTGCCGTGAAGCTTGCCCGGGTGGCGCTCAACAAGGCGCGGCGCGACGTTGCGCGGATTGCGAAACTTGCCCGCTCCGGCCATGCGCCGCGCAACAGTCTCGATACCGCCGAAACCGAGCTTGAAGCAGCAAATGTGCGCTATTCCCAGGCGCGGGCCGACCTTGCCGACCGCGTCGTCGTGGCGCCGTTTTCCGGTGTGATCGGGCTGACCGATATCAGCCCCGGCGACCGCGTGACGGAGGATACGCCGATCGCGACGCTGGACGAGCGGGCGACGATCCTGGTCGATTTCAACCTGACCGAGGGGCATGCCGCGCGGATCCGCGTCGGCGACCGGATCGCGGTCCGGCCGTCGAATATGCCGGACAGGGAGGTCACGGGCACGGTCTCGGCGATGGGCAGCCGGATCGACGAAAAATCGCGGACGCTGCGGGTGCGGGCGACGATCCCCAACCCGGACGACACCATCCGGCCCGGTACGTCGTTCTCCGTCGAGCTCGGCTTTACCGGCAAGTCCTATCCCAGCGTGCGCGAGGTCGCTGTGCTGTGGAGCCGCGACGGCGCCTATCTGTGGCGCGCCCGGGACGGCAAGGCGGAAAAGGTTTTCGTCAGGCTGGTCCGCCGCGACCAGGGCCGCATTCTGGTCGATGGCGACCTGAATCCCGGCGACGCGGTCGTGGTACAGGGCGTCCAGGGATTGCGCGTCGGTCAGCGGCTGAATGCCATACCGTTCGGAACCGGGGACGCCACCGGCACGCCGCCCGGAAAGCGGCCCGGAAAGCCCGCCGGTAAAACCGCCGGCAAAACAGCAGACAGGACGGCGGGAGGATCCCGCCGGTGAGCGGCCGCTTCAGCGACCTGCCCGACCTGTCGATCCGCCGGCCGACGCTGATCGTCGTGATGAACCTGATGATCGTGATCGCAGGGCTGTCGGCGCTGTTCGGCGTCGAGGTCCGCGAACTGCCCGATGTCGACCGGCCCGTCGTCATGGTGCGCGCCTTCTTCGACGGCGCCTCGCCCGAGACCATGGATGCCGAGGTCA
This sequence comes from uncultured Rhodospirillaceae bacterium, assembly GCA_963977005.1. Lineage (GTDB taxonomy): Bacteria > Pseudomonadota > Alphaproteobacteria > MPNO01 > UBA830 > CAXBCP01. Next base: position 184,623 of record CAXBMQ010000006.1, read on the forward strand.
CCAGCGTGATCGAGGGGGCGGTCGCCCGGGTGTCGGGCGTGACCACGATCAATTCGGCGAGCGAGGAAAACAATGCCCGGGTGCGGGCCGAGTTCGGTCCCGGCGTCGATCTCGATATCGCCGCCAACGACGTCCGCGAAGCCGTCGCCCGCATCACGCGGCGCCTGCCCGAAGGGGTCGAGGACGTCACCGTGGTCAAGGCCGATACCGACGCCTCGCCGGTCATCCGCCTTGCGCTGGTCAGCGAAACCCTGCCGCAGGAAACCCTGACCCGTCTCGCCGAGGACGACGTGACGGCGGAACTGTCCGCGATCCCGGGGGTGGCGACGGTGCAATTGTTCGGCAGTCAGGAGCCGGTGCTGCGGATCGTCGTCGAACCGATGCGTCTTGCCGCGTTCGGATTGTCGATCGACGATGTCGCCCGCGCCCTGCGCTCGACCGACCTCGACGTGCCGGTCGGCAGTTTCAAGTCCGACAACCAGCTCTTGCTTGTCCGCGCCGACGCATCGATCTGGCGGCCCGCCGAAATCGAAGCGCTGGAACTGAAACCCAACGTGCCGCTCGGCAGCGTGGCGCGCGCCTATTACGGTCCCGCCGAGGCCGAGAGCTACAGCCTGCTCAATGGTCGCAAGGTGGTCGGGCTCGGCATTATCCGCCGGGCGCAGTCCAATACCATCGCCATTTCGGATGGCGTCGACAAGGCCGTTGAAAAGCTCAACCGGCGGCTCGACGGGGCCAGGGTGGTCAAGATATCGGACGATGCGACGTTTATCCGCGGATCGGTACGCGAGGTCGCGACCAGCCTCGCCATCGCCGTCCTCGTGGTCTTCGTGGTGATCTATGCCTTCATGGGATCGCTGCGGGCGACGCTGATCCCCGCCGCCGCCATCCCGGTCGCGCTGGTCGGCACCATCGCGGCGATCTGGCTGCTCGGATTCTCGATCAATATCCTGACCCTGCTCGCCCTCGTGCTGGCGACCGGCATGATCGTCGACGATGCGGTCGTGGTGATAGAGAACGTCTATCGCCACCGGGCCATGGGGCTGAAGCCGCTGGCCGCCGCCGTGGTCGGCACCCGGCAGGTATTCTTCGCCGTGATTGCGACGACGGCGACGCTGGTGGCCGTGTTCCTGCCGATCGCGTTTCTGCCGTCCAACGCGGGCCGCCTGTTTACCGAGTTCGGCATCGTGCTCGCGGCCGCGGTTGCGATTTCGTCCTTTGTCGCGCTGTCGCTGTGCCCGCTTCTTGCATCGCGCCTGCCGGCCGCGCCGGGCGGGGACGAAGCCGGCGCGCAACGGCGGGGGCTTCTCGCCGCGTTGGGTCGGCGCGTCGAAGGTATCTATCGGCGGTTCCTCGACTTCACGCTGTCGGCCCGGGTGCTGGTGCTCGGCGGGACGGCGATGGTCGCGATGACGGCGGTCGTCCTCTATCCGACGATCAACGAGGAACTTCTGCCGCGCGAAGACCGCGGCTCGCTCTATATCATGCTGCAGGGACCGGACGGGGTCGGGCTCGACTACATGGACCGCCAGTCGGCCCAGGTGGAGGCGCTGCTGCGGCCGTATCAGGACAGCGGCGAGGTCGGCGACGTGATGTCGATCGTCGGACGCTGGGACCTGAACCGGGTCTGGATCGTGGCACCTTTGGCGCCGTGGGGCGAACGCACCCGCAGCCAGGATGAGATCTCTAAGGAACTGCGCCGCCCGCTGCGGCGGATCACCGGCGCCCATGTGCGCCTGCGTCAGCCCAACAGCCTGAACCTGCGGCGCTCCGGCGGGCGGATGGAATTTGCGCTGACCGGGTCGAACTACAAGGACCTGGCCTCCGCGGCGGAAGATTTCCGCACTGCCATGCAGGAACGCCTGCCGCAGTTCGATGACCCCGATGTCGAATTTCAGCAGACCCAGCCCCAGCTGTCGATCAGGGTCGACCGCCGCCGGGCCGAGGATCTCGGCGTTCCGGTCGAAGGGATCGCAAATACGCTGCGCGCCATGGTCGCAGGCTACGAGGTCGCGGAACTCAACGTGAACGACCGGGCGATCCCGGTCCTGCTCGAATCCGCCGCTGGCGCGATCGACGATCCGGGCGATCTGCGCAACCTGTTCGTGCCGACCGCCGGTGGCGACCTGGTGCCGTTGTCATCCTTCGTGTCGCTCACCGAGGTCGGCGTTGCCGCGGAACTCGACCGCACCGGCCAGAAACGCGCGGTGGAAATCGATACCCCGCTGCCGCCCGGCTACCCGATGCGCAAGGCGATGGCGGAGGTGCAGGCCATCGCCGACGACACGCTGCCGCCGGGCATCGACCTGCGTTTCCTGCGCGAAGCCGCGACGCTCGAGGAAACCTCGAACGAGGTCATGATCACGTTCGTCATCGCCATTGTCGTCGTGCTGCTGGTACTTGCCGCGCAGTTCGAAAGCGTGGTCAGCGCGATGGTGATCGTCCTGACCGTGCCGTTCGGCCTTGCCGCCGCCATCTTCGCGCTTAAGCTGACGGGCACGACGCTCAACATCTACAGCCAGATCGGGCTGGTGATGCTGGTCGGGCTGATGGCCAAGAACGGCATCCTGGTGGTCGAGTTCGCCGATCAGCTGCGCGACCGCGGCCACAGCGTGATGGAGGCCGTGCGCGAAGCCGCGACCACACGCCTGCGCCCGGTGATGATGACCATGCTGTCGACGGTGTTCGGCGCCCTGCCGCTGATTCTGAGCACCGGCCCCGGAGCCGAGGCGCGTAGCGCCATCGGCTGGGTCGTCTTCGGCGGGCTCGGGATCGCGACCCTGTTTACGCTGGTGCTGATCCCCGTGATCTACAGCGTTCTCGCGCCGCTCGCGCCGTCCCGGGCGCATGCCGGAATCCGGCTCGACCGCGAATTGCGCGAGGCCGAAGCGGCGCGCGGCGTGCCGGCGGAGTAGGGGCGGCGGAGAGGCCGTCAGTCGACGGGCAGGACCAGCGCGCCCCGGCTGTCGATCCGGTGCATCAGGTAACACAGGCAGTCGAGCCGGACGGCGCGTTCGTCGCGGGTCAGCATTGCCGGGATCGCCGGCCGCGCGAGGCGGATCTCGCCGCCATCGTAATCGAAAAATTCGTCATGCGGGCTGACCGCATCGAGTTCCAGCGCCAGTCGGGCGCCACTTCCGGGAGCGACCGAGCCGAACAGGCTCCCGCTTTCCAGTTCGCTGAAATTGACGTGGTCGATATTCTCGCGAAAGCGGATATCGGCGGCGCCGCCGTCGAACGAAAAACTGTTCTCTGGCGGAATCTTGACCACCGCGACGGTCCGCAGCAGGTCGATATCCCCGGCCGCCGGCGGGTGATCGGGAAACCCCGACAGCGACAGGCAGGCTTCGACGAATTCGGCGGCATGCGCCGTTGCCGACTTTTCGCCGGGCTTGCCGCATTCCACTGTCACCGCCGGGCAGATCGGCGCCAGCGCGGCGGACTGCACGCCTTCCGGTTTCTCGAAAAACACGACCGTGCGGCTGAACAGGAGCGCAAGGTGCAGAAACGCGGACTCCAGACGGTTGACGCAGGCATAGTGCGGGTTGAGCCCGGTATTGTTGTGAATGTCGATGCTGGCGAAGGGTTTCCGGGCCGCCACGTAATCGACCACCTGGCGCATCAGCGCTGCTTCCGGCGCCTCGGGGGTCAGCGTCCCGGGCCACGCGCGGTTGAAATCGACCTGGTCGTCGAACCGCCGCCGTCCGGCTGCCGCCGCCGCCACATTGCCGACGAAAAGAAGCAGCCGCCGCGGAAGACCGTGTTCGGCATGGCGGCGCAGTACCTCCTGAATCGCGAGCAGGCCGGTATCCTCGTTGCCGTGCAGCAGCACGGACACGAATAACGGTGCCGCCGGGGCGTGCGGCGCGTGCGCCCCGGCGGGCAGGTCGAACAGGGTCGGCGACGGCAGCACATCGATCAGGTCCGTTGCCGGCGCATCGAGGAATCCGTCGGGCACCCGGTCGGCCACGGTCAGGGAAAGGGCGGTGTTCTCCATTACAGATTCCACTGGTGCACCGGCGCGCCGCTGCGCTGGTTTTCGCAATAGACGGACATCATCTCGAACAGATCGCCGCCACGCCGCGCCAGTTCGGTGCGCTGCCAGGCAGCCCCCGTCTGGCCGCTGCGGACACGCGCCTCGACGATGCCGAGAAACAGTTCGCGGTCGTCGGCGTCGACCGCAAATGCCGCCAGGCCGCGCCGGGCAGCCGGGATCAGCTCGTCGAGCATCAGGTCCCGCGCCCGCACCCGCCCGCTCCCCGGCCAGGTCAGTTCGGCCTCCAGGCCTGATTTCGCCGCGGCGTAGAAATTCGCGCGCGCATCGGCAAACGACAAATCGCCGTGTTCGACGAACCCGCTGTCGACCAGGTCCCGCACCATGCCGAAATAGCACGCCGCGTTGGCCACCATGTCGATGATCGTGGGGCCCGCGGGCAGGGTGCGCTGTTCGATGCGGAAATGGGGGCTGCCGTCGTCCTCGAACCCGATCAGGGGCCGGTTCCAGCGCCATACCGTGCCGTTATGCAGGCGCATGTGCCGGAAGTCCTCGGTCGGCGCGTCGAACGTGAACGGCAGCAGGATGGGATAGCTGCGCAGGTTTTCGGCCAGCACGTCGCACAATGAAGAATCCGCATAGCCGGACCCGAAGGTGACGCGGCCGTGTCCGCCGTCGATATCCGTCAGCCCGATCGATTGTTCGAAAAGCGGGATGCGGGTTTCGTCCCACAGCGACCGGTCGAACAGGAAGGGCGCGTTGGTGCACGCCGCGAGCAGGGGCGCCGCCGTCATGATCGACGCGTTGTAATACAGGTGTGCCGCCCGCGCCGGGGTTTTCAGGTGGATCTGGAACGACGTGGTCGCCGCTTCCAGCATCACGTCGGCGTGCTCGCTGTGCAGGTGTTCCTCGCCGTCGATATCGACCGTCAGCGGCCGACCGCCGCGCTGGCGCAGGATTTCAGCGTTCAGCGCCTCGTAGCGCATCTGGGGCGACATGTTCGACAGCGTCAGGTCGGTGTCGCGCAAGTGCGGCAGGGTGCCGATCATGACCATATTCGCGTCGAGCCCGTGGGCGACGTCGTTACAATGCGCCCACAGGTCCGACAGCGCCGCGTTGGCGCGCCGCAGCACATCGCCGGTCAGCGCCAGCGGTTCGCAGTTCAGTTCGACATTGAAACGCGACAGTTCCGGCACCACCAGCGGATGATCGAGCGCCGCCAGAAACCGTGTGTTGCAGGGATTGGGAAAGAACCCGTGATCGAGCAGCCAGGCCTCTATCTCGAAACCGGCGACGAAACCGTCTTCGGACAGGTGTCCGGCAGACGACAGGTCGGCAAACAGCGCCGTCTCGGCGCGCAGCCGGTCGCCGAACCGCTCGAAATCGGCGGCCTCGAACCGTGTCCTGGAAATCTCGTCGCCCATGGCGCTGGCGATCCTTCATGCAAGTCCGACGAAAGGGGTAGCCCGCCTTCGCCATGCGGGCAAGGCGGCACGGCGTCGCGGGGGGGGGGCGGCATTTCCGCCCGACAGACGGCGCGCGCGGGATGCGCTAGCGCGTCCGCTCCGACAGCAGGCGCAGTTCTTCCGCGCAGGCAAGTACGTCCCGGCTTTCCGGAAAGCTGAGGGCGGCGAGCGCGTCGTCCAGCGGCAGCCAGCGGCGCGCGCGGTCCTCCGGCGGGCTCTCCGTCTCGTCGCGGTACGCCATCAAGTAAAAGACGGCATCGACGATTTCGGATTTTCCCCGATGGACCGCGGCGAAGGTGACCCGGCCGGGGATCGGGCCGATGACGCGGGCATCGATTCCGGCTTCCTCCGCGACTTCCCGCGCGGCCGCGGCCTCAGGGGTTTCGTCGCGGCCGATATGGCCCTTGGGCAGAACCCAGTCGTCCGGTCTGCCGGTCGCCGCGACCACCAGGTATTCGATGGTATCGCCGCGCCGCCGGAACACGGCGCCGCCGGCATGCGTAGGTCTATCCGGCATGATGCTACGCCGCGTCTTCGGGCCGGCCGGCACCGGCGCTGTCGTCGCCCGCCAGCACGATCATGAAGCGATAGGCCTGTTCGGTGCTCTTGTAGCGGCGTTCGGTGTAGCGCCAGTAGGACAGCACGGCGAAAACCCCGAGCAGGACCGGAAAGACGATGCCCGTCCTGTGCCCGTCATTCGCCAGTGTCGCCGCGAGCAGAATGACCAGCACGACCACCAGGCTGCGGAAGAACTTGGAATCCGCTTCGAGCCGCGCGACCTCCGCCATGCCGGCGGGATGATTGAGCGTCAGGATCGCGCGGGACCATTGATAGGTATTGATCGCCTTTGCCGCCTTGGCGCCGAGACGGTCGCGTTTGATCCGGTCGGCCTGCTGATAGGCGAAATCCGTCGCCTTCGGCCAGACCAGTTTGCGGATCGGATCGTAGATATTGTCGAGGTAGGAGCCGAGCAGGAACACGATGTGCCCGAGCAGATACGCGGCGAACAGAAAGATCACCCAGCCTGCGGTGCCCGGCGGGATGGCCGGGAACAGGGTCCCGAACACATTGCCCTGAAGCGGTCCCGCCAGAAACCAGGCGAGCACCCCGCCCGGCAGCATGATCGAGAAAAAGTCGACGACCCCCAGATAGAAGCTCCCCGGATCGAATTTCATAGGTCCTACCCCCTGAAAATACCCCGTGATCCGGCGCCGCATGTCCGGGCCGGAAGGCAAAGGTACAGGATCGCGCAGGTTCGATCCATGGGGGAGACGGGAGCCGGCGGTCGGTCCCGCTTCCCGCCAACCCCGCTCTGGTCCTTGCAGACCCCCCTAGTTCTTGCAGACCCCCCCTAGTCCTTGCAGACGACGTCGCCCGTGCGGGAATCGACGCCGATCTTCTTGCAGTCGGCGAGCGAAGTCGATCCTCCGTCGCGCCGGTCGTCGGCCCGGTCCCGTTCGCGGTCGTCGGGGCGGTCCCGATCCCGGTCATCGTAGCGGTCCCGGTCCCGGTCGCGGTCGCTGCCGCCGCCGCTCATCGCCGCGATTTCATCGTCCAGCGCGCGGCGGTCGTCTTCGCGGACCTTGACGAGGGTATAGGAAACGGGTCCCAGAAGACCGGCGACGGTGGTGCGGATGTTGCCGTCCCGTGTCAGCCTGAACGTGGCCCTGCCCTGCAGCGGCAGGTCGTCCGCCGTATAGACGCCCGCCCGCTCGCGCTGGAAGTTCTGCAATACCACCATGTCCGGGCCGATCTGCAGCACGAAAAGGTGCAGCCAGGAATCCACCGCGTAGGCGCGGCCGCGTTCGATACGGATGCGCTTGCCGAGGGACGATATCCGCCACAGCCCGTCGATCGCCATCGGCTCGCCTTCGGGCACGGTGTCCACGGTCGGCAGGAAGGCCGGAATTTTCGGGATCGCCGGCACGCCGGGAATCTGGGCAGTGGACGGGGCGGAAAAAGCCATGACCGCGGCGCCGGCGATCAGGCTCGTCGCAATGACACTCCGTGCCCGGCCGATAAACGATGAAATACTGTAAGCCATACCCTGTCCGTCCTTTCGTCGACGATGATGTTTCGAATTTTTCGCAACCTACCCCGAACCGGTGCGCTGGTGAATGGGTATCGCTACCCATATCGGCAGGGGGATGGCGCCGGTAGTTTTTGGCCGTAGATTGCACAGCAGGATGAAACGCATGAACGCCGAACACACGATGCGCGGCCCCCGCCATCTGAAAGCGCTGGCGCTGGTGCCGGCGATACCGCTTGCCGCGGCGCTCCCCGGCGTCGCCGCGGAAGCGGCATCGGGAAACGTTGCCGCGGCACCGGCCGGGACCGTCGCGTTCTATGCCGCCGCCGCCACGGCGGTCGCCGTGTTCGTGTTGCTCAACGCGGCGCTCCGGAACCGTATCGGTCTGTATTACGCGGCCCTGTTCGGCATCATGCTCGCGCTCGTCTGGGTGCTCGACCGGGAGGGCGGCACCGTGCCGCTCGGGCTGGTCGACGGGCTCGAGCGGGCCGCCGCCATGGCGCTTGCCCTCGCCGGCTGCGCGCTCGGGTTCTTTGCCGCCGGCCGCGCCATCGCCCCCGGCCACGGGCCGCGCCGGGCGCGGCGGGTATTCGGCGCGCTGGCCGTCCTGTCGCTCGGTCTCGCGGTCGCCGTGTGGTTTTTGCCGGCGGCCGTCGCCGTCCCCGCGGTCAATGCGCTGCTCGCCGCGATGCTGCTCAGCCATGTCGTGCCGGCGCTCACCTGGCGGCGTTTCACCGGCACGCCGTTTCGCCTGCCCCTGCTGACGGCGGCCGCGCTGTTTGCCGGCGTCGCCATCCTGTTTCCCGTCTACGGGTTGTCGGCGGCGGGCGGGGCGGCGTTCGATCCGGCGTGGCTGCGCTGGCTGTTCGCGCTGGTTGCCGTGCCGGCCATGGCGGCGATTGCGCTGGCGGTGCTCGATCTCGGCCGTGCGCGCGCGGCGGCGCTGGAACAGGCCGTATCGGCGGCGCGCGAGAAAGCCGATACCGCCGCCGAATTGCTGGAGATGGAAAAGAACTATGCCCGCGCGCGCGAGACCGCCGCGCGCCAGACACGCCGGGTCTCGACGGTCGCCCACGATATCCGTCAGCCCATCGCCGCGCTGCGCGCCGAACTGGATGCCCTGCGCGCCGGTATCGACGCCGCCCATGCCGACCGCTTCGCGCGTATCCTCGATCATTTCGACACGCTGACGCACGATCTGTCGGGCGCGAAGGGACAGGACATTCCGCCCCCCGCCGCGGCGGAAGACGTGCCCGCAGCGTTGCTGTTCGCCATGTTGCACCGCCTGTTCGCGGCGGATGCGGCGGCGGTCGGGATCGACCTGCGTTTTGCGCCGGGCAAAACGGTTTTTCATGCGCCGCCCGTGGCGCTGACGCGGATCGCGTCGAACCTGATCGCCAACGCCGTCGCCCATTCGGGCGCGACGCGGATTCTCGTCGGGGTTCGCCCGCACGGCGACCGGGTGCGCCTGGTCGTCCTCGACAACGGCACCGGGTTCGACGGCATCGGCCTGGACGAGGCCCGCGCAGCGGGCGCGAAGGGCGCCGGCTCCGGCGGGTCGGGGCTCGGCCTGTCGATTGTCGACGAGCTTGCCGCCACCCATGGCCTGAGCGTCGACGGACGCTCGGTGCCGGGACGGGGGGCGGCTTTCTCGGTTTCGGTGCCGCGCGCCGCCGGCGGCTAGAATCGACTCGCGCACCGGTTTTCAAAGGACCGGCCTTCCTTTATTTTCGGCGTCATGGGGAAGGCAGTAAAAGCAGAAACGACGCGTTTTACGGCGGTCATCGCGGACGATCATGAAATCGTCCGCGCCGGTCTGCGCGCCGCGCTGGAAACCCCCGGAATCGTCGACGATCCGCCGATCAAGGTCGTCGCCGAAGCCGCCGACGGGTTCGAGACCCTGGCCGCGACGAAACAGCACCGGCCCGACCTGCTGCTGCTCGACCTCACCATGCCGCTGTCGGGCGGCGCGGAGATTTTCAATGAAATCCGCCGCTGGAGCCCCGCGACGAAAATCGTCGTGTTCTCGTCCGTCACCGCGGGTGGCGTGCTGGCGCAGCTCATCGAGGCCGGCGTCGACGGCATGTTCGCCAAGGGCGGCTCGAACGCGCTGCTCTATGAAAAGCTGCCGCTGATCCTGCGCGGCGGAAAGTTTATCGCGCCCGACTGCCTGGCGCTGATCGAAGACGCCCCGCCGGCCACGGTGCTGACGCCGCGCGAAGGTCAGACCCTGCAGATGGTCCTGCGCGGGCGCACCACGAAGGAAATCGCCGAGACCCAGGGCATCAGCCCGCGCACGGCGGAAAAACACCGCGCCAGCCTGATGGCCAAGCTGGAGGTACGCTCGGTCGCCGAGCTGATGGCCCGCGCGCTGGAAGACGGGCTGCTGGAGGAATCCGGCCCGTGATCGCCGCGGCATACCGCCAATGGGTAATCCTACCCATACAAATCTGCGCAGCCATGCGGGATAGTATGCCTGCACCGAAACCGGATGAAGGCGTCAACGCGCCGGGGAACAAAGCCATGACGACAGGCTGCAAGAAGACCGGGCACGCGAAGACCGGGCAAAAGAAGACTGGGGTAGAGACGATGCAGAACGATAAACCGGGGAACATCCCTGGCAGGCTGGGCGGCGCGATCCGCGCCTGCCTGCTGTGCCTTGTCCTCGCCTTTGCGGTCACGGCGGTGGATGCCGCGGTCGATCCGGTCGGCGCCGAGGCCGCCATCAAGAAAAGCGAATGCAGCGCCGAGGGCCAGCCCCCGTGCCCGATCCGCTACAAGGGCCCGATCTGCGACGCCGGCCTCGGCAAGATCAACGGGCTGTGCCGCAAGTGCGGCCGCGAAGGCCAGTATGCCTGCCCCAGATCGGTCAAGGGCAAGCCCTGCCTCGGCGGGCGCATGAAAATCGACGGGCGGTGCTACAAATATTGCGGCGGCGCCAACCAGAAGGCCTGCGCAAAGGTCAAGCGCGGCTATCCCTGCCGCGGCCGGTACGAGCCCAATAGCAAGGGTTTCTGCAAGCCCTGCGGCGGCAACGGCCAGACACAGTGCCGCGCGCTCAAGGCCGGCAAGCAGTGCAACCCCGGCACGGTGAAATATCGCGGCAAGTGCAAGTCCTGCGGCGCGCGCGGCCAGCAGGCCTGCCCCAAACTGGCCAGCGGCTATCCCTGCAAGGGCAAGAACGAACCCAACGCCCGCGGCATCTGCGCGCCCTGCGGCGGCAATGGACAGAAAGCCTGCCGCGCGCTCAAAGCCGGCAAGCAGTGCGACGCCGGCACCCGCAAGTTGCAGGGCAGCTGTTATGCCTGCGGCGCGAACGGGCAGGTGCCGTGCCCCGGCCTCGCCAAGGGCACGCGCTGCAATACCGGCACCAAGCTGATCGGCGCAAAATGCACGACCTGCGGCGGGCCCGAACAGCGCGCCTGTCCGAAGCTCGCCACCGGCTTTCCCTGCCGCGGCAATTACCGGCCCGACGGCAATAACGTCTGCAAGCCCTGCGGCGGCGTCGGCGAGCCGTCCTGCCGGGTGATGAAGGCCGGCCGCCAATGCGCCGAATGGTCGACATCGCGTAATGGACGCTGCACCCCCTGCGGCGGCCGCGACCAGGGTGCCTGCCGCGTGACCGACAAGGGCAAGACCTGCCAGCCCGGTCTGAAACGCAAAAGCGGCATCTGCCGGCTGACGCCGGCGGGCATGGTCCGCCAGGCGGCGCTGGCGCAGCTGTCGAAGGATTCCGACAGCCTGATGGCCATGCTGCAAAAGGGCTCGGACATGAGCCAGGACGAAGAGCTGAAAGGCGGTATTCGCGCCGGCGCCGAAGAAGCATCGGGCAATGAGAGCGCTGCATCTTCCAGCCGGTCGACCCGGTCGACCCGGTCGAACAGCGCCGGCGGTACGGACTCGGTCCGCGTCATCGCGCCGATCGACGACCGGTTCTCCGGCGGCGGCACGCCTGCCTGCCCGGTCGGGATGCGCACCTGGAGCGTCGGCATCGGCGTCGAGGCCGGGCTGATCGTCAATGTCGAGGGCGAGGCGGGCATGGCGTTCAATTGCTCGGGCAACCGCGCAGGCCAGAAGGACGCCAAGTGGTACTTCTCCAAAAGCGTCAATTTCCGCCTCGGCGGCGGCGCGTCCGGGGGCTTCACCCTCAGCTTCTGGACGGTCGATGTCTCGCAACTGCGCGGCAAGTCCCACGGCTTCGTCATCGACGCAATCGAGGCGGCAGAGAACCTGACCGGCGTCAGCAAGGAAGTGAAGGCCGTGCTGAGCGGCGACATCAAGAAGATCAAGAAGGCGCTGGGCGCCGTCGCCCCGGAGCTGACGCTCGGCATGTGGTTCGAGCGCCGCGACGAGGACGGCGAAGGCCTCGGCTGGATAAAGGAAAACGATGTCGGCCGGTTCCTCGGCTACACGGTCACGGTTTCCAAGGGGGCCGGCTGGGATGCGGGCGGCGCCCATATCCTGGCCACCACCGAGCAGATCTGCACCGTGGACATGCTCTGCGCCGAGGGCACCTGGGCCGGCAGGTTCGACGGCCGCAACGGCACGATCTATGTCGACCGCCAGACCAAGGAGCATGTCTATGCCAGTATCAACGGCGGTGACTCCCTGAAGCTCGACCGGGTCACCAAGGCGGGCCGCAAGTACCGCGTCGGCGACAGCGGCCACCAGATCCGCTATCGCCACAATTTCACCGAGCTGCAATACCGGTCCGGCAATAGCGGCCGGTGGGCCAAGCTGACCCTCGCCCGGGAGCCGACCCTGGCCGGCGTGTTTTCGAAGACGCGCGGCGAGGGCAATACCGCGAGCCTGGTGGTCGACAACGTGCGCGACAAGGGGTTCGATGCGCGGTTCAACGGCGGCGGGACGGTGCGGTTCACCCGCCAGCGCGGCAAGCCCCGCACCTATCGCGGGGGCGGCGCCACGATCGCCTTCAACGGCAGTTTCCGCAGGGTGACCTACACGCCGGCCTCCGGCGCGGCGCACGACCTGACCCGCGGCACGGCCGACGATATCGTCAATGACAGCGACACGTTCCTGCACACCGAGCTGCGCGGCGAATGGAACATGCGCGTGCCGGGCGGGCGCGTGGTGGTCGAAGACATCGTGGAAAGCGACACCGAGACGATCGGCGTCAGGCGGGCGGGTACCGACCTGGTGCGGACCTACACCCTCACGGGCTACCGCGCCGACGGCACCTACGAATACACCAGCGATGCCGGCGGCCGTTTCCGCTTCGTCTCGCCCACCCGCGGGATCTGGATCAGCGGCGACAACAAAACGGTGTTCCAGCTCAAGAAGAAGTAGGGCGTTTCCCCTGTGCAAAGGGAACGTCGACAAGTTGTGTGACGGGGCCGTCGAACCGGGAGGTTGGGCGGCCCGCTTTTTTGGAGAGTGGTCCCGCGCGTGGGGAGTTTTCGCGACAAACAGCGCCAGAAACGTCGGAATTTTTTACAACTTTGTCCGAGGCATTTTTCGGCCTTTCCGCAACCCATTGATTCAGAGGAATAAAAATTTACGGCACGAAAATTGCATGATTTTTTTGCGAGCAGGTACGCAAACCTGCCGGTAGGCATAAAAACGAGGCGAATTATGATGTTTAGATCCATACTTTCAGCCATTGGCATGACCGCGCTGATTGGCATCGGCGGGGCGCAGGCAGCGCCTGTTATCTTCTTCGGCGAAGACCTGGCGGTAGGCTCCACGGTCGGCCCGAACTCAAACGCGGCGCGCGCGAGCTTTCTCGGCTCTCTGACCGGCGTCGGCAACCAGGATTTCGAATCCTTTGCCAGCGGCACCGGCACACCGATTAACGTGTCTTTCCCGGGCTCGGTCGGGTCGATCTCGGCCGCGTTGACGTCAACCGGGGGTGTTTCGGTTGACAGCGCACCGAATGCCGGACGATTTGCGACCTCCGGGACGAATTATCTTGAGGTAGCGTCGGGTTCTGCATTCACCCTGACATTCGGCACCGCGATCAGCGCCTTCGGCTTTTTCGGTACCGATATCGGCGACTTCGTGCCGTCGAACATGGTCATGACGCTGACCGACATCAACAGCGTGTCGACCCAGCAGGTCGTGGGTCACAGCATCGGTTCGGGCGGGAACAACAACTCGCTGTTCTGGGGGTTCACCGATACCACGAACTCCTACACGTCGATCACGTTCTCGAACCCGGGCGGCGGCGATATTTTCGGTTTTGACGATTTCGTCATTGGCGACCAGCAGCAGATTGTGGCCATGACGGAACCGGGCATGATTGCCGTCTTCGGCCTGGGTCTTCTGGGTCTTGGTATCGCGCGCCGGAAGCGCCGCGCCTGACCGACACACCCTGATACGGTGATTTAGCGGCGGCCCTTACCGGGCCGCCGTTTTTCGTTTGGGCCAGGGCCAGGCTCACCCGGAAAGATGCGCGTGGAAAAACCGCGCCAGCGGCTCGAACGCGGTCGCAGACGCAAGGCTGCCGCGTGACCGGGACGGGGCGCCTCCTGCGTCATGGCGCCGTTCGTCCATGCCAGCCCCGACCGGCCGGGAAGATTCCACGACGGCACGTTCGGCGCCTATTACGCCGCCAGCACTTACAAGACCGCCCTGTTCGAAACCGTGCATCACAAGGAAAATTTCTGCCGCGCCACGGCGGAGGCGCCGGGCTAGGTCGCCGAGACGCGCGAACTGATCGGCCGCATCGACGCGGACCTGACCGACCTGCGCGGGGCTGAGCGCCCGGCCCACACTTCGCCCCACGACCCGCTGCTCGATCCCGAAAGCGACACCGCATCGCGAGCCTTCGCCCGCCAGATCCGCGCGGCCGACAGCGACGGCATCGCCTATCCCAGCATCCGTCATGAAGACGGCGGCGGCGAATGCTTCGCCGCGTTCCATCCCGATGTGATGGCGGTGCCCAGACAGGGACGGCACGTGGCGTATTACTGGGGCAGCACGCGGATCGACCGGGTACGCGACCTCGGCGACGGCAACCGGATTTATGCGATCAGGGGGTGAGGGGTTGGGGCGAGTGATCCGGTTGTGACAGGATTATCATGTGCGCTGAATTCTTCTTGTTATTTGGAAGTGACTCCAAGGAGCCGTAGTTTTTTTAGTCCTCTAAAAACTCTGAGATTTTTGCGCCAATCTCCTTAGCGTCAAGGCATCTTATTTCACACTCCCAAAGCACTAGAACCTTCCAGCCCATCGCATTTAGTTTTAGAAGGTTTTCTTTATCTCGCTGCTTTGTTCGCGCCAATTTATCTATCCAGTACCCTTGATTGGATTTTGGTATTCGTACGATTTTGCACTCCGGGTCGGAATGTTGATGCCAAAAGCAGCCGTTTATTTGAATGATTTTCATCAGTCTTTGGAAAACCATATCAGGACGCCCAGGTAGCTTTTGATTGTGAAGTCGGTATCGGTAGCCCATGCTATGAACTACGCGACGTACCACCATTTCCGGCTTCATGTTGGAACTCTTTATCGCTCTCATATTTGAGCTACGTTGCTCAGGAGTAATTTTATCCATGCTTACTTGCGTTCCTTTTCGAATGTTACCGAGAGAAGATTGATGGCACTCCAGATAAAAGAGTTTTTTGGTTACGCCCCTCTCGATCCTGCCGCTCGGACATTCGCAGATGAGAAAACCTGTCCTTTCATTAACAAGCCTTGTACCAAACCAAATCATGGGGCGTGTTCCGTGCGTCAAGCGACCGATCCGTCGCCTATTATATGTTGCCCCAACCGGTTGTATGCTGATGGATATCTTGTTCTACAGGAAATCGCGACGGAAGCATTTGGGGCAGGAACAAGCTTGTTCACACCCACCGAAATTCAACGCCGCAAAACTGAAGGGCTCCTTGTCGGCACTGAGGTCGCAGTATTTGGACACCATTGGGGGCAAGAACTACCGCTGCCGAAACCGCAGGGGGGGGGCTAGTGGCGAGACTCGGAAGTACTATGTCGACTGGATCCTCGCGCGAATGTCTGCCGATGGCGATATGGCCGAACTCACAGCGGTTGAAGTTCAGACTATAGATACCACTGGCAATTATAGCGATCAGGCTCAGAAGTTTTTTGCAGGTGAGGCTTATATTGATGGTCGGGGAAGGACGCCAGGATACAGCAATGCGGGCATGAATTGGGAAAATGTAAACAAAAGGATACTTCCTCAGCTGATTTATAAAGGTCACGTTCTTCGTAGAGAAGAGCGATGCAGTAAGGGATTGTTTTTTGTATGTCCAAGGCAAGTCTTTGATCGTATCCGAGATCGACTTGGAGGAACATTGCATGAATATCGCCCCGGTAATGGGACAATTACATTCAGGAGTTATCAACTTGGCGGAGGGAGTCCTGATGGTCAGTCAAGAGACCTTGAGTTTTTCGATCAATTTACAACCACAGTTGATCAAGTTGCATTAGCATTCACTTCGCCAATGAATCTTCCAGACATGAACGTCTATTCAGCAGCAATTACAGCCGCACTTGACCGACAAAATTAGCCTGTAACAGCAAGAAGGCCATCTTCGAAATTTTTAGCTCTTGTATCTGAGTGTAAAATTTCGGAGTGACAATCAAGTATAGCCTCAGCAACTCGTCGTCCTAGTAATGGTGGAACGGCATTTCCAACCTGGACATATTGCTCAGTTTTGGAGCCTTCAAAAACAAACCAATCTGGGAAGCTTTGAATACGTGCCGCTTCTCGTACGGTAATCGCTCTCTCTTGTTCGGGATGAATATACGCACCCCAATGGATATCGCATTTTGTTAAAACGGTGCACGACAATCCATCCGATTTCATTCTTCCGTATCTTTTGGTGTGATCACTGCGCTTTGCTCTCTTCATGCCGGCCGGTAACAGGTCAAATGGGATGTCACGCCAGGACCCGCCCTGAGGGATATGTTTGATTCGATCCAGATTAATTTGGCCAAGTTTTGGCGCTGAATGATTTTCAACCCAAATGGCGTTTCCCCGCGCATACTGTTGAAACCAGCCCGATGGTGCTGTCTCATATCTGATCGTTCCCGGGTCTTCTCCGTTCCGAACCGCCGGTAAATCGCCTATCGCGTCCGTGATCGTTGTATATGGAGCCAGTCCTGGGCCGTGTTTTTTCTCAGGAAAGACAATTGGAGAGTCTGTGCGTGTCCCGATGAAAAATACGCGCCGCCTTTCTTGCGGGACGCCATATTCTTCGGCTTTCAGCGTTTTATCTTTGACCCGATATCCAAGGCGCTCAAACTCCGACTTTATGGTCTCAACGATAGTTCCATTTGCGATCGATTTGATTCCAGTGACGTTCTCCAGCACAACCCACTTAGGTTGTAAGCCCTCAACAATTCTCAGATATTCACGGAATAGGTCAGCACGTTCGTCATGGGTGCCGCGTTGGTGGTTGTATACGGAATATGCTTGGCATGGTGGACCACCAATCAAAACATCTAATTCCCCACGGCGTAAACCCGACGCGCGTAACAAATCTTCCGGTTCAATATCTTGAATCGGACCCGGCAGAAACTTTGCTTCTTTGTGGGTTTTTTTGTATGTCGCACCAGCGGCCTCGTCGTAATCGTTACCCGCGAGCACATGAAAGCCAGCTTGCCGAAAACCCTCGGATAAACCGCCTGCACCGCAAAAGAGATCAATCGCCGTTCTCATCATATTAAACCCCATATTTAGTACAGATTACCGATCCTGCAGCGCTAAATCTAGCAGTTGAAACAGAACATAACAGAAACATTAGTGATTTAACCCGATAATGGCAAGTGCAAAAATTCCTCTTAAGGTCGAATAAAAAAATCTTTTTCTCTCAATGGTATATATTGCCATCAGTCCCGAGAAGAAATGTTGGTAGCTCACAAAATGGTTCGGAGTGGTGTTGAATCAGAAAACGAGCTTGCGGGGCCCGCAAATGTCTGTCCCACCCCTCAGCTCTCTGCCCCACCGGGATAAATAAACCCGTAGGCCGGATAGACCGACCGGCCCCAGCTGCGGCCGGGCGTGTACCACACGCGCACGGCGGACCAGTCGTTGTTCTTTGAGACGTCGCGCACCGGGGTGGCGAGGTGGATGCGGCCGCGGTTCAGCCAGTTGGCGTGGTCGACGATAATCGCGCGCGGCCCGACGATCCGCGTCACCACGGCAATATGCCCGAGGCTTCGGCCGCGCCGTTTCAGCACCAGCACCGAGCCTGCCTGCGGCCGGTTTCCCCGCGCGTAGCGGCCCTTGGCCGCTTGCCACCACGTCCAGGCCGCGCCGCGCAGCGAAATGTTCACGTGGCGCCGCGCATAGGCCACGCATTCCAGCGGAGTCCGCGCGGTCACGATGCGGGGCGCCGGGTGCGGCTGGCCGCCCCGCCACAGGCCGCCGGGCGCATCGGGACCGGGAACGCCTGTCGACGGCGCGCCGGTGCGCGCGGCGACGGGGGGAACGGCGGGCGCGTCCGTCCCGGCACAGCCCGCGAGGGCAAGTGCGCCGAGCAGCGCCGTCAACAAAATGGTTACGCGTGTACAGGGCGTCCGGCGTCCTCGGTATTCACTTCTATCGGGGCGCCGGCGGCGGGAAGGCCCCCTCCCTAACCCTCCCCCGCGTGCGGGAGAGGGGACAAGGTATTCCCCCGAAGTCGAAGCGCCGATTGCCCGCAGGACAGCCATCACCTGCCCGGCCGCGCGCGCCGCCCTACGCCGCCTTCTCCATCATCTCCACGAACCGGTCGAACAGGTAGTGGCTGTCCTGCGGGCCGGGGCTCGCTTCCGGGTGGTGCTGCACCGAGAAGACCGGCTTGCCGGTCAGGCGGATGCCCTCCGGCGTTTTGTCGAACAGCGAGATGTGGGTCAGCTCCACGCCGTCGGGCAGGGAAGTCTCGTCGACCACGAAGCCGTGGTTCTGGCTGGTGATCTCCACCCTGCCGGTCGCGAGGTCCTTTACCGGGTGGTTGCCGCCGCGGTGGCCGAGATGCATCTTTTTCGTCGTCGCGCCCAGCGCCAGCGCCAGCAGCTGGTGGCCGAGGCAGATGCCGAAAATCGGCAGGCCGAATTTGATCAGCTGCTTTATCACCGGCACGGCGTATTCGCCGGTCGCCGCCGGGTCGCCCGGCCCGTTGGACAGGAAAATGCCGTCGGGCCTGTGGCGCAGCACTTCCTCGGCGCTGGCGGTCGCCGGCACCACGGTTACCCTGCAGCCGGCGGAGGCGAGGGAGCGGAGGATGTTGCGCTTGGCGCCGAAATCCATCGCGACGACGTGGAATTCGGGGCTTTCCTGCCTGCCGTAGCCCGCGTGCAGCGCCCACAGGCTTTCGTCCCAGCTATAGGTCTGGCGGCAGGTAACGTCTTTGGCGAGGTCCATGCCCTTGAGCCCGGGCCAGGCGTTGGCGGCGGCTTTGAGGGACGGGAGATCGAAAACACCGTCCGGCGCGTGGTGGATCACGCCGGTCGGCGCGCCCGAATCGCGGATCAGCCGGGTCAGGCGGCGCGTGTCGACCCCGGCAAGGCCGATCAGGTTGTGCGATTTGAGCCACGCGTCGAGATGCTGGGCGGCGCGCCAGTTCGACGGGTGGGTGATGCCGGCACGCAGGATCAGCCCGCGGGCGGGCGGCGTCGTCGTCTCGATATCTTCCGGGTTGGCGCCGACATTGCCGATATGGGGGAACGTGAAGGTGACGATCTGGCCGGCATAGGACGGGTCGGTCAGGATTTCCTGGTAGCCGGTGATGGACGTGTTGAAACAGACCTCGCCGGTCGTGGTGCCTACGGCGCCGATGCCGGTGCCCCATATGATGTTGCTGTCCGGTTCGTTGCCCGACTCGCTGCTGCCCGATTCGCCGCCGCCCAGCACGAGAACGGCGGTGGCGCCGCCGGGCGGGGTCGCGGGGTCGCGGTGCTTGGTTTCTGGCGCGGTGTCTGCCATGGCGGGTCTTCCGGAAATGGTTTTGTCGGTTCGGGGCGGCGGTGTTCGGTTCGAGCGCGCTCTGTTGGAGCGCTCTCTGTTGGGGCGCTCTGTGTCAGGGCGCTTGTCGGTTCGGGCGATACGGGCGCTTTTTGCCCGCGGCGGCGGGCCGCGAACATGGCGGACCCAAGACTAGATAGGGGATCGGGGGAGACTCGTCAACCGAAATGGAATTTTGAAAGATATATATAATTCAATGGGTTAAGGTGTGTCGGAACGTTTGCGCGGTCTGGCGAATTAGGTTAACGTCCGCCGCCTTTCAACAGCCCAGATGAGATCCATGCTCAGAGACCGGCTCAGCGAAGCACTCAAATCGTCGATGAAGGAAAAGAACCAGGTCGCGGTGTCGACCCTGCGTCTGATCCTGACCGCCGTGAAGGACCGCGATATCGCGGCGCGCTCCAAGGGCGTGGATGACGGCATCAGCGATAGCGATATCCTCCAGGTGCTGCAGACCATGGTGCGCCAGCGTCATGATTCGATCGAGATGTACAAGCAGGGCAACCGCCCGGAGCTTGCCGCGCGCGAGGCCGAGGAGATCGAGGTGATCGAGAGCTTCATGCCGCGCCAGCTCGGCGATGCCGAGATCGAGGCGGCGATCGCGTCGGTGATCGAGGACACCGGCGCGGCGTCGATCAAGGACATGGGCAAGGCGATGGGCGCCCTGCGCGAACGCTATGCCGGCCAGATGGATTTCGGCAAGGCGAGCGCGATGCTGAAGGCGCGGCTTTCCGGCTGACCGGGACTTTTTCTGCCTGAGCCGGCGCCGCTTTTTTCTGGATCCCCGGAGTCGCTTTCGCCGCGCCTTGGCTTATACTGGCGGGCGTAAAAGTCGATACCTGTTCCGAAAGGCGTAAATGGCGTTTTCGCCCCAGTTCCTCGACGAAATCCGCGCCAGGCTGACCCTGTCCGACGTCGTCTCGCGCCGCGTAAAACTCACCCAGCGCGGCCGCGAACACACCGGCCTCTGCCCATTCCACAGCGAAAAGACCCCGTCCTTTACCGTCTCAAATGATAAGGCCTTCTACCATTGTTTCGGCTGTGGGGCACATGGGGATGTGATTGGGTATTTGATGCAGGCGGAGGGGGTGTCGTTTCCGGAGGCGGTGGAGCGGCTGGCGGCGGAGGCGGGGCTTGAGGTGCCGGTCTCGAGCCCGGAGGAGCGCGAGCAGGCGCAGCGCCGGGCCGGGCTGCTCGAGGTGATGGAGGCGGCGTGCGTCTATTACGAAAAGACCCTGCGCTCGCCCATGGGCAAAACCGCACTTGCCTATCTGCATGGGCGCGGGCTGACCGACGAGACCATCGCGCGCTTCCGGCTCGGCTTCGCGCCGCCGGGCAACACCCTCAAGACCGCCATCATGTCGGAGGCGATGCCCGAGGCGCTGCTCGCCGAGGGCGGCCTGGTGCGCAAGCCCGATGACGGCCGGCCGAGTTACGACTTCTTCCGCGACCGCGTGCTGTTCCCGATCGCGGATGCGCGCGGCCGCATCATCGCGTTCGGCGGTCGCACCATGGGCGACGGCGAGCCCAAATACCTCAATTCGCCGGACACGCCGCTATTCGACAAGCGGCGCACGCTGTACGGCCTCGCCCACGCGCGCAGCGCGGCGCATGACAACCAGCGCATCCTGGTCACCGAGGGCTATATGGACGTGATCGCGCTCGCCCAGCACGGCATCCGCGAGGCGGTGGCCCCCCTCGGCACCGCGCTGTCGGAAAGCCATCTCGCCCTGCTGTGGAAGGTCGCGCCCGAGCCGTATCTCTGTTTCGACGGCGACAAGGCCGGCCAGCGCGCCGCGGGCCGGTCGGCCGAGCGCGCCCTGCCGCTGCTGAGCCCCGGCCGCAGCCTGCGCTTCATCACGCTGCCCGCCGGCGAGGACCCGGACAGCCTGGTCAGCACGCAAGGCGCGCAGGCGATGGAAGAGCTGATCGCAAAATCGACGCCGCTCGACGCCGTGATCTGGAACCTCGAGACCGCCGGCCGCGCCTTCGATACGCCCGAGCGCCTCGCCGGGCTGGAAAAACGCCTCGAGGACCGCGCCCTGTCGATCGCCGACCGCAAGGTCCAGTTCCAGTACCAGTCCCTGTTCCGCCAGAAACTGCGCGACATGATCAACGCGTCCCGGAATGGCGGGCGCACCGCCGGCGGAAATGCGGGCGGCTATCAGGGCGGCGGGCAGGGCGGCTATCAGGGAAGGGGCGGCGGCGGTTTCAACCGGGGCGGCGGCCGCGGCGGC
Source organism: uncultured Rhodospirillaceae bacterium (assembly GCA_963977005.1). GTDB lineage: Bacteria > Pseudomonadota > Alphaproteobacteria > MPNO01 > UBA830 > CAXBCP01. The sequence goes on from CAXBMQ010000006.1 coordinate 206,278, forward strand.
GGCTTCAACCGCGGCGGACAGCGCGGCGCGGCCGCGTGGGAAGACCGCCGCGCCGGCACCAGCCTCGGCGGCCTGCCCGAGGCGGGCGCCAGATCGGGCCCCGATATCCTCAAAAAACGGCACGAACAGGTGCTTCTGGCGGTGATTATCAACCATCCGGACCTGCTCGACATGTTCGCCGAGGATTTAGCAATGGTTAACGTTTCCAACCCTAAGCTTGACAACCTCCGGCAGGAAATCCTAAAGGTCTACGCCCTCACGGAAAATCTTGACTCCGAGGGGCTGAAGACCCAGTTAGGTAACCAGGGAAACAGCGTGGTTTTACAGTCCGTTCTGACCTCCGACGTTTACGTCCATGCCGGGTTCGCCCGGCCGGACGCGGCCGAAGACGAGGTGCGGACGGGCTTCCTCCAGGTTCTTGCCAGCCAGCTGGCACCCGCGCGGCGGGCCGAACTGGAAGACGCAAGGCGCCTGTACGTAAACGAGCCGACGGACGAGAACTGGGAAAGATTCGAAAAGCTGAAAATGGACGGACCCGGATCGCCGGGGACCGAGGCGCCCGTCTGACGGGCGGGCCGACAGAATATGCAGGGGCCGGTCCGGTACGGGACCGGGCGAGACACCGTGTTGCCGGGATCCGGGACGGGATATCCGGCAGGACCGGGAACGAGGACGAGGCCGAGTACAAGACCGCGTACACGACCCGCGCAAAGCATGAGAGTGCAACGCGTGAGAACGGAAAGAACGCGCCAGCGCGTGCGTGTTGAGACGAATGAGCGTGCCCGGCGGCACCGGTCCCCAGGACCCGGCCGCCAGATATGGGCGTTTTTGGTAATTTTGGGGGACTGAGTTCGCATGGCGACAAAGATCAAAAAGCAGCCTGAAGCCAAATCGCAACAGGCCGATGAGAGCAACGACGCCCCGGTGATCGATTCCGTCGACGCCGCGGTAAAGAAACTGCTCGAAACCGGCAAGGAACGCGGTTTCGTCACCTATGACGACCTGAACAAGGCGCTGCCGCCGGACGACGTCTCGTCCGAGCAGATCGAAGACACCATGACCCAGCTGTCCGAGCTGGGGATCAACGTCGTCGAAAGCGAAGACGCCGAAGACGCCGACGATACCGAGGCGGCGCCCGAAGCCGCCGACGGCACGGCCGTCGAAAAAGCCAAGCCCGCCAATGACGACAACCAGGATCTCGGCCGCACCGACGATCCGGTGCGCATGTATCTGCGCGAAATGGGCTCGGTCGAGCTGCTCTCGCGCGAGGGCGAAATCGCCATCGCCAAGCGGATCGAGGCCGGGCGCGAGAAAATGATCTCGGCGATCTGCGAATCCCCGCTCACCTTCCGCGCCCTGCTGTCGTGGCGCGAAGGCCTGAAGAACGAGGAAATGCTGCTGCGCGACGTCGTCGACCTCGACGCGGCCTATGGCGGCGCCAACCCGCCCAAGGTGAACCCGAACAACCCCAACCCCAATAACAACGTGCCGGCGAACGATTCCGGCCCGATCAAGCCGGCCAAGCCGACCGGCGCGCCGACCGGCGAGGCCGAGGGCGAGCCCGACGAGGACGAGGACGACGATGACGCCGTCAGCGTCTCCATGTCGGCCATGGAAGAAGCGCTGACCCCCAAGGCGCTGAAAAACTTCGACAAGATCGCCAATACCTACCCCAAGGTCGCGAAGCTGCGCCAGAAACGCGCCGACGCGCTGGCCGGCAAGGGCAGCTTCGGCGCGGTGTCCGAAAAGAACCTGGAAAAGCTGACCCGGGAACTGGTCGGCTACGTCAAGGTCGTGCGGATGAACAATTTCCGCATCGAACAGCTGGTGCAGGAACTCTACACCTATAACAAGACGCTGCTGCAGCTCGAAGGCCGCCTGCTCCGCATGGCGACCAAGTCCAAGGTGTCGCGCGAAAGCTTCCTCGAGGAATATCTCGGCAACGAGACCGACACCAAGTGGCTCAACCGCATTTCCCGCCTGTCGGGCAAGGGCTGGAAGCCGTTCGTCCAGCGCTACAAGGACGACATCAAGGGCATCCGCGACCAGGTGATCGCGCTCTCGGACGAGATCGAAATGCCGGTCGACGAGTTCCGCCGCCTCGTCAACGAGGTCCAGCGCGGCGAACGCGAAGCCTCGCGGGCTAAAAAAGAGATGGTGGAAGCGAACCTCCGCCTCGTCATCTCCATCGCCAAGAAATACACCAATCGCGGCCTGCAATTCCTCGACCTCATCCAGGAAGGCAATATCGGCCTGATGAAGGCGGTCGATAAGTTCGAATACCGCCGCGGTTACAAGTTCTCGACCTACGCCACCTGGTGGATCCGCCAGGCGATCACCCGTTCGATCGCCGACCAGGCGCGCACCATCCGTATTCCGGTGCACATGATCGAGACCATCAACAAGCTGGTCCGCACGTCCCGCCAGATCCTCCACGAAATCGGCCGCGAGCCGACCCCGGAAGAACTGGCCGAACGCCTCGGCATGCCGCTGGAGAAAGTCCGCAAGGTCCTCAAGATCGCCAAGGAGCCGATTTCCTTGGAGACCCCGATCGGCGACGAGGAAGACAGCCATCTCGGCGATTTCATCGAAGACAAAAACGCCGTCCAGCCGCTGGACGCGGCGATCCAGGGCAATTTGCGGGAGACCACGACGCGGGTGCTGGCGAGCCTCACGCCGCGTGAAGAACGCGTGCTGCGCATGCGCTTCGGGATTGGGATGAACACGGACCACACCCTGGAAGAGGTCGGCCAGCAGTTCTCGGTCACCCGCGAACGCATCCGCCAGATCGAGGCGAAGGCCCTGCGCAAGCTGAAGCACCCGAGCCGGAGCCGGATGCTGCGGTCGTTCCTCGACACGTAATTTTTGGTGTCACCCTCGGGCTTGACCCGAGGGCCCACACTCCGAGTAACGAAACGGGCCGCCTTTGGGGCGGCCCTTTTTCTATGGCGTGTTATTTAGAGTATAAAAACCCTTTCGAACGTTTGAATTTTGGCATAGGCGCATTCCAGCGACCTAATTCACTTGGCTGCTAACTTTTCAAATACCATCACATGCTCTGAACCCATCCTTTTTCCCAAATTATTATTATCGTTTTTGACAAATGGTAGAGATCGATTACGGGCTGGGAGCTGTCTTTCGGCTTGATCGACTAGCTTGAAGCCATGCATTGCTGCCGCTGACGCAAGCCCAGCGGCATTATTTATGGGAATTTCTCGTAAACAGGAATTTCCAACGACAAATGTCGCGCTTCCATGATCACGCACTACCCTCGACAACTCTTTCGCCAAATTGCTCAGATCAATAGCGTACCTTTTGATCATGCCTTGGTAACGGCTGGGCAACTCATCGATTTTGCCAACAGCTGCAAGAATTGGATTAACGATTTCAGTGTCAAGGTGTTCGTCGGGTCTACGTTCAGCACCAACGCTGTCAGTACGGATTCTTCTTAATCCGGAAATTGAGTGTCCCATCCAGACGAGTGACATTTTATGCCCCCGTAAATAATCTATCGCATTGAGATAAGGTGGAGAAGTTATCACGGCATCAATTGTACCGTCCGTTATACTTTCCATATTGCGTGCGTCACCAGTTCTAACATCTGCTAGCCCTGTTGGCGCTTCCTCCTCAAGGATTCTTGAGAGCCTTTTAGCGGATCGCACGAACTCTGGAAAAACATCAAAGTTATTGTCTTCTGCGACCTTGTGAGGGCGACTTCTCGAGGTGTCTCTAGCTAACGAGGCTCGCTGTTCTTTGGTAACAATGATTCTACTCATCGCAAGAAGGAGCGCATTGCGTTCGGCTGGACGGCTATTTATGTCTTCATCTTGCTCGAAAATTTTCGCCAACTTTCGAAGTTGCAATCGTTGGCTGGGGGCGAACCAAAATTTCACGAATTGCGAGGTCTCAGCATCGCTATCTATCCAATCAAGTCGAACTTTGCGACCGTCAATTTGTTCAGCCTTCTGAACGATGGCCTCAGCAAGGCAGACTAAGTTGTCACTTTCGCATTGAGTAGTTGCGACACGTGCTATCAAAACAGCTAATGGATCCATATCGAAACCGATTGCTTTAAGACCAGCCTTATCCGCCTCTCGCAATACGGTTCCTGAGCCCGCCATTGGATCGAGAACAATCGAGTGTTTTGGCAAGTTAATAACGCGCTCAAGCGCGATATCCGGTGCCATTCGTGCCGGGAACGGGTGGATCGATTTCAAGTCATTTACTCGATAACTGGATCATCATGGTCTTCATACTTATCATGCAAACGATCTAGTTGAGCTTGCACAGCTGCTGCCACTCTCTCAGAGCTAGCGTTTATAACAATTTTATCTCCATCTAGTCCCACGAGATCAGGCACCAAAATATTAAGTCCTTGAGCAACGGCAATTACATGCTCATTGGTAACTTGAGTGGCGCCAAGCTGCTCTCGGCATACCAATGCGACAGTCGATGCTGGTAAAGAGTCTGGTATTTTGCCTTTCAGAAATTCTAATGCTTGGAGCAATAGATCGAGCGTTAATACTCGCACACTCTTGATCCAGTCCACGACGTTGTCCACCCAAGATTGTATCTCATCAGGATCATGCAGACTGAAGATCTCTTCGAGTTTGATAAGGGGAATTGCGCCAAATTCAGCCGTAATCTCAACTAGCCGCCCTAGATCACGAGCACGCATTGGAGTAACTTCTTGTTGTTCTGCACGACGGGGGAGAGCACCTTCTTGGAAGTTTGGGGCGACCACGAGAGCATAATCTGCCTCGAGAGAGGTCTTGTGATCGTGAACCCCATCAAGACCGATGTTGCTAGTTTTAGCTTTTTCGTGGGTCGTTGATTTTGCATCGAACGAAACAGTGTATAAAGGCGTAGCAGGATCGGTAGCTGTCGGTCGACCCGCCGGAAGGGGATATGCTCTCGCTAATCCTTCAGGTTCCCCCGATTTTGCCATGTCTTCCACTTCAAAACCCAGATAGCTAAGAGCACTTGAGAGCGCCGCCTCCAACATTCGGAAGTTAGAGTCGTGTTGTACTTTCGAGAGAATGTGAGCGATATGGATGCCAGATTGACGGGTTTGTAAGGCGCGAGCTCGCATCAATTTATCCCGATATTGCATGACCTCTTTCAACGCGTTTGGCTCGATACCAATATCGAGAGCATAAACGTCAGACAAAAAAGTAACGGAGGAGAATGCTTCAACTATTTTTTTCTCTCGACGCGTCTTAGCGTACTCCAGAGCAAACGGATGATCCTTGTTGATGATCAAAGCGTTGTCCGAGATTCTGTATTGAACGAATTCAGTCGCAGATGAGTCCTCAAATTTTACCTCGGATAACGCGTTCCGGATGTTTTGAGATGTCTCGTTTTTCCATGAATCAAGTTTCGCTGATTTATCGTTGACGCCTGAGTCATCGATCATGGATGGCAGTTGAGCCCTTCCCTCTAAGGATTTTGAAACAAAACTTCGGAGAGGGTTGAGCGATACCACCCCAAGAGATTTCACCAGTAGATCGCTAGTATCAGTGAGACTCGATGCAGCGTCGCTATTGTAAGATGAGCGAACCTTGTTGAACGATTGACGAAGGAATGCGCGAAATATTGCTAACTCTGCTCGTTTGTGAAATTGCTCTCGATTGATAATCAAAAACTCATTTAGGCCATCGGCTCTGACTGTCATCCTGAAGCGGGCCCATACTGAATGGCTCATATTCGTCTCACCAAAATATGGGTCATCTTGGTTTACAGTGCGGCCTCGCACATTGATGTGGAAGCCATTTGAAGCGCTACGTTCTTCACTCTTGCCACTTGATATTTCATCTCGAAAGAGCCGAATTCGGCCAGTAATAATGCCGTCTATCCCGTCTATCTTAATATGTGGCACAGGCGTATCACCGCTTGAGACGGCAATTTCTTCATATTCCTCCTGATCATCTTGGGAGCCAGAATCGTTCTGGTTTTCGTCAGTGTGTCTGGGAGTGGCCGGTACAGAAGAAACCCCAAGGTCGATTTTCTTCACGCGAATTTTATCAATTTTTAAGGCTGGTCCAATCACCCAGTCCTGATCGACGGGATTAGCAGTTTTCGAGGACGTAAGCTGTTCGTCGTTTAGGCAGATTGCCATCTCGCTACCGAATGGCAAAGCAGAGCGCAGCATCCTTTTCAGGATGCCCGCTTTTAGATTTTTGCCGGCGGGCTTGAGCTCGGTCAGCAGTACTAGCGTCCATGTACCAGATGGCGGTGGTTTGAATGCAGATGGGGCAGCTAGAAATTCGTCATCCCAAGGCTCTATTTCCGGGCTTTCAATGCCTTTCGAGATAATTCGTGTTAGGTGCTCTCCGTCAGGTGTGGTTTTCAGAAATTCGAGGAAGTTCTCCTCGTCTACTTCGAAAACCTCTAATGGTATATCGCTTATCAGCTTAGGTTTTCCGTCAACGTTGTCGTCGGAGAGGTCTGCGTAGTCCATGGTGACTCGCCGGATCAAACCATCTTCTGCTTTGCAGATGTATGTGAATTTATTGGCGAGGATATAGGTCGCTAGTTTTCCGATTCCGAATTTTCCAACCATTTCCCGCCCCCATTGCTGGGGAACGCCTGCCTTTGAAGATGTCGCTATTTGCCAGAGTTGTTTGAGGCCGTCGATGTCCATCGAGGCACCATTGTCAAGCACCGAGAGCGTTGCGTTCGATGACTCCAAATTATCGGGAATTCTGACATCTACATACTTTGCACCCGCATCCCAGCCATTCGATATGAGTTCCTCGAAGGCTTTTTGAGGCGATGAATAAAGTTGTTCACTGAAGTGATCAAGGAATGTTGTGCCAATTTGCACATCAATGTTTGCGACATGTGTTCCGCCCATTTTTTCAATGTTCTGGGGCGCTTTAATTTCCGCACTATCCATCAAATATCGTCCTCTTAACTATCATTGCGTTTCATCTTAAGTTGAATGGCGGTCGAAACAAGTGCGGTAGGATTGTGTGTCAAGGTATTCCATGAAATTTGGCTAGAGGCTGTTGGGCGGGGCGCTGGACATCTTGACTCGGGACAACTTTTAGTATAATATCTTCACACTCCGAAAAGTGAACGCGCCGCAGATTTCTGCGGCTTTTTTTGTGCCCGGGCGGTGCGGTACTGACTTAAAGGACAGTGTCCCGGCGCCGGAAAGACCCCCGTCCTCGGCTGAGGCCATGAATGGACGAAGGCCCGAGGAGTGCATCTCACGCGCGGGAATGACGTCGTTTCTTTTTTTAGCTGACCTTCTGCACCCCGCCGCCCGCGCGCGCCATCGGCGCTGCGCGCAGGCGCCCCCATGCCTGCAACACCCACATTCCTGCCACATAAGGAACCCCTCACCATGTCTCCAAAACCGCTCCCCCAACACACACGCGAAGCCCTCATCGCTGCGGCGCGCGACGTTGCCGCGAAGCGTGGCTCGACGCGGCTTTCCGTCGGCCAGTTCTGTGCGGCGACCGGCATCAACCCCGCGCGCATCTATGCAAGGTTCGACGACTGGCCGACGCTCTGTGCCGAGGCCGGATTGCTGCCCGGCGTCAAACCGCCGGAGATCGCGTCTGCGCGGCTGCTCGCCGATCTGCATGCCGCGATCATGGAGGCGGGCGGGTTCGAACGCTCGGCCGCGCTGTTGCGCCGGGTGCCCGGCAGCCCCGGCACCTATTACCGCCGCTTCGGCGACTGGGCGGGCATTTTGCGCGCGCTGAAGGGCTGGACCGCCGACCACGCGCCGGACTTTCCTTACGCCCGCGAGCTGGAGCGCCGCCTCGCCAACCAGGAACGGCGCAAACCGCGCGGCGGCACCGCGCCCGCCAAAAGTGCGACCCGGCCGCCCTGGCGCAGCACCGGCGCGCGCGCCTCCGGCCCGCCGCTGGCGTTTCGCGGCATGGCCTGCGCCCCGGTCAATGAGGCGGGCGTGGTGCTGCTGTTCGGCATGGTCGCCGCCGATATCGGCTACGCGGTCGATGCCATCGGCACCGCCTTCCCGGACTGCCACGGCCGCCGCCTGGTCACCGGCGGGGCGGCGGGCGCGATGGGCGTCGCCGACAGCCGGTGGGAGCCGGTACGCATCGAGTTCGAATACCGCTCGCGCACGTTTTTCTATCACGGCCACGACGTCGAGGGCTGCGACGTCATCGTCTGCTGGCAGCACGACTGGCCCGACTGCCCGCTCGAAGTGCTGGCGCTGGAGGACGTGGTGGCCTCGCTGACAGCCCGGGCGGCCTGACGGGGGGCGAGGGGGGAGGCGGCGGTCGGCGGGCTGTGTCCTCTATCAACAACAGAAAAATACTTACTCCCCCGGCCTTGTGCCGGGGGTCCATGGTGGATACACGCGCGGTGCACACCCCTTAGAGAGCTGGCCGCTGGACAAGTGGACCCCCGCCACAAGGGCGGGGGAATAGAAAAGGAGAGCGGGGGAGAAAAGAACGTGGCGTGAGGAGCGGGCGTTCGCGCCATCCCTCTCTCGTCATCCCGGCCCCCGGATCTGGTCCGGGGCAGGCTTAAGCCGGGATCCAGTCTTGCTCGACGGCGGCACCGCTCTGGACCCCGGCACGGGGGCCGGGGTGACATTGGGGTGTGTTGACGGTGTGGCGGCGCGGGCGTTCGCGTCATTCCTCTCTCGTCATCCCGGCCCCCGGATCTGGTCCGGGGCAGGCTTAAGCCGTGATCCAGTCCTGCCTGAAGCCGGCACCGCCTGGGCCCCGGCACGGGGGCCGGGGTGACAACGGGGTGTGTTGACGGTGTGGCGGCGCGGGCGTTCGCGTCATCCCTCTCCTGTCATCCCGGCTTTATGCCGGGATCCAGTCTTGCTCGACGGCGGCACCGCTCTGGACCCCGGCACGGGGGC
>CAXBMQ010000007.1:0-212356 GCA_963977005.1 uncultured Rhodospirillaceae bacterium
GGCGGCTGAGTATGTCCGAGCCTATTTTTATCGGCGGCGAATGGAAGCCCGGGCGCGGTCCCGACATGGTGTCCATCTATCCCGCCGACGGGACCGAGAACGCCGTTGTTGCCGGTGCGAATGCCGCCGACGTCGACGAATCCGTGATGCGCGCAAAGGCGGCGATGGCCGATCCCGCGTGGCGCGACATGAAACCGCACGATCGCGGCGGGCTGCTGATGCGGGTCAGCCAGCTGATCTCGGAACGCGCCGACGACCTTGCGCGTCTCCAGATGCGCGACAACGGCAAACCCATCGGCGAGACCCGCGCGCTGGTGGCGTCCGCCGCCGGGACGTTCCGCTATTACGGCGCGGTTGCCGAGACCATGGAAGAAGAGATCACGCCGTCGCGCGGCCCGTATGTGAGCATGAGCATCTACGATCCGATCGGCGTGGTGGCCGCGATCACGCCGTGGAATTCGCCGATCGCGTCGGACGCGCAGAAACTGGCGCCGGCGCTGGCGGCAGGCTGCGCGGTGATCCTCAAACCCGCGGGCGTGACGCCGCTGGTGGCGCTGGAGCTGGGGCGCATCTGCGAAGCCGCCGGCATTCCGAAGGGCATCGTCAGCGTGCTGCCGGGCCCGGGCTCGGTCATCGGCGACGCGCTCGTCACCCATCCGGATATCGCGCGGGTCGCGTTCACCGGCGGTACCGAGGTCGGGCGCGGAATCGCGCGCCAGGCGGCGGAGAAGCTGATGCCGGTATCGCTCGAACTGGGCGGCAAGTCGCCCACCATCGTGTTCGAGGACGCGCAGATCGACCATGCCGTGAACGGCGTGATCTTCGGCATTTTCTCGTCCTCGGGCGAAAGCTGCATCGCCGGTTCGCGCCTGTTCGTGCACCGCAATATCCTCGATCGTTTCACCGAGGCGCTGGTCGCCAAGACGGCGGCCCTGCGGATCGGCGATCCGGCGTCGGAAACCACCCAGATGGGCCCGCTGGTTTCCACCGCGCACCGCGACGGTATCGAAAAATACGTGGCCCTTGGCCGCGAAGAGGGCGGCGAAATCCTGACCGGCGGCGCACGGCCCGAAGATGCGGGCTATGCCAATCCCGCCGGCGGCGATTTCGCCTATGGCGGGGGAAGCTTCTATCTGCCGACGATCTTTACAGGTCTCGCCAACGACGCGCGCATGGTGCAGGAAGAAATCTTCGGACCCGTCCTCGCGGTCCTGCCATTCGATGACGAGGAAGACCTGGTTGCCCAGGCCAACGACACGGTCTTCGGTCTCGCCTGCGGGTTGTGGACCGAGGACTACCGCCGCGCATGGCGTCTTGCCCGGCGGATAGACGCCGGTACCGTGTGGATCAACACCTACAAGCTGTTCTCGATCGCGACCCCGTTCGGCGGGCTGAAAGACTCCGGCACCGGGCGCGAAAAAGGCCGCCAGGGCATCCGCCAGTACCAGGAACAGAAAAGCCTGTACTGGGGCACGAACGAGGCGCCGCTCGGCTGGGCGGATTAGGCGCGCTTATCCGTTCCGCCGCGTCGCCCGGATCACGTAGCAGAACCCGGTAAAATCCCACAGATCGTAGAGCACCGGACGGCGCAGTTTCAGCGAGCGGCGGAGGACGAGCAGAGGGGCGATCAGCATGCGCAGGCCCATGCGCCGGAATCCCGAATAGGCGATATCGAACCCTTCGGCGACGAGGATGGCTTCGATATCGGCACGCGGGTAAGTGCGCAGATGCGTCGCGTCGTCGTAGAAGTTCAGACCGAGGCCCTTGATCGGGAAGGTCTCGGATTCGACGCTCGGCCATTCGAGATAGATCCGGCCCCCGGGACGTACCTTGCGGCACATCAGCGCCACCGCACGCGGGCCGTCCTCGAGATGTTCGATCGTGTGCGACGAGACGACGTAGTCGAAACCGTTATCGGGCAGGAACGACAGGTCGTCTTCATTAAGATCGCGCCGATGATAGACGTCGAACGCGTCGCGCTGGGCATCCGCCGGCACCGCAATATTGACGGCTTCGACATGCGCGGACGGGAACAGGGTCCTGGCGATGCGCCCGTCCTCCGGTCCGGCACCGATGTCGAGAATGCGGAACGGGCCGTCCTGCGGCGGCGCGGGCAGGTGGGCGTAGCGCGGGTTGAGACGGCGAAGCAGGGCGCGGCGCAGGCTCATACGCTCTTCCGTCCGTCTGTGCGGGCAGCGATCGCGTCGGCGAGAATTCGTCCGCGATCCGCCCAGTCGAACGCATGCTCCACCGCCGCGAACGCGTTGTCCTGGAGGCGGTTGAGCAGGGCGAAATCGTCCAGCGCGTTGAGGCATGTATCGGTCAGCGACTGCATGTCCGGGGCGAACACGATGCCGTCGCCGTCGGCCAGTGGCATGCCCGCGACGGCGCCGTGCAATGCTGCCACCGGCACGCGGCAGAACGCGTAGGACAGCACCTTGTGCTTGAACCCGCCGCCCGTCTGTTCGGGGACGACCCCGAGCCGCGTATCGGCGAGATACGGCGCGACATCGTCATAGCGGCCCCGCACCAGCACGGTGGGCCAGTTGCGCGCGATCTTCGCCTTGTAAGCGTCCGGCATGGTGCCGAGAATTTCGATCTCCGCCCCCGCGGCGGCGAAGGCCGGGGCGGCAACGCGGAGAAACGCTTCCAGGTTCATCTGTTTGGCGATCCAGCCGAAACTGCCCACGATGGTCGCCCGCCGCGGCGTGATCTCGTCGATCGTCCGTGCGCGAACCACCGGGCCGCTATAGCCGGGCGTGACGATCACCGGCGCACAGCCCGGATTATCGGCGCGAAAAAGCGCGGCGTCTTCTGCGGTATTGGCCGTCACGATATCGGCCTGTTCCACCAGCCGCGCTTCAAGACGCGCGACCTTCGCCGCTTCGCGCCGTAGCGCCATTTTCTTGACCGGGTTGCCGGAATATTCCGCCGCCGTCAGGGCGCGCACAGAAGTTTCGTGATTATGCGACAGGTAAACGATCGCCGGACGCCGGCGACCCGCTGGCGATCCCGGCGGCAACAGGACGTCGAGCCCGTCGGCAAGGCCTGCAGCCCCGATGTGATCGATAATCACCGCGTCCCAGCCCGCGTTCGACAAGGCGTGCCGAAGCGCCGCCGATGCGGTGCGCGACCTGAAACGGGCCGCAATACTGGGAAGATCGCCCAGCAGGCTTGTCCAGGTCGCCCTGTCGACGGGCGGCATCACTTTCCAGTCGATCCGGCCGGTCTTTTGTCCCGCGGATTCCGGCGGCGGGGAGCGATGGTTGCTGTCCAGCGCGTGGCACAGGACGGTGATCGCTGCACCGGATTCCGCAAGTGCCTCTATCAGGCGCGCCGAATACAGGGCGTCGCCGCCGTAAAACGGCGGATAGGGCAGGAACCGCGTCAGCCAGAGGACGTGCATGACGACCCCGGGGTAGTGCGCCGACGGGAGGTGCGGGCCATCGGCTCATTCGCAGAACCGCCGTTTTTCCGGATTCTAGACGTCTGCACCGGCCTGCTGCCTTGTTGTTTCCGACAGCGGCATGTCTTGTTGCAGCCAGGTGGCGGTTTGCCGTTTTTCGCGCGCGGCCAGTAACCCGGTGGTCGCGACGACCAGAATCAGCGGCGGCACAATTATGGTGCCGAACAGGAACAGTATGCCCAGCAGGAAGACGATCGGGGCGATGTAGGTCCTGACGATTATCGACCGGTAAAACATCCCGAGGAAGACCACGCCCGCGATCCCCAGCTCGGAGATGATGTTCAGCAACAGAATATCGGACTTGTACCGCTTTATCAGGTCCAGGTTGATGAAGTTGTCGAATTCCGCGCCGTAAACGCCGAAAAGGCGGAAATTCCCGTACCCGGTACCAATCGGGAAGCTTTCGTATACGACTTCGAGGGCGACCTTCGTCGACGCGAAGCGCATGTTCATGGACGGATCCGCTCCCTGGAGTATTTCGCCGATCCTGTCCCACTGGAGGTACGTCATCAGTGCAACGGCCAGGAGAGCGAAGATGCCGCCCACAATGAACATCAGACTTGAGCGGCGGCCTGCCATGTACATGAGGCCGAATAAAATCCCGAACAGGTAAGCCGTGCCGGAATTTATCAACCAGGCGGCCAGTATATATCCGCAAAGGGCGCCGGTTCGCCGTTCCGGCGCGAGGTAATGGATGACGAGATAGGTAGAGGCCAGCCCTATGGCTGCCCATGCCGGTTCCCGACTGATTCCGGACGCCCGAAACCCGTACTGGTCACTGACAATGGGTTGGCTGAGAAATTCCAGCAGGTTCAGGCTGACCCCGCCGATATGCCAGGCCAGGGCAACCAGGACGATGGAAACGATCTGAATAACATGCAGGGCGAGAGCCGTTCCCAGGATATTCTGCAGAAAACGCTCCTCTTCCGGCCGGTCGAGCATCTGCTCGAACAGCAGGCGGGTCACGAACAACATGACGATGAAGAGAACTGTCTGGCCGTATCCGAGAATGTAGAATTCGTCCCGGACGGCGAGTTGGACAAACAGCCAGAGCGTTGCAAAAAGGATAAAATGCAGCGACGCGCTGAATTGTTTCTGGATACCGAAACCCGGGTTCCTGAAATAGAAAACCCCCAGTGCCGCAAAAAATAACGGAATCCCCAGAAGGTGCGGGCTCGGAACATTGTATGCCTCTCTCAGGAAATATCCGAACCCCTCGCTGAAACACACCAGAAACGTCAGCGCGATCAAAAGCGGGGAATAATGCGGCCGCAGCGGTTGTTGTGTGAACGCGCCGCTGCGATGAGCCAGGCGGGTGCCCATGCAATCAGTCCCCTATATCGGCGGCGGGCGGGCGCGGCAGTAAACGCGTCGACAGGCTTGGGTCCGGGCGTCGGCACAGGCGACACTTCGACAGGTGCGGCGCACGACAGGAACGGTGGTGTACTTTTTGCTGCATCCGAATAGCGTTATACCAAGTCAAAGCTGAAAACGGGTAAAACAAATTGAGCCGGAGTAATTCCGCGGCAATTGGTTTGCCCGCCCGACGATAAGTGCTCGCCATCTGGCGTGAGGGGATAAATCGTCCAATGAATTCGGGCGATATCCCGACCCTGTTCAGGAAAGGAACGGTTTGAAAAAGATACTCATCGACGGGCTGAATTTTCACCCGATGGACGGGGGGTTTTCGTCCGCTTTTTTGGATCTGTTGCGGACGGTCGGGTCGTTGAGGGATTTTGAATTTTTCCTGCTGCACGACGAGAGATACGATCGATTGTTCCGCGGGTTCGACATACAGACCGTGGGAGTCCGGGTGCCGCGCAAGTTTCGCAGCTTTTACGGCTATCTCAGGTTTCAACATCTGTCGGATCACCTGAACGCCGATGCGATCCATTGCGAGATTTCGGCGGTTCCCTGGCAAGCGGATATACCGGTTTCCGCGACGGTACATGACCTGTTTTTTCTCGAGGAGAGCCGGCGGCGGGGGCGTGTAATCCGCGGCGTTATCGACGACCTTTACTGGAAGCGGGTGTATCTCAAATCGTTGCACAGGGCGAAGATCATCAAGTGCATTTCCGAACACACGAAGGCGGTCTTTCAGTCGACGATCCCTTATGACGGACCGGTTGAGGTCGTATATCCGCGCTTTGCTCCGCCCGAAAACACCGTGCCGCCCGCCGGTTTCCCGGCGTCCGACAACGAGCTGAAAATAATGTTTCTCGGAAGCGTCATCGGAAGGAAGAACCTGCCTTATCTTCTCGAAGCGCTATCGACGGTCCAAAGACCGTGGCGGCTGGACATTGTGGGGAACGTCTGGGAGGTCGACAGCCGGACAAAAGAGCGGCTGAAAGATGCCCGCATAACGGTCCACGGATATGTGTCGGAAGAGGCGAAGCAGGCCTTGTTCGACCGGAGCCACTTGGTCGTCCTGCCGTCCCTGGAGGAGGGGTTCGGTTATCCGGTCGCAGAGGCGATGCTTCGAAAACGCGCCGTCCTGGTGTCCGATATTCCCGTATTCCGCGAATACGTCCCTGCCGCATGCCGGTTCGACCTGGAAAACCCGCTGGATTTGTCGGCGAAAATAGATGGGCTCGACCGGGGAAACTACGCGCACCGGATATCCGATTGTTGGGATGCGGTGCAAAGGTTCGATGCCCGACAAAGTATAGAGGCCCATCAGGCGTTTTTCGACAAGCTGCTGGACTGAATTCTGCGTGCAAGCCGTTGTTCCGGCAGTTCGATCGCATTGGTCAGGACGATGTCGCCCGGTCGATCGCGGAAAGCCACCCTTCGCGGAAGGTTTCGGGTGACGGCGTGTGCGCCCTGTTCGCTGCTTTGCGAGCGCTTTCGGCGATTTGCCGCGCTTCCGACAGTTTTTCGCGAAGGTGTCCGGGGTCGAGCGAGTCGAGCCACAGAACCCGGGAGTCATCGGCGAATTCGTCTACCGCCCAGGTAAACCGGGTCGTGACGACACAGCCACCGAGCGCGAGGACCTCATGCATGATTCCACTGGTGCCGGTGCCGTAGCTTTCGATGTCGTAGGGCAGGACCAGGACATCGATACCGCTCACCAGCCGGGTGAAGGCATCGTTGTCGAGATGCCCGTTCAAAAACCGGACCGCATCGGTGTTGCGATGGGCCAGGCGCAGCGCCGCGGCCTCCGGGAAGCTGTCGTCTGCCGCCGTATCGGGAAGCTGCACGTCGATCTGCGCAGGGCCGGGCAGGTCGAGAGCGGCATCGATGACCCGACTGTAGAACGCGGCCCCTTTTTCGGGACGGAACAATCCGACAAGGCCGAAACGAACCGCCTCCCCCTCGGCTTTCGGCGGGATATCCGCCGGCCGTTCGCGCACCGGTATCGTCACCAGGCTGCCTGGCACTCCCGTCAGGCCTTCCCAGAAAGACAGGGCGCTGCGGGAATCCGATACCGGGTGCAGGTGCCCGCGCCGGGCAAGCCTGCGCACGATTTTCTCAAGCGCCGTGGACTTCCAGCCAGATCGTCCGACAATACCCGAAGCACCGCGCCGCAGCACGAACAGGAACACGGCCGCGGGCGCGCGCAGCCGCAACCTGACCGCGAGGAACGCTGCGACGAAATCGACAAAGTCCGGGTTGGGCAGAATCAGAATGGCGCGGCCGTCGGCGGAGGAGCGTGCGGCAAGCGCGCGGAACCGGCTGAGCAGATATTCCAGCCGCCGCCAGCGAGACGTCAGCAGCGCGGTATTTGCACCATTGCGGAAAGGCGCAAAACTCTCCGAAGCCATCGGGCCCAGGGCGTCTTCAAGCGCGGCAAGATAGTCGGCCTGGTGTCCGCCCGGGCGGCGACCGACCACGGTATCGATAATCGTAATCGGCGGGCAGGATTCGGCGACAGGGGCGGGCACGTCGGACTCCGATCGGGCGGAACAGGGGCGTTAGAATGAACGGCGCAATCTATCGCTTTCACGCCGTGGACCAAACCGCTTATAACCGGCGGCCTCTTAACGCAGCCTTATCTCTGCAAGGAAGTTCTTCCGACAGCCGGACACGATCGAGAGAAACATGAGAATCCTCATCCACGACTATGGCGGGTACCCGTTCTCCGTCGAGCTCGCGCGCGAACTGGCGCGGACCGGCGATGTCGTGGACTACGCCTACAACTTCGACAACACGACGCCGAAGGGCGCGCTGGACCGTAAATCCGACGACGCAGAGAGCTTCTCGCTTCATCCGCTTACCCTCGGTCGGCCGCTGCGCAAATACGACCTGATTCGCCGTTTCGTGCACGAGCGCGCTTACGGACGGGTGCTGGCAGATCATATCCGGGCCACCGCACCCGATGTGATCCTGTCCGGCAACGGCTCGGTCGACACGGTGCCGCCCAGCATGGCGGCGGCGCGCGATGTGGGCGCGCGGTTCATCTACTGGTTCCACGATATTCAGTGGATCGGCATTCGCGCGGCCCTGGCGAAGCGCCTGCCGGTCGGAGGCGGGCTGGTGGCGCGGCGCTACCGGCGGCTGGAACGCCAATGCCTGCGTGACAGCGACGGGGTGATCAATATCAGCGATCTGTTCGCCGATGAATGCGATGCGGCGGGCGTGGCGCCGGCGGCGCGAACCGTGCTGCCGAACTGGGCGCCGATCGGTGAACTGCCCGTAATGCGGCGCGATAATGACTGGGCGCGGCGACACGACCTGGTCGGCAAGACCTGCTTTCTCTATGCCGGCACGCTCGGCTTCAAGCACGATCCGTCGGTGCTGTTCGACCTTGCGATGCACTTCAGCGGCCGCGACGAGGTCTGCGTCGTTGTCGTGTCGGAAGGGCCGGGCGCCGCCTACCTGGCGAAGCGGCAGTCGGAAACGCCATGCCCCAATCTGCGCCTGCTGCCGTTCCAGTCCTACGAAGACCTGCCGGCGGTCCTCGCCTCGGGCGATGTGCTGCTGGCAATGCTGGACGAGGAAGGTGCGCGGTTTTGCGTACCCTCCAAGATATTGACGAATTTCTGCGCTGCCCGCCCGGTGCTGGCGTCGCTGTCGGGCGCGAACCCGGCGGCCCGGTTGATCGCCGAGACCGGGGCGGGCATTGCCGTGCCGCCGGGAAACCCGCAGGCGTTTCTGAAGGCCGCCGCCGATCTCGCCGATGACGGTATCACCCGCGGCGCAATGGGGGCCGCGGGCAGGGCCTATGCCGAGCGCGCATTCGATGTGCGGCGGATTGCCCCGCGTTTCCGGAAATTTCTGACAGGCGCCTGAAACCGCGGGCTTGCAGCGAGAAAGCGTCGCGAGGTTTGCCTGCGGGGTTTATCGGGGTGCGACGTTGCGGCGCGCGCGCCAGGTCCATTCTCGATTGCGCGAGCTTTTGGCGTCGCCGCGCAGTTCGTTAGCGCTGACGATACGTCCCCGACGTTCGACCCAGCCGCCGAGCTTGTTGTCATAGTTGATGCGGATTTCGTCGCCGCGCAGCTGCCATTTCCAGAATGCCGGGCTTTCGACCTCGGCAACCTTGCCATCTGGCGCCAGGCGGAGCGTCAGGGTCGCGCCGTCGCGGTCGGTGAGAGTCCAGACGCTGTCGACGAAGGTCGCGCCCGCAGCGGCGGCGGCATTCGGCACGGCGCTGTCGGTTGGCGTGACGCTGGTGGCCGCCGCGGCCGTACTCGCCGCGGCACCGGTCGACGCCGGCGTGACCGCGGGGGCGGGCTTCTCAATAGCGGCGATAAGGGCGCGGTAAAGCGGCTCGGTTACCCGGCCGTCCGCCGGCAGGCCGGCCCTTTGCTGAAACGCGCGGACGGACCGGGTCGTGCGGTCGCCGATCAGTCCGTCGGCGGGGCCGGGATCGTATCCGAGCCGCACCAGCGCATCCTGCACCTGCTGGACAAGCGCGCGTGCAGGACGTTCCGCCTGGGCGATAAGTATCTGTCCGGGCTGAATCGCGGCGGCCGGCCCGAGGACCGACGCCAGCACGATCGCGGCGCCGAAGACAACGCCAATTCCGTCGATCGAGTATTTCATATTGCCTGTGTCCCGATATCTGTGTCCCCGTCCCGTCACGGAAGCCCGCCGAGGGAATATACCCGCGATTGCGCGGGCGGCAATATGTGTGCACGTCGATCCGCATCGACCCCGGTGTCGGCAAATCCGTCGCCGGCATCGTGGCGCAGGAATCCGTTAACCGTAAACGTTAACCATGTCGCCCGTGGGCGACGGAAATTCCCGCACGTTAATTGGCAGGTGCGTTCTGCACGAGTCGCGTCCGAAAGACCGAAGTGTCTATATATATCAATGTATTGATGCATTTCTTTGAGGTTTTTGCAGGGTCCGAGTATCCCATTTACCGCTTGGTCGCTTTTAAAAACCCGTGCTATATCTCGGGTTGAATAACTGTTTGAGCTGAAAGGCAGACTCATGAAATTCGGATTTAAGCATGTAGCTATTGCCGCCGTCCTTGCGTTCGGCGCGATATCCGCAGCCCCCGCGACAGTCCAGGCGCAGCTCGCGCCCGCACTGCAACAGCAGGTCAACGATGCGCTTGCAGAGGGCGGTGGCGATGCCGCGGCCGTGCTGGCCGCGCTGAATGCCGTCATGGCGGCGAACCCGGAAGCTGCTGCGGATATTGCGGCTGCCGCGGCCGCGCCGGGGGCCGGAAGACCGGATCTTGCCGCGTCGATCGGTGCGCAGATGGCAACGGTCGTGAGCGCGTCAACAGCGCTGACCCCGGCACAGAAAGCTGCCCAGATCCAGGCGGGCTCACAGGCGCTTGCCGCAGCCAATCAGGCGGCTGCTGCCGCGACGATCGCGGCGATTGCGGGCGCGGCGCCGGCGTTTCAGCAAAATGCTATCACTGGCGGTGTTGCCGGTGCGCCCACGCAGGCGGCGGCGATCGTTCAGGCGGGGACGACAGCGGGCGGCGGCGGCACCGGGGGTGATGGCGGCGGCGGTGCCGGTGCCGGTGCTGGCGGAGATGAAGACGGCGGCGAAACGCCTCCGGGGAGCCTCTCCTGATCTAACTCGACCGATTAATTTAAAACTTGTCCTGACTCACTGAAAACGTTAACCATTTTGAAAGTGTTAACAGGCTGTATGTGGTCTGTGCTCACATCTGGGGGAATTCCGGTGCATTCGTTAACCATGAATCGCAACCTTTCGGGGCTTGCCGTTGCGTCCGCGGTGCTTTTGGCCGTCTCGGCCGCCGCTCCCGCTTTTGCGCAGACCGAAAGCCGGACCACCACGGTGATGGATCGTCAACGCCCGGAACTCGATCCCCTCGGGGGCAAGGCCGGCGGCTTTACGATCTATCCGTCCGTCGAGATTGAACAGACCTATAACGACAATATCTTTGCGACCCAGAACAACACGATCGACGATTTCATCACCACGTTCCGCCCCGCGGTCAGAATCGTATCGGACTGGAACCAGCATTATCTCGGTTTTAACGGCAGCGCCGATGTTGTGCGCTACTGGAGCAACGACCAGGAAGATCACGAAACCGCCGATCTGCGGGTCGACGGACGTATCGATATCCGGCGCGACACGAACGTCACAGGCGCGGCCGGTTACGAAAAAGGCAGCGAAGAGCGCGGATCGGTCAACGACGCGGGCGGTATCACGCCGACGGAATTCGACGTTGTCTCGCTCGATGCCGGTGTGTTCAATCAGTGGAACCGCGTATCCGTCAGCGCCGATGGCAGTATTCGTCAGCGGGATTTCGACGACGTCAGAACGACGACCGGTACCGTCAACAACGACGACCGGGACCGCGACGAATACAAGCTGGACGTGCGCGGCGGGTATGAAATCCAGGAACAGTACGAAGCTTTCGCCCAGCTTATTCTCACGTCGGTCGACTACCTCGACCGGCTTGACGACAATGGCCTGAACCGAGACAGCGAAGGCTACGAAATCCGCGGCGGCGCCCGGATCGACTTCACCGGCATTCTGTTCGGCGATGTTTTTATCGGCTACCTCAACCGGGACTACGACGATCCCACGCTGCGGTCGGTGGATACCGTCGTCGGCGGTCTCGACCTGACCTGGAACGTGACGCCGCTGACGACCGTCATCGGCGGTTTCACCCGCGAGGTGTCCGAAACGACGCTTGCGGCGGCCTCGGGGACGCTGAAGACGGAATACAAGGTTTCGGTCGACCATGAATTGCTGCGTAATCTGATCCTTTCCGCCCGCGCCGCGATGTCGACCGAGGAATTCGAGGGAATCGCGCGCGAGGACGATTACCTGAATGCCGGGATCGGCGCCAAGTACATGCTGAACCGCAATTTCTCACTCGTCCTCGACTACGATTACGAGGAACGGGACTCCAATGTTGCGGGGTCGGACTACGAGACCAACAAGATTTTGCTGAGACTTCGGGCGCAGCTCTGACGCGGCGCCGCGTTTCTCTCTTCCGGGGGCGGAACGCCGTCCTCTCCGGAGCGGATCAGGGAAACACAATGACCATGCGTATTCTCGTTACCCCGATAAGGGCGGTCATCCTTGCAATGGCCCTTTTCGCAAGCACTGCGGTGCCGCCCGCACAGGCCCAGGCTCCGACTCAAACCCAGTCACCGGCGCGCACCGAAGCCGAGGCTTACCGCCTCGGGTCCGGCGATGAAATCCGCGTCACTGTGTTCGGTCACAAGGATCTGTCGGGCGATTTCACCGTCGACGGCAGCGGTCTTGTGGCGCTCCCGCTGGTCGGGAATATCCGTGCCGGCGGCCTCGTCGTCCGCGATTTCGAACGCAACATCATCCGCGCGCTCAAGCCGGATTACCTGAAAAACCCGCGCGTCAGCGCCGAGGTGCTGAATTACCGGCCGTTTTACATCATCGGCGAAGTAAAGAAGCCGGGCAGCTATCCGTTCGTTAACGGCATGAGCGTGGTCAATGCGGTGGCGCTCGCCGGCGGATATACCTACCGCGCGCGGGAGAACCGCCTGCTGATTATCCGCGCCACCGATACCTCGCGGACCAAGCAGCCGGCGGATCACGATACCGCCGTTCTGCCCGGAGATGTGATAGAAGTCCCCGAGCGGTTCTTCTGACCTCCGTCCGCGGACGCTCACGCTCGTCATTTAACAGTCTGGTTTCCCGATGGCCCTAGACCGGTTGCCCGATCCACCCCACAGCCCGCCCGGCGCGCCTGCGCCCGGAAGCGCCAATCCTGCCGACGCGGCAAGCAGCAACGCGCACCGGCTTGCCGGATTTCGCGCGGCCGGCGAGGGGCTCGCCGATATCGACCTTCGGGAAATGGCGCGCAAGATCTGGCGGCGAAAGGGAACCCTGGTCGGGGTGACGGTTATCGGTACCATCATCGCGGCGCTGATCCTCTTTCAACTGACCCCGAAATACACGTCCACGGCGACGGTGATGATCGACCCGCGCGAAAGCAAGGTGCTGGACGTTCAGGCCGTTCTGTCGGGCATGCCGGCGGACCAGGAAACGATCGAGAGCGAGATAGAGGTCCTGCTGTCCCGGCGTTTGGCCGAGCGGGTGATCCAGAAACTAGCACTTTACCGCAGCCCCGAATTCAACGCCCGGCTGCGCCCGGTTTCCGGCACGCAGAAAATGCTGCGCGCGCTCAATCCCAAATCGCTGATCCCCGATTCCATGCTCGAATGGATGAACCTCGCCGCGACCGGTCCCGGGCTGACCGAAGAACAGATCCTCGAAAAAGAGCGTATCGGCATTATCGACGAGCATCTCGACAAGCTCGCCGTCAAACGGGTCGGCCGGTCGCGGGTCATTGCCATCTCCGTGACGCTGGCGAACCCGGCGCTGGCGGCAGCGGTCGCCAATGCGGTCGCGGATCTCTACATCGTCGAGCAGCTTGAAGCGAAGTTCGAGGCGACCCGCCGGGCAACCGAATGGCTGAACGACCGGCTCGCCGGGCTGCGCGACGCGGTCCAGAAGTCGGAGCAGGCGGTGGAGCTGTATCGGCGGACGTCCGGCCTGGTCGAAGGCAAGGGCGTCACTTTTGCGTCGCAGCAGGCAACCGAGCTCAACTCCCAGCTTATCCTGTCGCGCAGCAAGCGCGCGGAGGCCGAGGCCCGCCTGCAACAGGTCGAACGGCTGATAAGAAACTCGTCGAGCGTCGAATCCGTGGCCGAGGTCCTGTCGTCGCCGCTGATCCAGCAATTGCGCGGTCAGGAGGCCGACATCCAGCGGAAAGCGGCGGAGCTGTCGCAGGAATTCGGCGAAAAGCATCCGCGCATGATCAATATCCGGGCCGAAGTCGTCGACCTGCGGCGAAAGATCGGTGCCGAGGTCAACAAGATCGTGCAGGGACTGCGGAACGAAGTGGCCGTGGCGCGGGCGCGCGAAAACGAGATGGCCGGTAACATGCGGGGCCTGGAATCCCGCGTCGCGGGTCTCAACCAGCGCCAGGTCCAGCTCCGTGCTTTGCAGCGCGAGGCGACCGCGAACCGCGCGCTGTACGAGACCTTTCTGAACCGTTTCAAGGAAACCAACGAACAGCAGGAATTCCAGCGCCCGGATGCGCGCGTGATATCGTCCGCCGATACGCCGAATGCGCCCTCTGCTCCCAAGACGAAGCTTCTGCTGGCGGTGGCGTTTGCGCTGTCGGCCGGCGTCGGGCTGGCGCTGGTGTTCGTTCTGGAATCTCTCGACAAGGGGTTCCGCAGCATGGACGACATCGAAGCGGGCACGGGTGTGCCGGCGGTCGGACTGGTGCCGGCCCTGTCGGGGCTCGCCTCGATGGGCAAGGAACCGCAGGCGATGATCCTCGAGAAGCCGAATTCCGCCTTCGCCGAATCCGTCCGCGCGCTGCATGCCAGTATCCTGCTGTCGAATGTGGACAAGCCGCCGAAGACAATCCTGATGACGTCGTCTCTGCCGAGCGAGGGCAAGACGTCGCTGTCGATGTCCCTGGCGCGGCTGGTGGCGCGGACCGGCAGCAAGCGGGTGGTGCTGATCGATTGCGACCTGCGCCGTCCGCTGGTGCACCGTCATCTCGGGATGGATATCGGTCCCGGCCTGGTGCAGCTGATGGCCGAAGAAGCGACGCTCGAAGATGTCTTGCGCCGCGACGAACCGTCGGGCGCCTATGTGATGACCGCCGGCGGCACGCCGGCGAACCCGACGGATATCATCACGTCGGATCATTTCGCCCAGCTTCTGAACAGTCTCAAGACGACGTTCGATCTGATCGTCATCGATTCCTCGCCCGTGCTCGCCGTCAGCGATTCCCGGATCCTGTCGCGTATGGCCGACAAGACGATCTTCGTGGTCCGCTGGGCGGAAACCCGCCGCGAAGTGGTGCGTCTTGGCCTGAAGCAGATTCTCGAGGCCGGCGGCGATCTGGCGGGCGTGGTCCTGTCGATGGTCAACGTGAAGAAGCACGCGCGGTACGGCTACGGCGATTCCGGCTACTATTACGGACGCTACCGCAAATACTATTCCGACTGACCGAGGGCGTTTCGCAGCATGATCAAAGGGTCCGACAGATACGCCATATTCCTTGTCGGCCTGCTCTTCGCGGCCGGGCTGGCGTATCTGGGGTTTCCCCGCGGCGTCGCCGCTTTCAAAGCGCTCGACGGTGTGCGTATCGCCAACGCGGTGGCGCAGGGCAAGCCCCAGGAACCCGAAGACCTGCGCAGGCTCGCGGTGAGCCGAGCACAGTCGCTGGTTTGGGGGAGCAACCCCGCCTATGCCAATGAGCTGGCGGTGGCGTACCGGCTCCTGAGCCTTGAGGTGCCCCCCGAAACGCGGAAATCGCTCTGGGAAGCCGCTTACACCGCTTCCGAGACGGAATTGCGGGCGCAGCCGCTCAACGCCTATGCGTGGTGGCGGCTCGGTGTGATGCGATCGGCCCTCGATGGCGCGACCACGGCGCGGAGTGCATCCTTCCAGTGGCACAGTGTCCGGTTGCAGCCGCATGCCATGAACCTGGTGCCGCTTCGCCTGCGGGCGATCAGCGACAACTGGTTTCAGTTCGATGCCGGACAACGCCGCGACGTCCGTCCCCAGTTTGCGATCGCCTGGCGGCAGGACCCGAAAGCCGTCATCCGTATTGCCGCCAACCCGCGGCGCCAGGCGGTTATCCGTGCCGGACTGGCAATCGACCCGCGCCTGCTCGGCGCATTTGAGAGCGCTCTGTCGAAAAGCCCCTAGGACGTGCGGGTGCCTGTCCGCGCGATCCGGCGCACGAGGCTGCTCCAGGACTGGGCGCAACAGGTGCCGAGCAGCAGTGCGAACGTTGCGGCGACGGCGGGCACCTGCAGGGTGAAATCGACCAGCGAATGGATGCCGGCGAAGACGGCAATGGCAAAGCCCGCCGCCGGGTAATAGGCGTCGCGCTGGCGCGTGATGCTGCCGCGCAGACAGCGCAGGGCAATCAGCGCAATCGCCAGCACCAGCGCCGCCGCCGCCGGGATACCGAGCCCCAGCGCATTATCGAGATATTCGTTGTGGGCGCGGGCGACCCGCTTGTCGAAACCGGCATCCTGGTATTTGGCGAACACGCTTTCGAAGCTGCCGAGGCCCCATCCCCTCAGGGGGCGCTCGGCGATGGCGTCCATCGTCTGCGCGTAAATGCGTGCGCGCTGGTTGTCGCCGACGGATTCGCCGAGACGGTCGAGCACGGTACCGCCGCTGATCGCGATAAATACGGCACCCGCCCCGACCATCACCGCGACCGACGATTTGCCATAAGGGAGTTTGAGGTTCCTGCCGCGCCATAGCGCACCGGCAAAAACGATCATCGACAGGATCGCCGCCAGGAAACCGCCCCGCGAATCCGACAGCAGCAGCGCGGAGGCGATGAGAATGAATGCGAGTAGCAGGTAGGTACTGCGCTCGAAAATCAGCAGCAGAACACTGCGCAGACGTTCGCGGGGGCCCATACGCGTGAAATCCTCGCGGGCGAGGGCGCGGACCAGCAGGGCAGTCGTACAGATCAGTCCCATGCCGGCATAGGTTGCATAGGCGTTCTTGTAGCGGAACGTGCTGGTCAGGTTGTCTTTGTAGGTTTCCTTGTCGTACCACAGGATGGTCTGCGCCCCGGTCAGGTCGACGATCAACCCGTAAGCGGCATAAGCCAGCCCGGCCATCGCCACGGCGTAGAAAACCTGCCGCGCCCGCTCGCCCGAGCGGCCGAATTGCAGGGCAAGCCAGAAGATGCCGGCATAGGTCAGCAGGCGCATCACGGAGGTTTCGGTCGTGTAGGGAACCACGGAAATATAGCCCTGCACGTCGGCGCCGAGACCCTTTGCCGTTTCGGCCCAGACCGGATTGTGCCAGGCGCCGGGCGTCCATGGAGATGCCTGGACCAGCGCCCAGCCGATAACGGCGGCAAACAACGCGGCGGGCAGGGCGATCATGCGAAGCGTGACGGGCGGCGGGGCGCCCGCGACCAGCAGCGTCGTCGACCAGACGAGAACAAGCACGCCGACCAGCAGCGCCAGAAGCGTATAGGACCAGGGAAAGATCGCGCCGAACGGAACCGGCGACAACAGAACCGTTCCGAGCAGGAGCCAGAACACAATACGCGACATAACCGGAAACCTGCCTCCCTCACCCCTGTACGCCACAACGCAGTACCCGCGAAGCGCGGGATACAGCGTTATTGTCTATGGATTTTTCAGCGCTTTATCAAGCAAGCTCCGTTCCGCGCAGGCGGCGATTCCGCTAGATTGGTCCTGCACTGTTTTATGGGAGCCGCCGTGCCCGATACCCTGACCATCCGCCGCCCCGACGACTGGCATCTTCACCTGCGCGACGGCGACATGCTGCGCGCCGTCCTGCCGTTTACCGCAAACGTGTTCGCGCGCGCGATCATCATGCCGAACCTGACGCCGCCCGTGGCCCGCGCGGCCGATGCCAGCGCCTATCGCGAGCGCATTCTGGCGGCATTGCCCGATGACGTAGCTTTCGAGCCCCTGATGACGGCCTATCTGACCGACGGCACGGATCCGGACGATATTGCGCAGGGCCATGCGGACGGCGTGTTTACCGCGGCCAAGCTCTATCCCGCCGGCGCGACGACCAATTCCGATAACGGCGTCACCGATATCGCGAAAATTCGCGCCGTGCTGGCGCGGATGGCGGAGATCGGCATGCCGCTGCTGGTCCATGGGGAGGTCACGGACCCCGATGTCGATATCTTCGACCGCGAAAAGGTGTTCATCGACCGGGTACTGAAACCGACGCTGGAGGACCTGCCCGCGCTGAAAGTGGTTTTCGAACACATCACCACCGCCGAGGGCGTGGATTTCGTGCGCGGCGCGGGGACAAATGTCGGCGCGACGATCACGCCGCATCATCTGATGATCAACCGGAACGCCCTGTTCGCCGGCGGCATGCGGCCGCATATGTTCTGCCTGCCCGTGGCCAAGCGCGAACGCCACCGCCTGGCGCTGCGCGATGCCGCGACATCGGGGGAGGCCGCGTTCTTCCTCGGCACCGATTCCGCGCCCCATCCGGTATCGGCCAAGGAAACCGATTGCGGCTGCGCCGGTATCTTCAACGCGCCGTCCGCCCTGGAGGCGTATGCGCAGGTATTCGATGACGAGGGCGCGCTCGACAGGCTGGAAGCCTTCGCGTCGCTGAACGGCCCGGCGTTTTACGGGCTACCGGTAAACGAGGGAACGGTGACGCTGGTCCGGGGCGACCGTTCGGCGGATGCCCTGCTGACAGTGGGGGCGGAGCAGGTGCTGCCGTTCGACACGGGCGCTGCTATGGGATGGGTTCTGGGGGACTGACGCAGAACGTCTATTCAAATCCGCATTCTGATCCGGGCACGGGGCTTGGGTGGTTGAGGACGTGTTTTTACCCCGATACCCGGTGTGGTTTTAATAATACGTGCGCGCGATCACGGGAGCGAACGCTGGTCGATGCGGTCGGGTCCTGCCTAACCCTCGGCGCATTCCGTAATCTTCCCGCCCGGGTTGTCCAGAATGACAAAGCAGTCATAACGTTCCAGGGTCGGCCGGTTGCCCCAGCGTCCTTCGGCGCGTTCCAGCCAGGCCTCGTCGTGGCCGGCGTTTGCGTGTTCCAGCGTCTCCCACAGATAAATGCCCTTGGTGGCCAGCGTGTCCGGATCGCGTATGAACATCTTCCGGACAAGGCCGGGGTAATCGGTCCAGCGGTCGAACGTTTCGGCAGCGTCGCGCACCATTTCGGCGCGGTCCATGCCAGGATGGCGGTTGAACGAGACGATTTCGGTGATCATGCGGTATCTCCTGCGGGGAAGTGTGCTCGGACCGAGTTTACAGAGCCGTTCGGCTTCTTCGCAATAACCCTTCGATGTGCTGGTCTCTCCCCGCGGCTTGGCGTAAACCTGTGCCAACGAACAATATGGATAGCGGAGGCGATTATGGCGAATCTTACCCACTGGATTAACGGTAAACACGTCGAAGGCACGTCGGGCCGGTTCGGCGATGTCTATAACCCGGCGACGGGCGAGGTCGCCGCCCAGGTGCCGCTGGCGTCCACCGCCGAACTCAACGCTGCCGTCGAGGCCGCAAAGGCCGCTTTTCCCGAATGGGCCGCGACCCCGCCGCTGACCCGCGCAAGGATCATGTTCAAGTACAAGACCCTGATCGAGGACAATGCCGACCGGCTGGCGGCCGTGATCACCGCCGAACACGGCAAGGTGCTGTCGGATGCGGGCGGCTCGCTGACCCGCGGGCTGGAAGTGGTCGAGTTCGCCTGCGGCATCCCGCAGCTTCTCAAGGGCGAATACACCGAACAGGTCGGACGCGGCATCGATGCGTGGACAACGCGCCAGCCGCTCGGTGTGTGTGCCGGTATCACGCCGTTCAATTTCCCGGCGATGGTGCCGATGTGGATGTATCCGATGGCGATTGCCTGCGGCAACACCTTCGTTCTGAAGCCGTCGGAAAAAGACCCGTCCTGCGCGCTGTTGCTCGCCGAACTGGCGACCGAAGCCGGCCTGCCGGACGGTGTGCTCAACGTGGTCAACGGCGACAAGGAAGCGGTCGATGCCCTGCTCGACCATCCGGATGTCCCGGCGATCAGCTTCGTCGGCTCCACCCCGATCGCGCAGTACATTTATTCGACGGGTGCCGCGAAGGGCAAGCGCGTGCAGGCGCTGGGCGGTGCGAAGAACCACATGGTGGTCATGCCCGATGCCGATATGGAACAGGCCGCCGATGCGCTGATGGGCGCGGCTTACGGTTCCGCCGGCGAGCGCTGCATGGCGATCTCGGTCGCGGTTGCGGTCGGCGATGCCGGCGAACAGCTGATGGAATTGCTGAAGCCCAAGGTCGAGGCATTGAAAATCGGCCCCGGTACGGATAACGAGATGGATATGGGGCCGCTGGTCACCGGCGAGCACCGGGACAAGGTGAAGGGCTATGTCGATATCGGCGTCGAGGAGGGGGCCGACCTGGTCGTCGACGGGCGCGATTATTCGCTGCAGGGATACGAAGACGGCTTTTTCATCGGCGGCTGCCTGTTCGACAACGTCACGACCGACATGCGTATCTACAAGGAAGAAATCTTCGGGCCGGTGCTGTCGGTCGTGCGCTCCGACAAATTCGATGACGCCGTGCAGATGATCAACGACCACGAATTCGGCAACGGCGTGTCGATCTTTACCCGCGACGGCGATGCGGCGCGGGAATTCACCAACCGGATCCAGGTCGGCATGGTCGGCGTGAACGTGCCGATCCCGGTACCGATGGCCTTCCATTCCTTCGGCGGCTGGAAAAGCTCTCTGTTCGGCGACATCCATATGCACGGACCGGAAGGTGTGCGTTTCTATACCCGCCAGAAAGCGATCACGTCGCGCTGGCCGACAGGTGTCCGCGCCGGTGCCGAATTCACCATGCCGACCATGAAATAGCGGGACGCCCGCTCAGGTCGCTCTCAGGTTCAGCGATACCTTCGTCACAGAGGCGTCTTCGGCCATCGGCGCGCGCTCGAAACCGAGTCCCGCGCAGAGGTCGAGCATGCGTCTGTTGTCGGTGAGCACGTAGCCGAAGAGCGATCCGGTGCCCCGCGCCCGCGCATACGCGATGATACGGTTCATCAGCAGGCTGCCATAGCCGTTTCCGGTCATCCGTTTACCGACGATAATCGCGAATTCTGCCTGTTCGTTATCCGGGTCGGCATGAATGCGGACCACGCCGAAAATATCGGTTGTCCCTGGGGCACCCGGTTCCGTCAGCACCAGCGCCATTTCTCGGTCGTAATCGATCTGGGTGAACCGTGCCGCCTCTACATGGGGCAGCGACTTGCGCAGCCCGGCGAAGCGCAGTCGGGTTTCCTCCGCCGTCAGCCCGGTAAAGGCTTTCTGCAGCGACGGCTCGTCCTCCGGCACGATGGGCCGGAGCAGGAGCGGACTGTCGCCTTCGCGCGCGACGGTCTCTTCCAGGTCGGCGGGATAGGGCCGGATCGCAAGGCGGTCCTCGCCGGTCACGTCGGTCGCTGCCAGACGGACGCGCGCATCCAGCGCAATCACGCCGCCGGGGTCCGCGAGCAGCGGATTGATGTCGATTTCGAGAATCTGCGGGAAGTCGACAACCATGCGCGATATCCGGACAAGCGTCAGCGCGACGGCGTCGAGGTCGACCGGCGGCAGGCCGCGATACCCCTTGAGCAATTTCCATATTCGGGTCTGTTCGATCATGTCGGTGGCGAGGTGCAGATTCAGCGGCGGCAGTCCGAGCGCCTTGTCCTTGGTGACCTCGACAGACGTGCCGCCCTGGCCGAACAGCACGACGGGTCCGAACTGGTCGTCGGTCGACATGCCGGTGATCAGCTCGTATGCGCCGGGGCGTCGGATCATTTCCTCGATCATGAAACCATCGATCCGTGCCTCGGGCCGTAAATCTCGGATGCGCTCCAGCATTACCGTTGCGGCGGCCTCGACTGCGTCGGCTCCCTCGAGGCCCAGGATGACGCCGCCGACATCTGTTTTATGGGTGATGTCCGGCGACAGGATCTTGAGCGCGACGGGAGCGTCGATTTCCTTCGCTGCCGCGGCGGCACCGGCGGGGCTTTCGGCGGCCAGCGTCGCGGCGACCGGCACGCCGTAGGCCGCCAGCATCTGTTTGGCCTCGATTGCCGTCATCCAGTCGCGTCCGTCCGCCAGCGCAGTCCGTACGAGCTGTTGCGCGCGATCTAGATCGGGCTGTATTTCCGCCGTCGCCGCGGGCGGCGTTTCCATCAGGGTTTCCTGATTCCGCCGGTATGTGACGAGGTGCATGAACGCCGCCACCGCCTGGGACGGGGTCTCATATGTCGGCACATTATGGACTGCGAACATCTCGCGCGCTGCCCGGGTGGATTCGCCGCCGATCCAGCTGGTCAGCACGGTCCGGTTTTCGTGCCCCTTCAGGGTGCCGGTAACCGCCTCGGCGGCGTCGGTGGCCGAGGCGACAGCGGTCGGCGAATTGAGGATCAGCAGCGCGTCCTGATCGCCGTCTTCGATCAGGATTTTGAGCGCATCGGCGTAGCGGCTGCCGGGCGCATCGCCGATAATGTCGACCGGGTTCGCGCGCGACCAGGTTGGCGGCAATACCTTGTCGAGGGCGGCAATAACGGCGTCAGGCAGTTCGGCAAGGCGCCCGCCGGTCACCATCAGCGTATCGGTCGCCATCACGCCCATGCCGCCGCCATTGGTCAGGATGGTCAGCCGGTCGCCCCGTGGCAGGCCCGCCTTGCTGAGCGTTTCGGCGGCATCGAACAGTTCCTCCAGCTCGAATACGCGCAGCATCCCGGCGCGGCGGAACGCCGCGTCGTAGACCGCATCTGCCCCCGCCAGCGCGCCGGTATGCGACGCGGCGGCTTTTGCGCTCTCGCTGAACCGGCCGGATTTGATGACGATTACGGGTTTGGAACGGGCCGCCGCGCGGGCCGCCGACATGAACTTGCGCGGATGGGTAACGGCTTCGATATAGAGCAGGATGGCATCCGTGCCGTCGTCGTTGGCGAGATAATCGAGCATGTCGCCGAAATCGACGTCGCTCATATCGCCGAGGGAGACGATGTGCGAAAAGCCGATCCCGCGCCCCGTCGCCCAGTCGACGATGGACGTGACGATCGCGCCGGACTGGGTCACGAAGGCGAGGTTGCCCGGCAGAGGGGGCAGATGGCCGAAGCTGGCGTTCAGCCCCGCCGGCGGTGCCATGACGCCCAGGCAGTTGGGGCCGACCACGCGCAGCAGGTTGGGACGGGCGGCGTCGAGCATATCCTGTTTGAGCCGCGCTGCGTCCGTATTGCCGCCGAACCCGGCGGAGATCACGATGGCGGCCCGGGTGCCGCGCGCGCCGAGATCGGCAATCAGCCCGGGGACGGTGGCCGGTGGCGTGGCGATCACGGCTAGATCCGGTGCGACCGGCAGGGAGGCGATATCGGCATAGGCGGCGGCGCTTTGTACATGCGCATATTTGGGATTCACCGGCATCACCGGCCCGTCCAGCCCGCCGCGCAGCAGGTTTCGGGTCAGCACCGCACCGAGCGACCCTTCGCGGTTGCTGGCGCCGATGACGGCGACCGATTTGGGCTTGAAGAGATAGTCGAGGTTTCTGATGGTCACATTGCGGTCCGTCGGTTGTGGAGGGCCAACCTGCCCGGTTTCTGAGACAGTATCGTGACGTACTGAACGCCGCCTTGATCTGTGTGCATTTCCGGGTCGAATAGCGGTCGAAAACATATCCGGCAGGGAAGAGAGCAAGAGCGATCCTACCGTCACGGCGGCGCTGACGTTAGCGGGGGCGTGCAGAACATCAGTTGTCTGGTCTTCGTCGTTGCCGGCAAGCAGGACCGGGTGATCCCGTGGGATCACAGATCACGTATCGCGGACGGCGCCTCCGGTCCGGTGACGTTTCTGCCGCTGGAAGACCCCGGCCGTGTCGCCAATACCCGCTCCTATCGCTACCGCCTGTAATCGGCGGACTGGATGGCGGATATACTCTGCGGGTGATCCGCTCGGGCTAAGGCACCGTCCGGGGTCGTTTTCTCAAAACGCCGAAGCCGATCAACGCTGCGCCCACCAATGCCGGCATAGCGGGTTCGGGCAGCGCGACGGTGACGATATCGAACGTGAATGTGTCGAAGATGATCAGGTCGGTGCCGCTGAGGTCGGTATCGAAATACACAGACGTGATGCCGCTAAATGCGGACAGGTCGCGCAGATCGGCATCGGTGGATATGCCGTCGAACGGAAAGACAAGGTTTGTCACGCCGCCGCTATGGGTCACATTGACGCCGAACGATGCCGTGTTTTCGCCACCGGACGTGAAGCTGAAATTGTTCACCGCATTGGTGAAATCGATCGAGAAATCGCCGTTCCGGTTCAGGATGCCGTGCGGCGGCGAAGAGATCAGGGTGGATCCGATTACCACGTCGACGATTGTCCCCGCGACCGGGTTGATTGTGAATTCCGGTATCTGGTTGGTAATCACCGTGCCGACGGCAAAGCTGTCGAAATCGATCACCACGGCCTGCGCCGTCGGCGCGTTGCCGAGAAGAAGAGCGCCGGTCAGAAACCCGGCAAGGCGTGTTTTCAGGTGTTTCATATCACTGCTCGCTACACACCCCCAATCCATAAGGGCTGAGCGGTCGCGACGCAATATCGCCCGCGGCGCGCATCAAACCAGTGTGCCGCCCGGCGGCGCAATTTCGTTGCCGGACATGCCGTGCAGGCGGACATCCTTATTTTCGGGAAATATTAAAGACAATGTGCTAAGCCGTTGCCTCGGCAATCAGGAGACGGAACATGCTGTTCTCGGCTGATCGGATAGATCTTTTCGTTAACTATCATACCATTAGCACTAAATATATCCGGCGCTACCTGGACCATCTGCGGCGCGGTGTGGTCTCGTTCCCTGCCACGGATTACAACAAGCATGCGATGGACGATCTCGTCGCGTCGCTCGAGAAGAACTGGACAGATGCGCTGCGCGGCAAGCGGATTCTCGACATCGGCTGCGGCGACGGCTATACGCTGAGCCGAATTCGCGACAAGGGCATATCGTCCGATCTGCTGGGCATTTCGGTGAATCGTGACGACGTCGCGCTCGCCAAAAAGATGACCGGTATCAAGGTAAAATTCGGTGACATGCATTCGATTCCGATGCCCGAAGGGTCGGTCGATGCGCTCATCGTGCGCCATTGTCTCGAACATTCACCGATGCCGCTCTTTGCCCTTTTCGAAATGCACCGGGTTCTCAAGGCCACCGACGGGTTGCTTGTGGTCGTTCTGCCCGCGAACACGCCTTTCTGGGTGGAATACGAGGGGCATTTCCACTGCATGCCGAAGGAAAACTGGCGCAAGCTGTTCAGGGAGGCAGGGTTTGACGTCGCGGCGGAGGAAAACGGTACGTGGTACGCCAAGAGCACCGATGCCCATGAGGAAGAATGGCGCTTCTTCCTGCGCCCGCGCGAGATTACCGAGGGCCGTAAGCCGCACACATCGATTTATCGCGAAGTTATCGACCGGATCGTCGGACGACGCTGACGGACGCAGGGCGGGGATTATCCCGCCGGGGTAATCCGCAGGATTCTGCCGTCCGCGGAATCCGTGATCGCATAGACTGCGCCGTCCGGTCCGACGGCGACATCGCGGATCCGGTCGCCAATCTGGCGCAGCAGCCGCTCTTCGCGGACCACCTTGTCGCCGTTCAGTTCGAGCCGGACCAGGGCGCCGGCGCGCAACCCGCCGATGAGCAGGTTACCTTTCCAGGCCGGGAACAGGTTCCCCGTATAGAATGTCATCCCGCCCGGCGCGATCACCGGGGTCCATGTATAGATCGGATCGGCCATGCCGGGCTTGGTCTTCAGCCCGTCGCCGATGACGCCACCGGAATATTCGATCCCGTGGGTGACGACCGGCCAGCCGTGATTGGCACCCGCGGCCGGAATATTGATCTCGTCGCCGCCGCGCGGACCGTGTTCGATGGTCCAGAGCCTGCCTGTCCGCGGGTGAATGGCCGCCCCCTGGATATTGCGGTGACCGTAGGACCAGATTTCCGGCAATGCGCCCGGTTTTCCGGCGAAGGGGTTATCGGCGGGAACGTCTCCGTCCGGCGTCAGGCGGATCACCTTGCCGATGTGCCCGTCCAGCTTTTGCGCATTGTGGCGCGCACCCCGGTCGCCCGTGGTCAGAAAGACATTGCCGTCGGGCGCGAACACGACGCGCGATCCGAAATGGCGGCCGCCGCGGACTTTCGGGCGCTGGCTGAACAGGGTTTTGACGTTTTCGAGACGCGTGCCGTCAGCGCTCAGCCTGCCGCTCGCCATCGCCGTGGATACGCCGCCCGGGCCGGCTTCCGAATACGACAGGTAGATCAGACGGTTCGTCCCGAAGTCCGGGTGCACGGTGACATCCAGCAAGCCGCCCTGGCCGCCGTCATCGACCCGCGGGACGCCCCTGACCGGGGCGGAGACCTTGCCGTCGGCGGTGACGAGACGCAGTTGCCCCGGCTTTTCGGTGACGATCATGCGCCCGTCCGGCAGGAAATCGATCCCCCAGGGTTGCTCGAGCCCGCCGGCGACGGTCGCGACGGCGATTCGGCCCTTTTCGGTGTCGAAGGTCTGAGCCAGCGCAGCGGAACCGGCGAAAAACAGGGCTATGGCGGCAGCAAAGGCGCGGAACATCATCGGCTAAGTCTCCTGTGGGTACACCTTATCTGTGTCGTTAACCCACGTTCGTCCAGCCCGGTTCCGTCGCAATCCGCGCGGCGGTCAGTTCCGCCGGTCCTGCAGCCATTTTCCGACGCGGAGCACGCGCGCGTCGTCCCCCTTGCGGCCGATCAGCTGGACGCCGACCGGCAGGCCTCCGGGGCCGGTCGACCACGGCAGGGTCAGGCAGGGCACCTGCAGCAGGGTCCAGACGATCTGGAAGACCGGATTGCCGGTGGCCATGCCTTCGGGCGCCTCGCCCGGCGCGCTCGGCGTCAGCAGCACGTCCCAGTCGGCGGTGACGGTTGCAAATTCCATCATGCATCTTTCGGCGTGGGCGGCGGCATCGGTCACGGTTTTCGCGTCTGTCGCGGCGCCATCGTCAATCATGCCGCGCAGGATCTCGCTGATCCTGTCGCCGTGATCCTGCCGAATACCGGCAAGGCTGCGGGCGAGATCCGCGCAGAGCAGCGTCGTATGGGTGCGGGCGAGGTCGGAAAAGTGGGCCGGCAGATTGCAATCGCCGATCTCCGCGCCCAGTTCGGAGAACCGTACGGCGGCGCTTTCTACCGCCTCGACCGTTTCCGGCTGGGCTTCCTGCCAGTGATGGGTCCGGCAGATGCCGACACGCGGGGGCCGGCCTAGCCCGTCGGCCAGCGGGCCGGCATCGTCAATGCCCCGCACGACGTCGTAAAACGCCGCGAGGTCGTCGACCGACCGGGCCATATAGCCCAGCGTATCGAGCCGCGGCGACAGTTCGAGCATACCCGCCAGGTTTACCGTGCCATGCGTGGGCTTGAATGCATGCACGCCGCAGAACGCCGCCGGCCGGATCAGCGAACCCGCCGTCTGGGTGCCGAAGGCAAGGGGCACCATCCCGTCGCCCACGGCAGCCGCCGACCCGCTGGAAGAGCCGCCGGGCGTATGCGCCGGATTGTGGGGATTGCGCGTTTTGCCGGGCTGATAGGTGGCAAACTCGGTCGTGACGGTTTTTCCCATGAGTACGCCTCCGGCGCGGCGCATCGCGGCGACGCAGGCTGCATCGGCCTGCGGCCGGTGTCCCGCATATATGGAAGAGCCGTACGCGGCCGGCAGCTCGGCCGTATCGATGATGTCTTTCACGCCGAACGGCACGCCATGGAGCGGGCCGCGCGGGGCGCTTGCATCCGCGCCGCGTGCTTCGGCGAGGGCAAAGTCGGGGTCGAGAATCTCCCATGCACCGACATCGTCCTCACGACCGGCGGTGAAATCGAGGCAGGCGCGCACCAGTTCCTCGGATGAAATTTCCTTTGCCGCGATCTTCGCGGCGGCGTCCGTTGCGGTGAGGCTGTGCAGATCGGTGATCATCGTGCGTTCCTGTCGTTTTTCGGATCGGTTGAGCCTATCATTGCGGCATGAATTCTCTCAATGCTGCCGGAACCTATTGCCACAAAAAAAGGATATACAGATGACTGCCATTGTTCTTCACGTCGAACTGACCCTGCATCCCGAACATCGCGATGCCTATCTGGCCCGCGCCTTACAGCACAGGGAGAACGTTAACGCGAAAGAGCCCGCATGTCAGAGGTTCGAAATATCGGTAGAGGAAAACGATCCGAACGTGGTGAGGCTCTATGAAGTCTACGATGATGAAGCCGCCGTTCAGCACCATATGGAGACGCCTTACATGATCGCCTACCGTGAAGAAACCGCGCCGATGATCGCGGAGCGCAAGCTGACCCGTGCGACCATGGCGCACGGCTGAAACCCCCGCGTTCCAGCGCTATGACATCGACCGAAAACCGTTGTGTTGTATTGAACGCGCGCCCGGTCGGGGTTCCGGGTCCCGAGTATTTCGATATCGCGTCGCGGCCCGTTCCGGTGCCGGCCGACGGTGAATTTCTGGTCCGCAACCTGTTCCTGTCCGTCGATCCGGCAATGCGAGGCTGGGTGAACGATGCGCCGAACTATTCGCCCCCGGTCCCGGTCGGAGATGTGATGCGGGCGATCGCGGTAGGCGAAGTCATCGAGTCCCGTCATCCGGGATACGCTGCGGGTGACCGGGTGTGCGGCACCTTCGGCTGGCAGTATTATGCGGTGAGCGACGGCGGGAACGTGATGCGCAAGCTGGGCGCGGACGAAGCGCGACCGTCTCTGGCTCTCGGTGTCCTCGGGCTGAACGGCCTGACGGCCTATTTCGGCCTGCTCGACACCTGCACGCCGCAACCGGGGGAGACCGTCGTCGTCTCGACCGCCGCGGGCGCCGTCGGTTCCTGCGTCGGCCAGATTGCGAAGATAAAGGGGTGCCGCACGGTCGGTATTGCCGGAGGACCGGACAAGGTCGCGATATGCCGCGACCAGTTCCACTACGATACGGCTATCGATTACCGGAATACCCCCGATCTCGGCGCAGAACTGTCGGCGGCCTGCCCCGACGGCGTGGATGTCTATTTCGACAATACCTGCGGGCCGATCAGCGATGCCGTGTTCGAACGCCTGGCGCTGCATGCGCGGATTACCGTCTGCGGAACGGCCAGTCTGCAGGAATGGGACCCGATCCCGACAGGCCCGCGGGTGCACCGCCAGTTGCTCGTCGCCCGCGCGCGAATGACCGGTTTCCTGGTCCACGATTACAAGGACCGGTTTCCCGAAGCGGTCAGCCGGTTATCGGCCTGGATCGACGCCGGCCGGCTTGTCAGTCGCGAGCACGTGCTTGACGGAATCGAGCAGGCGCCCGGCGCGATCGGGATGCTCTATCGCGGCGAAAACACAGGAAAGCTGATCATCCGGCTCGATTAGGAACAGTTGTCAGACACCGGTGGCGAATTTCACCATGACGACGACGATCAGTACCTGGAATATTCCCTGCGACGCCAGCGTCAGAAAATAGGTGCGCATGCTGCGGCGGATCTTTTCAGGGTCCGGGTTGTCTTTACGCATTTCGAGATACGCCCGCAGATTGGCGGGTAGCAACAGGCCGAGCCCCTGGACGGCGAGGATGGTGGCGATGACCAGTGCCGCGATGACCCACCAGAATTCCGGGTAGCCCAGATCAAGATATCCCATTCGGACGGCCAGGTACCAGCCCGATGTTGGCGCCATTATGCCGAGCGTCTGCATGATAAACAGTGTCTTCGGCAGCATCTTGAGCGAGAACGCGCGGCGAGTCTCGAACGGCAGCGACCGGAGGACCGGTCCGACCACGAAGCCGAACAGGATATCGGCGCCGGTCAGCAGGATCCCGCTGGCGACATGCACGTACCGCAACGCCCAGTCGTTGCCCCAGACAATGGCCGCGACCATCGCACCGAGCGCGAGAAACACCCAGAACAGATTGCGGAAGTCGATGCCTTCCCAGATCCAGCGCGATGCTGTCGGTGCGGTGGTTGCCATTCTGCCCTCGTTTGCGGTGTTCGCCGGCACTTTCGCCGGCGCCGAAGATTAATGCCGTAATTTGCGCAAGGCAAAACGGCCATTCGGATCAGCGAAAGGCAGGTCCGTGTACCCAGGCCACGAGCGCGTATCGCACGCCGGAGACCAGCGGCGTGACGCTGTGGCGCACAAAGCTGGGAAACAGAATGGCGGTACCCGGTTCCTTCGGTGCGCACCAGGCCGTCTCGTCGCGGTCGATCTGCAATCCGCCGCCCGTGTAACTGTCCGGTGCGCTGAGCTGGATCGACAGGGACAGTTTGCGGGTTGCGCTGTGTCCGCCGGCGCCGATATCGACATGGGTGTCGTAGCGCCCGGCGGCGGTTGCCGCGCCGGACGTCACGACAGGCGCGCTATAGCGGAGAATCTGGGCGCTTTCGCGGAATTCCTCGAGGTCGAAGCGAAAAATATCCCGATTTGTCACCGCGACGAGTTCCGCAAGCCTGACAAATATCCAGGCGGTTTCGGGGCTGTCGTCCAGCCAGAGCGTCTGGCAGATACGCGTGTCCGTCTCAATCCCGCCCGACAAGCGCCCGGGGGTTGTGTCCGGCGATGTATCGAAGACGCCGATCAGGCGCACACATTCGTCTGGCGAAAATGTGCCCGGTCGCAGGCACGGATCGGTGAGCAAAACCACGGGGGCGGCACCCTTGTATCCAGGAAAACGAAGCATCGGTCCGTATCGAATAGAGAGTGACGTGCGACGAGCTTACGCCTGTATTCAGCGGTGCGCTATGACGATATGTGCAGCGGGATATGGGACGGCAGAACCGCCTTGCGGAAGCGCCGGTCGCGCTTCAGGTGCCATTCGCGGCTCATCGCCGCACCGCGGGTGTCGTGGCGTTCGGCGTAAAGCAGGACCCAGGTCCGGCCGCGTGTCGATTTGGCGCCCGTTCCGGCGTTATGGGAGGCGAGCCTGGCGTCGAGGTCGGTTGTCCAGCCGACATAGGTACGCCAGCCCGACGCGGTCTCGCTGCCGAGGATATACGTAAAATTGCTCATTGCGATGCAGTGTAGCGTATCGCCGGGCGAATCCGGCGGGACGGGCGGAGACCGGCACCTGTGTGGGGCGGTCCCGTTGCCTTCGTTCTTAAAGCCGTCCCCGCACGGCGGAAATCTGTCTTCCGGTTTCCCCGCAGGGCGACTCACCCGTACTGGCAAAACCCCTGTGCACACGTTACCCATAGACGATGGCAGGGTATGAAATCTGGGCGCTTTGCGCCGTTGCCGGCGTGTTTCTGGCGGGGGGCGTGGTCAAGGGCGGCATCGGTCTGGGATTGCCGACCGTCAGTATCGGGCTGATGGCGATCTGGATGCCTGTCGAGCAGGCGGCGGGCATTCTCATCCTGCCGGTGATTCTGACCAATATCTGGCAGGCGTTTTTCGGGACCGCCTTGAAGCTGATCTTTGCGCGGCTCTGGACGATGCTGATCGCGATGATGATCGGCTCCGCCGCGGCGGCCATTCTGATTGCTTCGGCCGACCAGGCGCTTGCCGCGGGGCTTCTGGGGACCATGCTCATCGTCTATGCGGTGCTCGCATTAAGCGGCGCGCGGTTCAGCGTGCCGGTACCGATGGAACGCTACCTGAGCCCGGTCATCGGGCTGGCCACCGGCCTGATTTCCGGCGCGACGGCGATTTTCGTGATCCCCGCGGTGCCTTATCTGCAGTCCCTGAATTTCGCGGCGGGCCGCCCGGGGCGCGAGGACGACCCTGCCGATCCGACACGCGCGACCGACGAGACGATGATCAAGGATGCGCTGATTCAGTCGCTCGGGATCACGGTGCTTGTCGCCTCGGCGGGGCTGGCGATCGGGCTCGGCGCCAAGGGAAACCTGCCGCTTGCCGTTGTCGTGCCGGGCCTGATCGGCACTGCGACCGCAATTCTCGGCATGGTCGCGGGGCGCAGCATAAGAAACAGGCTGTCCCTCGAAGTGTTTCGCCGCTGGGTGCTGTCGGCGCTGGTCGTACTTGGAATCGTAATGGTCGCGCGGGCGACCGGACTGACCTAGGCGAGGCCGACCTCTGCGAGACGGGCCTAGCTCGCCTCGTCCTTCTTCGGGATACCGGTATAGGCCTTGTCGCCCCAGAGCATTTCCACCTTCTGGTTGCGCCCGCAATTCCAGCGATAGTACTTGTAACGCAGCGGTTTCTTGGTGTGATAATCCTGATGATATTCCTCGGCCCGATAGAATGTGGCGGCGGTCTCCACCGGGGTGAAAATCTTCTTGCCGAGATCCTTCATCGCCTGGGCCTTGGAAGCTTCCGCGAGTTGGCGCTGCTCGTCGTTATGCACAAAGACGGCGGTCTGATACGGCACGCCGCGATCGCAGAACTGGCCGCCGGAATCGACCGGGTCGACCGAGTGCCAGAACACCGTCAATAACTGCGCATAGGTCACTTTTTTCGGATCGTAGGTGATCTGCAACGCTTCGCGGTGACCGGTATCGCCGCGCGATACCTCACGATAGGTCGGGTTTTCGGTCTTGCCCCCGGTGTAGCCCGACACGGTGGCGATGACGCCGGGCACCTTGTCGAAATCCGCTTCAATGCACCAGAAACAGCCGCCGGCGAACGTCGCGACCGCGGTTCCGCTCGCCGCTTTCTGGGCACCCGCGCCGGGTGCACCGAGGGCAAGGCCGAGGACCGCGCAGGCGGCAAGGATCGATTTTCTCATGGCGTTTCTCCCGTCATTGACCCGGTGAATATGGGCATAATCTTGGCGGTGCGGGGTAACATTGCCGTGACCCCGCGAGAAAGATCGAATGCAGTTGGGGAGTAGGGCTATGCCCCTATTCGAGCGGCATGCCGGCGATCGAAAAGGACTCTGCCGGCGTGGCGCTGTCGTCGCCCATTTCGACGTCCGAGACCGGAATTTCGCCGGCCGGGTCGAGGATCGCCGCAATTGACGCCGGCGGTGCGGTCGTCGCAAGCGGCGCTACGTTGCCCGAATTCGCGATGTGCAGCATTGCCGCGGCCCCAAGGGCCATTACGAGTGCCGCCGCTGCCGCGTGCCGCGGCGTCACGAATACTCTCTGCGGGGCAGGCGCCATTTGATGGACCCGGCGGACCAGGGTGTCGGACGGGACCGGCGGCCTTAACCGGTCGAGCGCGGCATCAAGCTGATTATCGTTCAATGTGCGGTCCTGCTTACTCATGATCCTGCTCCAATCAGGTCTTCTCTGTTCGGTTCGAGGGCGGCGCGCATCGATTTCCGTGCCCGTGCCAGCAGCGATTCCGCCGCATGTTCGCTGACCGCCAGCATTTCGGCCGCCTCCTTCACGGTATATCCCTGATAATAAACAAGGATTAACACGACCTGCTGGCGGGTCGGCAGTGCGATCAGCGCCTTGTGCACCACACGGCGGGCATCCAGTTTTCCGTCGAGATGCGGCTGGATGTCGATAACCGACGTTTCCTCGGCGTCCTCTATCGGCGATTCCGGTTTGCGCGCCCGCTGGCGGTCGATCACGAGGTTGCCGGCCACGCGGTACAGCCAGGTCCGCACCTTTGCGCCGTCCGGTTCCCAAGTCAGGGCTTTCTTCGCGAACCGCAGCAGGGTTTCCTGCGCGATATCCTCCGCTTCCACCCGGTCGCCAAGTCGGTACCACGCGAAAGAAACGACAGCCGAGAGATGACGGTCCGCCAGCGCCGCCCAGGCGGATTGGTCGCCCGCAGCGGCGCGACGAACCAGTTCGTCATCCGTGATATCGTTCAGCTCGTCGGCCATGTCTTGTATACGCGGCCTTTCCGGGTTCGGGTCAGCGGTGTTTGCGGTATCCGCGGCCGCTCCGCTTGAAATGCGGCACTTCCTCGGTCGTAACGCCGCCATCGGCGTCTTTGTCGTAGCGCTTGAACCAACGCGCCGACGGGTTGGCAATCTCGTCCGCGGTCAGCGCCTGGTCGCCGTTGGCATCCATCAGGTCGAACAGGGTCGTGGTGTGCAGTTTCTGAAACCACCATCCGCGCCGGCGGAATTCATCGACCGACAGTTTGCCGTCGCCGTCGAGATCCGCGGCGGCGATAAGCCGGGCCTGTTCGGCGCGGATCTCGGCGAGCGAAATCTTGCCGTCGCCGTTGGTGTCAAGCAGGCTGAACGTACGCGAGACCCCGTCGCCCTTACCTGTTTTGTCCGGTGATTGCGCCTGTACAGGGCCGCTTATCAGGAGTGCCGCGAGGCTGCCTGCGAGTGCGAGTTTGAAGCTATTTGCCGTTGCCATCGTATTTTCCTCTGCTGGAAAAGGTTTATACCCGTTATCACGCGGCCCTTCGGAAATTCCCGTCGCAATTATCGTAGTCTAGCCGCAATTGATATG
Source organism: uncultured Rhodospirillaceae bacterium (assembly GCA_963977005.1). Taxonomy (GTDB): domain Bacteria; phylum Pseudomonadota; class Alphaproteobacteria; order MPNO01; family UBA830; genus CAXBCP01. Next base: position 33,772 of record CAXBMQ010000007.1, read on the forward strand.
CAGAACGAGCCTGGCGGTGCGTGGATGAAGTTTCGCCGCCGACTTGAAAAGCGGCGGGATTTCGCGTTTTGTCAGGCATAAATCAAGAAAGGATACGATAGATGGCGTATGAGAGTCTTCGTCCCTGGCTGCAGGTGCTGGAGCAGCAGGGCATGTTCAAATGGGTCGACAAGGAAGTCGACAAGGATTGGGAAGTCGGTGCGGTAATGCGCATGATTTTCCGCGCCATGGATGAAGACAACCGCTACGGCATCGGTTTTCGTAATATCAAGGGCCATGAAGGCGGCCGGATCGTCGGCGGCGTGGTCGCGGCCTCGCGCAGGATGATCGCCACCGCGCTGGACTGCGAACCCTCGCTCGAGGCCATCCACGAACGTGTCACCAGCGGCATGAATGCGCCGATCGAACCGGTCGTGGTCGAAACCGGCCCGGTGAAAGACGTGATCATCAAGGGCGACGATATCGACCTGACGAAGCTGCCGGTGCCGATCTGGACGCCGGAAAAGGACGCCGGCCCGTATCTGACGCCGCTCTGGGTCACCAAGGATCCCGATACGGGGCGGCGCAATATCGGCATCCGCCGCTGCCAGATCAAAAGCAAGAATACGACCGGCATATTGTTCGGCGCGCCGGACCGCGGCGGGGCGATCCATCATGCGAAGTACAAGGCGCGCGGCGAACACATGCCGGCGGCGATCTTCGTCGGCGGTGACCCGGTCCAGTATCTGGTCGCGCCGGCGCGATACGGTGCCGACGAACTTGCCGTTGCCGGCGGTATCCGCGGCGAGGCGATCGAGATGGTCAAGTGCGAGACCGTCGACCTGGAGGTCCCGGCCCATGCCGAGATCGTCATCGAGGGCGAGGTGCTGATGGATTACACCGAGCCCGAAGGTCCGTTCGGCGAGTTCACCGGCTACATGGCGGGCGGGCGCGAAGGACCGGTTTTCCGAGTAACCTGCATCACCCACCGGAAAGACCCCATCGTGATGGGGGTGATCAGCCAGTTCCCGCCGTCGGAATCGTCGATGATTAAGCGTGCGCTGCTCGAAGCGGGCCTGAAGAAACACCTGACCGAGGATCTGAACCTGCCCGGTATCCACGATGTGCATGCCCTCGAGGCGGGCGGCGGCACGGCGACGCTGTGGATCAGTATGAAGAAGATGTATTCCGGGCATGTCGACCAGACGGCCTTCGGCACGATGGGCCATTTCGGCATGAGCTATTTCAAGTGGATCGTCATCTGCGACGACGATATCGATATCAACGATCCGTTCATGCGCGACTGGGTCATGGCGTGGCGGGTGCGCCCGGACAAGGATATCAAGACGATCCCCGATACCGCCTCGGTCGAGCTCGATCCGTCCTCGTTCGAGCCGGGTAAGACCCAGGCCGATATCGGCGGCACCAAGATGGTGATTGATGCGACAAAGAAATGGGACTACCCGGCCGTGTCGCTGCCGCCGCTCGAGAAAATGCGCGAGGTCGCCGATAACTGGAGCGATTACGGCCTGCCGCCGCTGGACGAGCTGAAACTGCCGCGGGAGGAATAGAGGCCCGAAACTGCTCTGAGGAGAGTGGGGCGCAGGCCTGCCCGGCAATCTAATCCCCCGGTCATGTACCGGGGGGCACTTCAACGGTTCGCGCGATATCTGCCGTGGATCCCCGGCACAGGGCCGGGGAAGTAGGATTTTTCTCCTATGACCGGCTATTTTTTGCCGACAGCCCCGAGAAACGCCTTTACCGTTTTCACAAACGCTTCCGGCTGGTCGGCGTGGACCCAGTGGTTGGCGTCCTTGATCGTCACCGTGCGCGATTTCGGGAACAGTTCCGAGATGCGATCGCGGTGGCTGTCGCGGATATAGCCCGACTCCGAGCCGGCGATAAAAACCGCCGGCTTGTCATACGTCGCCCCCGGCGGCGGGCTGAAGGCGGAGATCGCGCTCATCCCGGCCGAAATGGCGGTCAGGTTGATGCGCCACTGAAAGCCGCCATTGGCGCGTTCCAGGTTTGTCATCAGAAAGGCGGTAATCCCGGGGTCGTCGACCTGGTCGCGTAGCTCCTCTTCCAGTTCCGACCGGCGGTGGTCGCCCGACAGGTCGAGCATCTGCATGGCGGCGATATAGTCGAGCATGTCATGGCCGTATGTTACCGGCGCGATGTCGACCACGATAAGCGCCTTCACCAGACCGGGTTCCGCAAGGGCAAGCTGCATCGCGACCTTGCCGCCCATGGAGTGGCCCATGACGACGGGGTCGATGAGCCCCTGACTGGCGATGAACCCGGCGACGTCCCCGGCCATTTCCTCATATGTCATTGTCATCGCGCGTTCCGAGGCGCCGTGATTGCGCAGATCGAGCGCGTAGACACGGTGGGTGTCGCCCAGGTCGCGCGCATGCCCGGCCCAGTTGCGCGCAGAGCCGAAAAGCCCGTGGAGCACGATCAGTGGCGGGCCGTCCGTGCCGTATTCGTTGAATTGCAGTTTGACCATGCGGGGACGTATCACGCCGCCGTGCGCTTGTCACCGGCGGCATTTCGCCCGCGGTCAGCCCGGCAGCTTGAATTCCGGGTTGTAGATCAGCCCGATCGTGTTGCCCCAGGGGTCCTTCAGTTCGGCCACCATGATCTCGCCGCCGACATTGACCGGATCGGACTCCGCGGTTGCGCCGAGAGATTTGAGACGGGCGAACTCGGCGGCGATATCCTCCACGCCCCAATAGCTGAGCACATTATCGGTCTTGTCCCCTGTCGGTGTGTCGTCGGGCATCAGGCCCATCTCGTATCCGGCAACGTTGAAGCCGACGTAAAACGCCTCGTCAAAATAGGGCGTGACCCGGAATGCCTCTGCGTACCATTCCTTCGCTTTCGCCAGGTCCGCAACCTTGTTCACGGTCGTTCTGAGGCCGAGCATCGGCGAAGGCATGGGTGTTCTCCGGCTTGCGGGGGCGCGGTGCGGGATCAGATGCGTTTGGCGACCAGCATCACATTTGTCAGTCGGCCTTCCCGCGCGCTTTTGCCCGAATTGGCCCGACGGTCAGGATAGTCCTCGCCTCGTGTAATTTCGATCGTCAGCGGTGTATCGACCGGCGGTGGGGGCGGCGGTGGATTGTCCGCGGCGGCCTGGCGCCGGGCGGCTTCGTCAACCCATTCTATGATCCGAAAACCGGCGTTTTCCAGAATACTGCGCATTTCGTCCGGCGGAATGAGAAAGCTGTAGGACGGATCGCGCGCCCAGGGCAGCGGATAATACGGCGCGCCGTTCGGCCCTTCGCCCAGCTCGCTGACCGCGAAAATGCCACCCGGTTTGAGAACCCGGTGTACCCCTGCGTAGAAGCCGGACCGGTCTTCGATATTCATCGTGACATTCAGCGCCCAGGCCATGTCGAATGCACCGTCGTCATAGGGCAGGGCGGTCGCGTCGCCGCAGTCGAACGTTACCCTGTCGGACAGGCCGACTTTTCCGGTCAGCATGCGGGCGACAGCGATATAATCGGCGGTCAGGTCTATGCCGGTTACGCGGCAGCCGTATTCCGTGGCGAAGTAGCGCGCCGGACCGCCGATACCGCATCCGATATCGAGCAGGTGCATATCCGGCGCGATCTTCACGAGGTCTGCATGAAGCTGCGTCTGCAGCAATCCGCCCCCGTGGATTTGATCGGCCGGGCCTAGGATTTCCGGGGTCCATCGTTCCGGTGGAATGCCGGCCTGTTCAAGCGCTGCCACAATGCGTCTACCCAGATCTGTGGCCGCATTATTGTCAGCGTCTATTGCTGCGTGAACGGTTGTCAATTGTACGCCGTGTTTAAGGTTATCCCATCGTGAATCTGACAGTTTTTACGCGACACAGTCAATATCCGGGGGGCGCAGGTAATATGGCACCGCTATCCGGGTATTATCGTTCCCAAAGCAACCGTTCGTTAAGATACCTGCCATATTCTCTACTCGGCTTGACGGCATCAATATGGGAACACTTAACACGGTATCGGAAAATGGCTTCGCTGGAATCATCAACGGCATTCGAAAATACCGAGGAGGAAGAAGATCGCGATTTCCTCGAAGACAACGATGCGATCTTCACGCTACCGCTGAAATACGTGCCGTTGCAGACGACGTCGCTGCGCCGCAGCCGTCTGACGAAGACGTATTCCCTCGATACCGCGGTGGAAATGTTCAGATACGGTGAGGGCCTCAGAGCTTACTTTCTGATTGAAGACGTACTCAAGGGCGCTCTGAACGAGAAGTTTGGCTGGCCGCCGGGAGGCCAGGGGCATGATGCGCAACTTCTTAAAACGCTTTCGTCGATCAATAGCTATGACGTGTTCAACCTGAGAATTCAATTTCGCGAGTCGGGCATCGACTACGAGGGTATCGAATACCTCGCCTTATCCCCAGAAATGAAATCCGAGCTGTCGGTTTATATGCGGCAGTTCACGCAGCCGCTGATACAATTGGTGTTCGGCGACCGCGACGTTGCTAATTCCCCTCAGACCGACATCATCGATCTGTTCAGGAATCCCGGTGCCGAAGAACCCGCCCGGAATTTGAAAATTCTGGCGGGAAAACTCAACATTCAAACATCGGCCTTGCCTGACTTCCTACATAATTTTTCAGAAGTCTATATGGCGATTTCCTATTACAAGAACTACGCAGACAATATCGGCGTTATGAACGCCGTCTTTATGTCGGAACTCGATTATATTCATACGTCTCTGCAGTGGAAATCCGATCCCGATATCGAGAAGATCTGCGTAAACACCAAAGAGATAATGAAGAGCGTTTTCTTCGAGGTTTATCAGCGTCTCGACGTATTCGAGCGGGAAACAAAGAATTTCTGGGCGGATCTGAATCCGAGCAGGTTTCGGGATCTGGAATGGATGCTGAGGGATTCGCAGATGATGCTCGGCGGGGTTCTGTGCGGCCTCGGACGCAAGCTGGCCGGCTGGCGGGAGAGATTTCCGACAGCGGATCACGGCAGCGCACCGAACAGATACGAGGTCCTGAAAAACGAATTCCGCCCGGGCCTGAGCTCTCTTGTTCAACTCGCCGCGGCCGACATGCGCGAGGCGAAAGCCGATGACCCACACTGAGCCGCCGTTGCCGTCCCCGGGCGTAAACCGGTCTTAGCCCGCCTCCGCCGCCTCGATCTCCGCGAGGGCCCAGACACGACCGATGGGGCCGCGTGTCCGCAGCAATTCCTCGGCGATTTCTTCCATTTCTTCCTCGTCCAGCACCTCGTAATCGCCCATTGAGGCCGCAATTGCGGTGCGCTTGGCATTGTCTTCCATGAAATAGACGCCGGTCGTCATCTCCTCGATGTCGGGTCCGGTGACGACGATACCGTGGGCGCGCAACAGCATGGCGCGGCAATCGCCCAGCGTTTCAGCCATTGCGCGGCCGCGTTCCTCGTTCAGGATCAGGCGCGAATCGGGGTGTACCGGAATGCCGCCATTGAAGATCGACGCCATGAAATAGGTCGGCTTGAGGTCGTGCTCCGACATCGAAAAGCTGGTCGCATTGTGGGTATGGAAGTGGGCGACCGAGTTCACGTCCGGCCGGGCCTTGAAAACCTCGAGATGGATCGGCAGTTCGCCGGGCAGTTTTTCGTTCGTGCCGATCTGGTTGCCGTCGAGATCGCAAAGCAAAAAATCCTCCGGGTGGGATATCTTGCCAAGTTCGTGCGGGGTCATCAGCACCACGTTCGGGTCCTGCGTCCGGGCGCTGATATGCCCGAAGCCGTCGACAAAGCCGCGCCCGTAAAAAAAACGCCATGCAACACTGAGTTTCTGTCGGAGTACATTCTCGTTATCGATCACCGTGATCCCACTTTCAATACGTTGTTGGTCATCCGTCGGGAAGGATTGTATTAGTTACGGCGCACGCGGCAAAGACCGCGAAATACGGGAGGAAGCAACGCCATGAAATTCGGCCTTTTTTATCTGCCTACCCATCTGCCGGACAGCGACCGGGATGTGCATACACATATGCACAATATCGTCGAACAGGTCGAATATGCCGACAGGACCGGGTTCGATTACGCATGGCTGGTTGAGCATCATTTCGTGCGCCATGGCGGTTTTCTGTCGGCGAACTACGCTTTTCTCTGCTACCTCGCGGGGCGGACGGAGAATATCCGCCTTGCGACGGGCGCGACCGTGATGGCACTGAACGATCCGGTTCGGGTCGCCGAACAGGCCGCCACGCTGGACCAGTTGTCGAACGGGCGGTTCGATCTCGGCGTCGGGCGCGGTTTTATCCGCGACGAGTTCGATGCGTTCGGCGTGCCGATGAAGGAAAGCCGTGAGAGGGTCGAGGAGGGTGTCGATCTCGTCCTGAAGGCATGGGAAGGCGCGCCCCTGGAATTCGACAGCAAGTTTCGTCCGAAGATGTCGGGACTGAGAATCCTGCCCACGCCGTACCAGAAACGACCGGCTATCTGGAACGCCTGTCTTATGTCGCCCGAGAGCTTCGAATGGACGGCACAGGAAGGCCACAATCTGCTCTATGTCGCGTATCACGTCGATCACGACCTCGCGGCAGAGCGCATTTCCTGGTACCGGGACGCGCTGCCGAAATACGGTCGCAAGGTTGAGGATCACGAGGTGTGCTGTGTCTATCACGCCTATTTCATGGATGAGCCGGACGATGAGCGTCTTAAATCCGTCGTCGATGGGCCGATGGGCGAATACGGCATGGCGGGCAAGGAAGCGGCAAGCAAGCCGCCGGATCCGGAAGCGTACAAAGGCTACGACCAGCGCGACAAGGGCACGGTGGAGCTGACTTTTGATCGCTATTATCCCGGACGGGTCGTGATGGGCGGGCCGGATCAGGTGGTCGAACGGATCAAAGTGCTGCGCGATATCGGCATCACCCAGGTGACCTTTCTGGTCGACTTCGGATCGCTGTCGCAGGACGAAATCATGAAATCCCTGCAGGTGTTCGGCGAGAAAATCCTGCCGCGGGTGAAGGACCTCTGATTTGGCCGGACCGCTCGAAGGTATTCGCGTTCTCGATCTGACGTCGGTGGTCCTCGGGCCGCTGGCAACCCAGACCATGGGCGATATGGGCGCGGATATCGTCAAGATTGAGAGCCCCGCAGGGGACACGACACGCTATACCGGGCCAAAGCGTTCGGCGGATATGTCGGCTCTGTATATGGGGCTGAACCGCAACAAGCGGTCGCTGGTGCTCGACCTCAAGCAGGAAAGCGCCAGGGAAGCCCTTTGGAAACTGGTCGATACCGCGGATGTGTTCCTCCATTCGGTTCGCCCCCAGGCGATGGAACGGCTGGGCTTCGGCCATGATGCCGTCCTCGCCCGCAATCCGCGCATCGTCTATGCCGGTATTCACGGGTTCCGCGTGGACGGGCCGTATGCCGGCAGGCCCGCCTATGACGATGTTATTCAGGGGCTCAGCGGCAGTGCCGACCTTATGGCGCGTCTCGTGGGCGAGCCGCGCTATATGCCGACGATCATGGCCGACAAGACCTGCGGGCTGGTCACGGTCAACGCGATCCTGGCGGCCCTGCTGGAACGCGGGAAATCCGGCGAAGGGCAGTTCGTCGAGATTCCGATGTTCGAGACCATGGTGGCGTTCAATATGGCGGACCACATTTTCGGCTATACGTTCGATCCGCCCGAGGGACCGATGGGCTATTCTCGCGTCCTGACCCCGTCGCGCCGGCCGTACAAAACCACCGACGGGTTTATCTGCCTGCTTGCCTATACCGATATCCAGTGGGTGCGGTTCTGGGACGAGGTCGGCAGGCCCGAACTAAAGGACGACCCGCGCTTCGACAGCCTGGCCAGCCGGGCCGACAATATCGAGGCGGTCTACAGTCTGGCGGGCGAATTCATCGCGACGCGCTCCACCGCGGATTGGCTGGAAACCCTGCCGAGGCTTGAAATACCCTGTGGCGAGATCGTTGCACTCGAAAAAATTCCGGAAGATCCGCATTTGCAGGCCGTCGGGTTTTTCCGCAGCGAAACGCATCCCACCGAGGGCAAGATCACCGTGCCGGACACGCCGGTGCAGTTCAGCCGGACCCCCGCATCGATCGACCGGTTGCAGCCGAAACTTGGCGAGCACAGCGCCGAGATCCTGCGCGAAGCGGGGATTGGCGACGGCGAGATTGAGCAAATGCGCGCCAGTGGCGCTACTATCTGATACTTACGGAGAACCAGACCATGAAAACGCTTGGCATCGGCTTGTACTGGGATGACCTGACGGTCGGCGAGCAGTTCAAAACGCTGAACCGCACGATCACCGAATCCGATATCGTCAATTTTATCGGCGTGACCGGCATGGTCGAGACCCTTTTTACCGACATGACCTTCGGTGACCATGGCGGCGGCCCGATGGGCGGACGTGTGTCGCCGGCGGCGCTGGTCTACACCATGACCGAGGGCCTGCTGTGTCAGTCGACCATGCAGACCACAGGGCTTGCGCTGCTGGAAGTCGAGAAGAAGGTGCTGGGCCCGGTATTCGCCGGGGATACGATCCACGCGGAGGTCGAGGTCATCGCCGTGCGGCCGACCAGCAAGGGCAATCGCGGTATCGTGACGACCATGAACAACGTGATGAACCAGAAGGGCGAAAAGGTCATCGAATATCGCGCGGTGCGCATGATGGCGGGGCGGCCTGCCGACTGACGAAACGGTCCCGATTCGCCGGAATCGGTCGCGGATGGTTCGGGAAAAACACCTTGATCGCCGGATTTTATCTTTTTGAATTAACAGGTTAGGCAGTCTTGCGGGGTTGCCCCAATTCCGCCTCAATTGCAGACGACCTTAAAGCATGTCCTGTCCCAACGGGCGCCGCCAAAGGCGACCGCGCCACGTAGGGAGGCCCGTCTACCACTGACGGGTGTTGGTGGTCCCGGCCGCCGCGACCTGAGCGAAACGTAGGTTGCGGCGGCCGGTGTAATTTCCAGGGCCGCGTTCAGAAAACCTTGTCTCAGCAGTACGGATGGCGCAGGCACAGGCGCAGGCTCGCCCGTTCGCGTTCCCACTGGATTTCCTCCGGCGTGCTCGGCGGCGGCGGGGGCGGCGTGACGGTGAAATTGTAGCGCCGGTTGATCCAGGTGGCGGTGGCCATGATTCCGCCAAGCGCGGCAAGGGCGGTGACGATGGGCAGGGCAGTTTCCATGGGGGTTCTTTCAAAGAAGCCGGTAACGAAACGACGCCAGTCTATCATAGAAGCGGTGACCGGGACTGTGGTCGCGGATCAACGATTCGTGACGAGCTACGCTGCGATGTCAGGCCTTGTCCAGACACGCTTCCCACGCCGGCACCGGCCCGATCCGATCGATGAGGAAATCGATAAACGCCCGCGCGCGGGCGGAGAGATGCCTGGTCGGGGGGTAGACGGCGTAGATCGACATGTCGAACCAGTCGTGGTCGGTGAGTACGGCGGTGAGACTGCCCTCGGCGAGCTGTTCATGGACAATAAAGGTTGGTTCGCACATGACGCCCAGCCCGCCGATCGCTGCCGCGCGCAGCGTGTCACCGCTGGTAGCGACCATACGGCGCTGTGTTGCCACGGCACCGCGCGTGCCGTCCGGGCGGGTAAAGCTCCACTGGCTCGGTTGGCGGGCGTTGCCGTAACACAGGGAAGGCAGGCGCGAGAGGTCTTCGGCCGTGTCCGGTCGGCCGTGACGGTCGAAGAAGGCCGGACTGGCGCAGATCACATGACGGACTTTGCAGATCCGCCGAGCAATCAGGCTTGAGTCGCTCAACGTGCCCACACGGATCGCAAGGTCCATGCCCTCTTCGACCAGATCGACCCGCCGGTCTGAGATATTGGCTATCACCTGCAGGTGGGGGTGCAGGCCCATGAAGGTTACCAGGGCGTCGTTGAGCTGCGCCAGGGCAAGCGACATCGGGATGGTCAGCCGGAGTGTGCCGGCCAGACGGGTGGGGTCCGCCGCCGCCAGGCTATCGGCTTCGTCCATATCGGCGAGAATCCCGAGGCAGCGTTCGTAATAGGCCCTGCCCGCATCTGTAAGGGTGATGCGCCGCGTGGTGCGCTGCATCAGCTGGACGCCGAGCCGGGCTTCGAGTTCCTTGATTCGGCGGCTGATCGCCGAGGCGGCAATGCCAAGCTGCGCGGCGGTGCGGGTGACGCTCAGGGTTTCGGCGACCCGCACAAAGGTCTGAATCTCGTCGAAGCGGTCCATCTATTGTGCTCCATTAGAGAATAATAATTTCTTATAATGCTTCTTTTTGACGGGCGCGAGGTATTCCATATCCGGTGCATCGAAACATCACGTCACTGGATAAAGGAACCACACCATGTCTAACCAAGCCCAACCCCTTAACGTTCTTCGTATCGATGCCAGCATGCGGCGAGACGGGTCCGTTACGCGCGACCTCGCCGACGCGCTTGTCGCCGTGCTCGCAGACGCTCCCCGCGGCGCCGCCGTTACAAACCGCGATCTGGCCGACGGCCTGCCGCTGATCGATGAGGCCTGGATCGGCGCCAATTTCACCGATCCGGATGATCGCAGCGATGCCCAGAGAGAGCATCTCGCGCTGTCGGACGAACTGGTCGGTGAACTCAAGGCGGCGGATGCAGTGGTGCTCGCGGTGCCGGTCTATAACTTCGGCGTCCCGGCGGCGATGAAGGCGTGGGTCGACCTGATTGCCCGTGCGCGCGAAACTTTCCGCTATTCCGAGAATGGTCCGATCGGGCTGCTCGAAGGCAAGAAGGCCTACCTGGTGATTGCGTCCGGCGGGACCGAACTCGGCAGCGATATCGATTTTGCCAGCGGATATCTGAAGCATATCCTTGGTTTTGTCGGGATCACGGACGTCACCCTGATCGCTGCAGACCGGCTGGCGGTCTCGCCCGAGGAGTCGCTGGCATCCGCCCGGGCCGCGATCGCTGAACTCGCGGCCGATCCCGAAGCGCTTGCCGCGTAAGCCCCGTCGAAGAGATGCCGTCATCCCGCCGTCGCGGGATGACGGTTAAATTCGAATCTCGCTGGTCAAAGCAGTCCCATCGACTTGAAGCTTTCATGCCCCGATTTCGAAATCACCACGTGATCGTGCAGCACGATGCCGAGGAGCGCCCCGGCGTCGCGGACTTCCTCGGTCATCTCGACGTCCGCGCGGGACGGGGTCGGGTCGCCGGACGGATGATTGTGCACCATGATGATTGCGGTTGCCCCGTGTTCCAGCGCCCGTTTCACCACCTCGCGCGGATAGACGGCCGTGCGGTTTACGGTGCCGGTGCCCTGTACCTCGTCGGCGATCAGGCGATTCTTGGAATCGAGGAACAGCAGGCGGAATTCCTCTGTCCGGCCGTGGCCCATGGCAACGCGGAGGTAATCGATCAGTTTGGTCCAGGAGGACAGGACCGGCCCGTCGGAAATCTCTTCCCGCACGGCGCGGCGGGCGGTCTCCGCCGCCACCGCGATCAGGGCGATGGTGGCTTCGCTGACGCCTTTGACGGTGGCAAGCTCCGCCGCGGGTGCGGCCAGCACACCGGCGACCGACCCGAAGCGGTCGATCAGCGCCTTCGCCGTTGGCTTGGTATCGCCCTGGCGGCGCACCCCGAACAGCAGGTATTCCAGCAGCTCGTAATCGGCGAGGCTGTCGGCGCCGCGGTCGAGCACGCGGCGGCGTAGCCGCTCGCGGTGGCCGAGATGATGGGGCTTGTCTTGCATGTCGGACATAGCTTTATTGTGAGGCGCGAATATTCATAGGACAACCATCGATGGCCATCTTTCCCAGTCTGTTTCTCTCCCACGGATCGCCCATGACGGTGATCGAAGACAGCCGCGCGCGGCGATATCTGTCTGGGTTGGGGGAAGAGATTGGCAGGCCCGAGGCGATCATCATGGTATCGGCACATTGGGAGTATCCGGTACTTGCGATGACGACGGCCGACAAACTTGAAACGATCCACGATTTTGGCGGATTCCCGCAGGCATTGTTCGATTGCCGATACGAACCGCCCGGTATCGGGTCATTGGCGGGGCGTGTATCGGGTTTGGCAGGTCAGGCAGGCTTCGACCTCTATGCCGATCCGCGTCGCGGTATCGATCATGGCGGCTGGACACCGCTGATACTGATGTATCCTGACGCCGATATCCCCACAGCCCAGATCTCCCTCGAGACGGCCCGTGGACCGGCCCATCAGCTCGCCGTTGGCAAAGCGCTGGCGGCTCTGCGGGAGGAGGGCGTTCTGGTCATTGGTTCCGGCAGCATGACCCACAATCTGCGTACGCTGGTTCGCGACGAACCTGACAGTGAGGGTGCCGACTGGGCGGTTGCGTTTTCCGAATGGGTGGCTGATGCACTCGCCGACGGCCGGGTCGGCGATTTGCTGAACTGGAAAGACCTCGCGCCGAATGCAGAGTATGCCCATCCGAGCGACGAACATTTTCTGCCGCTATTTACCGCGCTGGGCGCTGGCGGAGAGTCACCGAAAGCCGAACGCATACACAGCAGCTTCACCTATGGCACACAATCCATGGACTGCTACGCATTCGGTTAGGACTTCTCCGCCGTTTCCTCTGCTTCATCCGCCTTGCGGTGCAGCATGTTTCGCATCAGGTCGATATGGAACCGCAGGGTGTAGTGCATGTCGCGGTAGCCGACCGGCACATTGACTTGGCTGACTTCTTCGTCGATCTCGTCCAGCCGGTCGAAGGCTGCCTTGCGTTCCGCCGCCGTCGTCGCGTCGCGCACCTGTACCTCCACGGCGACCATTTCCTTATACCAGCGCACAATGCGCGAGCGCATGCGCCATTTATACAGCGGCGGCACAATACGCATCAGCGGGATCAGCAGGGTGACAAGCGGCAGCAACAGGATCGACAGCCGGATAATCATGTCCGCAACCCAGTAGGGCAGGTAACGGTCCAGCAGGGACGGGCCATCCTCGAGATAGCGCTTGGCCTTGTCGGTCAGCGGGAAGTCGAGATACTTGGCCGACGGAAAATCCCGCGGCCGTTCGAACAGGCCGCCCGGGCCGTGGATTTCACTCATTGCCCGCAGAAGGAGCGTGCGCAGCGCCGGGTGCAGCCGGTCATGGATGATCATGGTCGCCGCCGCCGCCAGCAGCGTCTTGTCGGTGGCGGGCACGTCGTCTTCGAAATTCACCAGGCCACGCGGCAGGAGAACCTTCGACATGTACAGATAGTGACGGGTATAGGCCTCGGCCCGCCTGAAGGTCATCAGTTCCAGTCTGCGGTCTTCGATCAGTGCGCGGATCACGGGCGATTCCGCCGATGCAATGTAGAAAGCAGCGTCGATCTTGCCGCTGCGCAGCGCATCTGCCGACGGCTTGCCGCCCTGATCCTGAATTGACGTGTTCTGCCGGTTGATTCCGTTCCGTGCGAGGATCGGTTCGACGAATGTGCGCGTACCCGATCCGACGCCGCCGATGGCGACCGTTCGGCCCTTCAGGTCGCTCAGCAGATCAACCTCGCTGCCGGCCCGGTGAAATACCCAGAGCGGTTCGAAGTACAGGCTGCCTAACGCGTAGAGTTCGTCCTTTTCGTCCGGTTTGCCGATCCCGCTTTGAACGAATGCCGCGTCGACCCTTCCGCTGCGCAGCAATTCGAGGTTCTGAACCGAACCCGATGTCACCTCGATTTTCAGTTCGACCCCTTCGCGGGCGAGGACCTTCTTGTATTTCCGGGCAAAGGCGTAATACGCGCCCGACGTTCCCCCGCTGGCGATGGTCAGGCTGTCCGGCGGGGCCGGCTGGATAAACTTGCCCGCGACCGCAAAGCCGATGGCGATAATGACCAGCGGCGGTCCCAGCACGCCGAGTTTCGCCGCGAGCGTGCCGCGCAGCATGCGTTTAAAAAAATTGGGACGGTTTTTGTCCGCCATGATCGTGACTTTCCGTGTGAGCGCCGGTTCCCGGGGGATTCTTATCACCCGGTGCGGAAATCGTCTCGCCATTTCTCAGTCGCGGTTTCGCTGATACAATTCCGGCGATGGCGACGAACAGGGAGACCGATATGACACCGAATTCGCTTGTCCGCCGTATCGCAAAGCCGGGTCTTGTCGCCGGGGTGGTTGTCGGGATTGCCGTTGCGCTGCCGGCGGCGGCCATCGCGTCCTGTGCCGGCATGGCCCGGGCGCCCGGCTTTTCGCCGCATCCTTACTTTCAGAAGGCATCGTTCCTCAAATCGCCGACGGTTCTGGCGCAATCGGGCCCGCAAAGCCGGGCGCCGACCGCTGTTCCGCAGAACCATATGCGGATCACGTTCATCGGCCATTCCACGTTCGAGATCGAAACGCCCGAGGGCGCCCGTGCGCAGACCGACTTTAACGATTATGTGCAGGGTGCCGGCCGCATCCCGCATATCGTGACCATGAATAACAGCCATGACAGCCATTTCTCCTATGCCCCGATGAAGGAGATTCAACACGTGCTGCGCGGCTGGGATCCGGACGGAGGCGTCGCCAAGCACAACCTGATGTTCCGCGACCTTCGCGTGCGCAACGTGCCGACCAACCTCGTCGACCGTGGCGCCGGCAAGCTTTCAAACGGCAATTCGATGTTCGTCTTCGAGGTCGCCGGGCTCTGCGCGGTTCATATCAGCCACCTGCACCACTACCTGTCGAAGAACCAGCTCCGCGCGCTCGGGCTTATCGATATTGCCTTCGCGCCGATCGACGGCATGTGGACGATGAGCCATGACGAGCTGTTCCGCGTGCTCGGCGATATCAAGGCGCGTATGATCATTCCGATGCATTTCGGATCGATGGGAGGCGTGGAAGCGTTCGTCGCCCGCGCGCAAAAGACCTGGACCGTCCGAAAGCATCCGTCGCGCACCATCACGCTCAGTCTGCGTGACATGCCGAAGACGCCCGAAGTGGTGTTTTTGCAGGGGTACTAGGACACTACCGCGGTTCGGCGAAGCTCGCCCGTCTTGGCAGGATAAAGCTCCCGCGGTCTGCCGGCACCCCGGCGCCCCGTTTTTTGATGGCCCGGGGGGCGGCGCCTGATAAGGTTCGGAATGGATGCAGGCGTGAAATCGGAAGAACCTGCCGCCGGGCTTGCCGACGGCCTCGCTGTGCTGCGATGCACCACCGGCCCCTCCCGCGGGAAGACCACGGTCCTCAACGGGAGCGCTCTTGATGTCGTTCTGTCCGACGAACACTTCGTCCGCATAACCGAGGCATCGCCGGAGGAAACGGCGGAGGACGTCATCGCGCGGCTGCATCGCGCCGGCAACACCTATGAACTGGAAGCATCTGCGGACCGTCCCGTTTGGGTGAACGGCGACCGGACGACCCAGCGCGTGCTTCGGAACGGCGACATGATCGAGTTCGGCGAAACGGGCCCATTGGCCCGGTTCCGGATTTACGGGCCGGACAAAGGCCTGCGCAAAACGACATCGGAGATTCTGGGCGATTGCGTCGCGTATATGCGGTCCAGCCGTCAGCCTCCGCTCAAAAGAGCCTATCGCGTCGTCTGCAGTCTGTTGAGGCAGCTATCGCGGGAGACCACGATCCTTTTTCGGACGATGGTCATATTCGCGGTTCTCGTTCTGGCCGGGCTGGCATATCAGCAGCACCGGCTCAACGATCTGCTTCAGCAGCGGATGGAGATGGACGCGGCCCGGCTCGACAGTTTTGCCGCCGCGATTGCCCGTTCGAACGAACAGGCGTTAAGGCAGCGCGATTTCGACGCGTTGCGTCGCGAACTGGCGGTCAGGTTGTCGGTAAATGCCGAACGTCTTGCGGCGCTGGAAAAAAGATCGCAGGCAAGCGCCCGGATAATCGCCGAGGCATTGCCATCCATTCTGTTCCTTCAGGGCGCGTACGGCGTTCGGGAAAGGACATCCAAACGGATGTTGCGCCAGGTGGTCGACGGTGACGGAAACCCGTTGATGTCGCCGGTCGGCCAGCCGTTGCTGTCTCTGGAAGGCACCGGGCCTGTCGCCGAACGCCGCTTTACCGGGACCGGATTCGCCGTCGGTGAAAAGGGCGCGCTGGTGACCAATCGCCATGTTGCGCTGCCGTGGGAATACGATGGTAGCGCAGAAGCGCTGGCAGCACAGAACCTGGAGCCGGTAATGATCCGGTTTATCGCCTATCAGCCCGGCGCGGCTTCTGCGCTGCCGATCGAATTGCGGCTTGCCCGCAAGGATGCGGATCTCGCGATCCTCCGCACGACAGGAAATACCGCCGCTATTCCGGGGCTGAAACTGGCCGCTACCGCCCCGGCGGCGGGCGATGAAGTCATTGTTATGGGGTATCCGACGGGGCTGCGTTCGATGCTGGCCCAAACGGGCGACGCTTTTATCGAAGAACTGCAGAAATCCAAGGATACCGGTTTCTGGACCGTCGCCGCCCGGCTGGCCCGGGAAGGGTTTATCGCGCCGTTGGCAAGCCGCGGTATTGTCGGTCAGGTTTCGGCGGCAACAATCGTTTACGATGCCGAAACAACCGAAGGCGGCAGTGGCGGTCCGGTGCTCGATACCGATGGCACGGTAATTGCCGTGAATACCGCGATACTTCCGGAATTCGGTGGCTCGAATTTGGGGGTGCCGGCTCAGAAGGTGCGGGAACTTCTTGAGGATGCCGGATTGCTGTGAATTGGGCAGGTGATCCCGTGGGGCACCCGTGCAGGGCGGCTTGTACGTTACGTAAGCAAGATCGATGAGATTTCGACTCTGTCTTCTGGTTGGTATCGCGTCCGCGCCGTTCGACGGCGTGTGCCATGAGCCATCATGAATTGTTCCGCGTGCTCATCCAATAATTTCATCGAAGTCGTCCAGGAGTCCGCCGAGGTCTGCCGCGAGTTCGTCGGCGTTCTCTGGCACCTTTGACCCACCCGCCGCAACAGCTCCGGTTGCCGCCTCGACCTGTTCGCCGCACTGGCGTCTCAGGGCCGCGGTGATCAGGGCCGGATCGATCGGTTTCGCCACGTAATCGTCCATGCCGGCCTCAAGATATGTCTCGCGATCGCCCTTCATGGCATTTGCGGTGAGCGCGATGATCGGCGTTTCGCCTGCGGGGCCCGACAATTCGCGAATGCGCCGGGTGGCCGAGACGCCGTCCATCTCCGGCATATGGACATCCATCAGGATAACGTCATAGGTCTGGCTGGTTGCCGCGGTGATCGCTTCGGCACCGTTCGCGACCGTATCCACCCGGTGGCCCGCCCGCTCGAGCATGGCGCGGATGACGGTCTGATTAACGCTGTTATCTTCCGCGACGAGGATCCGCAAGGGCTCTACCGCACAACCGTCTGTGGTTGGGAAAAGCTCCTCCCGCAGCGCCGCCGGGTCGCCCCCCGCAGAGACGATTGTAAACCAGAACGACGCGCCCTTGCCCGGCATGCTCTCGACGCCGATTTTTCCGCCGAGTGCGTGGGCGAGTTCCCGGGACACCGCAAGCCCGAGGCCTGAGCCGCCATAACGGCGCGAAACGGTCGAATCCGCCTGGGTTAACTTGTCGAACAGTTTTTCCTGGATTCCGGGCGATATGCCTGTTCCGGTATCGCGAACCTCGAAGCGTGTCTCGACCTTGCCGGACGTGGTCGGTACCTGGCGAATACGGATCGAGATATCTCCCTTGTCGGTGAATTTCAGGGCATTTGACAACAGGTTGAACAGGATCTGGCGGATACGCGTGGGATCCGAGCGCAGAATTCCCACCGGCGTGGACCCGTATTCCACCGAATAAGTGAGTCCCTGGGCGGCAGCTTTCGGCAGCCAGAGTGCAGAGACGGATTCGACCAGCGCTTCGAGGTCGAAGTCGATTTCCTCCAGTTCTAGCCGCCCGGCCTCGATCTTTGACAGGTCGAGGATATCGTTGAGCAGCGACATCAGAATCTTGCCGGAGTCATGGATCGTTTCGACCTGGTCGCGGACATGGCCGTCGATCTCGCTGCCCAACAGGTGATTTGCCATGCCGAGAATGCCGTTCATCGGTGTCCGGATTTCGTGGCTCATCGTGGCCAGAAACTGGGACTTGGCCTCGTTTGCGATCTCCGCCCGGTCGCGCGCCTCGCGAATCTCTTCGAGGCGCTCTTCGGTCTGTTCCACATTTGCGGCGATCAGCGCGTGACCGGTGCCAATTCCGAAGAACGCATCGGCCTGCGTCACGATAAAGCCTCGCATCAGCGCCGCGGATTCCGCCGTGGCGATCAGGCGGCTAAGCTCGTCGACCGACAGGTCGCTCGGCACAATCAGCGGATCATGCTGCATCAGGCTGGTGACCGGCTTTTTCTCGAAAAGCGGGCGGCCGAACTTGTCGGCGAGGCGCAGGATGAATTCCATCCGGTTGATCAGCCCGACGGGCCGGGACCCGTCGACCACGGCAAAGCCCGCGATGTTCTCGTCGGCCGAGAACAGATCGTAGACCGCGCTGCAGGTTTCGTCCGGAACGACCGTTCGGCGCGAAAGATTCAGGTCGTGAACTTGCATGGCGTCCGTCGCGTTGTTCAACGAAATTGATGAACTGTAACAACGGTCTAGACGGAATGTCTTAAGGTCACCCTAATGTCATAAATGTTTCATTTTCGGCGCGGGTTTGCCGAAAAAACAGGCAAAAGCGGGGCTCAGTCCGTGTAGGGCGGCTTGGTATAGCCCTTGGGCGAGAGCGTAAAAATCTCCACACCGTCGGCGGTGACGCCGAGTGTGTGTTCGAACTGAGCGCTGATCGACCGGTCCTTCGTCACCGCGGTCCAGCCATCCGCCAGGATCTTCGTTTCCGGGCGTCCGGCGTTCACCATCGGCTCGATGGTGAAAAACATGCCTTCCCGCAGCGCCAGACCTTCGCCCGGGTTTCCGTAATGCAGCACGCTGGGTGGCGTATGGAAGACGCGGCCAAGGCCATGACCGCAGAAATCGCGGACCACTGAAAACCGGTTGCCCTCGACATAGGACTGAATGGTGTGGCCGATATCGCCCAGTGTCGTGCCGGGTTTGACGATATCTATCGCCATCATCAGGGAATCGTATGTCACATCGATCAGGCGCTGGGCTTTCACGCCGATCTTGCCGACCGGGAACATGCGCGATGAATCGCCGTACCAGCCGTCGAGGATCGGCGTGACGTCGATATTCACAACGTCCCCTTCGCGCAGCACCTTGTCGCCCGGAATGCCGTGGCAGACCACGTGGTTGACGGACGTGCAGATGGATTTCGGAAACCCGCGATAGCCAAGCGGTGCAGGGACCGCGCCGTGATCGAGGGTGAACAGATGACAGATGCGGTTCAGGTCGTCGGTCGTCGCGCCGGGAACGACATGTTCGGTAATCATGTCGAGGCATTCGGCGGCAAGACGGCCAGCTTTACGCATGCCCTCGAATTCGTCGGGGCCGTGAATCACGATACCCGCCGGCGCGCCGACATCGGGTTCGTTATAGGGGGTGAACGTCTCGTTCATATCGTCCTGTCTCGAATTTCCAACGTTTATAGGGCCTAGTCGGCGTCAGGGTCCAGCCTGACCGTCTAGGGAACTCCATTTCCATATAGCGCCGACATCGCCGAAGGCGAGGCCAGCCGGTCTGCACATGCGTGATTTGCCACCTACTTTGCGGTTTCAGACCTTCGCGTGTTTGGACCAGGGCCGTATCTCGAGAAATTCGGTCAGCCGCGCACCTGAATAGAACGCTTTGGCAAAAGCGGGGCGTTCCTGGATCCGCGCGTACCAATCCGTAACACGCGGACACGATTTTTCCCACAGATCCGAAAGACCGAGATCCGCCATGCGGTCGATCAGCGGGGCAACGATCACGTCCGCCAGCGTATACATGTCCCCCAACAGCCAAGGTCCGTCGGCCAGCGCCTCCTCCATGCGCTGGGCGGTTTTGGTCATCTGGTCGAAGGATTCCTCGATATCCTCGTCGGAAAAGCCCGTTGGGCCCATACGCCGGAAAAAGCCCTTGCGCAGCGGTCGGACGTCCGCCTGTTCTTCGACGAAGCTTTGTTCGTCGAGCCCGTCGAACCGCGGCAGAAAGGCCATGTTGAACGAAGGGAAACGGACCGCGGCGGTCGGTACCTCTTCGATATAGCGCATCCATTTGCGCATCCTGGCGCGATCGTATGCATTGTCCGGGGTGAGAGGCTTCTCCGGGAAGACCTCGTCGAGATACTCGCAGATCACGCTCGAATCGATGACGATGAGCCCATCATGCACGAGCGACGGGACGACGCCGTTCGGGTTGATCTTCAGGTATTCCGGATCGAGTTGTTCCTTGGCGCCAAGGTCGATCAGGTGGCTTTTATATTTCAGCCCCTTTTCCGCCATGCACAGGCGGACCTTCTGGCTGCAGGTCGAATGATTGGCATGATAAAGTTCCAGCATCTTCGGTGTCCTCGTTCTAGGAAACTATTTCGAGACGCCGCTCGGCGGCGATGCCCTGGGGCGTCAGGGTGCAGGCATAGCACAGCGATTCTACCCCTGCTGCCCTGGCGGCGGCAGCCGCTTCGGCGTAGTCCGGGTCGATATCGGCGGCGAGCGCAAACCTGTCGCAGTCCTCGCGCTGACACAGGTACAGGGTAACCGCCCGCGCACCCTGTTCCACCATCTTTGCCAGTTCGCCCTGGTGTTTTGCCGCCCGGGTGGAGACTGAATCCGGAAATTCGGCCAGGCCGGCTTCGCGCATCAGGTGAACGTTCTTGATTTCGACATAGCAGTCTGGCCTGTCGTCGTCGGAGAGCAGGATGTCGATGCGGGAATTCTTGCCGTATTTTACCTCACGCCGGAGTGTCGCGTAGCCGGCGAGTTCCGGGATTTTGCCATTCTCGATTGCTTCGGCGACGATCCTGTTCGGGTGCGCGGTGTTGATACCGACAAGTCCTTCGCCGATCCGGATCATTTCCCAGGTGAATTTGAGCTTGCGGTCGGGATTGCGCGCGGGCGACAGCCATACCTCCGACCCAGGAGACTGCACGCCCAGCATGGCACCGGTATTTGCGCAGTGCGCGGTGACCGTTTCGCCCGCTTCCAGCACGACATCGGCCATGAAACGCTTGTACCGCTTGACCAGGCGGCCGCGGAGCAGGGGATCGGGGAAGTCCATTTCGCCACCCTAAACGGCGCTTGGGGTGCTTTCAACGGCGGCGGGTCTCGGTTATACAGTCGGTACAGAAAATCGGAAAAATTCATGGCTGAAAAAGACACTGTTACCGCGTGCCTGATCCTGATCGGAAACGAAATTCTTTCGGGCCGCACCCAGGACAAGAACCTGAACTTCCTCGCCACGGGACTGAACGAGATCGGTATCCAGTTGCGTGAGGCACGGGTCATTCCCGATATTCGCGAAAAAATCGTCGCGACCGTTAACGAATGCCGGGCCGAGTTCGACTACGTGTTCACGACGGGCGGTATCGGCCCGACCCATGATGACATCACGTCCGAATGCGTCGCCGAGGCCTTCGGCGTGAAGATGTACCGCGATCAGGAGATCGTCGACCTACTGAATTCCTATATGAAAAACCGGGGCAATTCGGAAATGAATGAAGCCCGGATGCGCATGGCGACCTTCCCCGAAGGCGCCGTCCTGATCAAGAACGAGGTCAGCGCTGCGCCCGGCTATATGATTGGCAACGTGTTCGTGATGGCAGGGGTGCCGCGCATCATGCAGGGGATGTTCGAGGAAGCGAAGGTTCATCTGAAGGGCGGCAAGACCGTTCAGGCGCGCGGGCTTGTGGTCGACCTTCCCGAAGGCACGATCGCGGAGCCGCTGGCCCTGGTGCAGGCGCGCTTCAAGGAAATCGATATCGGCTCCTACCCGCAGATGCGCGAAGTCGGCTTCCGCGTCTCCGTTGTGGCGCGCGGCACGGATCCCGATCGTCTTGACCAGGTGATCGGAGAGCTGGTGCAATCCTTGCGCGATATCGGCGGCAACCCCGAAGAAGAAGATCTGAAAACCGCGCAGTCCACGTCCCACGTCGACGACTGATAGGCGGCGCGCGATGAACCTAGCACCGCTCCTGATGGGAGCCGCCCTGGGGGGCGGGCTGCTTCTCGTGTGGATGGGGTTCCGGACGCTGACAAACAAGGAACTCGACGATACGGCCCGCAAGCGCGGATTTTGGCCGCTGAATGCCGGGCTTATCCTCGCCTGCGTATCGATGTATCTGTTCGCGACGGCCGGCTAGGACGAACGCGCCAGACCGGATACATCTTCGTAGCGCAGCCGTGTGGTTGCGCTGGGACCGTGAAGTCCTTCCAGTTCGAACGCATGATTCTGGAAATCCTCTCCGGCGAGGTGGACAATCCCGATGGGCTGATACGGTGCGTGCGGCTCGACAAGCAGGCCGCGGTCGCGGTCGAATTTCGGAGCGGCATGGGCGCAAAACCAGTTGCACCAGGCGGGAAGGAACGTCGCCGGTGCCTTGTCGGCAAACACGACGTAGTTCATCGCGGTCTGTTCGATCAGCTTGAAATAGAGATTCGGCCAGCCCTTGCGGGCACGCAATGTGCGGCGGGACAGTGCCTGCCCGATTGCCGTCTCCCAGAGTTTCCAGTGCGGCGCGTCCGCAGGCAGGGCGAAGACACCGCAATTCAGGATCGGGTTGCGCCCCAGCCGGTCGGCGACCTTCCAGCCATAGGACCATTTGAAACTTCGGTAGTTCTGTGTGCGCCGATAGCGGCGCGGGCGCTTGTAAAGTGTGTTGTATGCGCGGTCGACCTGGGGAGTGATCGCAAGATTTCCGTCGGCGGCCGCGCCGAGATAGATATCAATCGCTGACCAGTCCTGAACCCAGGCATCGGAATCGATATGCAGGTAGAGTTCGTGTCCGGGGAAATACTTCGGCAGGAACGGGCGGGCGAGCAGGGCGCGGAAATGCGCCGGTGCGGTCAGGGCGTCCGGCATGTCGAAATCCCAGCCCGGCTGCGCGAGATCGGCGCCCTGACCGGTCAGCCAGTCGCATTGTTCTCCGGTCAGTCCGACATCGAGAATAGAAAGAGAGATGTTCCTGCCCTGCGGCTTGTCGCGGATCGACAGGACAAGCCCTTTCAGCAGGTCGAAATAACCGGCGTCAGAGGCGGAGACGATCGTCGCGGTCACGCCGTCGCTATTCCGCTGCCGTAAGCGACGTCGGGTCGGCTGCGAGGTAGCGTTCGAAGAATTCTACAGACAGGCCGAGCGCGCGCTCGGCATCCGGCGCCGAATAGGGGATGCCGCCCTTGCGCGCAAAGGCATGTTTGGCGCCCGGATACTTGTGAATCGTCACGAGCGGATTTTTGCCCAGAATGCGTTCGAGCATGTCGTTGACGGGTGGCTGCACCCACTCGTCGTTCAGCGCCATATGCAGCATGAAAGGCCGGTGCAGATTCGGCGCTTCACGGATGTGGTGTTCGATATAGGTACCGTAATAGGCAACGGCGCAGTCGATATCGGTCCGGCAGCATAACATGTAGCAAAGCTTGCCGCCGAGACAGTAGCCGACCGCGCCGGTTTTTACGCCACCGGCGTAATTGCTGAGAAATGCGACCGTTTCGTCCATGTCCTGAACGCCGTAGTCGTAATCGAACTGATAATACAGATCGAACGCCTTCGGAATGTCGTCAGGATTCGAATCCGACAGCACCACGCCCGGTTCCTGGCGCCAGAAAAGGTCCGGCACGAGGCACACGAAACCAGCCTCGGCGAATTCCTGCGCGTGGTGTTTCATGGTGTCGTTGACGCCCCATATCTCCATAATCGCGACAACGGCACCCTTGATCGGCCCGTCCGGGGTCGCGACATAGGCCTGCATGTCGCCATCGGACAGGGGAACGGTGACCCATTCGGTTTTCATACCGTCGGCCCTTCTTAGTTTCCTTCGACGACGATCATATTGAAGTCCGCCGCCCCTTCGCGTTTCTTGCGGGCCGCCTGGTATTCAGGGGAATTGTACATTGCCTTGGCCTTTTCGACGCTGTCGAACTTGACCACGACGATCCGGTGGGGCTGCCAGTTTCCTTCGAGAATTTCCGCGGCGCCGCCCCGCGTCAGGAATTCGCCGCCGTATTTCGCGATCGCGGCCGGCGCATCCTTGCCGTATTCGCCATAGGCGTCTGTGTCGAAGACCTCAGCATTGGTGATGATATAGCCCGGCATGATGCGTTCCTTCTCAATGATCAGGGAAACAGCATACAATCGTCCGATGGGGGAGCAAGAGGCTGTGCTTCGATCCGGCGGAAAAGGCGCGCGCGGAGGAACTCAGCGCTGTTTGCGAAGTGCCAATTCTGTCTGGATCATGATCTCGCCCGCCGTTGCGGGATCTTCGGTGAAGACCCAGCCTTCATCGACGTCTATGCGGATGCGGGTTGCGTTTTCCGCGACGGTGGTCAGTTTGACGCGGACATCTCGCTTCGGCGACTTGGCCCAGACCGTCGCGACACCGCTTCCCCTCGTCGATTTTCTGTCGTTGAATCCCATCGTATCCATAGCGTCGTGGACAGCCGCCAGTACCGTCTCGGTATCTTCTGTTACCGTCTTGATAATTGCGCCGTCGAAGCTGCGCTCAATACCGATTGCCGTCGCATTGCCGACACCTGCGGTCAGAATCGCGGCGCCGCCGAGTGCAGCGCACCCGTTGAGCATCAGGAGACCTGAGAACAGAACTGCGAAATGCAGCGCCGAAGAAAGTATGCGCGGAGATTTTAAAATCACGGGGTCTTTCGAGGAGTATGAACTGTCGGAAACTATACGTACCGAACCGCAAGATCACAATCCGGGTCAGAGTCCGGCATGTCGAACGTCGCTGTAACCGCCGCTGTCAAAAAATCTGTCGGTTGTGGTGTCCCGATGATCGACCAGGGATGTCACATGGCTGGACGCGCCGGGCAGTGGCGCGACGGAAAAGTGCATACCATGAGCGATCGCAAACGCGAACGCAGCGATCAGCGCATACAGGTATGGCGGCATGGCCCGGCCCGATACGCTGCAGCTACTCTAAGCCACGACCCGAAAGCTTTTCGGGGGAATGAACCGTTCGACCGGCGTCGCCATGGCGAGCAGACCGAGGACGTCGCAGTCGGATGCGATCTCCGAAGAGGGGCTATGGATCGCATATACATCGACGAGATTACGGGCGGCATCGGGGCCGCCGAGCGACCAGTCCAACCGGGCGAGCGTCCGGCTCTCAACCCAGCTGTCCTCGACGCCCGGCGGCCGCCACCCGTAGACCAGCGCACCGATGCGCCCGTCATCCAGTTCGAATGCGAGTCCGGAATCGTCTACCGCAGTCTCTACCGCGGAGAACAGTTCATGTGGTTTCATCGTGCCCGGTAGCGTCTCGAACGTAAAAACGCTCAGCCGGACATTGACAGCATGCAGTAGCCGAAGAACCCGCCGTAAAGATTTATGCGCCGGCAGTTCTGCCTCCGGACCGACGGTGGACAGACCCGGAAGGCCTTCCATGGGCCGGGTTGCGCGAATCTGGTTCAGGTTCATATCGACATGCATCTGGCTACCCCTTTGTGCGGTACACATCCGATCGGTATGTGCGCCGTCTGAAATGTTCCGTCTGCAGATGCCCGGCGGCGCGAAGTCTGATGTGCACCGGCCTACCCGGGTATCTGCGAACTCGTAAACACTAGCCTGCAAGAGACGCCCCAGCTCGAATCATAGCTGTGACATTTTTTGGACATTCACATCCTGTTAACTTTTATTAACGCGTATTGACGTATAGTCTCGTTTCAGCGCTTGAGGCATTGGCGCTGCGTAAGACGCTGTTCGAGGGCAAGAGCGGGGCCCCGAATGCGAAGGGTTGGTTCCGCAAAGGGTAGGACGACGACATGAAAATGTTGATCGCCCGCGCTAAAGGCGTGGTTGGTGCATTGGCGGTTTTCGGGGCGGTTTCCGGCTTTGTTTCCGGCTGCGCGCTGGTCGAGCAGATCGACGCAATCGGCAAGAACGACCGCCGGGTGTCCGTTCCGACCGTCAGCGATCTTCGTTCTCAGGTCGACTGGGCGGCGCCGGAAGATTTCGAGGCAGCCGCCGCCCGGACCAAGGCGAAACGCGTGAGCGCCGGCGATGCAAATGTGCCGCGGCCAAAGACAAAGCCTGAAATAGTCGATCCCAGAACGCTGGTCGGGCTCGACAAGATGGCAATAGAGGAGATTCTCGGGGCGCCGCAGCATATTACGCTCACGCAACCGGCAACGGTCTGGGCATGGGAGCAGGATGGTTGCCGGATGCGCCTGTTTTTCTATCCGGACCTTGCCGCGCAAAAGTTTCGGGCGCTGACCTATGAAATCAGCGCCGACCAACCGAAAAAGAATGCCATGTTGATAGAAACCTGCGCCAGCCGGATAAAATGGGCCAATGCCAAGACGCCTCGCTAAAAGAAGTATGGAATCGCCGCGCATCCTGATCGCGGACGACGACCCGCTGTTCCGGGAATCGCTGTCCGGGAACCTTCTCGATTCCGGATACGATATCGAAGGTTTTCCCGACGGGGAGGCGATCCTCGACTGGTTCGGGCAGGGACATGGCGGCGATCTGATCCTGCTCGACTGGAAAATGCCCAAGGTGAACGGGATCGAGGTGCTGAGGCGCCTTCGCGAACGCGGCTGCGATATTCCGGTGATTTTCCTGACCGTGCTCACCGACCAGTTTTACGAGGAAGCGGCATTGCACGGCGGCGCCGTCGATTTCGTCGAAAAGTCCCGTAGTTTTTCCATCCTTGCCAAGCGGATCGAGTTGACCCTGCAGGGACCCAAGCAGCAACGCGATGATGCGCCGTTGCCGCCCGTCGACATGACTGAGGATGTCTCGGTGGGTCCGTTGGAACTGGCCGTTGCGACGGGCCGCGCCAAGTGGGGTAAAAACGAGGTGCCGCTCAGTTTTACCGAGTTTCGCATGGTGCATTGCCTCGCCAGCCGCGCCGGTCACGATATCGGCTACCGCGAGCTGTACGATATGGTGCATGGCAAGGGCTTCGTTGCCGGGCCGGGGGCCGATGGGTACCGGTCCAACGTCCGCACCTTCATCAAGCGCATTCGCAGGAAATTCAAGGAAATCGATTCCAGTTTCGACGGTATCGAAAACTACCCCGGTTTTGGCTACCGATGGCGTCCCGATGACTAAGGCGGTGCTGTCGCAAAGGGTCGCCACGCTGCACCGTTCGTTTTCAGTGCGCCTGGCGTTGCTTGTCATTATTTTCATCGCCGTTCCCATTATCGTCTACTCCGAATTCCGCGATGCGGACGCGGAGAAAGTCGAGCTGCTTCAGCAGAACACCAAGGCCGAGGGCCAGCTTATCGCGACGGCGCTGACACCGATGCTGCGCGCCTTTAACGGTGGAAATGCCGATCAAATCGCGAAGGAAGTGCTGCGCATCGCCCGTCGCGGTACGGTGGTGAGGGTCATGTTGCGGCCCAAGGCGCTGGGCGAGAACGCTGGATTGTTTATCGTTGCCGCCGCCCCGCCATTGCCCGCCAGCAAGCTGAATGCCGAGCGCGAGCGCCTGTTTCAATCGGGCGGTCTTGCGCGGATTGGCGCCGAATGCAGGCCCGTCCCGGACGAGGCGCGGCGCTACACGAACGTTTCCGGGGCCGAGGAAGTCCTGACGTCGCTGGTGCCGGTGATGTCCCAGCAGGGCTGCTGGATCGTTCTTGTCTCCAAATCGGCTGACCGGGTCCTGCGGTCGTCGCTGGGGCGTCCGTACTGGAAATCGGCGGAGGTCCGGATTGCGGCTGCGATCTACCTGCTGTTTGCGCTGGTCATTCTCTGGATGTTCTTAGACATCTGGGGGAATCTGCGACGGTTCGCGCGTCTCGCACACGATATCCGGACCGGGAACGCGGGAGGGCTCTCGTTCGAGCATCAGAACCGCGTGCCGGAAATTTCCGGTATTGCCACGGAATTCGACCGCCTGGTGCTCGGTCTGCGCGCGTCTGCAAGGTCTATCCGCGAGGCGGCGGAGGAAAACGCCCATGCCCTCAAAGGGCCGCTCGCCGTGATCGCGCAATCCGTGGAGCCGCTGAAGAAAGTGACGGGTGACGGCCAGGAAGCCGGAAGGGCGGTTGCCCGCATTGAGCGGTCGACCGAGCGGCTCGACCGGCTCGTCAGTGCGTCGCGCCAGTTGGACAACGCCACCGCGGAACTTATGGAAGCGCCCGAGCAGAGGATCGATCTGAGCAAACTCACCCGATCCCTCGCAGACTCCTTCGCCCGCAATCACGAACCGCTGTCGCTGGCATTTGCGCAGGATATCGAAGACGGCATTGTCGCATGGGGGAGCGACGTCCTGTTCGAAACCGTCATTGAAAACGTCCTGGAAAACGCGGTCAGCTATTCGCCGCGCGGCGGTACTGTATCGATCAGCTTGCACCGTGCGGACGGCATGGCTGTGATGACCGTTGCGGATGAAGGTCCCGGCGTCGATCCGGGCGACCTCGAGCGTATCTTCGAGCGCTATTTCACGGATCGTCCGACCATACACCTGATCGCGAATGGCGAGGAAATCTCGACCCATTACGGCATCGGGCTGTGGATCGTGCGGCGTAATCTGGAGGCGCTGGGCGGCAGCGCCGAGGCCCGCAACCTGGCGGATGCCGGATTCGAGATCACGCTCCGGATTCCGCTCGCCGCGTGACCGCCGCGATTGACGGCTAAATCCCCGGTATTACGTCCTTTAGCCCGGGTGCCATGTGGCCGAGCAATGAATCGGGCCAGGGCAGCGCGAGCAGGTCGTCGAACACGAACCAGCAAAACACGACCAGGCCGGCCGAAACAGTCGCTGCCAAGGTCCAGCGTTCGCCTTCGACCAGCATGAACGCGGCTGCGAATACGAAGATCGTCGGCAGCATACCGATCAGGAATGTCAGGCCGATAAAGCCTGCGATCCATCCCGCGAAAACAAGCGTCCGGCGTCGAACCAGTGCGTCATCGATCTTGCCGGAGTCGTCTGTCGCAAGGTCCATCCGGGCCTGTGCGAGCATGCGTTCGCGGATACCCGATGTCTGTCCGCCGGTCGCCGGGCGGCGGAAGGTGTGATTCAGAAAGCTTACGATGGCGAGGACAAGGGCTGTCCAGCCGACGATCTGTGGTGCAAAACGCGCTTCGTAACGCCAGCTGGCGGCTTCGCTGACACAGAACGCGAACACGGCGATGACGGCGAGGTATGTCCAGCTGTTTCCATCGAAACGGGGCTTCTCGAACCGTCCGAAAATCGTCTTGAGGCCGCCGTCACCCCGGATGTCGCGGATCAGCGGCATCGCGAGCACGATCACCGCCAGGGCAAACAGGATCATAACGATCCAGTTAGACATCCAGTCGGTACTGTCGCCGGTCCGGGCCAGCGACCCTTTATGCGATATCCACATGTAGCGTTCGATAATGCCGCCCAGAACCACGCCAAGAATGACCGGCGGGCGCGGCCAACCCTTGCGTTTCATCACCCAGCCGATCAGTCCGAAAACAATCAGGATCACAAGGTCGCCCCAGTCGCGCCGTCCCTGGAAGGCACCGATAAACAAAACCGCGAGGATGAGCGGCAGGATCACCGCATGACGGATCTGCGAGACCCGCGCAAACTGGTTAGAAAACATAAAGCAGATCCCGGCGCCGAGTATGTTGGCAAGCGCGACCGACCACACCATCGAATACGTGACTTCGAGATTCGTCGTCAGCATGTCGGGACCGGGAACCAGCCCCTGAATCAGGAAGGCGCCCAGCAGGATCGCCATCTGCGCGGATCCGGGGACGCCAAAGGCGATCGTCGGGACCAGTGCGCCGCCTTCTTTTGCGTTATTCGCGCCCTCGGATGCGAGCACGCCGCGGATATCCCCTGTGCCGAAGGTTTCGAGCGCCCCTTTTTCGGTGGTCGCGGCATGGCCATAGGCGATCCAGTCGATCACGGCGCTGCCCATCCCGGGGATCGAACCGAGCCCCGCGCCGATTGCGCCGACGCGCAGCACCAGGAACTTGTTGCGAAAGGTGTCCTTGATGCCTTCCCACTGGCCCGATTTGGTGTCGACCGACGATTGTCCGGCAATCGACCTGCGGGCAACCGCCATGTCGGCAAGTTCGGGCAGGGCGAACAGGCCGAGCGTGATGGGGATGATCGACAGGCCGTCCCATAGATAAAGCCAGCCATAGGTAAAGCGGGTCACGCCGACCTGCGGGTCCTGGCCGATAAAGGCGACCATCAGGCCGAGACCGGCGGCGACCAGGCCGCGCATCGGGGCGCCGCCGGACAGCGCGGAAACCATACAGAGCCCGAAGACTGCAAACGCCAGGAGTTCGGGAGAGCCGATCTGTTGCATCACCGGGCGTAGCACCGGTACGGAGACGCCGAGCATCAATGCGCCGAAAACGCCGCCGATCATCGACGCCGTATAGGCTGCTCCGAAAGCGCGCCCTGCCTGGCCCTGTTTGGCAAGCGGGTGCCCGTCGAGCACGGTTGCCGCCGAGCCAGCAGTACCGGGTACGCCGAAAAGCACCGCCGGAATCGTGTCTGAGGTCGTGGTGACGGACCCCATGCCGAGCAGGAAGGCAAAGGCCGAATACGAGTCCATGTCGAAGGTGAACGGCAGCAGCAGCGCCATGCCGACGATACCGCCCAGTCCCGGAATGACCCCAAGCGCCAGACCGATCAGCACGCCGGCGAACAGGTATGCCAGTCTTTCGACTTCGAGCATGATCAGCAGGGCATCGCCTGCGGTGGCGAGCATCTCCATGTGCCGCTAGACCCCGCGTACTGGTGTTGTGAATGCCATTGCAGCGGGAGACGGCGGGAGCCGCGATATCAAAGCGGCTCCCGTGTTCTCCCGACCGGCAGCTTTGCCGTTACTGACAGTCGAACGCTTTGGCGAGCGTTCCCTGATAGGTCAGCTTGCAGGACATTCCGACGACAAGGGCCTTCCGCTTGGCCTTCTTGCCGGCGACCATCACGGCTGTCTTGCTGCCCGACACGCTGACGGACCAAGTCTTTCCGCCGCCTTCGACGGTGATCTTGCGGCCGCCCCGCTTGGTCTTGGTGATCTTGCCTTCCATCGTCTCAACAGGAATGACGGCCTTTTCGACGGCCATACCGGTCTGTTCCGTCGTCGCGCGTGCCGCCAGTTGCACGATGTTGTCGGGGGTGTCGTACATCGCCTTCATCAGTTCCAGGACCTTGGGACCGGACAGGGCGGCGATTTCCAGCCGCTGCTTCTTGGCATCGGCAATGAACTTCTGATCCGTCATCGTTGCCATGAACGCATCCTGCAGGGCCTTGGCGCGATCCGCCGGCACGCCGGGCGGCGCCAAATAGGGGCGTCCCCAGGCCTGACGGGCATAGATAAAGGCAAGCGTTGCACGCTGGTTCTCGTCCTTGGCGAGGTCGAGGACAAACGGAACGTCCGGCAAGTCCGGATGTTTCTCGGTCGACATCTGCATCAGGACGTGGATCTTTTTGTCCTTCAGCCACTTCGCGCGCGTCGAGATGACCGACGACCACGACCAGCCGCATCGTCCGTCGAGCTCACCGCGCTCCATCGCGAAATTGATGTCGTTGCCGCCAGGATAGCCGGTGACGAGCTTCAACTTTGCGCCAAGCACGTTGTTGACGGCGGTCGGGAACGTGTCGGTGTCCGAACCGGTCCCGACGCCGCCGACAACGAATGGCTTGGTAAGCATGTCGTCGACGGTCTTTATGGCGGTCTTGTGCCACGAGACGCAGACACTTACCTCGTTGTTCATCGACCCGATCCACGTGAATTTCGTGGAATCGTATTTTGCTTCCTTGGTCCCCATCAAGGGTTCCTGCGGCAGCCCGCGACCGACATTGCCGAAAACACTGCCGTCTTTGGGCAGGGAGTTATAAAGCTCGTTTGTCAGGATCATGGAGCCCGCACCGGGCCGGTTCTTGACGATGATCCGGGGTGTGCCGGGGATATGTCGCCCCATATGGCGCGCGAGCGTGCGCGAATACCGGTCGTATCCGCCGCCCGGCGAATAGCCGACATACAGCGTCACCCGCTTCTTTTTGTAAAAATCGGCAACCGCGTCGGCGAACGCCGGGGCGGAAGCGAGGGGGGTGAGAGAGAACGCGGCGAGGGGTAGTGCCAGTGCAATGGTCGATCGTTTCATGTCGACGTCTCCTCCTTGGCATATTTATTTTTTACGCGTTATTCTTCCCATAATTAAACCGCGTGGTTGTCTGAACCACAACCGGCAAATTTACCGGCTTACTGATACCGTTGGTTGAACAATGCTTATCGAAGGAAAAAACATGACCGATACAGCGACCAAGACGGAACGCAAATCTGCCAGACCCAGGAATGCCGCACCCCGTGCTCCCCAGAAATTTTCTTTCAAGAAACCCGAGCATCAGGAGGCGGGCAAGGCGATCGTCTCGCTTTGCCAGACCGACATTATTCGCGGGGCGGTTCAGGTTCTGAAAGAAGGCGGCGACAACAACCTTCATTCCCACACCGGGATGGACGGATTCTGGATGGTGCTCAAAGGCGCCGTCCGATTTTACGGACCCGGCGATGAAGTACTCGGTGAATTCGGTCCGCATGAAGGGATCGTGATGCCGCGGAACGCGCAGTACTGGTTCGAAAGCTGCGGCGATGAGGACCTCGAACTGTTACAGGTTGTTGCTTTCGACCGTGACGTCAAGAACGAACGGGTGGACGTGAACCCGCAGAAATTCGACGTCGACGCCGTCGAGCGCCATGACGGGCGTCTTCGGGGCTGAGCGCCAGAGCGCCAGGTAAATTCCCCGGGGTGGCATTCGGCTTTTCTCTATTGTGCCGCGATTCCGCTTCGGGCGACGGCGGGTAATGAAGCCACGACAGAAAAGTTTGCAGATAATCTGTCCGGGCCAATAATCTGCTTGGGCAGTTCCATATTTTTCGATCTTGATTCGGGATGCTTGATCGACAATATATAGTTAGTGATTAATCACTAACTATATATTGTCATGCGCCAGAGAAAAACAGCTGAGAGCCGCAAGAGCGAAATTGTAGATGCGACCCTTCGGCTTGCCGACAAGCTTGGTCCGGACCGGCTGACAACAGAAACGATTGCGCATGCCGTGGGCCTGACCCAACCCGCAATATTTCGGCATTTCCCAAAGAAACAGGACTTGTGGGAAGCGGTTGCCGAGCGCGTCGGATCGATGATGGAGATACGCTGGAAGAAGGTTCAGAACAGCGATGCATCGGCAACTGACCGGATACGCGCACTCATCCGCGTGCAGTTGCGTCTGATTCAATCGACGCCCGCGATCCCTGCTATTCTGTTTTCGCGCGAATTGCATACCAAGAACAAGGGCCTCCGTATCGCCTTTTTTGGGCTGATGAGCCGTTTTCACCGTCTGATCGCCAGTTTGGTAACACAAGCTGGCACAGAGGGAGAACTGCGCGACGATCTCGATTCCGATGATGCCGCCTTTCTTATCATCGGACTTGTTCAGGGGCTTGCGGTGAGATGGTCAATCAGCGACCGGAATTTCAACCTCGTCGAAGAGGGAAACCGGCTTCTTGAGCTTCAGCTTCAGGGCCTTGCCTGCCAAGCGTCGAACGATAAAGGTAACAGGAGCGAACCATGAGAAATCGTTTATTCCGGTATCTTCTGTTTCTGCTGGGAATCGCCGCTGCGATTGCCGCGCTGTTCCTGTTTCTCTCCAACCGGCCGCTATCGGTCGAGGTCGCGCGGCCTGCCGACAACGTACAGATACAAGTCTTCGGACTAGGTACCGTCGAGGCGCGCATCCTCTCAAACATCGGCTTCGAGGTCGGGGCGGCTCTTGTCAAACTGAATGCGGATCATGGTGACCGGGTGAATCAGGGCGATGTCCTGGCGCGGCTGCACAATGCCGAACAGGAGGCCCGCGTTGCGAAAGCCAAGGCCGGAATGGTCAATGCGGCAGCGGCGGTCAAGACGGCAGAGGCAGCTGTCGGAAAATCCCGCGCTGTGCTCGCTCAAAGAAAACAGACTAACCAGCGCAAACAGATGTTGGTGGCCCGGCGAACGGTTTCAGTCGAATCGGCCGAGGAAGCGCAAATGGAGCAGGACGTTGCCGCTGCCGAACTGGCCGTGGCGATTAGCGGTGTTGACGTTGCAAAAGCGGTGCTGGAGGACGCCACGGCGCAGTACGCTATGGAGAAAGTACTTCTGGATCATCACGTGCTCAGGGCGCCCTTCGATGCGATTGTGGTCCAGCGACACAAGGAACTCGGATCGGTCCTGAGTCCCGGCGATCCGGTATTCACGCTGGTTGTCCCGGAAACGGTCTGGGTCTTGGCGTATGTCGATGAAGCGCGCGCCGGTGAAATCCGGGTTGGCCAGCCTGCCGAAGTTCGTCTCCGGTCCCTGTCGCGACAGATGTATGCAGGGTATGTGATCCGCATTGGTCTTGAAAGCGATCGTGTGAGTGAAGAACGCCGGGTCTATATCGCTTGCGACAGCTGCCCGAGAAATTTTCATCTCGGCGAACAGGCGGAGATCTATATCACGACCGGCGCACTGGACAGGGCGCTTATGGTTCCTGAGACGGCAATCGAAAATTTCAGCGGGACCACGGGTATGGTCTGGACAATCGAGGGGGGCGAATTGCGCCGACGCAAGGTCGGGCTCGGTCACAGAACACTCGATTCCCGACTTGAAATTACCGGCGGCGTGCCGGACGGTGCGTTCGTTGTCCGTACCTTGCGGCCGGGACTGCGGGAAGGCCGAGCGGCGAAGGTGCTTGAGGAATCGCAGCCATGAATCTGGCGTATCGCGATATCCGGCACAACCTCGGTCGCTTTCTGCTGACCTGTTTCGGGCTAAGCCTGTTGCTGGGCGTAGTCCTGTCCATGATCGGGATTTACCGGGGGCTGGTAGAAGATGCGCTGACCCTGGTCCGCACACCGATCGTTGATGTCTGGGTTGTAGAATCAGGCACGCGTGGGCCGTTCGCGGAAGCTTCGCGCATTCCCGGAGACACGCGCGAGGCGATTGCCCGCCTGCAGGGTGTCAGTGCGGCAGGCAGCGTGACCTACCAATCGGTGGAGACCAGTCACGGCGCCGAAAAACTACGGCTCTATGTCGTCGGTTATGAACCCGGCCGCCTCGGCGGGCCCGACCGCATTATAGCGGGGCGGCTGATTGGCCGAAGCCACTATGAGATGATTGCCGATAAACGTACCGGCCTGTCGGTCGGCAGTCGGGTTGCGTTGGGTCGCGATACTTTCACTGTCGTCGGCATAACCAGTAATCAGGTGTCGTCCGGCGGCGATCCGCTTGTCTACATCACGTTAAAGGATTCACAACAGCTTCAGTTCGAGTTGGCCCCGCCGGCGGCGCGACGGGAAATCGCGCGTGGTAAAGGCGCTGGCGACACGGATACGGTCAACGCCGTTATTGCGCGTGTCTCGCCGAATGTCTCGCCCGAAAACGTGGCCCAAGCGGTACGACGCTGGAAGCACCTTGCAGCTATGAGTCAGGTAGAACAGGAACTCATCCTGACACGTTCGGTTGTCGAGCGCGCACGCAAGCAGATCGGATTGTTCACGGCGCTGCTGTTGATCGTCTCGGCGGTTATTATTGCGTTGATTCTCTACACCATGACGATGGACAAGCTGCGTGAAATCGCCACTCTGAAGCTGATCGGCGCGCCGGATCGTACGATTATCGGACTGATCTTGCAGCAAGCTCTCGCGATGGGCGTAATAGGTTTCGGATTCGGCGCATTGCTGATCACAAGCGTGAAGGATTATTTTCCACGTCGTGTCGTACTCCTACCTGAAGACGGGCTTGCACTGGCTGCGGCGGTAATACTTGTCTGTATCCTGTCCAGCGCTCTCGGGGTGCGACTGGCGCTCAAGGTCGATCCCGCAGCGGCGCTCGGGGGCTGATCATGAGTAATCCGGCTCCGGAAGGTCCGCTGGTCGATGTCCGGAAAGTCTCGAAACATTTCGGAAAGGGCGAAGCGCGCGTCGACGCCCTGCGGGATGTCAGTCTGGAGGTGCATCCCGGCGAGGTCGTGGCGCTTCTTGGGCCAAGCGGTTCAGGAAAAACCACGCTTCTGAACGTGATTGGCTGCATTACCGAGGCGAGCAGCGGCTGGCTCAGTCTCGACGGTGAAGTCGTGTATGACGGGCACTGGATGAGGTCGGATCTGCGCAAGCTCCGGCTCGAGAAAATCGGTTTCATCTTCCAGTTTCACAACCTTCTGCCTTTCCTCAACAGTGCCGATAACATCGCTGTGGTACTCGGTCTGGCCGGGTATGAAAACGATGCATCCAAACAGCGGGCAATCGAGCTGCTGGAATATCTCGAAGTCGGACACCGCAGGAATGCTATGCCCGCCAATTTATCCGGCGGTGAAGCACAGCGCGTCGCGATTGCAAGGGCGCTAGCCAACCGACCCCGGATCATTCTGGCCGACGAACCGACGGCAGCGCTCGATTCACAACGGGCGGGGATCGTGATGGACCTGCTGCGCAAGGTCGCCGTCGAGCAAAATGCGGCAATCCTTGCCGTGACACATGACGAGAAAATCTTCGATCGTTTCGATCGCATCTTCCATTTGCGCGACGGACGGCTGGATGACCGGAGCACCTGATATACAGAAAGAGTAGAAAAAGGCGGGTCCGGGACCCGCCTTTTTCTATACCGTCGCTGCGTTTAGTGGTCGTCGCGTGTGTCGGGGAGCCAACCCGGGCCCGCAAGCATCGGTTCCAGGTCGCCCTCGTAATCCGGCGCATTTTCGATCTGCTCGAGCCAGTTCAGGCCCATTGCCTTGAAGATGCGGTTGGTGATCACGATCAGTCGCGCTTCGTTTTCGGGGTCCGAATTGAAGTGCTGCTGAATGCAATAGGCCGGCACGAAGATAAAGTCGCCGCGTTCCCATTCGAACTTGCGGGGCTCTTCCTTCCACGACCAGTGGAATTCGGTATCGACTTCGAATTCGACGTCCCAATGCAGATCGTAGCCGGTGCCTTCGGCGACGAACAGAATCTGTTCGGCGAGGATACGCCGCTTGCCGGTGTGACTGCCCGGCTTGATGAACTGCATATAGGCCTCGACGCAGTTCTCCGTCGTATCCAGTTTTTCGTGTACCAGGTGCTTGATCAACCCGTCGGGCGAGTTTTCGAATGGCATGTCCTTCGGTTTCACGACCGAAAGCCGGTTGCGATAGGTTTTGCGGAACTCGGCCGAATCTTCCAGTTCCTCGCGGTACCAGTCCGCGGGCTTGTCGGCGCCCATATGGGCTCTGTCTCTTTCGTGTGTGGTCATATCTGTTTTCCTGAATTCTTGTGCGCGGGGGTACCGGGGCCTAGAGGTCCGTCGGCGGTTCCCAGTGTTCCCAGCCGGGCGCCGGTTCCTTCGGCGGATATTCCGCGACCTTCTGGAACAGCATGTGCATGAACAGGAACAGCGGCTTGGCCTTCATCACCAGCGAGACGAGGTCTTCCTCGTCGGAAGCGTTGAAATGCTGATGCACGCAGCCGTTCTCGACGATGATGACGTCGCCGGCCTCGTAATCGATGCGCTTGCCGTCATGAATATCGTAACCCTTGCCCGACACGATATAGAACAGCGCCGAGTTCATGTGACCGTGGCGCTGGCCCGTGCCGCCCGGCGCGATGACCGAGATATGGGTTTCGATCGACTGGGCGATATCGGTCCGCTGCGGGTTGATGATCGGCTTGTCGAAGAATTGAGGGCCGCCTTTCCAGGCCCAGTCCTTGGATTTGTATATCCGCGGCTGATCCATCAGGCCCTGCTGCAACTCTCCGTAGGTGCCTTCGAGCGCACGCACGAAGGTGCGCTTTTTCTGCCAGCGCTCCCAGACGACCTCTTTCGGCTGGTTGTGGCCGGGGCCCGCATCGGCCTCCGTTACCTCGACACCGCCGACATTATCCGGCTTTTCTGCCATGGCATTTTTCTCCCTGTTATTCGATGCCAAAAAGCATAGAGCCGTGATGCTTAGAGGTCAAAGTAATGGGCGTTCTCCGGTTACAAATCGGTCGGCGGTTCCCAGTGTTCCTGACCGGGCGGCAGCGTCTTCGGCGGATAGGCCGCGATTTTCTGGAACAGCATGTGCATGAACAGGAACAGCGGCTTGGCCTTCATCACCAGCGAGACGAGGTCTTCCTCGTCGGAAGCGTTGAAATGCTGATGCACGCAGCCGTTCTCGACGATGATGACGTCGCCGGCCTCGTAATCGATGCGCTTGCCGTCATGAATATCGTAACCCTTGCCCGACACGATATAGAACAGCGCCGAGTTCATGTGACCGTGGCGCTGGCCCGTGCCGCCCGGCGCGATGACCGAGATATGGGTTTCGATCGACTGGGCGATATCGGTCCGCTGCGGGTTGATGATCGGCTTGTTGAAGAGCGCCGGTCCGCCTTTCCACTGCCAGTCCCGGGATTTGTATATCCGCGGCTGCTCCATCAGGCCTTCCTGTAATTCGCCATAGGTGCCTTCGAGTGCCCGGACGAAGGTGCGCTTTTTCTGCCAGCGTTCCCAGACGACCTCTTTCGGCTGGTTGTGGCCGGGGCCCGCATCGGCCTCGGTGATTTCGCGTTCGCCGACATTGTCGGGTTTTTCTGCCATGCGTGGGGTCTTTCTCGTTCGTATTTCGGGAAGCATAGAAGTGCGTCACGAGCGGGTCAAAGCAGCGGACTATCGTCCCGTCTATCAGGCACGCTATAAAAGGTGGACTGACGAGAGATGTAGAACAGGGAATAAAAGCCGTGATCAACTGGCCCGACGACAAACCGATTGCGATCTGCGTGAATATCATGTGCGAAATGTGGACGGACGAGTCCGCGCCGGGTGTCGGTCCTATGGGAAACCCGCTGGCGGCGGGGTATCTGGATACCCAGGCGCGTTCCTGGGCCGAATACGGGATGACGACCGGCGCTGACCGGTTGCTCGATATCGTCGGTGAGATGGGTATATCCTGCGGGACCTACGCAAGCGGGATCATTACCGAGAAATATCCCGAACTGCTCACACGGATCGACGGCGACGGTCATTTCATCGGCGCCCATGCCTGGGCCCAGAATGTGTTGCCGGTTTATCAGGACCGTGACGACGAGGAAGCGGACCTGGTCCGCGGGATCGAGGCTTTCAAATCCGTGCACGGCAAAGCCCCGAAGGGGTTCATAAGCCCGCGCGGCACGCCGAGCCCGAATACAGTGGAGCTATTGGTGAAACATGGCTTCAAGTGGCATTCCGACCATTTCGATCGGGATATTCCCTATCTGATCGAAAATGAATTCGGCGATCTGGCAGCCGTGCCGTTTACGATGGAGGTCAACGACATGCCGCTCTACATCCGGTACGGCAACGAGCCCGAAGCCTTTACCCGCATTCTGGAACGTATCCTCGATGGCTTTGCCGGAACCTATACACCGAAGGGAATTCTGGACATTACGGTGCATGCCCATGTCTTCGGCCGCCCGTTCGGCGCGATCGAACTGCGGAAAGCGATTGAGGCGGTCCAGCGGCGGAACAATGTCTGGATAACCACCCACGAAGAACTCGCCAAGACGGTTCATCCTGATTTTTAGGCGGCGGTTTTCAGGGGACTTCGACCTGGGTCAGCCAGTCGGTCGGGATCTCGTTGCCGACCCCGTCTTCTCTCGCCTTTTTATAAAGAACGGACCCCACGGCCGCGAACTGGTAGCCGAGTCCGAGAATGTTCAGAAAACAGGTGGTCTGGGTATCGTCCGTGCGCCCCGGTGACTTGCCGCTGACGATATCGGCAAGCGTCGGCATGTCTTCGAGGCCGATCCGCTTCGCCAGCGTGTCGATATTGGCGCCGATACCGTCGGGCAGGGAGGCGCCTGCACCGAATTCCTGTGTCGGGCGGCCATGCGGTACGTGACAGACGGCAACATCGCAGGCCTCGATCACCTCGGCGGCGATCTCGGGTGATTTGATCGAGCTGATATGCATGCCGGGTTCGAGCCAGGTTTCGCGCGCGACATGTTCGAGCGAATTGGTGGCCAGCAGCACAATATCGGCGCCCGAAACCGCTTCTTCCGCGCTGTCGCAGGGTCGTATCTGGGTACCCAGTTTTTCGGACCATTCCATGGCAAACCCGTCGCGGTTTTCCTTACGGGTGGAATAGACCCGGTAATCGGCGATCTCACCGATACTGTCGATCGCGCGAAGCTGGGCCTGAGCCTGCCAGCCGGTGCCGATCAGCGCGACCGAACGGGCGCCCTTTTTTGCAAGATACTTTGCGGCAAGGGCGCTGGTACCCGCGACGCGCATGGGCTGCACCTCACCATCGGGGAATATGGCGAGCGGTTCCCCGGTTTCGGTGGAGAACAGCAGCACCAGCCCGGTATAGCGGTTGCCGGGCGCGGCGGGGATTTTCACCCGGCGGATGTTTTCGCCCACTTTGGGGTGTGTGACGATGTCCGAATTTATCCGGATCGCGCTGACCCCCAGTGACGGGGCGATTCCGTCCATCGATTTCAGCGCATAGATGGCGTCCGGCGCGGTGTCGGATTTGACGATGGTGTCGCTGCGTCGCCGCAAAGCACCGCGGCCTTCCGAAAGTTCCCGATAGGCGAATTCGAGGACATCGATCACGTCCTCCATGGTCAGCAGGTCGCGTACATTCTGGTTATTGAGGATCAACGTCATGTGTGGACCTCCGGTGTTATGGACGTTTGGCAATGCCGCCTTCGCCGGACCAGTCCGGTGGATCGGTCGCCTTGATGGCGCGGCCGTCCTTGACCAGTTCCTTGATCAGCCCGGCGAGCGGAAAGGCCTTGTTTTCGCCGTCCATCAGCTTTTCCATCATCTGCATGTCCTTGAGCGCCCAGGTAAAGGTCATCCGGTCCCAGTCGCGCAGCGCGGCGGAATCGCCGGAGCTCATCATCAGGGCGTTACGCAGTTTCGGCAGGTCGATGCCGGTCGATTCCGCGAGCCGGCCTGCTTCGATCAGCGCACAGCCATTCACCCAGAGCAGGTAATTGTTCATCATCTTGGCAACCTGGCCGTGGCCGACCTCGCCCATGTGTTCGATATCCGAACAGAACGTCTCGAAGACGGGGCGCGAGCGTTCGACGACCTCATCCGTGCCGCCGACCAGGGCCAAAAGAGTGCCTTCATCCGCCGCCCAGCGGCCGCGGGCGATCGGTGCGTCGAGAAAGCCGATCCCTTTGTCAGCGCATATCCCGGCGAGATTCTGGACGCCGCTGACAGATGCCGTGGAGCAGACTGCGACCGCACTGCCCGATGCCATCCCGTCCAGCGCGCCGTCTTCGCCGGTCAGGCAGGCATAGACTTCGGGCTCGAAACCGACGCCGACAATGACGTAATCGCTGTTTGCGCCGACCTCGCGCGGACTCGATGCCGCGATGCCGCCGGCTTCTACGGCGGCGGCGAGCCGGTCGGCGTCAATGTCGTATACGGTTACACCGAAGCCGTGTTTCCGCAGGTGTTTGAGCATCGCGAGGCCCATCCGGCCCGGTCCGATAATGCCAACGCGGTCTTTTGCCATTGTTGTTCTCCTGCGTTTACGGGTCTGAAGAGGGCGCTAGAGTCCGTATTTCTCCCGCGCGGCCTCGTCGCTTACATAGCCTTCCTCGATATCGCGGGCGAGGCGCTCGCGGTTGCGGTCCGCCGGATCGCCGAACCCGCCGCCCCCGGCGCTTTCAAGATAGAAAGCGTGTCCTGCCTTGAGCTCGAACTTGCCCGAAGCGGGTGTCGATTCCTCTTCATTGGTGCCGACGCGGATCACGAACTTGCTGCCGCCGCCGGGCTGGCCGCCCTTGGCGCCCGGCGGCGGGTACTTGTATCGATCGTAGCGGCGGACCACGGTGCAGTCCTGTGTGACCTCGTAGCGCCGTCGGAAAGCAACGCCGCCGCGGAATTCGCCGGCACCGCCGGAATCCGCGACCATGTTGAATTCGGTGATCCGGCACGGGTATTCGCTCTCGATGATCTCGATCGGCGTGACATGCAGGTTCGACAAATGCGTCGCCGTCGCGTTGCAGCCGTCATTGCCCTGGCCCCCGCCATAGGCCGAGCCGAGGATTTCATATTGCAGCGTGTTATGACCGGGCTTGCCACCCTGATGCCAGTTGATCGACAGCGAGCCCGACGACCCGGACCCGGCGATCGCGCGGGACGGGTTGAACGTCGCCAGAGCTTCGAGAATGACATCGGTCAGACGGAGGTTCGCTTTCTGGTAGGACGATACCGGAGCCGGCGATTCCGCGTTGGTGATTGTGCGCGGCGCATAGACGAATTTGACCACATCACGCATGCCGTCATTGAACTGCATGTCGTGACCCAGACACCCGATCATCGAATAGAACACGCAGGCTTCGACCATCGACGGACGCAGATTTATCGGACCCTTGGCCTGCGGCTGTGAGTTCGAGAAATCGAACGTGATGTCGTCGCCTTTCTTGGTAATCGTCACGGCGAAATAGACGCCTTTGTCCATCTCGACGCCATCGTCGTCCATGTAGCCGTCAGCCGAGGCGACGCCGTCGGGCAGGGCGCTGATCGCGGACTGCATCTCGTCGGCTGCGGCTTTCAGGATCGCGGCAAACGAGTCCATGACGGTTGCGGTGCCAAAGCGCGTGCAATGGTCCTGCATCCGTTTCACACCGATCTCGGTCGCCGCGATCTGCGCGCGGATGTCGCCCCGGACCAGTTCCGGCTGGCGGCTATTGGTCAGGATCAGCCGTTCGAGATCTTCGTCGTAGGCGCCCTCTGCGGTCATCTTCACCGGTGGGAGGACAAGACCTTCGTGATAGATCTCGGTCGAATTCGCCGACGTCGAGCCCGGGTTCGTCCCGCCGATATCGGCCTTGTGCGCGCAACTGCCGGAAAACCCGACCAGGGTCCCGTCATGGAAAATCGGTGCGATGAACGCCATGTCGGACACATGCGGCACGCCCGCCTCATACGGGTGGTTCGACACCACGACGTCGCCATCCTTCAGGCCGTCTTCGCCGTACAGTTCGACCGTGCGGTCGACGAAATGCTTGTAGAACGGTGCGTGAAAGAACATCGGCGGCGGCACGATCAGCCGCCCGCTCTTGTCGAGGATCACGCAGGAAAAATCCCGGCTTTCGCGGATGATGGTCGAATAGCCGGAGCGGTAGAAATGATAGTGCATCTCGTCGACCAGGCTCGCGACCTTGTTCTTGAGGATCTGCACGGTGATCGGATCGAGGGTCATCATACCGTCCCTTCGATTGTCATCCCGGCCTTGTGCCGGGATCCAGGGCAACCTGCACGTTGTCCTTCGATGAAGACTGGACCCCGGGACAAGCCCGGGGTGACACTTTGCCGGGCGCGGGAGAAAGCGAAGATCATCTCAAAGCTCCCGCGTGAGGATGAGGTTCATGAAGCCATCCACATGGGCCTGCCAGCCGTCGGGTACGACAATCGTACTGTCGAGCTGCTCGACGATCGCCGGGCCTGATAGCGTCGCCCCGAAGGGCAGGGCGTTACGGTCCCAGATTGCGGTTTCGGTGGCGGTATCCGATGTGAACCATACATCGCGGACGCCCTTTTTCGCACTTTCCGGGGCATCTGTGGTGGCGACATCCTGTTCGACCACCGGTTCGTATTTCGGCACTGCGACCCGCGCGCGGACCCGGTAGCTGACGACCTCGGTGGGTTTCTCGCTGGCGGCATGACCGTGGATGCGGGCGTGGATGCCATCAAACCGTTCCCGAGCTTCGGCGAGGGCGGCATCGTCCAGTCCGTCCGGACCGCCAATGCCGTCGAGACCGACACGCAGCTCGTAGCCCTGTCCGGTGTAGCGCATGTCCAGTTCGCGGGCGAAGGTCGCATTGGCCGGGTCCATGCCTTCGCTTGCCAGTTCCTGCCGACCGCGTTCTTCCAGTTCACGGAAGATTTTCTCGGCATGGGCCGGGGGCACCTGGTCGAGGGGGCGCAGTTCCGAGCGGATATAGTCATGCACCACATCGGTGCAGAGCAGGCCGAGCGCCGAGAAAGCGCCGGGGCGCGGCGGCACCAGGATGCGGGTCATGCCCAGCTCCTCGGCGACCGGGGCGGCGTGGACAGCGCCTGCGCCGCCAAAGGGCAGCAGGGTGAATTCCTGCGGATCGACGCCGCGCTTGGCGCCGAAAATACGCACCTCGTCGGCCATGCGCATATCGACGATGCGGCGGATGCCGGCGGCGGCTTCAAGGGCGCTCATGCCAAGCGGTTTGCCGACTTTTTCTTCCAATGCGCGCTTCGATGCGTCGACGTCGAGCGACTGCGCCCCGCCGAGAAAGTAATCCGGGTTCAGAAAACCGCACACGATATCGGCATCCGTCACGGTCGGGTTCTCGCCGCCCTTACCGTAGCAGACCGGGCCGGGATCCGCGCCGGCGCTCTGGGGACCGACGGCAAGCAGACCGCCTCCGTCTATCCAGGCGATGGAACCGCCACCGGCGGAAATCGTCGTGAGGTCGAGGGCCGGCACATCGAGCCGCCGCCGCGCAACTTCGCCTTCGGTGACTTCAAGCGGCGCCCCGCCTTCGATAAAGGCAATGTCGCAGGACGTACCGCCCATATCGAGCGTCACGAGACCTTTTTTCGCGTCTTCCGCCGCGAGATAGGCCGCGGCCTGCGCGCCGGCGGCCGGGCCGGAAAACAACGTGTGAACGGTTTTAGCCCCCGCGACGGCGGCCTTGAACGGCATAACGCCGCCGTTGGACTGCATAAGAAAGCGCTGCTGGGTCTCGACGCCGCCGTCGTCCAGCCCGTCGGAAAGGTCGCTGATGTAATGCACCAGGACGGGTTCGAGATAGGCATTGAGCAGGGTCGTCGACATGCGCGCCCATTCGCGGATGCGCGGCA
The DNA here is from genome assembly GCA_963977005.1 of uncultured Rhodospirillaceae bacterium. Lineage (GTDB taxonomy): Bacteria > Pseudomonadota > Alphaproteobacteria > MPNO01 > UBA830 > CAXBCP01. The sequence continues at coordinate 78,479 of CAXBMQ010000007.1, forward strand.
GCACGTCGGACGACAGCGACACATGCGCGTCGGGCCATTCCTCGAGAATGAGATCCCGTGTCCTCTGTTCGTGCGACGGGTTCATGTAGGAAAACAGATAGACCACGGCAATCGAGTTGACGTCCCTGGCCTTCAGCGCGCGTGCCGCGGTGCGGACGGCCGCTTCGTCCAGCGGCTCCAGCTCGTTGCCCTCGAAATCTATCCGTCCCCCGGCTTCGAAGGTCTGGCTCTGCGGGGCGAGCGGCGTGGGGCGCTGAAAGAAATAGTCGAACGGGTTGCCGTCCCGCGCCTGCTGCTGGATTTCCTGGATCGCGCGGTAGCCTTTCGTGATCATCATGCCGACTTTGGCGCCGCGCATTTCCAGCAGGGCATTGGTCGTGATTGTGGTGCCGTGGGCGAAGAATTCAATCGCATCCGGCTCTTTGCCCTTTGCGATGAAGCGGTTGACCCCCTCCAGCACGCCGAACGCCGGGTTGGCCGGTGTCGACGACACTTTTTCGATTTCGATGGTGCCGTCGGAGACGTTCAGCAGGACCAGGTCGGTATGAGTGCCGCCGACATCGACGCCCAGCCGGTAGGGACCGCTCATTTTCCGTCTTTACGTACGGCCGGCTTGGCAAACGACGCCATCGCCATCGTTCCGCCGTCGACGAAAAGATTTGCGCCGGCGATGAACGAGGCATCCTCCGAGGCAAGAAACAGAACGGCCTTGGCCTGTTCGTCCGGTTCGCCCGGCCTGCCGACCAGATTGGTTACCTTGCGGTCGCGGTTGAAGACTTCCTGGCCGACGGGCGAGCCGGTCATGTTGGGCGATACCTGGTTGACGATAATGCCGTATGGCGCGAGCTGGACCGCCATGGATTGGGTCATGTTGAATACCCCGCCCTTGGCCGAGGTGTAGGCGATCGCAGTGGGCCGGCCCTTGAACCCGGAAGTCGAGCCGACATTGACGACACGCCCGCCGCGGTCGTTATCGACCATCCATTTCGCGACCTGCTTTGTCACATAGAACGGGGAGGACAGCGTGACGTCGATGGTCTTGCGCCATTCGTCTTCCGTGATCTCGAAGATATCCTTGTTGTCCGAGATGGCGACGTTGTTGACGAGAATGTCGATCCCGCCGAGGGCATCTACCGTGGCGGAGACCATTTTTGCGATCTCCGCGGGGTCGGAAACGTCGCAGACGATGGCGACGGCGTCGCCGCCATCCGCTTTAATCGCGTCGGCGACGCTGTTCGCGCGGCCCTCGTCCATATCGACGACGGCGACCCTGGCGCCTTCCTTTGCAAAAAGTTTCGCGATTTCCTCGCCGATATTCCGGCCGGCGCCGGTGACAATGGCTGCTTTTCCCGCAAGTTTCATCTGGTCCCGCTTCCTGTTTTCCCGTTACCGGGTTTGATTTATAAGAACGTAATAAACTTAGAATTCGAAGGAAGATCAAGGATGGGCGAGTACGACGTCGGACAACCAATCCCGCGGACGGAAGATCCGCGTCTTCTGACCGGTGGTGGACGCTATTCGGACGACTACACCCTGCCGCATCAGCTGCGCGGCTTCGTCCTGCGCTCGCCGCACGCTCACGCGAAAATTCTGTCCATAGACAGTTCCGCCGCGTCCGCAATGCCCGGCGTCAAAGCCGTCCTGACGGCGCAGGATTACCGCGCCGACGGCTATGGCGATCTCGAATGCGGGTCTCGCTGGAACGCCGATCAGTACCAGCCGCCGAACCCGCCACTCGCGCTCGACCGCGCGCGGTTTGTCGGCGATGGTGTCGCCTTCGTGATCGCCGAAAGTATCAATCAGGCCAAGGATGCCGCCGAGGCAATCATGGTCGATTACGAGATCCTGCCTGCCCAGATCGCCACCGCCACGGCGATGGACGACGATGCGCCGAGCGTCTGGGACGAGCGGCCAAACAACGAATGCTTTTACGAACAGCGCGGCTATCCGGAAGAAACCAGGGCAGCCTTCGCAAAGGCCGATATCGTGGTGGAGCGCACGTTCCGGATTACGCGCACCATCACCAATACGATTGAGCCCCGCGCGTATATCGGCGACTACAATGAAACGGATCAGCGCTACACGCTCTATACCGGCTGCCACTATCCGCACAAGATCCGCGAACAGATGGCGACCCAGATTTTCAACGTAGCGGAACACGATGTACGTGTCATCGCGGGCGATATCGGCGGCAGTTTCGGTTTGCGCGGCAGCGTTTACCCGGAACAGGTGCTGGTGTTATGGGCGTCCGAAAAGGTCGGCCGGCCTGTGAAATGGGTGGCGGAACGCTCCGAGGGGCATCTGTCCGACTTCCAGGGGCGCGACAACCACACGGTCGCAAAACTGGCAATGGACAATGACGGCAATTTCCTCGGTTTGCATGTGCGTACGCTGGCAGCGATAGGCGCCTATGTATCGACCGGCGGCAACGGCCCGCCTATCAACAACCTCGGCACGCTGGCGGGCACCTACGTGACGCCGGCGATCCATGTCGAGGTGTCCGGCGTGTTTACACACACGACGCCGACATCTCCCTATCGCGGTGCCGGGCGTCCCGAAGCGGCCTATGTGATCGAGACGCTGGTCGACGATGCAGCCAAGAAACTGGGGCGCGATCCCGCGGAGCTGCGCCGCCAGAACACGATTTCGCCCGATGCAATGCCTTTCAAGACCGGGCTGGTGTTCACCTATGACTGCGGCGAGTTCGAGAAGAACCTCGATGACGGTCTGAAGATGATCGACTATGCGGGCTTTCCGGCGCGTCAGGCGAGCGCCAGGGAACGCGGCAAACTGCGCGGTATCGGTATCTCCAACACCATCGAACGCGCCGGGGCGCCGTCGATCGAAGAGGCCACGATCCGCATCGACAAGACCGGCAATGTCATGGTGCTGGCGGGCACGATCAACCAGGGCCAGGGGCACGATACGGTCTACAAGCAGATCGTCTCGCAGGCGCTCGGGCTGCCGGTGGACCGCATCCGTGTCCGCGAAGGCGACACCGATCAGCAGGGCATCGGCGGCGGCACCGGCGGTTCGCGCTCGGCGACCTGTGGCGGCTCCGCGATCTTTCAGGCTGCGGAGAAGGCTATCGCCAAGGCAAAACTGCTGGCTGCCCATCAACTGGAAGCCAGCGCAGACGATCTCGAATTTGCTGACGGCGTGTTCACCATTGCTGGCACCGACCGCTCGATCTCGCTGGAAGAGGTGGCGAAAAGTTCCTACGTGCCGGGCAAGCTGCCGGACGGCGTGGATGGCGGCATCGACGAACGCTCCACGTTTGCGCCCAAGACCGCGAACTTTCCCAACGGTACCCATGCGTGCGAGCTTGAAATCGATCCGGATACCGGTGAGATAGAGGTGATCGGCTACGTGATCGTCGACGATGTCGGCACCGTGCTGAACCCGCTGCTGCTCAAAGGCCAGATCCACGGAGGTGTCGCACAGGGTTATGGCCAGGCGGTCCTTGAGCGCGCGGTGTATGACGAAGACGGTCAGAACGTGGCGGCCTCCTTTATGGATTATGCCATGCCGCGCGCCGGCGATCTGACGATGTTCGATGTTAAATCCAACCCGGTGCCGACCAGGCAGAACCCGCTCGGCGTCAAGGGTGCGGGCGAGGCGGGCACGGTCGGCGCGTTGCCGGCGGTGATGAACGCCATCGAGAATGCCCTTAACGCGGCGGGTGTTCCGATGATCGAAATGCCTGCTTCGCCGGAGCGGGTATGGCAGGCTTTGCAGGCGGTGAAGTAGCGCGCGACCCGCCTTAGGTGTCACGGTGCCACATAGGCGAGTATCGGGGGCAGCGTGAGTGCCGCCAGGATCGTCTGCACCGACAGGATCGCCGCCATCAAGGGTGCGTTCCCGCCCATCTGCCGCGCCAGGATATAGGACGACGTCGAGGCAGGTGCGCCGGCGAAGAGGACCACGATGGCCATCGGCACGCCGGTGACGCCGAAAAACTGGCACAGCACGATGGCAATCACCGGCATCGCCCCCAGTTTCAGGACCACCGATACGGTCATGGCCAGGACCTGGTTGCGGTCCATCATCAAAACCAGTCCGGCGCCGACACATAGCAGGGCAAGCGGCAGGGTGCCTCGGTCAAGGATCGACAGCGAGGCCATCAGCCAGTCGGGCACCGGCAGGGCGAGGGTATTGACCAGCCAGCCGATCGCACAACCGATGATGATCGGGTTCCGGGCGATCTGCAGCGGTACCCGCGCCCAGTTCGGCTTGCCGGTGCCTGCGTAGGCCGACATCAGGGTGACGAGAGTAACGTTCATGAACGGCATCATCACAGCGAGGCAATAGGCGCAGTGCGCAATGCTGACATCGCCGTAAAGCGCGTCGCCGATAGCGAAACAGAGATAGGCGTTGATGCGGGTCGCCCCCTGCAGCAGCGACGTGAAACTCGGCCCGTCCGTCTGCAGGACAGGTTTGATCAGAAGCGACAGCAGGATCATGCAGGTGCCGGTCGATAACAGCGCGAGCGCCATTGGACCAACGGGGAGGGATGACAGGTCCGACTCCGTGATGCTGCGGACGATCAGTGCAGGCAGCAATACGTAATAGGTGAGCTTTTCGGCCGGCGCCCAGAAGCCTTCGCCGATGAATCCCGTCCGTTTGAATATGAAGCCGACGACGATCAGCAGGAAGATCGGCAGGATGGCGCCGGCGGTCGTTAACATAGATGGGGAACTCTCACAGCGGTCAGGGAACAGGTCTTTGTTATCGCCGCCGGGGAATCGACGCAACCGGGGTTCGATCGGTATTATTCGGTGGGGCCGCCCTCGACCGTGGTCCGGTAAAGATGGCGGATATCCGGGTATTCGTATCCGCCGGTGGCCCGGTGATTGACGCACCGGTTGTCCCACATCACCACATCGCCGTCGCCCCAGCGGTGGCGGTAGCGGAATTCCGGCTTGACCGAATGGGCGATAAGTTCGTCGAGCAGGGCATCGCCCTCTTCCTCGGCGAGGCCGTCGATGCCGATGGTGAAGCGCGGCGAGCAATAGAGCGACTTGCGGCCCGTTACCGGATGCACACGGACCAGCGGATGCGTGACCTCCGGGATGGCTTTTTCCTGGCGTTTGTAGAATTCGACCGCGTCTTCGCGCGCACCCGACATGACAACGCGTTTGTTCTTCAGCTTGCTGATCGAATGGCGGCCGCGCAGGGCGGCGATCTTTGCTTTCATCTCGCCCGATAACGCATCGTAGGCGGCATACTGGTTGGTGAAATCGGTCGCGCCGCCCCGGGACGGGTTTTTGAGCGAGTACAAAATCGTGCAGTTGGCCGGGCGCTTTTTGAAGCTGTGGTCGGTGTGCCACGCGTCGCCCGCGTCGATCACGCCGACCTGGTTGCCGTTTTCATCCACGTCGTTCGACAGCACGAGAATTTTCGGGTGCGATTTGAGCGCGAATTTGACATTGTCATGGGGCTTCACCACCCCGAACCGTTCGGAAAACGCGACCAGGCTGTCGGGATCGAGTTTCTGTCCGCGGATGCACAGCATTTGGTGTTCGAGATAGGCCTTGTCGATCGCCCTGAACATCCCGTCGTCGAGCGCGGCAAGGTCGATGCCGAGGATCTCGGCGCCGACAGCCTCGCTCAGTCTGCGTATTTCCATTTCCCTGTCCGCCGCTCAGGCGCTTCTGCGCGCGCCCGTCAATTCGCTTTGCTCGGCGGCAATCATGTCGTCGAGCATTCTGCGAATCCGGATATTCGGGGCATCGACGTTCACATCGATCTCGGGCGCGTCCGGATTGCGCGACATGCTGGCTTGCTGGGCGTTGAGGATCATCTGGTCCTCTTCGAAAACCGCTGTGAACTGGGTCCGGTAGATCTCGTCCCATTCCGGATCGTCGACCTTGAAGTGACGCGCATGTGCGTAGAAGTAATGGGTCGATGTCTCGGTCTCGGGGGTCGGCAGGTTCATGACCTTCATTTCCACGCCGACGGCCTCGTCCACGTCGCCCGGCGTGATACCTGCACCGATCTGAACGGTGCCTGCATCGTTCACGATATAGCCGGGCAGTTCGGACGTCGTGATCAGCCAGCGGTCGACATTGCCGTCGAATCCTCCGGCCTTCTTGTAGAACGGCGCCGGCGGGCGATCGGGCACCAGCCGGGTCATTTTGACGCCACGATCCAGCTGTTCGGTCTTCACCGGAAAGTCGACGATGGACTCGTTGCCGATGGACGAGGCATGCACATAAGTGAGATGCGTGATGTCGAACAGGTTGTCCGAGATCAGCATGTAATTGGCCTCGACCGGCATCGGCGTGCCGCCGCGGCCGGGAATGGTTTTCCAGGACGGGTCGTCCAGCCATGTCCATTGCGGCAGCAGCGCTTCGTCGGCTTTCGCGGGATCGCCCGGCCATATCCAGACCCATCCCCAGCGCTGAATGACCGGGTAGGATCGCACCTGCGCGCCGGGCGGGATTTTAGACTGGCCCGGCACTTTCACGCAGGCGCCGGTGTCATCGAATTCCAGCCCGTGATAGCCGCATTGCAGGCGGTCATCGACCACCCGGCCCATCGATAGCGGCAGTGCGCGGTGGCAGCAGCGGTCTTCCAGCGCCACGATCCCGTCCGCGGTGCGATACAATACGACCGGTTCGTTGAGGATCGTTCGGGCGAAAGGCCCGTCGCCGATCTCGGTTTCCCAGGCAGCGACATACCATGCGTTTTGCAGGAACATATTGCGTCCTCCCGTTTCCCCTTATTTCACCACAAGGCGGGGGGCGTGCAAAGTCATTCGGTAGCTAAGTATTTTCGCCGCGACAGCTTTCATTCATTTCTACTGGGGACACGGGCGAGTTTCAAATTCATGAACAGGGTTCCCGAGAAGATGAGGTGCAAACTAGGACATCACCGTGCCGCCATCGATGGCGATGGTCTGGCCGGTGACGAAGCCGCTGGCATCGGAGGCCAGCCACATGACGGTCCCGATCATGTCGTCCGGCGTCGGGTTCCGCTTCAGGCTTTGGTCCTGTTTTATGGTCTCCATCGCGCCGTCGGTCTTGTCGCCGAAAAATTCCGAGGTGCCTTCGGTCAGCACGGCGGTCGGTGCGATGGCGTTCACGCGGATTTCGTTGCGGCCGAGCTCGCGGGCGAGGCCCCGGGTAAGACCGATCACGGCTGCCTTCGACGTCGTGTAATGCAATGCAAAGGGCAGGCCATAGGTCGCGGCGAGCGAAGCCACATTTACGATCGAGCCACCGCCCGCGGTTTTCATGTGCGGCACCACTGCCTTGCAGCAGTTCCAGATACCCTTGACGTTGACGTTCATGGTGCGGTCCCATTCGTCTTCGTCGAGCATATCGAACCTGCCACCGGTCAGGCCGCCGTAAAGCGCCGCATTGTTTACCAGCACGTCGATCCGCCCGAAGGCGTCGATCGCGCTTTCCGTCATCGCGTTAACGGTGCTCATGCGGGTGACATCGAGTTCGAGTCCGAGGGCTGTCCCGCCCGCCTTCTCGATCCGGCGAACGGTCTCGCTACAATCGAGTACGTCACCCGCGACGACTTTCGCGCCAAGCCGCGCGGCTTCGATTGCATAGGCTTGACCGAGGCCCCTGCCGCCGCCCGTGACGACGACCACCTTGTCGTCAAGCATATCCAGCCCTCCGGTTCAGTTGGCGGCTTCTTCGCGCATTTTAAGTTTCAGGCCCGCGACCGTATAGACATCGAGCCCGCAGATTGAGGCGATCTCCTTGATCGGCAACCGGGTTTCTTTCAGGAGAACCCGGGCATGTACCAGCGGATTGCGTTTCCGCCCGTTCTTGCGGACGGTCTTGTCGCGCGACGCCGCCCGTTCGGCACGCCGCCGTTCTTCGGCATCAAGTCCGCGGTCATAGGCGGCCTTGAGCGCTTCGTCGCGCCGAGCCTTGTCGCTCCTGGCGTGGTCTTCCATGTCGCGCATGAAACGGGCGCTCTCGGCGAAAGCACGTTCGCGTGCGGCGGCTTCTGCCTCCGCCTGTTCGAAAGATGAAGGCGGTTTGGGCGCCGGATTCTGCTCGCCCGGTTTCTGAAGGCCTTCGCCGCCGGAGCGCGCAGCTTCCTCGAGCGTCATATCGTGACGCTGCGCCATCCGTTCGGCCGCTTCCAGCGCATTGGTACGCTCACCCTCGAACGGGCTTTCCTTTGCCATCAGCAGCAGGTTGTGGAAGCGTTCGCGCTCCGCGGTTGTCATACCTTTTGAAATCAGTCAGCTCCGGAATTCAGACGTGGGATTGTGTGGGGACCCGGCACCATACAGCAGATTCAAAGGAATTTGGACCGTTTTAGGCCCTTTATCTCATTTCCGTCCGAAATGCCGCAAAGCGCGGAATCTCGGCCGAAAAGCCTATAATTCCGCGCGAACGATGGCTGCCCCGTCGCACATCGCCTTCAGCTTGCCGAACGCGACATCGCGACGCATGTATTTCATGCCGCAATCCGGTGCGACCAGAATGCGGTCCGGCGAGACGTGATCGAACGCCCGACGGATGCGCCCGGCGACGATCTCCGGCGTTTCGATCTCGTCCGTGCTCAGATCGAGCACCCCGAGGATAATTTTCTTGGTCGGCAGGGTATCGAGCACTTTCAGGTCGATGCCGGATTGTCCGGTTTCGATCGATACCTGCTTTACGGTGCAGTCATTCAGTTCCGGCAGGAAGGAATACCCTTCGGGGCGTTCGTGTACGACATGCGCGTAGCCGAAACAGACATGGACCGCGGTTTCTCCGTCGATCCCCTCCAGCGCGCGGTTGATGGCCTTGACGGCATATTTTTTGGCGATGTCCGGGCGGGCCTGCATATAGGGCTCGTCGAGCTGGACGACGTCGGCGCCGGCGGCGAAAAGGTCGCGCACTTCCTGATTGACCGCGGCGGCGTAATCCATCGCCGCGGCTTCATCGTCTTCGTAAAAGTCGTTCTGCGCCTGTTGGGTCATCGTGAACGGGCCCGGCAGGGTGATCTTGATCCGGCGGTCCGTGTTTGCGCGAAGGAACTTGACGTCATCTACCTCGATCGGGCGGTCCCGGCTAATCCGGCCCGCGATACGCGGGACAGGATTCATGTGCCCGGTCCGGTCCATTGCCTCACCGGGGTTGTCGATATCGATTCCGCCCAACGCCGTTGCAACCCGGTTCGAATAGCTTTCGCGGCGCACTTCGCCGTCGGTAATGATGTCGACCCCGGCGCGTTCCATATCGCGGATGGCAAGAAGCGTGGCATCGTTCTGGGCGTCTTCGAGAAGGTCAGGATCGACGCGCCACATTTCGAGCGCGCGCACCCGGGGCGGCAGCCGCCCCTTCAGGTTTGCGCGATCGACCAGCCATTCTGGTTGTACGTAGCTTCCGACGACGGTTGTAGGCAGCAGTTTCTCGGTCATGTCGATACTTTCTCGGTTTCCTCGAAGGTCAGGCGGATTTCGCCGTTCTTCGACTGATGAACGGATCTGTAGAAGCAGGAATTGTAGCCAACATGGCAGGCGCCTGCACGCTGAGGCAAGACCCGCAGCAAAACCACGTCCTGATCGCAGTCGGTCCGTATTTCTGTGACCTTTTGTACCTGCCCGCTGCTCGCACCCTTGTGCCACAACTCATTGCGGCTGCGACTCCAGTACCAGGCCTCGCCGTTTTCAATCGTCCGCGACAGCGCTTCGGCGTTCATCCACGCAAACATCAGGATATCCCCGGTCTCGGCATGCTGAGCGATTACCGGGATCAGTCCGTCTGCGTCGAAACGCGGAGCGAACACGTTGCCCTCTTCGAGATCGCCGCGCGAGAGCGCAGTGGCAGAGGAAAAGCCGGAGGGCGCTTCTTCCACTGCTAGTCGTTCCGGATCATGGCAAGGAATTCCCGGCGCGTAGACGGGTCGTCCCTGAAGGCACCGAGCATCTGGCTGGTCACCGTGTCGGCACCGGGTTTGTGAACGCCGCGCGTTGTCATGCACTGGTGGCTTGCCTCGATTACAACGGCGACACCCTGCGGCTTGAGAACGCGGTCGATCGTCGCGGCGATATCCACGGTCATCTTTTCCTGGATCTGCAGGCGTTTCGAAAATATCTCGACCACGCGCGCGAGCTTGCTGATTCCGACGACACGACTATTCGGAATGTAAGCAACGTGCGCCTTGCCGCTGATCGGCACCATGTGATGTTCGCAATGCGATTCCACGGCGATGTCCCGGATCAGGACCATTTCGTCGTAACCGCCCGTTTCCTCGAAGGTTTTCATCAGGACCTGTTCCGGGTCCTGATCGTAGCCTGCGTAGAATTCGTTATATGACCGCGCCACCCGGGCGGGTGTTTCAAGCAGGCCTTCCCGGTCGGGGTCGTCGCCGGCCCAGCGAATCAGGGTGCGGACCGCGTCTTCCGCTTCTTCCTGTGTCGGCCTTCCGGTTTTCCTGCCGGATTCGACAATAGCATCCATCGTTCTCTCCTTCATCACATGAGTATACGCGGACCGGCAGTAACGGGCGAGCCCACATCAACATTACGTTGCCGGATGCATGAACGGACCACAATCAAGAGAATTTTAATCATATCGGCCTAGCTATAAGCGGCGGTAATTTGTCCACCGACCTGCGGGAATGATCCTATGAATGTGCAAGAAATTCTTGATCTCAAGGGAAATTTTGTCCTGACGATCCGTCCGGAAGCGACCGTCAGTGAAGCCGCTGGCGTGCTTGCCAAGAACCATATCGGTGCGATCGTCGTTATCGATGCTGCCGGCGGTATCGCGGGAATTCTGTCGGAACGCGACGTGGCGGTCTCGCTGCCAGATTACGGCGCGGCGCTCGGAGAAACCCATGTTTCCGAAATCATGACGGCCGATGTCGTCGCGTGCGACACGGCGACAACGGTGAAGCAGGTTCTCGACATTATGGTGAGTAACGGCATTCGTCATCTTCCGGTCGTTGAAAACGATGAACTCAAAGGCGTCGTCTCGCTTCGCGATGTTGTTGGTAACTGGTTGGGCGCGATTACGGGAGATCCCGTCGAAGATCTCGACGAAATTCCACTCGATCCGTTTGAAACCGGCCGAATTACGGCGGCTTGAGACGGAGTATCAGAGACCAGAATGTTCGGTGGACCGAAACTCCAGGCACTTAGCGTTCTTGTTGTCGACGACAACAAGTTCATGCGCACGGTCGTAGAGAACCTATGCAAGGGTCTGGGCCTCGGAGACTTTTCGCAGGCAGAGAGTGTCGAGGAAGCTCTGAATATCCTGCGTGAACGCCCGATCGATCTTGTTGTAACCGATTGGCATATGGAGCCGATGGACGGTCTGACATTCGTGAAATACCTGCGCAACGATCCACAGAGTCCGAACCCTTACGTCCCGATCATCATGCTGACCGGCCATGGCGACCGGGACCGGGTCTGCGAGGCGCGCGATGCCGGCGTCAACATGTTCATGGCCAAGCCGATTTCAGCGAAAGCGATGTACGAGCGGCTCGTCTGGATGATCAATCACCCGCTGCCCTTTATCCGGACCAATGACTATTTCGGTCCCGACCGCCGGCGAAAGGATATGGGGGCGCCCGCCGGAATCGGCGAACGGCGTGCCGAACAGATCGAGATGATGGGCAAGACCGGCTGAGTTGCCGCCACCGCGCGCCAGGCGCTGTGTCAAATTGCCGATCCGCGGCACCCCTACTTGAACGTGGGACAGTGCCCGGATACCTTTCTCCTGACGGTGTGACCTTCAGGGATATCCATGGCGCCCAAAATCAAGGACAGGAAAAAAGTTCCGGTTTACTGCTACCAGTGCGTGGCGGGACCGGATCTGATGCGCGTTGAGGTGGAGGACGGCGTAGCGACGCGGATCGAATCCAATTACAATATCACCGACAGGCACCCCGGCGGCGGCAGGGTCTGCGTAAAGGCCTACGGTCTTATCCAGAAAACCTATAATCCGAACCGCGTTACGTCGCCGATGAAGCGCACGAACCCCAAGAAGGGCCGTCACGAAGACCCGGGTTTCGCACCGATAACCTGGGAAGAGGCGCTGGATACAATCGCGGCCAGGATGTGCGACATGAGATCGCGCGGCGCGAAGGACGAAAGCGGTTATCCTCGACTCGCCGTTTCTTTCGGCGGCGGCGGCACACCGACGCAATACATGGGAACGTTTCCAGCCTTTCTGGCGGCCTGGGGGCCGCTCGACATGGGGTTCGGCGGCGGGCAGGGGGTGAAATGCTATCACTCCGAGCATCTCTACGGCGAATTGTGGCACCGCGCGTTCATCGTTTCGCCGGACACGCCTTACTGCAATTACGTGATCAATTGCGGCAACAATGTCGAGGCGTCCGGGGGCGTTGCCGGGGTCTGGCGCCAGGCGGACGCCCGCGTGCGCGGGCTAAAACGGGTACAGGTCGAACCGCATCTGTCGATCACCGGTGCGTTGTCGGCCGAATGGATTCCGATCAAACCAAAGACCGATGCGGCTTTCCTGTTTGCGCTGATCCACCGCATGATCGTCGAGCGCGACTGGAACGAGACCTGCGACGTACGCGCCCTCAAGGAAGACACCACGTCGCCCTATCTGATCGGGCCGAACGGCTACTACATGCGCGATCCCGAAACGCGCAAGCCGCTGATCGGCGACCTGTCCGATGGCACGATAAAGCCGTGGGATGCCGAGATCGGCGACGCCGCGCTTGAGGGCACTTACGCGGTTTCCGGTATCGAGGACGGGCCGGACGGGCAGGTCTGGCAGCATGACAGTGTCGATGCCCGTCCGGCCTTCCAGCTATTGCTCGATCACATGAAGCAGTTCGACCCGGAATGGGCCGAGGGCGAATGCGATGTGCCGGCCGCAAAAATCCGCCAGGTCGCCGACGAATATGTGGCCCATGCCTGTATTGGCGAGACGATCGAGATCGAAGGGGTCGAAATGCCGTTTCGCCCCGTCGCGGTGATGCTCGGCAAGGGGGTCAATAACGGCTGGGGCGGCTACCAGACATGCTGGGCGCGCACCCTGCTGGCGTCGCTGGTCGGCGCCCTCGAAGTGCCGGGTGGGACATTGGGTACGGCGGTGAAGCTGAACCGTCCCGCCGATAATCGACTGAAAACCGTGCGGCCGACCAATGACGGCGTGATGGACTACCCTTTCAATCAAACGTCGAAAGACGAATGGCTGGCCGATCCGCACATTCGGAACGCCTATAAAACGCTGGTGCCCATGGCCGCTGATTCCGCCTGGTCGCCGGCGCTGGGACCGGCACATCTGCCATGGCTGTTTCAGAAAAAGCAGCCGTCGAACTGGCCGAAGCAGACCAAGCCCGAAATGTGGATCAATTACCGGACCAACCCCGCGATCTCGTCGTGGAATGCGCCCGAAGTTGCCGAGCGGATCGCCGAGTTCCCCTTCACGGTCTCGTTTGCCTATACTCGCGATGAAACCAACCACATGGCGGATATCATCCTGCCCGACTGCACGGATCTCGAAAGCCTGCAGCTTATACAGATCGGGTCGACCAAGTTTACCGAGCAGTTCTGGAAACATCAGGGCTGGGCAATCCGTCAGCCAGCGGTGGTGCCCCAGGTCGACGCGATGGACATGACCGATATCGCAACCGCGCTTGCCGACCGGGTCGGGCTCCTGGAAGAATATAACGCTGCAATCAACAGGGGAGCCGCCGGTGCGCGCCTGCAGGACCGTGACGGCGCCTATGATTATGGCCTCGACACAGCGGTCCCGCATCAGCGCGAGGAAATCTGGGATGCGGTCTGCAAGGCGGCGAGCCATTCGCTGAGCGATGGCGAGGAGGTCCGCAACCTCGACTGGTTCGCCGAGAACGGGTTCATGCTGAAACCGTTTCCCCAGCTCCAATGGTATCTCTATCCGAAAATGAAGGAAGAAAAGCTGCGTTTCGAGATGCCCTACCAGGAGCGTATCAAGCGCCATGGCGCGCAGCTCGCCAACCGGCTGCACGAAATCGGTGTCGACTGGTGGGAAAAACAGCTCGACGAATACGAGCCGCTGCCGTCTTACGAGCCGTTCCCCGATATCTGGACCGACCATATCAGGGAGTCCGGCGGCGACCCGGAAGACTATCCGTTCTTCGCGCTTACCGCGCGGTCGATGCAGTATTCCTGGGGTGCCAATGTCGGTATCCCGCTGATCAACGAGGTCGCAAACAATATTTCGGGCCACAAGGGCGTGATCATCAACCGGACGCGGGCAAAGGAACTGGGAATCGCCGAGGGCGACGCCGTGGAGATTTCATCTGTGACGGGGGCAACCAAGGGGTACGCCGTTTTGCGTGAGGGCATTCGCCCCGACACCGTGCTGATGATCGGCCAGTTCGACCACTGGGCGACGCCCTATGCAAAGGATCTCAATTTGCCGAGCCTGAACTCCGTGACGTCCCTGTCGCTGTCGCTGACGGATTCCACGGGGTCGAGCGCCGATCTCGCGCGAATCAAAATACGCCGGATCGATGGCGCAAGGCGGGCGGTATGACGCCGGACGGCGGCGCGCCCGGCGCACCGGGAACACCCCGTTACGGGATGGTTGTCGATCTGAACCGCTGCGTCGGCTGTCAGACCTGCACGATTGCCTGCAAGCATGCGAATGACACCCCGCCCGGCGTGCAGTGGCGCAAGGTCCTGGATATCGAGCGCGGCACCTTTCCCGACGTCGAACGCCTGTTCATGGTCGTCGGCTGCCAGCACTGCGCTGAGCCGCCCTGCGTGCCGGTATGTCCGACGGGCGCAACGAAACAGAGAGCCGACGGGCTGGTCACAATGGCATACGATACCTGCATCGGTTGCGGGTATTGCGCGGTCTCCTGTCCGTATCAGGCGCGCACGATCGGGCACGGAGAGGACTGGTATTACGGCGAAGAGACGAAACAGGAAGCACATGTTTTCCATGACGAGCGCGTTGGCGTGGCCACCAAGTGCACCTTCTGCGTCGAGCGTATAGACGAGGCGAAGGAAGAGGGGATGACGCCCGGAGTCGACCTCGAATATTCGCCGGCCTGTTCGTCGTCCTGCATCGCGAGCGCTTTGCATTTCGGCGATTTCAACGATCCGGACAGCAATGTCTCGAAGCTGGCCGCCGAAAACAGTTTTTTCCAGATGCACGAAGATCTCGGGACGGACCCGCAGATCAAATACCTTTACGAAGTGCCCAACGCGATGCCGGGCCGCGATCCCGAACCGGAGGATACCGAAGACGAAGCGATGAGCGACCCGGCGAATCCGCTGGTGGGCGCCCGTCAGACGTTCTGGGATTACCGCGCTGCGATGAATTTCACCATGGGCGGTATGTCGTCCGGTCTTGTGGTGATGGCGACCGCCGCACATTTCGTCTCCGGGTTGTCGTCCGAGGCGTTGCTTTACCTGAATACCGCTGCCGGTGCCGGCATGGCGGTCGGACTGTTCTTTGTCTTCATGGAGATAGGCCGGAAGATCCGGTTCTGGCGAGCGCTGATGCGGCCTCAATCGTCCTGGATGACCCGCGAGACCTACGCCGTTGCGCTGTTTTACCCGGCGTTGCTCGCCGATCTGATATGGCCGGGTCCGGTGCTTCATCTCGTCGTCGCGCTCGCGGCACTGGCATTCCTGTATTGTCAGGGGCGGATATTGCACGCGGCCAGGGGAATACCCGCCTGGCGCGTCGGGCTGATCCCCACCATGCTGGTCATGTCCGGTCTGCTCGAAGGTGTCGGCCTGCTCGGTATTGCGAGCGGCCTCGCATCGTGGCGGTTCGATGCGTCGATGGCCTTTATTTCTACTTGGGGTGCGTTGCTCGCGCTCGCCAACATGCTGATCTGGCAGCGATATTATGCGTTCGCGAAACGCGATGGCGTGCCGCCCCTGGCGCGTGCGGAACTGCAAAAACTGACCCCCGCTCTTCGCCTGGTCGGTCATATCACGCCGCTGGTGATGTTTGCGCTGGCGACGGCGTTCAGTGAATCGATGCTTGCCATCGCCGGCGTCGCCGCGGTGGCAGGAGGGGTGATGTGGAAATTCACGGTGATCACCCGTGCCTGTCATCAGCAGGGTTTCGCGATGCCGAAGATGCCGCAACGCGGATCGGGCGACCGGGCCGCCCCGGCCCGCCTGGGCGGTTTGTAGGAAAGAGTCGCCGTATGTCCGACGTCCAGACGCCCCCGGATATCGCAGCGATCAGGGCATCGCTTCGCGCACTTGCAGGACAGGCTCTTGAACCGGATGTACAGGTGGAGATCGCCAAGCTGGCCAAGATTGTGACGCGTCTGGAAACCCGGGGCGACGGGACGGCGAACGCAGATCTCGCGCTGATTATCGGGGCGCTGCAGGCGGAGACGCCGAACCTGGTGCTCGCGCGCGAGCTGCGCTACGCAATCAAGATGCGTACCGGCGCTTTCAGCAATGCCCGGACGACATGGTTCATGCGGCTCACGGGGGGATCTGCGACGGCGATCATCGTCACCGGCCTTATTGCCTCCTTTGTCACCTGGATTCTGATTGGCCCGCTCTGGCTATGGGTGTTCGAGGATTTCGAACGCCGCTCGCTCACCTATTTTCCACTGAATGAGCTGACCACGGTGGTTATTGCCGCGCTGCTCGGCGCCATGGTCAGCATCATGATCCGGCTCCGCGATCTGGCGGAACCGGACGATTTCAACCCGCGAATGCTCCTGCTGTCGGCGTTTTTCAAGCCGTATATCGGCGTCATCGTAGCGATCTTTGCCTATGCGACGCTGAAAAGCGGTATCGTCTCGTCTTCGTTCCTGACCAGTGCGACATCGAGCGAAATGCAGAACGGCATCTACTGGGTGGTTTCCTTTATTTGCGGTTTCAGTGAACGCTTTGCGATGGGACTTGTCGGTAATGTCGAAAAGCGGCTCGATGTCGGTACCGCCGAACCCGACAGAGCCGGGACGGACGAGAGGAACGGGAAATGAAATACCGGTACATAGACTGGCAGGAATTCGAGGCGCCCGGCGCCACCGATGGCGAGAGCGTCGGGGTGCTGACGCTCAACCGGCCCGACCGCAAGAACGCGCTGGGACCACGCATGGCGATGGAACTGGACACGATTTTTGACGAAATCCGCCACATGCGGGTGCGGGTGGTCGTCATCACCGGCGCGGGGGAGACATTCTGTTCCGGTGGCGATTTGAAGGAAGAGACGCTGCCGCTGGAACGCCCCGAGGACGATCTTGGCATACGCGGCGAATACGGCGAACTGGCGCAGTGGATGATCAACGACCATTTCCACGTCATCGCGCAGCGGGCACTGCGGAAACTCGAAGAACTGCCGCAGCCGGTGATTGCGGCGATTGATGGTGCCGCCGTCGGCGCCGGGTTTGAGATGACGCTGGCCTGCGATCTGCGCATCATGACCGACCGTGCACGCGTCTCGGAAATCGCGGTGCCGGCCGGGTTCGTTTCCGAATGGAGCTGCCCGCGCAATCTGCCTAAACTGGTTGGCCTGACGCTGGCCAACGAACTTATCCTGACCGGGCGCTTCGTCGGCGCGGCGGAGGCAAAGGAAATCGGGCTGGTCAACCGCGTTGTCTCGCCGGAAGACCTGATGGACGAGGCGATGACCATGGCCAGCCAGATTGCCCGCATGCCGTATCTCGGCGTGCGATATGCGAAAGAGCTTCTTCAGCTTTACAATCAGGACAATCGGACGACCGAAAACTACAAGGCGGAACTCGACCGGGTGATGGAGATTATCCGCACCGAGGATTCCGCCGAGGGCATCCGCGCATTACTGGAACGCCGCCCGGCGCGCTGGGCGGAATAGCCGAAGCCACCCCGAGCGCGCGCCAGGCAGACGTATCAGCTGCCGATCACACCGCCATTTGTTTTCGTGACGACTACGACCGACGGACGGGTGGGCATGTTGTCCTTGAAGTCGGGCCATCGGGTCGTCGGGTTGGCGAAGGTTGAATTTTTCTCGTCCGCCGGGTGCTGAACCGCCGCGAAAAACGTTCTGTCGTCGGGGGTGAAACACGGGCCGCACAGTTCGGCACCGCGCGGGGCGGCAAAGAACCGTTTGGTCAGCATCCGCCCGTCGCCTTCGACATCGGTTGCCCAGACGCCATCGGCGATACCGGATTTCGGCGCGCCATCCGTCGCGATCCAGAGGCGGCCCTTTGTGTCGAACGCGCAGTTGTCGGGGGTCGACAACCAGCCATTTGCCGAAACGTCGGCATGATACTTTGCGCCGTCGGCGGCTTTCGCCGGGTTGCCCGCCATCAGCGGTATTTCCCACTTAAACTGCAGGGCTGCGTGGTCGGCATCCTTGCCCCGTCCCGGTGGGATCATTTCCAGGATATGGCCGTGTTTGTTCTTCGGTCGCGGATTGACCGCATCGACCTGGTCCGCTTTGCGCTTCGTGTTATTCGTCAGCATCACGTAGACGACCCCGGTAACCGGATTCGGCTCGACATCTTCCGGCCGGTCCATGGGGGTCGCGCCGAGCAGGTCGGCGGCGTAGCGGGTTTCGATCAGGACATCCGCCTGACTGTTGAACCCGTTGGCGGCGGTTAGCGGTCCCGTGCCCCATACCAGCGGCAGCCAGTTCAGCGTGCCGTTTGCGTCGAACTTGGCAACGAACAGCGTACCGTCATCCAGCAGGGCTGCGTTGGCCGTCCGGCTATTTGCAACGTACCGGCCATTGGAGACGAATTTGTAAATATAGTCGAAACGCTGGTCGTCGCCGGTATAGACCACGACGCGTCCGTCCCTGTTGATTACGGTGGTGGCGCCTTCATGCTTGAACCGGCCGAGCGCCGTGCGTTTGACAGGTGTCGACGCCGGATCGTAGGGGTCGATTTCCACCATCCAGCCGAACCGGTTGGGCTCGTTGGGCTCTTTCTCGACGTTGAACCGGTCATGGTAGTCTGCCCATGAATAGCGGCTTTTGGCTTTCAGCCCATAGCGCCTGTAGTTGCGGGCTTCGGGTGTTTTGGCAGGGTCGCCGCCGAAATAGCCGTGGAAATTTTCCTCGGCGATCAGCACGGTGCCCCAGGGCGTGTGTCCGCCCGCGCAGTTGTTGATTGTGCCGATAGCCGCCATGCCCGTGGCGTCAGAGCTGGTTTTCAATCGGTCATGACCGGCGGCGGGACCGGAGATTTTCATTGGCGTGCCGACGTGGATGCGTCGGTTGTATCTGCTGTCCTTTACGACAGACCATGAACCGCCCTGTTTCACGATTTCGACAATGCTGTGGCCATGCGCGGCCATCTCGATCTCGGTCTGCGCCCTTGTCAGCTTCTGTTTCGCGGTGACATCCGGGAACATCAGATGTTGGTTCGTGTATTCGTGATTGACGCTAAGCAGGCCGCGGTCGCCCGTCGTCGAGCCCGCGGGCAGGGGCAGGAAGCCGATATAATCGCAGTTGTACCCGAACTGTTTCGACTGGGCGGCGGCGGTCTGGTTCATGGGGTCGAATTCGGGCGCATCCGGCGTGACGGGATCGCCCCAGCGAAGCAGCACCCTGGCATCGTAGCCCGGCGCGACGTGGTGGGTCGAATCGTAGACATGGGGTGTTTCAGTAAACGTCAGCGAGGACTTGGTGCCGGCGGCGAGCGCCCGCCGGCTGACCATGCTTTGTCCGATCAGGCCGGCCGTCGCTGCGCCCGCGATGCCCGCGATTACGCCCCGACGAGACATCCGCCGTTCGGCGATCCGGCCGAAAGGCGTATTTCCGCTTTCATTCGACGGCAGGTCGTCGTCGTCATTGATAAGACCGAGGTCTTCGAGAATTTCGGGATCTTCGACAGGCCGGGTGTTCCGGGTTATCGGTCGGGTTCGCATGGCTCTTCCTCAATGGCGGTGTTTCAGGCCTTCCGCTTTTGCCATACAGGATCGGACGTCGCTGTTACGAAAAAGTTTCACCTAAATGACATTGTCCGCCCGGCGGTTCAGATATTGCCGAAGAGTCCCCGTTGCCGATGCCAGCTCTCGATACCCGTATCCGGATATCCCTCGAACTTTGCGTCATGTCCGGCGGCGTTCAGGGTTACCCACAGCGCCTTGTCGCGGAGCATCAGATGGGTTGTCTCCGGCGCTTCGGGGAGTGGCGTATCGATTGCCGAGGCAAACGGGTAGATGAAGTCTGGCCAGTCCGATCCATGCACCCACAGCGCGGAGCCGCAATTGCTGCAGAAGTGGCGTTTTGCCGGGCTCAGGCCGTCTTCTTCATAGGATTCCCGGTCATTGCGGGCCGATCGGTATACGGAAACGCTCTCTTCACCTGTGACCTGTAGAGTCTCCGCGCGCCCCATAATGTTGATGGCGTATCCGCCTCCGCCGGCGGTTTTCCGGCAGATTGAACAATAGCAACGGTTATAGGGATAGGGGGTGTCGGATTCGACGGAGAAATGGACTGCGCCGCAATGGCAGGAGCCTTCCAGTTTCATGCTGCTCTCCCGTAAGGTAAGGACGGATGATACCAGACGTTCGCCGCGCGATGCCGATTCAATTCAGGAGACTTGGCGCCGGTCGAAAAGCGAAATAGTCTTGCGAGGTAGGCTGATGAGTATTTTTTCCAAAACCGTTCTGAAACGGACACGGTCGGGCATTCTTGCCGGAGCGGCGGCGGTCCTTTTTGCCCTTCCGGCTGCCGGTGCGGCGCAGTTTCGCCAAGTCCCGCCACTGCCCGTTATTCCGCCGTCGATCACGTTTCCCGGCGAACGCGATATCCTGACGGCGGATCTCGAGCGGTTGAAAGGCCGCATCAGCAAGTATGAGAGCAAGCGGGCGGACTACCGTCGTGACTGTGCGCAGCGTTTGCTGTCCAGCGCCGTTCGAAAACGACAGTGTTCCTCCCTTGCCCAGGAGATACACCGCGACATATCGCGTCTGCGGACGGCAATCGTGGCAATGCGCAACAGGTTCAGCGCCATAGAACAAAACGCCTTGCAGCGCCCCAGGTCCGGTGTTCCTGCGGCCGGCGTGGCTGTATTGCCCGACAAGCGGCCCCGATTAATCGCGGAAGCGTTGTCGACCGGCGGCGGGTCGTGGCGAGGTGTACTGGATCATGTGAAATCGATGCTGGATCGCAGTGCGGGCGATCCGGCCGTGCGTGATGTTTCGGCGTTCCTGATGGGGGTGCATGCCGGTCGAATTGCGGCGGATCGACTGGACAACGGATACTACAAACATGGCGTGCGCCGCGCACTCGCGGGTGATCATTGGTCGGCGGCGCTGGCATTTGCCCAGGCGGCGCGGGATACGCCGGGCGATCTTCGTGTCTTCGAATCCTATGCCGATGCCGCCGGGCGCCAGCACGCAGGCCCGGCCTGCGTAAAGTCCGACAGGTGCGTTTCCGGGAACATCGCCGTCTGGGTCAAGCGCTTCGGCAGGCGCCACGACCAGGCGATGAAACAGATCGTCGCGGCGGCAAGGAAAGGAACGCTCAATCCGCAAACCGATAGACTGCTCAAGGTTCTCGGGGCTATTGCCGTCTATGCGGCGAAAAAAGACGTAGATGAACATCGCTCTCCGGAAGACGCCGCCTTTAGAGAAATGGCGGGACAGGCGCTTGCCGCTTATGGCAGGGGCGAAAGACAGTTGGCGATCGACCGATATATCCGGCTCTGGAAACTGACCGAACCCGGCCGCGCGCCTCTGTTTCTGTTCCGCTATGCGGAAACATCGGGCATTCGGGAGGCGGGTGCGTTTCTGGATCACGACCTTCCGTCTGCGCGGGCATCGAGAATCGACGATGCGTATCTGGCGGCATTGAAAGAAGTGTTTGCCGCGGGCGACAGGGCCAGCCCGTTCGAGGGCAAACTCAGTCAGGCGCAGATCATCCGCCTTCAAAGATGACCGCGACGGTGTCAAAGTGGGCGTCATGGCGCTGATTGAACCCGACGGAATATGGTGCGACGTCCGGACACCCGGTTTCCCTCCCCACAGGTCCGCATTGTTTCTCGACAGGGACGGTACCCTGATCGAACTTGTCGACTACCTGTCGGCTGCGGATGACGTTCGGCTTATAGAGTCAGCGGTCGCGGCCGTCCGCACTGCGAATGCGGCCGGGGTTGCCGTTGTGGTCGTCACGAACCAGTCGGGTATCGGCCGCGGCTACTACGACTGGAACGCGTTTGAAGCCGTGCAGGCACGTCTGTATGAACTGATGGCGGCGGCCGATGCCGTGATCGATGCAGCCTATGCCTGTCCGCATCCCCCGCCCGAGGCCGGCGGGCCGGCGGATTCCCTTTATCGAAAGCCGGCACCCGGCATGTTGCTGCGCGCGCGCGCCGACCTGACACTGGATCTTGCCGGCAGCCGCATCGCCGGGGATACAGCCGCCGACCTCGCAGCTGGGAAAGCTGCCGGTCTTCAGGAAGGAATTCTGGTAAACACCGGCTACGGCGACCGGGACCTTGAACAGGTCCGGGCGCTTGCAGATGAAGAGTTCAGGGTTGCCCGGGGCGACTGGACATAGCTGCTCCCGCGCACCCATAGGGCAACCGGTCAGGCGGGTCGCCACAGATTCGGTGACGATGCTTTTCGGGACAGGCGTTCAGGCCGGGACGCCGCGAGTGTCGTCCGACGCCAGGTACCATTCATAGGTCATCCGAAGGCCGTCGGTCAGCTTAGTGCTCGACTGCCATCCCATCCCGGAAATTCGCGAGACGTCCAGAAGCTTGCGCGGCGCGCCGTCCGGTTTATCGGCATCGAAAACCAGTTTGCCTTCGTACCCCACCGCTGCGGCGATCGTCGCCGCCAGGTCGCGGATCGAAATTTCTTCTCCGGTCCCGATATTGAGATGGGTCTCGCCGCTGTACTGCTGCATCAGAAAGACGGCCGCGTCGGCGAGATCGTCGACATGGAGAAATTCGCGAAGCGGCGTTCCGCTTCCCCATACCGTCATCGTCGGATCGCCTGCGGTTTTCGCCTCATGCGCCTTTCGCATCAGTGCGGGGATGACATGACTGCTCCGCAGGTCGAAATTGTCTCCCGGTCCGTAAAGATTATTTGGCATCGCGGAGATAAAATCGCAGCCGTATTGCCGCCGGTACGCGCTGCAAAGCTTGATTCCGGCGATTTTCGCCACGGCGTATGCTTCGTTCGTCGGTTCCAGCGGACCGGTGAGCAGGGCGTCTTCGGCCATCGGCTGTTCGGCGAGCCGGGGATAGATGCAGGCCGAACCCATGAACATCAGTTTTTCGACACCGATCCGGCGCGCACCTTCGATGATGTTGGTTTCAATCGCGAGGTTGTCGTACAGGAATTCTGCGGGACGGGTGTCGTTCGCCTGGATACCGCCCACAGTGGCCGCTGCGAGAAAAACCGCATCGGGTTTCGATTGAGCCATCCAGTCTTCCACGTCGGCCTGCCGGCGCAGGTCTGCCTGGTCACGGCCGACGGTAATTATTTCGCAGTTTTCCGAGGCAAGGCGACGCGCTATTGCAGAACCCACCATGCCGCGATGGCCCGCAACCCAGACGCGCTTGCCGTCCAGGGGGTACAATACCGTCTCAGGTGCCATTATTGCGCAGTTCCCGTTTGGCTGCGTCCATATCGGCGGCCACCATCTCGTTCACGAGGTCTTCGAACCCTGTCTTGTGATGCCAGCCAAGCACGTCGCGGGCCTTTGACGGATCGCCATGGAGGGCAGCGACTTCCGTCGGCCGGAAATAACGCGGATCGACCCGTACGAGGATGTCGCCGTTTGCAGAATCGACTCCGCATTCGTCGGTGCCCTTGCCGCGCCATTCAATCTGCCGTCCTGCGGCGGCAAACGCGCGTTCCACGAATTCGCGCACCGTATGGGTTTCGCCGGTCGCCAGGACAAAATCGTCCGGCGTCCCGTGACGCACTATCATCCACATGCCTTCGACGTAGTCGCGGGCGTGTCCCCAGTCGCGCCTGGCGTCGAGATTGCCGATATAGAGGCAGTCCAGCGCCTGTATCTCGATCGCGGCGACGGCGCGCGTGATTTTCCGGGTGACGAAGGTTTCGCCGCGGGTCGGCCCTTCGTGATTGAAGAGTATCCCGTTGGAGGCATGAATCCCGTATGCCTCGCGGTAATTCACGGTCATCCAGTACGCATATAGCTTCGCCGCGGCGTAGGGGCTGCGGGGCTGGAAAGGTGTGTTTTCGTTTTGCGGGCTTTCGGCGACCTTGCCGTATAGTTCCGATGTCGATGCCTGGTAGAACCGCGTTTTATCCTCGAGTCCAAGTATCCGGATCGCTTCGAGCATGCGGAGTGTGCCGAGCGCGTCTGCATTGGCGGTGTATTCCGCCGTCTCGAAACTCACCTGGACATGGGATTGGGCCGCAAGGTTATAAATTTCGGATGGCTGGGTTTCCTGGATGATGCGGATCAGGTTGGTTGCATCCGTCATGTCGCCGTAATGCATGAAAAAACGCGCGTCTTCCTGATGGGGATCGACATACAAGTTGTCCACGCGGCCGGTATTGAACGACGAAGAACGGCGCTTTACCCCGTGCACGATGTAGCCCTTTTTGAGCAGGAACTCTGCCAGATAGGCGCCATCCTGACCGGTGACGCCGGTAATCAGCGCGGTTTTATCGGTCAATTCTCTGTCTCCAACGGCTCTCATCCCTGTTCTGATAGTAACACGGCCGGATTCGCCGGCACGATTCGACCCTTGTTTACGGAAAAAGCCGTTCGCGTGCTATAAACCGTCTCAGCTCAATACCGGTCGCGATCACCTATGTCCGGCGACCCGGTGGGCATTTGGTATCCCATATTGAATGTCGACAGTCCGTAAAGGGCTTGGAAAACATTGATCGCGTAGACTAAGGCTGGAATGGCTATCGAAAATCCTTCACGCGAAACGGTACGTGCCGCGGATGGCGCCGGCGAAAACAGGGTCTCGCTTCCTGTTGTCTCGGCTTATATGCGTGGTATCGACGTAGGCGTCGCGATTGTCACCGGGTTTGTCTGTTTCCAGGCATATCTCGGCGACGAGACCTGGGCAGAGCCGGGCACCTATGCGGTCGCGGTTGCGATTGGTCTGATCGTTCAGCAGAACATGTTTCAGATATTCGGCGTCTACCGTCAGGAAAATATGCTGAGTATGCGCCGTCAGGTATCGCGTCTCTCCGGTGCGTGGCTGATGACCCTTCTGGTACTCGTGCTTTTCGCATTCCTGTCGAAGACCTCCGAGAGTTTTTCGCGTCTTTGGCTCGTTCTGTGGTTCGGGTCGGCATGGTTGGCCTTCGTCCTCTCCCGGTTCGGTCTGAGGGCGAAGGTTCAGCGCTGGATCGCCGAAAAGCAACTGGACCAGAATGTCGTCGTTGTCGGCGGCGGTGATCAGGGCCGAAAGATGATCGAGCATCTGCTGGGGGGCGGGCCTTACGTCAATGTCGTGGGCTTCGTCGATGACCGGACCGACCGTGTCCCCGCAGAACTCGCCGGGGTTCCCCGTATCGGCAGTACGCGCGATTTGCTGACGATCGCGCGTTCGCAAAACATCGACGTCATTCTGATAGCTTTTCCATGGAGGGCGGAACGCCGCATTCTGGAAATGGTGAAAGTGTTGTGGGAGCTTCCTGTCGAAATCCGATTGTCGCCGGAGGAAATCGTCAGCCCGACCATGGTTCATAACGGTTTCAGCAATTTCTACGGCGTGCCCGTTCTGAACCTGCTCGACCGGCCTTTGAACGATTGGCAGAAAATCGGCAAATCGACCGAGGACTGCGTTCTCGCCCTCATAGCATTAATGATAAGCGCCCCGCTGATGCTGATAATCGCGGCAATTGTGCGGCTTGAATCGCCCGGGCCGGTTCTGTTCCGTCAGCGTCGCTACGGTTTCAACAACCAGCTTATCCAAGTCTACAAGTTCCGCACCATGTATCATGATATGTCGGATGAACGTGCCGACCGGCTGACGGTCCCCGGTGATTCCCGGGTAACCCGCGTGGGTCGTTATCTCCGGATGTTCAGCCTGGACGAGCTGCCGCAGCTGTTTAACGTGCTCAAAGGCGACATGTCGCTCGTCGGTCCCCGTCCCCACGCGGT
The DNA here is from genome assembly GCA_963977005.1 of uncultured Rhodospirillaceae bacterium. Lineage (GTDB taxonomy): Bacteria > Pseudomonadota > Alphaproteobacteria > MPNO01 > UBA830 > CAXBCP01. The sequence continues at coordinate 104,431 of CAXBMQ010000007.1, forward strand.
AGCTGCCAAAGCGGCCGACCGGCTCTATGCCGACGTGGTCGACGAATATGCCGCGCGGCACAGGATCAAGCCGGGCATTACCGGCTGGGCGCAGGTGAATGGCTGGCGCGGCGATACCGATACCGAAGAGAAGCTCAAAATGCGGATCGAGCATGATCTGTACTATATCGACAACTGGTCGATCTGGTTCGATCTGAAAATTATCGTGATGACATTCGTGGAAGTGCTCCGGGCGAGAAATGCGTATTGAGGCGCAGGACCGACCGCGCTGCCTGTCGGTCGCTTGATGGGGTCGGGCGAACGTCGTACCGGACCGGAGAGAGGCTTTCGCAGCCTGTTGGACCGGCTCGTGTCTGACAGGGGGACGATGTTCTCCTTTCTGAACCGGGCATGGTCGATTGTCTCCACACTTGGGTTTATCGCCATCGTCGTCCTGTGGCTCTCGCCCGAACTCCAGGGGTTCTATTTTACGTTTATCAGCCTGCTGGTTCTGTTGCAGGTCGCCGATATGGGCTTTGGATTCGTGCTTGCGCAGTTCGCGAGTCACGAATGGGCCGACCTTCAGCTTGGCAAGGATGGGAGGGTATCCGGCGCGCCGAGGGCGATGGCGCGGCTGGGGTCGCTCGTTCGGATCGGGCTCCGCTGGTACACTGCTGCGGGCGTAGTCTTTTTTCTCGTTCTTGGCTTCGGCGGAGACTGGTTCTTTTCGGTAAGCCCCGATGCGACGACCGTCGACTGGCGGACGCCGTGGTGGCTGCTCAGCACCTTTGCGGCATTGTATCTCCTGGTCGTGCCCGTGCAGGGTATCCTCGAAGGGTGCGGTCAGGTCGTTACCAGCCAGAGAAACCAGCTGACGGCCAACGTGGTTGCCACGATGACGGGCTGGCTGGTGTTACTTCTGGGAGGTGAGTTGTATGCCATAGCGGCATTATTTGCGGTTCGCACAATTGTCGGGCACGGCCTTAACACCTGGGCGGCGCGACCGATTTTGCGTCTCGCCAGGTTTTTGGACGGGGATCATGTCGTTCGCTGGAAAGGGGAGTTCTGGCCTCAGCAATGGCGTATCTGGGTCAGTTGGTTGTGTGGTTTTTTTGTTTTTCAGTCGTTTGCGCCGATCGCGTTTCAGATTGATGGTGCGATTGCGGCAGGGCAGATCGGCGTGATGGTGCAGGCCTTTCACGCGGTGAACCAGCTCGCATCGGCCAGGCTTTCGGCCGATCAGCCGCGGATGGGAGGATATGCGGCACGGCGGGATTTCACCGGTTTAAGCCAATTGGTCCGGCGGGGTACAATATTCAACCTGATCGCAGCGATTGTTCTGGCCGTGGCCGCAATCTGTACCGTATATGCGATCAAGATGACATTTCCCGACATCGGCAACCGCTTCGGCACGATGTTGGGCTTCGTTCTCTTCGTTGCGACGGCAATACCCCTGCAGTTTTCGAACACGCAGACGGCGGCTGTCCGCTTCCAGAAAAAAGAACCCTTTGTCGGTCTGAATTTTTTCTGTGCGGCAATCATGTTCGCGGGTTGTGTGATTGTCGGGGGCATTTTCGGTGCTGAATACATGGCGCTTGTCTTTTTTGTCGTTTCCGTGGCAGTCCTCATTCCGGGAGTCTGGTATATCTACCGGCGAAACATGGGCGGGGTTGCCTGAAGCATCCGGTCTGCAGGACCGGAAACCTCCGTCCCACGCTGCGTGGTAGTATCGCCGGTTCGCCCGGCCTTTCGGGATATCCTGCCGGGCAGTCGCGATTTCATACGAATATTCTGGAGCAACGCATGACCTCAAAAATTCTCGTGACCGGCGGTGCCGGTTATATCGGCTCGCTTCTCGTACCGGGGCTGCTCGCCGACGGACACGAGGTCACGGTGCTCGATACGTTCTCGCGCGGTGATATGCATCTTGCGGAGTGCTGCAGGTATGAGACCTTTGCACCTGTGCGGGGGGATGCGCGGGACGAGGATACGATGCGGAAACTGGTGTCCCGGGCCGATATTGTCATTCCGCTGGCGGCCCTCGTCGGCGCGCCGCTGTGCGACCGCGATCCGATTGCCGCGCGGACGGTAAACCGGGATGCCGTGCAGATGATTGTCAAAATGCTGAGCGCCGACCAGCGGCTTGTGTTTCCGAACAGCAATAGCGGGTACGGCATCGGCGCTGACGACCAGTTCTGCACCGAGGAAAGCCCGCTTAACCCGGTGTCGCTTTATGGCCAGATGAAAGTCGAGGCGGAGCGCGCCATCCTCGATTCCGGCAACGGGGTCGTGTTGCGTCTCGCGACCGTTTTCGGCATGTCGCCCAGGATGCGGATCGATCTGCTGGTGAACGATTTTACCTATCGCGCGATCAACGACCGGTTCGTCGTCCTGTTCGAGGGGCATTTCAAACGGAACTATATTCACGTACGCGATGTCGCCAAGGCGTTCCGCCATGCGATTGCCAATTACGATACGATGAACGCCCGGCCCTTCAACGTCGGCCTGTCGGACGCGAATCTCTCCAAGATCGAACTCTGTGAGTTGATCCGGACCCATATCCCGGAATTCGTCTATCTCGAAGCCGACGTCGGCGAGGATCCGGACAAGCGGAATTACATCGTGTCGAATTCCAGGATAGAGGGAACCGGGTTCTCGGCCGACTGGTCGCTGGATGACGGCATCCGGGAACTGATCCGCGGTTTCCAGATGCTGAACAACGTCAAATATTCGAATGTCTGATGTCTGACAGCCGGGCGCCATACCTTTCGTCGCGGGTAGCCGGTGCCGCAATTCCACCGGCGATCGTGCTGGCGGGCGGTCGCGGCACACGGCTCGGCGCGGCGACGGCAGATATCCCCAAGCCCTTGCTGCCCGTCGCCGGGCGGCCGTTTCTCGAATGGGTAACGTTATGGCTTGCCGGGCAGGGCGCCGGCCGCATTACCTATGCCGCCGGTTTCTGCGGCGATCAGATTGCCGACTGGACAGATACCACCGAATTGCAGGCGACACTGATGCTCGAATGCAGTCTCGAGGACTCACCGCTCGGTACCGGGGGCGCGATCTTGCATGCCCTTTCGGACGATGCCGGCGACATTCTTGCCCTGAATGGCGATTCACTGCTGCTGTGCGACCTGGCCGGGATGATGGAGCGTTATCGCGACACCGGGGCCGACGCCATCGCTGCCGTTTTCGAGGTCGAAGATGCTGCGCGGTTCGGCACCGTCCTGTCGGATGACGATGGCCGCATGACATCGTTCGGCGAGAAGCAGTCGGGAAGTGGCTGGGTGAATGGCGGGATTTATATTTTCGGTCCGCGCTTCCACGGAATGTTTGCGAAGACGGATGTTCTCAGTGTCGAATACGACCTGTTCCCGCAGGCGCTGGCCGCGGGGCTGAAAGTGATGACCTATCCGGTGCAGGCGCCGTTTATCGACATCGGAACACCTGCAACGCTTGCGGCGGCCGACGGCTTTATTCGCGAACACGCCGATAGATTTGGCGTCACCGCCGGAAAGGAGAACGTATGAAAGCGCTTGTCACCGGCGGGACGGGGTTTCTCGGCCGACACCTGGTGCGTGATCTTGAAGAACGCGGCATCGATGTCACGATCGTAAACACGCAGAACTGCGATATGACGGTGCAGTCGAACCTGGCCGGGCTTCCCGACGTTAAATTCGACCGGATATATCACCTTGCGGCATGGACCAAGGCGGGCGATTTCTGCCTTTATCACAAGGGTGAGCAATGGATCGTCAATCAGCAGATCAACACGAACGCGCTTTGGTACTGGCGCGAATTCCAGCCGCAGGCCGACTTCATCGCGATGGGAACAAGCTGTGCCTATCCGCCCGCCGGGCCGCTGCGTGAAGACATGTACATGGTCGGTGAGCCGGATGCCGATCTGTATACCTATGCGATGACCAAGCGGATGCTCTACCAGGGGCTGCTCGCGCTGAACCACCAGTTCGATATGAACTACCGCTACCTTATTCCATCGACCCTGTTCGGTCCCGATTTCGACCACGCGGATTCCCATTTCATCTTCGACCTCATCAAGAAGATCGTCGCCGGAAAGAGGTATGGCGATCCGGTGGTCCTGTGGGGCGACGGCTCCCAGATACGGGAGCTGATCTATGTCGGCGATGCCGTCAGGCTGATCGACCGGGCAGTGGAATCCCTGCCCAACGATATTCTCAATCTGGGGACCGGGGTCGGACACAGCATCCGGGACTATGCAGGCTATATCTGCGACATTGTCGGCTATGACCCCGCGGATATCGAATACGATATCAACCGTTATACGGGTGTGCCTGCCAAGGTATTCGATACGTCGAAGATCCGGGATCTGATCGGTTTCGACTTCACGCCGATGCCGGAAGGGCTGGCGAAAACAGTCGAATACTATCTGGAAACGGCAGATAAGCGGGCGGCGGAATGATTTGTCGGGTGTGCAGCGGAGAGACCGTCGAGGTCGTACTCGACCTGGGGGAGCAGCCGCATTGCAACACGTTGATCCCGCCCGAACATGCCGCGGAAGCGGAGCCGGTTTACCCGTTGCGGCTGTGCTATTGCCACGATTGCACAACGGCGCAGATCGACTACACGGTTCCGAAAGAGACCATGTTCTCGCGGTATCCATACGTTTCCGGGACGACCCGGACATTGCGCGACCACTTCGACGACAGCGCGACGCGACTGGTGGAACGGCTGGGGCTCGGCCGGGACGATCTGGTCGTCGATATCGGCAGCAATGACGGTACCTGGCTCAATGCATTCGCCCGGCACGGCGTTCGGGGGATCGGCGTCGAACCGGCTGAAAACGTCGTCGAACTTGCACGGGCGGACGGTGTCGAGACCCTGCACCGGTTTTTCGATGCGGCGACGGCGCGCGAGATCCTGCACGGTCATGGCGCACCCTCGCTGGTGACGGCGGCGGGCGTGTTCTTTCATCTCGAAGAACTCCACAGCGCAACGGAAGGGGCGGCCATTCTCTGCGAAGCGGGGGCGCGCTTTTGCATTCAGGCGATTTATCTCGGCGAAATGTTGTCGAAAAACCATTTCGACAACATCTACCACGAGCATCTGACCTATTGGTCCCTGACATCGATTTCCAGCCTGCTCGAGCTTCACGGGCTCGAGGTCTTCGATGTTTCGCTGTTGCCGATACATGGCGGCACGATGGAATACCTGGTTGGCCGCAAGGGCGCGAACCCTGTCCAACCGTCCGTCGCGCAGCTACGCAAAGACGAGACCGCGGCGGGATTCGACCGGGTCGAGACCTACCGCGCATTCGCGGAACGTGTCTGGAAAATCCGCGACCGCCTTCTTGATATTCTCACGCAATACCGGGATGCGGGGAAGACGGTCTATGCATTCGGTGCGCCGGCAAAGGGTGCAACCATGCTCAACTCCTTCGGGATCGATACCGGTTTCCTGGATTGCGCGACGGAACGCAATCCGCTGAAATTCGACCAGTTAATGCCGGGTAGCCGCCTTCCCATCGTCGATGAAGAAAAAGCCGATCCGCCGGATGCCTACCTGATCCTGCCGTGGAATTTCCTCGGCGAGTTTTTGTTAAGGAACCGGGACTACATTATGGGCGGCGGCGCCTTTATCGTGCCGCTACCCGAACCTCACGTCATTACGGGCGAAAATTTCTCGGCGTATTGCCCGGAGCACGAACAGCCATGATCCTTACCTCCCGCACGCCGCTGCGCATCAGTCTGTTCGGCGGCGGGACGGACTACCCGGAATACTTCCACCGCGCGCCCGGAGCGGTGATCGGCTTCGCGATCGACAAATATATCTATATCAGCGCGCTGCCGCTCGGCGCCTTCGTCGATTACCGCTTCCGGATCAGCTATTCGCGGGTCGAGACTGTGGACGAAATCGGCCGGATCGAACATCCCGTCGTGCGGACGGTTTTGAGCGAAGAAAACCATACCGTTCCCACGGATTTCAGCATTCAGGCGGATTTGCCGGCAAGCGCGGGGCTCGGCAGTTCGTCTGCGTTTACGGTCGGATTTCAGAAACTTGTCTGGGCGCTCAAAGGTATCGACAGGTCGCCGGCCGAACTGGCCGCCCGCGCCATTCATATAGAACAGTCACTGCTGGGCGAGCGCGTCGGGGTACAGGATCAGATGCACGCGGCGCATGGCGGTTTCAACCGGTTCGATTTCTCCGCTACCGCCAACCGCATTTCGCCGATGGGGCTATCCGCACCGGATCTCGAAGAAATCAGCCGCTGGATGGTGCTGGTCTATACGGGGCGGAAGCGTCACGCGAGCGAAGTGCTCGACGAGCAGATGAGCAATACCGTCTGTGGTTCTGTCGACGGCGAACTTGCCCATATGAAGCAGCTTGTCGATGACGCCGAACGGGTCATCAGAAACGCTGCATCGGCAGGAGATATCGCCCCCGGACTGGCGTCGCTGCTGTCGGAATCGTGGGATCTCAAGCGCCGCCTGTCGACGCGGATCAGCGATACCAAAATAGACAGGCTGTATGAAGCGGGAATAGAGGCGGGCGCTCTTGCCGGCAAGCTTTGCGGCGCAGGCGGCGGCGGTTTTCTGCTCATGATCGTGCCGCCGGACCGGCGGGCGGATTTTCTGACCGCAATGGGACCCCGCCGTTGTGTCGAGTTCGGCATTGATACCCGCGGGGCGGCACTTCTTCAGGCCGATGCCGCGGGCTGACCGGAGCGGGAACATCGGATTTATCGGCTTCGGTGCGCTCTGTCGGGTCGTTGCGCCACAGGGCAGCCGCAAGCAGCCTGCAGTTCGTCGGCGTCAACGGTTCTGATTGCCAGGTATCAGATGCCAGGTATCAGTTGCGCAAAAATAGAAGCGATGTTGTCGCCTTTCAGGTCCGATTTGGCGCAAAACAGTCTGGCGCCGTTGGCGATTGCCATCCGGTGAAGGTCGGGGGAGGACTCGCCGGACATCGCAATGATCGGGGTTTCCGGCGCGCATTTATACGTTGCCGTTACCGATTCAGGTCCCCACGGCGGCAAAAAGAGGTCGTGGAGTATGACGGCGTACTCGTTGTTTTCGATAAACTCCGCGGCGGCTTTGACGCTGGTGGCGTGGTCCAGCGAAATCCGGTCGCCGAAAGCCTGTTCGAGCCAGATGGAGATAAGATCGAAATCGCCCTGGTTGTCTTCGACAACAAGTATCTTGAGTGGCTTCACTGCCTCTCTCCCATCCGGCAGTTTAACGGTTCAGCTTCTGCCCGAAGATAACCCCATATACTACCCGCCGGGTGGCTCTCGCCAGACCCCGGGTGCCATTTGAGAATAGGAGTCGCCCCGATGCAGGGGGTTTTAGGTAAACGTTTGTCAGTAGACATGATCCGATTGCACCCTCTACTACTCAACTTGTAACATAATACTACAATAGTAAGTAAAATGCAATCAAACAGTAGGTTTGTTTAAAACCTGCAACCTAAAATAATTTGTGCTTCGTCGATTGGTGACATGAAGACATCAGTTGAAGATCACAATGACCTGACGGAAATACCTTTGGTGAGGGTAAATATACCTGCGAAACCGCGAAGTAACGGACCGAACTCGGCGCTTCCGATGTGCCGTCTGTGCCGGCATCGGTTCTGTATTCGGTTGTCAGCGAATTGCGCCTGAGCCGTCGATGATTGCTGCTTGAAATTCGGCCGGAGCCGGCGGTCGGGCCCTGCCTGATTTATTTCCCCCCGGCACCCGATTGCGCTACACCGGCGCCATGACAATTGTTTCCATAAAATTCGCGCTTGATGCCCGGATCGCGATGATGCGCGGCGTAGACCGTCTTGCGGACGCCGTTTCGGTCACGCTGGGGCCGCGCGGGCGCACCGTCGCGATCGAGGCCGAAGACGCGAGCGGCGCACCGAGAATCACCAAGGACGGTGTGACCGTTGCCGACGCGCTGGAAGAGGCGGGCCGGTTCGAGCAGCTTGGCCTGCGCATGGTGCGGCGGGCGGCGCAACGTGTGGCCGAGGATGTCGGCGACGGGACGACCACCACCATTGTGCTTGCCCGTGCGATTGCCGCCGAGGGCATGAAAGCGGTTGCCGCCGGGATCGACCCCATGCAGTTGCGCCTGGCGCTTGAGCGCAATTGTCAGGTCGTCGTCGCCGAATTGCGGCGCCAGTCGCGACCCGTGCGGGGCAGGGCGGATTTTCAGCGGATCGCAACGATTTCGGCGAATGGCGAGGCAGCGCTGAGCGCGGTCATCGGCGAGGCGTTCGATACCGTCGGTGCCGACGGCGTCGTCTCGGTCGAGGGAGGACAGGCGTTCGAGACGACTTGGGCGCGACTGAACGGGCTGCAGTGGGAGGGCGGATATGTCTCTCCCTATTTCATGACCGACGCGGTCACAACGGAATGTGTCTATGAAAAGCCGCTGATCCTGCTGACCGAACATACTCTGGACAGCCACACGCCGTTGCTGCGCCCGCTCGAGGCGGCCGTGCGGGCGAACCGGCCCTTGCTGATCGTCGCCGAAGGGGTAACCGGCGAGGCGCTGCAGACGCTTGTTACCAACAAGATACGGAACAATCTGCGCGTGGTGGCCGGCAAGGCGCCGTTATTCGGCGATCGCCGCAGGGCCATGCTCGAAGATATCGCGGCGGTCACCGGGGCTGTGCTCGTCTCCGACCGTCGCGGCGATGCCCTGAAGCAAATCGATCCGGCCGCACTCGGGACGGCCGACCGCATCAGGCTGACGAGGGACGCGACCACGATCATCGGTGGTGGGGGAAAGGTCGCGGATATAGACCGGCGGATCGCTGGTATCCGGGCCGAGCAGGGGCTCGACGGCAATACGCCCTTTCAGGAGAAAAATCTGCGCGAACGCCTCGCAAAACTGACGGGTGGTGTTGCCGTGGTCCGCGTCGGCGGGGCAAGCGAGGCCGAGATCTCCGAGCGCCTCGACCGCGCGGAAGATGCGGTGAACGCCGTGCGGGCCGCCGGGGCCGGGGGGATTTTGTCCGGCGGCGGGGCAGCCTATATGCATGCCGCGGCTGTATTGCCGGAGGGCAACACGCCGGAGGAACGCGCCGCCAGTCGTGTTCTCCGGTCCGCGCTTGCATCGCCTGTCGCCCGGATAGCGTGGAACGCCGGCGAGGATGGTCGAATGGTCGCCGCAAGGGTAGCCGGCGAGCCAAATCCCGCCACCGGATATGACGCCCAGGTGGGGCGAATTTGCGACCTTATGGCGGTTGGAATTGTCGACGCGGCGCAGGTTGCGATCTCGGCGCTCGAGGCCGGGACCTCTGTCGCCGCGCTGCTGCTGACGACAGAGGTCGTGGTTGCAAAACCTGCAGCGCCCCCGCGCCCAACACGCGCGGACGATATTCCCTTTGGTCCCGAAGCAAAGGACATGACCGCCGACGAAGCGGGCGACTTCGGACTGGTATAGCCGAAACTCGCCGGACGTCTGCCGCGGCAACCCTGATTTCGGTTAATGCGCGATCCGCGGCTGGCATAGGTCCAAAGGAATCGTCCAAACGACTGCACACGAAAGTGCAGAATCCATCGAATATGGGAGATAAGACCTTGACCGCAGAGCCGGCCTCGGGAACGGCGGATGCGGATAGTCGGATGGAAGTGGATTGTCGTCGGGATGGCTTAGGACGACCTCCAGCTTATCCAGGATATCAATTTGTCGTTCGAAGGACGGGAAATAGTGACAGTTGCGGGGCGGCCCGGCTGCGGCAAGATCACGTTGCCGGGTAAACGGTTTCCGTGTTGTCGCTGGGGCGGCGGCAAAGGCTAGGCAGTTCCGGTTATTGCGTTGATGTCCTCGAACTGATATTTTCGAAGGGTAAATGTTATTTATATACTATTTAAAGTTGTATTTTGGAGTTGCGCCTTATAGCAAGGAACAGGGTGGCCAGGTCAATGAAGAGCCGGATGGGATAAACGGATAGGGAGCACGCCGATGGGGCAAGGTATTTCTCGCAGCCGAACAGGCGCCATCCTCCTGCTGGTGGCGGTCATGTCGGTTTCCGGCTGTCGGACCGGCCCGCGCATGGATATGCCCGCGGTTGCCCCGGCGCAGACCCTGAAAGTCGAGACGGCGTCGCGCGATCAGGCGAGCATTGCGCTCGGGCGTGTGGTTGTCGGCGTCCGGCGCGGGACGACGATCGCTCATTTTCCGCGCAAATCGATCTCTATCGGCAAAAGGCTTTGCAACTACCGGCACCAGACGGCCCAAACGCTTGAATGGGGCAGCGGGTCCCGCGAGTTCGGTAACTGGGAATCGGAATTTGGCGAGATTTTCTTCGGCGTGATGAGCGAGCGCGGCTTCAATGTTGTTGGCGATTCACGGAATCTGTTCAAGCAGGAAGACGAGGCGCTTTCTGCGGAATACCTGATCGGCGCCCGTATCGTCGAAATCCGTGGCAATCTGTGCGAATGGTTCGACGGTTGGGATGCGCGGCCGCTTGACCTGTATAGCGGTGAATTCTTTATGACCGTCGACTGGTCGGTTTTCTCGACGCTGGCAGACAGGACAGTTGCGCGGTTCAGAACCAGCGCCCGTTATCTGCAGAAAGATCCAAAGAAAGGCGGGATTAACCTCGCGTTCAGCGGTGCATTCGCGCGGGCCGCCGGAAACCTCGCGGCGGTCGGGAAATTCCGCCGCCTGCTTGAGTCCGGCGCGCCCGAACCGCCTGCTGCAAGCGCGGAGCCCCGGCAGACGAATAGTGGGGCGGCAGCACCGGTGACGTTGCCACGTATTCCGCTGTCCCGGCTGCCGATCCAACGGGCGGTGGGGCAGATCATGTCCGCCGTCGCCACCATTCGGGTCGGCGGCGGGCATGGGTCGGGGTTTCTGGTCGGCCAATCCGGGTATCTCCTGACCAATGAGCATGTCGTTGGCTCGGCCCGGAACGTGCAGGTCGTTTTCGCAAACGGTGTCGAGGTTACCGGCAAGGTTCTGCGACGGGATGCGGCAAATGACGTCGCGCTGGTGCAGATACCGGTCCGGGCACGAAGCGTCCTCGCCATCCGGACCGACATGGTGCGCCCGCTTGAAGAAGTGTTCGCCGTCGGAAGCCCGATGGACGAAGCGCTGCAGGCAACGATCACCAGGGGCGTCGTGAGCGCGATCCGCCAGGACTCGGGCAGCGGCATTCGCCGCATACAGGCCGACGTTCCGGTGTCGCAGGGGAATAGCGGCGGGCCGTTGCTCGACGCGCGGGGAAATGTCGTCGGCATAACCGTTGCGATGTTTGCGGACAAGCGGGCCCAAAATCTGAATTTCTTCATTCCCATAACGGACGCCCTCGACAGCCTCGGGGTAGAGTTGCAGGAAAGCACTACAAGTATGCGGAATTAGGGGGCGGCTCTGCAGCCCGGCCGGTTGCGCGGAAGCGCGATCCCGGTCAATAAGAGAGATGTCTTCCCCGACGCCTGACGCTTCCCTCACCGGATTCTGGACCCGCCTTCCGGGTAATCTCCGCGGTATTCTGTGGTTGAGCCTGGGATCGTTCCTGTTCGCGGTGGTCGATGTGCTGGTAAAATCGCTCGGTGGCCGGTTCGACCCGCTGGAAATTTCACTGTTTCGCTACGGCTGCGGCATGATTTTTCTGATGCCGGTCTTTATCCGTATGGGGCCGGCAGACCTGGTGACAAAGCGACTGCCGCTGCACCTGCTGCGGATGTGCCTCGCCTTCGTTGCGCAACTGGGCATCTTTATTACGGTCATAAACATGCCGCTCGCCGACGCGACGGCGTTCATGTTCTCCAAGCCCCTGTTTACGACGGTCGCCGCCGTTTTTGTCCTGTCGGAAGTGGTTAGCGGCCGACGCTGGACGGCAACGGTGGTCGGGTTTGCCGGTGTGCTGGTGCTGGTACGCCCGGGAAGCGGCGCGGTCGACCCCTATGCGCTGGTGGCGGTTGCCTCCGCGATGACCTTTGCCGTGGCCAATGTTCTGATCCGCAAGCTGTCATCCACCGAACCGACGGGACGGATCCTGTTCTACTATCATGTCGGCGGGATCGTCCTGTTCGCGGGACCGGCAGCCTATGTGTGGGTGACGCCGATCGGAATCGAATGGGTGCAATTGATTGCCATTGGCGGGCTGACGACCATCGGCATCTTTTGTTTCATGCGGGCGTTTGCTGTGGGCGAGGCCAATGCCGTCGGCCCGGCAGAGAACCTGCGGCTGATCTATGCGGCGGTTTTCGGCTTCGCGCTGTTTTCCGAGGTCCCGTCGATCTGGACGGGGATCGGCGCCGCGATCATTGTCGCCAGCACGGTTTACATCGCCCGGGTAGAGGCACGTCGTCGGTAACAGCGCCGATTGATCCCCGCCGTCTGCGTCGCTACCTTGGACGGCACAGACAGATTTTTATCCAGACAGAAAGCACTCTTACATGGCAGAGACAGCAATCTTCGAACCCGGTGGATACCGTTACGTTCGCGGTCCTTTCCAGTATTCCGGCGGTGCCGCAGCGCAACCCGGATTCGCCATCGAACGCGCGCGGTTCGCAAAGCCGGTCGCGCTTGAAGAGGGCTTCAAACGTATCGAGGAACATCTCGATTCCATCGGTCGGCCCTATACGTCTTTCTGTGCCTGCGAACTGCGCTCGCCAGCGCCGTTTTCCGAGCAGGGCTTTATCGATTTCAACCGGATCTATGTCGGTACGCTGGAGCGCTGGGGCATCTACAAGGATGAGGAAAACCCTGTTGCGCGGTCGAATGTGTGTCCCGAGATCGATGCACCGCCCGGGCCGAGTTTTCACGCCTTCAGCTATACCGTGCCGGCGGCCGCAGATACGCCGCAGAGTTTCGTCATCGCCGGGTCCGGCGAAGCGCCCGAGGGCCACGGCAAATACGAGGAACGGATCATCCGGCTGGGCGATACGTCTGCCGACGCGATGCGCGAAAAGGCGCTCTACGTGCTGGGCGCGATGGAAGAACGGATGACGGCGCTGGGTGTCGGCTGGGCCGATTCCACGGTCACACACGCCTATACCGTGCACGATCTGCACCCGATTCTGGCCGATGAAATTGTCGGTCGCGGCGCCGCGGCCGCCGGGCTGACCTGGGTCTATGCCCGTCCGCCGGTTGTCGGGCTCGAATACGAAATGGACCTGCGTGGTGTCTATCGCGAGCATGTCCTGCCGGTTTGAATGCATGACTGCCTGACGGTCCAGGCGCGGATAAGGGACGATTGATCCCGGTCAATGCGGCTGCAGGCACCGTTCCGTATGGTGCGACCGCGTTGTGGTCGGCCGACAGGATAAGCAGGAAAACATCATGAACCTGATGCACAAGGTCCGCCTTTACCATGCGGCGCTGGCCGTCCTGACGGTGCTTGCCTACCTGACAGGCGATTTCGGTCTGGTACATGACTGGCTCGGCTACGGGGTCGCCGCGATCCTGGCACTGCGCCTGCTCTGGGCTCTGTTCAACCCGCGTCAACTGGGCCTGAACCGTTTCTATCCGGTCTTTGACGGGCTTCGCTTCGACAACGCCTATCGTCACCCGGCGGTGAGCAAGGCGTTGATACTGGGCATTGCTGTAAGCCTGGTCGGCGCGACGCTGTCGGGTATCGCGATGGATGGCGGTCGGGCGATCGGCCTCGCCGATGCCGGGTTTGCCGCTCCGGCGCTTGCCAACGGAAACGACCGGGATCGACACGGCGAAGATCGGGAGGAAGACGAATTCATGGAAGAAATCCACGAATCACTGTCGAATCTGCTGATACTGTTTGTCATTTTGCATGCGGTCTATCTTTTGCTTTTCAAGCGGCCGCTGGCCCGGTTCATGCTCTACCGGGATCGCCGGAAAACCGTACCGAAGGAACAGAACGGCGGTTAGACGAGGCTGTCGCCACGCGCTAGACTTTGTCGAACGAATTCCGGAGTTCAGACCATGAAGATCGATGGTGGTTGCGTCTGCGGCCATGTCACCTACGAAGCCGAGGTCGATCCCGAACAGGTCGGATTGTGCAATTGCACCGACTGCCAGAAGTTTTCAGGATCGGCCTTCAGGGTCGGCGTGCCGGCCCCTGACAGTACCTTCCGGCTGCTGAGCGGCAACCTGAAAGTATTCGTGAAGACCGCCGAGAGCGGCGGCCGGCGCGAACAGGCATTTTGTCCCGAATGCGGTACGCATTTTTATTCTACGTCGGTGGGGCCCGGGCCGAAGGTTTTGCGCCTCAGGACATCGACGGCGAACCAGCGCGACCTGTTGCCGCCCAAAAAACAGGGCTGGATGCGGTCGGCCCAGAGTTGGCTCGCGGACCTGCCCGACCTGCCGGGCGTCGAAAAACAACCCGGCGGATAATGTTTGTCCCGCCACAGCTGTTTCTGATCGCATTCGGCTGGGTCGGTATTCTTGTGGCCTGCGCGGTCGTGCCCGAACGGGCGTTTTCGGGAACAGATGCCGCAAATCCGGATACGGCACGGCCGTCAGGCAGAATCCTGCGCGTCGGGCCCGGCCGAATGCTGAAAAAGCCGTCCGACGCGGCGTCGGTCGTGCGCAGGGGTGACACGGTTCGGATAGACGCCGGAAGTTATGCCGATTGCGCGGTCTGGCGGACGCCCGGCATTACGCTGACCGGCGATCCGAACGGGGAAACGCAGATCCGCGATATCTCCTGCGATGGCAAGGCGCTCTGGGTCTTTTACGACGGCCCGGCAACGGTCCGGCATATCCGTTTTTCCGGCGCAAAAGTCGCGCGCCGCAACGGGGCGGGTATCCGATGGGAGGGGCGGGGCCGTCTCACTGTCCGGCAGGCGCGTTTCGACGGGAACCAGATGGGCATTCTGACCCACAACCGTCGCATCTCGTCGCTCCATATCAGCCACAGCCGGTTCGACGGAAACGGCAACTGCCCGGAATTTTGCGGGCATGCGGTTTATGCGGGCGCAATCTCCCGTCTGGTCGTGCAGGCGTCGTCCTTTCGCAATCATCGCTTCGGCCATCACATCAAGTCGCGGGCACTCGTTTCTTTGATTGTCGGCAATACCCTGTCGGATGGCGTTTCCGGGACGTCGAGCTATGCGATTAACCTGCCGAATAGCGGTAGTGCGACAATCCGCGGAAATTCGATACAAAAGGGTCCTCTGAGCGACAACATCCATTGCGCGATTTGCATTGGCGAGGAAATCGTAGCGCCCGAAACGACGGGACAGCAGAAGAACGGGCAGATGAAGCGGGCGGGGATGTCAGCGAATCCGAGCAACGGAATCCTCATCGCGCAGAATGCGTTTCGCAACGAGAGCGGGGCGGCGGAAACCGTTTTTGTCTGGAACAGGGGACCGCACCCCGTGACCCTTCGAGACAACATCCTGACCGGGCCCGGTACGGCCTATTTTGTCGGTCCCAAACCGGATAAAGAGCCTAAGCCTGCAACAACGCGGGACCATTGACCGAGGGCCCGCAGCGGTTCTAACTTCTGGTCAGATCAACGGAGGAAAAGCCATGAATGTAGTCGCCATGCCATCCGCGAAGGTCCCGTCGATGCGCGATCGCGTGTCTCAGGCTGAATGGGATACGCGGGTCGAACTCGCCGCTCTCTACCGGGTCGCGGCCTATATGGGGCTGGAGGACCTGACGGCAAACCATTTCGCCGCGCGGGTACCGGATGCGCCGAACCGGTTCCTGATCAAGCCGACGGCGTTGCTGTTTTCGGAAGTCACTGCCTCCAACCTGTGCTGCTATGACGAAAACCGGGAATTGGTCTACGAAACGGAGCATACGTCGAGCCCGGCGGGGCCACGTATCCACGGAGCGGTCCTCGATGCGCGCGCCGACGTAAATGCCACGATACACCTTCATACGACGGCGGGGGCGGCCGTATCCGCGATGGATTGCGGTTTGAAATTCATCTCCCAGGCCTCGATGCGCTTTGCCGGTCAGGTGGCCTATCACCGCTACGAAGGCCTTGTGCACAAGGACGAGGAAGGTCCGCGCCTGATCGCCGATCTGGGCGACAAGCACGTGATGTTTCTCGAAAACCACGGCACGCTGATTACAGGGCGCTCGGTTGCCGAATGTTTCCTGCTGCATCACTACCTGGAACGCGCCTGCGAAATTCAGGTCGCGGCGATGTCATCGGGCGCCGGGCTCAAGGAGCCGCCGATGGAGGAATGCCTCAGGATGGCGCAGGGCTGGGCCGAGAACCGCCCGCCACCCGCCGACGAACCGGTCGGCGACCGGGACTTTCAGGCCATGGTGCGCAAGGTCGATTCAATCGACCCGGGCTTCCGGGAATAGCGGGTCGGTCCCCTGAACATGCGCTGATGTCACCCCGGTCCTGTACCGGTATGGCCCCAGCGTTCGACAAGCGCCAGCCATTGTCAGGAATCCGGGTCGATCCCCTGTTCCTTTAGCATTTTCGCACGCTCTGCGGCCTCGGCGGCGGTCATGCCCCATGTCGGTGGAATCCGGAGGTATTCCTCTTCTTCCGGGGTGTTGGGGCGTCCCAGCACCTTGTTGCGGTGCGGGAAACGCCCGAACCGGGCGACGGCGTCGTGATGTCCCTGGGCAGCGCTCATCGAGCGTTCGTCGTTCAGGGTGGCATAGAGTTCAAGTGCGAGTTTCTGGTCGGCAAGTTCTTCGCTGTGTTCGAGCGGGAGAAAGAAAAAGCTCTTCGGGCGGTTACTGAAACCGACATGATGCTCGCGCTCGATCGCCGCCTTGGCGACCTCGCGTGCCTTCGCATCCGTGTGAAAGGCTTTCGCCGTGCCCCGATAGATATTTCGCGGAAACTGGTCGAGCATCAGCGCCAGCGCCAGGCTGTTTTCCGGCACATCCATGAAGTGGTCGAATCCACCGGCGGCGGCCTGTTCGTGGAGCCGCGCGTAGTTGTCGATCAGATGGGCGTCGAATTCAGGGGTGGACTTGAACCAGACTTCGCGGCGCTCGATCTCGACGGTCATGTCGGTGGTACCGAACCAGAAGGTCAGGATGTCTTTCGCGATGGGGTCCATGAGGGGTGTTCCGGGCAAGTGGCGATGTGTCGATTGGGATACGTCGATTGGTCAGTGGTTCGTTGGAAATGATTTCCGAGTCTTCAGGCTTTCCGGTCGCTCTGCGTCCAGTCGTGATCCGCGATGTCGAAAACGAGCCCGTTCGGATCCTTGTATTTGGTTTCGGCATCGACGCCTGGAATGTTGTCTGGCAGTTCCATGAAAAACTCCCCACCCAGTTCGACGGCTTTCTCGCCGGCGGCGATCTTGTCGTCGACAACGAAACCGATGTGATGCAGCCCGGCCCAGTCCGGACCGTTCTTGCCCCCCTTGGTTCCTTCGGGAAAATGCAGCAGCGTCAGGTTCATCGTGCCGTCCGACAGCATCACGGCATTGCCGTATTCGCTCTCGACGTCGCAGACCCGGTCGAGCTCGAAAAGCTTCTCGTAATAGGCTGCCGATTCCTGAAGGTTCGGCACCTGCATTGCGACATGTCGCAGCTTAGCCATGTCCAAAATCCCCGATTTATAACGTTTGATTCTGGCATTGTGCGGCGATCTGCCTAAGCTGTCCACATGCGTATTACAGACATCCGCGAGAAACCGGTCTCGCTCGCAGACCCGATGTCGAATGCCGGCATCAGCTACCTGCAGATGACCGCATCTGCTGTGGCCATCGACGTTGACGCCGGTGAAAAAGGCCGGATTACGGGGTACGGGTTTTCATCGGTCGGCCGCTATGCACAAAGCGGGCTGATCGCAGAGCGTTTTGCCCCGCGATTGCGCGCGGCCGAGGACATGACCGGTGCCGATGGCGGGCTCGATCCGGTTCGCGGCTGGGCCGCGATGATGGTCAACGAAAAGCCGGGCGGCGACGGAGACCGGGCCGGTGCCGTCGGCGT
Source organism: uncultured Rhodospirillaceae bacterium (assembly GCA_963977005.1). Classification (GTDB taxonomy): domain Bacteria; phylum Pseudomonadota; class Alphaproteobacteria; order MPNO01; family UBA830; genus CAXBCP01. Next base: position 122,235 of record CAXBMQ010000007.1, read on the forward strand.
TCTCGACATGGCATTGTGGGACGCCGCCGCAAAGATCGAGGGAATTCCGCTGTGGCGCCTGTTGTCGGAACGCTACAATAACGACGGCGCGCATGACCGGGTGCCGGTCTATGCGACGGGCGGGCATTATTACCCGGATGGCGATCTGACGGCGCTCACCGACGAGATAAAATCCTACCTCGATCAGGGGTACCGGACGATCAAGATCAAATGCGGTCAGCACGGCCTTGAAGATGACTGCGCGCGTATCGAGGCAGTGCTGGCGCTGCTGGACAACGACGGTTCCCGTCTGGCGGTCGACGTAAACTGCATGTGCTCGTCATCCGGCGAGACGCAGAAAATGGCGGACGCTTATGCGCCCTACGGCCTGGCATGGATCGAGGAACCGGGCCACCCGCACGATTTCGAGCTCCTGACGGCGCTGACCGGCTATTACGACGGCGCTATCGCGACGGGCGAGAATCTGTTTTCGATGTCGGAGACGTATAACCTCATGCGCTATGGAGGTCTTCGCGCGGACAAAGACCTGATCCAGGTCGACCCGGCGCTTTCTTACGGTGTCGTCGAATACGCGAATATCGTGCGGCTTGCGGAAGCGGGAGAGTGGCCCCGGTCGCAGATGGTGCCGCATGCAGGGCACCTGTTGGCCTTTCATACCGTTGCGGGACTGCAGCTTGGCGCGCACGAAATTGCGGCGCGCCCGGATTTTCTGCTCGGTGGATTGCAGGAGGGGGTCGAGATTGCCGATGGGGCTGCGAGCCTGCCCGAAACGCCCGGCGTCGGCTTCGAGACGCATGCGCAATTATGGGCGGTGCTTGCAGGTCTCAGCCCGTGACCATGGCCTGCTCGCCGGCAAGCCGGCGACGGTCGTCAATCGGGGTCCGGCCCGTCCATTTTCGATACGCCCGATCGAAGGACGAAAGATCCGCGTATCCAAGCAGATAGGCGACCTCGGTAATCGTCAGCCCCCTGTTTGCCAGCAACCGTTCGGACATATCTTTGCGCAGATCCTCGAGAACGTCCGAGTAGGAGGTACCCTCCTCGCTCAGCCGCCGTTGCATCGTCCGCGGACTCATCCCGAATTCGGTTGCCAGGTCCTGAAGCACCGGCGTCCCGTTCGGTAGCCGGGGAGCAATCTCGCGGCGGAGAAGCAGGGCATTCTCACCGTAGGTGATGGTTTTGCCGACCACGTTCTCGACATAGTGGCCGACGGCGGCTTCCAGATAGACATCGCGATCCGGCATCTCTGCGTCAAGGTCGTCTTTTGAAACGAGAATACCGGATCCGCCGCATTCGAATTCAAGCAATGAAATAAACGCGTCGCCGTAGTTTTCGGCGTCTGCCGGTTGTTCGTGCTCGAAATAGACCTTCTTCGGCATCCAGCGGCGCCCGTGTGCGTAGCGGACAATACCAATCGCGAATGCCGCGACGATCTCCGATTCTTGCCGGCAATTTCGAGTTCCTTCATCGTGGAGCCGATAGCAAATTCTCACATGACTGCCGTCCTCCTCGATATCGACCGCACTGTTCGAGACCAGATGACGGATATTGTCGGCGATGGCGCTGAAGGCGTCCCCGAGGATGCGCGTATTGACCGCAAGCTGACCGTAGAAACCGAAATCGGCAGGGTCGGCTTCCAGAACGGCATTCCAGAGAAAGAACGCGTCGCCGCATTCTTTTGATATCGCTCTGAAAAAATCGTGAATTTTTTCGATGTGGACAATGGCATTCGGCTCGTCGCGAATGTCCGGGTTTATGCCGGCCCTGCGCAGGAGTTCTGCTGCGTCCATGCCCGCTTCTTCTGCTATATGGATTACTGCGGCAAGTATACCCGCATGCGCTCTCGGTTTCTGGCGAAACGTTATGGCCCATCCCCCTTCTGGAAAAATCTATCAGGCTGATCCCGAAATTGGAAATCTGGCGCCCGCAGACCAACTTTTGGCGGGAAGTGCGTAGCGGCGTTTGCCAATACTGATGGATACATTCGCGTACTCGTCTGCCGGTTCGGCAGGAGCATCCATCGACTTGCGGAACCGGGGGGAGTAGTGACGAATCAACGCACAAGTATGCTTCTGAACGACGACTCGCCTGAGTTCGGACATAGCATACAGCGGTATGCGAGCGATTTGGCGATTTCCTGCATTGCGGCGCGGACCCAAGGGGAATTTCTCAAAGCACTGTCGATGTCCGATTTCGATCTGGTTTGTCTCGAACTGGTTCATCCTGAAATAGAGGGGTTGTGGGCGTTGAGGCAACTTGCGTTGCGCGACTACCTCGGAATCGTTCTCATGTTTAACGAATCCCTGCCAGTATATTCCCGTGTCGCGGAGGGGATGGCGCGCACATTCGGTATTCGTATCGAAACCGTGAATTGGCCGCTTCCGGAGGACCGGGTTCTGGACCTGCTCAAAAATGCCAGATAGCCATAATCGTTGACTATCGGAGTGGGCTGGCGGTGTCGCAGTATCGCCGTTAGGGTTCCTGGCGTCTAATTCAGATTCAGGAGCGTTGCAGTGCCGATAACCGCAAAAGCGATACGAATTCACGAAACCGGCGGCCCCGAGGTCATGAAATGGGAAGACGTCGAGGTTGCCGATCCCGGCGCCGGCGAGGTTCGCCTTCACCACACGGTTGCGGGGCTCAATTTCATCGACATCAACCACCGCATGGGCATCTATCCATTGCCCAGCCTGCCTGCCGTGATCGGCATGGAAGCGGCGGGTGTGGTCGAAGCTGTCGGCGACGACGTGTCCGGGTTCAAGGTCGGCGACCGGGTCTCGCATTGCATGACGGTCGGCGCCTATGCGGAAAAGATGGTTATCGCCGCCGACCGTCTGATCCGTCTTGCAGACCATACGCCGGACGAAATTGCTGCTGCCGCCACGCTTCAGGGTCTGACGGCCCACTACCTGCTCCATGAATCGTGGAAGCTGGAAGCCGGACAGACGGTTCTCGTTCAGGCGGCTGCCGGTGGGGTCGGGCTGCTGTTGTGCCAATGGGCAAAACACAAGGGCGCCACGGTTCTCGGTACTGTCGGCAATGACGAAAAAGCGGCATATGCCGCCGCGCATGGCTGCGATCATCCGATCGTGTATACGCGTGACGATTTCGCCGACAGCGTTCGCGAGATCACTGGCGGGAAGGGGGTCGATGTCGTCTACGATGCGATCGGCAAGGATACCTTCGAAAAGGGCCTCGGCTGCGTTGCCGAGCGCGGCCGGATGGTGAGTTACGGTGTTGCGTCGGGCCCAATTGCGCCGGTCGATCTTCGGGTATTGCGGCCCCTTTCGGGCTCGATCGCCTGTGGTGGTCTCGGCAATTTTATAAAGGATCCGGTGGAACGCGCGTGCAATGCAGATGAGCTGTTCGGGCTGATCGCGGAGGGCGTCCTCAAGGTGGAGATAAACCAGCGCTACGCGCTTGAAGATGCGGCAACCGCACATGCCGACCTGGCAGGACGTCGAACGACGGGATCTTCCGTGTTAACGATTTGAATTGTCTGGGTAAAAATATCTATTTATCAGATGGTTATCCGGATCACGAAAAGTTGTATCGATATGTTTCGGTCGGGCCTTACCTTGGCGGAAAGAACCGGGACACGGTATCTCCCGCGAGGTATGACACGGAATGTACGACGAAACAGAGGAACCGGTAGAGCGTCATCACGGAATCCATCTTCCGTCCCTGGCGGATCCCATGTCGTTGCTGGACGAACTGGAGCGCCGGCTGGATCATTGCGAAACCGTGGTGGCAGGACACCTTGAACAAATCCAGCGCCGGCTCGACGCGCTGGAAGCCGATGTAAAATCGATCCGGGCCGATATCGGCGGTGGCCGCGTCGCCGTCGAACAGGAACTGGTCAGTCTCGCGGAACGCGTGACCCGGCTTGAAGAGTCAGGGGATTGACGGTGTTTCGAGGGTGCTCCTGCCCTGCCGATGGATATGCACTCTGAGCGTGATCAGGCGCGGCTTGTTTCAAGCGCGACGCGGACGGCACGGGCAAGTTCTGTGCGTTCATAAGGTTTGCTGATCAGCGCGCCGAGTTCAAAAGGCGTGCCTCGGTCGAACTCTGTAGCCGTGTAGCCGGATGCGAATAGTATCCGAAGCCCGGGCCGTCCGTGTCGGGCTTTCCGGGCCAGTTCGGGACCATTATCGCCATTTCCCAACATCACATCGGTAAACAGCAGTTCGATATTGTCGTTGCTGTCCAGAATGCCGAGGGCTTCCTCAGCGGAACTCGCAATCAGCGTCGTGTAGTTGAGGGATTCAAACATGCCGATCGCCATTTCCCGCACATCGCTATCGTCGTCGACAATCAGAACCCGTTCGCCCATGCCTTCCGGCGCTGGTTCGGGTTTGGCGGTTTCGCGGATCTCCACATCGTCCTCGGAACGCGGAAACAGGAGGGTGATCGACGTCCCGCGCCCCGCGACGCTTTCAACATTCGCGGTACCGCCGGATTGCCGGGCAAATCCGTACACCATGCTCAGGCCGAGGCCGCTGCCTTTCCCCATGCCTTTTGTCGTGTAAAAGGGGTCGAACGCTTTTTCGAGCGTTTCCGTGTCCATACCCGTGCCGGAATCGCTCACCCGCAACATTACGTAGTCGCCATACGGAATATCCTGGTCCGGCGGAGGGCGGTCGGGCCCGAACGTTCTGTTCGCGGTTGTTATCGTCAGATTGCCACCATCGGGCATTGCATCGCGTGCGTTGATGGCAAGATTCAGAACGGCGGTCTCCAGACCGTTGGGGTCGATATTCGCCGGCCAGAGACCTTCCGCAAACTGCGTCCGCAGATCAACGTTATCGCCAAGGGTCCGGATGAACAGGCCCGCCATTTCATTGACAACCCTGTTCATGTCGCAGGTACTGGGCGCGAGGGGTTGCCGCCGCGCGAAGGCAAGGAGGCGCTGGTTGAGCGTCGCGCCGCGCCGCGCGGCGCCATGCGCCGCATTGATCAAACTGGTCAGGCGTTCATTATCGGGTGCCCTTTCGCGCAGCAATTCAAGGTTACCCTGAACGATGGCCAGCAGATTGTTGAAATCGTGTGCGATACCGCCCGTAAGCTGGCCGATCGCATCCATTTTCTGCACCTGGCGGAGTTGTTCTTCGGCCGCGCGGCGCTCGGTGATGTCTGTGACGGCACCGACATAGCCCGTTCGGGTGTTGCCGGCATCGAACGGACTGGCCTGAATCAGAACCCATCGGATTCGATCGGCATCGTCACCCATCCGCAATTCCATTTCCAGGCTGCCTGCCTCGGTATAGGCCAGTTCCCAGGCGCGGACGAGGCTTTCCCTGTCCTCCTGATGGATGCCGGCAAGCCATTTATGGCCGAATGCATCCTGTGGGCGCATGTGCAGCATTTTCGACAATGCTTCGTTGACGTATTCCACGCGCCCGTTCTCATCGGTGAGAAACACGCCGACAGGAGACAGGGTGGTAAGTGTCCGGAACCGGTCGTCGCTCTTCTTGCGGGCGAGTTCGGCACGGACGCGACCGGTCACATCCGTTATCGCGCCGATATACCGCAGGGTCTTGCCTGAGGAATCCCGTTGCGTGACAGCCTGTGCGATTGCCCATGTGACATTGCCGTCCGCCCGCAGAAATCTGAATTCCGTCCGGAAGGGCCTTTCCGCGCGGGTGCTGGCATACCAGTCCTCGAAGACACGGTCCTTGTCTTCCGGATGAATAGCCTGCCCCCATCCCTGGCCGGCCGCCTGCGCCGAGGTCAGACCGGACATTTTTTCATAGGCTTCGTTTATGTACTCGCAGTGCCCGCTGGCGTCAGTAACGAAAATACCCACGGGCGATGTACTGGTAAGCAGCCGGAAACGTTCCTCGCTTTCGCGAATGCGCGCTTCGGCTTCGCGCCGGCGGGTGACGTCAATCATCGTGCCCTGAATGGCGGTTCGGTTTTGCCAGTTAACTACTCTTACGGTTATGTGCACGATAATCTGAGATCCGTCCTTGCGGATGCCCGTGAATTCGTAATCGTCTTCGACATCGAGCCCCGACAGCCGCGCGACGCGGTTTTGGCGCCATTTCTCGCGCGCTTCCGGTGCGACAAGATCCAGGGCGGTAGGAAGTGCTAAAAGTTCGGCCTCGGAGTCGTAGCCGAACATTTCAACGAGAGCAGCGTTGACAAAGACAGGTTCGAAATTGACGTGCAACAAGACGCCCTGACGAGACCCTTCGACGAGATTTCTGAACCTTTCTTCACTGTCTTCCAGGGCTTTTTCCGTCTCTATACGCTCGGAGATATCGACCTGAATGCCGAGGGTTGCCGGACGGCCTTCCCACTGGATTGGCACACCGCGGCTGAGAACCGTAATGGATCCGCCGTCGAAGCGCCGACGATCAAGCTGCTTGATTGGCAGTCTGCGCCGATATTGCGAAACGGCCCGTGTCCGGTCGTGAAATTCGTCCAGGTCCTCCGGGTCCGCCATCTCGACGATCTTACGGCCGACGACGTCTTCGGGACCGCTGACACCGAATAGCTCGGCAAAGGCCTGATTGACGAAGATGAACCGTTCGCCGTCATCGACGGACAGGGCCATGGGCGCGTTCTCGATCAGGTCGCGGTATTGCTGTTCTGCCTGGATACGGTCGGTGATGTCGATCAGCGTGGCAAGGACGGTCCGCTTTCCGTCCCACATGATCGGGACGCCCCGCGTCATGACGGTGAACTCCGACCCGTCGGCGCGCAACCGTCTGTGCTCGACAAGCGGTGTGACGTTGCCGTTTTCCATGATATCGGTAAGTCGTTCTTTGAATTCTGTGCGTTCGTCAGGATGGATAAAGTCAAGGACCGGCCGGCCGGTCAGTTCGGCGGCAGAATTGGCTCCATACATCTCCACGGCGGCGCTGTTGAGGTAGGATATAAAACGCGTATCGTGGACGACCATCGGCATTGGAGATTGCTCGATCAATGTGCGGTAACGCTGCTCCGCCTCTACCTGTTCCGTTATGTCTGCCGTCGTACCGCGATAACCAAGAAACGATCTATTCGCCGGATCGAAATACGGCACGCCGCTGGTGCTTCGGTGAAGAATTCTCCCGTCGGGTCCTATCCGGCTGTACCGGAAATTTCGGAACGGTTTGTGAGCAATTAGATCGTCGATATGGTTCCGCCATTTTTCGTCGCGCTCCACATCGACACCAAGAAAATCCCAACGAGTGCGACCAATGAAATCCGCAGGCGTTACATCCTCGCTACCGACGCTGCCGCCGCTTGCCACCGTGAAACGAAAATCGGCGTCGGTTTCCCACAGCCAGTCGGAACTGGATTCGGCGAAGTTGCGAAACCGTTCCTGGCTTTCGGACAGCGCATTGTCCGCATGTACCTGCTCGGTGACATCGGTCTGACGGATAATCGAGCCGCCATTGGGCAGACGTTCCTCGCGAATCTCGATGTGACGGTCGCCAATGACAATATTTGTAAATGCCCCCTGTGGATCCAGGTGGTATTTCAACCTGGCCTGAATCCACTCTTCGGAATTCTGGGCAGCATCCGGGAACCTGCCGTTTTCCGCGGCTGTCCGGACCATTTTTTCGTAACTGACCCCGGAGACGAAGACTTCCTTCAGATCCGGGTCGAGATCGAGACTGAAACGGTTCGCAAATATCAGGCGATCGTCCGGCCCGAACAGAACGATGCCCTGATCCGAGGCCTCTATCGCGTCAATCAGTTGCTGCTGCGTTTCGCGTACTTCGCGTTCGCGCTCAATACTCGCGGTGATATCCGACGAAATTCCGCGATATCCCGCGAATACACCGTCATCGTCGAAAACCGGCAATCCGCTGATCCGTCGATAGGCCCGCTTGCCGTTTTCGAGTTCAGACGCGAATTCGAAGTCCCTGAACGGGCGATGGTTATCGAGCGCGTCCAGAAGGGGGGCCCATTCCGGGCTTTCCTTCGGGGCGACACCCGGGAACTCCCACCGGCGTCTGCCAATCATCGCGCTAGGGGTGTGGTACCGGTTTTCGATCGATTCAGGGTCGCTGATCCACGTTAGCCGATGCTCTGTATCGGTTTCCCAAAGGGTATCGGAGGCCGCTGCTGCGAAATCGCCAAGGCGTTGTTCAAGCAGGCGCGCCTCGTGTTCCGCCGATTTGAAATCCGTTATGTCGAAGACGACGCCGTCCTGAACGATCACGCCGTCCGGCAAACGGGTCGGTGTGGAACACAGGGTTCTCAGCCAGACGATATCGCCGCTTTCGGTAAGACCGCGGAATTCGGTATTAAATGCCCGGCCCGCGCGCGCGTTTTCGATAATTGCCCGCCTGAGCTTGTCACGGTCGTCGGGATGAGCGAATTCGCCGCCTTTCCAGGCGGCCAGTTTCTCTTCATCCGAACGATCCCCCAGCCATTTAGCTCCCGATGCGCTGAAATACGATAACTCGATCCGGTCGTCGGGGTGGAGCAGTCGCTGGAACACGATGCCGGGCAGGTTTGAGACCAGGTTTTCGAGTTTACGCTCGGTTTCGACACGGGCCGTGATGTCCGTGGTCGTTCCGCGGTACCCGGTGAAAACACCGTTCTCATCGAAAAGCGGGGTGGCGCTGGATATCCGGTGGAATACCTTGCCGTCCGGGTACTGACCGGAGAATTCGAAATTCCGGATGACACGATGCTGTTTCAGATCCTCTACGTGCCGCGCCCAGACGGCGGAATTATAGGCGGGGTCATCGAAATATTGACCGCGGACCGTGCCGATGATGCTCTCCGCGGTCTGGAAATTTCCGAAATCGTGTCCCGGGTTGGCAAAAAACGTGTATCGGAGGTCGGCATCGGTTTCCCAGAATGCATCGGAAGCGGTTTCGGCAAAATCGCGAAACCTTCGTTCGTTCTCTTCCAGCCAGCCGGTGGCCGCATCGCGTTCCGACGCTCGCCGGGCAAAGACATCTGCCATTGCGTTGATACGTCGCTGGATTACCGAAATCTCATCGCCACCGTCGACGTTTTCGATCCGGACGCCGAATTCGCCGGCGCTGATGGATTCGAGTGCTGATTGCGTTAGTCTGATACGTCGAGTCAGGGAACGGCTGACGAAGAAGGCGAACAATGTGCCGATCAGCATAATCGCGAGGGCAGCGCCGCCGAGGGCCATGAAATACCGGGACCGGCCTGCGAAGACCGCGGATTCGGGAATGCGCGCGCCGATCAGCAGATCCAACGAAGGCAGGACGGCGATATGCGACAGATACCGCGTGCCTTCCGCGTCAATCCACCCCTCGCTCTCGCGTCCGTCGATCAGACGGGCGATTGTGGCGGCGCTGAAAGGAATAAACCGGTCGTTGGCTGGCGGATATATCCGCGTGCCATCCGGAGCGTAGGCGAAGTACGAGTCTCCCGTTCCCCGCTTGTGGTCCGCCAGTATATCCGCGACGGCCTCGGCTGATCGGGTTTCGGGGCTCGGCGATGCCTCAAGGGTCTGTGCGACAGATGCGATCTCGGCCCGCAAAACGCGAATACTGTTCTGATAGAGCACATCGTCTATCACGCCTATTCCGACGCCGGCGAAGGTCGCAACCATGACGGCGAGGCCGGTAATAGAGACCAGCAGAAACTTGCTCAGAAGCCGCATCGAGCGGACGCTCCTCGGTTTCGACCCGACTCCCGGCAGCGCTCAGCGGGTGTGGCCCGTCGCTGGCCGGGAACGGGTCAGTCCCCAACACTAGCCAAACAGGGCGCTGTTTTCACTGAGTTTTTGTCTTCTCGGGAGATCCCGTCCGCCGGGTGCCGCCTAGAAATTACCAGGATCGTATATTTTGCTTTCGTCGGGCCCCTTGCTGTCCGGGGGCTCCTGGCGGGCATCGAAATTGAGTTCCACCAGCACGCCGTTCGGATCGTGGACAAAAAGCTGCCAAAGGTGGAACGACGGTATATCCATTTGCCGCCAGTCAAGTTTCTTTTCCTCGAGGAGGCTCCGCATTTCGTCGAAGCCACTCGCCGACAGGGCGATATGGTCGATAGCGGCCGAACCGCGGTCGTAACCACCGGCTTTGTTTTGTGCCGCGTCGCCGCCATAGAGGTGGATCATTGTTTCGCCGAATTGCAGCCAGGCGCCCGGAAAACCGAAATCGGGTCGGTCGACGGAATGCGAACCGATGACGTCGTTCCAGAAATCGACAGTTGCGTCGACATCGTCGGTCTTGATCGCAAGGTGGTGAAGATCGATTGCTGGCATGTCTGACCCTTTCCCGGTTACTGACTCATAAATTGACGCCATGCGGCGTATTGCGCGCGGAGCGGTAACTCGCTTGTCCCGACCTCACCGATCTCTCCGCCGTCATCATGCGCCTGATCGTGTCCCAGCCCGCGCGAAAGGTCGACCCATTCGGTATCGGCTTCGTCGAGCGCCGTTTGAATGCTGTTGAACATCGCGATGTCATCCGTGGTGATTTGGGATGCCGGCGAATTGAGGGCGCTGAGGAAGCGGATGCTGCGCTGGTACATTTCTTCCGGGGCGCCCTTCAGCCTGAAGCACGCGGAATGCACGATCGTGCAGTCCACGCTGACCGGCTGCAGAACCCGCATTTGCTGGTGTTTCGGGTTCAGGATCAGGTTGGGATAAATCAGGTGGTTGAACGTATCCCAGCCCATGATGTCCTCGGCGCGGTTTTCGCCATAACGTTCGCTCATTGCCGACCGATAGGCGGAAACGACCGGGTCGTCATTCGTGGCCTGGGTGATGGGACCTTCCTTGTAAAACCCGCCCATAAAGGAATGACCGCCGGCAAACCCGTGAATTTCGACCTGGTCCATCGCCGCGAGAGGCAGGCCGTTGCCCTTGAACATTTGCAGCGCATGATCCTCCGCGCCCTGTTCGAGTTCGTCGGCGACCGCCTGTGCACTGTCGACGGAGGATGCATGAACGATCGAGGCATGCATAAGATCGTTCGCGTTCTCCATATGGAGTTTCCAGTTTCCCATGTAGCGCTGCCGGAAACCGCCGCCGGCAATCTCTATCTCGCCATCCGGCGCCCGGTCGACGGTATTGTCGATCGCGCGTGTCATGGGGCCCAGATATTCCGTCAGCGAGGGGCCGTCCGGCGCGTCGCTTGCGAATACGAAGCCCCGATAGACCTCGACCCGGGCTACGCGGGCGAGTGCGAGTGCAGGGTCCTTCGGATCCAGCTTGCCGTTATATCCCTTTCCGTGCGGGATCCCGATCAGGGCCCCGTCGGTCGCAAACGCCCATCCGTGATACGGGCATATGAAGCGTTTCTTCGAGCCCTGCCTTGCGGCACAGACCTTCATGCCGCGATGTGTGCACCGATTGGCAAACGCGTATATCTCGCCGTCGCTATGGCGGGACACGATGACCGGACGATCGCCGATATGGGCCGTTACAAAATCGCCCGGCACGGCCAGTTGGCTCTCATGCCCTACGTATAGCCAGGCACGCCTGAAGATACGCTCCATTTCGGCGGTGAAAACACCGGTATCGGTATAGACGCGGCGATGGACGCGGCCTTCGGGGGCGAGCTCTGAGTAGGTGCTGGTCATCACCGGATAAAAGCATTCCTGGACGCAGGCGTAAACGGCGATCGCGGCGTTCTAAGGTCGTATCCGCGGAAGCGTTTATGCTAGCCTTTCAGGAAACGAGAGGATCAAGTCATGCCAATCGATACCGAGGCCGCCCTGCGCGGTCATTACCCTGCGCAGTCGAAGATCGTTGAGTTGAAATGCCTTCCGGCGATAGACGTTCACATTGCCCGGTTTATCTCGTTGTCGCCGTTCCTCGTAATCGGGTCCAGCGACCCGGAGAACGGCACCGATGTCAGTCCGCGCGGCGATGCGCCGGGTTTTGTGCGGGTCGTCGATGCCAATACGGTCATGATCCCCGACCGGCCCGGCAACAACCGCCTGGACACCCTGTCGAACATTATCGCGAATCCCGAGGTCGGACTGGTTTTCTTTATCCCCGGCGTCGACGAGACGGCACGGGTGAACGGACGCGCGAAGATCGTCACCGGCGAGGCGCAACTCGCGGACTTTGCCGTGAACGGAAAACCGCCGCGTGCCGCCATCGTCGTTGACGTGCGCGAGGCCTATCTGCACTGTGCCAAGGCTTTGAAGCGCTCGAAGCTCTGGGAAGAGGATTACCGGATAGAGCGCGGCGATTTGCCCACGCTCGGTAAAATGGTGTCGGACCAGGTGAATGGCGAAATCAGCGTCGAGGACGCCGAGGCAGGGGTCGAGATCAGCTATCGCGACCGCATGTGGTAGCCATGTCAGACGGGGACGAAAGCTTCCATCGGTGACTCGACGTTCTTGAGGTCATGGCGGCCGATGGACCGCATTTCCGCGGTTGCGATTTCGGCGAACTCCGATGAACAGATGATTTTTTCGCCGAGGCCGCCGGCCAGCGCCTCGAGCCGCGCACACAGGTTCACTGCCGGCCCGATAACGGTGAAATCGAGCCGGTCCTGGGCGCCGACATTGCCGTACATAGCGTCTCCCACATGCAGGGCAATGCTGAAGTCCAGCGGCGGCTTGTCTTCGCGCCTGCGCCGCCGGTTGAGAATATGCATGTTTGCCACCGCAAGCTCCGCGGCGCTCAGGGCACGTTCGCATATCTCGGCGATTTCGGTCTCGTTATCGATCCTGAAGATGCCGAGCACGGCGTCGCCGATGAACTTCAATACCTCTCCGCCACTGGCATGGATCGGTCCGGCGACGGCTTCGAAATAGTCGTTCAGCACCGCGATCAGGAAATCGAGCGGGATACGGTCCGACAGCGATGTGAACCCGCGCAGGTCGCACATCCACAACACCGAACGGATCGTCTCGCCGTCGCCCCGTTTGATGTCGCCGGCGTAAACCCGGCGCCCGGCTTCGCGGCCGAGATACAGGTCGAGCACGCTCTTGGTCATCTCGGCGCGCGATTGCAGTTCGGCAATGACGCCGATCGCCGGTCGCAGGGACAGCAGGCGTTCGATTTCCGCATCCGTAAAGCCGCCTTGCCGGTCGGTCGTCCATGACGACCGGTATATCTGGCCGTCGCTTCGCGGCAGACCGATCGCGATGTAATCCGTCGCTCCTGCGTCGCGCTGTTCTTCCAGGACGGGGTACGCAATTTCCGCGCCGCGCCCGACAAGCCGGTGGCGCACGAAGGGTTCGCCCTCGTTCAACGGGCGGAAGGGGCTGTCGAGGTACTGATCCGTCGATTCGATACCGTGATGAATTTCGGTCTCGGAGACGTAGCGGCCGCCGCGTTCCCAGGTATATGTCTTGGCCATGATCTCGGGATGGAGGACGCCAATGCCGAGAACGGCGCGGTGGAGTGTCATCCCTTCGCCGTTCAGCCGGTCGATAAGGCCCTGGAGCACATGCCGGCAGGATGGCAGCGTCGGTGCTTCTTCGAGCAGCCAGTCGACAATGGAATCGGTGGTCATGACACTGGCATAGGTGACCGCGCGGCGTGGATCAATGGAAATAGGATCGCCAAAGGCTTATTCTGACGTCATGACCACGTCACCCGACTTCAAGACCTTCCATGATTTCTGGCCGTATTACCTGTCGGAGCATGCGAACCCGAAGACGCGCCTGATGCATGTCCTGGGGACGGCTTTGGCAATGGCATTCGTTGTCCTGCTGACCTGGTCGGGCGATTTACGGTTTCTGGCGGCCGCGGCGATCGCCGGTTACGGCCTGGCCTGGCTGTCGCACCTGCTGATCGAGCGAAACCGGCCGGCCACGTTTCGCTATCCGGTGTGGTCGCTGATGGGCGATTTCCGGATGTTTTCGCTGGCCTGCACCGGCCGGCTCGACGCCGAAGTGAAACGTCAAACGAAACGGAACGGTTTTGACCGCTAGCCCGTTCGTTGCCGGATTGCGCGACCGATGGGGGCTGATCCCCTCGCGGGTGCGCGCCATCCTGTTCGTGTCCGCCGGTGCGATGCTTCTGACGATCATGGCCGTATTCGTCAAAATTCTCGGCGAGCGCCTGCATCCGGCACAACTGATGTTCAGCCGCGCGATGATCGGTTTTCTGATCTTTGCGCCGTGGCTTTTGCTCCGCGAGGGCCGGGACGTTATCCGCACCAACCGGCCGGGCATGCACCTGATGCGCGGGTTCTGGGGGGCGTGCGGCAATTACTGCTTCTTCTTTGCGGTCACCCATCTCGTTCTCGCCGATGCGATGGCGCTTCAGTTCTCCCGGCCGCTTTTTATGATCGTGCTGGCTTTCCTGTTCCTCGGCGAGGTTGCCGGGGCCCGGCGGATCGGCGTCACGCTGGCCGGGTTCGCCGGCATTCTGATCATGCTACGGCCCTTCGGCGGCGGCTTCGATCCGGACGGGATCGTTGCTGTGGCCGGCGCGCTGTTCGGCGGGCTGGTTGTGATCTCCATCAAGAAACTGGCGAGCACCGAGCCGACGCGGCGGATCGTCTTTTACTACGCGTTCTATACCTCGCTGTTTTCGGCAATTCCCGCCGCATGGTTCTGGATCGACCCGACATGGGATGAGGTGCCGCTTCTGCTTTTGATCGGCTTTATCGGGATTATCGGGCAGTCCTGTCTTACCCATGGTTTCACGCTGGGCGAAGCGACGGTCACGGTGCCGTTCGATTATATGCGGATCGTGTATTCGGGCATTTTCGGGCTGTTGCTGTTCGCCGAAGTGCCGAGCTGGTGGAGTGTTGCGGGTGCGACCCTGATTGTCGGCAGTAACCTATATCTGATGCGACGCGGGTAGATGAACCCGGCCGGGTTTCAGGACATCACGAGACCGCCGTCCACATACAGCGTCTGGCCGGTCATGAAACCGCTCCACGGCGAGGCAAGGAACAAGACCGGGCCCGTTACATCTTCCGGTGCTGCAATCCGGCCGAGCGGCGTTTGTGCGATGATAAGGTCCTTTACATCTTCCCTTGTATTGCGCGTACCGTCGGTCGGATAGACCAGTCCGGGAGCAACGCAGTTCACGCGGATCCCCAGGGGGCCGGTCTCGACAGCGAGATTGCGGCTGAACCCGATAAGGGCGGCCTTGGCGGTGGTGTAGTCGTGATAGGGGATCGTCGGACGTGCGACGAGATCGGTAGCGACATTGACGATCGCCCCCTGGGCCCGGCGGCGCATATCGGGCAGGACCGCTTTGCACAATCCGTGCGTCGACAGCAATGCACCGTCGATCTGTGTCTGATAGTCGGACCAGTCCAGTTCCCAGAACATTTTCCGGTTTTCCGGATCGAACACGTATGGCCGGAACGCGTTGTTGATCAGAACGTCGATCCTGCCGAATGTCTCCAGTACGCTTTCGATCAGCGCCGGGATAGCGGCGGTATCCGTCACGTCGGTCGGGAAAGCGGACGCGTCGCCGCCTGCCGCCCGACAGTCGGCGACGACGGCTTCCGCGGCTTCGGCATTCTGAAGATAGTTGATCGCGACCGACGCGCCTTCCGCCGCAAAGGCCCTGGCAATAGCAGCGCCGATCCCGCGGCTGGCGCCTGTTATCAGCACGACTTTGTCTTTGAAGTCCATCGCGTTACCTGCTGGTCATCGTATGATTGCGTCCGGTATTCAGTCGGTGTAGGGGGCGAACGTGTCGGCCGCAACTTCCGCCGAGCGTTCGATTTCGGTGATGGTGACCAGATCGAGCAGATTGAACCGACCGTCATGATGCCATCCCGCTTCGGGGGCGGTCATGTGGCCGAGGGCGCTGATCCGCGTTACCCCGGCAATTCCGAGCGCGGTGCTCAATTCGTAAAGCTCGCCCGGCTGTGCGGCGATGCCGACGGTCTGCAGCAATGGTTTGTAACGGGCGATCCGGGGGACCACATCGGCGAGACTGTCGACGGCGACAACCTTGACGGTTCGGTTGAGACCGCTGGGGCTGAGGTCCTCATCGTCGTCCACAAAGGCGACGCTCCAGGCACTGTCTGCATTTCCGATCAAACTGCGGCCTTTGCCGGCAAACGATTTGATCTCCTCGCCGTGGCGCCAGGCCGCGATATCGCGGGCTTCGGCGATCGACAATGAGCGGCGCGGATATTTTTTTTCGAAGGCTTCGAGCTCGTGGGCGAGGTATTGCGCAAAGTCCGGGGGGGATACCCGGCCGCCACGCTCGACAAAAAATACGTGTGGCGAATAACACCCCTGCTGGTCGTAGCGGACCACGTCATATGCGGCGTTATGGGCGGTGGTTGAGCCTTTGCGGGTGTCCAGCGCCGCCCTGCCAATCACGCCGAAACTGACCTTGTGGCCGTAGGCGAGATAGCGCGTCGTGACTGGTACACGGTCGCGGATCGCCGCAAGCGAATCGTTGCCGCCATAGGCGAGCACGACGTCCGATTCCCGAAGCAGGGCATCCTCGCGGGCCGTATCGCCGCCTTTCCACCACACGACCGCAAAGCAGTCGGCGATCTCCGGAGCGACCTCCGCCAAAACCTGTGCGAACCATCCGGCGAAAAGCGGTTCTGCGCTCGGCACCTTGCCGATATTGCCGGCTTTTACCAGCAGACCGGATATCAGGCTCCAGACCGGCAGGCCGGGAACGTTGCCGGCCCAGATATGGGTCAGCACATTGGGACCGAACGCGCGCGCAAACCCGCCTTTCGGGATCGGCTGGAAATCGTCGAGGATCGACGGGTTGGCAAAATCCTCGGCCAGGAATTTCTGTAACTCCGGTTTGCGGAACGTCTTGAGGTACCCGGTCAATCCGAGGCGGATCATTTCGGCATCGTAGCCGGTCACGACAGGCAGAATCCGTTCGGCTTTTTGCCGGAAGGGGTCGTCGCGGTCCAGCATGCGCGCGATCGCACGGTCGACGATATCGATCACCTCGGCGACGGGCTTGCGTTTCAGAACGTCCCGGCTGGCGGCGCGGACCCGCCGGGCCAAGGCTGTCATCTGGGCATCGGTCAGAACCGGGACGGCGACCTCAAACGGGTCATTGGACTCTCCGAAATGCAGGGCATGCCATTCGACGCGGTCGTCCGCCAGCCCCGGAAGATAGCCCGCGCGTTCGGTCATCGATTCGTCACGCCTGCGCGGCTTTCAGAAATTCCTCGACCGCCATCGAACACCCCCTCGCTTCGGCCCCGTCGGCGCGGCCGAGAAGCAGGAAACCGTCCTCGGTCTCGACCCCGGCATCTTCGGTCAGGATGGTCGATACGATGTTGAAATGGGCGAGATCGCAATGGACGAGGACGCCGGTTTCGCCAATGGGCACGTCTTCGCCGGTCAGCGGGTTGATTACCCGGCTGCGGATCCAGTGCGGGCCGGATTTGACCGACGGGCAGACGGCATTTCCCCGGTCGTAGAACTGCGTGCTGAGCTCGGTCATGCCGTACATGTTGATGCATTTTTCGCGGGGGACGCCGAAACCGGCAGAGAGCTGGTCGTAAAAATCGTCGAGTCCCAGTTCGCGCGATTGCCCCTTGAAACCGCCGGTATCGAAAAGCCGGCTGCCCGGGGGAAGGGCGAAGCTCAGCCCGCGCCGGTCCATCTCGTCCAGCAGCGGCACGTAGCTGTAACTGGCGCCGAGCAGGGCATAGGGCGCACCCGCGATCTGTGTCCGGTCGAGGGTTTCGAACAGGCGGTCGAAAGAGATCCCGTCATCCTGCATCGCATAAGTGCTGTCTGCGGTACCGAAATGGGCGAGCGCCAGCGCAAGGTAATGGGCGAGCGACGAATTGGGCATGACGTCTTCGGTCGGGAACAGGATGTTCATGTCGATCCGGTCGCGGTCGGGCATGAAGTACTGTTTGAAACCGCGGACCATCGAGGCGTCATAGACGCTCAGCGTCGGGTGGTAGCTTTTCCCGCGCACGCCGCCGAGGGTCGTTCCGCTGGTCATGAACACGCGCGCCGCGTCGTCAGGCGCGCAGCAGCTCAGGGTCAGTTCCTTGAAAGCGTTGATCGGCACGGCGGGAATATCGCGCCACGATCTCGCGGTCCGTGGGGTGCGACCGCGCTGGATTGAAAACTGCCGGAAGGGCCGGTTGTTTTCGAACTGATAGGCGAACAACTGCAGGGCAATATCGTTGAACGCGTCTTCGGATGCCGGTGTGCCGGTTTTGCACCGCTGGTCGTCCGCCGCGATAAAGCTCAGCAGCATTTCGATGATGTCGTCTTGTGTCACGCGCCGGGTATCCCTTTGTCGTCTCGGGGATCCGGAATGCTGGCGGTAAAGCGGGGGGCATTCTGTCTGCGCGGCTTGTCTGCGCGGACTTCCCGTTTCCCTACGCCGGCATAACCCGGATCAGGTTCTAAGGGTCGTCGCGTCGGCGCACCCTGCGCCCGTCGACATCTCAGCTTCCTAACGAAGCTCCCCTGGGATCGTCCGCCGATTATGTCCCTGTCGGGTTCCCTGCACAAGACCCGCATTCACCCGCATATCGGGTCTTGAAGACCGGCGCGGATCGGGAGAAAGTGCGACCATGACAGCCATACGAAAATTTTCGCGCAATAAACTGGCCGTCGGGTTGTTCGGATCGAACTGCGACGGCGGCCTGGCATGTTCAACGTTTCCGGATCGCTGGAAAGCGACCTGGGAAAACTGCCGGGAACTCGCGGTACAGGCCGACAATGCCGGTGTCGATTTCATGCTCCCGCTCGGACGCTGGATCGGGTATGGCGGTGAGACCAACCACAACGGATCGAATTTCGAAACCATCGCGTGGGCGTCGGGCCTGTTGGCGGCGACGAAAAACATCATGGCGTTCGGCACGGTTCATGTGACGGCGCACAGTCCCGCGGTCGCGGCGAAGCAGATGGTGACAGCCGATCATATCGGCGGCGGACGGTTCGGCCTCAATATCGTCTGTGGCTGGTATCAAAAAGAATTCGACATGCTGGGGGTCGATCTCGGCGAGCACGAACGGCGTTACGATCTGGGGCAGGAATGGATCGATCTGGTTAGCCGCATCTGGACCGAGGACGAACCCTTCGATTTCGACGGTGAGTTTTTCCAGACCCGGGGGACGGTGCTGAATCCGAAACCGGTCAGCAACGTCCGTCCGATGGTGGTATGCGCGGGTACGTCAGGGCGGGGCCGCGAATTCGCCGTACAGAACGCAGATATGCTGTTTCACACGTTCTACGATTTCGACAAGTTCCGCGAGGATAGCAAGTCGGTGCGGCAGGCGGGACGGGATGCCGGAAAGGATGTCGGGTTATTCACCAATATCGGTATCGTGTGCCGCCCGACGCAGAAAGAAGCCGAAGAGTATCATCACTATTACGCCGTGGAGCATGCGGATACCGAGGCCTGCCGGATCATGATGGTCGAGCGCGGCATCGATACCAACGAAATTTCCGCCGCAGACCGGGAGCGCTTCCACATGCGGGCTGCGACCGCCAATGGCGCCACCCCCGTGATCGGCGACCCCGACAGTGTGGCGGATCAGTTGGCGCAACTGTCGGAAGCCGGGTGCGACGCGGTCGCGATCGGTTTGCCGAATTATCTGAATGACCTTCCGATTATCGTCGAAGAGGTACTTCCGCGGCTGGAAGCGCGGGGGCTGAGGCTGCCCGCGCTCTGATCGGCCGTAACAATCGTCGTTAGGCCGGTGCATATTCCTGTGCTCTGCCGGGATCGCGGGCGCGGGATTCGATCCGATCTGCTAGATTAGACACCGTAAACGCATTCCGGGACAGGTATTATGCCTTCCAGACTTACTGCTTTCGGTGTGACCTTCGGGATCGCCGCGCTCATGGTCTACGTTCTCGTGACGGGCAGCGACCTGCTTATCCCGCTCGCGATTGCGGTGATGATCTGGTACCTGATCAACGCGCTGTCGCGTACCTTCGAGATGCGGCTGAAGGTACCGGGATGGATGGCCCTGACCCTTTCGATCACCACCCTCGTCATCGCGCTCGGGCTTATCGTCGAGATGATCAGCGGGAATATTGCGGCCGTTCGAAGTGCCGCGCCGACCTACCAGGCGAATATCGAGAAGCTGGTTGCCAAGGCGGTTGAGATCGGCGGCATGGAGGAAATGCCGACGATCGGGCACGTGATAGATCAGGTCGACGTGCGTGCCCTGATCGGCGGGGTGGCGTCTGCCACCGCAAAAGTCGCCGGAAACGCCGGGCTGATCCTGATCTACGTGATCTTCCTGCTGGCGGAACAGCGGACATTCGGGCGCAAGATCGAGGCCCTGTTCCCCGATGCGGAGCGACAGAAAGAGGTACAGGAGATCCTTTTCGATATACGCGATCGCACGCAGAAATATGTTTCCGTCAAGACTTTGCTCAGTCTTCTGACCGCGATTGTCAGCTACGTCGTGTTGGCGATCGTCGGTGTCGACCTTGCCATATTCTGGGCCTTTCTGATCTTTCTGCTGGCCTACATTCCGACCATCGGGTCACTGCTCGGCGTTGTGTTTCCGGCCCTTCTGGCGATTATCCAGTTCGGAAGCCTCGGGCCTTTCCTTGTCGTGACGATTGGCCTCGGTGCAGCCCAGTTCCTGATCGGGAACGTGCTGGAACCCAGGATGATGGGGAAATCGCTCAATCTTTCGTCGTTGGTCGTCATTATTTCGCTTGCCGTCTGGGGGTCGATCTGGGGGGTTACGGGCATGTTCCTGTGCGTCCCGATTACGGTGATAATGATGATCATTCTGGCTGAATTCCGCCAGACACGGCCCGTCGCGATACTGTTGAGCGCCGATGGCCGGGTGTAGGCAAGGAATCGGGGCCGAAAGTAAAATCTTGAGCAAATTGCGCCGGAAGCTTATTAAAGAGAGGATCGTCGGCCGTTCAAACGGAATGTCCGAGCGGTTGGCACACAGTAAATTGAGGGGCAGTCCCATGAGTACTTTGCGTAATATCGTTATTTTGACTTTTTCCGGGGCGCTTCTTGCGGCGTGTGCCGGACCCGATACGGCCATGCTGGCGAAGATGCCGAACAAGGGCACGGCATTCGATGAGGGCCTGCAGGCCGGATATACCGAACTCGCCAAGATCGAAGCTGCCGAATACGATTTCGGCGATGCGGATCACTTCGGAATGAAGGCGATGAAGGCGGCTAACGGCGAGAACGTGCTTCCGGACCGGTTGTATCAGCGCAAACTGCCGAAGAAGTATGTCGGCGAACTCCAGGCTGCCTGGCAGAAACTGACGCTTGCCCGCACCCACGGCGGCAAGGAAAAGGCACCGGCGGCGCTCGCGACCGCGCAGACCCAGTTCGATTGCTGGATTCAGGAAGCCGAAGAAGATATTCAGCGCATCGACATCTCGCGCTGCCAGATCGGCTTCAATGCCGCAATGGCCGAAGTGAATGCCGCGATGAAGGCAATGCCGGCGATGGCGGCACCGGTCAAAAAGGCGCCGTCCAAGGAAAGCCATCTGATCTATTTCGGCTTTAACAGCGCCGCGCTTGCACCGTCATCGATGATTGTGATCAGCGATGCGGCCGCGTCGATCAAGAAGGGTGCGAAAGCGACTTTCGTGATCGGTCATGCGGATCTGTCGGGCAGCGATGCCTATAACAGGGCTTTGGCCGATCGTCGCGCAAACGCGGTTATCGCAGCGCTTCGCAAGGCCGGCGTCAAAGGCGGTATCAGCAAGGTTGTTGCGGGCGAACGCGATCCCGCCGTCAAGACCGAAGACGGCAAGAAGCAGGGCGCGAACCGCCGTGTCGAGATCGCAATCCTGCGTTAGGAAAAACCGTCTGCGGGCCGGTGTTTCGCCGGCCCGCAGGTTTCGATCGACAATAAAAGCGGCTGAAAGATTTCAGCCGCTTTTTTGATTCCGGTAAAATTCCATCTTCCGGTGGGGCGCCCGTGTCCTGTGGCGCTTCAGGTGTTCCCGGGCTCCATCGTCACCGGTTCGCAGAACATATACCCGCCGCCGTGCACGGTCTGGATAAACTGCGGCTGGTTCTTGGCCGGTTCTATTTTCTTGCGCAACCGCGATACGTGAATATCGATGGTGCGGTCATAGCCCTTCATCTCGCGGCCGCGAACGGCCTGCACCAGTTCCGCCCGCGACATCTGCCGGTTCCCGTTCTTGACGAATACTTCGAGGAGGGCGAATTCGCTTGTTGTCAGCGACACGTCCTCACCGCCCGGCGAGGTGAGCCGTCGATGAATGAAATCCAGTTTCCAGTCCGCGAAAGTGGCGGACGTTGCCGTGTCTGCGGGTTTATCGTCCTCGCGCGACAGGCGCCGTGACAGGCTGTTGATGCGGGCCGACAATTCCCGAAGTTCGAAGGGCTTCTGCAAATAGTCGTCGGCGCCCAACTCCAGCGTAAGAACGCGGTCGGCCATATCGCCCTTTCCGCTGAGGATGATAATTCCGACACTGGAATTGGAGCGGATGTACTGGGTAAGCGCAACGCCGTCTTCCCTGGGGAGGACAAGGTCAAGCAGGACAAGGTCGACGTCCCCGCTTTTCATCTCCTGGCGCATGCCATCGCCGTCCTCCACCGTCACGGGATTATGTCCCCGGTCGCGAAGATATTCGGCGATCATGGAAGAAAATGCCGGATCGTCGTCGACGATCAGTATTTTCATACTTTCCGTGTTCATTTAACCCCATCCCAATTTGCCTACCTGGCACTCCGAATATTATGCGGGAGTATCGTCCATGCGGCAACAGACCGAAACAAACCGACATATAAAAATTCTTGAGGATTCAGGCCTTTCGGCATCATTTACGCTAAATAAAGGCAGCATTCATTTCTATTGCGGACACACCAATGAGCGACCCAAAGCGTCTTCTCGTCGTCGATGATCACGTCGAGATTACAGATTTGATTCGCGAAATTGCGGAAACGGACGGGTATGACGTTCATGCCCTTAACCAGTCTTCACAGTTTTTCGATCAGTTTGAAAAGATCAATCCTGATATCGTCTGTATCGATATCCACATGCCCGATGTCGATGGTATTGAAATCCTGCGCTGGCTGTCGAACCATGACTGCCGTGCCCAGGTCGTAATTCTCAGCGGAGGTGATCCGCTCTTCACAAAAGTCGCCGAGCGTATTGGCGAGGCGGCAAATCTCCATATCCGGACAGTCGTTAAGCCGTTCAGCCTCGGAGATTTCCGCGATGTTTTAAGGGCGTTTCCGGCAACAGAAAAAGGCGCGGTCTGAATCCCCGGGGATAGCTCGTGTGGGGGGCTTAAATTTCTGTCAGGGCTGGAGCCGGGATATTCAACCCTCCTCGAAGCAGTGTGATGATAATTGTGCCGCTGCAGGGCGCGGTGCAGGGAATGGCTTGCCGGTAAAATTCAGCTGAAAAACCCGAGCAGCTCCCACCACAGGTATTGCGCCGGTAACATGACGAACCACGCCAGCGCGCACATCGCGAGTAACAGGTTGGCGACCCGGCGCATTGATACGCCGCCGAGATGGGCCGCAAGGATGATCGGCGGGAACTGATAGGCGAACAGTGCCATCGCCCAACTCAGCGGCTGGGTCATCAATACCGTCATCAGCGGCCAGCCGGTCGCTGCGGCGATATCCGCCGATAGCGAGGTCATGATGGCGGGCTGTCCCGGCACGGTCGTCACGATGCTCATCGCCATGCCCACCGCGCTGACGATGGCGAAATTCAGAAAATCATGGCCCTGCGTCAGCGGCACGATATCGAACAGGGTCGCGCTGATATACGTGCCAAGCCCCGCCTTGGCGACAAGGGCGCCCATACCGATCACGCCGGCGACAAAAAACCACGGCGCATAGGATACTTTGCCGACCATCAGAGAGGTCGGCACCATGCCGACCCGGGGCAGCATGCAGAATACGGCCGCTCCGAGCGCGATCCAGGCAGGCGAAATGCCGTGGGCAAAGTCTGTGAGCCAGAGGCCGAGCGCCGCCGTCAGTACCATGATGAGCCGGGTCTGTGCCGCCGATGTCTTGGCTGCTTCGATGTCGGTTGTGCCGGTGCCGATTTTGTCGGGAAACAGGAAGCGGCAGATCAGGGGAATAGCGACGATCGAGACGATGCCGATGGGCGGAAAATTGGCAATCAGGTATTCGCCATACGTGACCTTGATGCCGTGAATGCTCTCGACCGCGCCGAGCCAGCCGAGATTGGGCACGGCCGCCGGCAGGACGGCAAGTCCCGGGTAGACCGAGCCGGCGGCGACGGCCAGCGCCACTCCCGCCCGCCCGCGGCTGCCCGCGGCAAAACCGATCTGATCGGCCAGCGCCATGAAGATCGGCATCATGATCACGATCCGCCCGGTATTGGACGGGATCAGAAAGCCCAGCACCGCGGCGACCACCGTGATCCCGAAAAGGATTCCCAGATAACTGCGCGGGAAAAATTTGAGCAGGACGCTGGCAAGCGTCTTGCCGAACCCTGTTTCCTGCACCGAGGCGCCGATAATCAGGCCGCCGAAAATCATCCAGACAGCGGCGGAATGAAAGCCCGAAAAGACCGTCGGCGCGCCGCTGTCGGTAAGCACCATCGCGAGAAAGAAAAAGATGATCGCCGTAAAATACTCGGGAAGCACACTCGTCGCCCAGAGCGAAATCGCTACCACGACCACGGCTGCGACGCGCATCATTTCCGGCGGCGCGCCCGCCGGCGCGGGCTGAAACCACAGAAAGACACTGGCTGCCGCTGCCAGGAGCGCAATTGCCGGGCCGACGAAGGAAGAACGTTTATCCATCAGGACACGTTTAAAACTCTGCCCGGCCGTGTCAATGCGCCGAAATGACAGGGTAGGGCGGCAAAATCGCCGGCCATATCGTGCATCATCCCGTGCCGTCTTCTGCGGCGGCGTCCAGCATGCGGGCGTGTACTGCATGCGCGCGCTCCGCCAGGCGGCCGTTGAGGACCGCGGGCGGAATTCTTCTCGGAGGTCGCGATGAAGGGGGGGCGAGTCCTTCGATCTTTTCCTGGGCCAGAAAAGCCTTGCTGAGCTGCGTATGGCGGTCCGTGTCGATCGGGGTAAAAGATGTATCGAACCGACGATTTACGGCAGAGACGATGCGGCCGGATTCGGTCGTGATGGTCTCGAATGGAGCGGTCACGAAGTGTTCTCGCAACGGAAGCAGGGTTTCGTAATAGAGCGTATATGCCCGCAGCAGGTCCGGCGCGGTATGTGTCGCAATCTTCGCAAGCCCGGCGGTAACGGCATCTACCGGTGACCGGACGAGCAAAACCGCCGGCACTCCGTACCGCGCGGCCAGAATGATCTGCGACGGCGAATGCACATGATGCGCCAGGGTCATGTCGCCCCCGCCGGAATTCAGGAACGCGAATACCGCGAAACTGTTTGCCGATCTTGGAAAGCCTTCGATCGCCAGGCCGGTATCGGGCCGGACGAGTCGTGTGCCATCGTTGATCGCCCCGAAGACGGTGTTAAATATGACGGGGTAACGGCCGGCCCAGGTCCGGCAGGTCCAGTGGAACGGGATATGAATCTGCATGGCGGTGCAGTATGCCACGACACAATGGGCAAGGTCATTCATCGAGGACAAAATGAACAACGCGGAACTGATCGTACAAATTCTCAAACAGGCCGGGGTGACCCATGGCTTCGGCATCCCCAGCGGAAACGTGTTGCCGCTGATGGACGCCATGCGCAAGCACGACCTACCTTTCGTTCTGACCGCGCATGAAGGCTCTGCCGGTTTTGCAGCGGACGTAATGGGGCGCATGACGGGAGCGCCCGGGCTCGGGATCGCGACTCTCGGGCCGGGCGCGACGAACCTCGCGACCGGTGTCGGCGATGCCTGGCTCGACCGGTCGCCCATGATTGCGATCACCTGCAATCTCAACACCGACCAGCTTGGCCGGCGTATCCAGATGTATATCGACCACCAGCAGCTTTTTGCGCCGATCACCAAGGCAAGCCTGGTGTTGCGCGAAGGGTCGGTCGCCGAAACGGTGGCGGAAGCGGTCCGGCTTTCGCTGACCGAGCCGATGGGACCGGTTCATCTCGATCTCCCGGAAGATGTCGCCGTTGCCATGGCGACAGAGGCCCTCCCGGATATTGCAGCGCCCGAACCTGTCGCATCTGCTGGTGCTTCCGAAATTCAAGCGGCGCTCGATATTCTCGGTGCCGCAAAACGGCCCGTCGCGATTCTTGGGACCAATGCCATGCGGATGCGTGATATCGGCCTGTTACGCGCCTTCATCGATCGTCACGGTATCCCGTTCGCCAGCACGACGATGACCAAAGGACTGATCGACGAGGATCATCCGCTCTCCATCGGCTGCATTGAGCGGTCGAAGCGCCAGATCCAGCGTGAATTCCTGCGGACCGCCGACCTGATCGTCGGGCTTGGTTACGATACGATCGAGGTAGAATACGAGGCGTGGATCGGCGAGACGCCGCTGCTGCAGGTAGATATCGAAAAAGTAGATATCGCTCCGTCGGTACAGTTGAAGGCCGAGGTGACAGGCGATCTCGATATGTCGATCGGGGCGTTGGCCGATGCCGACATCATTGCCAATGACTGGCAAACGACCGAGATTGCCGGGCACAAGAGGGCATTCCAGGCGGCGCTGCGTCCCGAGGTGCCGAATTTCGCCCCCCATCATGTGATCGATATCGTTCGCGATGTGCTGCCGCATGATGGTATCCTGACATATGACGTCGGTGCCCATACCCATCAGATCGCCAGTCAGTGGACGGCACATGCGCCGCGCCAGTGCCTTATCACGAATGGCTGGTCATCGATGGGCTTCGGTCTGCCGGCGGCAATCGCGGCGAAGATCGCGCGGCCCGACCTGCCCGTGGTCTGCCTGATCGGCGATGGGTGTTTCCAGATGACCTGCGGCGAACTGGCGACGGCCAAGAGAATGGACCTGACGCTGCCCGTCGTGGTGCTCGACGATCGCTGGCTCGGTCTGATCCGGGTAAAACAGGAACGTCGACAGCTTTCGATATACGGGACGGCGCTGCAGAACGAGGAATACCGCGACCCGCCGGAACACTATTTCGGCGTGCCGGCGTTCGGGGTGCGGAACGGCGAGGCATTGCGTGCTGCGCTGGGCACTGCATTGCAGGCAAAAGGGCCAACCGTGATCGAGGCAGTCGTGGATTCCGATCATTATTCGGAGACGGTTTTCGATTAAATGGGATTAACCACGATCAAGGCCGACCGGTCGCTTTTTTTTGTATGTCATTGAGCATATTATCCGGTCAGAAAACACCAATAGAAAGGGAACGCCTATGTCCTATACGCTGGAACAACTCGCCGCCGACTGCCGCGCCGCGATGGACAAAGACCCGGGACCAGCCGGTCGCGAGGAAGTGAGAAAGTTCATCGCTAAGGCGTGTGCTGACGATGAATTCGTCGCCACCCACCTGGGACCCGACAATACGACCGCGCGCCAGGTGATCTACGAGGATGACAAGCATAAGTTCTGCATTCTCGCCCATGTCTACGAGGGCGCAAAAGGCTCCAACCCGCACGATCACGGCCCGAGCTGGGCGATCTACGGTCAGGCGGACGGCGTGACGACCATGACAGACTGGGAAAAGGTCGAGGCCCCGAGCGGCGACGCGCCCGGCAAGGTCAAGAAGGTAAAGGATTACGATATGACGCGCGGCATCGCGTATCTCTACAACGAGGGCGACCTGCATTCGCCGAGCCGGAAAGCAACCACCCGGCTGATCCGCGTCGAAGGTCAGGACCTGACCGGCGTGAAGCGCGACAAGTACGAGGCAGTCGCGTAACGGACGATCTCTGAAACTGTTAAAAGGGCCGGTTTTTACCGGCCCTTTTATTATCAGTCTTCAAAGGGCAGGCCCGCATATTGCTCCGCAAGCGCGGCCATCGCGATTTCCGACTTCGACAGATAGGCAAGTTCGTCTTCGCGCGTGCGCTGATCGAACGGGTCGTCGTCCGGGAACTTGTGCAGCAGACAGGTCAGGTGCCATGACAGCCGTTCGGCATTCCATATCCGCCGCAATGCCATATCGGAATAGCTGTTGAGATAGGTATCGTTGTTCTTGCCGTAATGCTCGATCAGTCCGCGTGACAGGTAGTACACGTCGGAAAACGCGAGATTCAGTCCCTTGGCGCCTGTCGGCGGCACGATATGGGCGGCATCTCCGGCGAGGAACAGGCGACCGTGGCGCATCGGCTCGGCCACGAAACTGCGAAGCGGGGCGATCGACTTTTCGATGGACGGTCCGGTTTCGATGGCATCCGCGATATCCTTTGGAAAACGCGCCTTCAGCTCTTCCCAGAACCGGTCGTCGGGCCATTCGTCGAGACTGTCGTTCAGGTCGCACTGGATATAGTACCGGCTGAGCCGTTCGTTGCGTTGCGAGGCCAGCGCAAACCCGCGTTCGTGATTGGCGTAGATGATATCCGGCAGGGGCGCGGTTTCGGACATGATTGCCAGCCAGCCGAATGGATAGCCTTTTTCGTATACCCGCATCAGGTCGGCGGGAATGGACTGGCGGCTGACACCGTGAAATCCGTCGCACCCTGCGATAAAGTCGCAGTCTATCCGCTGTTCCCTGCCGTCCTTCGTGAAGGTCACGTACGGGGCGTCCGTCGTCATGTCGTGCGGTTGCACGTTTTCCGCTTCGTCGATGATCTGTCCACCCGCCTTGTCGCGTGCCGCATACAGATCTTCGGTAATGGCCGTCTGGCCGTAGGCAGTCATGTCCCGGCCGGTGTATTTCTTGGTGTCGATCAGCAGCTTCTCGCTGCCGGCCCAGACGATAAACGTGCCGTCATGCGGTTTGCCCTCGCGGTCCAGGCGCTCGCCCAGCCCCATGGAACGGAGCATGTCGACCGAGCCGGCCTCAAGCACCCCCGCGCGAATGCGGCTGAGCACGTAGGCCCGGCTGCGTTGTTCGAGCACGATATTGTCAACGCCGCTCTGGTCGAGCCGGTGCGATAGAAGAAGGCCTGCCGGCCCGCCGCCGATTATGACGACGCGTATCTTTTCCATTGTCATATTCCTGTCTGCGGGGGCCGCCGCTTAAACCGCTTCCTCGAGGGCGATCAGCCCCATTCCCGTGGTCATTGGTGCATAATAGTTACGGTGCACCTGGCGGACGGGCGCACCGTCCAGCGCGCCACGCATGGTCAGCCACATGATCAGTTCGACAGCCTCGGCGCCAGCGTCTTCCATAATCTTCTGGTGGGTGAGCTCCGTGAGCGCCATGGGATCTTTTTCGATCTTGTCGAGAAAGTCCTCGTCGAATTCGCTGTTGAGATATCCGAACCGCGCGCCGTTCAACTGATGCGACATGCCACCGGTGCCGAGGATGACGACTTTCGTGTCCTTCGGATAGCTTTCGACCGCCTTGCGGATCGCCTGTCCCAGCTTCCAGCAGCGCAGCGCCGTTGGCAGCGGGTGCTGGATCACGTTGACGGCGACCGGCACGACCTTGACCGGCCAGTCGGGATCGTGATCCCAGCACAGGTGCATCGGCACCATGAAGCCGTGTTCGACCGCCATTTCCTGGCATACGGTGATATCGAATTCGTTGTACACAAGCTCGTTGCAGATATGCCATGACAGGTCCGTATCGCCCGGGAAATCGGGCAGGGGACGGCGACCCCAGCCTTCGTCGCCGACCGGATACACATCGGCCGCGCCGACGGCGAAGGTCGGGTACTTGTCGAAGAAAAAGTCTCCGCCGTGATCGTTATAGACGACGATCGCGACGTCCGGCTTGATCTCTTTCAGCCAGTCCTTGACCGGTTCATACGCATCGAAAAGCGGTTTCCAGTCCGGTTCCTGGGTGCGGCCCTGATCGTAGACGACCCCGATCGATGGTACGTGCGAGGTGCCGATACCGGCAATAATCTTTCCCATAAACCGTGTCCTCTACTTTGCACCCGCGGCGTTTCGCGTCGCGAGAAATTCCTCGTATGTCTGGCCCCGCTGATGTGCGCCGATCTGGTACAGGCCTTCGCCGATAACGGCACCTATCTTCATGATCATGTAAATATTGCCGCCATGTTCGTCCATGATGGCGCGCCAGTCCCGGTCGCGGATGAGCTGCTTTTCCTCCTCGGTCAGATCGCTGGCGGCGAGGGCGGCTTCCTCGTCCGCCAGGAAGGCTTCGCGGTTCTCCGGTTTGACCAGCGACATTGCAAACTTGTTCAGCCGGTATCCGAGGCGCGTCTGTTCCGCATCGAAAATTTTTGTGTCGTCGATCGGACGTTCTGGATCTACCTGTCTGGCCATGTCTGTTCTCACTATACCATATCAAATGATAATATAAGTTTTACACCGGTCTGCCTGAAACGACAACCCGGCAAGCTATGACAATAACACATATCTCGTACCCGGAACGGCACGGGGGTCAGTTCATTGCCGAGCCGCCATCGACGGCGAGTACCTGGCCGGTGATAAAATCGCTCTCTTCGCTTGCGAGGAAAATACAGGCGCCGACGACATCTTCGGGCACCTGTTCTCGCTTTATGGCGCGCGTCGCGGTACCCATTGCGATCATGCCGCGCAGTTCATCCTGCGCGATCACGTTGTCGGTCATGATCCCGCCCGGTGCGATGGTATTGGCCCGTATGCCGACGTCGCCGAGCTCTCGGGCGACGGAACGGGTAAACGATATCACGGCCCCCTTGGACGTGTCGTAGTGGAGCAGGTTGGTGTATCCCTTCAGTGCCCGGCCGGACGAAATATTGATGATTTTGCCATACCCCTGTGCGGTCATCTGCGGTACGACGGCTTTCGTGCACAGGAACATGCCGTTGATGTTCACATCCAGCACCTTGTCCCATTCGGCCTTGCTGATCTCCATGATCGGCTTCTGGCCGACATGGACCCAGAGCGCGGCGTTATTCACGAGAATGTCGATCCGCCCGAAGGCATCGATGGCCTGCGCCACCATCCCGGCGCAGGCTTCCTCATCGGTCACGTCCGTCCGGGTGGCAATGGCGGTGCCGCCCGCGGCGGAAATTTCATCTATCAGCGAGTCCGCCGGTGCGACGTCGGCGATCACGACCTTCGCGCCTTCGGCGGCGAATGCGCGGGCATATGCTGCGCCGATTCCCTGAGCGCCGCCGGTGATGATGGCTACTCTGTCTTCAAGTCTTGGCATATGGCGAACTCCTTTGCGGCTATGAGCGGGGCGTCGACGAGCACGGCGTCCGAGCGCAGGGCCACCGGTCATTTTTCGGCAGACCGGGGCGATCCTCATGCGTTCGCACCCTGTATACCGAAACCCTGCTACCGGAACAAAATCGGCGATTGCGCCGGCACTTGACGGCGGTCGAGTTTCACTGTCCAGTAAAGGCTGCAACAAGGTCGCGCAGTGGCATGCCGGTGCGGACGACGGCAATACATATTTCGCTATAGAATTTAACGCAGTGACCGTGTTGTACCGCCCATGAAATCCGATCCGGTTTTGACCGATCCTGCCGACCTGATGTCGGCGGCCAAACGCCTCCGTGACAGCGGCTATGGCGATATCGTGACCTATAGCCCCAAGGTTTTTATTCCGCTGACCAGATTGTGTCGGGATGTCTGCCACTACTGCACTTTCGCGCACCCGCCTGCAGCGGGCGCGAGGGCGTATCTGACCGGCAACGAGGTGCTGGAGATTGCGCGCGCGGGTGCGGCGGCCGGATGCACAGAGGCTTTGTTTACCCTGGGCGACAAGCCTGAATTGCGCTACCGCGTGGCGCGGGACGAGCTTGCGGCGCTGGGCCATGAGACGACAATTTCCTATCTCGCCGAAATGGCCGCGCTTGTCCTTGCCGAAACAGGGCTGTTGCCGCATCTGAATCCGGGTGTGATGACGGCGGAGGATATTGCGCTGCTGCGCCCGGTGTCGGCATCGATGGGGTTGATGCTGGAGGGCACGTCGCCCGCGCTATCGGCGCGCGGTGGCCCGCATTTCGGATCGCCCGACAAGGACCCGGCGGCGCGGTTGGAGACGATCCGCCTCGCGGGGGAGGCGCGGGTACCGTTTACCACCGGAATCCTGATCGGGATCGGGGAAGAACGGGCAGACCGTGTGGCGGCGCTTGAACTTATTCGCGACCTGCACGACGGCTACGGCCATATCCAGGAAATCATCATTCAGAATTTCCGGGCCAAACCGGGCACGAAGATGGCGGGGGCGCCGGAACCGGGCCTCGACGACCTTCTCTGGACGATTTCGGCGGCGCGTAATCTGTTCGGCGCCGACATGTCCATCCAGGCGCCACCCAATCTCAGTGGAGACGAATTCGGCGATCTGATCGCTGCCGGTATCAACGACTGGGGCGGGGTCTCGCCGGTCACGCCCGATCATGTGAACCCGGAAGCGCCGTGGCCGGCGGTCGTACGACTGCGCGAGGCAACGGCGGCCAACGGCAAAGCACTCGCCGCACGATTGCCGGTCTATCCCCGCTACATTTTCGAGGCCGGCTGGCTGGACGATGGCGTGCGCCCCGCGGTCTTGCGGGCGATGGATGGCGACGGCCTTGCCCGGGACGATGGCTGGTCGCCCGGCGTTTCGGGCCTTTCGCCGGTGCTGCCGTCGTTGGTCGGCGGAAACGGACGGGATATTCGTGGGCTGATAGACCGGGCAGTGGCCGGAGAGCGGCTACACGAGGCAGAAATCGGCGTGCTTCTGACGGCGCGGGGCGAAGCCTTTCGCGAGATTGTTGCCGCCGCGGATGCGGTGCGCCAGTCGGTGAGCGGCGATACGGTGACATACGCCGTGAACCGCAACATCAACTATACGAATGTCTGCGGCTATCGCTGCGGGTTCTGTGCCTTCTCGAAGGGCCGCCTGAGCGCGAATCTGCGCGGGGCGCCCTACGATCTCGCGCTGGATGAAATTTCGCGCCGCGCAGCCGAAGCCTGGGACCGCGGGGCAACGGAAGTCTGTCTGCAGGGCGGTATTCATCCCGACTATACCGGAGATACCTATCTGTCGATTGTCCGCGCCGTAAAGAATGTGGCGCCGGATATCCATGTGCATGCGTTTTCGCCTTTGGAAATATCTCAGGGCGCGGCCACGCTGGGACTGTCCGTCGCAGAATATCTCGCCGCGCTGAAGGAGGCCGGCTTGGGATCGTTGCCGGGCACGGCTGCCGAAATTCTCGATGACGAGGTGCGCGCCCTGCTATGCGCCGACAAGCTGTCGACCGGCGAATGGCTGGAGGTTATCGATACGGCGCATCGGGCGGGATTGCGAAGCACGGCGACGATCATGCACGGTCACCTCGAGCGTCCCGTGCACCATGCGCGTCATTTGTTGCGTGTTCGCGACCAGCAGGAGAAAACCGGCGGGTTTACCGAGTTCGTGCCGCTGCCGTTCGTTCACATGGAGGCGCCGATCTACCTGAAAGGCATCGCGCGCAAGGGGCCGACATTCCGCGAAACGGTTCTGATCCACGCCGTGGCCCGGCTCGCCCTCAACCCCGTTATTCCCAATATCCAGACAAGCTGGGTGAAGCTTGGGATTGCCGGTGCCGCCGAATGCCTGAAGGCGGGCGTCAACGATCTCGGCGGCACGCTGATGAATGAATCCATTTCCCGCGCCGCGGGCGCAGCGCATGGCCAGGAACTCGCGCCGGCCGATATTCGGGAACTCGTTCACGGTCTTGGCCGGATGCCGCGTCAGCGTACGACTTTGTACGGCGACGT
The DNA here is from genome assembly GCA_963977005.1 of uncultured Rhodospirillaceae bacterium. Lineage (GTDB taxonomy): Bacteria > Pseudomonadota > Alphaproteobacteria > MPNO01 > UBA830 > CAXBCP01. The sequence continues at coordinate 155,730 of CAXBMQ010000007.1, forward strand.
CCCGGTCGAGCGACAGATGGCGGCCGACGCGCCGGGGCCGCTGACCGATCCGGTGCAGACGCCCGCCGCAAAATTTGCCCATGGAGTTGCAGCAGAATGACAGAGAACTTACCGGTTATAGCGGTTATCGGTGGCACGGGTGCCGAAGGGTCCGGGCTCGCTGCCCGCTGGGCAAATGCCGGCTACCGGGTGATCGTGGGCTCGCGGAACGCCGACAGCGCCGCCGAAACCGCGGCGGTGATCGGTGCCGAGGGAATGGACAACGCCGCGGCTGTCGCCGCCTGCGATATCGCGGTCCTTACCGTTCCCTATGCGGCGCAGCGCGCAACGCTGAGCAGTCTGCGCGAGGGATTGCAGGGCAAAATCCTGGTCGACGTCACCGTGCCGCTGGTACCGCCCAAGGTCATGCGTGTCCAGTTGCCCGAAGAGGGCTGTGCCGCCCTGATCGCACAGGCGGTTGTCGGCGACGATGTTAAGGTGGTATCCGCTTTCCAGAACGTCTCGGCCGGTCATCTGAAGGATCCGGACCATGTAATTGACTGCGACGTTCTGATCACCGGCGACGATCCGGCCGCCCGGGCGGCAGTCGTCGACCTGGCGATCGCCGCCGGGCTGAGGGGAGTGGAGGCCGGCCCGCTGGATAACGCTGTCGCCGCGGAGGCGATGACGTCCCTGCTGATCTGGATGAACCGGAAATACAAGTCGCCGGGCGCCGGTATACGGATTACGGCATTGCCCCCCGAAATCGAGGGATAAAAAAAGCGGGCTGACCGGCCCGCTTTTTATTCCCGAAGCGCTTACCGTCGGCGCTGGCGCCGCCGGGCACTCAACCCGGCGATGAACATCAGGCCGCTGAGTGTGGTCAGCGAAATCAGCGCGGGTTCCGGGATTTCGACTGTCGCATTGAAGCTGGAATTGATTCTCGTGCCGTTTCCGTGATTGATCGTCATCACGGTGGTCAGGGAATAATCGCCATTCAGGGCAAAGCTTGCATAGGCGTCGAACGAAAAAGAATCTCCCAAACTGCCCATCATGGTCCCGGAATCGGCGAGCAGGATGTCCCTGGCGAAGAGCGCGTTGGATGCGGACGCGTAGGTCTGATACCGGACCGAGCCACTTGTGGTACCGCCGATGCTGGATGGAAGTGTTATCGTCTGGGCCGTATTGTTGAAGTCCGTTTCGCTGAACTCGATAACAACCTCGCTCGCGGCGCCCGAGGTCGAAAACTGGGCAGACAGAACATCGATATTCGGGCTCTGCGCGGTGCCGATGTATGGCTTTGTGTAGGCGGATACATTTACATCGTACGTTCCGACCGTTCCCAGGAAGAAAACAAAGCCGTCGATGGGAACGAAGTCGCCCGCGCCATTATCGGTGACCGTCTGAACGTTCGTACCCTGTGTAATCCGCAATGTTGGTAACGCGTTGGCTGGCAACGCGACTGTAAGGCCCGTCAGGGCAACCAGAAATGACGCGGCGTATTTGCTGATGGTCTTCATACTACTCTTACTCCTGTCGCCTGCGCGGTGCTTGAATATGCGCGACGACAAATTACTAATCTGTTACTCCCTGCTTTCTATGCAATAACTATGCCAAATCCATTTTTGTTGTAAAAACAACAGGTTGCCTCAGGCAATATGCTGTCGTCCGGGTGAATCGTAAAATCTGCCGACACCCGGTTGCATTCTATTCCGCGTCGAGCGGGAGGACGGGTTTGGTCCCCGGCACATAAATTCCTGCCGGTCGTCCCGACGGACCGATGACCCCGTATCGGTCGATCAGTCCCTGCGGCAGCGCACGGCCGTTCGGCGTGGCCAGCCAAAGCCGCAGCAAATGACGCTTCTGGCCCGGTTCCGGGCCGTCTTCATAGTCGGAGCGACGATGCAGAACCACATGGTTGTGCAGTACCTGAATATCGCCCGGTTCGAAGGTCATCGAGAAGGAAAGTTCCTCGGCCAGGGATGTGATCATCTCGAGCGCTTCGGTCTGCTTTGCGGTGAATCGGGGAAGTTCTTCGAAACGCTGTGCGCCGCGGATATACTTGCCCTGCCAGCTTGTGACCAGCTTGCCATCGACATAATTGAATACCGGAAGCGACCACCAGGGATCCTTGCCTTCCGGTATCTCGCCGCGACGGTCCCTGAACCACGGTTTGACCATTTCCGCCGCGAGGTCCGGACGGCGGGCGATCATCTCGTTGTGAATGGCGACAGAACTGACGAAATAGCTTTCGCCGCCGGAACGCGATGTCTGCAGGCAGAGCAGGGCCACCACATCGCAGGAATCCGCGTGCCACGGCAGATCGGCGCTTGTGTGATAGCCGCGATGGGTGCTGTCGTTGAAATCGCCGCCGGTCAGGTTTTTTACATGACCCAGAACGTGCCCCTTGGCGTTCTGAGACACCGGAACGCCGAGCCGCAGTCCGATTCCCCAGTAGGCAATAGCGGCCTGCCGGCGGGAATAGCGTTCCACCGGCACACCCTTGATCAGGGCGACACCGCGGCCGTTCAGGATCCGGTTTTCGATGTCCCTGAGCTTGCCGTGCAGTGCCGGTAATGGAAAATCGCGTTCTTCAATCGCGGCGATGTCGATCCCCGCCGCTTCGACGGACGCTATCCCGGCATCCAGTTCCGAAACATCCTGATCGGTGAGCCGGTATATCCAGTCGTCCGACGCAGACAGGTCTTCCGCGCGCCAGTCCGCCGCATCGGTTACGGCCTGCATATCTGCTATCTCAGCACTTTGGGAAACCGCCATCGATTGGTGCCAGTCATTCGTTATAATGGCGGCAATTATAGACACCGAGAGCGTTCTAACCAACGCTGACTGCAAGGGAACAAGATGACCGATACACAGGTGCTGATCGCCGGTGGCGGACCGGCGGGGCTGGTGCTGGCGCTCGAATTGGGTGCGCGCGGCGTTGCCTGTGTTCTGCTGAACGACGCGCCGCACACGGCGCAACACCCCAAGGCAAACGCCGTGAGCAGCCGCACCATGGAGCATATGCGGCGTCACGGTATATCTGACCGGCTGCGCGCGTGTGGCCTTGCGCCGGACCATCCAACGGACCTGAGCTATTTCACCAGTCTGACCGGCCACGAGATCGGCCGGTTCCGCCAGCCGTCACGGGTGGAGGCCATGGCTGAGGCGAAGGCCGGAACGGGACGCTGGGCGTCGCCGGAGCCGCCGCTTCGCTGTTCGCAGATATTTCTGGAGGAAGAACTCAAGGCGAAGGCCGACACGCTGAGCTCTGTCGACATGCGCTTCGGCTGGAAACTCACCGGGTTCGACGACCGGGGCGACCAGGTTGCGGCGAAGGTCGAGAATACTGCGACGGCGGAGACCCGGGAGATTACGGCGCGCTATCTTGTCGGGTGCGATGGCGGGAACAGCCTGGTGCGGAAATCGCTCGGGATCGAACTGGAAGGCGAATCCGGTGTTGTCCGTCCGATGATGGGCGGGCCGATGTATGCCGCCTATTTCCGCGTCCCGGACGAACCCGACTGGCTGCCGGACAGGCGGGCCTGGCAATACTGGCTGCACACCGACGACATGCGTGCCCTGCTGGTGCATGTCGACAGCGACCGGCTGTTCCTGTTTCACTTCGCCATGCAGGACGGGATCGACGGCGCCGACCCAACGGCGCTGATCCACCGCGTGGTAGGCCGGGAATTCCCGCTTGAAGTGATCTCGTCGGTCAACTGGAATGCAGGCTATAGCCTTGTCGCGCAAAAGTACCGCAAGGGAAATGTGTTTATTGCCGGGGATGCGGTGCATCTTTTTACGCCGACGGGCGGTATGGGGATGAATACCGGGGTCGATGATGCAGCCAATCTCGGCTGGAAGATCGCGGCGGTGCTGGCCGGCGACGGGGGCGAAGCGCTGCTGGAGTCCTACGAAGCCGAACGGCGTCCCATCGGCATACGAAACGTCAACTTTGCGCGGGGTTTTGCCGATTCAGTCGGGAATGTCGAAATCTCGGAACACGTTTCGGCAGATACGCCGGAAGGCGCCGCGGAACGTGCCCGTCTCAAGGCGCATTTCGAGCATCATGCGGAATTCGAGTTCATCATTCCCGGTGCGTTTCTCGGTCTGCGCTATGAAGGGTCCCCCGTGATCGCTTATGACGGCGCCGTGCCGCCGCCGGATGATCCCAATGACTATACGCCGAATGCCATTCCGGGATCGCGCGCGCCGCATGTCTGGCTGGGCGACGAGGCCTTGTTCGACCGCCTCGGTCAGGGGTTCACGCTGATCCGGTTCGGGGGCGCGCAGGGCGATGTCGGGCGGGGAATAAAAGTCCTCGACATCGACGATCCGGCTGCGCGCGAGCTGTACGGTGCGGATTTCGTGCTTGTCCGACCGGATCAGCATGTCGCCTGGCGCGGCAACGATATCGGCGATGCCGCCGCGCATGCCGATACCGTTTGGGGTCGGCGAACCCTATAATACGATCAGACTTCAAGACGGAGGATACCCGACGTGGGCGAATACGGCATTTCCCAATCCATACCCCGGTTCGAAGATGCGAAACTGCTGACCGGGCGCGGCGATTTTATCGATGACGAGAATGCCCATGGCCAGCTTCACGGCTTCATGGTGCGCTCGCCCTATGCCCATGCGGATGTCGGCGAGATCGATATATCGGCAGCGCTGGACGCCCCGGGCGTGGTCGCCGTCTATACCGGCCGGGACTACAAAGACGCCGGATGGGGTACCATTCCGCATATAGGCCCGCCCGTAAAACGCCGGGGCGGCGCCGATTTTATCCTGCCGGATTTCTGGCCGCTCGCGGTCGACCGCGTCCGCATGGTGGGAGAGGGCGTCGCCTTCGTCCTCGCGGAGACGGCCGCGCAGGCGCGGGATGCGGCCGAACTGGTCATGGTCGATTTCAATCCCTTGCCGGCTTCCGCCGTAACGGCGACGGCCCTGGACGACGATGCTTTTGTGCTATGGGACCATATCGGCGACAACGAAGCGCTGGTGCACGAAATTGGCGACAAGGCCGCCGCAGACGCGGCTTTCGCAAAAGCCGACCATATCGTCGAGCATCGGTTCAATATTTCGCGCGTCCTCGGCAATGCGATGGAAATGCGTGGTTGCCTTGCGATCCACGATGCGCGGGCGGACCATTACACGCTGCGTGCGCCGATTCAGCACCCGTGGGTCGCGCGGCGTATCCTGGCGGGAACGGTTATCGGCGTGGACGAGCTTCAGGTCCGGGTGATAACGCCGGATGTCGGCGGCAGTTTTGGCATAAAGGCCAATGTGTATCCCGAATATCTGATAGCGCTTTTCGCGGCGAAAATGACGGGCCGGCCGGTCAAATGGATGAGCGACCGCAGCGAGGGCTTTCTCAGCGATTTTCATGCGCGGGACAATGTCGCAGATGCCGCGCTGGCGCTGGATTCCGAGGGTAATTTTCTCGGCTTCCGGCTGCGCAATCTGGTCAATATCGGGGCCTATTTTTCCCCCATCGGGTCGGGCCCCGCGACCAATAACCTAGGGTCGCTGTCCGGTGTTTACACGACGCCGGCGGCGTATGTCGAAGTCGTCGGTGTGTTTACCAACAGCCACCCCACGGCACCGTATCGCGGCGCGGGGCGGCCGGAAGCGGCGTTCATCATCGAGCGGCTGATCGATATCGCGGCACGTGAGCTGTCTTTCGATCCGGTGGAGTTGCGCCGTCGCAATATCATCCCCGTCGATGCGTTGCCGTTCAAGACATCACTGACGTTCACATACGATTCCGGCACGTTCGAAAAAAACATGGATGACGCGATCGGCCTTGCCGACCGCGATGGCTTTGCTGCCAGACGCGCCGCCTCCGAAGCGACCGGAAAACTGAGGGGGCTCGGTATTGCCAATGCAATCGAGCGTGCAGCGCCGCCCGGTATGGAAACAGCGGAACTGCGGTTCGATCCGAGCGGCACGGTAACGATTCTGTCCGGTACAACCGCGCAGGGACAGGGGCACATCACGATGTACACGCAGCTTCTGTGCGACAAGCTCGGTATGGCACCAGAACAGGTGCGGGTAATCGAGGGCGACACCGACCGGCTGGCTTTTGGCTTCGGCGCTGGCGGGTCGCGGTCTTCGGCGATGGGGACGGCCGCGTTGATGATGGCAGCCGACAAGGTGATCGCCAAAGGGCGGGAAATCGCGGCGCATCTGCTCGAAGCGGCGGTAGACGATATCGAATTCGCTGACGGCAAATTCACCGTTGCCGGCACCGACCGCGAGGTGCCGCTCGGTAAGGTCGTCAGCGCCGCCTTTGCGCCGCTGACCCTGCCGCCCGGTGTCGAACCGGGGCTGGCCGAACAGGCGGCCTATCGCGGCGACCTGCCGAGCTATCCGAATGGCTGTCATGTCTGCGAGATCGAAATCGATCCCGAAACCGGGACGACGGAAGTCCTGAACTATGTCGTCGTCGACGATTTCGGCACGGTGCTGAACCCGCTGCTGGTCAAAGGCCAGGTGCATGGCGGCGTCGCGCAGGGGCTGGGTCAGATACTGCTGGAGAATACCGTGTACGATGCCGACGGCCAGCTTCTGACAGCGTCCTTCATGGATTACGGCATGCCGCGCGCGGATGATTTTTCCGATTTTGTTATCCAGACGAACAGTGTGCCGACCAAAACCAATCCGCTCGGCGTCAAAGGCGTCGGCGAGGCCGGTGCGGTCGGTGGCATGCCGGCGGTGATGAACGCCGTGATGGATGCGATTGCCCCACTGGGAATTCGCGATCTGGATATGCCGGCGAGTCCGCCGCGCATATGGGCGGCGATCCGCGACGCCCGGGCGGCGGGCTGATGGCCATGTCGGATAAACTCAATACTCTCTCCGCCGTCGATATTGCCGCGGGCGTTGCGGCTGGCAGCTTCACCGCCGAGGCGGTAACGGCCGCCTGTCTCGATCGTATCGCAAGTCGCGAAGAAAGCGTCGGCGCATGGGAGTTCCTGGATCCCGAACTCGCCCTGGCGCAGGCGCGCGCGGTCGATGCGGCGGACGTCAAAGGCCCGATGGCAGGCGTGCCGGTCGGCGTGAAGGACATCATCGATACGCACGACATGCCGACAGGCATGGGTTCCCCGATCTATGACGGGCACCGGCCGGCGTCAGATGCATCCTGCGTGGCGCATATGCGTGCAGCGGGGGCGGTGATCCTTGGCAAGACGGTGACCTGCGAATTTGCGGGACTCACGCCGCGCAAGACGGCGAATCCGCTCGACCCGTCGCGGACGCCGGGCGGATCTTCCAGCGGGTCGGCGGCGGCGGTCGCCGACGACATGGTTCCCGTCGCTTTCGGCACGCAGACCGGTGGGTCGGTGCTCCGGCCGTCGTCCTATTGCGGGATCATCGGCTACAAGCCGAGCTTCGATACGTTCAGCCTGACCGGGGTCTACCCGGCGGCCGAGAGCCTCGATACGCTCGGGCTGCATGCGCGGCACCTCGACGATATCGAACTGGCGAGCGCCGCGTTGCTGCGGCGGCCTTTCGCGCCGATTGGCGAGCTCAAGAAACCGCCCGTTGTCGGTCTCTGCAAAACGCCGATGTGGGATGCCGCGCAGCCGGAATCCCGGGAGGCGGTGGAATCGGCGGCTGCGGCAATGCAGGCAGCCGGCGCGATGGTCCGCGACTTCGAACTGCCCGAAGAATTCGACTGGCTCGGCGAATTGCGGGGCATGATCAACGGCTGGGAACGCGCCGACGTTATGGCGGATGAATGGGCGCGACACCGTGATGCGCTCAGCGATCAGATGCAGGCGACCATTCAGGGCGGGCTCGATACGCCCTACCGGGACTATGTGGATGCGATGCATCTGATGGAAACCTGCCGGGCGCGGACGACGCAATCCTTCGAGGGGTGCGATGTCTTACTGACACCGGCGGTTGACGGCGAGGCACCGGTCGGGCTCGCCGAAACCGGCAGCCCGCGTTTCCAGGCGTTATGGACAATGCTGCACACGCCGACGATCACGTTGCCAACGCATCAAGGTCCCAATGGATTGCCGGTCGGTATTCAGCTCGTAGCGCCTTACCGCGCCGACCGGTCGCTGTTGGGTATTGCCCGCTGGGCCATGGAGGCGTGCCGGTGAGCAGTAACGGAGATATGCGGGTGCGCGATGAGAGCCGAAACGAACTGAAACGCGGACCCATCGGTCAACGGGTCCTGCGGCTGGAAGACGGCCCGCTTCTTGCCGGAACCGGCACCTTTGCCGCTGACTGGTCGTTCCCCGATATGCTGCACATGCGCGTTGTCCGGGCGAGTGTTGCGCACGGTATCGTCACCGGTATCGATACGTCTGCCGCCCGGGCGATGGACGGTGTCGTTGCGGTCTGGACGCCGCCGGATGTCGCCGATATTCCGCTGATCGATTTCCGCGCGACGAAGTACACCGGCCTCGACCCGTACAAACAACCGGTCCTCGCGCGCGAGCGGGTGCGGTATGTCGGCGAACCGGTCGCGGTCGTGTTTGCCGAGGATCCCTACACGGCGGAGGACGCGGCCAATCTCGTGTTCGTCGATATAGACGAATTGCCGGCGGTCACCGATGCCGCGGTGGCGCCGGGCGAATTTCTGCCGGGCCACGATACCGAGGCGACGATCATCGAGAAAGGCTATGGCGATGTCGATGCCGCGTTCGCCGCCGCGCATGGGGTGATCGAGCTCGATCTCCGCATCGGCCGGCACAGCGGCGTGCCGCTGGAATGCCGCGGCGGGCTTGCGCGTGTCGATCCCGAGACCGGCATCCTCGAATTCTACGGTGCCACGAAACGTCCCCACCCCAATCGCGATCTGATCGCCAAGACGCTCGGCCTTGACCCCGCCAAGGTGAACCTGTTCGGCGGCGATGTCGGTGGCGGGTTCGGCATCCGGGGCGAACTGTATCCCGATGATTTTCTCCTTTGCGCCGCCGCGCTGCGGCTCGGGCGTCCCGTCCGCTGGATCGAGGACCGACGGGAACATCTGCTAACCGCAAACCATTCCCGCCAGCAGCGTCATCAGGTGCGTGCCGCTATCGATGCCGACGGGCACGTTCTTGCCATCGACAACAAATTTTTTCACGATCAGGGCGCCTATCTGCGGACCCATGGCGTGCGCGTGCCCGATATGACCGCCGGGCTGACGCTTGGCCCATACCGGGTGCCCGCGTATCGCGTGGCCGGACATGTCCGTCTGACCAACAAGACGCCGGCGGCAACCTATCGTGCGCCGGGCCGTTACGAGGGCACCTTCGTGCGCGAACGTTTGCTGGACGCGATTGCGGCGAAAATCGGGATCGACCCGATCGAGGCGCGGCGGCGGAACCTGATTCCCGCCGCCGATATTCCTTTTGCCCGGCCGCTCGATGCGCTGGAGGTCGATGTCGTACTCGATTCCGGCGATTACGCCGGCCTGCTCGACAAGGCCCTGGCCGATTTCAACTGGGACGGGATACAGGAATCGCTTATGGCGCGGCGCGCGGCGGGCGAAACCGTCGGTGCAGGGCTGGGATTCTTCGTCGAGAAATCCGGTCTCGGCCCGACCGACAAGGTACGGGTCGAGGCGGATGCAGAGGGCCGGATCACAGTCGTATGCGGCGCGTCGAACCTGGGGCAGGGGGTCGTCACGGTCCTTGCCCAGATCTGCGCCGGGACCCTGGGCGTCGACTATACGGATGTCGATGTCATCCATGGCCGAACCGATGTGATCGATGAAGGCTATGGCAGCCATGCATCGCGCACCACGGTGATGACGGGCGAGGCGACACGCGTGGCGACGACGGCTCTCCGTGACCGGCTGGTCGCGCTGGCCGCAGGACAGTTGCAGGCAGATGCGGTGCAGATCGATATCGTCGACAATGCCGCGCGGCATGTGGAAACCGGCGCGTCGATTGCCCTGGCCGACATCGTTGCCGCGGCCGACGGGGATATCGTGTCTGCCGAAGGCCGTTACGACACGACACATATGAATTATCCGTACGGGGTGCACGCAGCGGTCGTTGCCGTCGACCGCGAGACCGGCATCGCGACAGTCGAAAAATTCATGATTGCCTACGATATCGGCTGCGCGATCAACCCGATGACGGTGGACGGCCAGCTCCAGGGCGGCCTGGCACAGGGGATCGGCGGGGCCCTGTTCGAGGAGTTCACGTATGACGGGACGGGCCAGCCGCTCTCCTCGACCTTCGCCGACTATATGATGCCGGGGGCCACCTAGGTTCCCGGCGCCGATATCCTGCTGACCGAGGATGCGCCGAGCCCGCTCAATCCGCTTGGCATCAAGGGGGCGGGCGAGGGCGGGATCAATGCCGTGGGCGCAGCGATCGCCTCGGCGATCGACGATGCGATCGGCAGGCGCGGTGCGGTGACCGAACTACCGGTGACGCCGCGGCGTCTGATGGGTTTGATGGGGCGGTTTTAGGCCGCTTCCCGGCCGCTTTTCGCAAAGGCATCCGCACAGGTCTGAACTTCGTCGGCTCCCGCACCCCGCACGACATCGACAATCGCTGCGGCGTTCGCCGGGTCGACATCGCCACGCCATGCCACGTGGCCATCGGGCCGGACGAGGCATAGCGCACAATCGTATACGGCGCGTGCCTCGGCGCTTTCGACATGTTCGACGTGGAGCGGCATGCCGCAGGCGGCCGCTGCAGCGACCAGTCCGGGGGCATCCGGCGCATCGCTGCCGAGGCGGAGCAGGGTGAATCCCTTTCCGAACAGGTCGAGCGTGGAGCGATCCGCCGCCAGCCAGACATGCGGCGCCCGTGCCCCGGGACGTGCCGTCTGCTCGTAGTCGACGATCGTGAGGGCTGGAAAGCCGGTCCCGTCATCGACGCAGATCGGCGACGTGTCGTAGCGGTAACCGACCGTTATGCCTTCCTGTTCGTATTCCTCGTTATAGCCGCCGTTTTCGACGACATCCTGCGCACGGGCCCGAAGTGCGTCGCCTTCCGGGGTGTCCTGGTCGATGGCTTTCCCCGACGGCAGTTCGGCCAGCTTCTTGAAATTGGCCGTGGCTTCCTCGTTGTTGCGGATCGCCACCGGCTGGCGCTCGCTGAAATAGCTCTCGAGCAGCGCATCGCCGCCCCAGCCGTTCAGCACGGCGGATAGTTTCCAGGCGATGTCGACGGCTTCCTGAATGCCGGTGTTCATGCCGAGCCCGCCGGTCGGCGAGTACTGATGGGCCGCGTCGCCCGCGATAAAGACACGCCCGGCGTGATAGCGGTCCGCGACCCGGCGGTGGCGTTCCCACGGCAGGATCGATTTCAGGTCGTATTCGATGTCGTCGGACCCGAGCGCCTTGCGGATCCATGTGTGGGCATCGAAGCTGTCGATATCGGTCACGAGTTCCGGGGTGATCATCGACAGGCGCCACAATCCGCGCCCGTCGACGGCGATAAACTGGCCCCAGAAGCCGTCGGCGCCATACAGCCAGTACATCATGGCCTGATGCTGCCGGTGAAAGCGCATCACGTCCTGGCTCTCGAAGAACATGTTGATGTCGAAGGACAGCGGTGCGTTTCCGGCAATGTTGATGCCGAGCGTTTCGCGTACCGGGCTGTCGGCACCGTCGCAGGCGACCATGTACCGGGCGCGGACGGTTTCCTGCCTGCCGGTTCCGCGGTCTTCCAGCACCGCGGTGACGCCGTCCTCGTCCTGCTCGAAGGATCGGAACAGGGTGCGGTACCGCGCGGTCACGCTGTCGAACGATTCGGCCCGCTTCTGGATGACGGGATCGAAAAACAGCTGCGAACAGCGCTGGTGCCCCTCTGGTGTATGCTTCCACGGGGGGCGGTCGTCGTATGACGGGTATTCGAAGCCCGAAATCCGAAAACCGGACAGGCTGGTGACATAGGCGATGTTCATAGGGTGTTCGGGCGGCCAGCCAGCACCACGGATTTCGTCGGCGACACCCCAGCGGCGGCAGAATTCCATCGTCCGCGTCGAAATCATGTTCATTTTGGGGTGGGAGACGGTGCCATCTCTCCGCTCGACCACAAGGGCATCGATCCCCTGATAGCCAAGCTCAGTGGCCAGCGCCATCCCGACAGGACCGCCACCAACAATCAGCACCGGTACGTCGTATGCGCCCGCCATAGCGCCGCCTCCCAGTCGTGGAGCCTCGCTCCGCTGCCCTGACATTTGACCCGAGGGTCATTTCTAAGCTGTCAGAGTCGTTCCGAAGCCGCGCGAACATGCCGGGAATCATATATTAAATCTAATATCGTTTTCTGATAAACTCATAACTATTATGCATGATTTATCCAATGTCAGAAATCTCAACGTCCGGCAGATGCTTGACCTGCTCGCGGTCGTGGATCATGGCGGGGTTACGGCGGCGGCGAGGGTGCTGAATGTCTCCCAGCCGGCGCTTACCCGGTCGGTCCGCCAGCTCGAGGAAACCCTCGACGTCCGCCTGCTTGCGCGGGTCGGCAGGGGCGTCGTGCCCACCCGTTTCGGCCGCTCGCTGGCACAGCATGCCCGGACGATCGAGGCCGAGCTCCGTCACGCGACCCGGGACATAGCGGACCTGCGCCTGGCCGAGGGCGGGCATATTGCCCTGGGGGCGTCGCCCATCGGTATGGCGACCCTTGTCGGGCCCGCCATTGCGCGGATGCGCGAGGTCAGGCCGGGGCTGACCGTCGATGTGCGGAACGACGCCTTTGAGAGCCAGCTGGATGCGCTGGACCGGGGAGATCTCGATATCGTCATCGGCGCCCTGTTCGGCGGTGCCGGCAGTCATGAACACCTTGTCGAGGAAGTCCTGTTCCAGAACAGCCTGTCGGTCATCGTGCGTGGCGATCATCCGTTGACCCAGCGTCGCGACCTGACCTTTGCGGACCTGGCATCCGAGGCGTGGGTGATCGCGCGGGGCTCGGCGACGATCCGGCAACTGGTGGCGAATGAATTCCGATTCGAAGGCGCGGAGCCACCGAGGTTCGCCGTGGAAACCGATTCCATGCTCTGCGTCAAAGGATTGCTGCTCGCCGGCGATTTTGTCTGCGCGAACCCGCCGGAATTGTTTGCGACCGAGATTGAGCGTGGCGTTCTGAGCGAGCTTGGGTTGCGCTGGCACTCGGGGTCGCGTGCGATCGGGTTTACGCTGCGCGAAAACGGTACCATCACGCCGGCAATGTCCTCGCTGATCGAGGTGCTGCGCGATCTGGGCCGGGAGCGCGAGGGCGGCTAACCCTCGACCACCGCAATGGCCTGGATTTCCACCATCATCTCCGGTTGCGCAAAACCGGCCGCCGTGATCATTGCGCTGCCAGGAAAATTGCCGTCGGGAAAGAATTCCTTGCGCAGTTCGGTGAACTGGTTGCCGTAGCGGGAATCGATGATGAATACGGTCATCTGCACGATATCGGCAAGCGTTGCCCCGGCTTTCTCCAGAAATGCTTCTATATTCGCGAAGGATTGCCGCGTCTGGGCTTCGAAGTCGCCGGCCAACGATACGCCGTCCGGCGTCTGCGGTGCGCCGTATCCGGCAAGCCAGATGATCCGCTGATCGCTGCCCTCGGTGATGACGGCGGGCGAGAAGGATCGGTTCTTCTGCCATGTGCCGTGGATAAATTCGCGTTTCATGATGTGTCTCCCTGTTCGGTGCGACAAAGCAAAGCATGCTCGCCTCGGGATGTCATCCCGTGGTTGTCGCGGGTCCCGGCAATTTCCAGTTACGATCTGTTTCATCGAATTTGTTGAATTCCGAGCGTTCTCGGTCTAATGCCTGATGTATGGTTTTCGTCGACATGCCGATCTGGGAAGCAGCGACCCGTTTGTTGGTTGCCGCCGTGCTCGGAATGTTCGTCGGGTTCGAACGCGAATTCCGCCGTAAACCTGCGGGTATCAGAACCCACATGCTGGTTGCGACCGGTTCGGCAGCGTTCATGATCCTTGCCCTGGAAATGATCATCGGTCCCCTGAGCGCGCTTGCCCAGACATCGGCCGATCCCACACGCATCATCCAGGGCGTCATCGGTGGCATCGGGTTTCTCGGTGCCGGCGCCATTATTCAGGGCGGGCGCGAAGTGACCGGCCTGACAACGGGGGCGTCGATCTGGGTTGCCGGTGCAATCGGAATCTCCAGCGGTATCGGTTTTATCGACTTCGCGGTTCTGCTGACGGTAATTGTCGTGGTGATTGTCTATGCGATCGGCCGCATCGAAGGTCTGATCATGAGCAAGATCGAGAAGACCACCGGTCTCGACCGACCGGAGAAAGGGCACGATGAGCCGGAATAATATGGTGCTCGCCACTGCTGCACTGGCGGTGGCGGCCGGTCTTGTTATGCTCGCGCATGACCAGGCGTCGAAAAGCCGGTCGAGCGGCGTCTCGACGACCCGTGCCGCGACGGTTGCCGACACGATCGACCTGTTCAAGGAAAAAGGCTTTAATCCCGAAGGTGCGCTGAAGGCGGGCGGTACAGCAATCCCGCCCGTATATCTCGTGGCGCTTCCGAAAGATCTCAAGTCCGTTCGGGATACCGACCGCCGCAAGGCCGTGTTCGTGTCCGTGGTGCTGGCGCACGTGCTCTGGGCGAACGACCGCCTGCGGGAGGACCGCGCCCGGATCGAACGGCTGAAGCGGGCGCACGCCGCCGAACAACCGATGCGGAGCCGGGACCGCAAGTGGCTCGCCCGGATAGCAAAAAAATACCGCACCAAACCGATGGCGTTTGACCAACTGTTGCGCCGCGTTGACGTGATCCCGCCACGCCTTGCCGTTGCTCAGGCGGCGCAGGAATCCGGCTGGGGAACGTCCCGGTTTGCCCGCGCCGGTAATGCGCTGTTTGGCCAGCACGCGCCCGTCGGCGATGGCTCGATCACCGCGAGAGGGGACGATGGCGTCGCTTTGAGGGCGTTCGAATCGATCCAGCGCAGCGTTCTCGGGTACATGCGCAATCTGAACAGTCACCGTGCTTACCGGCATTTCCGGGATGCGCGCGCCGAGATGCGCCGGGCCGGTCGCCCGATGGATGCGATGGCGCTTGCCGGGACGCTCGGTCGGTATTCCGAAGAAGGCGCGCTCTATGTCCAGAGGCTCCGGCTCATAATGCAGATGCGCGAAGTTGATGCTGCGCGGGGCGCGCGGCTGGCGGAAGAGGAATAATGCCGTCTGGCAACTCCCGCTTCCGATAAGGTTAGACCGCGAATACGAGGATCAGGGCGACGACAGCAAGGCCGACGGATCCGATTAACACCCACCTCATATGGTTTGAAGTTTCGCCGGCACGTGCCTCCTCCGGTGTGATTTTCTCGTTCATCTAATATCTCCTTGTAGTTCATCGCGATGGACGCTGGCCCCCTCAAGGGGGCTCAGCTCCGCACACGGCGACCCTGTCGGTCCCGTTAATAGGTATACGCACCGGCACACGTTATGGTTCCCGGAAACCGGTGCCGGTCCGGGATGCGGTACCGTTTTCCGGGGGCTTGCGTCAGGTCGTTGTCGCAAACCACCAGCGAGAGGCCTGTGCGCCCGCTGCTGCCGTGGTTGCCGTCAATACGGTTCCCCACACAATGTCTGCGATTGTCATGGACAGCGGCCACTCGCGAAGGGTCGCGAAATTCGTCATGTCATAAGTCGCGTAACAGAAGAATCCGAAGAGCGCGCCGTTGATGGCGGCCGCTTTCCAGTCTGCCGCGCCCCACACGCAGAAATAGACGATTCCCACGACGTAGACGACGTAGAACAACAAAGCCGCGCCTACGCGGAAATCGTCGGCCATCAGGTGACCGATGCTGCGCTGATAGAACGGCTTGGCGACCACGCCGAGCCATATCAGATCGATTATCAGAAAAATGACCGTGCAGATCAGCCAGATCATCAGAAATTTCGTCAGCGTTTCACCTTCGGCCATCGTTCAAATCTACCGCTTTGTGAGAAGTGTCGTTGGGACATACGCGAAAATGCGGCCCTTGGTCTTGATCCCGGCCGATTTTGCATGCGATTTCGCAAAACCGGGAGAGTTTTTCGTGCCCGTGACGTTCGCGATGTCTATCCGAACGGGGACATTCCGGGTGCAGTGTCGTATAACCGGGCGGCGATGACTGGTAAGCCCGAAGGAAGCAGGCATGACGACCCGTGACGGCGCGGACGGTATGGACGACGGGCACGAGATCGGCGTGCGCGAACGTAACAGGCGGGACAAGCTGCAGCGTATCACGGCCGCGGCACGCGCCCTGTTCATCGAGAAAGGGTTTGACGAGACGACGACCCGCGAAATTGCCCGCGGGGCGAACGTGGCGCTGGGTACACTGTTTCTGTATGCCACCGACAAACGCGACCTGCTGTTTCTGATCTGTACCGACGAACTGGAATCGCTGACCGCCCGCGCCTTTGAAGGCGTGCCGGCGCAGGACCGGCTGATCGATGAGCTGATCCATGTCTTCGGGTTCTATTACGGATATTTCGCGGAGCAGCCGGGCCTGTCGAAATACATCCTGCGGGAGCTGACGTTTTTCGTCTCCGGTGTCCAGGGACAGCGATTCCAGGCAAACCGCCGCCGTGTCATTTCGCAACTTGTCACCCACCTCGAAGGAGCGAAGGCACGCGGGTTGCTGAAACCGGATGCCGATCCGGCCGATGTCGGCTGGGTCGTGTTTGCAATATATCAGGCGGAGATCCGGGAATGGCTTGTCGATCCCGCGCCTGAATCCGTGCCCGAACCCGCCGACGGTCTCCGCTCTCTGCGCCGGGCGCTCAACGTCGCGCTGGACGGGTGCGCCCCGTGACGCCGAATTCCTTTTATTGATATATTGAACATGTTCATTTAATTTGCATCGTAACAAGAACATTCAGACAGGCGAGGGAAACTAAAATGGCAGACACCAAACCGGCGGCCCTGGTTACCGGGTCGGCAACCGGAATCGGCCGCGCAGAAGCGGTCGCCCTGGCAGCGGCAGGCTACGACGTCGCGGTCAATTACAGCCGGAGCAAGGCGGCGGCGGAAGAAACCGCGGCGGCCTGCGCCGAACAGGGCGCCAAAACCGTGGTTATCGGCTGCGATGTCGCCGACGATACCCAGGTCAAGGCGATGGTTGCCGAGACCCTGGCGACTTTCGGTCGGCTCGACGCGCTGTGCAACAATGCCGGCATCACCAGCACCGCGCCGTTCAAGGATCTGGACGCGATCGATCTGGACGAATGGGACCGCGTTCTGGCGGTCAACGTGCGCAGCATCGTACAGGTCACGCGCGCCTGCGCGCCGTCGCTGCGGGACGCCAAGGGCGCTATCGTCAACACCGCCAGCATCGTGGGGCTCCGCCCCGGTCCGCAGCCGCTGGCCTATTCGACCAGCAAGGCGGCGGTTGTCTCCCTGACCAAGACACTGGCGCTGGCACTCGGTCCCGATATCCGGGTAAATGCGATCGCGCCCGGCTGGATGGAAGGCGAATGGATGGAACGGATGCTCGGCGACAATTACGACCGCCTGATGGAGCGTCGGGCCAAGATGACCCCGCTGAAACGGTGCGTGACCGACGCCGATGTCGCCGAAACAGCGGTGAACCTGATCCAGAGCAACCGTTTCGTGACCGGTGAGATCATCGTGATCGATGGCGGTTTCGCTGCGTCGACATAAGCGGGCAGGGGAGAAAGAACATGCTTGAAGGATTTGTCGGCTTTCCGCCGGAATACGCCGCCCGTTATCGCGAAAAAGGCTATTGGGAAGACCGGTCGCTGCGCGATCAGTTCGCCGACAACGTGTTCGGGCCCTTTGCAGACAGGGTGGCAGTCATCGACGGCGACGTATCGGTCACCTATGCCGAGCTCGACACGATTTCGCAGAAGCTTGCGCTGAACCTGTGGGATCTCGGTCTGCGGCCGCTCGACCGCGTGGTGGTGATGCTGCCGAATGTGATCGAGTTCTCGTACCTGTATTTCGCGCTGCAGAAAATCGGCGCCATCCCGATCTGCGCATTGGCAACGCACCGTTACCACGAGCTCAGCCAGTTCACCGAAATCGCCCAGGCGAAAATGTGCATCGCCCCCGACCGGCAGCGCGATTTCGAATTCGCTCCCATGATCGCGCGGGTACAGGAAGAAAACCCCTGTCTGACGCATGGCGTCATCTACGGCGATGCGCCGGACGGGTTCATGTCCTTCGCGGACCTGATCGACCGCGAGCCGACGGCAAGCGCCGAGGTGCTGGACGCCATCGAGATCGATCCGACCGACCCGGCGGTGTTCCAGCTTTCGGGCGGCACGACGGGCGTGCCGAAACTGATCCCGCGCACCCATAACGATTACTGGCTGAATTCCAATCTCGCCACGGCGTGTACGGAGGTCTACGAGGACAGCTGCCTGTTGCTGGTCCTGCCGATCGGCCACAACCTGCCGCTGGCCTGCCCCGGCATGCAGGGGTTCATGATCAAGGGCGCGCGCGTCGTGCTCAGTACCAGCACCCGGCCGGACAACGTTTTCAGCCTGGTGCAAAAACACGGGGTCACGCATATCCACGTGGTCCCGGCGCTGTTGATCCGCTGGATCAACGATCCGCATATCGGCGATTACGACCTGTCGTCGCTGCGCATGATCCAGAGCGGCGGGCAGCGCCTGCAGCCCGAAACCCGCATCCGCACGCGCGAACTGATCCCGTCGGTCTTCGTGCAGGAAAATTTCGGTATGTCGGAAGGCACGCTGATGTTCGTCCGCAAGGGCGACCCGGAAGACGTGCAGCTTGAAACCGTCGGCCGTCCGGTCTGCGAGGACGACGAGGTCCGCCTGATCGACGAGGACGGCAACGAAGTGCCGTTCGGCGAGGTCGGCGAGCTGAGCGTGCGCGGCCCCTATACCCTGCGCGGCTATTACGGCTCCCCCGAACACAACGCCAAGGTCTTCACGCCCGACGGCTTTTACTGTTCCGGCGACCTGCTGAGACAGCATCCTTCGGGCAATTACATGGTCGAAGGGCGGATCAAGGACGTCATCAACCGCGGCGGCGAGAAAATCAGCGCCGAGGAAGTCGAGAACCTGATCCTGCAATACCCCGCGGTCCAGAACGTTGCCTGTGTCGCGATGCCGGATCCGCTGCTGGGCGAACGCATGTGCGCCTGCGTGATCCCGAAGGCGGGCGAGACGGTCGTGTTCGAAGACCTGATCGTGTTTCTCGAGACCAAGGAGTTCGCCCGCCACAAGCTGCCCGAACGGCTCGAACTGATGGATGAATTCCCGCTCTCGACCTTTGGCAAGGTGTCCAAGAAATCGCTGGTCGAGATGGTCACCGCCAAGCTCGCAGACAACGCTTAACGCACGAGGCATAAAGATGCGCATTATCGATCTTCACTGCTACCCGAACACCCAGCCCTGGATCGACTGTCAGGGCCCCTATGTGCGGGCGCTGGCCGAATACTGGGACCGTGAATGGAAGGCGAAGGAAGAAGAAGACGTCATCGCCGAATTTACCGATGCCGGCGTCGAGGCCGTGCTGGTCGCGCTCGACCTTGAAACCACGATCGATACGCCGCCCTGTTCGAACGAATACGTCGCCGGGATGTGGAAGCGTCATCCCGACCGGGTCATCCAGGCCTGGGGTGCGGTCGATCCGTTCAAGGGCGAGGTCGCGCGCCGCGAGGCGAAGGAAGCGATCGAGGTGCACGGCATGCTCGGCTTCCACTTTCACCCGATCATGGGTCATTTCGCGGTCAACGACCGGGAGCATTACCCGCTGTTCGAGGTTATCAACGAGCTGAAGGCGCCGGTGATGATCGATGTCGGCACAACCGGCATGGGGGCGGGCATTCCCGGCGGCATGGGCGCCAAGATACGCCACGCGCACCCGGCGGCCATCGACGAGCTGGCGGCCGATTTTCCCGACCTGACCATCATCGCCGCCCATCCCGGCTGGCCCTGGGTCGACGAGATGACGGCGGTGGCGCTCCACAAGGGCAATGTGTTCTGGGAAATGTCCGGCTGGGCGCCGAAGCATTTTCCGCCCCAGCTCAAGATCGACATGCGCGCGCGGCTGCAGGACAAGATCATGTTCGGCAGCGATTACCCGAGCCTGCCCTATGAGCGCATCTTCCGCGAATGGGACGAGCTCGGCTACAAGCCCGAGGTGATGGAAAAAATCTATCACGGCAATGCGGAACGCGTGCTGGGGCTGTAGAAACGTGTAATTACACGGAAATATCTGGCGTTTTTACTTGGTTGTCATCCCGGGCCTGTCCCGGGATCCAGCTATTCGATTCCTGAAAGACTGGACCCCGGCATAAAGCCGGGGCGACAATTCTTATTATTGTTTCGGAGCTAAGCCGCGATCTTCAGGATTTCCGCGACTTCCGGCCAGCTCTGCGCGCCGTTGTTTTTCAGATCGTCCGTCAGGTGATCCGGCATCCAGTCGAGGAAAGACGGCGCGAATGTCGGGCGCGCCTTGATGCGTTCCAGCCAGTCGGCGACACCGGGCAGGCGCCCGCCTTCCCACATGGGCTGCATCGACATCATGTCGAGCCGGACGACATAGGGGGTCATAGCGATGTCGGCGAAGGTGAACCGGTCGCCCGCCAGCCAGTCGGACTTGCCGAGCGCGTCTTCCATCTTTTTCAGGTACCGGTCGTACAGTTCGACCACCTTGCGGGCATCCGGGGCGTCGAACCCGTCGCGCACGAATATCTTTTTCCGCTCGTGCCAGTCGGCGGTGACGGAAAACGGCGGCGTCGAATTGAGGAAT
The DNA here is from genome assembly GCA_963977005.1 of uncultured Rhodospirillaceae bacterium. Classification (GTDB taxonomy): domain Bacteria; phylum Pseudomonadota; class Alphaproteobacteria; order MPNO01; family UBA830; genus CAXBCP01. Next base: position 176,383 of record CAXBMQ010000007.1, read on the forward strand.
TCCTGCACCTTTTCCGGGCCGAGGCGCTGGATCGTGTGCCGGTGCGAGGACATGAACGTCATCGCGCCACAGGCGGGGTGCAGGTCTTCGTCCACCGCCTTGGTCCAGTACCGTACCTCGGCGCGCATCAGCGGGTCGGCGGGGCGGACCTGGCGTTCCGGGAACACGTCGTCGAGATATTCGCAGATATTCGTGGAATCCCGGATGACCGCGCCGTTATGCACCAGGGTCGGGACGACGGCCTTGGGGTTCAGCTTGATATATGCCGGATCGAACTGCTCGCCCTTCAGGATATCGATGTAGTGGCCTTCCCAGGGCAGCTCCTTTTCTGCGAGGTAAAACCGGACCTTGGCGGCGCAGACGGACGAGCCGTGATGATAAAGTTCCAGTTTGTCGGCCATGGCGTTTTCCTCGCGCGGTGATGGGCTGTAATTTTAGCACAGCCCCGTTTTTTATCATTCCTGTGGTGTCAGTCGCGCCGTCGAGTTCAACGCGGCGCGCGATCCCTAATGCGGCACGGTTTCAAGGTATTCCGCCCGCTTCGCCGCCACCGCATCGCGCAGCTTCCCGCCGCTCTCGCCCATTTTGGCGATATCGTCGGCGTTCAGCCGGTCGGGAATGCAGGCCTCGGCAGACGGTCGGGCCTTGGCGCGTTCCCACCAGTCGGCGACCTGCGGACGGTCGTTCATCCAGATATCGATCAGGTTGAGATATTCGATCCGCCATAGATAGGGAATAATGTTGATGTCGGCGAGGGTGAACATGTCGCCCAGCAGCCACGGCCCGCCGAATTCGGCGAGGGACGCATCCAGCGCCTTGAACGCCTTTTCCCAGTTGCCGATAGCCTGGAACACATAGGGGCTGTCGACGCCGAGCTCGTAGGTCGACATGAACCTGGCGCGTTTGTTCGGATCGCCCACATTGGTGAAGCGCTTCTCGCGCTGCTCGGCGGGCATGGCTTTCATTTTTTCGCGGAACATGGCAGAAAACGACAATTCGCGCGTTGCCTCGAAGATCGCTTCGTCCACCAGCTTCGAAAACTGGCGCATCCGGGATTTCAGGAACGGATCGTCCGGGATCAGCGGCCCCCCTGATCCTGCATCCGGCCACATTTCGTCGATATATTCGCAGATCAGCGACGATTCCGGGATCGCGCGCCCGTCATGCACCAGCGTCGGCACCACGCCCTTGGGGTTCAGCTTCAGATATTCCGGGTCGAACTGCTCCGCCGCGAACAGGTTGATCAGGTGCTCGTCGTAAGACAGGTCCTTCTCGGCCAGCGTGATGAAGACCTTCTGCGTGCAGATCGAGTTGTGGAAGGTGTAGAGGGTGAGCATTTCTATATCCCGCCTATCATTATTCTTGCGTGCACCAATATCCAGCAATCCGGCGGTTATTAACAGCTGTCACCCCGGATTTATTCCGGGGTCCAGTCTTCTTTGAGCCGGCACCGTTCCGGATCCCGGCACGAAGCCTGCCCCGGACTTTGATCCGGGGGCCGGGATGACGAGGAAGGCATTTCGCCCGTTTCGACAAAATGTGTTGGTGCGAAACCCCCAGCTAATCCCTCGCCCCTGTTGAGAGGGTCCACTTCTAAATCACGCGCGGTCTCACCGTGGACCCCCGGTATAAAACCAGGGGAATAGAGAGGGGGCGGCTAGCCCTCCCCGAAATCCGCCGCCTGATGCTCGACGAGGTGCTTGTAATCCTCGCGGATCGGGTTGAACACGTCGAGGTTCATGGCCGGTTCGTCGCCGATCACTTCGCCCCAGTGGACGACGTCGGGCGGGATGCGGATCATGCTGCCGGGGCCCGCGTCGTAGACCTCGTCGCCGACATGGAAGCGCACGGTGCCCTGGACGATCACGGCGATCTGTTCGAACGGGTGGCTGTGCGGGCCGGGCTCCATGCCGGGCTGCATCCAGTTCATCACCAGCAGCGTGTCCTCGCCGCGGAACCCGACGCGCTCGATGCCCTCACGGACGGCTTCCCGGTCCAGATTGTCCCAATTCGCAAAGCTTGTTACTTCAACCATATCAATATGTTCCCGTATTTAATTCGAGTAAATTATTACTTTAAGACGCGGCACCGTAGCCGCCGCCGCCCGGTGTTTTGAGGATCACCTTGTCGCCCGGTTTCATGACCATCTTGTTGGCCTGGGCGGCGTCCTTGCCGTTGATCAGGAAGTGGCCGGCCTCGCCGTCCTTGCCGCCGTCGAAGCCTTCGGCGCCGATCTTTAGGCGGCTGGGGACCGCGTTGAGCAGCCAGTCGTCCTGGGTGCGCAGATGGAAGGCGATGACCTGGCCGTCGCCGCCACGGGCCTTGCCCTCGCCGCCGGAGCCGTCGATCAGCTCTTTCTGGGTGAACTGGATCGGCATGGCGGCCTCCAGCACCTCGACCGGCACCGCCGCCACCCCGGTGGGGTAGCAGGTGGCCCCCAGGCCGTCCTTGGTGCGCCGGGCGCCCATGCCGCCGGAATAGTTGAACATGGCGCTGGTGAACGGATCGCCCGCGTCGTCCTTGCCCTGGACCTGGAACGTCCAGACAGCGCCTGCGCCCTCGGCCAGCACGTCGTCGGGGGCGACCTGGCGCAGCGCCTTCAGGATCGGCATCGGCACATACATGCCGACCACATGGCGCGCGGCCACCGGCGAAGGGTACTTGGCGTTGACGATACAGCCTTCGGGCGCCGACACCGTGATCGGCGTCAGGCTGCCGAAGTTATTGGGCAGGTCGGGATCGAGCGTCGAGCGCAGCGCGAAGGTGGCGTATGCGTGGGTGTAGTTGAGCACCACGTTGACGCCGTGCGGGCTGGCGCCGGACGATCCGGCGAAATCGATATGGACCGAACCGGCCTCAGAATCGATGGTCATCGCGCATTTGAGCAGGATTTCCGCGCCGCCCGGAATGTCGAACCGGCTCTCGCCGTGATAGGTGCCGCCTTTCAGCTTGCGGATGGAGTCCCGCGTCGCCGCTTCGGACCGCTTGATGATTTCCGCCGACAATTCGTCGATATCGTCCAGATCGTGGCGGTCGCACAGCAATTGCAGACGTTCGGCGCCGACCTTGCCGGACGATACCTGGGCCGCGATATCGCCCAGAACCTCGTCCTTGGTCCGCACGTTGTGGCGGATGATGTCGAACAGCACCTCGTTCGGCACACCGGCCTCGTACAGCTTGGCGCGGGGGATCCACAGGCCTTCCTCATGCACGTCGCGCGCGCCCGCGCCGACGCCGTAGCCGCCGATATCGGTGTGATGGATGGTCGAGCCGAAATAGGCGATCACCCGTCCTTTGCGGAAGACCGGCGTGATAACCGTGATGTCGAAGAAATGCCCGGCGGACAGCCATGGATCGTTGGTGATCAGGATATCGCCCTCGATCAGGCTGTCGGTCGGGAATTTTTCGACGAAATGGGCGCCGGCGGCGGCCAGCGTGTTGATATGGCCCGGCGTGCCGGTCACGGCCTGGGCGATCATGCGGCCCTCGCGGTCCAGAAGCGCGCAGGCGAGGTCGCCCGCTTCGCGCACCACAGGGCTGAAGGCGATGCGCTGCAGGGCGCGGGCCTGTTCGCTGGCGGCGCTGACCAGGTTGCTCCACAGGATTTCGAGCTCGATACCGTCCATTGCCATCTTCAGTTTCCTCGATATGCAGCGCTAGAGCGCGGTTTTTTACGCTTAAAGAGTATTGTCACCCCGGATTTATTCCGGGGTCCAGTCTTTGTTGGGGGATGTCTGTTTATTCGGTCACTTCCCCGGGCTCTGACCCGGGGAACCAGCCTGTCCGGTCGGTGTCGTCCCATGGTATCTGGTTCCATGGTTTCTGGTCCCAGGGTCTCTGGCCCCCCGGGTCGGGGCCCGGGGGAATGACGCGGCGATGGCTGAATATCGTCCCCGGGAAACATCATGAGCAGGGCCATCGGTTACGTCCTCGTCGCCGTAATACAGCCGTTTTCCGCCACCGAGGCCGTCCAGCCCGGCAGGATGAAGATCGTCGTTTCGCGTTCCTCGATGATCACCGGTCCGGCCATGGTCTGTCCGGCGGCAAGTGCCGGGCGGTCGTATACGGCGACCGGTTCTTCCGCATTGTCGATAAAGACCGGCCGGTGGGCCTTCGGTTCGCTCGCCGAGGCGGCGAGATCGGGAATGCCGTGGCGTTCGACCGCCGGGCCGAGCGCACTGATGCGCCAGGCGACGACCTCGATCTTCATGTTCGGCAGCCGCAGGCCGTACTGGGCCTCGTACGCGGTCTCGAAGGATTCGCGCATTGAGTCCAGGTCTTGCCGGCCGGTCGGGTCGCCGTCGAAATCGATGGTGACCTCGTTCTGCTGGCCGGCATAGCGCATATCCGCGCCGTAGACGTATTCGATGTCTTCCGGCGCACAGCCCGCGGCCTCGAGCGCGATCCCGGCCTCCGACGCCATCTCGGTATAGGTTTTGCCCGCCTGTTCCCAGTCGATGCCGCCGGCAGTGCCGCGCGCGAGGTCGAACCGTACCGGAGTGACCAGCGTGCCGAAGGCCGACAGCACGCTGGCGAGCGGGGGATAGATGACGGTCGTGCTTTCGAGCAGCTCGGCGACGTGGCAGGCGTGCACAGGGCCTGCGCCGCCGAAGGCGAGCACCGGCATGCCGCGGTAGTCGATGCCGCGATCGGTGGCGTGCGCGCGGGCGGCGGCGGCCATGGATTCGTTGACTACCTGGAAGATGCCGCGCGCGGTCTGCTGCACCGAGGTGCCCAGCCTGTCGGCCAGCGGCTTGATCGCGGCTTCGGAGGCCGCCTTGTCGAGTTTCATCTCGCCGCCGAGGAAATTGTCGGCATCGAGCAGGCCGAGCACCAGGTCGGCGTCGGTGACTGCCGGGTTTTCGCCGCCGCGCCCGTAGCAGGCGGGACCGGGCTCCGATCCGGCGCTGCGCGGACCGACCTTGAGCAGGCCGAGCGCATCGACCGAGGCGAGCGAGCCGCCGCCGGCGCCGATCTCGATCATGTCGATGGCGGGGATGATCACCGGCATGCCGCTGCCCGCCTTGAAGCGGTACATGCGGTCGACCTCGAACAGGCCGGTCACGGTGGGCTTGCGGTCTTCGATCAGGCAGGCCTTGGCCGTGGTGCCGCCCATATCGAAGGACAGCAGCCGGTCGAGGCCGAGCCGTTCGGCGTAGTAACTGGCGACCAGCGCGCCGGCGGCGGGGCCGGATTCCATCATGCGGACGGGGAAGCGGCTGGCCGTCTCGGTGCCCAGCACGCCGCCGTTGCTCATCATGATCAGCGGCCGGCTGGCAAAGCCACGCTTGTTAAGTTCCTGTGATAGCCTCGTCAGGTAAGGTTCTGTAATCGGACGGGTATATGCGTTCAGGGCTGTCGTCGCCGCACGGGGATATTCGCGGATCTGCGGAGCGACCTCGGACGAGATAGAGACGTAGAGACCCGGCGCATGGTCGGTCAGGACATCGCGGATGCGCCGTTCGTTTGCGCCGTTCACATAGGCATTCAGCAGACAGATACCGACGGCCTCGACGCCTTTGTCTTTCATCTCCGCGGCGATCTTCACGATCTGCGCTTCGTCGATTTCCGTCGCCACGCTGCCGTCGGCGAGCGTGCGTTCGGTGATCCCCCAGGTCAGGTCGCGCGGCACGATCGGATCGGCGTATTCGATCTGCGGGTCGAACATGTCGTAGCGGTGTTCGTCGCGGATATAAAGCACGTCGCGAAAGCCTTCGGTGACGAACAGGGCCGTGGGCTGGCCCGACCGCGTCAGTACGGCATTGGTGACCACCGTGGTGGCGTGCACGATGACGTCGTCGACATCCGCCGCCGTCGCGCCGGCCTTGGCCATCGCCGCGTCGACGGCGGCAAAGAAGCCGTCGAGCAGGTCGCCATAGGTCGTCAGGGTCTTGTCGACCCAGGTCCGCCCGTCTTCGTGCCGCAGCACGATGTCCGTGAAAGTGCCGCCGATATCGACGGCGAAGGAGTATCCGCCCATGGGTCTGCATCCGGTTCTGGTTTTTTATGCTGGAAGTGTAGCAGTTATATGTACCGTTACAAGCTACGCTGTATTGTATTGCGTTACAAAATGATGCTGGTGCGTCTGGTCATCCGGTCCGGCGAAATATAGCATCGGGGCGGAATCATATGCAGGAGAGCAAGATGGCGCGCGTTCAGATGCCCCAGTTCGTCAGGATACCGGTGACGGCGGATTGTCCCAATCCGACCCGGTCGGATATCACGGCCGGTAAACACAGTCTTGTCATCGACGAGCCGGCCGCCCGCCACGGCAACGACGAGGGCATGCTGCCGCTGCAGGCGCTGATGGCGTCACTCGCGAGCTGTACCCATGTCGTCGCCAACCAGATCGCAAGCGAGCTGGGGGTCGTGTTCCGCGATTCGCACATCGCCATCGCCGGCACGTTCGACACGCGCTGCTATACGGGAGAGGCGAAGGTCGATCCGCCGTTCCCGGAAATCGACATGACGGTGACCCTGGCGACCGACGCGACAGACGAACAGCTTGAAGAACTTAAAGGGCAATTGCGCTGGCGCTGCCCGGTCGCGGCGACGTTTTCCGGGGCAGGGACGAAGATCAACGAGGTGTGGAACGTCACGCCGGTCTAAGCGGGAGGTGAACAGGCATGGCTGGTCGAGGGGATCGCGCCCCGCACCCTTTTGGGCGGGGTGAGGGGCGCGATCGTCACAGGGTCAGGCGGCCTTGGCGGCGGCGCCCTTCAGCTTCTCGAGAATGTTCTGCGGCGAGGATTCGCCATACGGATCGGTCTCGCAGTTATCCTCGAACCCCGGTTCCTCGAACCAGTGGGTCACGACACCGTCATCGACGATGGCGGCATATCGCCATGAACGCATGCCGAATCCAAGGTTATCCTTGCAGACGAGCATGCCCATCTTGCGCGTGAACTCGCCGGACCCGTCGGGAATCAGGGTGATGTTGTCGATTCCCTGCGACTTGCCCCAGGCGTTCATCACGAAAGCATCGTTGACCGACACGCAGGCGATGTCGTCGATACCTTCGGCGCGGAATTCGTCGAATAATTTTTCGAAATCGGGCAACTGATAGGTCGAGCAGGTGGGCGTAAAGGCGCCCGGCAGGGAGAAAAGGATCACTTTTTTGCCGCTGAAATAGTCGGCTGTTGACTTGTCTTCCCAGCGAAACGGGTTCGGTCCGTCTATCGAGTCGTCGCGAACGCGCGTTTTGAACGTAACGTCGGGGATTTTTCTGTTGATCATTTTCTGGAACTCCATCGGGTAATCAGGACAAATTTCTTCGCGTTACCTCGTTTAGAAACAACGCATTTTTTCCAATAACTGGAATGATTCTAATTTAGGAAGCAGCGTTCCGATTTCAAGGGGGAGCGTTCGGAAATAATTCCGCTAAAATTTTAGATAATAAAAACATAAATAAAAAATACATTTGAATATAAATAAACTCAGATAACCGTCTAAATATCATAATACTTGTGTCTTTCGTATTGTAAATACGGTCAAATATTAAACGCATCTTAAAATTTTTATCGGAATATATTTTTGACGTTAGGAAACACGCCTTGTCAAAACGGCTCGTCAGGAAGATGAGCCGGCGGCAGTCGGAAAGACCCGCAAAAACCAGGGCCCGGTCCAGGAAGGAAAGCAAATGCGTTTACAGATTGTGGTTCTCGTCGCTTCGATGATGGCGCTGATGATGATGGGGGCCGTTTCCGGCCGTGCAGCGCTGGCGCCGGACGACGTTGTCGGCAGCTGGAGCGCGCAGCAGGGCTGCGAAGGCAGGGGCGATTTTGCCTATATCCGGCAGGGGCCGGATGTGCAGCAGGTGATCACCGACGGCCAGCGGGAATATCGGACCCCTGTCCGCATCAAGATCGAGGGCGGTCTGGTGCGCATTCATATCGATGAGAAGATATACACGTTCCGCCTGCCGGCGCCCGACCGGCTCGAAGCGTTGCAATACACGGATTCACGAACCGGGCTGACCGCGGATTTTTCGCCGCGTACCTGGTTTCGTTGCTCGTGATGGATGAGGAGAAGAAGGCAATGTCCGGTCCCAAAGCACGGAAAGCGACAATGTTCCAAAGAGCGGTTCTCAACAGCCGCCGCAGAGAACAGCCCGTGCGGCGGGAACCGGACGGCGCGTTCGAAGATCGACAGAGCGACAGCCCCGATACAGGTGTCAGGGCACAGCAAAAGAAGTTGAAGGCGGCTTTCGGCGATTCCGACGCCGCCTGAGGGAGACGAGCCGAAAGGCACCAGAGCGGAACGGCGTTGTCAGGTTCGCCGTTTCTACCCCCTCGGGACGGTCCGGTATTTTCCCTCGATACCCGGATCGTCCCATTTTCTTTTTACACAGGCGTCACAGGCGGCAGCTTTGCAATTGGCCGCCGGCTCCGTATTGTCTGGCTCCGGAAACATTGAAGACAACAGGAAGCCGAACCATGCAGCGTCTCGATCCGCCCGATCCGTCCACGTATGACGAAGACCAGAAACGTATTGCGGAGTCCATTGCCGGAACCCGCGGTTCGATACGCGGTCCCTTCGGCGTCTGGCTGCATGCGCCGGGGCTCGCGGATCCGGCCCAGGGAGTCGGTGCGTTCATCCGCTACAGTTCGAAGATGCCCGGCAATCTGCGCGAGCTTGCGATCTGCACGATCGGGCAGCACTGGCAGGCGAACTACGAATGGTTCGCGCATGCGCCGATCGCCATCGAAGAGGGGGTGTCGGCTGATGCGATCGCCTTGCTCAAGGCCGGCGGGACACCGTCGCCGCTCACCGAAGACGAACAGCTTGTCTACGAACTGGCGACCGAAATCGTCACGTCGGGACGGCTGTCGGAAACGTCCTATGGCCGCGGCATCGACGCGCTGGGTGCGGAGCTGATGGTCGAGCTGGTCGGTATCTGCGGTTATTACACGCTGATCTCGTTCACGCTGAACGTCTTCGACGTGCCGGTCCCGGCGGGAGAGGAAGTCCCGTTCGGCGGCTGACCGCGGCGGAGAGACCCCGGCCTGGACCGGGAAATCCCGACCTTGGCGCCGATTACTTCCCCTTGAAATCCGGGTCGCGCTTTTCGAAGAACGCGGCCATGCCTTCCTTGTGGTCCTCGGACTGGACGAGTACCGATTGCGCAAGCCGCTCGATGTCGCGCCCGGTATGCATGTCGGTATTGACGCACATGTTGACCACGTGTTTCGCCATGCCCATCGCGAAGGGCGAGTTCTTCAAAAGGCGCTCCGCGTAGGTGTAGACCCGGTCCATGAATTCGTCGTCCTTGTAGACCTGGCTGATCAGCCCGATGCGCCGCGCTTCGGCGGCATGGATAGGATCCGCGGTGATGATCAGTTCCTTGGTTTTCGCAAGGCCGACATGGTGGATCATCCGGTTGCAGGCACCTGACGCCGGGATCGCGCCGAGCTGGTTCTCGACCAGGCAGAATGTCGCGTTTTCCGATGCCAGCACGATATCGCAGCTGAGTGCGAGTTCGACGCCGCCGCCGTAGCACAGCCCGTTGATCGCGGCGATGACCGGCACTTCGAGGGTTTCGAGGTCGTCGAACGCCTGGTGGGCCTGGCGGTAATAGAACCGGAAGGCAGGCGGCTGCAGCTTGTCGCTGCCCAGCACGGTCAGGTCGACGCCCGATGAAAACGCGCGTCCCTCGCCGGTGACCACGAGGACCCGGATTTTTTCGTCGAAGGCACAGCGGGCGATGACGTCTTTCCATTCGTCGAACATCTTTCGGCTGAAACTGTTCAGCCGTTCGGGCCGGTGCAGGGTCATCGTCGCGATGCCGTCATCGCGCACGTCGAATTTTATTTCCGTGTAGTCCATGGTTTTCTCCCGCTGGTGTTTGAGCGGATCGTATGAGGGTGCATCGCGGCGGGCAAGCCGGTCTTGATTTCCGGTCGGGCCGGTATCACGATTGGGTCAACAATAAACAGGCGAGGGCACAAAATGTATTCGGCGCACCGCATTCTGTCCCGGGCAGTGGCTTATTTCCCGGAGCGTCCGGCACTGATCGACGGGGACGTGCGGCTGACATATCGCGAGCTGGGCGGTCGGGTGAACCGTCTGGCGAACGCATTGCGCGACATGGGGCTGAAACGCGGCGACCGGGTGGCGATTCTCGACTGGAATTCCCATCGCTACGCGGAGGCCTACTACGCCTGTGCGCTGGCAGGGCTGACTTTCATGCCGTTGAATTCGCGGCTTGCGGCGCCGGAACTCGAATACATAATCAATGACTCGGATGCGCGGGCGGTATTGCTGTCGGCGCCGTTCCTCGATGTCTACGAGGACGTCCGCTCGAAAGCGCCCTCACTTGAATTTTCGGTCGGGATGGGGCTGGAGCGCACGCCCGACGGGTTTCACGATTACGAGGAAATGCTGGCATCGGCTTCGCCTGAGGCCCGGCCTGCCGATACCGGCGTCGATGACATCATTCAGATTTATTATACCTCGGGCACAACGGGCGACCCCAAAGGAGTCTGCCTGACCAACGGCAATGTCTACTGGTGCGGTGTCGACAGCACGACGACGATGGATTTTCGCCTCGGCTGCGTCTGGCTGCATTCCGCCCCGATGTTTCATCTTGCCGATGCGCTGGCATTCTGGGCCGTGCCGCTGGTTGGCGGTGCGCAGGTCTGCGTTCATTTTCAGCCCGACCGGGTGCTGGAACTGATCGAAAAGGAGCGGGTGACGATCACGTCGCTGCCGGCGACCCTGATCGCCCTGATCGCCAACCATTCGGACACCGCGAAATACGACCTGTCGAGCCTGACGCAGATCATGTATGGCGGATCGCCGACATCGCTGGGTGTCCTGCAGAAAGCCGAACGGATGTTCCCGTCCGACATGTTTCTGCATGCCTACGGCATTACCGAAACCACCGGGATCGCCTGCTGTCTGCAACCTGCCGATCACGATCTTGCGCTGCGGCCGGACGGGCCTCACCGCGCGGCATCCTGCGGCGTGCCGTCGCCGCTGATCGACAGGCGCGTCGTCGATGAGGGTGGTAACGATGTCGGTGTCGGTGAAATCGGCGAGGTGCTTTTCGGCGGGCCCAAGATCATGAAGGAATACTGGCGCAAGCCCGAGATCACGGCCGAGACCCTGCGCGGCGGCTGGTATCACACCGGCGATATCGGCTATCTCGACGAGACCGGTCATCTCTACCTGGTCGACCGCAAGAAGGACATGATCATCTCCGGCGCCGAGAACGTCTATTCGGTCGAGGTCGAGAACGTGCTGTCGACCCACCCCGCGGTGCTCGAAGTCGCCGTCATCGGTATCCCGCATGATCTTTGGGGCGAACAGGTCCACGCGGTTGTGGTCCGCCGGGACGGACAGGATGCGGCGACGGCGGACGATATTCTCGACTTCTGCCGCGATAAAATCGCCGGGTACAAGATCCCGAAATCGCTTTCCTTCGCCGACGGCCCGCTGCCGACCACCGGGCCGGGGAAGGTCGCAAAACGGCGGTTGCGCGATCCCTATTGGGAAGCGGCGGAGCGGCAGATTTGATTCCCGCCCGATATGCAATAGAGTTTGCCCACGTCCGACGAAACAAGCTCTGACGAAAGCCGGTTCATGACGAATTTTATCCGTAACGCTTGGTATGCCGCGTGCTGGTCGAAAGAACTGGAGGCTGCGCCGCAGGCCAAGACCATCCTGGGGGAGGATATCGCCGTGTACCGCACGGAATCGGGCGTCGCCGGTGCGGTCGAGGATTGCTGTCCCCACCGGTTCGCGCCGATGTCGATGGGAAATGTCGAAGGCGAAAACATCGTCTGCGGCTATCACGGGATGCAGTTCGATTGCGACGGTGTCTGCGTCGCCATTCCCGGCCAGAAAAACGTGCCGGCCAGAGCGCGGATGCGGGCCTATCCGACGGTCGAGAAATACACCCTTGTCTGGATATGGATGGGCGATCCCGACAGGGCGGATGAAAGTCTGATTCCCGATCTACACTGGCTCGATCATCCGGACTGGACAGCGGTAACCGGAACGACGCGCTACGACTGCAACTGGGTGCTGCTGGTCGACAACCTGCTCGATCTGACACACACGACCTTCGTGCACCAGTCGACGATCGGCACCGAAGACGTCGCCAATACGCCGGTTACCTCGGAACGCGTCGGCGATATCGTGACGGTGACGAGGATCATGAAGAACGCGGAGCCGTCGAACTTCTACAAGCGGGTCGGCGGGTTCGACGGCAAGATCGACCGTTGGCAGAAAATCTGGCTCGACCCGCCATCCACCGTAATTATCGATGCGGGCGGTGTGCCGGCGGGCACCAACGACAAGTACAGCGGCATCGATACCCGCATTATAAGTGTCCTGAAACCGGTCGATGACGGCACGGTCGACCAGGTCTGGGCCTTCGCACGCGATACCTGCCTGGACGATTCCGTGCTCGACGCCGACATCGAGAAATCGATCGTTCACACCTTCAGCGAGGATATTGAATTTCTTGCCGGCCAGCAGCGCAACCTGGAAAAGCACCCGGACCGCAAAATGCTGAACAATACGGCGGATTCCGGCGTCGTTCAGGCGCGCCGCGTGATCGATGAATGGCTTGCCGCCGACGCGGTTGCGGCCGAATAGACATGCTCCCGACTTTGTAGGCCCCGTGAAAAAAAATATCCTTAGGCTTATCGTCGCCGCCGCGTACGGCGCCTTTTTCCAGCCCGCTGTGGCACAGGTCGCGCCGGACGGAGGCTTTTCCAAGCCGCTCGACTGCACGCTGGATCGCGACTGCTGGATCATCAACCTGCCGGATGCGAATGGCAGCGCCGCGAAAGCAGCCGATCACCGCTGCGGCTTCAGAACCTATAACGGGCACAAGGGAACCGATTTTGCGATCCGCGATTATCGCGCGCTCGACACGGGTGCGGCCGTGGTCGCGGCAGGACCGGGCATTGTCACCGCGGCGCGCGACGGCGCCGAAGAGTATTTCAAGCAGACTCCGGCGACGCGAAAACTGATCGGCCGCAAGGCCTGCGGCAACGGTGTCATTATCGAGCATAGCGGCGGCTGGGAAAGCCAGTACTGCCATATGCGCAAGGGCTCGCTTGCAGTGAAGCTTGGCGACCGGGTGACGCGCGGCCAGAAGCTCGGCCGGGTGGGGATGTCCGGCCGGACGGAATTTCCCCATGTGCATATCGAATTCCGGGTCGGCGGCAAAACGGTCGACCCCTTCACCGGCGGGGCGGTCGGCGCGGGCTGCAATGTGGCGCAACGGCCGCTCTGGGCGAAGAATGCCGGTGTTGTTTATCCGTCCTTCGCGCTCTATGCCGCCGGCTTCGCCGATCATTCGGTCAGCGTCGATGCCGTGGCTTCTTCGGCCCGAAGCCCTGTCAGCCTGCCGCGCCACGCACCGGGACTGGTCCTGTGGGCCGCCATGTTCGGCGTTCAGCGGGGAGACGTGCTGAAACTTCGTATCGTCGACCCCGCGGGTTCGGCGATGTCGGTGCGAGAAATCCGTTTCGACCGCAGCCAGGCACGGCGTGTCGAATACACCGGGCGCAAGGGACCGCCGGCAGGCTGGGCGGTCGGCGGCTGGAAGGGCGAGGCCGTGTTGCAGAGGTTCGTCGATGGCCGTACGGTCTCGCGTTCCATCATCGTCCCGCTCATCATCAAATAGTCAGGACGCGCCTATGCCGGGCATCGAGATACATATCGGCTGCGATATCGGCGGCACGTTCACGGATATCGTCGCCCAGATGGGCGACGGGGCGCTCCACGTGCGAAAGGTGGCGTCGACGCCGGACGATCCGGGCGAAGCGGTTGTCGCCGGACTCGCCGACCTCTTGAATGACGTCGGCGCGTCGCTGTCCGATGTACGCGAAGTGGTTCACGGCACGACGGTCGGGTCCAACACGATCCTGCAGAAACGCGGCGCGAAGACCGGCCTGATCACGACGCAGGGATTCCGCGACATCCTGGAGATCGGCCGTATCCGCACGCCGACCATGTTCGACCTCACCTGGGAAAAGCCCGAACCCCTGGTGCCGCGGCGGCACCGGCTTGAAGTCAATGAGCGCATGGCGGCCGATGGCAGCGTGGTGCGGCCGCTTGCCGATGCCGACGTTATCGCGGCCGGCCGGCGCCTCGTCGACGAGGGCATTGAGGCGGTGGCGATCTGTTTTATCAATTCCTGCTTCAATGCGGCGCACGAACGGCGCACGGTCGACATCCTGACGGAAAACTTTCCGCAGCTTCTGGTCACTGCCTCGTGCGACGTTCTGCCGGAGATGAAGGAATACGAACGCACCTCGACCACGGTGGTGAACGCCTATCTGCTGGCTGAAATGCGCCGCTATCTCGCGAACCTCACCCGGAATCTGGGTGCGGCGGGCATGACGGCGCCGTTGCTGGTCGTCGCATCGTCGGGCGGGATGATGCGGGTCGAGACGGCGAGCGAGATACCGGTCTTCGCCGTCGGGTCGGGCCCGGCGGGCGGTGTCATGGGGGCGGCGCGTCTCGGCCAGGCGAATGGCCGGCCTGACGCGATTGCCTTCGACATGGGCGGTACGACCGCCAAGGCGTCCATCATCGAGGGCGGCGAGCCGATGCTGACCTCGGAATACGAGTTTCGCGACGGCATCTCGACGCCGAGCCGCTTTATCAAGGGCGGCGGCTATATGCTCAAGGTGCCTGCGATCGATATTGCCGAGGTCGGTGCCGGCGGCGGCTCCATCGCCTGGATTGACGATGGCGGGCTCCTGCAGGTCGGACCGGTTTCGGCCGGCGCCGATCCCGGACCGGCCTGTTACGGGCGCGGCAACGATCAGCCCACGGTGACCGATGCGAACGTCGTGCTCGGCTATCTCAACCCCGGCGGGCTGGCCGGCGGCAGCCTGGAGATCGACAGGACCCTTGCGGAAAAGGCGATCATGAAACATATCGGCGACCCTCTGGGGCTCGATCTCGTCCAGGCGGCCTCCGGGATACGCAGGATCGCCAATGTCGCGATGGCCCGCGCGATCCGCTCCGTGACCGTGGAGCGCGGACGCGACGCGCGTGACATGGGGCTGATGGCCTTTGGCGGCGGTGGGCCCGTGCATGCGGTCGAGGTCGCAGGTCTGCTCGGTATCCGCGAGGTCGTGGTGCCGGCGATGTCGGGCGTATTCTGTTCCGTCGGCATGCTCGCCTCCGACGTGGAGCATAATTTCGTCCGCAGTCTTCTCGGTCCGCTCAACCGAATTCCAAGTAAAGCATTCGCCGCGGCGGTGGACGGCCTGCGGGCCGACGGCGAAGCGCGGCTGCGCATCGACGGTTTTCCCGACGACCGGATCACGCTGACCTTCGCCGCGGATATCCGCTATCTCGGCCAGTCGTCCGAACTGACAATCCCCTTCGACGCCGACGCCGTGCTGAGGGACGGTTTCGCGACGCTCGAGGCAGCGTTCGCCACGAATTATCGCGAGACGTTCGGCTACACCAATGACGAGCCGGCGGAACTGGTGAATATACGGCTTGCGGCCCGCGGGATCCGGGAAAACCGTTTGAGCTTCGAGGGCGTCGAAAAGCATGTCGTCGCGCTGGATATCGTGGACGGCGAACGCAGCGTGTGGTTTCCGTCCACCGGTGCCTACGCCACCATACCGACCAGGGCGCGTACCGTCGTCGCCGCCGGCCCTGTTGCGGGCCCGGCGATCCTGGAAGCCTATGACACCACGGTGGTGCTGCCACCCGGCGCGGTCGCGACCTCGGACGGTTGCGGCAGCCTCGTGATCTCGGTCCCCGACAGCGCGATGGAGAATTAGGATGGCACCAGCAATGACGGCGGAGATCGATCCGATCACCTTTGCCGTGATCAAGAACGGCCTCGACGCAATCGTCGACGAGATGGCCTATGATGTTATCCGCACCGCACGGTCCGAGATCGTCAAGGACGTGATGGATTATTCCGCCGCGATCTGCGACACGGACGGAAACATGATTGCACAGGCCAAGACGGTGGCCCTTCACCTCGGCGCCGTGCCCGAGGCGATGGGCGTGGTGCTCGACCAATACGGCGACGGGCTTGTCCCCGGCGATGCGGTAATTCTGAACGATCCATATCAGGGCGGCATGCATCTGCCCGATATTTTCATGTTCATGCCGATCTTCGACAGGTCAGATAATTTGCAGGGATTTTCCGTCGTGATCTGCCATCACACGGATGTCGGCGGGCGCGTGCCGGGATCGAATGCCAGCGATTCCACCGAGATTTTCCAGGAAGGGCTGCGGATACCCGCGCTCAAACTGTTCGAGGCCGGCGAACCGAACGAGACGCTGTTCAAGCTGATCGACATAAACGTGCGTCTGCCGGACCGGGTTATCGGCGATCTGAAGGCGCAGTTTGCCGCCTGCCGCACCGGCGCGCGCGAGCTTGGCAAGATGTTCGACCGCTACGGATCGGAAATGACGTCGCGGTATTTTGCCGAATTGCTGGACTATGCCGAACGCATGACGCGCGCCGAGATCGCCGCCTGGCCCGACGGCACCTACAGCTTTACCGACTATATCGACGATGACGGATTCAACGACACGCCACTGCCCATCGCGGTGGCGATCACGGTGCACGGCGACAGCGTGACGGTCGATTACGAAGGGTCCGCGCCGCAGGTGCCCGCGGCGCTCAACTCCACGAAATCCTATACCAATTCCTGCACCTACCTGTCGGTACGGTGCTGCCTGAAGGGGGATATCCCGAATAATGCCGGGGTGTTCCGCGCCATCACGGTGAATGCGCCCGAGGCATCGATCGTCAATCCGAAGATACCGGCCGCCTGCGCGGCGCGGGCGCTGACCGGCTACCGGGTGGTCGACGCCATGTTCGGCGCGCTGGCCCAGATCGTGCCCGACCGGGTGCCGGCGGCGGGCGAGGGGGGCAATACCGTGGTCTGCCTCGGCGGTTACCGGGATGACGGCGCGCCCTTTATCATCGTCGATATGATCTGCGGCGCCTGGGGCGGGCGCCCCGACAAGGACGGGATCGAGGCGATCACCAACCCGTCGCAGAACCTGTCGAACACACCCGTCGAGACGATGGAATCCCAGCATCCGGTGCGGGTAGAGGAATACGCGCTTGTCGCCGACAGTTGCGGCGCCGGCAAATGGCGGGGCGGTCTGGGCGTGGCGCGGTCCTACCGTCTGCTGGCATCCGAGGCCGGGCTTCAGTTGCGCGCCGACAGGATGAAGATCCTGCCCTACGGGCTTGCCGGCGGTGAGCCGGCAACCGGTGCGATCAACGAGATCACCACTGCGTCGGGCGACCACATCGACCTGCCGAGCAAGATCAACCGCCGGATGGCGCAGGGCGATCTGGTGCGCCATGTTCAGCCGGGGGGCGGCGGGTTCGGCGATCCGCTGGCGCGCGACCCCGAGCGCGTCGCCCGCGATGTCTGGAACACAAAGATATCGGCGGGCTACGCACGGGAGCATCACGCGGTGGTTGTCGACCCGGAAACCGGTGAGCTGGATACCGAGGCGACGGCGGCGCTCCGCGCGCGATCCTGACATGCCGTCGGGCGCTGAGATAAAAGTCGGGCGCTGAGATAAAAACGGCGACCGGGGACAGACCCGGTCGCCTTTGATTTCAGTGGTCCGGTTGTGTTAGTCGAGGGCGACGAGATTGTCGGCGCTCTGACGTCCGTCCCGGCTGGGAGCGAGTTCGAATTCAACCTTCTGGCCTTCGCGGAGACCCGGAAGTCCCGCACGCTCTACGGCTGAGATGTGCACAAATGCGTCTTTTCCGCCATCATCGGGCTCGATAAAACCGAAACCCTTTGTCGGATTGAACCACTTTACGGTACCTGTCGGCATAGCTAGTCCTTTTTAGTAGTCTGTGCGCTTCCCGTGGAAATCGATGGATTTCCGCAGGTTACGCGGTCCTGATCGTACTGTCCCGGTGTCGCTGGTCAGGCGTCGCAAACGTCGACGAGTTCGGCTGGTCAAGCATAGATCGCAATAAGCTTAACGTTGATTCGGCTTTCAACGCAAATTCTTTAATTCAAACGCTTGTTTTAAATATTCACGCGTAAAACGGTGCCAGGTGTCCGGATACCGTTGATCCGGTGGGCGAACGCATCGGGCCGCGGGCGGATATCCGCGTTACCCAACCAGAGACGCCAGAGACGGCGGCGTTTCTCCGGTTCCGGCCAGTCTTCGTAGGCGGTACGCGAATGCATCGTGACATGGCTGTTGAGGATCTGGATGTCGCCGATCTCGAACGCCATGGAAAGATGCAGTTCTTCGTTTATCTCGGCCATTAGTGCGAAAGCCGCCATCTGTGCTTCGGTCAGAGGCGGGTTACCGGGCAGGGCATGCCCTTTTTCTATATGCTTGTATCCGCCGGCGGTCGTCAGATAGCCGTCGAGGTAATTGAATACCGCCATCCGGTACCACGGGTCTTCGCCGGGCGATACCTCGCCATGCTTGGTCCAGAACATGTCGGCTGTCAGTTCCGCGACCAGTTCGGGATGACGCCGCAGCATCTCGTTATGAACGGCTGGTGCGCTGACGATCTTGGAGGCGCCGCCCGACATCGACGTCTGCAGGCAGAGCAGGGTGACGACATCGCACTGGTCGGTGTGGAACAGCATATGGGCGCTGGTCTGATAGCCGCGATGCTGCGGATTGTCGTAATCGAGCCCCATGTCGGTCACATGCCCGATCATGTCGCCGTCGGGATTGTTCGACAGCGGCGTGCCGATCGCGAGGCCGATCGCCCAATAGGCGATCGCAAGGTCAAGCCGGTCCCAGTCGGCAACAGGCATACCGCGGATGAGCTGGAAGCCGCGCCCGTCCCTGATCTGGCGATAGACGTCCGCCATCGGAGCGGCAAAATCGCCGAGATCGATCCCGGCGGGGTCGAGTCCGATCAACCCGTTCGCGTCACCGCCGATGACGGAACGGATCTGCTCCGTAACATCGCCCAGCGCTGCGATATCGTTTTCACGCAGCGTGTAAATCCAGTCATCGCGTGCGGCCATCTCGTCGCCGGTCCACACCGCGGGATCGGTGACCGGATGTCCGGGTTCCGCCGGCAGGCGGTCAGGTAAAGGCGCTCTGGCATCGTCTGGCATGGAGGAACTATAGACCGGCTTTTCGCTTGTGCACAACACCGTTGGCCGCGGCTGATCCGTTGATACAGATCAAGGCATCGTGTCGTCATCGGCGCAGGATAATGCCTGATTTTTCGTGCCCATCAGCAAAGGACTGCCCCATGATTGAAAAAATTCTCGTCCCGCTGCCGGTCGAATCCTCCAAGTCGGCATCGCCGGCCGTCGAGATGGCGTCGGAAATTGCAAAGGCGCACGGCGCCAAAATTATTCTCCTGCACGTCGTCGAGGAAATGCCGGCTTATGTCTCCGTACATTTACCCGCCGAACTGCGCAAGAATGCCGCCGCGGCCGCCCGCGAGGATATGGACGCCGTTGCAAAGGCATACGGACTGGACGGAAAGGCCGATATTGTCGTGCGCGAGGGCAATCCGGCGGCGGACATCCTGGACTTTGCCGAGGATACCGGGGTCGACATGATCGTCATGTCCTCCCACGATCCGGGGATCGCCGACTATCTGCTGGGCTCTGTCGCCGCCCGCGTGGTGCGCCATGCCCATTGTTCGGTGCTGGTGGTCCGGCCGCGCAAGAGCTGAGCGCTAACGGTCCAGCGATGGGCTATGCCGTGAACTCGTCATAGGCTTCGAGCGCCTTGGCGCTGTAGGTGACCGCAGGGCCGCCGCCCATATAGGCGATCATCGTCAGCGCATCGACCATCTCTTCGCGGGTGGTTTTCAGGTTCACGAGCGCGCGGACGTGGAACCCGATACAGCTGTCGCACCGGGTGGAGACCGCCATGCCGAGCGCGATGAACTCCTTGGTCTGCTTGCCGAGTACGCCGTCGCGCTTGGCGCGTTCGGCCATGGTGCCGAAACCGGCAAATGTCTCTGGCGCTTCCTTTTCGAATACGCCGAGCCTGTGGACCGTGTCGTTCAGAAATTCTTTCCAGCTCATTGCAGCCTCCTGTTGTGAGGCATTTGTTGTAGGCGGACGGCAGGAGGCTGTCCAAGTCGGCGTCGCTCACGATTTCAGGAACGGATTTCCCGCTTTTGCAGCCGGGCTTTCGGCGGGGTCGCTCACCCCGCCCGGAGGGGCCATCAGGCCGAGATGATCGATCAGGTCGATCAGCTTGCGCAGGGTTTCCAGCTGGTAGGCGTCCACGTCGATGTTTCGGTAATCGTAAAA
The DNA here is from genome assembly GCA_963977005.1 of uncultured Rhodospirillaceae bacterium. Lineage (GTDB taxonomy): Bacteria > Pseudomonadota > Alphaproteobacteria > MPNO01 > UBA830 > CAXBCP01. Next base: position 196,617 of record CAXBMQ010000007.1, read on the forward strand.
TCCGCGGCCCTCGCGCAACCCGTTCCGGCCTTCCTTCATGTACTGCTCGGCGATGGCCGGCACTTCGAACCGGTCGGACTGGAACGCGTCTTTCATATAGTTGCCGGCGTAATAAAGAATGTCGTTGCCGCCCCAGTCGATAAACTCGATCAGGCCCAGGATCGCAAAGCGCAGCCCGAAGCCGACGCGCGCCGCCTTGTCGATCTCTTCCGCCGACGCGATGCCGTCCTCGACCGCCCGGGCGGCCTCCGACATGGCGAGGCACTGGATGCGCGGTACCACGAAGCCCGGCTTCGCCTGGAGCACCACCGGCACCTTGCCCACGGCTTCGAGCGTTTCCTTGAGGCTGTCGACGACGGCGGGTGCCGTTTCGCTGCCGACGCTGAGTTCGACCAGCGGAATCAGGAAGGCCGGGTTCAGCCAGTGCGCGTTCAGGAAGCGTCCGCGTCCCGTCACGAACTGGGCCAGTTCGTCGACCAGCATGGTCGAGGTCGTGGACGCGATAATCGCGTCGGGTCCGGCGTGTTCCGAGATAATGGCAAAAGCGCGTTGCTTGGCGTCGAGCACTTCCGGCACGCCTTCGAATATCAGCGGCACACCGTTCAGTGCCGCGGCGGCTTCGCCGAGCGGGTAGATCGTGACGCGGGACATGATGGCGTCGATATCGGTGTCGGCAATCCGCCCGAGCATGGCCATCAGCCCGACGGTCCGGCCGATATCGGCGGTGGCCCGTGCTTCCAGCGCCGCGAATTCCTGGGGGTCGCGTTCCTTCACGTCCAGCAGGCGAACCTCGTGGCCGGCATAGGCAAATACGTGGGCCAGTCCGACACCCATACGACCCGCGCCGACGGCGGCGATGACGGGTTTATCGGTCATGTGATTTTTTTCCACTCGGCGGTGGCCTTACACGATTCTATTCCCCCGGGCTTGTCCCGGGGGTCCACGGCGGCCATTGGCGCGGTGGAAAAGTGGACCCTCGGCACAGGGCCGAGGGAATAAGTCTTTGGAGTGCGTCTGAGGGATTCGGCTGTCCGCGGTGGCGCCTCCGCAATCATCTAAACCAACCCCTCGTCCAGCAGGTTACGCAGATCTTTCCGCCCGAGCCCGGCAAGCCCGATGTTTTCCCAGGTGCGTCCGGTTGCGCGAAAATCCCTGCCGATGGCGGCGCCGCCGACAGCGAGAAGGCCCGCGGCGACGGGGCAGGGCACGCCGGCCCAGTCGCCCAGCGACACGAGGAACGCGAGTCCGAGCGCGATGTCTTCGAGCATGTAGCGGTGGCCGAACAGGTCGATATCCTCGCGCCAGTCGCTCGAATCCACCAGTTCGTCGTGAGAGGTCACCGAATACATCGTGTCGCCGTCCGGGTCGCGGTTGTAGTGATCGGCGAGCGGGAAATGCGGTGTGCCGTAGCCCAGCGCTTCGCGAATGGCGATGCGTTCGGCGTCCAGCGCATCCTGCACGTTGCGGATTGTGGTCTGCGTGCCCTCGTTATGGATGTCCCAGGCATCGAAATGGGCGAGCGGGCCGGCATTCATCAGGATCAGCGGCGGATGGATGATCGGTCCGTAATTCAGCAGCGCCGCATCGAGCGCGTCGCGCCGGCGCTCGGTCTCGGCAAAGACCTGCTCGATAAGACCGAAAGCATGGTCCGACAGCCGCGCCGGGAAAATACCGGAGGGCAGGCGCACCGTGCGCGTGGTGATCCGGGTCGAGCCATCCGGTTGCTTGCGGACCAGCCAGGGCAGGGTGCCCGCATCGCCGAACGCGACGTCGGCGGTGTTGCCGCTGTCGCGCACCTGCTTCGCCATCAGGTAGCTGCCGAACGTGCCGGGCGGGATGAAGACCACCTGGCCGTCTTTCAGATGCGGCGCGATGGTTTCTCCCAGTCCCGCCTGCGTCGTGCCGGGCAGGGGCGCCAGGATCAGGTCGGCCCCTTCCATCGCTTCCGCGACATCGGCGGTGGCGAGCGCCAGAGGCACCTCCCGCCGGCCCCGGCCGTCGGAAACAAGGATAACGCTACTGTCGAGAACCGGTTTGAACGCTTCTGCATCACGCCGCCAGAACCGGACATTATGGCCCGCTTCGGCCGCATCCGCCGCCGCCGCGTAACATCCATGCCCGCCGCCCAGTACCGCTACTTCCATGATCCGTGCTCCCGATGCGCGTGAGGGTTATCTGTATTCCTTTTCATATAAATAGGTCAATCGATGTCCGGCGCTGGCTGCAGACCCGCCGCCCGCCCGCAGTTGCAGTCAGGCGGCGGAAGTTTGACAATGGATGCAACCGGGCAAGAGCACCCGGCAATAACCGGAGGAAATAATTCAATGTCAAAAATGCTCGATTGTCGAACGATCGGACGTGCCGCCGCAGGCGCCGGGTTGGTCGTTGCCGCCACGCTGCCATTGCCGGCGGTGGCGGACCCGGTCGCGGATTTCTATGCAGGAAGGACGGTGACGGTCGCGGTCGGCGCGGGGCCGGTCGGCGGGTATGCGATCTATGCCCGTCTCGCGATCGACCACATGGCGCGCCACATGCCGGGCAAACCGAAGTTCATCTTCCAGTCCATGCCGGGCGGCGGCGGGCTGAAGGCGGCGAACTTCACCTACAAGGCCGCACCGAAGGACGGCACGTATCTGCTGATGATCGTCCAGAATATTGCGGTCAACCAGGCGATGAAGGCCAGGGCGATCCGCTACGATGCGCCGAAGTTCAACTATATCGGCCGGTTTACCGACAACACGGCGCTTGCCGTCGGCTGGGTACCGGCGGGGGTTACCTCGGTCGATGCCCTGCGCAGCCGCGAAGTCATCACCGGCGGCACCGGTCCGTCCTCGCCGACGAACATTATCCCCAGGCTGCTCAACCTGTATGGCGGCACCAAGTACAAGGTCATCTCGGGCTACAAGGGGCTCGGCAAGATCATGCTTGCCATGGAAAATGGCGAGGTGCAGGCGATGGTCGGCAGCTGGGTATCGTTCAAGACGAGCTTTGCCGGGCAGGTCAAGGCGGGGAAGGTGAAGATCCTCGTCCAGATGGCGCCGACCCGCCACCGCGAACTGCCTGATGTGCCGACAACGGCAGAGGTCGCGCTGACGCCGGAGGGCAAGGCCGTGGCCAACTTCCTGGCATCCAGCGCCGGGATCGGCCGCGCGCTTGCGGTGCCGCCGGGCGTCCCGCAGGCGCGCATCGCGGCGCTGCGCACGGCATTTGCCGCGACGGTGAAGGATCCGCTTTTCCTGGCGGAGATCAGGAAGCGCAATCTCGACATCAACCCGGCGGATCATGCCGTGCTCGAAAAAATCGTCGCCGAGACATTGGCGACGCCGCAGGCCGTGATTGCCAAGGCGGCGGCAATCGCGCGCAAGAACAAGAAAGCGAAGAAGTAACGAAATCATCCGGCGGCGGGCAGGTCCGATCTGCCGCCGCCGGGTTTTCATCCTGACGCGCCGATGCGTCCGGTATCGTAATTCAGGCAGATACTCTCGATATACCTAGCCGTTCTCGCACCGTTGCAGGTACTGGTAATCCCGGTCGAATTCGACGACGGGCAAACCCTTGACGATTTTCACCTTCGGCTTTTTGTTCGCTTTCAGGATTTTTTTGACCTTGGCGACATTGGTCTGGAACGGCTTGTAGAAGGCGAGTTCGGCCTTGGCGCTTTTAGCCACCGCCGCCGCACGGTGTTTCGCCGGACCGAAAGATGTGCTGGCAAACGCCTTTTGCGCTTTCAGTAGCTGGGATATACGCCCGTCCGCTTGGCAGTTCGTGCGTGAGATCAGGCCTGCGATGGCGCCCCGGTCAGCCCAGACCTTGGGCAAAACGCGGCCCATGCCGAACGGTATCTGGTAGTTCGCATAGGTAATCGAGGTCAGGTTTACCTTGTGGACGCCGTTTCGGATCATGTCCGAGTAAACGTTTGTCAGCATTTTGTGCCGGGCCGCGGTTTGCCAGAGCGGGATATCGGCGTTGGTCTTCCGCTTTTTCTCTTTCTTTGCGGATCGCGCTATTCCCGCAATCGCGCCGCCGACTTCTTCGGCGACGTTCTTGATCGTGTGCCCGGCAGCCTTCGCTGCCTTGCCGATTTCCCGTCCGACCTGTTCGGCGCAGCCCGACGGCCCGACCCTGGGGGGCGGGATGTTTTTCGAGAATTTGGCCCTGATGGTCGCTTTCAGCATTGGCGGCACACAGCCCTGGTCCACGGTCAGGCGCATGCCGGACTTGGCGATCCTGAACGATGCGCCCGCCAGGGTTATGTCGCCCAGGGTGTATTTGCCCGAAAAGGCGAGCTGCGCGTTCCGCGGTCGTTTGACGTCGACGTCGATCCGGTAGGATGTATCCGACATGGGGATCGGGTCGAGTTTCGGCGAACTCACCCGGCCACGCACCTTCAGTTTTCCGGCGCGCGGATCGATATCGGCATTGTAGGAAGATGCGTTCCACCCGAGTATCCGGGCGGTGCCGTTGGCGGCGAAGATCGGGCCCTTTTTCCCGGTGTTCGCGACCTCTATTCCCGGCTCCGCGTAAAACGCCGTAAAGGTGCGCGGTGCCGGGAAGATGCCGGGGCGGTATGCCCTGTAGGACGGATTGCCGATCTTGATGTCGTTCAGGCTGAACGGCAGGGCCGCGGCGACCTTGGCACCGAATCTGTATTTGTTGAATTCGGGAAGCGCGTCGGCAAAATCCAGCACGGCCTTCATCGACAGCGACCGCGCACCCATGCCGAAGGCGCGCCCCTTTTTGGTCCTGCCCGATGTGACGCCGCCCCACAGGAAGTAGGTGTTTTTCTTCAGCGTAAAATCGCCCCAGGCCTGGACCGTCCTGTTCTTGCGGGCATCCTGTTTGAGCAGAATACTGACATCCCGGAAAGACGCGCCCTTGAAGGCAAACGGGTCTTTCCACGTGCCCCAGTGCATGATCTCGGCGGTCTTGACCGAACCCCGCCGGTCTTTGCCGATGCGCACGGTAGCGGTGAGATTCCCGAGTTTCAATCCGACCTTTTTCAGCAGGGCCGGAAATTCACCCGACGCACCGTCGGCGAGACGGAGGAACACGTTGAGCGATTTATCGACCGTCAGGCGGGTGTTGGTGGCAGATGGGGCCAACGCTTTCAGTGCGCCGCCGAGCTTCCCGGGCCAGCGGGCGACATTGACCGCGCCGAGTTTCTCCGGCGCATAGACGACGACGATCGATTGCATGGCGATCTGGTCGAGCGGACCGGTATCGATCTCCAGCGCGGCGAGGGACGTTTTTCCGAGAATGGCGGCGAAGACATACTTGCCTGCGCGCCCGGGCTTATAAAGCGCGAAGGTGCCTTTTACGCCACGGACCGTAATCTGCGTGGTTGCGTAGTAATCTTTCCCGATCTTGGTGAACTTGTTTCCAAGATCGCCGGCCAGCCCGGAGACGAGCGGCAGTTCGTCGCGCTTCATTGCGCTCAGGGTCGCGGCGGCATCGCCGGGCAGGGCCGCCGCGTCTGCGACGTTTTGGTCGACGGCGAAAGCCGAAATCACGACCGAGAAAACAGCGACGGATAGCAAACGACGAATATTCGGCAAAACAAACCTGTCCATTTAGATAGAAGTACAATTCCACCACAGGGAACCATGTGTGGTGAACTCCATAGCAGGTCGGTTTCGGATGTCTATGAGTCTTTGTTCCGGTTGTTCAGGCTGCGTTCATACTGAGCCGAAGCGTTTCCCCCGGTCGGGCGCGCGACGGTCAGAATTTCTCGAACAGCATGCCCTTGCCCATGAACTTGTCGTTGATGCCGGTGGCCCGGAAGGCATGCCAGATCGTCGCCATGTTGATCGGGATGATTGGCTTGCCAAGCTGCTTTTCGAGGGTGGGGAAAAGGTTGACCGCGCTGAGATTGGTGCCCGCCTGAACGATGGCATCGACATCTTCGCCGTCAAGCTGGTTGAGCACCACATCGATCACTTCCGCGGGCGGGGTATGGGCGATGGATGTTGCGGTGTCGCATTTCAGCCCGACGACCCTGGACACCTCGTAGCCGGTTTCCTCGAGAAAGCGATGGACCTGTTCGTCGCCAATCGACTGGTAGGGTGTGAGCGCTGCGACCCGTTTCGCGCCGAACGCCTTGAGCGCGGAATCGAGCGCGTTGGCGCCGGTGGTCAGTCCCATGTCGGGGCCGATCTGTTCGCGCAGCCGCTCGGTAAATTCGGCATTCCCCTCGAGGCCGCCCCAGAAGGTTTCCGCCGACATGCCCATCATGATGTAGGTCGGCTCGCAGGTCATGATATCGCGCATGGCATCGGGGATGGTTTCCCGGATCGCATCGATAAAGGCGAGGAACATATCGTCGCTCGACAGGTCCGGCTGCTCGACGAAGAACCGCGCGAAATGCCAGGTCAGACCTTCCGGGGTCATGCGCTGGCAATCGTATTCGACCGAAATATTGGTCGACGGGATGATGACGCCGATGCGTCCCCGCGATCCGACCCAGGGTTCCTGCGGCTTTGTCAGAGTCTGTGTGGTTGTCATGGTGTTCCGAGCGGTTGTTTGAGGAAGGGGAAACGGGTGTCCGTGGAAAATGTTTCACGGCGGCGGCGAAAACGACTTGATCTGGGTCAACCTCGTGCGCGGTTTCGGCTATTCCGCAGCCCAGGCCTCGCCGGCGGTGACGTTTTCAGCCTCGATCATCGCGTCCAGCATGCGGATTGCCTGCAATGCGGCGCCGTCGTGGTTGATATCGATACGCGGCAGGGTGGTGCCGGTGTCCATGTTTTCCTGCTGGAGCCCGATGATCCACATGTCTTCGGAAAACGCTTCGTGGGTGGCCTGCACGAACATGTCCGAAATCCAGTCTTCGTCGATGCGAAAATCGCGCGCCTGCGCCCAGAAATAATGACTGGTCTGGTCGGTCTCCGGCGTGATGGCGTTGAGGTTCCGGTAGCCGAAGCCCTGTGAGCGGTCGCCGTCGACGGCACCGGTATTGGCGCGCGCCGCCCCGACATCGAGCTTGACGAAGGCCGGCGGTGTCCACGTGACATGCTGCCAGCGGTCGACATGTTCGCCGGGCTCGAACCCGCCCAGTTTCTGGAACATATTCGAGACCGGCGAATCCATGATCCAGCGGGTCAGCGTCACGTCGCGCTCGCCGCGCTCGAATTTCATTTGCTGTTCGGCAATGGCGCCGGTCCCCAGCGTGGACGCGTGCACGTAGGCGAGGTGGGACAGTTCCAGCAGGTTCTCGATCAGCAGTTTGTAATTGCCCTTCAGGTGCATCAGTTCGCCCTTGGCGACCCAGCCCGGCGCGTCCATCCAGTGGAAATCCTCGATGTCGTCGGGGTCTGCCAGGTCGGGATCGCCCATCCACAGCCAGATCCATTGGTTGCGCTCGACTACCGGGTAGGAGCGCACGCGGCATCCCGGCGGCACCGTGGACTGGCCGGGCACGCGGATGCAGGCGCCCGATGCGTCGTATTCCAACCCGTGATAGGGACACTGGACCCTGTCGCCGACCAGCTTGCCTTCCGACAGGGGCGCATGGCGGTGCGCACATTTATCGGCAAGGGCGACGGGGGTGCCGTCTTCCTGGCGGTAGAACACGACAGGCTCGTTCAGCAGGGTCCGACGCAGCAGGTTCTGGCGGCCGATCTCGGTACCCCAGGCCCCGACATACCAGGCATTCCGCAGGAACATGCGCGGCCTCCTCCGCTGAACAGCACGTGACGGAATTCAGGATAGGAAGTTCGGGGACGGAGCGCAAACAGCGAAGCGCCGGCGCGGCGTCACGCCGAGATGGCTATTTCATCCGCAGGACGATCTTGCCGCGCGCATGACCGGTCTCGCTCAGCCGGTAGGCGTCGATCGCGTCGGAGAAAAAGAATACCGTGCCGACGCTCGGCTGTACCGACCGGTCGGCAATCAGGGCGGCGATGCGTTCGGTCCCGGCGCGGTCGTAGACCACCAGCGGGGTTTCGATCCGTATATCGTCGCGCGGTTTTTCGTCCGGTACCGGCGCCGCGTTCAGGCAGACGAGGAACCCGCCGGGTTTGAGCACTTTCCGGGACTTGATATGGGCGTCGCCGCCGACCGTGTCGTACACCACGTCGAGACCCGACAGCCGTTCGGCGAAATCCGTGGTCGTGTAGTCGATCGCCTCGTCCGCGCCGAGACCCAGAACGTAGTCGGCGTTGCGCGCGCTCGCCGTGGCATAGACGGTGGCGCCGCGCGACCTGCAGTACTGGATGGCAAAGGCGCCCACGCCGCCCGCCCCGGCATGGATCAGCACGCGCATGCCGGGCTCGATCGTCGCGGTGCGTTCCAGCGCCGTCAGCGCGGTATGGCCGACCAGCGCGATGGACGCTGCCTCGACATGGCTGACATTGGACGGCTTGATCGCAACGACACCCGCATCGACGGCGACCAGCTCGGCATGGCTGCCCCAGCGGTTGGGCGGGCAGGTGCCGAACACCTCGTCGCCCGGTTTCAGGTCGGTAACGTTCGCGCCGACGGCGGTAACCACGCCGGATAGATCGCGTCCCGCCACATCGGGAAAGGTCAGCTCCATCCGGGCGCGCATCGCGCCGTCGCGGAACTTCCAGTCGATGGGGTTAATGCCCGCGGCATGGACTTCGACCAGCACGTCGTTCGCCCCCGGAACCGGATCCGCGACCTCATCGATGCGCATACCGTCGAGGCCGCAGTAATCGTCGAAGACAAGCGCTTTCATTTTGTGTCCTTGCTCGGGCTGCGTTCGGGCCGCGTTCAGGCTGCCTCATACGGATTGGGCGGCAGTTCGATATCGAAATGGGTGCGCAGGATATCGTCGATCAGGTCGAAACAGGACCCGTAGCGGATCACCTTCATATCGCTGACATTGATCATGGTCGACGAATGATTGTACCGGTTCCAGCGCATCAGGCCGTAATCGATCACGATATCGGCGGCATCCAGAATCTGCTGTTCGATCTCGGTCGCGCGGAATTTCACGCCCTGCAGCGACACGTTGGCCGACGAGCCGATCGCCATGCGGTTATCGGCAAAGGCGAGGCGGGCGAGGTTGTCCATCAACGGCCCGGCATTGAGCAGCATGGCAAGCGTGCCGTCATGGGTCGTCTGGTTCAGCGTGTCCTCGGGCAGGTTGGCGATCGCCGGGTGGTCCATGTGCACCTTGGCGGCGGTGCCCATCGGCAGGTCCCATTCCTCGGTGATGGCGGAAACGATGGCGCGGCGGTCGTCGGGCAGGTCGTGCATCGCCATGTGCATTTCCCTGCAGCCGCAGACGGCGTTCAGTTTTTCGGGCTTGCGGTTCTTCGCCTCGAAGATGCGCCATATGGCATCCGGATCGCAGGCGACGATGACATAGCCGACATGGCTCGGGATCACGCTGATCCCGCCCTTGTCGAGCACCTCGTATACCCGTTTTGCGTCGCCTTCATAGTCGTGGATCGTCATGCCCGCGCTGCCTCCTTTTGTTGCCGATTGCCGGAAATATGAACGGTCCGCATTATAGGCCCGTCCCCGCGAAAGAGAATGCGTGTGCACCGGGCGGATGCGGTGCTATGTAGACGGGAATGGATTAAACATCTGATTTAACTTGTTGAATCAGGAATGTTTCACGTGAAACATTGGTTTATGGTAAAAATATATGTCTGATATGATAAATTCTGATGCGCAACGTGCGTCAAACGGTCTTCGCCGGTCGATCGAGGAACTGCCCGGATCGCTGATCCGCCACGTCGCCGAGCCCAACATGGGCCGCGAGGGCCTGCTCAAGCTCTGGTTCGGCGAACCCGACGTGCCGACCCCGCAGTTCATCAAGGACGCCGCCACCGCGGCGCTCGAAGATAACCAGGTATTTTACGCGAAGAACCGCGGCGTGCCGCTATTGCGCCAGACGATTTCGGACTATGCCAGCGCGTTGCACGGCACCGATATCGGCGTCGACCGGATCACCGTGTCGGGCTCCGGCATGAACGCAATCATGATGGTGTCCGAAGCCCTGATGTCGGCGGGCGACAACATGGTCGCGGTCGGGCCGATCTGGCCGAACTGCAAGGAAACCGTGCGCATCATGGATGCCGAGGCGCGCCAGGTCTCGCTCCGGCTCGGCGATGACGGGCGCTGGCAGCTCGACATGGACGAACTGTTCGATACCTGCGACGACCGCACCCGCGCGATCTTCGTGAATTCCCCCGGCAACCCCACCGGCTGGGTGATGCCGCGCGCCGACCAGCAGGCATTGCTCGACGAATGCCGCCGGCGGAATATCTGGCTGATCGCCGACGAGGTCTATATCCGCCTCGCCTACGAGACCGACCTGCCGATGGGGCGCGCGCCGTCCTTCCTCGACATCGCCGCACCGGACGACCGGCTGATCGTCATCAATTCGTTTTCCAAGTCCTGGTCGATGACCGGCTGGCGGCTCGGCTGGATCACCCATCCCGCCGATTGCGGCGAGGCGTTCGAAAAACTGGTCGAATACAACATCGCCAACCCGACCACCTTCGTGCAATACGCCGGCGTGGTCGCGATCCGCGACGGCGAGGATTTCGTGACGGAAACGGTGGAGCGCTACCGCCGCAACCGCGACATCGTCGTCCAGCGCCTCGGCGCCATGAAACGCGTGACCCTGTCGCGCCCCGAAGGCGCGTTCTATGCCTTCTTCGCGGTCGACGGCATGGATGATTCCGTCGCCTTCGCCCAGAAACTGATCGACGATGTCGGCGTCGGCCTCGCCCCCGGCCGGGCGTTCAGCGAGGACGGCGAAGGCTGGATGCGCCTGTGCTTCGCCGCCGATACGGCGACGGTGTCGGCGGCGATGGACCGGCTCGATCCTGTGCTGGGGTAGTCAGGGTTTCGTCGCCGTGGCGGAGGCATCTGCGTTCCTCGCCCACATAACGACGAGACACGCGGCCACGTTGCCGCCCAGAAACCACGCGTAATAGAGATAATCGTTGCCGAACCCCGGCGTGAACGGGATGACCGCGTACGAGAAGTTGATCGTCCCGCTGAGCACATGCAGGTAATAGGTCCAGCCGCCCCAGCTTTTGCCGAGCCAGAGGCCCGCCGCAGCCAAAAGCCCGAACCCGCCATAGGTCAGATAGCCGAAGGCGAGGAACCCGTCATGGAACGGCGCGACCGCGTAATCGGCGAGAAACAGGAAGACATCATAGCGCAGCGCCAGCGTGCCGAGCGTCGCCAGGGCGATCAGCTTTGCGGCGCGGTCGCGGGTGAACAGGTGCCGGACGTTCAGGGCTTCGCCAGCGTGTCGAGCGCCGCAACCATTTCCTCGCAGGTCGCAATCTCCGATATCGTCGACAGCGAAGCGATGGTGGACTCGTGCGCCGCATCGCTGAACGCCGCGCAGCCGTCGGACAGCACGGTGGTGTGGAAATCCCGCACATGGGCGTCGCGTACCGTGGAGGCGACGCCCCCATTTGTGACGATGCCGCCGAAGATCAGGGTCTCGATCCCGGCCCGGTTCAGCATCCATTCGAGGCGGCTCTGGTAGAACGCCGAAAACGCGACCTTCTCGACGCTGAGATCGGCCGGCTGCAATTCGTCGATCAGGGCCTGGCCGCGCGATCCGGGCGCGAAGTCGCCCCTGCCGAGGAACGGGCGAAGCTGTTTCAGATGGGGGGAGATAAAGGGCGCGCCCCCCCTTGCCGGGTACCAGCGTGAAATGGGTCGAGACGATCCAGCCGCCCACTTTGCGCATAGCCTCGGCGACACCGGCGAGTCGCGCGGGCAGGGCGGCGATAGCGTCGCAGGACTGGTTCGCACGCCCATACGCGCCGTCCGGGTGCAGGAAATCGTTCTGCATGTCGACGAGGACGAGGGCGGTGGTCGCGGGATCAATCGCGGTCATGGCGGCGCTCACACCACCGGGCAGGCGCCGCCGTCGACATTGATCGAGGTGCCGGTGATATAGCCCGCCTGATCGGAGGCGAGGAAACACGCGATATTGGCGAATTCCCCGGTCTCGCCGATACGCCCGAGCGGGATGCCGCGGTCGTCCGCCATGCCCTGGACGAACACCTCGTAGGAGTCGTTGCTGCCCGATTTTTCGTAGGCCGCTTCCCACTGGCCCGATTTGATCAGCCCCACCATCAGCGCGTTGACCAGCACGTTATGCGGTGCGCCGTCGCCCGCCAGCACTTTGGTGAGCGCGAGGCCCGCCGCCCGCGACACGGCGGTCGGCGCGCTGCCGGCGCGCGGCGCCTTGGCGCCGATATTGAGCACGTTGATGATACGGCCCCATTTGCGTTCCTTCATGCCGGGCAGGGCGGCGCGGCACAGCCGGACCGCCGCCATCAGCTTGAGCTCGATGTCTTCGGCCCATTCCTCATCGGTGACGGTCTCGAATTTCTTGGCGCGGGATGTACCGGCATTGTTGACCAGAATATCGATCTTGCCGAGCGCGCTTTCCGCCTCGGCGAAGGCGGCGTTCGTTGCCGCCGCATCGAGCAGGTCGCAGGGCAGGGTGACGACCCTGCCGCCGCCCGCCGCCTCGATCTCGGCCTTCGCCGCCGCCAGCGCGCCCGGCCGCCGCGCGAGGATCGCCACATCGGCGCCGGATTCGGCAAAGCGGAGCGCCATGCCCTTGCCGAGCCCTTCGCTGCCGCCGGTGATCAGGGCCGCGCGGCCGTTGAGTGAGATGTCCATGATGGGTGATTTCCGTTTGGTTCATACAAAGACGATTGCCCGACAATACCATATGTCACCCCGGATTTATTCCGGGGTCCAGTCGCAGCAATACAAAGAAAGACTGGATCCCGGCACAGGGCCGGGATGACAGACGTTGGGGAGGCCGCTCCGGGCACGTCTCATGCCGCCGCCGCAACCGGGCCCGGCGGTTCGCTCTTTTTCGGCTTTGTCAGCAGCTGCCCGACGGTGACGATATATGTTTGCGATACCCGTTCGAGCGCCCAACGCCGGAATGATCGGCAATACGAATTGGAACCTTTGCCCGGTTCCCGCGTTGACGGGGAAGAAATATTGATTATCGCAACCCCGAAAAAAGGAAATGCCATGACGACCCACGCCGCATTCAAACCGAAAGTTTCCGAGCAACGAGTTGAGGCCGGGATCGAGGACCGCGACACATCCAAACTCGCGAAGTACCTGTCTAACGCGCTCGCCGACAGCTACATCCTTTATCTTCAGACCCAGGGGACGCACTGGAATGTCGTCGGCCCCAGTTTCTATGGGGTCCATAAGCTGACTGAAACGCAGTACGAGGACCTTGCTGCTGCAATAGATGCGATTGCGGAACGCATTCGGGCATTGGGGCATATCGCGCCATCGAGCTTTTCCGAGTTTACTGAACTATCGTCCCTCGATAGCCAGCCGACGACGGAATCCGCGGCGGATTTGATCGGGCGCCTGGTCGAGTCCAACGAAATCGTGGCTGACCGGATGCGTAAGTCTGTCGCGGCTGCCGACGAAGTGAACGATGTATTCACAGCCGATCTTTTGACTGCCCGGATCGGCGCGCATGAAGAAGCAGCCTGGATGCTGCGGTCTCTGCTCACCGCTTAGCCACCGCCGTTGTCAGTGCTGCCGTTCCTTGCATCGTCGAACGAAATCGGGCGGCAAAAAAGGCAAGTAAGCAGGTGCTCCACGGTGCCCGGTGGTCTTCATGAATTCCACCGGGACCTTGTTGCCGATGGCGCTGTGCGGCCGGACGGCAAATCGGCGTAGCTATACGCCCGGACAAGCCCGGGATGACAAATGCTCTAAATCGCCGCCGCCGCAACCGGGCCCGGGGGCTCGCTCTTTTTCGTCTTTGTCAGCAGCATGCCGACGATCACGAGGTTGACGCAATTCGCCGCGACGCCGAGCAGGAACGGCGTCGTATAGCTGCCGGTCGCGTCGAACAGGGCGCCGCCCATCCAGCTGCCGAACCCCATGGCGAGTGCGCCGAACAGGAAGACGATCCCGGTGCGGCGCCCGGCCTCCTGCGGCGGCATGTATTCGCGCACGATCACGGCATAGACCGGGAATATCCCGCCATAGCCGAGCCCGAACGAGATGCCGACGATGTAGAGCAGGGCAATGCTGTCGGATGCGGTCAGAAGCCCGACCGAGACGGCCTGCAGCGCGGAGAACGAGAACAGCGCCCACAACCCGCCGAAGCGGTCCGACAGGAAGCCGACGAGCAGGACGCGGCTGACGAAGGCGGCCATCAGCGTCACCGACAGCACGGTGACCGCGTCGGTCAGCGGGAGGCCCTTGTCGGAGGCATGCGCGACGAGGTGGGCAAGGGGCAGCGACATCGAAATGCAGCAGCCGATGATCGCGGCGCACAGCACCATCTGGAGCTGCAACATGCTGAGCGTCGTCTCGCTCTTGCGCGCGCCGCGCCGGGCACGGCCCTTGCTGTCCGTCCCGTCGAGCGCTTCCGCCGCGTTCAGGGTTTCCAGCGGCGGCGGCTTGCGGGCGAATACCATGCAGAGCGGCAGCATGATACAGGCGGCAATGATGCCGAACCCGATAAAGCCGTTGCGCCAGCCGATCTCGGTAATGGCGACGCCGAAGATCGGCGGCCACACGATGCCCGACAGGCTTTGCCCGCTGGCGACGATGCCGACCACCATGCCGCGGCGGCGTTCGTACCATTTGGAAATGTTGGCCATCAGCGGCGCATACAGGCTGCCCTGGCCGAGAAAGCCGAACAGCACGAAATAAATCGCGAAAAGCTGCCACTGCTGGTCGACGAAGGTCGTCAGGACCGATCCGGTGGCGATGGCGCAGGCGGCGATCAGCGGCAGCACGACGGCGCCCACTTTGTCGAGCAGGTAGCCCATCAGGATGCCGCCCATCCCGCCGCCGATAAACTGCAGCGAAAACGCCAGCGACGGCACCTCGCGCGGCCAGCCGAATTCGCTCGACAGGTCTTTCAGCGTCACCGCGATCAGGAACAGGCTGCCCGAGCCGACGAAGATCAGGGTCAGCGACGCGGCAAGCACGTAGAAGCGGAACTTGAGAAGGGCGTTGAGGTGGTCGGACATAGGCAATCTATAGCGGTAATGGCTCGCGGCGGACAGGGGGCTGGTGTCGCCGCTTTCCTGTCGGAATTCCATGGCTTTATTCCCCCGCCCCTGTGGCGGGGTTCCATGGTGGCCGACCGTACAAACGATAACGAGCCGTGTTCCGGATCAATGGACCCCCGCCACAAGGCCGGGGGAATACATAGTTTTTGTCGCTAGCCCACCCGCGCGACGAACCGGCAGGTATCGCCGCCGGTCACTGCCGCGCATTCCACTTCCTCGACCACCGGATCGACCGAAAAGATGATGCCGCCGAGCGCTTCCGCGAGGCCGAGGATCGGGGCGCAGACGGGCGTGTCGGACTCGCCGTGCCCCTCGGCAAACGGGCTGTTGGCGACGTCCAGCGTCATCTCGCCCGGCGTGTGCGGGCCGAAGCGCCAGCCGCCCCAGCCCATGTCGGCGGCGAGGTTGACGGCGGCGTTGAGGAAGATTTCCCGGGCCGCGGGGCCGAGCTCGTGGCGGTAATGCTTGACCGACTGGCCGGAATGTTCGGCGACCGACCGGGCGAAGGCGGCAAACATGGTGTAGCGCGCATCGTCGTCGAGCCGCTTGAACGCATCCATGAACGCGTCGGCGCGCATCAGGAACAGCCGCGTCTGGCCGTCGCGCAATTCGCCGAGCGCGGGATCGCGGGAAATACGGTCGTAGAGCCGGTTCGACGCCATGGTTTTCTACGGCACCAGCCCGCTCCCCCTCCCGGCCACCCACGGGATTATCCTT
>CAXBMQ010000008.1:0-201652 GCA_963977005.1 uncultured Rhodospirillaceae bacterium
GGGAGAGGGAGCGGGCCGGCGCAGCCTCTTGCAGATCAAACATTTCTTATTCCGAAATGATATGCGGCACGAAGCGCGCGTTGTTGCCGGTCACCAGCGAGGTGTCCTCGCGGATGCCGATACCGGCGGGCTGGCTGGCGACCAGCCAGGAGCCGACCATCGGATAGTTGCCGGCGAATTCGGGGAGCGGGTGATAGGCCTGCAGGATATGGCCTTCGGCGCCGTAATCGCCGTCCACCTTCACCGTGCATTCGCCGTTTTCGAACACCTCGACATTGGCGCCTTCGCGCGAAAACAGCGGCTTGCGGACGTAATTTCCGCCGAGTGCGGCGGCCGCCGGATCGCCGTCGAAATACGCGGGCAGCAGGTTGGGATGGCCCTCGAACATTTCCCACAGCAGCGGCAGCAGTCCCTTGTTGGACAGCAGCGACTTCCAGCCCGGCTCGATAAACCGGGTGTTGGTGTTCGGCACGTTCCTGCCGAACTCGTCCGTCATGATCCATTCCCACGGATACAGCTTGAACAGGTCGGTGATCGGCTCGTCCTGCAGGTCGGTGAAACGGCCTTCGGTGTCGATGCCGATATCCTCGATATATATCAGCTTGGGATCGAGCCCCGCCTGGCGCGCGCAATCGGCGATGTACTCGACCGTCCCTTCGTCTTCTTCCGATCCCTTGCAGCAGGCGACGTGCAATGTCCCCGTCAGACCCATCTGGCCGAACGAGCCGGTCAGCGCCTCGTGCAGCGAATTGAACTGGTCGCTGCCGTCGGGAACGATGCCGCGCTCGATCGCCTGTTCCAGCCAGACCCACTGGAACACGGCGGTCTCGTAGAGCGAGGTCGGCGTGTCGGCATTGTATTCGAACAGCTTTGCCGGACCCTTGCCGTCATAGGCGAAATCCATCCGGCCATAGAGATTACGGTGCTGCTGCGACCACGTGTCGGCGACGAAATCCCAGAAATCTTCGGGGATGCCGAGCCTTGCCATCACCGCATCGTCGGCGATCGCGCGCTGGACGACCTCGAAACACATCTGCTCGATCTCGGCCGTCGGGTCTTCGATATCGTCTTCGATTTCGCGCAAACTGAAACTGTAGCAGGCGCTTTCGTCCCAGTAGCGCTCGTCGTCGATGGTGTGGAACCGGAACCCGTGGGCCTCGGCGGTGTCGCGCCAGTCGTCGCGCGGTTCGACCGTTATCCGTTCCATGACACGGTGCCGGTTCGAGGGGCTGCCGCTGCCGGGGCCCGGGCGTCAGCCACCAAACGACCGGCGCATCGGGCTGCGGGCGCCGGCGCCGAAACCGCCGCGCGACACGGTGCGTGTCTTGGTCGAGGCCGGGCGTGTCGTGCTCTGGGCAACCTGGGTGCGGCCGACGCTCTTGGCCACCGGCTTGTTGTCGCCGGTACGGAACGTGCTGCGGTCATTGGCCGACTTGTAGAGCGGCTGGCCGGCGGTCCGCCCGCCGCTCAGCATGCTGCCCATCAGGTAGCCCGCCATCAGCGGCATGAAGACGCTGCCGCCGTTGGATGTGCGCTGGGGCGCGACCTCGCACTGCGCGGCACCGAAATCGGCCTCACAATCGGCTTTTGCCGTGTATTTCGGCGCAACGTTGACATGGTTGCGCTGGGCTTCGCGGTAATTGGATTCGCATTCCTGCACGGAAAAGCCGAGCCCCGTGCACTGTTTGACGGATTCGAACAACGCGGTATCCACCTTCGCTTCTTCGCACGCGGCGACAAGCAGAAGGCCGGTGCCCATGGCGACGAGCTTTACCGATTTTGAGCGTTTCATGGCGACGAAATCCCTGATGATGGTCGTGTCTAACTATATAGCACCTTCCCGGGCGGATTTCCCGGATTCGCGGCAGAAAATTTAACGGGTGCCGCATCCCGCGCAGGCGCGCTCTCAGGGTGCCAGTATCTGCCGCAGGGCCCTGCTCGCCGCCATGTTCTCAAGGGCGGTGTTGACGTCCGCCAGGTTCATCCGGTGGGTGATCAGACGGTCGACCGGAAAGCGGCCTGACGTATACAGTTCCACGAATTTCGGGATATCGATCGCCGGGTTGCAGCTTCCCATATAGCTGCCGGCGATCGTCTTGGCGCTGGTGACGTGCGCGGCGATATCGAGGGCAAACGGCGTCTCCGGGCTTGCCAGACCCGCGGTGACGACCCGGCCGCCGCGTTTCGCGGCGCCATAAGCGGTTTCGAACGCGCCGAGAACGCCGGCGGTCTCGAGCGCGCAATCGACGCCGCCGCCGGTCATTTCAAGGATCTCGTCCGCCGCGTCGGGGCCGCCCGCAACGGCATCGGTTGCGCCGAGATCGATCGCGGTCCGGCGTTTTTCCGCATCGGGATCGACGGCGATGATCCGGCCTGCGCCGGCGAGGCGGGCGCCGAGAATGGCGCTGGCGCCGACGCCGCCGATACCGGCAATCGCGACGGTTTCGCCGGCTTTGACAGCGCCCGAATTGATCACGCTGCCGGCGCCGCACATCACCGCGCAGCCGAAAAGCGCCGCGATTTCGCCGGGCAGGGCGGGGTCGACCTTTACCACCGACTGCTGCGAGACGACCGCCATTTCGGCGAAGGCCGACAGCCCCATGTGATGGTGAAGCGCGTCGCCGTTGAGCGACAGGCGCGGGCCGCCGGTCAGGAGTTTCCCGGCACGGTTCGCCGCGAGGCCCGGCGCGCACAGATGGGCGTCGCCCGCGATACAGCACGGGCAGGCGCCGCAATGCGGCTGATAGACGAGAACCACCCGGTCGCCCGGGGCAAGCCCGCTGACGTCGGCGCCGGTTTCCTCGACGATGCCGCTTGCCTCGTGACCGGGGACGATGGGCATCGGCCAGGGGCGCACGCCGGTAATCACCGACAGGTCGGAGCGGCAGAGGCTCGCCGCGTCGATCCGCACCAGAACCTCGTGCGCCATCGGCCCGTCGGCGTCGATGGTTTCCACCGTCAACGGCCGGCTGTCGGAAAACGGCCTGTCCGTCGTGCAGGTATCGAGGACCGCGGCCCTGAAGCTGATCATTCCGTGCCGGCTCCCCGGTTTAGTCCCGGAAGCCCGGCGATTCCCGGTCCATCCAGCGCACCAGCGCCGGCCAGCGGACGTCTTCGGAATTGTTGTTGATGCTCCATGCCTGTTGCGCCGAATGTTCGCACAGTTCGGGCGACGGCATGACGATATGCGGATCGTCGGCGCTGCGCGCGTTCGCCATGATCTGGGCGACGCAGGCTTTCTCAAGGTGATACATCAGCGCGAAGGCCTCGGCGATGGACCGCCCGGCGGTCAGCAGTCCGTGATTGCGCAGGATCAGCGCGCGATGGTCGCCGATGCTGGCGACCAGGCGTTCGCGCTCGCCCAGTTCCAGGGAAACGCCTTCATAGTCGTGATAGCCGATCCGGTTATAGAACCGCACTGCATCCTGGTTGATCGGCAGCAATCCGCATTTGAGCGCCGATACCGCGAGACCCGGCTCGGTATGGGTGTGCAGCACGCAGTCGACGTCATGACGCGCGGCATGGATCGCGCTGTGGATCGTGTAGCCGGCGGCGTTGATGCCGTAGGGCGTGTCGTCCAGCACGTTGCCGTCCAGGTCGATCTTGACCAGGTTCGAGGCCGTGATCTCGTTATACATCGGCCCGTAGGGGTTGATGAGAATCTGGTCGTCCGTGCCCGGCACCCGCGCCGAGATATGATTGAGGTTCAGGTGATGCCAGCCGTAATGGAAGACCAGCCGGTAACACGCGGCGAGATTGACCCGCACCTCCCATTCTTCCGGCGAGACGCGATCCTTCACGCCGACAAGTTCCACGAGCGCGCCGTGGGCGCGGCCGATATCGTCCGATTTCATCCGGGTGGCCATGCGGGTCTCCTTTTTTCGATCCGACAGGACGCTAGATCGTCGCGGGCCGTTGGGCAAGACGGCAGATTGCGCCGCGATGCGATCCGCAAACGGGACCGGTGCGTAACAGACATACGACAACGCGTTTTCCAACGACCCGGGTGACGTCTGATGGACCGGAAGCCGCGCCACCGACCAGGCCTGAACCGCCGCCTGCGCACCTTTCTGGCGGCGCTCCCGGTACTGGCCGTCATCGGCGCCGCTGGCGCGTTGCCGGAAGACGCAAGGGCACAGGACAGGACAATGCTGATAGACGATTTTTCACGCACGGACCTCGTTTCGGCGCTCGGCACGGAGTGGCGGGGCGTCAGCGACCGGGTCATGGGCGGGGTATCGCAGGAATCGGTCAGCTGGACCTCGCCGGATGGCCGCGCGGCCCTGCATCTCCAGGGCGATGTCCGGCTCGAGAACAATGGCGGGTTCATTCAGGCCGCTCTCGACCTCGCATCCGGCGACAGCATCCTGAATGCCTCGGCCTATCGGGGGATCCGTCTGATGGTGCGTGGCAACGGCGAAACCTATTCGGTGCATCTGCGCACGCCTGACAATACGCGGCCGTGGCAGTCCTACCGGGCGGAATTCACGGCGGTGGAAGAGTGGCAATCGATAGACCTGCCGTTTGCCGAGTTCACGCCCTACCGCCTCGATGCGCCGCTCGATACCGCGCGCCTCAGGCGCCTCGGGCTGGTCGCGATCGGCCGCGCCTTTTCCGCCAGCCTGATGGTCTCATCGATAACGTTGTATCGCTGACGCGGTGTCGATATCGGCCCCGGTGGCACAGGCGCCGGTTTTTCGACATTTGCGAAGATCCGACCCGGCGCCGCGCGCGTAGATAGTCATGTGAAAGCAATTTGCTTTCCTCCCCCCAGACCAACTGTCTGTATTGGTCCTACTCGCCCCCTGGTATCGACCAGGGGGCTTTTTTCATGGTGGAGGGTCGTCCCGGCCGCGCTGTTCGCCCGGACCCGCATTACCCGGCCAAACGGTCGTCCCGGTCCGCGGCATTGTCCGACAGGCCGGCATAGAGCTTGCCGAGGAGTTGCCGGAGCATCGCCAGTTCGGCTTCCGAAAAATCGCCCGTCGCCTGGGCTTCCAGCGCGGCGGCTTGCGGCAGGATGGTCTCGGTGACGTCGCGGCCCGGTTCGGTCAGGTCGATCGTGAACGACCGCGCGTCGTCGGCATCACGCAGGCGATGGATCAGCCCTTTTTTCTCCATCCGCCCCAGCACGCGCGACAGGGTCGAGAAGTTGATGCTGGTCAGGTCCGACAGCGCGCCGACGGGCTGTCCGCCCCGCTGATACAGGGCGATCAGCACACGCCATGACTGGATATCGACCCCGGCCTCGTTGAGGACCGGCGTGATATCGCCGATAAACCGTTGTCCGACGCGGTTGACGAGATATGGCAGGTAGGTGCCGAGTTCCAAACCGCCTTACTCCGCCGCCACCTGGTAGTTTTCGAAGTTCGGCGCGACTTCTTCCATGAACTTGTGCATCTGGTCCTTGACCATGCCGTGCGGCTTCTTGCCGACGTTGAAATACAGGATGCATTCCTCGATACCGGCCGCTTCGACCTTTTTCAGCTGTTCCGTGATCTCTTCGGAAGAGCCGAGCAGCACGGAATTGGACGACAGCGTGTTCTTGGTCATGTTGCGCAGGATTTCGTTGATCTTCATGAAGTAATGCATGGTCGGCGGCATCGTCGACGGATCGTCGGGGAAGGCGCGCAGTACGCAGTGCTGGAAATAATCCATCATTGCCTGGCGGCCGATATCGTCCTCTTCCGGCGTGTCGGAGATATGGATGAAATAGCTGCACATGGCGCGGCCCGGCTTGTTGCCCGCGGCGACGCAGTTCTCGCGGTAGCTGTCGACCGCCTTGTCGAGGCTGCCATACACCATGGCCGCCGCGAACGGCGCGTAGATGATGTTATGGCCCTTTGCGCCGGCCATCTTCGACGACGTTTCCGAGAACGAGGCGACATAGAACGGGATCGGGTTCTGGATCGGCTTCGGCGTGATATCCATGTCCTGGATGTCGTAATACTTGCCTTTGTGCGACCACGGGCCTTTTTCGGTCCACGCCTTGTAGACCACGTCCATGCCTTCCTCGAAGACCTCGGCAGACGTCATGAAGTCGGCGCCGAAGGGGTGGTATTCGTCCGCGTCGTAGCCGCGTCCGCAGGCGTAATCGACGCGTCCGCCCGACAGCAGGTCGAGCGTCGCCCACATTTCGGCGACATGGATCGGATGATGGATCGGCAGCACGTTGACCGCAGGCGCGAGGCGGATGTTCTCGGTTTCGGGGATGATGCTCGCCAGCAGGATATCGGGGCGCGAATTGACGCCGAGCCGGTCGAAATGATGTTCGCCGATCCAGGCGGAGCTGTAGCCCAGCTTGTCGGCGAGAATGGCCTGTTCGCGAATTTCGAGCACGAAGTCGCTCGCCGAGCGCGGATTGTCCGGATAGTAGTTGTCGGAAAGCGTGAAATACCCGAAATCGATCGCCATGATGTTTCTCCCTCAGCTGGTTATCCTGTTTGTTAAATTATTTGTAACTGCAAATAAAAATATTTGCAAGTGCAAATTCTGGCGTTAAGCGGGTCGACAGGGCGGGAAGCATTATGTCGCCTCCGAGGCTTTCTCGCCGCGTGGAGCTGTGAAAAAGTAGCGGTATCAGAATTGCAGAACGATGAAGTTCACATGCCCGTAACCCGCGAAACCGCACTGGCGACCGACGAAGAACGCCAGGCCTTTATCTCCACGCTGCCCACCCGGCTGACCGACGTGCTGCGGCGGCGGGTGGCGGAGACCCCTTCGCTCCCGGCAATCTACAGCGGTCCCGTTACCTACAGCTACGCCGATCTCGGCACCGGCGTCGACGCCGCTACCGCCGTTCTGCGCGATGCCGGCGTGCGTGCGGGCGACCGCGTGCTGCTGATCACCGAAAACGGCTTCGCCGGGATCTGCTGTCTGTATGCGATCCTGGCACTCGACGCCTGGGCGGTGCTCGCCAATGCCCGCCTGACCCCGCGCGAGCGCGACGTCATGATCGACCGGTCGCGGCCGCGCCTCGCGGTATGCGCGGTCGGAAAAATGCCGGAAACGCACGACCTGGCGCCGACCGGGTCGGTCGCTCAACGGGACCCCGCCTTCGGTGTCGTTGCGCTAGGCCCGGCGGATGAGAGCGTTGCGCCGGAACCGGTACCGGACAGGAACGACGAACAGGTTGCCGTGCTGGTTTTTACGTCCGGTACGACGGGCGTGCCGAAGGCGGCGATGCTGGGCCACAAATCGCTGATCTACCAGAGCGCCATCGTTTCCGACCGGCGCGGCTTCGCGCCGGGGGATTGTCCGTATCTCGTCGCACCCATCGTGCATGTGCTGGGGCTTGCCGGGATATTCCTGCCGGTGGTCTATGGCGGCGGGGCCGTCGAACTTGCGACGCGGTTCGATGCGGATTTCGTAATGGACGGTTTGCGCCGACACCGGCTGACGCACCTGTATGGTGCGCCGCCGATGATCTCGGCGCTGGTCGACCGCGCCCGCCAGGAAGGCGACGCGCTGGATACCGGCAGCCTGAAGGAAATGTTCGGTGGCGGCGCGCTGGTCGACCGCGAATTGTGCGACCGGGTCGAACGGACGTTCGGCATGAAGCTGAGCATCGGCTACGCCGCGACCGAGTGCACGCCGATCGCCGCCAGCACGCCGTCGATGCCCGCCAATCCCGGCGCGGTCGGGTTTCCGTTCTACGGCATGGACGTGCGCGTCGTCGGGCCGGACGGGGCGCCGCTGCCGACCGGGGAGACCGGCGAGATCCAGTGCCGCGGACCGAACATCATGCTCGGCTATTACCGCGATGCGGAGGCGACCGCGGCGGCAATCGATGCGGAAGGCTGGCTGTCGATGGGCGATCTCGGTTTTTTCGACGGGGACGGCCAGCTCCACCTGGTCGGCCGGCTGAAGGACCTGATCCTGCGTTCCGGCTTCAGCGTCTACCCGGCGGAGGTCGAGGCGGTGCTGAATAGCTGGCCGGACGTCCTGCAGTCCGCGGTGGTCGGCCGCACCGTGCCCGGCAACGAGGAAGTCATCGCCTTCGTCGAGCCGATTTCCGGCGCCGAGATCGATGTCGACGCGCTCGCGGCGTATGCCGCCGAGAGGCTGGCACCCTACAAGAAGCCGTCGCGGATCGACGTGATGGCGAAACTGCCCGTCGGCAGTACCGGTAAACTGCTCAAGCTCGACCTGCGGGAACGGGCCGCGGGGTTCGACGACGCCTGACCGGGGTTCATCCGTCGCTGTATTTGCCCGCGGCGATGAAGACGTTACGATGCGGCTTGAACAAGGGGACAACCGATGTCAGATATCGTTTACCGGGACTACGATTCCGAAGCGCTCTACGCGCAGTATAATAACCGCGCCCAGCTTTCCGAAGAGGCGCTCAACGCCATCAAGGACGATCAGAACGCGCGGTCGAAGGCCTATGTGGAAAGCACGCCGCGCAAGCATATCGACCTTGCCTACGGGCCCCACGAACGTGAGCGATTGGATATCTTCCTGCCCGAAAACGACGGCGCGCCCATGTTCGCGTTTATCCATGGCGGCTACTGGCAGTGGAACGACAAGGAAGGTTTCGAATTTCTGGCGAAGGAGCTGAATGCGGCCGGCGCCGGTTTTGCCAATATCGAATATGCGCTGTGTCCGGCGGTGACCATCGCCGAACTGACGAACCAGTGCCGCCGCGCAATCGCCTTCCTGTGGCGCGAAGCCGGAAAGTACGGCTATGACGCCAGCCGCATCGTCGTTTCCGGTCATTCCGCGGGCGGTCATCTGACCGCGATGATGCAGGCGACGGACTGGCCGTCCTTCGAAGACGGCCTGCCGATGGACGTTGTCGCTGCCGGGCTGCCGATCAGCGGCGTTTACGATCTCGAACCTATCCGTCTCACGCCCCTGAACGATGCCGTCCGCATGGGGCCGGAGGACGTGGCCGAGGTCAGCCCGATGTTCATGACGCCGACCTCCACCGGGCCGTCCGTCATCGCCTTCGGCGGTGCCGAGTACGACGAGTTCGACCGCCAGGCGAGCGACCTTGCCGCCGCCTGGGCGAAACACGGCATGGAAACGTCGACGCTGAACCTGCCCGGCCGGGATCATTTCACGGCCCTGAGCGCGCTTGCCGAGACCGATCACGCCCTGTTCGCCGCGGCAGTGAAGCTGCTCGGTCTGAAATAATGGCGCTGCCGGAAAGCCGGCATACCCTGATAGACGGGCGTCGCCTCGCGTGGCGGGAAGCGGGTGCGGGCCCGGCGCTGGTGTTTATTCACGGCATGGGGGGAAATTCCCTCAACTGGGAAACCCAGTATACCCGGTTCGCCGACCGCTATCGGGTGATCGGCTGGGATGCACCGGGCTATGGCGAATCTGAAGACTGGCCGATGGACGCGCCGTCGGTCGCGGACTACGTGGCCGCGATTGCAGCCCTGCTCGATGCGCTGGATGTCGGTTCGGCCCATATGATCGGCCATTCCTTCGGCGGCACCCTGATGCCGGCGGTGCAGAAAGCCCATCCCGACCGCGTCGCCAGCATGGTGCTGGCCCAGCCGGTGATCGGCTCGGGGCCGCTGGGCGCGGCGAAGCAGGCGGAGATCATTGCCGCCCGCGAAAACCTGCTCGCCGATCTGGGGATTGAGGATTACGCGAGACAGCACGCACCACGCTCGGTGGCCGCGACGGCCGATGCGGCGACGGTGGCGAAAGGGATCGAGGTGACGTCCCGGACGCGGCCGAAGGGGCATCTCGCGCAATGGCGGGCGATGGCGCGGGCCGATATTTTTGCCGAGATCGGCGATACGCTGTGCCCCGCCGCCGTGATCGCCGGGGCAGGGGACAAGACGGCTTCGCAGGCGGTCGTAAAGCGGATTGCGGCGGCGATTTCAGGCGCGCGTTTTGTCGAGCTGCCCGATGTCGGGCACATGATTTATCTGGAGCACCCGGAGCGGTTCAACGCCGCGCTGGAAGATCATCTGGCGCGGGCGGTCTGAGACCCGTCGCGGAATTATCATCCCGGGCGTGTCCCGGGATCCGGCAGTGTTTGCGGCAAAAGGACTGGACCCCGGGACGCGCCGGGGGTGACAGCCAGTGATGCACCCGCAAAACGAAAACCCCCGGCACACAAGGCCGGGGGGTAGAAAGCCGCTCAGCGCGAGCTATTACTTTTCGTTCACGATCGGATTGCGAAGGATGCCGATCTTGTCGAGTTCGATCTCGACCGTGTCGCCTTCCTTCATGAAGACCTGCGGGTCGCGGTAGAAGCCGACGCCGCCGGTGGTGCCCGAGACGATCACGTCGCCCGGGACCAGTTCGGTCACGGTGGTCAGGTAGTGGATCAGCTGCGGAATGCTGAACAGAAGGTCGTCCGTGGTCGCGCGCTGCATTTCCTCGCCGTTCAGGCGGGTCATCAGCGTCAGCGCGGCCGGGTCGGGGATCTCGTCCGCCGTCACCATCCACGGGCCGAAGGCGCCCGATTTGTAGAACGACTTGCCGGGCACGAACTGGCTGGTATGGCGCTGGTAGTCGCGGATCGAGCCGTCGTTGTAGCAGGAATAGCCGGCAACCACCGACAGGGCATCCGCTTCGGAGACGTGGCGGCAGGTCTTGCCGATAATGACGGCCATTTCGCCCTCGAAATCGAACATGTCGGACACTTTGGGCTTGATCATCGCCTGGCCGTGGCCGACCTGCGAATTGGCGAAGCGGGTGAAGATCATCGGCCATTCGGGGATGTCGCGGCCGCCTTCGAGAACGTGGCTGCGATAGTTCAGGCCGACGGCCATGATCTTGTCCGGGTCGGGGATGACCGGCAGGAATTCGATTTCATCGAGGCTGTGATCCGGGCTTTTGCCGGCCGCGGCCTCCGCGATGATGTCGAGCGCGCCGGCGGCAATCGCGCCGCGCAGGGTCTGCGGTCCGCCCGCCAGGGGCTTCGCATCGATGACGCCG
This sequence comes from uncultured Rhodospirillaceae bacterium, assembly GCA_963977005.1. Classification (GTDB taxonomy): domain Bacteria; phylum Pseudomonadota; class Alphaproteobacteria; order MPNO01; family UBA830; genus CAXBCP01. Next base: position 10,906 of record CAXBMQ010000008.1, read on the forward strand.
TCGTCGGTGACGACGCCGTATGATTCCGTTCCGTTAACTGAGTAAGTGGTGATCTTCATGCCGCCCTCCGGTTCATTTGACCGCGCATGAATAACGCCTGCGCCGCGATATGCAAGTCCAAGGACGGTTCGAGGCGTTGCGGAAGGGGACGGGGGAGGCCTAATATCCCTGCAACGAATGAAATCGGGAAGGAAATCATGGCGCTGTTACCGGAAATGAAGCTCGCCCATGTTGGCATCTGGGTCCAGGATTTCGACCGGATGAAGGATTTCTACGTCCGCATGTTCGGGTTCGGGATCGCCGATGAAGGGGTGCTGAACGGCAATCGATACGCCTTTATGTCGCGCGATCCGCGCGATCACCATCAGGTCGTTGTCGCCGAGGGGCGCCGTCGCGACACGGACCAGACCACGGTGAACCAGATTTCGTTCAGATGCGAAAAGCTTGCCGACCTGCGCCAGGTCCACGGCGCCGTCACGAGGGATGACGATGTCCAGAAGGTTTTCGTGACCGACCACGGTAACGCGTGGTCGGTCTATTTTTTCGACCCGGAAGGCAACCGGCTCGAAGCGTTCATGGATACGCCCTGGTATATCAACCAGCCGCACCGCCACGACATCGACTTCTCGATGACGGATGCGGAAATCTATGCGGCATCCGAGGCCCATGCGAAGGCCGATCCCACGTTCCAGCCGATCGAGGACTGGCGTGCGCAGTTCGCCGAGCGGATTCCGGCGGCGGCCGGCTGACCGGTCGGCCCGACTACACCGTCCTCTGCGCGGCCTTCGGTTCTTTTACCCTGGCGATCGCCGCCTTGATCACGAAGTAGCCGAGCGTTCCCGAAATCACGGACCCGCTCAGCACGCCGAGGCGTATCGCCGTTGCATGGGCAGCGTCGTCGAAAGCGAGCCCGCCGATGAACAGGCTCATCGTGAAACCGATGCCGCACAGCAGGGAGACGCCGTAGAGCATTCCCCAGTTGGCCCCTTCGGGCATTTTCGCAAGGCCGGTCTTGATCATCAGGAAGGAGAAGCCGAACACGCCGACCTGCTTGCCGACAAACAGCCCGAGCGCAATCCCGAGGGGCAGCGGTTCCAGCAGCGAGGAGAATGACATGCCGGAAAAGTTCACGCCCGCATTGGCGAAGGCGAAAACCGGCAGCACGAGAAACGCGACCCACGGATGCAGGATATGCTCCAGGTGGCGGAGCGGCGAATGGCCTTCGGAATCGGTTGCCCGGAGCGGTACGGCAAGCGCCAATAGCACGCCCGCGAGCGTTGCATGAACGCCGGATTTCAGCACGGCGACCCAGACGATGATCCCGATCAGAATATACGGCGCGACCCGGGTGACGCCGCGCAGGTTCATGATTGCGCATATAAGCAGCCCGCCGACCGCCCAGGCCAGCGATGTCAGCGACAGGTCTTCGGTATAGAACAGCGCGATGATGACGATGGCGCCGAGGTCGTCGATGATGGCGACGGCGGTCAGGAAGACCTTGATCGCAAGCGGCACGCGGCTGCCCAGCAGCATCAGGATGCCGAGCGCGAATGCGATGTCGGTGGCCGCGGGGATGGCCCAGCCGTTGATGTCGACCGGGTTGGACCAGTTGAAATAGGCGTAAATCGCCGCCGGAACGGCCATGCCGCCGATCGCGGCAACGCCCGGCAGCGCAATCTGGTTGACGGTGGACAGCTGCCCTTCGAGCGCCTCGCGCTTGATTTCGAGCCCGACCAGGAAAAAGAATACGGCCATCAGACCGTCATTGATCCAGAGCAGCGAGGGCTTGGCGATCTCCAGTGAGCCGATCTGGACCGCCACAGGCACGCTCAGCAGCATATCGTATATCGGCGCCAGGGCCGAGTTATCGAGAATGATCGCGACGACCGCCGCAAAAAACAGGCAGATACCGCCTGAGGATTCAAGTTTGAAGAATTCGCGAATGGCCGCGACTGGCATGGATTCTATCCCCGCTTGATCGGATTTTCCGAGTGATTTGACGTGAGCCTCTAGCACGAGATAAGGCGGCTGAACTTGTTTGCAAGTTCGGGCACAATTTTTCTGGGAATCAGCAGGTTGAGGCCGGGGCGGGAGCGAATTTTTCAGGTTTGACCGTGTCTGGCCCGGCTCTTAGTGTTTCGTCGAACGGACCGCGACAGGAGAACCCGGTTGATCCCCAATGCATTACCGACCTTCGATTTCGACCTAGGCGAGACCGCCGACATGCTGCGCGACTCGGTCGCGGATTTCGCCCGCGCGAAGATCGCGCCGATCGCGGCTGAAATCGATTCATCGAACGAATTTCCGATGGACCTGTGGCCGGCAATGGGCGAGATGGGCCTGCTCGGCGTAACCGTCGATACGGAATATGGCGGCGCGGGCATGGGGTACCTGGAGCATGTGGTGGCAATGGAGGAAATCAGCCGGGCTTCCGCATCGGTGGGGTTATCCTATGGCGCTCATTCGAACCTTTGCGTCAACCAGATTCACCGCAACGGCAACAGCGACCAGAAGGCGAAATATCTGCCGAAGCTGGTCTCGGGCGAACACGTCGGCGCATTGGCGATGTCGGAGCCCGGGGCCGGGTCGGATGTGGTGTCGATGAAGCTGCGCGCCGACCGGGCGGAAGGCGGGTATGTGCTGAACGGCACCAAGATGTGGATCACGAACGGGCCCGACGCGGATGTCCTGGTGGTCTATGCCAAGACCGACATGGATGCCGGGTCGCGCGGCATCACCGCCTTTCTGGTTGAAAAGGGATTCGCCGGATTCTCCACCGCGCAGAAGCTCGACAAGCTCGGCATGCGCGGATCGAACACCGGCGAACTGGTCTTTCAGGACTGTTTCGTGCCGGAAGAAAACATCGTCGGCGATCTCGGCCGCGGCGCCGCGGTGCTGATGAGCGGTCTGGACTTCGAGCGCGCGGTGCTGTCGGGCGGGCCGCTCGGCATCATGCAGGCCTGCATGGATATCGTGATGCCGTATGTGCATGAGCGCGAACAGTTCGGCCAGCCGATCGGCGAATTCCAGCTTATCCAGGGAAAGCTTGCCGACATGTACACCAAGATGAATGCCTCGAAAGCCTATGTATACGCGGTCGCCAGGGCCTGCGACCGGGACCGGACGACGCGCAAGGACGCCGCCGGGGCGATCCTGTATTCAGCCGAACGCGCGACGGAACTGACGCTCGACGCGATCCAGATTCTCGGCGGCAACGGCTATATCAACGAATACGCCACCGGGCGCCTGCTGCGCGATGCAAAACTGTACGAGATCGGCGCCGGCACCTCCGAGATCCGCCGGATGCTGATCGGGCGCGAGCTGTTTGCGGAAAGCGCCTAGGGCATGTGCAGGTGGATGGCCTATTCCGGCCCGCCGATATTTCTCCATACGGTATTGTTCGAGGCGAAAAATTCGCTTGTCGATCAAAGCCTGAATGCGCGCTGGTCGCATGTCGTGACCAACGGCGACGGTTTCGGGATCGGCTGGTACGGCGACCGGGACAGGCCGGGTCTGTACCGGGATGTCCTGCCGGCCTGGAATGACGAAAACCTGCGCGAGGTTGCCGAGCAGGTGCAGTCGGGTCTGTTCTTCGCCCATGTCAGGGCCGCAACGGGGGAAAGCGCGACCGCCCGCCAGAACTGTCATCCGTTCCGCCACGGGAATTGGATGTTCATGCATAACGGCGCGATTGCCGACTTTCCCGTGTTGCGGCGCGCGCTCGATCTCGCCATCCCCGAAGGGCTCTACCGTCACAAATTGGGTACGACGGATAGCGAGACGATCTTCTATCTGTTGCTGGCAAACGGTCTCGCGGATGATCCGGCCGAGGCTTATGCCGTGACCGTGAGGCAGGTCGAGGAGGCGATGGCAGAACAGAAGGTCGACGGGCCGTTCCGGTTCGCCGCGATCGCCACCGACGGACAGCGCATGATCGCGATCCGCTATTCGTCCGACAATCAGTCGCCGACGCTGTTCTACGGACTGGGTATCGGCGGCGCCGACCAGTCCGTCATGATCATGTCGGAGCCGCCGGACGAGGATGTCGGCCGCTGGGCCGAGGTGCCGGAATCGAGCATCGTTTTCGCGGGCGACGGCGCGCTGGCCGTCGAAAAGTTCGTCCGCGCCTGAGTTTCAGATGGCGTTGGCGGGCTGAACGCCGGTATCGGCTTGCCTACATCGGGGTGCCGAGTACCCGGGGCAGCCACAGCGCCAGCGCCGGGAATACCGTCAGCACCGCCAGTTTCGCCACGTCCGCGATCAGGAAGGGGACGATCCCCCTGAAGATGGTCGGTAGCGGAATATTGCGCGCCATGCCGTGCAGCACGAAAACGTTGATCCCGATGGGCGGGGTGATCATGCCGATTTCGATTACCATCACGTTGATGACGCCGAACCAGATCGGGTCGAAGCCGAGGTTCAGGATCAGCGGGAAAACGAAGGGCAGGGTCAGCACCATGGCGGCGACGGTGTCGAAAATACTGCCGAGGATCAGATACATCACATAGAGCATCAGCAGGATCACGAACCGGTTGACGCCCCAGCCGGAGACCGATTCGACGAAGCTTTCCGACAGGCCCGACAGCGTGACGAAATAGCTGAAGATCGAGGCGCCGATGATGATCAGGTAGATCATGCCGGTGCTGCCGGCGGTTTCGGTCAGCACTTCCCACATCACCTCGCGGGTCAGCTTGCCGCGACCCCAGGCGAACAGGAAGGACAGCGTCGCCCCGATGGCGGCGGCCTCTGCCACCGTGAAAATACCGGCATAGATGCCACCGCTGACGACGATGGCGAGCGTGATCACACCCCAGCTCTGGGCGAAGATCCTGCGCCGTTCCTCCCAGCTGAATTTCGGTCCGGCGGGGCCGGCATCGGGATTGATGCGGACCTGGATCGCGATGGCGACGAAGTAGAAAATGACCGCCATGATGCCCGGCACCACGGCGGCGACGAACAGCGCGATCACGAACTGCTCGGTCAGCACGCCGTAGAGCACCATGATCACCGAGGGCGGGATGAGCATTCCCAGCGTGCCGCCCGATGCGATGGATCCGGCGGCGAGTGCCGGCGAGTATTTGCGGTCGAGCATTTCGGGCAGGGCGATCTTGGTCATGGTCGCGGCGGTCGCGACGGACGAGCCGCACACCGCGCCGAACCCGGCACAGCCGCCGATGGTGGCAAGGGCGAGGCCGCCACGGCGATGGCCGACGAAAACATAGGCAAGCCGGTAGATATCGCTCGACAGTCCGGCCGCCCCGGCAAACGATCCCATCAGCAGGAACAGGGGTATGATCGCCAGTTCGGAACTCGCGATATGGGAGGACGTTTCGGTGCCGAACAGGGTGATCGCCGGCGCCCAGCCGAGCATGAACCCGACGCCGACAAACCCGGCAATCCCCATGGCGACGCCGATCGGGATATGCAGCGCGATGAGGGCGAGCATGCCCAGAATACCGATGGAGGCGACGAGAAGCGGGTCTTCCATCAGATTGACATCTCGTTATCGGTATATTCGAGCGGCCGGTTCCGGATGGCGGCCGATGTTTTTGCCCAGGCGATGACGAACTGCACCGGCACGCACATCAGCAGCAGGGCGCTGACGAAACACCACCAGGGCCCGGTCGATATCTCGAGCGTCTGGGTGAACCGGTTATTTGCGATCTCGTCGAGGGCAAAGATCGCCACGCGCCAGGTGACGACGGTGAAGAAAAACAGGGTCGCGATGGCCCCCAGTGCCTCGAGATAGCGGGTCGCCGCGGGGCCGAGGGCCTTTCCCAGGAAGCGGATCGTTATATTGCGGCCCTGAAGGAGCCCTGCCGGAAAGCACGCTGCGACAATGATCGCGAACAGGAGCCGGGTAATATCCTCGTAGCCTTCGATAGGCGCACTGAACAGCCAGCGCAGCAGAACGTCGATCATCGTGACGATCGAGACGATCAGCAGCCCGACCAGGCCGATAAAGGCGACCCAGCGCGTGAATCTGTCGAGCCACGCGCCGGGGTGAAGAAGGCGTTCCACGCTGCGTTCCGCAGGCTATCCCGTCCGGCTATTTCTTGGCCCGGATTTCCGCGAGCATCCCGTTCAGCGTATCCAGCTTTTTCTGACCGTCGGGCGTGTTCTTTACCCAGTCGTCATAGATCGGCTGCACGGCGGCGCGCGCTTTTGCGAGCTCTGCATCCGACAGCGTGATGAACTTGCGGTCGGAATCCTTCTGGTGCTTGGTCTTGCGTTCGTGACCGAGCGTGTCGAAGGCGTTGCCCGCTTTCAGCGCCATGTATTTGCCGCCGTATTTATTGATCAGGGCCTGCTGCGAAGCGCTCAGCTTGTTCCACTTGTCCTTGTTGAGCACGATAGAGAACGTGAGCGCGCCGACCGGCGCTTCGTAGTGGTATTTCACCACGTTATGGGTGCGGAACGTGACAAGCCCGACCCAGCTCTGCATCAGGCCGTCCAGCACGCCACGGTCGATGGCCTCGGTCACTTTGGTGACGGGCATGCCGACCGGGATGGCGCCGAACTGTTTCAGGTAAGCCGTGGCGACGCGGCCGGTGGCACGGATTTTCATGCCCTTGATATCGTCCAGAGACGACATCGGCTTGCGCGTATGGATGCCGCCCGGCTCGCTCATCCACAGGCCGACGGCTTTGACATTGTCGTATCCGCGGAGGTGACCGGCCTCGTACATCTGCCAGCGCGCCAGCGAGCCTTCGGTGCCGTTCTTTATGTTGTAGGGCAGTTCGAAAATCGACGTGTCGGGGAACTGGCCGGACGTGTAGATGTCGACGATATAGGCGAGATCGGCGACGCCGTTGGTGACAAGCTCGTACTGCTTGCGGGGGCTGCGTCCGAGCTGGCCGCCGTAATAAATCTTGATCTTCAGGTCGCCCTTGGATTCCTTTTCGATCATCTCGGCAATCGGCGTCAGCACCCGGCTGCCGCTGACGCTCTTCGGCGGGATAAACGCCGCCAGTTTGAGCGTCACCGCGTTTGCCGTGTTGCCCGCCCACATCGCGGTGGCCGCAAATGCCGCCGTCATCAGTATTCTGTTCATGCCTTTTCTCCCCTGATTTTGTCTCAATGGACTATTATTAGGATCGAGTATGGCAGCCATGCCGAAACGGTACAAACGCGAAAATCCTCGATATTTCGCAACCGGTCATCGTTTCGGACGACTCGCCCATCGCGGGTATAATCACCCCGCAATCCCGCCGGAGACAGATATGCCCCGCCTTTCGTCCACGATCGACCCCGCATCCGCAGACTTCAAGTCGAACGAGGCGGCGATGGAAGTCGTGATTGACGACCTGCGCCGTGTCACGGCGACGGCACGCCTCGGCGGCAATGAGGCATCGCGCGACCGTCACACGGGGCGCGGCAAGATGCTGGTGCGCGACCGGATCGACACCCTGATCGATCCGGGTTCTCCGTTCCTCGAACTGTCGCCGCTCGCCGCGCATAACGTGTACGACGACGATATCGCGGCTGCAGGCATCGTGACCGGGATCGGGCGGGTCGAGGGCCGCGAATGCATGATCGTCGCCAACGACGCCACCGTAAAAGGCGGAACGTATTTTCCACTCACCGTCAAAAAACATCTCCGGGCACAGGAAATCGCCGCGGCGAATAATCTCCCCTGCGTGTACCTGGTCGATTCCGGCGGCGCCAATCTGCCCAACCAGGACGAGGTATTTCCCGACCGCGATCATTTCGGTCGCATCTTTTTCAATCAGGCAACGATGTCCGCGGCGGGGATTCCCCAGATTGCCGCCGTCATGGGATCGTGCACCGCGGGTGGCGCGTATGTGCCGGCCATGTCGGACGAGAGCGTTATCGTGAAGGGGCAGGGGACCATTTTTCTCGGCGGCCCGCCGCTGGTCAAGGCGGCGACCGGCGAGGTCGTCAGCGCCGAGGACCTGGGCGGCGCCGATGTTCATTCGCGGGTGTCCGGCGTGACCGACCACCTGGCGGAAAGCGACGGCGAGGCACTGGCCATCCTGCGCCGCGCGGTTCGCAACCTGAATACCGAAAAATTCGAGGATGTCGTGCGGACCGACCCCGTCGAGCCCGCGCACGACCCCGCCGAGCTGAACGGGATTGTCCCGCCCGAGCTTCGTATCCCGTTCGATGTGCGCGAGGTGATCGCCCGCGTCGTGGACGGCTCCGAATTCGATGAATTCAAAGCGTTGTACGGCACGACGCTGATCTGCGGTTTTGCGCGGATACATGGCTATCCCGTCGGCATCGTCGCCAATAACGGAATCCTGTTTTCGGAATCCGCGCTCAAGGGCGCCCATTTTATCGAACTGTGCTGCCAGCGGCGTATTCCGCTGATTTTTCTCCAGAACATCACCGGGTTCATGGTCGGACAAAAGTACGAATCCGGCGGGATCGCCAAGGACGGTGCAAAGCTGGTGACCGCGGTCGCCTGCGCGCAGGTGCCGAAGATCACGGTCATCATCGGCGGCTCGTTCGGGGCGGGAAATTACGGCATGTGCGGGCGCGCCTACGATCCGCGTTTCCTGTTCATGTGGCCGAATGCGCGGATATCGGTCATGGGCGGCGAACAGGCGGCGAGCGTTCTCGCGACCGTCCGCCGCGACGGCATCGAAGCCAAGGGCGGCGACTGGCCGGCGGCGGAGGAAGAGGCGTTCAAGGACCCGATCCGCGCGCAGTACGAGGCCGAGGGCCACCCCTATTACGCGACCGCGCGGTTGTGGGATGACGGCATTATCGAGCCGCAGGAAACCCGCATGGTGCTGGCATTGAGCCTGTCGGCGGCGCTCAACGCGCCGATAGAGGAGACGAAATTCGGAATCTTCCGGATGTAAAAGGGCGGTGACAGGCAGGATCGAAACGGCGTTCCCGATTTATCCGCAAACAGAAGAAGGGTGGGCAAGATGAACAGACTTTTCGCACTATGCGCAGTACTGACGATCGGGCTGATGCCGGCGATGGCCGATGCGCAGACCAGGCCAACGCTGAAAAGCCTGCAGGCGGAAAATGCGAAGTTGAAGCGATCTCTGACGGCGCTGCAGAAACGGGTTGCAAGACTCTCCTCGGTCGAACGCCGGCTTTCGGCGCTCGAACGTGCGGCGAAGCCTTCGTCAGCCGGATCGGGTTTGGGGGCTGTTCGGTCGCGCCTCGACAAGCTTGAATCGGTCGTCAGGATCAACGGCGGCACTGTCCGTATTGCAGCGGGCAGCAGCCTGGTCCTCGAAGGTGAGGGCAGCGTGACCCTGAAGGGCGGCGGCAACGTCACCGTCGATGGCGGGGGTGCGACCACGATCAAGGGTGCTGTCGTGCGTCTCGGCGGTTCGGGCGGAAAACCGGTGGCGCGTGTCGGCGATGACATTATTTCCAGCCCGGTCGGCGGGCCCGGAAGAATCCTAAAAGGCTCGGCAACCGTCTTCTCGCGCTGATCGCGCCGGGTGAGGCCGTGAAGGCGATGGGCGCTAGCCGGATACCCACATCGCGGTTTCGGCGCATGCGGTTTCGGATGCGGCGAAAGTACCGTCGCTTGCCGGGAACCGCATGCGGATAGTGGTTCCCTTTTGCGGTTCGCTTTCGACCGCAAACGCGCCGTTCATGCTGCGGACCAACGCGCTCGCCAGCGTCAGACCGAGCCCGGCGCCCTCGTACAGGCGCGACAGGGTGCTGTCCGCCTGGCCGAACGGTGCCAGTACGTCCACGATTTCCGCCTCGGTCATGCCGACGCCGGTATCGCATACCTCGACAACAAGGCCGCCGCCGTCGACAGGGTGAGCGCGTACCTCTATCTCGCCGCCGGCAAGGGTGAATTTCAGCGCGTTGTCGATCAACCGCTCCAGCACCGTGGTCAGGCGCGGGACATCCAGGGCGCAGTCGGCCGGTGCGTCGGCGATCTCGACGGCAAAAACAATGTTCTTTTCCGCGGCTTCGTCGAACCAGGCGCGGCAGGTATCCTCGATACAGGCATAGGCGGCCTTGCCGCCATCGGTGCATTCGATGGAACCGGATTCGGCCTGAACGATGCCGAGGATATCGTCGACCATGCCGAGCAGCTTGTGCCCGCCGCTCGCGACCTCTGCGGCGAACCCCTTGTAGCTCGGATGACCCAGCGGGCCGAACCCTTCGTTGTTGAGCAGGTCGGAGAACCCGATAATCGCGTTGAGCGGGGTTTTCAGTTCGTGGCCGATGCACCTGAGGAACTGGCTTTTTGCCCGATCCGATTTCTCGACCTCGCGAAGCGCGATCTCGGTTTCGTTTTTCAGCGCCTCGATATGCTTGTTGCGGGCGACCAGGTCCCTGTTGGCGGCCGCGAGATCTTCGAGCATGAGCGCCCGTTCGACGACACCCGTCATGACGACACCGGCGGTGGCGATGAACTCGGCCTGTTCCGACGTGAACGAGATGATATCGCCATCCGGCCCGCGCCGGTTGATCAGCTGAACGACGGCGCTGACGTCGCCCGACTGCTGCCGCAAGGCGACACAGGCGACGGAATGCGTCCGGTACCCTGCGGAAGCATCGAAGGAGGTGTTGAAGCTGAACGGTCTGCTACGGGGTATGTCATAGGCGTCGTCGATGAGCAGCGCTTCGCCCGTCGCCGCCACATACCCGGCGATCGACGTTTCGTCGATCGGCACGATGAAGCTCGACGCCTCGAGGTCGAGCGCGTCGTTCTGGAGACTCATCGGTTCGAGAAAACCGCCTGGAAGCGTGTTGGCCGGCGTTCCGTCCGGAGCGGCGCGCACGAGGAAAATCGTACCGGCTTCGGCGCCGGTATAGTTGCGGCATTCGCGGAGGATCGTGTCGAGCAGTTCGCGGGGCGATTGCGCCGGGCTCCGGTCGATCGCTTTGAGGAATTCGACAATAGGGTGCATCGTGCCGTTTTCGCGCCTTTATCCATAGCGAAAGGCCGATTCCGGCCCGGTGATGTATCATCGCCGCCTGACATTGAGGCTTGGTTAACAACGGGAAACCAAAATGGCCGGATTCCAACCTTTTCTGGGGCTTGCGTTCCTTGTGCTGTTCGCCTGGGCGATCAGCGAAAACCGCCGGGGCGCGTCGTGGCGGATTGTCGTCGCCGGGCTCGCCGTGCAATTCGCGCTCGCGCTTTTGCTGTTGAAGCTGCCGCAATCGCAGATCGTCTTCGTGTGGCTGAACGACGGCGTGGTCGCCCTGCAAAAGGCGACCGAGGCGGGCACGTCGCTGGTCTTCGGATTTCTCGGCGGCGCACCGCTGCCCTTCGCGGAACCCTATCCCGGCGCGGCCTTCATCCTCGCCTTTCGGGCCTTGCCGCTGGTCCTGCTGATGAGCGCCCTGTCCGCGTTGCTGTATCACTGGCGTATTCTGCCGTGGATCGTGCGGGGGTTCGCCTGGGCGTTGGGCAGGGCCCTCGGCATTTCGGGTGCGGCAAGCTTCGGCACGGCCGCCAACGTTTTTGTCGGCATGGTCGAGGCGCCGCTGCTGATCCGTCCCTATCTCAACCGGATCAGCCGGTCGGAGCTGTTCATCGTTATGACGGCGGGGATGGCGACAATCGCCGGCACGATGTATGCGCTGTATGTCAGCTTTCTCGCTGACGCGATCCCGGGCGCCGCGGGGCATCTTCTGACCGCCTCGCTGATCAGCGCGCCGGCCGCGATCATGATCGCGCGGCTGATGGTTCCGGCGGACGGGGTAGAGACGCGGGAACGGATCGAGGTCGAAAAGCTCTACGACAATTCGATGGATGCCGTGACGACCGGGACGATCGACGGTTTGCGTCTGCTCGGCTACATCCTCGGCATGCTGGTGGTGCTTATCGCGCTTGTGGCGCTCGCCAATGCGATTCTCGGTCTTGCGCCCGATGCGTGGGGCGCGCCGCTCACCCTGCAGCGGATTCTGGGCTGGGTTATGGCCCCCGTAACATGGCTTATCGGAATACCATGGAGCGAGGCGGAGACCGCCGGCCAACTGCTGGGCACCAAGGTGGTGCTGAACGAATTGCTGGCCTATCTCGAACTTGCGAAACTGCCGGCGGATGCGCTCAGCGAACGCTCGCGCCTGATCATGACCTATGCGATGTGCGGTTTCGCCCATTTCGGCAGTCTGGGCATCATGATCGGCGGCATGGGGGCGATGGCCCCCGACAGACGCCGGGAAATCGTGCAGCTCGGTCTCAAATCCGTGCTCGCCGGCGTGATGGCGACCTGCATGACGGGCGCGGTGGTCGCGGTTTTGGTCTAGGCTGGACGCATGTTCGACAAAATCCTGATCGCGAACCGGGGTGAGATCGCCTGCCGGGTCATCGAAACCTGCCGGCGACTGGGTGTGGCGACGGTCGCCGTGTATTCGTCCGCCGACCGCAGGGCACTTCATGTCGCTATGGCGGACGAGGCCGTCCGCATCGGCGCGGCGCCGTCATCCGAAAGCTACCTGAATGTCGCGGCGGTGATCGGAGCGGCCACGGCGACCGGCGCGCAGGCAATCCATCCCGGCTATGGTTTTCTGTCCGAAAACGCGGGTTTTGCCGAGGCCTGCGACGATGCCGGTATCGTTTTTATCGGCCCGCCCGCCCCGGCAATTCGTGCGATGGGGTCCAAGGCAGAGGCAAAACGGATCATGGCGGCAGCGGGTGTGCCGGTCCTGCCGGGCGACACGGCGGCCGATCAGGACGATGCGGCACTGACGGCATCCGCCGACGCGGCGGGGTATCCCGTCATGGTCAAACCCGCGGCCGGCGGCGGCGGCCGGGGAATGCGGATCGTGCGCGCTGCGGCCGGCCTGCCCGAAGCGCTTGCGTCGGCGCGGCGCGAGGCGCTGTCGTCCTTCGGCGACGGGGCGCTGTTGATCGAAAAATATCTTGAGAACCCGCGCCATATCGAGGTCCAGATATTCGGCGATCGTCACGGCAACGTTGTGCACCTATTCGAGCGCGACTGTTCCGCCCAGCGCCGCCATCAGAAAGTGATCGAGGAAGCGCCCGCGCCGGGTCTGACGGACGACGTCCGGGCAAAGCTGTTCGACGCGTCGATCGCCGCCGCCCGGGCCGTCGACTATGTCGGGGCAGGGACGGTGGAATTTCTGCTCGGGGCGGACGGCGATGTGTGGTTCATGGAAATGAACACCCGCCTGCAGGTCGAACATCCGGTCACCGAGGCGATCACGGGCGTCGATCTGGTCGAATGGCAGCTGCGTGTCGCGGCGGGCGAGCCGCTGCCGGCGGCACAGGACGATATCGCGATTTCCGGGCATGCCATCGAGGCACGCCTTTATGCGGAGGACCCGCCGAACGATTTCGCGCCGGGGTTCGGGACATTGGTTCATCTGCATTTTCCGGGGGACCGCCCAGGGCTGCGCATCGATACCGGCGTGGAAGAGGGGGACGAGGTCACCGTTCATTACGATCCGATGATCGCCAAGATGATCGCCCACGCCCCCGACCGAGCGACCGCCTGCGCCGCCCTGTCAGACGCCCTCGGCGAGGTGCGTGTGGCAGGTCCGGCGACCAACGTGGCCTTCCTGAAAGCCATCGTCGATCACCCGGAATTCCGCGCCGGCGGTTTCGATACCGGTTTTATCGCCCGTCATCTGGCCGAACTGGCTGTCGCGCCCACAGAAACGCCGGCCCGGATCGTGGCGCTGGCGGCACTTGCCGAACTCACGCGACCGGTATCTGGCACGGACGGGTCTCCCTGGTCGTCGTCCGTCGGCTGGCGGCTAGGCGGTGCTGCCGCGCGGCGGATTGTCCTCCGGGACGGCGAAGAAAGGATCTTATACGCGCTTCGGAGCGACGGACTGACGCGCAACGGAGAAAGCGTGCCGGTTTCCGGCCGGTGGCGTGACGATATCCGTTTCGACGCGGTGATCGGCGGCGAGGCGCAATCTGTCTTTGTCGTCCGGGACGAGCGCGACATCGTCGTCTTTGCCGGTGGAAACCGCTTTGCCGTCGCCGTTGACGATCCGCTCATGGCGCGCCGGGGCGGGGCGGCGGATTCCGGCACGCTGTTCGCGCGCATGCCGGGCGTTGTCGTTGCGGTTCACGTCGAAGACGGCGCCGAGGTCGCCGCCGGTACGCCGTTAATGGCCGTCGAGGCGATGAAGGTCGAACACACGATCCGCGCGCCGGCGGACGGGGTTGTTACCATGGTGAATTTTTCGGTCGGGGACCGGGTTGCCGAGGGGGCGGAACTGGTTTCTTTCGAACCCGCTGCCGGGACCTAGTCGGTCTCGTGTCTCCGGGGCCATTTGAGCACGATGACGGTGCGGAACGCATAGCGTCGCAACGGGCGCCATTTAAGGACGATCCGGTCGAGGCCCCGCAACGCTTTCGATAAAGGCGCGAGGATATGCCGGAGGCGCGGATGTATCCGGCCGAGGCAGTTCTCGATCATGATCATCGGCAGGGTCAGCAGGTCGAACGTGTGAACGTCGACCGATCCGAAATGGGCGCGAAGCCGGTCGATGTGATTGCAGGTCATGATGTTTTCGACCTGGAAACGGGTGGTTTCTCCGTGCACCAGGCGCCGCTTGCGTCCCATCCGGGCGATCGGATTGTGCCCCAGCGTATCCAGTATCACGACCGTGCCGTCGCGCCGCGTCACGCGGGAGAGTTCCGCCGCGGTCCGGTCGAAATCCACAAACGACATCAGTCCCGCGCAGACCGCGAGATCGAAACTGTCGTCGCCGAACGGCAGTGCCTCGGCATTGCCGGCTTCGAGCGAAACCCGTCCGCCCATGCCATGATTCTCGGCAAGCCGCTCTGCACGTGCAAGGCTTTCGCGCGAAACGTCGATGCCGGTGACTTTTGCACCGAGAAGCGCCAGCTGAACGCTCACCTCGCCGCGTCCGCAACCGAGATCGAGCGCTTCCGCGCCGGCGAGATCCTGGCGGCCGAGCCAGGCGTCGAACCACGCGAAGGATGCGCGGCGTGCCGGTGTCTGGCGCGTCGCATCGAGCGGGAGATCCGAGGTCGGGAGTCCGGGGCGCGTCGCCACGCCGTCGAACAGTGCTGCATGTGCCGCGACAGACGGGTGCGCACCGCCGGATGTCACCGGCGGTGCCGCGTAGCTGAGGGGTTTTCCGCCCCACGTGTTCCCGCGGACCGAGTCGCCGCTGATAGGGTCCCGCGCGTCGGCGCGCAGATGTTCGCTGGCCATATTGCGTCCTGCCGGTTGGCTGTCGGACCAGAAAGCGCGGTTTCGGTTAAAATTGCGTTAAAAGTCGGCGATTTCAGGCAGATAGACAGGCGGGTAAACCAAATATTAACCTTATCGTTTCGTTAATAGGACCGGACGGGCGTATACTTTTACTTTCCGGTCGACGCGGGCAGGGTGCGCACGGTCCGCGGACGGGGCCGGGAAACGGGGCCGGGAAACGGGGCCGGGAAACGGGGCCGGGAATGTGTACGCGGCAACGATGTAGTCGGGGGGCAAGTGCGTGTGGATAAGAGGTTACGTGGGGGCGACGGCTTTGGCGAAGCTTACGGGGTGGATGTCGGTTAAAAAATCTGTATCTGACGCGCACGGCGTTCGCCGGGGCGTGTCGGCTGCTGTCGTGGCAATCGCCGGGCTGGGTGCGTTCCTGGGCGCGAGTTTTCCGGGCAGCGGCCCGGCGGCGGCCCAGACGGTGGCCGCGCATCCCGGGCAACCGCTGATGACCCAGGTGCTTATCGGCGGCCTCGCGCTTGTCGCGGTCGCCGCCCTTGTCTGGGGTGTCCTTAGCCGCCGGCGTATCCGCGTTCTCTCCGACCTGTTCGAAGCGCTGCCCGGCCCGCGGATGGTCGTCGACCGCGACGGGAATGCGATTGCGGCGACATCGACCATGAGGAAACTGCTCGGCGAGGGGGACGCGTCCGTCGATGCGCTTGCCGAACTGCTCTCCGGGGACAATGCGGACGAGGCCCGGTTCGGCGCCATCGTGACCGCGGCGGCGAAATCGGAACCGGCGCGCGCCGATTTCCGGATCGGATTGCCCGACATGGAGTATGTCGAATTGTCGGCGACGCCGCTGGCCGCACATTCCGATTCCGTTATCTGGCGGCTCGAAGACGTGTCCGAGCGCTATGAGTTGGAACGCGTCATCCGGACCGAACAGGAAAAACTGATCGAATTTGTCGAGAACGCGCCGATCGGGTTCTATTCTGTCGATGGCGACGGACGTTTCCGCTACGTGAATTCGACGTTTGCGAACTGGCTCGGCAAAACCGAGATCGAACTGACCGGTGGAAACGTGCGGCTTCGCGATCTGGTGCCGGACCGGCTGGTCAAAACATGCGCGCCCCATTCGCCCCTGGCCGGCGAGGATGGCGACGGCATGGGTGAGACCGCGTTCGCCGGTCGCGATGGCGAACAGTTCGATGCCTACGTTACCCAGACCGTCGTTGTCGACGAGGCGACCGGGGACCTGCGGACGCGGACCCTGGTCCGGCATCTGTCCGGGGAACGGCATTTCGCGGAAACGGTCCGTGTGTCGCAGGAGCGCTTTCAGCGGTTTTTCTTCGATGCGCCTGTCGGGATCGTTCTGCTTGACGAGAATGCCTGCATTACCGAGTGCAATCAGGCTTTTGCCAGTACCACCGATTTCGAATGCGCGCGCGCCGTCGGGCGGTTTTTTCCGGAATTCGTTCTCGACGAAGACCGGGACAAGTTCGACCGATGGGTTTCGTCCGCCTACGAGGCGGATCATCAGCCGACCCCGATAGAAGTCCGCCTTGTCGGCGGAAAAGGGGTGACGGTGTCGCTCTATGCCGGGCGTGCCGAAAACGCCCCGGAAATCGACGATGACGGCAGTGCCGGACCGCCATCGGTCGGGTTGATTATCCACGTGTTCGATCTGTCGGAGCAGAAGCGCATTGAAGCCCAGTTCTTCCAGTCCCAGAAAATGGAACTGGTCGGCCAGCTTGCCGGCGGGATCGCGCACGATTTCAACAATCTGCTGACCGCAATGATCGGGTTCTGCGATCTGTTGTTGCTGCGCCACACGCCGCGCGACCAGTCCTTTGCCGATATCCAGCAGATCAAGCAGAACGCCAACCGGGCCGCCAACCTTGTCCGCCAGCTCCTCGCGTTTTCGCGCCAGCAGACGCTGCAGCCCAAGGTCCTCGACATGACGGACGTTCTCAGCGAGACATCCTATCTGCTGCGCCGGCTGATCGGCGCCGATATCGAGCTCAAGTTCTATCATGGCCGCGATTTGTGGCTGATGAAGGCCGACCAGGGGCAGTTCGAACAGGTTGTTATCAACCTCGCCGTCAACGCCCGTGACGCCATGAACGGCGGTGGCGCGCTGACCATCCGGACCAGCAACGTCTATGCCGGCGATCCGCGCCTGCGCGACTACGAAGGCATTCCCGATGACGACTATGTGCTGCTCGAAATGCAGGACAGCGGTACCGGTATCCCCGATGATGTCATCGGCAAGATCTTCGAGCCGTTTTTCACGACCAAGGAAGTCGGGGCCGGCACCGGGCTCGGACTCTCGACGGTTTACGGCATCGTCAAGCAGACGGGCGGGTATGTGTTCGCCGATAACGTACCCGGCGAAGGCGCCAAGTTTTCGGTCTACCTGCCGCGTTTCCGGGAAGACGAGGATGCCGAAGACGTCGCCGATGCGGTCGAGGAGGAGGAAGTCCGCCGCGACCTGACCGGCGCCGGCACCGTGATGCTGGTCGAGGACGAGGACGCGGTCCGCCTGTTCGGCGCCCGCGCGCTGCGCAACAAGGGGTATTCCGTCGTCGAGGCCAAGGACGGCGAAGGCGCGCTCGAGGTGCTGAACGGCGTCGTCGACGGCATGGCGACCACGGTCGACGGTGAAAAGATCGACCTGCTGATAACCGACGTTGTCATGCCTGGCGTAGACGGCCCGACCCTCGTGCGCGAGGTCCGCCAGCGCTATCCCGAACTGAAGGTGATATTCATTTCCGGCTATACCGAGGACACGTTCCGCGACAAGCTGGGTGCCGGCGAGGAAGTCGAATTTCTGTCCAAGCCATTCACGCTCCAGCAGCTCGCCGGCAAGGTGAAGGAAGTGATGGACGGGGACCGCGCCGGCAAGGGCTGAGTCCGATCAGCCGCCGCCGAATGCCCTGATTTCGTCTTCTGTCGGGAACCGGCCGGTTTCAAGTTTGGAATAGAGAACGGCATCCCCGCGGCTGATTTCGAACGATCCGGTACGGCCGGGGAAAATCTCCACCTCGACGCCAAGCGGTGCCAGCAGGGCCCTCGCACGGAGGGCGCGCGGTTCGTAGTTTCAGCGCTGGCAGTATTCAATACGAAGGCGCATCGGGCATTCCTGTATCGTCGTGAAAGCTTCTCTCCCTGAAATAGGGCGCGACAGCCGACTTGCAATTCCGGCCTGCGATGCATGCCAATCCGGGCGGTTGGGGGCGGCCGTGTCGAATCGTTACCGTGCTACACTGTTCGCCAACGCCGCCGTTTGCGTTTTCGGGATGAGAACAAAACCGGAATTTGTCTGTAAAAACAACGTGTTTTCAATTTGTTGAATTAAGAGTTGCGCATGAGAACAAATGCGGTACATTTATTCGACTTCACCTGATTGCACCGACACTAACCGTATGAAATAAGGAGCTGGGCGTTATGGCTGATACCAATCTGAGAGTGGTCGAGCGGGACATTATGGACAGATCTTCAAACGACAAGTCGAAAGCGCTCGAAGCCGCGCTGAGCCAGATCGAGCGGGCGCACGGCAAGGGCTCGATCATGAAGCTCGGCGAAGGCGCCTCGCCCGCAAATGCCGAAGCGGTTTCCACCGGTTCCATCGGGCTCGATATCGCGCTCGGTATCGGCGGTGTGCCGAAGGGGCGCATCGTGGAGATCTACGGTCCCGAAAGCTCGGGCAAGACAACCCTCGCCCTGCATATCGTCGCCGAGGCACAGAAGAAGGGCGGCACCTGCGCGTTTATCGATGCGGAGCATGCGCTCGACCCGATCTATGCCCGCAAGCTGAACGTCGATATCGAGGAACTGCTGATTTCGCAGCCCGATGCCGGCGAACAGGCGCTCGAAATCGCCGATACGCTGGTGCGGTCCGGCGCGATCGACGTGATCGTGATCGATTCCGTCGCCGCGCTCGTGCCGCGGGCGGAGCTCGAAGGCGAAATGGGCGATACCCATGTCGGTTTGCAGGCCCGTCTGATGAGCCAGGCGCTGCGCAAGCTGACCGGGTCCATCAACCGGTCCCAGTGCCTGATTATCTTCATCAACCAGATCCGCATGAAAATCGGCGTGATGTTCGGCAGTCCCGAGACGACATCGGGCGGCAATGCGCTGAAATTCTACTCGTCGGTCCGGCTCGATATCCGCCGTATCGGTGCGATCAAGGACCGCGACGAAATCGTCGGCAACCAGACAAGGGTGAAGGTCGTCAAGAACAAGATGGCGCCGCCTTTCAAGACGGTCGAGTTCGATATCATGTACGGTCAGGGAATTTCCAAGATGGGCGAACTTGTCGATCTCGGGGTCAAGGCCGGTCTGGTCGAAAAATCCGGCTCCTGGTTTTCCTACGGCGACCAGCGGATCGGGCAGGGCCGCGAGAATGCGAAGAATTTCCTGTTGGAGAATCCCGATCTCGGAACCCAGCTCGAACGCGAGATCCTCGAACAGTCGGGGGTTCTGTCCGAAGCGGCGCTGACCGATCCGGCGGGGAATGCCGATCAGGTGGACGGCGGCGAAGAAGACTAGCTCTGCGGTTTCTTCACGGTCCGGCGCAGGGCCGGGGTAATATCGGCGGGCCCCTTTTACGGGGCCCGTTTCGCTATGCGCCGTATGTGGGGTGCACAGGCGCCTTGCGTGGCACACATACGCCGAAAACGACCCGCCGCATAATCTGGACAGACTCATTCCCGCCCGTTAAAACCGGCGCCTCCGAATGGGACGAATGCCAGTCCCCGGCACAGGTTTGCCGCCATGCCGGCATGCTTAAACAGGCGATGAAAGCGGATACATGAGCTCGACCACCAATGACATCCGGACGGCCTTTCTCGATTATTTCGGGAAGAACGATCATGAGATCGTCCCGTCGTCGCCGCTTGTTCCGCATAACGACCCGACCCTGCTGTTCACCAATGCCGGCATGGTGCAGTTCAAGAACGTGTTCACCGGTCTTGAAAAGCGCCCCTACAGCCGGGCCACGACATCTCAGAAATGCGTTCGCGCCGGCGGCAAGCACAACGATCTCGAGAATGTCGGCTATACGGCCCGGCATCACACGTTTTTCGAAATGCTCGGCAATTTCTCGTTCGGCGATTATTTCAAGGATGTCGCGATCGAACATGCCTGGAACCTGATTACCAAGGAATACGGGCTGCCGGCCGAGAAACTTCTGGTCACGGTGTTTTCCGAAGACGACCAGGCCTTCGAACTGTGGCAGAAGATCGCCGGTCTGTCCGAAGACCGGATCATCCGCATTCCGACGAGCGACAATTTCTGGTCGATGGGCGATACCGGCCCCTGCGGGCCGTGTTCCGAGATCTTCTACGATCACGGCGAAGGTATTCCCGGCGGTCCGCCCGGCAGCCCGGACGAGGACGGCGACAGGTTTATCGAGATCTGGAATCTCGTGTTCATGCAGTACGAACAGATCGACGCGGAAACGCGAAACGACCTGCCGCGCCCGTCGATCGATACCGGCATGGGGCTGGAACGCATTGCCGCCGTCCTGCAGGGCAAGCACAACAATTACGACATCGACCTGATGCGCCATTTGATAGAGGCGTCGGCGCAGGCGTCGGGCGTTGGGCCCGACGGCGAACATCAGGCGTCGCACCGCGTCATTGCCGATCACCTGCGCGCCTCCAGTTTCCTCATCGCGGACGGCGTTCTGCCGTCGAACGAAGGGCGCGGCTACGTGCTGCGCCGGATCATGCGGCGTGCCATGCGTCATGCGCACATCATGGGCTGCCAGGATCCGCTGCTGTGGAAGCTGGTGCCGTCGCTGGTCGCCGAGATGGGCAAGGCGTTCCCCGAACTGGAACGCGCGGGCGCGCTTGTCACCGAAACCCTGAAACTCGAGGAGACCCGTTTCAAGGAAACGCTCGGCCGCGGGCTTCGCCTGCTGGAAGACGAAACCGCGAAACTCGGCGCCGGCGAAGCGCTCGACGGAGAGGTCGCGTTCAAGCTGTATGACACGTACGGCTTCCCGCTCGATCTGACCGAAGACGTGCTGCGCGGGCAGGGGCGCCCCGTCGATACCGCAGGGTTCGATGTGGCGATGGAACGCCAGCGCGCGGAGGCCCGCAAAAGCTGGACCGGCTCGGGTGCGGCCGCAGATGAAAGTATCTGGTTCGATATCCGCGAACGCGCAGGCGCGACGGAGTTTCTCGGATATACCACCGAATCCGCAGAGGGGGCCGTCGTCGCCCTTGTGGTCGATGGCGCCGAGACGGAAGCCGCGGGCGAAGGCGCATCGGTCGCGCTGGTTGCGAACCAGACGCCTTTCTACGGCGAATCCGGCGGCCAGCAGGGCGACGCAGGCACCGTTCGCACCGACAGCGCCGAAATCGCGGTAACCGATACGCTCAAGAAGATCGGCGATCTGCATGTTCATATCGGTACGGTGACGAAGGGCAGTATCAACGTCGGCGATACGGCGACATTCGATGTCGATCACGCGCGCCGTGCGTCGTTGCGCGCGCATCATTCGGCGACCCATCTGCTGCACGAGGCGCTGCGTCGCCGGCTTGGCGATCACGTGACGCAAAAGGGCTCGATGGTCGCGCCCGACCGGTTGCGGTTCGATATCTCCCATCCGAAGGCGATAGATGCCGAAGACCTGCGCGCTATCGAACGCGAGGTGAACGAGCGCATCCGTCTGAACGGGCCGGTCGATACGCGGCTGATGACGCCGGACGAAGCCATCGAGAATGGCGCGATGGCCCTGTTCGGCGAGAAATACGGCGACGAGGTGCGGGTTGTTTCCATGGGTGGCGAAGAAGACCGGTTTTCCGTGGAGCTGTGCGGCGGCACCCACGTGCGGCGCACCGGCGATATCGGGTTTTTCCACATCGTCGGCGAGAGCGCGGTGGGGGCCGGGGTGCGCCGGATAGAGGCGCTGGCAGGCGCGACGGCCGATGCCTACGCCGTCGATCGCGAAGATCTTCTTGCGAAGACGGCCATCGAGTTGAAGACCACAGCGGAAGACGTGCCCGCCCGGGTCGCGGGCCTGCTGGAAGAGCGCCGGAAGCTGGAACGCGAACTCACCGATTTGCGCCGAAAGCTGGCAACCGGCGGCGGCGGTGCGTCTTCCGACGACCAGGCAGGCCCGGATGTCACCGCGATCGGCGGCATCAAATATGCGCCGCGCCGGCTCGAGGGGATGCCGGCGAAAGAGCTGAAATCCATGGCCGACGAGATCAAGAAACAGATCGGCTCCGGCGTGACGGCGATTGTCTCGGTCGAGGACGGCAAGGCATCCATCGTCGTCGGCGTGACCGCCGATGTGATGGAACAGATCAGCGCGGTCGACCTGGTGCGTGTCGGGTCGGCAGCGCTTGGCGGCAAGGGCGGTGGCGGCCGGCCGGACATGGCCCAGGCGGGCGGCCCCGACGGCAGCGCCGCACAGGCGGCCCTGGACGCGATTGCCGCGGCGATCGATGGCGCGGGTGCCTGATCCCCGCAACGCGCACCCCGACCGCTTTCGGGCGGAAAAACGGTCGGATAACCGGCGGGAATTCCCCTTTTGAGAGCCTGGTTCGGACTACTGGATCGGTAAATCGAAATAGCCTATTATCCGCCGCGTTCCCGATGGCGATTTGACCGCGGGCGGCCTCCGACAGCGCTTTCCGGCATGACGTTTGACAAAACGTCGATATGACGGGGACGGTTTCGAACGGGCCGGTCTGTATCCAACATCGTTAGGGTGGCAATCCCGGAGGCCGCGTTTCGCGCCCCCACCCCTATACGTATTACACAACTCTATCGAAAGAGGTCCAAATGATCGATCTGATGTCCATTGCCCGCACGGAAGCCGACGGAGGCGACCTGTTCGGGGCGCTGTCCGGACTGTTTGAACCGTCCGACGTCAAACCCGAAGGTTCGCCCGATGCGGTGGTCTGGAAAGGCGGCAACTTTACCGGTGACGTGAACCCCGTTGCCCATTCCATGACGGATGCCTACGCGCTGCTTGGCACGCTGGCCGCGATCGACATCCTGCAGCTGCCGTTCTACGCGGTCCCCATGTGGTCGCAGTACCGGCACGACACCAAGCTCGCCTCGCTCGGCTGGTTCGGCAATATGCCCTGCACATCGATCAAGTGGTCGACGGCGGGCGATGCCTACGTCAATGACGGCAAGGGCAACAAGGTCGTTGTGATGGGCAAGTCGGCCAACGCGCCGCTGCGCACGCAGGCCGGTGTCTATTGCAACGTGCGGCCCTACGGACCGATCACGGTCGTCCGCTGCATGCCCTGCCTGCCGTACTCGCAGGACAAGGCCAAATTCGACGTGAACGACAAGGGTATCGTTCATTCCGAAATGAACACGCCCGGCGTGCAGCTTGCCTATGCGAACCGGCTGTTCCTGCAGATGGTCAACGAAACCGGCCGTCTCGGCCGCGTCGCGACCAAGCCGACACAGGCGATGGAAGACGGCATCAATGCCGGCCTGCATTCCTGGTTGATCAAGGACACCAAGTTCGAAGTCGGCCGCAAATACGCCGTGGATCCTTACGAGGAACACAAGGAACGTATCGACAAGATCATCGCCCTGCTGCCGTCCGACTTCAAGGCGGGCATGGAAAACTGGGGCGGCCGGATCGAGCAGCATATTGCCGACACGAATTACGGCCTGCTGGTCTGGGATCTGATCGAAAAGCGCGATTCGATCGTGCTCGCGACCGATCTGGACGGCGACCGGCTGACCGATCTTCTGGCCGATATTTCCGATCCGCTGCGGGCGTTCGGCGGCATGGTCGCCAAGCATCTCGGCCACGACGTGAACATGACCGATGTGTGGGCCGATATGGGCCACACCACCGGTAACGGCCGCGACATGACGTCGGTGATGCACCGTATGGACGGCCCGCCGATCCATGAACAGACCCTCGGTTCAGCCGACGCGATGCTGCTGCGTCTGCTCGATGGCGACGAGTCCATGGGCGGCACCAAGCAGCCCTACGATCCGCGCATCCATTTCGTGCTGATCAGGGACGCCTATCTCGATGCGAACCCGGACAATGCCGAACTGCGCAAGTATCTCGACGATGTGCTCGACAAGTTCGACGACGTCTATGCGGGCACGCGCCCCGGGTTCCTCGAAGGGTACAAGGCGCTCAAAGACGCGATCACGCCCTGGGGGGCCTGATCGTCAGGCTGCGCAGGGATGCGTAGCCGTCTGAGCGACAAGTGGCGGGGCTAGTCTTCGCCAGACAATATCCGCATCGCCGCCGCAGGATCGGCGGCGATGCGGAAATAGGTCTCGACCCGGCCATGCGCGAAATCGCTGTCGACGACCCGGTCGACCAGATCCTGAAACGGCGCCCAGTAATCGTTGGTGCTGACCAGCACAATCGGTTTTTCATGACGGCCGAGCTGGCGCCAGGTGATCATCTCGAAAACTTCTTCCAGCGTGCCCAGCCCGCCCGGCAGAACAACGAACGCATCCGACAGATCGAACATCATCCGCTTGCGGGTATGCATCGAATCGACGACGTGCAGTTCCGTCAGGCCAAGATGCGCCTGTTCGCGGTCGCGCAGGAATTCCGGGATCACGCCGATGGCCTCACCGCCGCCTTCGAGCACTGAATCGGCGACGGTTCCCATCATCCCCACATGGCCGGCGCCGAAGACCAGTTTGATGCCTTCGGCCGCCATCCGTCTGCCCAGGTCGCGGGCAGCGGCGACATACGCAGGATCGTTGCCGACGGAAGCGCCACAGAACACGCAGGCTGATTTTACCGGAGGTCGTGACGCGGAGGAGGAAGACATGGACGGGGTTCCCGGGTGATTTTCGCGATTGTGACGAACGTCACTTGACGGTTCGAGAGAAACCACGAAAATCCCCGCCTAGCAAGCCGCCGGTTTCACCTGCGGGTGGCGCGCCGAAACAGCCTGTTGGAGATGCAGCAAAATGACGAAATTCCGTTCTGCGATCGTTGTCGCCGGCCTGCTGATGGCGTTCAGGGCTGTGCCGGCTGTTGCCGCCGATACTTCGCTGGTCGAAAAGGGCCGCTACCTTGTCACGGCGGGCGGGTGCGTCAGCTGTCATACCGACTACAAGAAAAAGGGACCGGCCTTTGCCGGCGGTGCGCCCATCCCGACGCCGTTCGGTACGTTTTATCCGCCGAATATCACCCCCGACGCGACCCACGGAATCGGCGCGTGGTCCGATGCCGACTTTATCCGCGCGATGCGCGAAGGCAAAAACCCCGACGGGGCTCATTATTTTCCGTCCTTTCCCTATACGTCCTATACGAAGATCACGGAACCCGACCTGAGGGCAATGAAAGCCTATCTGTTCTCGATTCCCGCCGTCGCGCAGCCGTCGACACCGCACGATATTTCCTTCCCGTTCAGCTGGCGGTTCCTGCAGACCGGATGGAAACTGCTGTTTTTCCGGGAAGGCGAATTCAAACCCGATCCGGCGAAGCCGGCAGACGCCAACCGGGGCGCCTATCTGGCGAACGCGCTGGCGCATTGCGGCGAGTGCCATACCCCGCGCAACATGCTGGGCGGGCTCGATTACGACATGTGGCTCGCGGGTACGCCGGACGGCCCGGAGGGGGAGAAAATGCCGAATCTCACCCCGGACAGCGAAACCGGCCTGACGTGGACCGAAGCCGAGATTGTCGAGTACCTGAAGTCGGGCCAGACACCTGAATTCGACTTCGCCGGATCCCTGATGGCGGAGGTGATAGAACATAATACCGGCAAACTGACCGATGCCGACCGGACAGCGATCGCGCGCTATCTCAAATCGCTCAAGCCGGTGCGCCACGCTTTCTGACGGTTTTGGCCCGACCGTTCAGAAAATCCGTGCGATTCCGCACCAGTCGCCTATGCTCGGTATTGCAGTTTTGTGTATCTGACGGCGAGGCGCGGTGAACAGGCCCCTGATAGTTGGCATTGCGGGCGCGATAATCGTCCTGGTGGCGATCGCACTCACGTTTTTTATTGACCGGGAGCCGGATCGACCGGTCCAGCCCGGGGCTTCGTCGCCTGCCGGGGGCGACTCGCCGTCGCGGAAATCGCTCCCGGACTCGGTGCCGAATACCACGCCCGGCAAAGCGCAGGGCGGAGTGCCCGACGGTACGCCGGGACAGGCGGTTGTACCCCCGTCGGGGCGGCAGAATACCGGGGCCCTGAACAAGGGCGATGCTGCGGTTTCGCCGGACAAGCCCACCTTCGATATCGTGCGCGTCAACCCGGAGGGCGATACCGTTATCGCCGGCCGTGCCCGGCCGGATTCCGAGATTACGGTCATGCAGGGCGACAAGATCATCGGGCGTGCGCGCGCCGACAAGCGTGGCGAATGGGTTCTGGTGCCGCAGACGCCGATCGCGCCCGGAACGCATACCCTGACGATCCTTTCGCGCCGGACAGACGGCAGCGAGGCGTCGTCCGATCAAAGCGTGGTCGTTGTCGTGCCGGAGCGTGGCAGGGACGTCGCCGGGGGGCTTGTGACAGGGACACAGGGGACGACGGGTTCTCTGGCCCTTGCCATCCCGAAGGACGGCACCCGTGCCCCGGTTGTTTTGCAGACACCGGGCGGGATCGGCGATGCCGCCCTGTCGCTGGATGCCATCGACTATGGCGAAGCGGGGCGTAATCTTGGGCTGTCGGGCCGGGCGCCACCCGGGACCGAGGTACGGGTATATCTCGATAACAGGTTTATCGGCCGGGCAACGGCGGACGAAAAAGGCATCTGGCGTCTCAACCCGGGAATGGATATTCCCGAGGGGCTCTATAAAATGCGGGTGGATCGCGTCGATGCCGCCGGCAAGGTCACCGCGCGTGTCGAATTGCCGTTTTCGCGGGCAAGTCCGGTCTCCGGGCTCGCAGACGGGACGGTCGTCTTCGTCCAGCCGGGTAACAGCCTGTGGCGGCTTGCCCGGCGCACCTATGGTGCGGGACTGCGCTATACGGAGATCTACGAGGCAAACAAGGACCAGATACGGAATCCCGATCTGATCTACCCCGGCCAGGTTTTCGTTCTGCCAACAGTTAACTGACGCGTTACCCGGGGTTTCCGGGTCAGGCTGTCGGCGGGGTCGGCACGACGCAGGTTTCCATCAGGTCGATCAGCGGCAGCATGCCGATAACGCTGGCAGCAGCGCCGGTAACGACGGCCTTCGGGTCCTCTATATCGTCGATGGCCACGCTGCCCAGCAGCGAAATTCGATGAAAATCCGTGAGGATCAGGCGCGCCGATACAACCGCGCCTGCAGCGCTCAGAAGCATTAACCCGTTTCGCCGGCGTTCGCGGTTTTCCGCACTGTAGGGAAGGTGGCCCAGTTCGCAGGCGACGCATACTTCCGAACCGTCGGGAAGCGGCTGCGTCCATACGCTGAAAGACCGGTTGCCGCAGCGGAACGAGAATTTTGGCGATTCCACGGCGTCGTTCGCGGGACTGGTCTGATGATCGAGAGTTTCGTCTGTCGCGAGAGCGGTCATTTTCGGCCCTACATGTATTAGGCCGTAAGCGATAGCATCGCGGCTATTAAATTTGCGTAAAATGCCGCAGTTAACGACTGGTTAAAATGCGCCGTCAGGCTGGTATCCGGCAGAAAACCAAGGGTTAATTGGTGGACACCCATATGTCGCGAAGCCCGTCGCGCAGAACCTTGCCGCGGTCAGATTTGGGCAATTCGTCGGTAAAATAAACCTGTTTGGGTGCTTTAAACGCGGGCAGCGAGGCTTCGCACCAGGATTTTACGTCGTCCTCGGTGAGCTCTTCCCCGGACTTAACGGTGACAAAAGCGATCACTTCTTCGCCGTAAATCTTGTCCGGCACGCCAACAGCGGCCGCTTCGCGGATTTTCGGGTTGCGCAACAGCACATTGTCGATCTCCAGCGGAGCGATGTTTACCCCGCCGCGAATGATCAGGTCCTTGGTGCGTCCCGTGACGGTAACGAAACCGTCTTCGTCGATCATGCCGAGATCGCCGGTCTTGATCCGGGAGTCCGACAGGTCTTCGAATTCGCCTTCGGGCGAGATTGTCCCCATGCAGGTTTGCGGCCCGCCGATGGTGATTTCGCCCTCAACGCCGGGCGGACAGGGCTCTCCATTGCCGTCGACGATAATGAATTCCTGGTGTTTGGCGGGCGGTCCGACCGTCCCCATGGCGCGCCGGTAATGGCGGTTGCCGCAGATCCAGCCGGCTTCCGACATACCGTAGAGCTGCAGCAGGGTTACCCCGTACATCGACTCGAACTTTGCCCACTGGTCCGGCGATAGCGGCGCGGTCGAGCAGGTCATCCGCCGCAGGGTCGGCACATCGCGTTCGGCCTCCGGCGGCGGTTCGTTGAGCAGCATGTTGACCACCGTGGGGACGCCTGCCGAAAAAGTGATATCGTTGTCGCGTATCCATCCGAAAAACCGCGACCGCGAAAAGCGTTTCGCCATGTGCATCGTCAGTCCGGTCTGCAGCCACGGCATCAGGCTGAGGATCTGCGCGGAGTTCCAGCCAAAGGAACGGTATTCGAGCGTCCTGTCGTTTTCGTCGAGGCCGAGCATGTCGAGGGTGCTGAGACCGCTCAGCCAGTAGGACATATGGTTGTAAACCACGCTTTTGGGTTTCGATGTCGTGCCCGAGGTGCAGAAAATGCAGGCGAGGTCTTCGGCGTCGTTCTCGCTCGCGATATCGGCGCCGGCACCTTCCGGAAGCGCTTGCAGGATGGCGAAAAGTTCGGTTGGGTCTTCGGCATTTTCCCGCCATTTATCGAAGCGGAGCGAGGGCGTTTCGAGGCCTGCCGTCAGTTTCTCGCCGTCGAGATCGGTGTGCCAGAGCGTCAGCGCCGGTTCGATACCCTGGAGGATTTCGACGAGGTGAACCTCGTTCATTTCCACGTTCAGCGGGCAGACAGCTGCGCCGTAGCGCCAGATGCCCATCCAGATAATCAGTTTCTCGAGATATTCGTCCGACAGGACGGCGATCTTGTCGCCCGGCTTTATGCCCCGGTCCGCGAGGAACTGCGCGACCTTATCTGCCTCGACGGCGAGTTCGCCCCAGGTAATCGATTTGCCGTCCTGGTCAAGGTCGACCAGCGCCGTCTTGTCCGCGTCGCGCGCGCGCCATTTGGCCAGCAGCGCCCGCGTGGATTCAAACGGGAGCGCCAGTTCCGGCTGGTTCGACATGTCTAGGGGCATTGGCTTCCACTACGCTGTGTTCAGAGTTTTCGCTGTTAGAATTACAAAGTCGGGCGGGCTTCGGTCAAGCGCCGGCCGCCGATAAAAACCTGGCGCTCTCAATAATGCGTTCGACGCGCTGCCGGTCGCGATCGAAATAGTGGAGTTTAGGGGCGGAGAAAGTGATTACGTGCATGACATCGCCCTGCACCGTGCCGCGAACGACGCTCCGCCTCTCGAGGCCTTCTTTGTCGGTAAAGTCGAGTTCGAAATAGAACCCGTTGCGCCCGGCGAACGCCTCGCTCCGGAGCCCGCTCACCTGGACCCCCGCGAGGCCGAGTTGCTGGTAGCTGGCAACGAACAATTCGCTGATCTCCAGGGCGTTCATCCCTTTTCTGAAGACAGGCATGTTCTTGTATTTCGCGGCAGGCCCGCTATCGGCACCAGATTGACGGGCGATGTTTTCACCGGCGCCGATCTTCGTATTGAATGTGAGTGCCTGCAGGCCGGTGCCGTCAAGGGTCCAGGTTTCCATGCCATTGTTCGGCGGGAGCTTGTTCCAGGGAATCTGTGTCTCGACGCTAAGCGTGTCGCCGATTGTGGTCGTGCCCGGTTTGACCAGCGTGATCTGGGCACATGCCGCGAGGACAGATGCCAGGGTGATGGTAACCGCAATGTTTTTGAAGCTTTTCATGATCCGCTCGCTGGTTTGATAAGAGAAAGAATGTACGACCTGTCCGGGGCATCCGGCCTGTTCTTGAGATACTGCCTGAACGATGCGACAGCCCCGGCGCGGTCTTTCATGCGTAGCTTCAGGAGGCCCCGGGATCTGAACATCTCCGGCGGGTGGCCGCCGATGCGCATTGCCGTTGCGTATTCGCGCAGGGCGGCAGCCCGGTCATCGAGCTTGGTGTCGTCCCGCAGGCGGTAAACCTCGCCTTTGAAGTAGTGCAGCTCCCCGACACGGAACCCGTCTTCAAGCAGCATGTCGAGCAGTCCAAGGCTGCGCTTGTATTCGTGGCGGCGAACTTCGTCCCTCAACAGTCTCTGACGCCAGGGGGCGATGGCCGCGCGAAATCTCTCGGTATGACGCGCGTGTTGCACGCCGGGTTTGGCGAGTATCTCATCGGCACGCCGGGTAAGGTCAAACCGCCGGTCCTCGGGGCGCGGGTGGGAGGACAGGAACAGCGAAAACCGGCGTTCCTCGCCCGATACCTCGTATTCCTTGATAACGTTGTCCCAAACCAGCGCTGCCTCGCCGGGGTGGTAACCGGCCTCCGCGATGCGCGCGAGACCGATCGCATCGGCTTCGGTCTCGTCGCTTCGGTTATAGGAACTCAACCCGCCCTGTGCCGCGAGCACGGCAATATCGGTCACCAGCGGTATACCGACCATTGCCATCCCCATACTCATAAACGTCAGGAATCCGTATGTGTCGCGGATACGGCGAAAGCGTTCGACGCCATGCCGGCGGAGATAGTGGCCGATTTCGTGCCCAAGCACCGTGGCAAGCTGTGCCTCGTTGCGGACGCGAAGCAAAAGCCCCGACCAGACGACCATCATGCCGTTGGGCGACATCGTCGCATTAAAATGCGGCACCCGCGCGATATAGACCCTGACGTCACGGCAATACGGACCGGCAAGGGTGCACACGATGTTCCGTACATACGCGTTCAGTGCAGGGTCGCGTATCAGCTCGCCGGATGTTCTGGTGCGGGCCTCCGACCGGTCTACCATCAACCACAACCCGGCTTCATCGGAAGACGACTCCGGGCGTTGCCCGACGGCGATGTCAGGTGTCAGGACCGGTTGGTAGGCAGCGTTGTCCGGAGACTCCCCCAGGGCCGTCTGCGCATCTGTTACAGGCGCGCCCGCCTTGCAGCCAGCGAGAACCAAACAACATAGGAGAAGCCCCGAAAATTTTCGGGAAAGTCTCATTTCGGAAAATTGCTCATCAGGGCATCGACGGTTTCGATCGCCGGCTGTGGCTTCCGTAGGTCACCGTCGGCCCTTCCCAGGATGTTGAACCACGAAACGTCGCCGGTCTTCAGGTCGACAAGAGAGGCATGACCGATCTGGGTGCCGCCCTGCACACCGTGCGCGCCCAACAGGGCCGCGAACACCATCACGGCGGCCCGCCCGGCGGTCGCATAGCTGTCTTTCAGGTATATAAACAGCGCGTAATCGGCATCGTATTCTTTCCCGAGGCGCGCCACTTCCGTGCCGAGGCTCCAGTCGAAGCCGGTTTTCTTGGTCGGCAACTGGAGCGGCGTCGGGTACTGGAAGACCCGGATCGAGTTCCCGACCACCCGGTGGAGCTTTATAATCTGGTTGTCCCGGTGGTTTGCTTCCGCCGCGGTCGATGCCTTGTAATTGACCAGCACGACATCGCGCGTTTTCAGAAAATCGGTCAGCGCGCTGCGGACGTGTTGTTCGCCCGCGGCTGTCCATTCAGCCTGGGGTTCGAATATACCCGCCGCGGTCAGGTGACCGAGCGTGACATCCACCGGCATCAGCAATATTCGCGGCGTCCCGTCGACGCGCGATATCTGGGTGATTTTCTGCTGCGTGGTCGCGACACAGCCCTGCAGAAAGAACGCACCGATAACCAGCCATGCGCCGATTTTTCCCTTTGGCTTCAGCCCCTTTTCCCTTTGGCTTCAGCCCCACAGTCCCGGTCCCCCCAGATAAGAAATGCCAAGCCAATGTCGCAAATGCTCCATGCCGTGGCAAGCGGCCCTCAACGCTAGGTTCAGCCGTCCTGCGTGGGGTGCTTACTCCGCCGGGGCGGTTCCGTCGGCCGGCTTTTCTGCCCGCCGATCCGCCCGCCAGGCGGCGACGTTCGCGCGCAGCATCAGCAGGGAGGGCGTGACAATCATCGTCAGGATCGTCGCAAAGGCGAGGCCGAACGCGATGGCCGTTGCCAGTTGCTGCCACCATTGGGTAGACGGGGCGCCGATGGAAACTTCGCGGGTGACGAAGTCGATATTCACCCGGGTGACCATGGGCAGGAGCCCGAAAATCGTTGTCGCCGTGGTCAGCAATACCGGTCGCAGGCGTTGCGCGCCCGTGCGGATAATCGCCTCCATCGGGGATTTGGCTGTCGCGACGATACGGTCGAAGGTGTCTATCAGGACGATATTGTTGTTCACGACAATGCCCGCAAGGGCGATGACCCCGATACCGCTCATGACGACCGAAAACGGCTGCTGGATGATCAGAAGGCCCAGCATCACGCCGACGGTCGACATGATCACCGCGGTCAGGATCAGGAATGCCGAATAGAAGCGGTTGAACTGCGTGACCAGGATAATCGCCATCAGGAACAGGGCAATCCCGAAGGCTTTGCCGAGGAATGCACTGGCTTTCTTCTGTTCTTCGTCTTCGCCCTTGAACACGATCTGGACGCGCGGGTCGAGCCCGGCCTCCTTGTCGAGCCAGGCCTCTATTTCTTCAAGCTTCGGGTTCGCGAGAACGCCGGGCAGGAGGTCGGCCTTTACCGTCATGGAGCGCCGCCCGTCGGTTCGCCGAAGCTCGCTGGTTTCGAGTTTCGGGGTCCGTTTGACGAAGTTGCTGAGCGGCACGAGGCCCTTCGTCGTCTGAAGACGGGTGCTGTCGAGCTGGTTCAGGGTCCGGTCGTCGGTCGGGTAGCGGATGACGATGTCGATTTCGTCATCGGCGTCGTCCGGCCGGAAGTCCGACACCTTGAGGCCGTTGGTTACAAGCCGGATGATGTTGCCGATCACGGAAACATCCGCGTCGAACTTGGCGGCCTGCGCACGGTCGACCGCGAGTTCCCATTCGATCCCCGGCACCGGGCGTCCGTCCTCGATGTCTTTGAGACCCGCCATGGTGTCGAGCTTGGCCCTGATTTTCGCAACCGCCGGCGCGATTGTTTCCGGCGCCCGCGACGTGACCAGCAGGTGTATCGGCTTGCCCACCGGCGGGCCGGCTTCTTCCTTGGCGGTCTCGATATGTACGCCCGCCAGATCCTGCGAGCGCGCAACGATATCGGCAAGGATATCATCGGCCTTGCGGCGCGTGTCCCAGTCGGAAAACTCGATATTGATCGCGCCGATGATATCGGACGGGGCATCGTCGCGCCGCTGCTGCTTGCCCGACAGGATATAGATCGCGCGCATCTCGCCCCGTTCGCGCTGCAGCGCCAGAATACGCTGTTCGACCTGGCCCACCAGCTCGGCCTGCTCGTCGACCGACATGTTTCCGCGGGCAAACACCTTCAGCGCGGCGCGGTCGGGTTCGACCTTGGGAAAAAATTCGAACCCGCGGCCGAAATTGGCATAGAGCATCCACGACGCCACAAGGGCGATCATGGCCATCGCGACGATCTTTGCCGGATGACGAAGAGCCGCACTCAGGATCTTTACGTAGGCACCGGTCAAACCGCCGGTCTGCGACAGGTCGCCCGATTCCATGACCGCCATCTGGTCGACCATCCGTTTGTCGACAGCGCCGGGTTTGCCGAACTGCGCACCGAGCGTGGGCACGAAAATCAACGCCATGAACAGAGAGGCGAGAAGGGTGGCGATCAGCGTGATCGGCAGGAATTTCATGAACTCGCCGACAAGGCCGGGCCAGAACAGGAGCGGCAGGAACGCCGCAAGCGTTGTCGCTGTCGACGCGATGATGGGCCATGCCATCCGCTTCGCCGCCTCGGTGTATGCTTTCGCCCGGCCGGCACCCTCGATCATCCGCCTGTCGGCATATTCCGTGACCACAATCGCGCCGTCGACCAAAAGACCGACGGACAGGATCAGGGCGAACAGGACGACGACGTTGACCGTCAGCCCGAACGCGGACAGCACCAGGATCCCTGTCAGGAACGATCCCGGAATGGAAATGCCGACGAGCAGGCCGGTCCGGACACCCAGTGCGGCGACGATGATGATCATCACCAGCAGGATTGCCGACAGAACGTTGTTCTGCAGATCGCGCAGCATGTTGCGAATGTTCTTGGAATCGTCGCTCGAGAACGTGACCGTGATCTGTTCCGGCCAGTTTTTGCGCTCTTCGGCGACCAGCGCCTTTACCGCATCGACGGTCTGGATGATGTTTTCGCCGGTGCGCTTCTTGACCTCGATCGAAATCGCCGGTTTGCCGTTCAGCCGGGCGTAAGTGTCGCGGTCTTCGAACGTGCGCCGTACCGAGGCGATATCGCGCACGGTGACAACGGAATCGCCGCTGGTTTTCAACGGCATGTCGAGGATGTCGCCGACGTTCTCGAACAGCCCGGGGACCTTGACGGCGAAACTGCCCTTTGCGCCGCGCAGCGAGCCCGCGGCAATCAGCCGGTTCGAGCGGCTGATCGCTTCGAGAACGATTTTCGGATCGAGACCGTAGGAATCGACCAGCAACGGGTCGATGACGATTTCGACCTGCTCGTCGCGGTCGCCGCCGATGGTGGCCTCGAGAACGCTCGATATCCCTTCGATCTTTTCCTGAAGGTTCCGGCCGATCCGCAGCAACGCGCGTTCCGGTACTTCGCCGCCGAGCGTGACGATAATGATCGGAAACAGGCTGAGATTGACCTCGTTTACACTCGGCTCATCCGCCGTATCCGGCAACTCGGCCTTGGCGACATCGACTTTTTCGCGCACGTCGGCAAGCGCCAGGTCCGCATCGAAGCCCGCCTCGAATTCCAGAAGCACGTTTGCGCCGCCCAGGTACGCGCTGGAGCGGATTTCCTTGATGCCTTCGATCGATTTGACCTCGGCTTCCATCGGGCGAACCAGCAAACGTTCGGCATCTTCCGGGGAAATGCCCTTGAGTGACATTGATACGTAAATGATCGGCACATTCACGTCGGGCCGGGCTTCCTTCGGAATGCTCATATAGGACGAAAAACCCGCAACCAGCAGCAGGACGAGAACCGCGATGACGGTTCGCGAGCGCGACAGCGCGGCGTCGATGATGCTCATGACCCGGTTACGGCCGCTTCGTCGACAGCGCGGACTTTTTGTCCTGCCCGGACATATTCGTGTCCGACCGTGATCAGCCGTTCGCCGTCGACAAGCCCGGAAACCCAAAGGCCTTCCGGGGATTCCGATAGGATGGCGACCGGTTTGAAGCGGACGGTATCCGCCGGGTCGACGATACGAACGCCGATGCGCCCGTCATCCGCCAGCGTTAGGACCGCCGGGGACAGCACATGGGCGCGGATCGGGGGCAGGGGAAGGGCGAGTTTGCCGGTCAGACCCGCACGGATACGGTGATCCGGGTTGGGAATTTCAAGCTCGATCCTGAACGACCGGGTATCCGGGTCAGCGACGGAGGCGATAAAGCGGATGGTTCCTTCGGCCACGTTGCCGTCGATAAACGTGACCTTTCCCGGCTCGCCGATCCGGATCGCGCCGATGTCGCGTTCGGACGCGGAACCGACCGCGAGCACCGGGTCGAGGTCGACGATCGAGGCGATGCTGTCGCCCGCCTTCACATAGTCGCCTTTCTCGACGTAGCGGGTTTCGAGAACCCCACGGAACGGCGCCTTGATCGTGGTTCGGGACAGGTCTATCCGCATCGATTCGACCCGTGCCCGTGCGGCATCGAGCTGGGCGCGTGCCTCGGCCAGTTTGGTGCCGGATCGAAATCCCTTCTTGGCCAGTTCCGTCGCCGCCCGGTATTCGATTTCACGCTGTTTCACCAGTGCCGTCGCCTCGGAAAGCAGTGCCTTTCTGTCCTCGACGCCCTGGCGTGCGATGACATCGCCGGTCTCGACAATGCGTCCTTCGACGGCGGGCACGTCGGTGACCGGCCCTGCCGTTTCGGCGCGGAGCGTTACCTTGCGGGATTCTTCTGTCCGCCCGTTCACGATCAGCGCGTCCTGCTTGACGCGGGCTTTCAGCGTCCGGACCCGGACCGCCGCGAGCGGTTTTTCGGCCTCGGTCTGCGCCGTCGACGTGCCGTTTGCCGCAGCGCGTTTGTCTGTGTTTCCGAACTGACCGGACAATATCCAAGCGGTTGCGCCGATCGCGAGCGTGCCTGCGACGATAATCGAGGTCCTCATGTCTTTACTTTCTGTGCATTCTGCGACGGCATTGCAGGCGTCTCGCCCCCTGTTTCACGGGCGGCCGCCGGATGGCCTGCATCGCGGTTCTCCGGAATCTCGTTGCGCAGCGCGGCACCGACCAGTTCGTGCCTGTGGCTGTCCAGGTAATCGGCGGCCGCTTTATAGACCGTCATGGCATATCCGAGCGAAAACGCTTCGCCGCCGGGCATGTCGGCATTGCGGCATTCTTCCATTTCGCTCAGTCGCTGGTGCAGCATGTCGACGCGCTGGGCGATCAGCCGGTCTACGTCCCGTGCAGGCAGTAACTGGCCGAAGAACATCATAAAAAGGAAATCGGACCGCAGGCGGTCCGGGGCGGGCGATTCTTCCAGTGCCCGCAGGAAGGCATGTCGGCCATCCGCGGTGATGGAATACACTTTCTTCGCGGGTTTGCCATCCTGCAGAACTTCCCTTACCGAGATAAGGCTCTCGTTCTTGAGTGCATTGAGCGCCGGATATATCGAACCGAAACCCGCGGCGTAGAAGTAGGAGAACGGGCCTTCCTCGCATTGTTTCTTGATTTCGTATCCCGTCGCCTCGCCACGGGACAGGATACCGAGGCAGAGTGTTTTTACATCCATCGCGTCTATCGCCTTTGAACTTATTACTGATATATGACGGTTCGATATATTGTGATGTATATTCTCCCTGTGGATTTTCAAGTCGTAATTCATCGGGAAACAGACTTTAGGTCGTCGGGCGGTCGCCCGTCACTGCAGGGGGGCGACAGCGCGGCCGGGCCGCGCGCCCTCGCCCGACGGCGCTGGCGAACAATCAGGCTTGGTTAGTGTCGGTATATTTTACAAATTTGGTTTTGGCGTCATCGTTAACGAACGCTAATGTGTTGAAACAACACCGATTCACGGGAATGGCACAAAAATTGCATACAAATATTCGTGATTGATTGTCGATAGGCATGTTATCCGGTCGACCGGGATTGTTCTCTGAGATGGGCGTAATCGTCGGGATCGGGCGTGTAATGCCAGTTGGCCGCGTTGGAATAGTGTTGAGAACCAAAACAGGCAATGCCTACCCTGCCTGTTTGGGTGGTTGCGTTACATTCGCTTTGCGGATGCAGCGCGACTGATGGGTTACCGGATGCCTACCCCCGGTAATTCGTCACGCGGACTGTCTGACGCCTACCCCGGACAGTCAGCAAAAAGGCGGCGGTTCAGCGTATCCGGACCGCCGCCGCTTTTTCTCCGATATCCGATAAACGTGAAGGCCGAACGAAGGGCGTTGTCGATTTCGCTTTTAAGGAGTCTCTTTCACGCTTGTCGGAGGCCCCGCCGGCAGGTGCTCAATAACCTTGTGCGCCGCACGATCAATTTTCGTCACAAAGCGATCGAGGCGTCGCTGATCGAGCGCCAGCGAACTATGGACGCTGAGCATCTCGAAACGTGCGTTGGGGGCGCAGGCCCGGATGATCGCCCATTTAAGTATCCGGTTCAGTGGGCGGCGCAAAACCAGGCGGTTCACCCACCACGGGGAGCCGAGCGTGGTGATCGCGAGACAATGCTGCAATCCGTCGAGTTTCGGGGTGATGCGCCCGCCTGCTTTGGCGGGTGGCGCGAAAGCGACGCCCGGCGCCCAGACCCGGTCGAACCATCCTTTCAGCAGCGCCGGCATTCCGAACCACCATGTCGGAAAAACCAGCACGAGAATTTCCGCGCGTTGGAGGGCGGCAATTTCCGTGGCCACAGCGGAGGCGTCGAACTGGCCCGCGTGGTAGCCGGCGCGTTCGGCGGCGGAGAGGGGGGCGACGAAACCCGCTTCGTACAGGTCGAGATGCTCGATCTCTACCGGGGCATCCGCGAAGGCCTGTTTGACCCGGTCAACGAGATGGTTGCACAGGCTGTCGGCAAGGGGGTGGCAGGACACCAGAAGGCAGCGCCGCATGCCGTTCGATGGGGCTTTACTCATGGACAATCCTTGTTTTGCCGGCTGTCGGGCACCGGGCCGAACTGTTCGGAAGTATGCCGGCTATTCCCGTTCGCATCGATATGCCGCTGGACAGGTGGCGGGGGAATTTGGCTGGGGAACCTGGATTCGAACCAGGACTAAGCGGGTCAGAGCCACTCGTTCTACCGTTAAACTATTCCCCAACGGCGGGACCTGAAATCGTCCCTCTGGCAACCGGCGCGGTTTCTAGCATACGCCGGCGGCGATGAGAAGCGACTATGCTTACGAATGTTTCGTTCGCCGGTCCGCGACAAAAACTGCTTCGCAGGCCCATAATTCGTGGATATAGTTTAAAAACTAGGAAACATCCAAGCATGCGCAGACCTGCCCGGGGTTAAGCGCAATGGAGAGGAAGCGTGCCGGCAATGCCGCCGC
This sequence comes from uncultured Rhodospirillaceae bacterium, assembly GCA_963977005.1. Taxonomy (GTDB): domain Bacteria; phylum Pseudomonadota; class Alphaproteobacteria; order MPNO01; family UBA830; genus CAXBCP01. The sequence goes on from CAXBMQ010000008.1 coordinate 49,576, forward strand.
ATAAAAAAAATAGCCGGGCGGATGGACGAAGCAGGGCCGGCCGCAGAAACGGACCCGGCCGCAACCAACGTGTGTTCGCGGCGCTGGATTTGGGAACCAACAACTGCCGGTTGTTGATTGCTCATCCGACTCGTCATGGTTTTCGCGTTATCGACGGCTTTTCGCGCATCGTGCGCCTGGGCGAAGGCGTCAGTGCGGCTGGAACGCTGTCCGAAAAGGCAATCGACCGGACCGTCGAAGCGCTCAAGATCTGTGCCAAGAAGATGGGCCGGCGGCGCGTTTCGGAATCGCGTTGCGTCGCGACACAGGCGGCGCGTTCTGCCGGGAACAGCGCGTATTTCGTTGAACGGGTGAGAGAAGAAGCGGGGATCGACCTGGAGGTCATCAGTTCGCGCGAGGAGGCCGAACTGACGCTGACGGGGTGTTTTTCGCTGCTCGACCCGGCTCACGATCACGCGCTGATGTTCGATGTGGGCGGCGGCAGCGCCGAATTCGTCTGGGCGCGAATCCTGCCCGATGGCGGCGCGCAGGTCGACGGCTGGACGTCTTTGCCCTGCGGCGTGGTCACGCTGACCGAACAGCACGGCGGTAACGATTTTTCGCCCGTCGAGTATGAAAACCTGGTGTCCCGGGTGGTCGGGATGCTGGAGTCGTTCGATCGGCAGCATGGTATCTCGCGACATATTGCCGAGGGCAAAGTCCAGATGGTGGGTACCGCCGGAACCGTGACAACGATCGCCGGCGTCGATATGCGCCTGCCGCGCTACAACAGGTCCATGGTCGACGGGGCCTGGTTGTCTTTCGAGGCCGTGGCCCGGATCAGCGGCGAACTTTCCGGCCAGAATTACGATCAGCGGGCGGCGCATCCGTGTATCGGCCACAACCGGGCGGACCTCGTCGTGGCCGGGTGTGCCGTTCTTGAAGCTGTGTGCCGGCTCTGGCCGGCCGGCCGGCTACGTGTTGCCGACCGCGGCGTGCGCGAGGGCATTCTCAGCGTCATGGCCGGTCAGCCGCAGGCATCGTGCACCGCCGCTACTGCGTCGGCTGCGGAATAGATCCGGCATGGCACGTAAATCCGGCGGCCGCGGCGGGGGGAGAGGGAGTTCTTCCGGTGGAAAATCTTCCGGGCGCCAGTCGTCGGGACGGGGCCTGACCGGGCGGAACATGCGTGTCCGCGTCAAGACGGCGCGCGGGCGGACGGCGTCGTCGACCCGCTGGCTCGACCGGCAGCTGAACGACCCGTACGTGCATGAAGCCCGCAAACAGGGCCTGCGATCCCGGGCGGCCTTCAAACTCGTCCAGCTGGACGATCAGTACAGCCTGTTGCGGCGCGGCCAGAAGGTGATCGACCTCGGGGCCGCCCCCGGTGGCTGGACCCAGATCGCGGTCGAACGCGTGCAGCCCGGAGAGGGCGGCGGCATCGTCGTCGCGGTCGATATCCAGGAAATGGAAGCCCTTGGGGGTGCGGAAGTCATGTGCCTCGACATCAGCCTGCCCGAAGCCCCGGCGCGGATGATGGAAGCGCTCGGCGGCCGCGCCGATGTGGTCCTCAGCGATATGGCGGCGCCCGTTACCGGCCACAAATCGACCGACCACCTGCGCACGATGGCGCTGTGCGAAGAGGCCCATGCTTTTGCCTGCGAAGCGCTCGTCAAGGGTGGAACCCTGGTAATGAAAGCCTTCGCCGGGGGCGCGCATGGCGAATTGATGACCACGATCAATCGCAGTTTCGACAAGGTCCGCACGGTCAAACCCGATGCATCGCGGCCCGAAAGTCCGGAAACATATATCGTCGCCACCGGGTTTCGCGGAGAGCCGTAACTTTTCCGGGCAGACTGTTCCATTCCGTTTGGGATTCGAGGGGGCGATGTGTATATTTCGGCGTCACTCCAATAGCAGGCTGTGACATGGAAATCCGCGAAGCACTTACCTTTGACGATATTCTTCTTGTACCCGCGGAATCCGCCGTACTTCCCCACGAGGCCAATACCCAGACCCGCCTGACTCGGTCCATTTCTCTCGGCATTCCGCTGATTTCGGCGGCAATGGACACGGTCACCGAATCCAACATGGCGATTGCCATGGCGCAGGTCGGCGGGATCGGCGTGCTGCACAAGAACATGGACATGGCGCTTCAGGCGGACGAGGTGCGCGCGGTCAAGAAATTCGAATCCGGCATGGTCGTGAACCCCGTGACGATCACCCCCGAACGCACGCTGGCCGATGCGCTGGCGCTGATGGAGGGGCACCGGATTTCGGGTATTCCGGTCGTTGAACGCAACGGCGGCAAGCTGGTCGGGGTTCTGACCAACCGGGATGTGCGCTTTGCGGACAAGCCCGATCAACCCGTCAGCGAACTGATGACGCGGGAAAACCTCGTCACCGTGAACGAATCCGTCGATATGGATGAGGCCCGCCGTCTGCTTCACAAGTTCCGGATCGAGAAGCTCCTGGTTGTGGACGATGCCTATCGGTGTATCGGGTTGATCACCGTGAAGGATATGGAAAAGGCGAAGCTTCATCCCGATGCCACCAAGGACGAAAAGGGCCGCCTGCGGGTCGCCGCCGCGACCGGCGTGGGCGAGGACGGTTTCGCCCGGGCCGAAGCGCTGATCGATGCCGAGGCCGACGTCGTCGTTGTCGACACGGCGCATGGACATTCGCGCGGCGTCCTCGACGCGGTGAGCCGCATCAAACGCATATCGAACAGTACGCAGGTGATTGCCGGCAACATCGCCACGCCCGAGGGCGCAAAGGCGCTGATCGATGCCGGCGCGGATTCGGTCAAGATCGGGATCGGGCCGGGGTCGATCTGTACGACGCGTGCGGTGACCGGTGTCGGCGTGCCGCAATTCAGCGCCGTTCTGGAATCGGCCGAGGCCTGCCGCGCGCAGGATGTTCCGTGTATCGCCGATGGCGGTGTGCGGCTGTCCGGCGACCTCGCAAAGGCCATCGCCGCGGGCGCGGACTGCGTGATGGTCGGCTCGCTGCTGGCGGGTACCGAGGAAAGTCCGGGCGAAGTCTTTCTCTATCAGGGCCGGTCCTACAAATCCTATCGCGGCATGGGGTCGCTCGGGGCGATGGCGCAGGGCTCGGCGGACCGCTATTTCCAGCAGGAAGTGAACGATTCTCTCAAGCTGGTGCCCGAGGGGATCGAGGGCCGCGTGCCATACAAGGGCCCCGCCGGCGCCGTGCTGCACCAGCTTATCGGGGGCTTGCGCGCCTCGATGGGGTATACCGGCAACGGCACGATCGGTGACATGCAGCGCAACTGCACATTCAGGCGTGCCACATCCGCCGGCTTCCGCGAAGGCCACGTGCATGACGTGTCCATCATGCGCGAGGCGCCGAATTACCGGCCACCCGAATGACCAGGCAGAGAACGCCGGAAGCGAGCAAAAAGAGTGAGTGATCCCGCAGCCATGTCCGACCGCGTCCTGATTATCGATTTCGGGTCGCAGGTGACCCAGTTGATTGCCCGGCGCGTGCGCGAGAGCGGGGTCTATTGCGAAATTCATCCGTTCAACAAGGTGACAGGCGAAAGCCTCGCCGCCTTCGCCCCGCGGGCGATCATCCTGTCGGGCGGTCCGGCTTCGGTGCTCGATATCGATACGCCGCGGGCCGCGGACGAGGTTTTCGACTTCGGCGTGCCGGTGCTCGGTATCTGTTACGGCCAGCAGACGATGGTCGAACAGCTCGGCGGCGAGGTGCAGACCTCCGACCACCGCGAATTCGGACGCGCGATGGTCACCGTCGCAGAAGACTGCGAGATGTTCAGCGGAATCTGGCATGTCGGCGCGACGGAACAGGTCTGGATGAGCCACGGCGACCGCGTCGTGCATCTCCCCGAAGGTTTCCGTGTCGTCGCGACCAGCGACGGCGCGCCCTATGCGGCGATCGCCAACGACGAACGCCGGTTCTATGCCGTGCAGTTCCATCCCGAAGTCGTTCACACCCCGCACGGGGCGGAACTCCTCAGGAATTTCACCCATGGTGTCGCCGGGTGCACCGGCGACTGGACGATGGCGGCTTTCCGCGAGCAGGAAATCGCCAAGGTCCGCGAACAGGTCGGCGACGGCCGGGTGATCTGCGGGCTTTCCGGTGGCGTGGATTCGTCGGTCGTCGCGGTGCTGCTGCACGAGGCCATCGGCGATCAGCTGACCTGCGTGTTTGTCGATACCGGCATGATGCGCATGGGGGAGGCCGACGAGGTCGTCGGCCTGTTCCGCGATCACTACAATATCCACCTCGTCCACCGCGACGCGACCGATCTGTTCCTCGGCAAGCTGGACGGCGTGAGCGACCCGGAACAGAAACGCAAGATTATCGGTGCCACCTTCATCGACGTCTTCGACGAGGAAGCCAGGAATGTGGGCGGGGCCGATTTCCTCGCGCAGGGGACGCTCTATCCCGATGTCATCGAATCCGTCTCGTTCCATGGCGGGCCGAGCGTGACGATCAAATCGCATCACAATGTCGGCGGTTTGCCGGAACGCATGAATATGGCGCTGGTCGAACCGCTGCGCGAACTGTTCAAGGACGAGGTGCGCGAACTCGGGCGTGAGCTCGGCCTGCCCGAGAGCTTCGTCGGACGGCATCCGTTTCCGGGACCCGGCCTTGCCATCCGTATGCCCGGTGACATTACCCGCGACAAGCTCGAAATCCTGCGCAAGGCCGACGCCATCTACCTCGAGGAAATCCGCAATGCCGGCCTTTACGACGAGATCTGGCAGGCTTTCGCGGTGTTGCTGCCGGTCCAGACGGTTGGCGTGATGGGCGATTCACGCACCTATGACAGCGTCTGCGCCCTGCGGGCGGTGACATCCACCGACGGCATGACCGCTGATTTCTATCCCTACGATATGGCCTTCCTCGGCCGCGCGGCAAACCGCATCATCAACGAGGTGCGCGGTATCAACCGGGTCGTCTACGACATCACGTCCAAACCGCCTGGCACGATCGAGTGGGAATAGGGGGGGTAAATGGTAGCTACAGCCAGATGAGATAAGCGGAATGGATGCCCCCATTAGCATTGCGAGCGCAGCGACTTTTCCGATCTGCGAGTTGGTAGCTTAACATCATAAGTGTCAAGACTATCTGGGCTATCCACTATATTCACATTGACCGAGGAGCTCGCCTGATAACTTTCGTTCTAAACTGAGTTATCTCGGAAACATTGAATATGTCACTGTTTTTAGTTCTAAGTGAATTGTTAGGCTAGCTTTGAAATGAATTGCCGTGTGCAATAGCAATCTCGGTCAGCTCCAGCTAAAGTGATGCTTTGCGATCTCGGCGCGACTGATCGTATCAGTCAGCCCGAGACATCTAAGGTGTGGTTCGAAGTGCCGCCATTTCTGTAGATAATGCCGATAGTAATTTTCAAATATAAATTCCAAAAACCCCGAGGGTGATAGAGGAGCCTTAACTGGAATCCGGCAAGATGGAGAGCCGAAAGTAAGATGCGAGACTGGATGCGGGTGATTTGGGTTTGGAGCCATGTCGGCAGAAAAGTCAAAACGCATATTCCCACTGCTGTGATAAGAGTGTCTCAGCTTGTCACTGTCGGCATATCTCAGCCAGTCCGCCAACGAAATCGAAGCAGGGCGATCTATCAGTAAATCGGCATTGACTGGGCAGGGAATATAAATATATCGATGGCCTTTTATATCATTTCCATCAAAGTAGCATTGTATAGAAATTATAGATGCGTCAAAAAAGACCGCAGAGTATGAGTTATTGTCTAAAAGGACGATATATTCTTCAAAGGTTATGCCAGTCCCGCTAATCATTTTCTGAGGGCTTACTGGTCCCAAGAATTGATGCGTGCTATTAGAATCAATTTTGTGCGTCTCGAAGGCTTCAATAAATTGATCAGCCATGCACTGAGCAAAAAAGCTATTTAGTTGATTGCAAATGTCGATAGGCCTCATTGGCCACCGCCATGTACTTCCTTTAGTTGCTCTCTTAGGTCTAGCGGAAGCTGTTCCCAGCTCGCATTTTTGACCTTTTGAAGGGCCAGCCGGACATCATCGAAATCATCTTGGCCAAGCTCTTCGGGTAATGCGGTGTCACGTGTAACTGCTAGCTCTCTGGCAATCTCGCGTGTAGGGTAGTGGAACTTTAGAGAAAAGTTGTCTCTTCTGATTGCGTCTATTTCGGCCGTGATTTTTTCCATTCCGGCACCAACGCCAGTTATATACGTCCAACCGCGTGAACGAGTAATCGCTGTGAAGAGAATGTTGCGGCGCTTCTTAATGCCATGTGTCCCTTCACAAAATTCAGCATCTACGACGAATACGGCGGGAGCTTCGTTACCCTTTGCCCTATAAATATGTGTAACTGCGATCGAACCTTTTCGATAAACGGCGTCTCTTGACGAAGTTTGGCCTGGAATGTGTCCTTGCAGACCTGCTTCTTGGAGCGCTTTTAGAATTCGCGCGCCCGAAGATTTGCTCGTTCTGACATTTGGAAGAACAATTAGAATGTCGGTGTGTTCAAGTTCGTCTTCTGTTATTAACGACCTTATCTGCTCAACTACCCATTGATACTGGGCCTTCTGATCGCTGTGAGTGGCTGTGACAAGTGAATCTGTGGGCGCCAGTAAATCTCCAAAAAAAGCCGGAAAACTGTGAGGGTCTCGTTCAATATCGACTTGTTGGTCAAACTCCAATGTTCCCACTCTCGGACGATACCCAAGTCGTTTCCATAGAGAGAGATCGTCGAAAATTTGCGCGAATTGATCCCTTTTTACACCAAAACCCAACCCGTGGGCCGTAGCAAGTGTCCATGGTGGATTCCTGTAACAGCGAGGGAGGACGATATCTTGTTGTGGTTGGTCTGTCATATTTCTGAGAACGACAAGAGGTTCTCCGTTTGTGCCTGACCCGAACAACTCGTCTGCGGATGGCATATGAACATCGCCTAGGTTTTGTAAGTCGTCATATGCCCAAACAATTCGTTTCGGTTGTTTAAGAAGTCGGTATGAGAGCTGGAAGAATGATGCAGGCAAATCTTGAGCCTCGTCGACCAAAAGCATGTCATACGTTTCGATCTCTCTGTCCCCAAGGGCAGTAAGAGCTTCTTTACAAGCTCCATCGAAGGCATTGTCGTAACCAAACTGCCTGGCTGCGGATCCAAAATCTCGGTATTGAATTCCCAATAGTGACGTCGCTGAACTGTAAACTCCATCTCTCTCGGAGCCGCCCCAAGCATGCATAATGCTGATTTTTGACCAGTCTGGCTCGTCATTTATTTGAGAAAAGACGAATCTGTTCACGAGTGCTTCAAATTGTTGATAGAGCGAGCGAGTGTTGAACGTCACAACAATATGCCAATCTGGGCGCTTGACGTGAAGATAAGCAGCCTTCAATGCGAGAACGACAGTTTTTCCTGATCCTGCTAACCCACGAATGCGTTGCGGGCCGTTTACATACTCAATCGATCCTCGCTTTTGCCAAAGGTCAAGGTTTGCTATTTGCTTTTCGATTTCTTTGATCATCGAGCCTTTAGAGTCTGATTTAACAACGTCTTCACGTTTCTTTTTCGGTCGAAGATTCGATATTCTCTGAATTGCAGCATTTAAATGTTCGAGTTGCTCATCACTAAGTAAATCTTGCTGCTCAACCATTGGAAGCTCGTCCATCCTACTTGGCCCGAGCAAAATTGCATCGTCTTGCTGGATGAATACGTCCGCGATGGGGTGAATTGACGCCGTAGTGATATCGACAATGAGTTTTCGATTTTTTCGAAGCTCTCCAAATGAATTTAACTTGTTATAGAGGGCTGCAAACTGTTGTTCTTGTCTGGCCGCGACAGCTGAAGCGATCGCTTGGGGTGTTCCCTGCGCCCCCCCGTCAAATGAATATAGGTCGAAAACAATTACTCCACGATTTCTCGATATAAGTACTGCGTCAAATTCAATCCGCTCATCGTCGACAGTAAGTACAGGGTAGCCGATATATAACGTACCAGTGAAATTTACAGATCTAACAGACGCAACAAAGTCCTGTACTGCATTCGTGTCGCGGTATTCGCCGAAGATGACATCAAGATCATTGTCAATATCTGATATAATTTCGTTCATCGCTCTCGTTCCTTCGGTCGAAATTGTAAATTTATAAGTGTCGGCTTGGTTTTATTAATATTATTTGGTGTTTGCCGAAGGGTGCTGTGGCCGGATAGGCTTGATTCCCGATAGTGATTTCACCATAAACTAGGTTTCTCGTGAGGTGTATCTCTAAGTCTGGTCGGGCTAGGTAAATTTCTTCGATTTTTATGGTAGTCGCCATATTTGGTGCGCCAGCGAAGAATGTCGGCGCCGATACGATCCGCTGAAGCAGACAGCCGGCGCCTGAATCGTCGCCCGGTAAAGCGTTGACCGAACGATCCTGCGTCCGAAAACTCAGCGGAATCAACACGTTTTCATTTACCTGAGATAAATTGGTTGAAAAGCCGAATCGGTTTTGTTACACTTTCGCTGTAAGATGGTTTCCGTTTAAAGAAATCGTCACATTTCGCTTGAAATTTTCGCTGCAGCGCACTATATCCTTGTGCAATGCAGCATTTTGTTGAATCGGGTAAGAATCATGAGCACTCCTAAGCAGAAAGTCCTTAACATCACGCGTCTGTTCAACCACGGACCGTCGCCGTTCCGCACCTGCCAGTGGCCGCATGGTGAGCCGGCAACCAAGGAATTCCACTTCTGCGGTGAGAAAACGCTCGAAGGGTATTCCTACTGCACGAAACACGTCGAAATGGCCTATCGTGAGCCGGAGCCGCGCCGCAAGGTCGCCTGATCTCCCGGACGATATTACCGGCATGCGCCTCGTAAACATGCGCAATTGCCGGTGACCTGAACGACATCGATTGATAAGCTGCCTCCCTGCCGGAGGCAGCTTTCTTTCGTGAGGGCCCCATGATTGTTCAGACCGCGCCAGACGGCGCACCGCGTTTCGTCATCAAGATGGCGGAACACACCGCACTTTCCGACCAATTTGCCGAAGCGTTCGGCAATGAAGACTTCGAAGCTGTCACCGATCCCGCGACACGCTTTATCATTGCCAATCATGACGCCGGCTGGGCCGTGCTCGACGATGAATTCCGGATCGATCCGGACACGGGCCTTCCCTACAATCTGACGGAAACCCCGTTCGACCTGATCATGGGCACCAGTTCGCGGTCGCCGGATATCAACGAAGCGCACGATCCGTTTTCGGGCCTGCTGTCGAGCATGCATTCCTGGGGGCTGTATAACGGGCGCTACGGGTTGTCGGATATCGTGCTGCTCGACAAGGTTGCCGAAAGGAATGTCCCCGCGGCCGAAAAAATGCTGGCACATGAGGAAGCGCGTCAGGAGCGGTTGAAGGAAGCCCTTCGGTCGGCGCCTGAAACCCGGGACAAGGTCGCCGACGACCGGCTGATGCAGGCCTACAAGCAGCTTCAGTTCTTTGACACGCTGGCACTGTATTTCAACCGTGTCCATGAAGGCGCGCGCGAGCAGGCGGTTTTCCCCCATGTCCCCTTGTCGGCAAAGGACGATACGGATATCACCGTGACACCGCTGGCCGACGGGCAATACCGCATATCGCCCTGGCCGTTCGCGGGAGAGCGCCTGACCGTCGCCTTCGACGGGCGTTACATGCAGCCCGGTGCGGAAACGCCGCCACCGGCCGAGCTGCCGGTGACGACCCAATCGGTCACGCTGATCGCGGGCTGAATTTTCCCGATTCCCGCGTGGCTGCTTTGCCCCCGACCTGCGCGCGCGCTATTCTCATACAAACGGAGGTAGCGCGTGTTCGCGAAAGTCATCGGCGCCGTCACGGCGATCATTATCTTCCTGCTCTATTTCAAATGGCGCAGCGCCGACCCGGTGCTGGAGACCATGATCGGTATTCTGCTGTCTCTGCTGGCCGGATTCTGGGCCTGGTGGGCGACGGAGCGCCGCCAGCGGCGTATGCAGGACGAACGCGCCGTCACGAAAGACGGAGAGCCCCGTCCGTGAGCGAGATCGAAGGCCGCAAGCGCGAACATATCGATACCGTCCTGAACGAAAACGTGTCGTCCAAAGGGCTGACGACGGGGTTTGAGGACTACCGGTTCGATCACGTTGCGCTGCCGGAGATCGACCTCGATGCAGTCGATACCACGACCGCGGTTTTCGGCAAGAAGCTCGCGGCGCCGTTATTGCTCTCCAGCATGACGGGTGGCACCGAAATTGCGCGCGACATCAACCTTCGACTGGCCGAGGCGGCGCAATCGCTCGGCATTGCCATGGGCGTCGGCTCGCAGCGCGCCGGGATCGAACAGCCGGAATATGCGGACACCTTTCGTGTGCGGCCGGCGGCGCCGGACATTCTCCTGTTCGCCAATCTGGGCGCGGTCCAGCTGAATTACGGCTATTCCGCGGACCAGGCCCGGCAGGCTGTCGACATGATTGGCGCCGATGCCCTGTTTCTGCATCTGAACCCGCTGCAGGAAGCTGTCCAGTCGGGCGGCGACCGCAACTGGACCGGCCTGTATGACAGGATTGCGGCCGTCGTTGCCGCGCTGGACGTGCCGGTGGTCGCCAAGGAAGTCGGCAATGGCATTTCCGCCGACGTCGCACGACGGCTTGTCGATATCGGAATCGCCGGTATCGATGTGGCGGGTGCCGGCGGCACCAGCTGGAGCGAGGTCGAAGCCTATCGCCAGAGAGACCCCGCCATTCGCCGCGTGGCCCACGCATTTTCTGGATGGGGCATTCCGACGTCGGATGCTTTATGCGATGTCCTCGCCGAGGTCCCGGAGGTTCCGGTATTCGCGTCCGGCGGGATCCGGTCCGGCATAGACGTGGCAAAAGCGGTGCGGCTCGGCGCGTCGCTGGCCGGGATGGCTGCGCCGACGCTGGGCTCGGCACTCGAGACGGCGACCGCCGTTCACGACACCATGACGGCGACGATAGAGGAGTTGCGTATCGCCATGTTTTGTACGGGAAGCCGCGACCTGGACGCGCTGGGCGCCGCGGGATTGCGCCATCTGCCGACCGGAGAAAGACTGTGAGTTCGCGGAAATCCGCTTTGCCGCCGCAGCCGGAACGCGAAGCCGGCGCCCGGGCGGTCCGCCCCTGGGACGCCGCGACAATTATCATCTGGCGCCGCCAGGGACGCCGGATCGAAGTGCTGATGGGCGAGCGCCACCGCGCGCACAAGTTCCTGCCGCATCGCTATGTGTTTCCCGGCGGCCGCGTCGACCCGTCCGACGCCCGGGTAAGGGCCGGTAGCGACCTGGACCCGGCCGTCGCCGCACAGCTTTCGCGCACGACACGTAACGGCCGGGCGCGGTCTATCGCGATCGCCGCCATCCGCGAGACGTTCGAGGAAACCGGGCTGATCATCGGCGCGGACGACCCGCTACCGCACCGGCCACCGCCGCAGGGATGGGAGACGTTTTTCGGCGCGGGATATGCGCCGGCGCTCGACCGGCTAGACTATATTGCGCGCGCGATTACCCCGGTATTCCGGCCGATGCGTTTCGATGCACGGTTCTTCATGGTGGAGGCGGGCGATGTCGTCGGCGATCTGCAGGGGTCGGGGGAGCTTGAAAACCTCGACTGGATCCCGATCCGGGAAACGCAGGAATTCGAACTCGCGATGGTCACGCGGAACGTGCTGTCCTACGCGGAAAGCCTGATCCTTGAGCCGCCGCGACAGTCGGCAAGCCGGAAGATTCCTTTTTTCAAACACTTCCGGGGCGGCCACCAGAAGATCATGCAGTAGCGGCGGTCTTCGAGACTGCCGCCGGGCTGTCGCCTACATGTTCATGACGTCGGGGCGTTGCCGGGCGAGCCGGCGCATCAGGTAGGTCCAGCCGCGTCCGAACGCTTTGTCATTAAACAGAAATTCCTTGGTGCGCTGGCTGCCCTCGGCGGATGGCGGCGACAGCGTGCCCGCCGCTTTCGCCATCAACAGCATTTCGGCTTCCTTTTCCATGGTGTCGGCCAGGATGACCGCCGCGGGAATGGAGGAGGCTGCCGTCAGAAGCCCGTGGTTTTTCAGAACCATGCAGGATTTCCGGCCCAGCGCGCGGGCCATCGCCGCACCGGGCCCCTTGCCCAGCGCGACACCATCGTCTTCATCGAACAGGACGCATTCTTCATGCAGCCGTGCACCGCCCTGGGTAATGACTTCTATGTTTTCGCCCAGCGCGCTGAGCGCCGTGACGTGCTTCGCATGGGTGTGAAGAATACAGGTAACGTCGGGCCGCGCGGTATAGATCTGCGTGTGGATATGAAGCGTCGGATTGACGTCGACGTTCTCTCCCGACAGGACGTTGAGTTCGAAATCTGCCTCATGGATCAGATCGGGCGTCACTTCGCCGAAGCCGAAATTGTGAACGTGAAAAAAGAACGTCTCCGCGCCGGGCAGGCGCGCCGTGAGATGGCTGCCCATGCCGCTGGGCTGGCCCAGCATATCGACCATGTGAAACGCGAACAGAAGCTGCTGGCGGAGTGAAGCGACCGCGTCGTCGGGATCGACCTTGCGGATGTCGGGCATGCGAATAATCTGGCCGCTCATAATGAGAACTCCCTTTTATCGGTTTTATCGGTCTATTTCTTGACCAGCTTGAGTTTGCGGTTCAGCACCGTGACCGCATCCTTGAGTGAATCGCTGCGCTTCAGCCTTTCGCGGCCGTGAAAGACCACGAACTCGGTTTTCCCGCCGGAGGTCTGGTGCTTGATGACGGTAAACGCCGGCTGACGGCTGTTGTTCCGGTAAATCAGGAAGGCGGCGAGCGTCGGATCGTGGCGGATCGCGTAATCCTTCCATTCTCCGCTCATGACCCGGCGGCTGTAGACTGTCAGAAGCTGCTCGAGTTCCCGCTTGTTGAAGCAGATATCGGGCTTGAACCGCCGGTTGGCGTTCTTGTAGTCCGAAAGGCTGACAACGGTGACCATCGGCGCGGGCGAAACCCCTGTTTCTGACGACTTCGTGACAGCAATTATCCCCATTTCGCGCGCTTCGTCCAGTCGCATGGAACAATTCCCGCGTTCGCGGAGCCGACTGATGCCCAATTCGGGAAAGCGGCCCCTAAATTATTAATTCAAAAGCGAAAATGGTTGTTTGCTACCGTTCCATGGCCCCGTTATCTTACCGGCCATTTTCCGAAAATGTGCGGAGAGCCCCGTGGGCGATATATTTCGTGAAGTCGACGAAGAACTAAAGCAGGAACGCTACGAAAAACTGTGGCGCAGCTATGGCAAGTACGTCATCGCCGGCGCCGTTGTCGTTGTGGCGGCGGTTGCCGGGTGGAAGGCCTGGGAGAGCTATCAGACCGATCAGCGCTACGCGGAAGGCAAAAGGTTCGCCGCCGCCGCCGAACTGATGCAGGACGGCAAGTCCGGCGAAGCTTCTGCGGCGTTTTCGGCGCTGGCCGCCGATGCGGGGTCCGGTTACGGAATCCTCGCCCGGTTCTACCAGGCGTCGCTCGTCGCCAAGGGCGGCGATGCCGCCGGCGCGATAGGCATCTATGACGGGATCGCAGACGATGGGTCGGTTCCCGGCTCCATGCGCGACCTGGCCGTTGTGCTGGGTGCGTTTCAGGCCCTGCGCGTGCCGTCGATCGATGCCGCGACGATCGAAGCGAAAATTCAGCCGATGAGCGCTGCCGGAAAGACTTATCGGCACATTGCTCTCGAGATTCTCGCACTGACTGCCCAGCGCGCCGGTGACATGGACAAGGCGCGTGCGAATTACCGGGCGATTGTCGACGATGCGGCATCCCCGCCGGGTATCCGCGCCCGCGCATCGCAGATGCTCAACATCCTCGGCGCGTCCTGACCGGGAGCAGATCTGTGTTTGCCGCATTTCCGAATGTCCGCTTGATTGCTGTTTCGGCGGCAATGCTGTTGCTGGCAGGTTGTGAGGGCTGGCTCGGCGGCAGCGTGAACAAGCCGCTCGAAGGCGAGCGTATCGACGTGCTGCGCGGCGGCGGGGCGATTTCGCCGGACGAACGGATCAAGGACCTGAAGATCCTGTTGCCCCGGCCCGACGTGAACGACGAATGGCCGCAGGCCGGCGGCTATCCCAATCACGCCATGCACCATCTTGCCGCATCGGGGCCGCTCGCCCGTCAATGGAGCACGGATATCGGCGAGGGGTCGAGCGACGAAGCGCAGTTGCTGGCGCAACCGGTCATCGCCGGGGGCAGGATCTATACCGTCGATATCGACGCCGAGGTCAGCGCATTCGACCAGAAAAGCGGCAACCGCCTCTGGCGCGTCGAACTGTCGAAAAACGACGATAACGAGGGCATTCTCGGGGGCGGTATTGCCGTCAGCGACGGGCGTGTCTTCGCGACGACGGGTTTTGCCGATGTGGTCGCGCTCGACGCGCAGACCGGCAAGGAAATATGGCGCAAGCGCCTGTCCGGTCCGATGCGCGCTGCCCCGACCGTCTGGGCGGGCAGGGTATTCGCGGTGACTGTCGCAAACGAGCTATACGCGCTGAGCGCCGCCGACGGTCGCGAGTTGTGGACGCATTCCGGGCTGCGCGAAGTCGCGGGCCTGCTGGGTGGCGCGGCGCCGGCGGTGGATGGCGGTGTTGTCGTCGTTCCCTATTCGTCCGGCGAGGTCGTGGCGCTGCGTGTCGAGAACGGACGCCAGGTCTGGACGGAATCGCTTACCGCAATTCGCCGGTCGGACGCGGTGACCGCCATTGCGCATATCCGGGGACAGCCGGTGATTGACCGCGGCATCGTCTATATCGTCGGCAACAGCAACCGGACCGTGGCGGTCGATCTGCGGACCGGGACGCGTCTGTGGGAAGTCGCCGTCGGCGGCATTCACGGCGCGTGGGTTGCCGGCGAATTCGTCTATGTCGTGACGCGCGACGCGGAGGTGATCTGCCTGACACGTCGCGGCGGACGGGTGCGCTGGGTCGCGCCCTTGCCGCGTTTCGAGGACGAGGAGGACAAGACCGGGCCGATACTCTGGGCCGGTCCCGTGCTGGCCGGCGACCGGTTGCTGGTCGGCAACAATGTCGATGAAATCTGGTCGCTGTCGCCGTATTCCGGCAAAATCCTCGGACGTATCGAAATTTCCGGCCCGGTGCTGATCCCGCCGATCGTTGCCGGCGAGCATCTCTATGTACTCACAGACGAAGCCGACCTGATCGCGTTTCGTTGACCTGCAGGAAATCATGAAACCCGTCATCGCCATTGTCGGCCGCCCCAATGTAGGCAAATCGACACTTTTCAACCGCCTGATCGGGCGGCGCTCGGCACTGGTCGACCCGACCCCGGGCGTCACGCGCGACCGGCGTGAAGGCGATGCCATGCTTGGGCGGTTGCGGTTTACGGCGGTGGATACGGCGGGGCTCGAGGACGCGCCTGATTCACAGGTGGAAACCGAGATGCAGGCGCAGACGCGGCGCGCGATCGAGGATGCCGATGCGGCATTGCTGGTTTTCGATGCGCGTGCCGGGATCACCCCGCTCGACCGGCATTTTGCCGACATGATGCGGAAATCCCGCTCGCCGGTCATTCTGGTCGCGAATAAATGTGAGGCAAGGTCGGCGGATGCCGGCCGGATGGAAGCCTATGAACTTGGCCTGGGCGAGCCGGTGGCGATCGCATCCGAACACGGCATCGGCATGCCCGATCTCGAAGACGCGATTGCGGAGGCTCTGGTGGATTTCGACTGGGACGACGAAGATCGCGATCCCTCGGTCCGTGGACAGGCCGGGGACGATCTGATCGACGAAGAGGATGACGGCGAGGAAGAGGTCTATCACGGCCCGCTTCAACTCGCCATTGTCGGCCGCCCGAACGTCGGCAAGTCGACGCTGGTCAACAAACTGCTGGGCGACGAACGCGTTATCACGGGGCCCGAAGCCGGTATTACCCGCGATGCGATTTCCATTGAATGGACCTGGCAGGGGACGCCGATCAAACTGATCGACACGGCCGGCATGCGGCGCAAGGCGCGGATCGACAAGAAGGTCGAAAAGCTGTCCGTCGGCGATACGCTCGAGGCGATCCGGTTCGCCCATGTCGTCGTGCTCGTCGTCGACGCGACCATGATGCCCGAAAAACAGGACCTCGTGATCGCGCGTCATATCATCGACGAAGGCCGGGCCATTGTCATCGCGGTCAACAAATGGGATGTCGTCGAAGACGGCCCGGCAGCGTTGAAGCTGATGTTCGACCGGATGGAGATTTCGCTGCCGCAAATCCGCGGCGTGCCTGTCGTCACCCTGTCGGCGCTGACATCGCGCGGACTTCACAAGCTGTTGCCCGAAGTTCTTGCGGTGTACGAAGTATGGAACCGCCGGGTACCGACAGGGCCGCTGAACCGGTGGCTCGGATATGCGGTGGAACGGCATCCGCCGCCGATCTTTCATGGCCGGCGCATCAGGGTGCGCTACATCACGCAGTCCAAATCGCGCCCGCCGACATTTATCGTCTTCACGAGCCAGCCCAAGGGGATGCCGGAATCCTATATCCGCTATCTGACCAACGGCATTCGCGAGGAGTTCGGCTTTCCCGGCGTGCCGATACGGATCAACCTGCGCGGCCAGAAGAATCCCTATGCCCCGGGCGGCGACGGGAACTGATCGCGATTCAAGCTATTTTTCTGCGGGCTTTTCGGGCGCAGGCGGCGGTTGTGCGGCCTTCGTATCGATCGCGCTACGTGCTTTGGCGACTTCTGCCGCGGCCTGCCGGGCGAGGGCGGCGAAGGGATCGCCGAGGGCCTCCCAGCCGGTGTTGTCCGCCTTCGCGGGCAAGACGATGGCACCCGACCGCGCGTTCGTTTTCCGGATGCGGATTTCCGCTTCGATCGTGGCGCCCTCGAACGAAAACTGAAGGTCGTCGATCGTTGCAGCGTTCGGATTGTCCGCTTTTCGGGTAATGGTGATGTTGCTGAGCGCCGCCTGCATCACGTGGCTGGCGGAAGCGCGCTCAGTGTCGGTAGTCGCCGTCGGAACCTGCTTTGCAAGTTCCCGGCGGAATGCCTCCGCGAACAGGGCTTTGATCTTTTCATATGACTCCGGGCTGATCGCTTCGAGGTCGGACCCGGCCGAGACAATGATTTCGGGCGGCGTCACGTCGATACGGTCGAAGCCGGTCGCTTCGCCCGGCGTTTTCTTCAGGAAGACGCCGAAATTACCCTCGCCGCTGACACGTTCAAAGCCGCGCAACGGGCCGAGCCAGGGCGTTGTCAGGTCAACAGAGTCTTTGTCCGACGACGAACACGCAGCGGCAACTGCCAGGAAAGACGCGCTGATCGCCAGTATTCTGAATTTTCCTAATTTCATGGGAGCAATCTATGGGGCTTGTCGTAGCTGCACAAGAATCGCAGCTTCCGCATTAATGCCGAACTCTTTCCCCGGATGTCATAAAACTGACATAAAAAATTCATGTAACGGATTGATAAATAATAAAAATATTAATCCAGGTCCTCTATTTTAGGGTCTGGGTTTTTTTTCGGGGAACTTCCAGTGGGTGGTAGTTTGGGTAGATCGTTCGATGGTATCGGACCGCTTGTTCGCCGTGTGGCGCCGGTTTCGCCGACGGATATATGCGGCGAGGTTCATCAGAGATTCCAGGCGGACGAGGGCTTGCAGGCGATCGCCGTCGTTGACGGTGCCGGAATAGCCGTCGGGCTGGTCAACCGCCAGCAATTGCAGGTCCGGTTTGCGGATCGTTTCGGATGGGCGCTATACGAGCGCAAGCCTGTCCTCGAGGTTATGGATTCGGATCCTCTGATTGTCGATATCGCCATGCCGTTCGAACCGTTGAGCCAGCAATTCATCTATCAGGGAACGTCGGCCCTGTTGTCGGGATTTATCGTCACAGCAGACGGGCGCTACACGGGCCTTGGGACGGCGCTTGACGTTTTGTCTATGGCTGTGGATCGCGCTTCTGCGCGCGCAGCCGAACTGGAGGACGCGCGCCTCCAGGCCGAAGCTGCAAGTCGGGCCAAATCGCGCTTTCTGGCAAATATGAGTCACGAATTGCGCACGCCGCTCAACGCGATAATCGGCTTTTCCGATCTGATGCAGCAAAGTGTGTTCGGTGGTCTCGGCAACGAGCGATATGACCAATATGCGCACGATATCAATTCAAGCGGTCACCATCTTCTGCAGATGATCAATGAAATCCTCGATATTTCAAAGATCGAGGCGGGGAGGTTCGAACCCGATTTCGAGCGCCTGGATGTTCAGGAGCTTGTAAACACCAGTGTGCGATATTTCAGCGTCCCGGTTGCGGAAGCGGGTGTCACGCTGAACGTGGAGGCTGCCCCTGATTTGCCGCCGGTGTGGGCCGATCCCAGGATGGCTCGTCAGATATTGCTTAATCTGATCTCAAATGCGGTAAAATTCTCCGATACCGGCGGGGTCGTCACCGTCGCGGTCTCTGCGTTGTCCGAATGTGCGCATATTGTCATTTCTGATGACGGTATCGGTATCGCCGCAGAAGATATTCCCCGTGTACTGGAACCGTTCGGACAGGTGGACAATGGTCTGAACCGAAGATACGGCGGAACCGGTCTTGGCTTGCCCCTTGCCAGCGCAATGACAGATGCCCAGGGCGGTGCATTCGATATCCGGAGCGAGGTCGGCAAGGGCACTTCGGTCGGGTTCACGCTGCCATGGGCGGGGTGCGATACAGGTGTTCTGGAGTCAACACAGACCTTGCTCCGGGCAGTAAACGGGGCCGGTGGCTAATAGGCCTGAACGATCTCGCCGTGGCGGGTACAGTCAGGCGCCGCAAGGTCGACGAAATAGCCGGTAATTTCTTCCGCCGTCTTCAGGCTTTGCGGGTCTTCGCCCGGATACGCTTCGGCCCGCATCGAGGTACGGGTCGCGCCCGGGTCGAGAAGGTTGATCTTCATATTGGTTTCTTCGGTCTCGGCGGCCCAGCAGGTCACCATCATTTCAAGCGCCGCCTTGCTCACGGCATAGGCTCCCCAGTAGGGCCGCTTGCCGCGGGCAGCGCCGGACGTCACGAAAATCGCGCGCCCTGCATCCGATTGCCGGAGCAGCGGGTCGGTCGTGCGGATCAGCCGCCAGTTCGCGTTCAGGTTGACGTCGATCACCTCCGACCAGACGTCCGAGTCGATATGATTGATCGGCGCCATCTGGCCGAGCAGACCCGCGTTACCGACGACGATATCCAGCCGTCCGAAGCGCTCGGCGAGCGTGGGGCCGATACGGTCGACCTGGTCGAGGTCTGTCAGATCGAGTTCCAGAAGCGTGGCGGCCCGGTCGTCGCCATGCGCTTTGCGGATTTTGTCGTCGATATCCTCCAGACCGCCGCGGGTGCGGGCAACAAGGACCAGATGCGCGCCTTCCGCGGCAAAACGCTCGGCGACGGCGGTGCCGATGCCGCGCGATGCCCCTGTGACAAGGGCGATACGGTCGGAAAGACGTCCGGTCACGCGAGCTGGGTCAGGAAAGAAAGTTGCGGGCTGGGCTGATCGGTCGACTGATCGGTAAGCTGGATCGGATATTCGCCCGAAAAACACGCATCGCAATATTGCGGGTTTTCCGCATTGCGGCCGTCCAGCCCCATGGCCCTGTACAGCCCGTCCATCGTGAGGAAGGCGAGACTGTCGACCCCGATGATTTTCGCCATCTCTTCCAGGTTATGCTGGGCGGCGAGAAGCTGTTCGCGGTCGGGTGTGTCGACACCGTAGAAGCAGGAATAGTTGGTCGGCGGGCTGGCGATCCGCATATGCACTTCGGTTGCGCCGGCGGCCCGCATCATTTCCACGATTTTGACGGACGTTGTCCCGCGGACGATGCTGTCATCGACCAGAATGATCCGGCGCCCCTCGATCACGTCGCGATTGGCGTTGTGCTTCAATTTGACGCCGAGGTGACGGATCCGGTCGGTGGGTTCGATGAAGGTCCGGCCGACATAGTGATTGCGGATGATGCCGAGCTCGTACGGAATACCGGCCTGTTCGGCATAGCCCAGGGCGGCGGGCACGCCCGAATCCGGCACCGGGATCACGACGTCTGCAGGCACGCCGGTTTCAATGGCGAGCTCGCGGCCGATTTTCTTGCGGGCGTCATAGACGTTCTTGCCCTCGATCGTGCTGTCGGGGCGGGCGAAGTAGATATATTCGAAGATGCAGAAGCGGTGCGGTTTCTTTTTGAAGGGATGCATCGACTGCAGACCGTCTTCGTCGATCAGCACCATTTCGCCGGGTTCGATATCGCGCACGTATTCCGCGCCGATGATATCGAGCGCGCAGGTCTCGGAGGCCAGTATCCAGCCATCCTCGAAACGCCCCAGCACGAGCGGCCGGACCCCGTACGGGTCGCGGACGCCGATAAGCGTGTCGTTATGCAGGGCAACCAGGGAATAGGCGCCCTCGACCATCTGGAGCGCCGCCACGGCGCGGTCGACGACGGTGTCGAACTTGCTGGTCGCGATCAGGTGGATGATGACCTCGGTGTCGGTCGTCGACTGGAACAGGCAGCCGCGCTGGACCAGTTCGCGCCGGATGGCCACCGCGTTGGTCAGGTTGCCGTTATGGGCGATCGCAAAGCCGCCGGAGGCGAAATCGGCGAACAGCGGCTGAATATTGCGGGTCAGCGTATCGCCGGTCGTCGAATACCGGTTATGCCCGATGGCCGAGCGGCCGGGCAGCTTGCTGATGACGCTTTCCTCGCTGAAATTTTCGCCGACCTGGCCGGCAGCCCGGTGGCTGAAAAACTGGCCGTTCTCATAGGTGACGATCCCGGCGGCTTCCTGGCCCCGGTGCTGCAGCGCATGAAGCCCGAGCGCCGTCAGCGCAGCTGAATCGACATGGCCGTAGACGCCGAAAATACCGCATTCTTCGTGCAGCTTGTCATCGTCGAAAGGGTTTGTGGTTATCGGCACGCGGGCGGCATCCTTATTGATGGCTGCGGATCAGGCGATCCATTTCCTGGCGCTCTTCGGACTTGTAGCCGGATTTGCGGTCGGCGCCGGCACCTTCGGGTTTCGGAGACAGCAGCGAGCGGAAAGTGCTGTCCGGGTTCGTACCCGACGGTTTCTGTGGTTTCAGCCCCCATCCTTCGGGGGCGGCGGAAGCGAGCAGATTGGCGCCCCGCTTCAGAAGCGGCAGGGTTTTCGCATCGCGGTAGAACGAGCCGTTGTCGTCCATTTCGAAGACCTGCTGGCTGAAAATATAGCCGCCGCTGACGATGACACAGCCGATCGCCAGCCCGACAAGAAAGCCGAACGTGCGGTCGAGCATGCCGAACGCGCTGTCGCGCACACCGCCGGCAATGGCGTGGCTGATAAAGGTAAGAACCAGCATGGTCACCACGAAGATCGCCGCGCCTGCGGCAATATCGGCGATAAGTTCGTTGCCGATATATTCGCGGGCGTAGGGCTGGGCGTAGGAATAGCCGTATATCGTCGCCAGCCCGGCGCCGACCCAGCCGGCCAGCCCAAGCACCACGCGGACAAGGCCGAGACGCAGCGCAATGATCCCGCAGACAAGGATAATGACGGCTACGGCAATATCAGCAGTGTTCATTCAGCGGCCTCGGTCACGTTACGCGTCGCAGCATCGGAAAGGTCGAACATTCCTAGCATGTCCTGAAGTTTTCGCATCTCCGAAATGCGGAGTTTCGGAGAATCATTCGAAGAACCGCCTGTGTCTTTTGCCCGGCCCGAACGCCGCCGGGGCGGTGCCCAGGCGGCTTCGAAACCGAGTTTCGCCGCTTCCTTCAGCCGCAAATCCGCCTGGCTGACCGAGCGGACCTCTCCCGACAGGCCGATTTCGCCGAAAACGACGGTGTCGGCGGCCAGGGGCTGGTCGAGGATGGCGGAGAGGAGCGCCGCGGCGACCGGCAGGTCGGCGGCAGGTTCGCTGATGCGGAGACCGCCCGCGACGTTGAGATAGACATCGCGGTCGGCAAGGCTGATCCCGCAGCGGGCCTCGAGCACCGCAAGCACCATTGCGAGGCGCCCGGAATCCCAGCCGATGACCGCGCGCCGGGGCGTGCCGGGCGCAGGCGGCGAGACGAGGGCCTGGATTTCGACCAGAACCGGACGAGTGCCCTCGATCCCGGCGAAGACGGCGGCACCTGCGACATCGTCGCGGCGCTCGGCGAGAAACAGTGCTGACGGGTTTTCGACCTGCATCAGCCCCGCATCGGTCATTTCGAACACGCCGATCTCGTCGGTCGGTCCGAACCGGTTCTTGATCGCCCGCAGCAGGCGGAACTGGTGGCCGCGTTCGCCCTCGAAATACAGAACGGTATCGACCATGTGTTCGAGCACCCGCGGGCCCGCAATGGTGCCTTCCTTGGTGACATGGCCGACCAGAACGATCGTGAAGCCGCGCCGCTTGGCGAGGCGTATCAGGGTGTCGGCCGTGCCGCGTACCTGGGATACCGACCCCGGCGCGGAGTCCAGGTTGTCGAGATACATCGTCTGGATGGAATCGATGATCACCAGGCGGGGCGGGTCCGCGACATCGAGGGTCGCGAGGATATCGCGCACGCTCGTCGCTGCGGCCAGTTGTACCGGCGATGCGGCAAGGCCCAGTCTCTCGGCGCGCATCCGTACCTGGTCGACGGCTTCTTCGCCGGAGATATAGGCGCAGGAGACGGATTTCGAGATCGCGGCGACGACCTGCAACAGGATGGTCGATTTGCCGATGCCGGGATCCCCGCCGACAAGCAGGGCGGAACCGGGAACCAGCCCGCCGCCGGTCACCCGGTCGAATTCCGCAACACCCGTGGTAAGCCGGGGCGGACGTTTGCTCTCGCCGTCCAGCGGCACGAAATCGATACGGCTGCCGCGGCCGGCGCCGAGACCCTTCGGCGTGTTGTCGGCCGATGCTTCCTGTACGATGCTGTTCCAGCTGCTGCAGGCGTCGCACTGGCCCTGCCACTTGCTATACGTCGCGCCGCAACTCTGACAGGCGAATATGGCGGATTTCTTTGCCATCGGTTCAGGCCGCCGGGGTGCCGAGCAGGGCGGCCGACATGGGCCCGTCGACCCGCCCGTTGATAAACTGGTCGACGAATTCGTTGCCGCTGGCGTCTATTTTTCCGACGTCGCCCACCCAGACGATTTTCCCGTCGTGGATCATGGCAATTCGGTCGGCAATTCGGCGCGCGCTTTCCATATCGTGGGTGATGGTCAGGGCGGTCGCGCCCAGTTCCTTGACGGATTTGACGATCAGGTTGTCGATCACGTCGCCCATGATCGGGTCGATCCCGGTGGTCGGTTCGTCGAAGAACAGGATTTCAGGTTCGGTGGCGATGGCACGCGCCAGACCGACACGCTTCTGGGCGCCTGCCGAGATATCTGCCGGAAACCGGTCCGCGGTGTCGGCGTCGAGCCCGACCTGGCGCAACCGGTCGATGGCGGCCACCCGGGCGTCGGCCCGGCTGACCCCGTGCGCCGACATCAGACCGAACCCCACATTTTCCCAGAGCGGCAGGGAATCGAACAGCGCGGCGCCCTGGAACAGCATGCCCAGCTTGCGATTCACCCGGTCGCGCGCATTGCCGGTCAAACCGGCGACCTCTTCGCCGTCGATTTTAATGGATCCGGAATCCGGGGTCATAATGCCGACGATATTCTTCAGCAGTACCGATTTCCCTGTACCGGACGCCCCGATCACGGCAATGGATTCGCCCTCGAAAACATCCAGGTCGAGATCTTTCAGGACGCGTTTTTTCCCGAAGGATTTGGTCAGGCCGCGCAGGGCGATTTTGACCGGTCTTCCGTTCATTGCGAGAAAAAGGCTTCGGTGATCAGGTAGTTGCAGCCCAGTATCAGGATCGATGCCGAAACGACCGCGTTGGTCGTCGCGGAGCCGACGCCCTGGGCGCCGCCTTTCGAATAGAACCCGTGGTAGCACCCCATCAGGGCAATCAGGAAACCGAAGACGCCGGCTTTCACGAGGCCGGAAATGACATCGATCAGCTCGAGGAATTGCCAGCTGTTCTTCAGGTAGACCGCCGGGTTGAAGCCCAACTTGTGAACGGCGACCAGATATCCGCCGAAAACGCCGATGATGTCGGCGACCAGGACGCAGCAGGGCAGCATGATCAGCCCCGCCAGCAGGCGCGGCGCGATCAGGTATTTGTAGGGGTTCGTCGCGAGCGTCGACAGCGCATCGATCTGCTCCGTGACCCGCATGGTGACGATCTCGGCGGCCATTGCCGCGCCGATGCGGCCCGCCACCATCAGGCCCGTCAGCACGGGCGCAAGCTCGCGGGTGATCGACAGGACGACCACGGTCGCGACCGCGCCCTCGGCATTGAAACGCGCAAAACCGGTATAGCTTTGCAGCGCGAGCACCATACCGGTGAAGACGGCGGTCAGTCCGATCACCGGCAGCGAGTAATATCCGATCTCGACGATCTGGCGCAGAAGCAGGCGGGGATAAAATGGCGGGCGGACGATATGCGTGATGCTGATCCCGGCGAAAATCGCCAGACGGCCCGTCGATTCCAGAAAGCTCAGGAATACGCGCCCGATGGCGGCGACGATGTTCACGAAGCGCCGCCACCGACATAGCAGCGGGTATACCGCCGGCCGAGGGATGTGAGAATTTCGTACCCGATGGTCGCCGCCTCATCGGCGAGATCGTCGACCGTCTGATGGTCGCCGATCAACTCGACGTCGTCGCCCGCATCGAGCGCACCGGCGGGGACCGCGGTTATGTCGAAGGTAATCAGGTCCATGGAAACACGTCCTACAACCGGAATTTTTACGCCCGCGGCGTAGCCATGTCCGCTATTTCCCAGCGATCTCAGGTAGCCGTCCGCATACCCTGCCGCAACGGTCGCCAGACGACTGCCCGCCGGCACCGATCTTGTCGCACCGTAGCCAACGGTCGATTCGCTGTCAACGACACGTACCTGCAGGATTTTTCCTTTTAAACCAACTACTTGTTTCATCTTTTTCGGCGCGCCCGTGCTCCGTGAAACGCCGTACAGGGCGGCGCCCGGACGGGCGAGATCGTAGTGGAAGGCGGGGCCCAGAAAAACACCGCCGGAATTTGCCAGCGTTGCCGGGGCAGGGGGAAGATCTGCACGCAATGCGTCGAACCGGCGCCGCTGGTCTTCGTTCATCGGATGCGCCGCGTCTTCGGCACAGGCGAGGTGGCTCATGACGTAATCGATGGCGATGCCGTCGAGGCGGTCGGGC
Source organism: uncultured Rhodospirillaceae bacterium (assembly GCA_963977005.1). Lineage (GTDB taxonomy): Bacteria > Pseudomonadota > Alphaproteobacteria > MPNO01 > UBA830 > CAXBCP01. The sequence continues at coordinate 74,728 of CAXBMQ010000008.1, forward strand.
GCCCCTGCAAGTTCCCTGACCTCGGCCGGCGTCAGGCCGAGCCGGTGCATCCCGGTATCGAGCGCCACGATTGCGTTGCCGCCGGCCGTTGCGCGGCAATGCGCGCCCCATATCGCGATATCGCCGGGGGAATTCAGAACCGGGACAAGGTCGTGAGACGCGAATTCACCCGCCGTGTCGTCCGCCATCATGCCATTCAGCACATAAATCGTCGGACCCGGCCCGACCGCCCGGCGCAGGGCGATGCCTTCATCGATGGTAGCGACGAAAAACGAGGCGCATCCTGCGGCGCTGAGGGCGGTGCCGACTTCCGCCAGTCCCAGCCCGTACCCGTCCGCCTTGACCACGGCGCCGCAGGCGCGGGGGGCGGTGATTGCCGACAGGGTGCGCCAGTTCTCGACGATCGCGTCCAGGTCGATCGTCAGGACGGCGCCCGGCCAGCGAAGTGTTTCTGCCGTCAGAACGGAACGTCTCCCGGCGGCGGGGCGCCGCCGGCATCGCGCGGGTCGCCGTAATCGTCTTCGTCCTCGAGATTGTCGAACTTCGTTGCTTCCGGATAAAAGCGCAGCTTGACGGTGCCCGTCGGACCGTGACGCTGTTTGGCGATGATGACCTCTGCCTGGCCGCGGACCTCCGACATCGCTTCTTCCCAGATCATGTAGCGTTCGTTCATCTTCTCGGTCGATTCATCGGCGCGGCGCGACGGTTCGGCGCGCTGGAGATAGTATTCGTCGCGATAGATGAACATCACGACATCGGCGTCCTGCTCGATCGTGCCCGATTCGCGCAGATCGGCGAGCTGGGGACGCTTGTCCTCGCGTTGTTCGACCGCGCGGCTGAGCTGCGACAGCGCGATCACCGGAACTTCCAGTTCCTTGGCGAGGGTCTTCAGCCCCCGGGTGATCTCGGAGATTTCCTGCACGCGGTTCTGTTCACGCCCGCCGCCGCTGCCCTGCAGGAGCTGAAGGTAATCGACCACGATCAGGCCGAGGCCGTGCTGGCGTTTAAGCCGCCGCGCCCGGGTGCGCAGCGCGGATACCGTGAGGGCAGGGGTGTCGTCGATATAGAGCGGCGCTTTCTGGAGCCGCTGGCTGGTCTGCACCAGACGATCGAACTCGGTCTGGTTCAGTTCGCCTTTTCTGATCTTGTCGGACGCGATCTGCGCGCCTTCGGCAAGGATACGCGCGGCAAGCTGTTCGGCCGACATTTCGAGCGAAAAGAAGCCGACGACAGGATCGTCGACCGGCGTTTCGTTGCCTTCCTCGTCGACGACGGTATCGGTCAGGTTGGCGACGTTGAACGCGATATTCGTGGCCAGTGCCGTCTTGCCCATCGCCGGGCGGCCGGCAAGGACGATCAGATCGGATTTGTGCAGCCCGCCGAGCAACAGGTCGAGCTGGCGGAATTTTGTCGGCACCCCGCCGAGCGCGCCGTCGCGGTTGAAGGCAATGGCGGCCATGTCGACCGCGTCCTTGATGGATTCGGCAAAGCTCTGGAACCCGCCTTCGTAATCGCCGTTGGTCGCGAGGTCGTACAGGTACTGCTCCGCCCCTTCGACCTGCCGCATCGCGCTGTCTTCGGGGTCATGCGAGAAGGCGAGATTGACGACGTCCGTTCCAAGCTCGATCAACTGGCGGCGCAGGTACAGATCGTAGATCAGACGCCCGTAATCCTCGGTATTGATGATCGTGAACGTCGCTCCCGCCAGTTCGGCGAGATAGCGGTGCCCGCCGATGCTCTCGAACTCTTCGGTATCGAAAACGTGCTTCAGGGTGGTCGGGTTGGCCTGCTGGCCGCGCTCGATCAGTTTGCTGCAGGCATCGTAGATACGTCCGTGCAGGGGATCGAAGAAGTGCTCGGGGCGCATGAATTCGGAAATCCGCTCGTAAGCGCGGTTGTTTTCGAGAATCGCCCCGAGAAGCCCCATTTCCGCCTCGAGGTTGTTCGGCGGCTGCCGGTAGGCCGGACCTTCGTCTTCCCGGTCATCGTCGATGTCCGGAATGTCGTCGTCATGCGGGTATAGCGTTGTTGCCACGATGCTCTCTCCGATTCTGAAGTATGCGGACCCTATAGCGAATCGGCGATCCGGTATGTTCCTTCCGCGTGCCGGCGGGTTTTTTCCGGTGGACCTTTATCGCCAAAGCAGACTGCCTGTGGAACATGGGGAAAATAGGGCAATATCTGGGGACAACCTGTGTCGCCAAACGGTTTTTCCCGCGATTCCGCTGCAAGCCGTCATCATTTGCTATTCGATGCTATAAACGGCGCCGGAAAACGGCATTTTGACGAAGGAAGAGAACAGGATGCAGATAACAGCCTGCATGCCCCTGGCGCGGTGCTTGCGCGGATTGCGATTTCTCGGCGTCTTTCGCGGATGGGACAAGCTTCTGCGCCTGTTCTTTCACCCCGACCGCCAGCGCAGGGCACCGCTGACCTTCGACTTCGCCGGGATCCGTTACCCGGGTTCGACAGCATATCTCGTGGACTGGAACGCGTTTTTCAATGGCGCCTATGAAAAGCCCTGGCTCGAGTATTGCCTTGCGCATCTGGAAAACCCCGGGACGGCGTCTGTTCTCGATATCGGCGGCAATATCGGTCACCATGCGGTGTGGTTTGCCGCCCATGGCTGCACCGTCAACACGTTCGAGCCCAATCCCGCACTCTGGCCCGAGATCGAGCGCAAGAGCGCCATTCCCGGCCTCAAGGGGTCGATCACGCTGCATCGCACCGCAATGGGCGCGGTGGACGAAACGCGGGAATTCATGCTGCCCGAAGGCGTCAATCAGGGAACCGGGTCATTTGAGCACGAGCCCTATAACTGGGGTGGCGAGCGCACGGAAATCCGGATCAGTGCCGCTTCGGATTATCTCGACGCCCGGGGAATCGACGGCGCGGACCTGATCAAGATCGACGTGGAGGGGTTCGAGAAAGACGTGATGAGCGGGTTGCGCCGGTTTCTCGAAAAGTGCCGGCCCGTGCTCTGGATCGAAATCAGCGCAACCGAACCCGGACGACGTGTCGACCTCGACTACCTGCGGGACTGCCTGACGGGCGATTACCGGTTTTGCCGCGCGTCGCCCGCTTCGCCGTTCCTCACCGTGCTTGAATTCGCCGAAATCGATTCCATCCCCGAAGAGGCCGCCGCGGACATCATCTGCCTGCCGGTATGACACGCCCGGGAATCCGGCGCATTTTCCTTCCCGGCCTGCGCGCGTTCCCAGTCGATCATGTAGTCCCGGGTCAAGGGGACGGTCTCAAGCGATTTCGATAGCTGAATCTGGAAGACCATAAGGTTTTCGTACCGGAAGCCCATCTCGCAGATCACCAGATACAGTTCCCACATCCGGCAGAACCGTTCGTCGTATATCGCGGCCACTTCGTCCCGCCGCGCTTCGAAGGCTTCACGCCAGTGGCGCAGGGTTTCCGCGTAGTGAATGCGCAGGATCTCGATATCGGTGCAGACCAGTCCGGAGCGCTCGACGACGGGCAAGACCTCGGACAGGGAAGGGACATCCGCGCCGGGGAAGATATACTTGCGGATAAACGGATTGATCGCCGATGGCGTGTCCAGGCGGCCGATCGAATGGATGACCGCGACGCCGTCGTCGGTCATCAGATCGCGAAGTTTGCCGAAGAATTCCTGGTAATTCTTCTTCCCGACATGCTCGAACATCCCGACCGAGACGATCCTGTCGAATTTCTCCGAAAGTTCCCGGTAGTCCTCCAGGCGAAACCGGACGTGATCGTCGACACCGGCGTTTCGGGCCCTTTCGTTGGACAGTTTGTGCTGTTCGGTGGACAGGGTCACGCCGGTGACATCGACGTCCGACACATCGGCGAGATAGAGACCCAGCCCGCCCCAGCCCGACCCGATATCGAGAAGGTTCAGGTCATCCCCGTCGAGTAGCAGTTTCGACGCGAGATGACGTTTCTTGTTCATCTGTGCGGTTTCGAGGTCCTCGCCGGGTTGGGAAAAGTACGCACAGGAATATTGCCGGTCGCTGTCGAGAAACAGCTCGTACAAATCCGTCGACAGATCGTAGTGATGCGCGACGTTCTTTCGTGCGATCCCGACCGGATTGTACTGCTTCAGCTTCTTGCTGCCGATACCGATCCAGCGCAGGAGTCTGACAAGCGGGAAGTTTTCTACGTGGGCGTAATTTATGGCGGCGACTTCCATGAAGTCGAATAACGTACCGTCCTCTATCACCAGGCCGCCGTCCATATAGGCTTCGGCCACGGACAATCCGGGATTGAAGACCAGGCTGTAATTGAGGCTGTTGCGCGTGAGGCGGAGCGTGCAGCGCGGTTTGGAGCCGTCGCCCACGACGTATTTCCGACCCCGTGCGTCTATCACGCAGATCGCCTGCGTACGAAAGGCGTATTTCAATAATGACGTAAACAGCATGTCCCATCCCCACGCTGATCCACATCCTTCGCCCTTGTGCTCAGGACGTGCTCGTTATTTATCCAAGAATAAATCAAGATGGATGAAAATTACAAACCTGTTTCAGGTTTTTCGGAAGACGACCGTCAAATCGGGGGCGTGACGACTGAGTATTATCGCTGAACGGTTCTGTACCGCAGGTCACCGATAGTCCCCGAAATCGAATTCACCAGGCCCGTCAGTAGAGCCTTAATTCATGTCGACGTCACAGGGCGCTATATTAAACCCGTTAACCATAATAATTATATTCGCCACCAGTCACGGTCATTTGCGCTTATGGCCGACAAAGCAGAACGGCGAGATTTACAGGGCGGAAGAGACAAAATCCGGGCAGATTAACTGCTCGACTTTCAAGAGTAGGGGAATACTGGCGAGTAAAGCCATGCACAAGATGCGTTTCTTGCCCTGACGCGCGGTCTTTCTGTAACATATTGAAACATATGGTAAAAATGTCGCAGTTGCCGATTGGGCGGAAATATCCGGATTTCTTTCCCCAAACTTATCCACAGGCGGAAAGTCATAAAATTCAACGCGCTAGGCCGCTTTCTCAATTCCGTCCGTAAATGTCTTCGTAGCGTTCGATGTCGTCTTCCCCGAGATAGCTGCCTGACTGCACTTCGATCAGGTTAAGCGGCACCTTGCCGGGATTGACCAGGCGGTGAATGGACAGCGGCGGCAGATAGACGGATTCATTCTCGTGGAGAATGAAGGTTTCGTCGTCCTTGGTCACTTCGGCGACACCGTTGACGACCACCCAGTGCTCCGCGCGATGATGATGGCGCTGGAGCGACAGCGACGCGCCGGCATTGACGGTTATCCGTTTGACCTGGAACCGCTCGCCGTCGTGCACTGTCTGGTAGAAACCCCATGGCCGGTATACCCGCGGGTGAAGCGAGGATTCATCGCGTTTCTCGGCCTTCAGCCTGTCGATGATGGATTTTACGTCCTGCGTGCGGTTCAGCGGCAGGACAAGCACGGCGTCCATTGTTGCAACGACGGCAAGATCCTCGACACCGAGCACGGTTACCAGCGGACCATCGGTCGAGACGAACGAATTCCTGGTATCGATCGCGAGGGAGTCCCCCTTGATGACGTTGCCATCCGCGTCCTTGTCGCCGATTTCCCAGAGCGATGCCCACGACCCGACATCGTTCCAGCCGATATCGGCCGGGACCACAGCCGCGCGCGACGTGTGCTCCATCACCGCATAATCGATCGATTTCGACGGGACGGCTATGAACGGGTCCATCGCGAGACGCAGGAAATCGAGGTCGGTTTCGGCACCTGCGACGGCCGCTTCGGCGCCTTTGCGGATTTCCGGCTCGAACCGGTCGCATTCTTCGAGAAACGCGGATGCCGCAAACAGGAACATCCCGCTGTTCCAGAAATAGGTGCCATCCCTGAGGTAGCCCTCGGCAGTTTGCAGGTCGGGCTTTTCGACAAAGCTGTCGACCCTGAGGCAGCCGTCGTTGCCGCTGAGCGCGTCGCCGCCCGCAATGTAGCCGTAGCCGGTCTCGGGACGGGTCGGCTTGATGCCGAACGTCACCAGCGCCCCGGCCGATGCCGCCTCTGCGGCGGTTTTCACGACGCGGCGAAATCTCGTCGCGTCCTCGATCATGTGATCGGACGGCAGAACCAGCATGAGGGCGTCCGGGTCGGTCGCGGCGAGCAGGGAGGCCGCGGCGGCGACGGCCGGCGCGGTGTTGCGCGCGATGGGCTCCAGAACAATGTGACTGGGCTGTATGCCGATCTCGCGCAGCTGCTCTGCGACGAGAAAACGATGTTCTTCGTTGCAGACCATCAGGGGCGGCGCGAAAGCGGATGTGTCCGAGACGCGTTGCGCGGTTTCCTGAAGCAGGCTCTGGTTCGAGACCAGCGGCAGGAACTGTTTCGGATAAGACGTCCGGGATTGCGGCCAGAGCCGTGTTCCCGACCCGCCGGACAGGATGACAGGATAAATCTTCGCAGCCATGTGTCGTCTCCCCGAAACCTAACGCCGTCTTGCTAGCGCACTCTGGCAATATTGCCAACGAAATGCGTCTCCGGCGCGACGGCTGCAGTCTATGCGCGAAATTGTGGCGACCGCGTTAAATCAGCGTCCGCAAAACGATCCAGGCCATCGACAGGCCGATAATGCCGAACAGGATCGCAATCGCCTTTTCGACTTTCCGCTGGGCGATGCGACCCTGCAGGAGCGGACCGATCTGGCCCCCGATAATCACGCCGGGGATCGTATAGCAGACAAGATCCCAGGGCACCGCGTCGAGCCCGCCGGCCTCGACGAGGGTCGCGATCTGCGTGAAAGATGCCGCCGTGATGGTGACGATGACCGTGAACACGGAGGTTGCCGCCGCGACGGCGACAGGAATATGGTTTCGTTTGACGAGCTGCGGCAGGATGACCTCGCCGACGCCGACACCCAGGAACCCGGTCAAAAGCGAACCCAGGCTGGTGAAAAATACGCCGATGACGCCCTGTTTCGGTTTGCGGTACCTGTATTTGTGCCCATGCCGGTCGGTGATTTCCCGAATTTCGGCGGCTGCGTTTATCGCATTGTTGTCCGTCGCTTCGGAAAACATGTCTCTTGGCGGTGTGTGGTGCAGGACGATCGGGCAGAGAATCAGCATCAGCAGTGCATAGGCGCCCTGCAGCAGGACTTCGTGGTCCTGCAGTCCGCCGAACATCAGCGCACCGGCAATGGCAACCGGAACCGAAATGGCGATGAACGGCGCCGCGCTTTTGAAGTCGATCAGCCCTTTTCGATAATAGCCGACAAACCCGGACAGAAAGCCGAAGACCGTCGTCATCAGGGCGGAGCCGATTGCCGCCGCTGTCGTGAGCGTATATTCGGCGCCGAGAAGCGGAAAGAGAATCACGAAAACCGGGATGAACAGCGCGGCACCGCCGGTTCCGCTCAGCATTGCCATCGTCGCAACGCACATCGCGACCGGGAACATGAACCAGTATTGCGTCCAATCCATACTCGTGCCGCGCTCGTTTCGTTTTGTCGGGGGGAGGGGCGACGTTCAAGCCGCCGCCGGATCAAGAACGGCAGGATAGCCGAATCCCGGCGCATCGCTACCTGTTGTTAACGGGTTCAATGGATAGTGAACGCGCGCCGCAATCCGCGCGCGCTGTGCAGAAGACGGTCAAAATGACTCGTTTTGTGTCGATTCCGTGCGCGTTCCGCACAAAGTCTGGTGTCTTAACCAGTTTTGATGTAAGGCTTTGGTCGTTCGTCCGGGATTGGCAGAATTTTTCTTGGAAAGTACCGCTAGGAGGTAAAATAAATGAAGCACCTTAAACTTGTGACCATCATCGCTGTTCCGCTCCTGTTTGCCGCAGGCTGCGAAACGATGAACCAGAACGACAAGGCCATGCTCGACAAGGCCAATACGAATGCGGCCGAAGCGAAGGCAGCGTCGATGAAGGCGTCGGCTGACGCCCAGGCTGCTGCGGCGGCCGCGCGTGCGGCGGCCGATGCGGCCAACCGTGCTGCGGCGGAAGCAAAAGCTGCCAGCGACAAAGCTGACCGCGTCTTCCAGAAGGGCCTGCGCAAGTAGGCACCCGAATTTAGAAACGGCGTTCCCCGATTGCCGGGGAACGCCGTTTTCTATGGGGCCGGTTTCCATGGAGCCGGCGATTTAAACGGGCGAACGGCCGCCCGGTGCAGGCTCGCTAGTCGATCGCCGCCTGTTCTTTTTGTCCGGGGTCCTGTTCCTTCGGGCTGTCCTTCTTCAGGACAGCGATAGGAATGCCGCGGCGCTCCTTCGCGGCGCGCTTTGCCTTGTCCCAGTCGATCCGGTTCGCATCTTCACCCGCTGCCGACGTCAGCAGAAATTCGAATTCCGCGGGTTTCGACGGCGTATGCCTGCCGGTCTTTTCGACCTCGTCGGCCTGCAACTGGGTCGGGTGGATTTCAAGCCAGAGCTGGCCGTCCGTCTTGGTGACTTTCATCGGCTGGTCGACGACCGTCACGGGCGTGCCGATTTTTATGTCGCCGAACAGACGGGCGATATCTTCGGGGTAAAGCCGCACACAGCCGTGACTTACCCGGCGGCCGACGCCGTAAGGCTTGTTCGTGCCGTGGAACAGGTATGCCGGCCAGCCGAGATAGACCGCATGCGTCCCCAGCGGATTGTCCGGTCCCGGCCGCACGACGGCGGGAAGTTCGGGATCCTCCTTGCGGACGGATTGCGGCACGTACCACGTCGGGTTTTTCTTCTTTCGGACGACCTTGGTCGAGCCCTTGGGCGTATCCCAGCCGTCATTCCCGATGCCGAGCGGCACGGACTCGACCGTTTTGCCGTCTTCGCGAAAAAAATACAGGCGCTGATCGGCGAGGTTGATCACAATGCCCTTGCGGGGCGCGGCGGGCAGAATATGCGCGGTGGGCAGGACGATCTTCTTGTCGGCGCCGGGTACCCAGGGATCGACCCCCGGGTTGGCGGACACGATTTCGGTATAGCCGAGACCGTATTTCCGGGCGAGATCGACGAGCGAATCCTCATAGACCGTGACATGCGTCTGCATGGTGCCGACAATCGACGGATACGCCGACGTTGCCACGTTCGCTGCGGTCTTTGAGGCCGGCTTCGCCGCGGCATGGGCGCCAAGCGGCAGCGCTGCGATGGCGGCGGTCGCGGCAATCGTTGCGCAGAAAAGGCGTCGGTTTGTCTGTATCATGTCACTGCTTTCTGAACCTCTATGTCAGATATGACCACGATTACGCTTATGCAATGGTTAAACCGTCGCTAAACCGTTGACCAGACACGAATTAATGATCACGTCCCGGGGCGGTTCCCGGCGGGGGCGGGTATGCCCTCCGGCAGATGACTGCCGCGGCCATAGCGGCCGACGACCTCGCCGGTTGCCAGCAGATTGCCGTTGCCGTCATGGACATCGCAGGACGACACAAAGATCGTTTTCCCCGCCTTGCGGACACGGGCCTCGGCGATGAGCATCCCTTCCTGGACGTTTCCGACGAGATTGACGTTCAGCGAGACGGTCATCGCCTGGCGGATATTGCCGTCGACCGTACAGAAGACGCCGGCCCGCGCACCGACCGTATCGATCAGGGTTGCCATGACGCCGCCATGCACGACGCCGATACCGTTCAGGTGCAGCGGGACGACATCGAGTTCGATCACCGCGCGCTCCGGCTCCCAGACGGTCAGGCGCCCGCCGATCCTGTCGAGGAATCCGTTCAGCTTGCCGGTATCGCGCCCGGCGCTGTGATTGGCGGCCATGCGGAAAATCCATCTTTGTCGAACCAGCGTAACCTGTTAAACCAAATCTTCATTGAATCAACCACTTAACCGCGTGCGGTTCGACAACGATCCAATGTGGGCTATAATAATCGAGACCTTCCCGAGGAATTCCTGAATGAAACGAGTAATTGTCGGCATTACCGGCGCAACCGGCACGATTTACGGCGTCCGCCTGATGGAACTGATGCGTACCGATCCGGAGATAGAGATCCATCTGGTGATGAGCAAGTCGGCCAAGCTGACCCTCAAGATGGAACACGACCTGGAACTCGATTACATCAACGGCCTGGCGCACGAGGTGCACGATCCTGGCAATATCGGCGCCTCGATTTCATCCGGCTCGTTCCATTCCGAAGGCATGATCGTCGCACCGTGCTCGATCAAGACGATGTCCAACATTGCCTCCGGCAATACCGGCGACCTGATCAGCCGCGCGGCCGACGTGATCCTGAAGGAGCGCCGGACGCTCATCGTCGCCATCCGCGAAACGCCGCTGCATCTGGGCCATCTGGAAAACCTGACCAAGCTGGCGCGTATCGGCGCGGTCATCTTTCCGCCCGTGCCGGCCTTCTACAACCGGCCCGAATCCCTCCACGATATTGTCGACCAGTCCTGCATGCGCATGCTGGATCAACTCCATATTCACCTCGAATCCGCGCCCCGCTGGGGCGAAGAGGGCGGTGTGCCTGCCGTCGGCCAGAAACGCTAGGGCGGTTCGTCGCGCGCCGAATTGCTTTGCGCGGGGTGACTGAACGGCGCAGTCGCTGAATGTCCAGCGTCCGCGCCGTCCTGTCTTTTTCTACAGCTTTTCGGGATCGAGTTTGCTGTAAAGATTATCCCAGAGCGCCTTGTAATAGGTCTCGGTATCGTAGGGCGGCTGACCGAGAATTTCGGTCCACTTTTTGACATTGGCCCCGAACAGGTCGACCACCATCTGGGGGTCTTTCACGCCGCGTTTTCTGGCGCCCTCGATGGCGGTTTTCACTTCGTTGCCGAGGTGTTTTTCCAGCAGCGCGGCGAAGTCGGCGCCCCCCTTGTTGACGGGAATGTTCTTTGCGTTGATTTCCTTCATCGCGACATCGTCGAACTTCATGTAGCCGTCATTCGTCGCGCGCGCCTGTGCCCGGGCAAAATGCTGAAGCATGGTCTTTTTCTCGGCCACGCTGCGTGCCTTCCATGTGCTCAGGTTCAGGACCGCGATATGGGCGGCGGGGTAGCTGCCCATGGGGAAATCGACGATGGATTTTACGGAATCGATCATGCCGTAGGACTTGATCCAGGAAATCGGACCGATCACGCAGTCGATCTGACCGCGCTCCATCGCGCCCGGCATTTCGGAGATCGCCATGCGTACCGGGGTGCCGCCCATGGCACTGGCAAACCGTCCGGTCGCGCCGGCCGTCCGCATCTTCAGCCCCTTGGCGTCCTCGAGGCTCTTGACGTCCTTGCGGCACCACAGGTTGTTGGTGCCGGTGCCGTATGCCGCGAGCAACAGGGTGTTGGCCCTCTTGTAGTCGCCCTGGCAACCGGGACAGTTGAACACGGTATCCATGGTGGCCGCCGCCCCGATCACGCCGTTGGGCGCCAGAAGCTGCAGATCGACCAGCATGTAGACATGGGGCAACAAGGACGGCTTGTAGTGCGGTGCGTAGGTTGTCGCATCCGCGAGGCCGCGCCCCGTCGAGGTGATGCTTTCGGGGCCCTTGAACAGCTGCGCACCGGGTTTCAGGACGAAGTTCACCGAACCGCCGGTCGCTTCCGACAGCTCTTTTATCAGCGGATTCAGTGCATGGACGACGATACCGTGGGTCGGCGGCACGAAGGTTGCGAACACAAGGTCTTTTGCCGTGGCCGCGCTGGTCAGGCCGATCGCGGAGAGGGCTGTCATGGCAAGGGCGAGAGCCCCTGAGGCGCGTTTTCGGTGTGTCATGGAGGTTTCTCCTTTGCTGGGTTGATTGTTCCGGTCTTCGGCCGTTCCTCTATGCTGGTTCGGTCATGATTTTTACGGTCGCATCCTCAGCCCATGAGACCGGGCAGGAATAGTGAAATCTGCGGAAAGGCGATCAGCAGGAACGCGATCACCGCCTCGCAGGCGATAAACCACATCACGCCGCGGAAAATGGTCTCCAGCGGCACGGTTTCGCCAACCACGCTTCTTATGACGTAAACATTCAGCCCGACCGGCGGGGTGATAAGGCCTATTTCGATAAACTTGATGGTGAGGACCCCGAACCAGATCAGGTCGAGGTCGGCGGCCATGAACATCGGCAACAGGATGGGCAGGGTAAGTAACATCAGCCCCAGTGCGTCGAGGAACATGCCGAGGACGATGAACAGGACCGACGCGCCGATGACCAGCAGGATCGGGTCGGCCGACCACCCTTCGACGCTTTCCGCCAGAAACGGGGCGACACCCGCAAGCGCCAGAAGGCGGGAAAACAAGACGGCACCGACGACAATGAAAAACAATCGTGCGGTGGTCGATACGGCCTCGGTGACCGCGCCCCAGAAAACCTTCCGTGACATCCGGCCCTGGACCGCACCGATCACAAAGGCGATGAACGCGCCGACGGCACCTGCCTCGGTCGGTGTTGTCACACCGGCGTAGATGCCGCCGATAACGGCAAGGACGAGAAACAGCAGCGGCCAGATCTCGGCCACAGCCCGGAACCGTTCGCCCCAGTCGGTATCTTCCGACACAGGCGGCGCAAGCGACGGCTTCAGGCGGCACCGGACCATAATCATCAGGGCATAGACGGTCGCGGTCAGCAGGCCGGGCAGGATTCCGGCGATAAGCAGCTTGCTGATCGAGACCTGCGCGAAAATACCGTAGAGGACGAACCCGATCGATGGCGGAATCATGATGCCGAGGGTCCCGCCCGCGGCGACGACGCCGGTCGCGAGGCCCTTGTCATAGCCGTATTTGAGCATCTCCGGCACCGTGATGCGCCCCATTGCCGCCGCGGTTGCCGTCGATGCCCCCGAAGCGGCCGCGAAACCGGCACAGGCAAAATTCGTTGCGACCGCCAGTCCCCCGGGCAGCCCGCCGAGCCATAACCGGGCCGCCTTGAACAGGGCGGCGCTCAGTCCGGAATGATGTGCCAGCGTGCCCATGAGGATGAACATCGGGATCGCCGAGAGTTCCCACTTGGCGGCGACCTCGAACGGGGCCGCACTGATCATCGCGAAGGCGGCATCCGGACCGCGGATCGCCCAGACACCCGCAACCGAGACCAACCCCAGCGACAGACCGATCGGAAAGCGCAACGCCATGAGGACCAGCATGGCGCCAACAGTGGCGAATCCGATTTCCAGGTCCGTCATCGGTTCAGGCGCTCCACCGATCGGGCGGAAGGAACGAAATACGCAACGAGGGCAAACCGGGCCGGGTGCTCAAAGTGTATCCTTCGGATCCGACAATACGCTCCGCCCGGTGCGGCACGCTTCGTAGATCAGATACAACGCCATCGCGCCGGTGCCGACAGGCACGATCCAGCGGCTGGGCCAGACCTCCAGCGTCCCTTCGGCGGTTTCCAGGGTGTCTTTGATCATTGTGCGGAACAGCGCTTCGTCGATGCTGCCGATCGCCATCGCGCCGACATAGAACGCGCCCACCAGCGCGATGAATGTCTCGAGGGCCAGCATCGGCCGGCGGGAAAGTTTCTGGGTAAAAAGCTCGACCTTGATGTGACCTTCGCCGGCGGTGACATGCGCCAGCGGCAGGAAGACGAGCGCGACCATGTAATAGACCGCTGTAATTTCGAGCGTGCCGTGAATCGGGCTGGCGAACAGCGCTTTTGCCGCCACGTCGGCGGTGATGTGCGCCATCATCAGGACGATTACGACCCCGCCCGCACGGGAAAACGCGGTGGCGATTGCGTCCAGAATTCTCCCGATGGATCCCATCCGTCATCCCCCATTCCAAAGACAGCGGGTACGTTCCCCTCATCTTGTCTCGGCGGTTGAAAGTCTGCCTCCGACCCTGTCTCCGCGGTTGAAAGTCTGCCACCGATCTTGTCGGTTTGTAAATGGTGCTTAACGGGAATGCGTTTCGGGCGGATGAATCAGGTCAGGCTGAGGGACACCCTGCCGAGCCCGGCAAGTTCGACCGTCGACTCCGACGATGTATTGTCCAGCCAGATCACCGGTGCGACCGATCCGGTCAGGACGATCTGCCCGGCCGACAGACTTTCGCCATGGGCCGTCAGCGTGTTCGCCAGCCAGGCGACCGCCTCAAGCGGGTGGCCCATGACATCTGCGCCAAGTCCCGCACCTTTTTCATCGCCGTCGATCAGCGTTCGTCCGGCGACCGCGGCAAGATCGACATTCTGCCAGTCGGTCACCGGGGCGCCGAGGATGCAGGCCTTGTGAAAGAAATCGTCGGCGACCAGCGTCGGCGTGCCACGCGCCAGAAAATCGCCATAACGGTTTTCGACGATCTCGATCGCGGGCAAAACGGCGTCGACGAGTTCGCCGATTGTTTCGCGGGTATAGGGCCCGTTGCGTGCATCGCTGCCGATGCAGACCGCGATCTCGCATTCAATTCCCGGATTGCAGAATGTGCGCCTATCGAGTTGTGCGCCGGCGTCATACACGTTGCCCGACAGTATCCGGCCATAGGCCGGGCCGTCGACGCCGAGATATTGCTGCATGTCCGTGGTCGTCGCGCCGATTTTCCAGCCGACAAGCGTGCCGTTCGTCCGTTCGCGGAAATACCGGTTGAGCGCTGCCTGGACGGCGTATCCGTCGACGATGGTTTGCGGCGCGTCCGCCGGGGAAATGTCCGGCACCGGCTGCGCCGCAAGCCGCGCCTCGCCCAGCAGGTGTGCGATTTTCGTGAGGGATTCCGCGTCCACGCTCAGGTGACCGGGGTCTCGTCCTCGAAATTGGCTGCCTGCTTTCGTTCGTTCGCCTCAACCGCCTCGCGGCAGCGGTCCCATAATTGCGGGCCGTAGAATTCGGTAAAGTCGTCGAACACGCGCTGGACCGGCACATCGGACCAGATTCCGTGGCTTCGGACATATTCCATGTGCTTGTGGCCGTTCTTGTCGAATTCCTGGAGAAGCGCGTCCTCGACGCCGTCGAATTCGGTCGGGGTGACGTCGAACTTGTCGCACAGTTCGATATTGAACGCGGGCGCTGCCTTGACCCATTTGCCGTCGATCAGCATCACCGCGTAGCCATGATGCATGAACAGCGTCTCGCCGCCCATCGCCTCGGCCATGCGCGGACTGCACATGTGGTTGGTCACGTCCGACAGGCCGATCGCGGTCGGAATGCCGGCGGCGCGGGTGACTGCCGCAAGAAGGGCTGCTTTCGGAATGCAATAGGCAGCGCCGGTTTCCAGCACGTCGCTGGCCGAATAGGCCTCGGCCCGGTTGGTGATCCGGTAAGGATCGTAGCGGATGGAATCGCGCACCGCATAGAACGCCTGGACCGCCTTTTCCTTGTCCGTCGTCGCGCCTTCGAGCGCTTTGGCGGCAAAGTCGGCGACGATAGGCTTGTCGAAATCCAGAAATTCGGTCGGTTGCAGATAGTCGTCGGTCGGTTCGGGGTAGCCGGTTTCGAGGTATTCCATTTGTCCGCCTTGCGTCGATTGCATATGCGCGGAGATTACGGGGCGGGCGGGACCATCGCAAGTCGGGTATGCGCCTGTTGGCGATGGTCAGCGGGCAGGGCGATCGGCTACACTGCCGCGAAAGAAAACGTGATGCACGGCCATGACCATGGCCGTGACACAGGACAGGGAGATGCGGGCCGGATGACAGGTCGACACACCGCACCGGAAAAAGACGGACGTTCATCGCGAAAACGACGGATTGTGCCGGACCCGGTGAGAGCCGCTCGCTGATGGCAGCCCCCGCAGGCCGCCCCGACAAGCATAATCCCGTCGCCGGCATTCTCTGGATGGTGGCTGCGGCATTCTGTTTTTCGGCGTCGCTGACGCTGGTAAAGGCGCTGCAGGACGGCGGTATGACCGCCTTTCAGGCGGTCCTGTTTCGCCAGATATTCGGCCTGATCATCTTTACGCCGATCATTTTCCGCGCCGGCATCGGCACACTCAAAACCAGGGTGCCTTTCGGCCACTTCATGCGGGCGTTGCTGGGGCTGACCGGCATGTGGACCGGCTATTTCTCGCTGACGCTGATCGATGTGCCGGAATCGGTCTCGCTGCAGTTCACCTTGCCGATCTTCACCATGTTCTGCGCGGTGTTCCTGCTTGGCGAAAAGCTGCATTCCCATCGCGTGATTGCGACGCTGATCGGTTTTTGCGGCGTGCTGGTGATCGTGCGTCCCGGCTTCGGCGATCTCAACCTGGGCATTTTTCTGGCGCTGGCCGCCGCCGCTTTCTATGCGATGTCCGATACCCTGTCCCGCTGGGTTGCGCGCTACGATGCGCTGCCGTCGATCATGATGTGGAACTTCATCTTCATGATCCCGATGGCGGCGATCCCGTCGGCGGTCTGGTGGGTAACCCCGCCTCCCGAACTGTGGCTTCAGGTCCTGGGCTTCGCGGTCGCAGGGGTCGGCGCACAGTTCTGCCTGACCCGGTCGTTCGGGCTGGCGGAAGCGAGTCTCGTATCACCGATACTGTTCCTGCGCCTCCCGCTGATCGCGGCGATATCGTTTTTCGCGTTCGGCCAGACGACCGAGATCTGGACCTGGGTCGGGGCGGCGGTCATCTTCGTGGCAACCACATGGATGACCCGCGTCGAGACGCGAAGCCCGGCGGCCGGGAAACCATCATGACGCCGCCGCGCAACCATCCGACTGTGCCGGAAAAACCATGGCAGACGGGCCCACGCCGATGAATGCGAACGGGCCGACGCATGCAGAGCTTGTCGAAAGTGCCCGGGCGCTCACGGAAACGGTGCGGGCGCGGGCGGGCGAAGCCGAAAATAACCGCCGCCTGCACCGCGAAACCCATGAAGCCCTGCGCGCGGGCGGGTTCTACAAGGTCCAGATGCCGGCCCGCTACGGCGGGCTGGAGATGAGCCACCGGACCATGCTGGACTGCGCCGTCGAGATCGGCCGCGGCTGTGGCTCGTCGGCCTGGATTTTCTCCAACATTGCGGCCCAGAACGGGATTGTCTCGATGGCGTCGCGTCAGGCGCAGGACGACGTCTGGGGAAACGACAGCGATGCCTGCACCGCCTCTTCCTTTCCGGCGAAGGGCGGCCGGGTGGAGCGTGTCGATGGCGGGGTTGTCGCCAACGGCGTGTGGAGCTTTGCCTCGGGCGTCGACTGGGCGGACTGGAACAACATGCAGGTCTTCGTACCGCGCGAGGGCGGCGGCATGGCGCATCATATGGCGCTGGTGCCGAAATCGGACTACCGCGTGATCGACGACTGGAATTCGCCGGGCCTGGTCGCCACCGGGTCGCGGTCGATCGAACTGGACGATGTATTTATTCCCGAGCACCGGATGCTCAATACGGCAGAGGCGCGCAAGGGCACGACCATTGCGGCATCGGAAAACTTCGGTCCCATTTTCAGGGTGCCGCCGATGTGCGGTGCCAACAAGATTTTTTCCGGTCCCGTGATCGGCATGGCGCGCGGGGCGCTGGATGCGATCGAGCGCGACCTGTCGGCGCGGAACAATGTCGCGGGCGTACCGATGGCAAGCCTGACGACGGCGCAGATGCGGGTGGCGGAGGCGGGCGCCCTGATCGAGGCCGCCTGGGCGCTGATGCAGCGGGATTGCGATGTCGCGCTGGAAATCGGCGAGATCGGGCGGCTGACCACCGTGGAGGACCGCGCGTTCTGGCGGCGCAACAACGCCTATGCCGGCGTGATGTGCGTCAAGGCGGTCGATATCCTGCACCCGTTGATCGGCGCGCGCGGATTGGTTCCCGAAAGCGATTTCATGCGCGCGTATCGCGATATTCACGCCGCGACGATGCAGATCAACATGGCGTGGGACCGGCACGCGATTTCGGCCGCTGAAATCCAGCTCGGTCTCACCCCCAGCGATCCGAGGGCCTGATATGAGCGAAACTGCGATGAGCGAAACCCCGCAGGATGTCATGGTGGCCCGCGCCCGCGAGATGATCCCGGTCCTGCGCGAACGCGCCCGCGATGCCGAAAAAAACCGTGCCGTGCCGCGCGAGACGTTCGACCAGTTCGCCGAGGAAGGCTTTTTTCGCATTCACCAGCCGGAGCGTTTTGGCGGTTCCGGCTGGGATATCGGCATGATGGTCCGTCTCGGCGCGGAGCTCGGTCAGGGCTGCGGGTCGAGCTGCTGGATATTCTCCAATCTTGCGGTCCAGAACTGGATACTCGGGATGAATAAACCCGAAGCGCAGGAAGACGTCTGGGGCGACAACCCGCTGGCGCTGATCGCGTCATCCTTTCCGGCGAAGGGCGGCAAGGTGGTTCGAACCGACGGCGGGTTGATCGCCAACGGGCTGTGGAGCTTTGCCTCCGGCGTCGATTTTGCCGACTGGAACAACATGCAGGTCTTCGTGCCGCCGGTGGATGGCGAAGGTCCGCCCGAGCACCGGTTCGCGCTGGTGCCGAAAGCCGATTACGAGATTGTCGATGACTGGTTTGCGCCCGGCCTCGCGGGTACGGGCTCGCGCTCGATCAAACTCGATAATGTTTTCATCCCGGAGCACCGGACGGTGCCGTCGACCGAGCTCATGGGCGGGCCGTCGCCGGGCTCGGCGATCAACCCGGCCGCGCTGTACCGGGTGCCGCCGCTGACGCTCGGAACCAAGGTATTTGCAGCCCCGGCGCTGGGTATCGCCAAGGGCGCGCTGGCCGTGATCGAGGACGACCTGCGGGGACGCAGCACCGTCGGCCACGCGCCGATGGCGGAATTGCCGACAGCCCAGGTGCGTGTGGCGGAAGCGGGCGCGGAGATCGAGGCGGCGGAGGCGCTGCTGCTCAAGGACTGCACCGATGCCATGGCGATCGCCGAGGCGGGCGGGGTGCCGGTACTGGACGACCGGGCGCGATGGCGCCGGAACAACGCCTTTGCGGTTCAGCTTTGCGTGCGTGCGGTGGAACGCCTCAATCCGCTGGTCGGTGCGCGCGGGCTCACGCCGGAGAACGATTTTCTCCGCATGTTCCGCGACGTGCATGCCGCGTCGCTGCAGATTACGGTGTCGTGGGATATCCAGTCGGTCAACGCAGGACGTATCCGCTTCGGCCTGCCATCGCTCGACCCGCGGGTCTGACCGGCGTTTGATCCGGCATTGTTTAACACTCTCTGACAGGAAATTTCATGGCGTTGAATGACATGCGCGAATATCTCGCGGTTCTCGAACAGCAGGGGCTGGTCCGCCGGATCACGCAGGAAGTGGATGCGTCTTGGGAGATCGGCTGCATGGTGAAATGGGGCTTTCAGGCGCTGGCCGAGAAAGACCGGTTCGGGTTCCTGTTCGACAACGTGAAGGGCAGCGACATACCGGTCGCCGCCGGGGCGCTCGGCGCATCCGAAGCGGCATACGCCGTGGGACTGGGGGTCGAGCCGGAAGAAATCAATGCCAAGTGGGAAGACGCGCTCCTCAATCCCGTCGCTCCCGTGATGGTGGACGATGCACCCTGCCAGGAGGTCGTGATCGAGGGCGACGACGTCGATCTCGGCATGCTGCCGATCCCGGTCTGGACGCCGGGCAAGGACGCAGGCCCGTATATCACGTCTATCGTGGTGACACGGGATGCCGAAACCGACGTCCAGAACTACGGGGTTTACCGCACGCAGGTACTGGGGCGGAACCGCGTGGTCTGCAACTTTTCGCCGGGCCGTCAGGGATTCGTTTGCGTCAAATCGTGGCACGACCGGGGAGAGCCCGCGCCCGTGGCGTTTGTCATCGGCGCCGAACCCGCAATGTACTACGCCGCCGTCACGACGCTGCCCTTCGCGGTGGACGAGGCGACGCTTGCCGGCGGGCTGAAACAGGCGGCGCTGGAGCAGGTCAGGGGCCGCAGTGTCGATTTGCAGATACCCGCGCGCACCGAAATCGTGGTCGAGGGGCTGGTCTATCCCGGCGAGATGGCGGAGGAAGGTCCGTTCGGCGAGTTCGCCGGGTATATGGGGCCGGTCGGCGCGCGGCCGGTGGTGCGCATCACCGCGATCACGCATCGCAAGGACCCGGTGTTTTACGGGCTTGCCAGCCAGATGCCGCCGAGCGAAAGCACCACGATGCAAAGCCTGACCAACGCCGGACAGTTGCTCAAGGTGCTGCGGCACGACCTCGGGGAAACGTCGGTCGCGGATGTGATTATCGACAAGACGTTCGGCGGTCTGCTGGCGCATGCCATCGTCGCGGTGCGGCCCGGCGCGCCCGGTAACGGCAAGCGCATCGGGCGCCTGGTCGCCAGCGTTTCGCCCTGCAAGCGCATCACGGTGGTCGATCACGATGTCGACATCCGCGATCAGGAACACATGAACTGGGCGATGAATTCGCATTACGATCCCGCCCGCGACACCGTCATTATCGATGACGTCTTCGTGCCGATGTACATGGATCCGTCGGTCAGGATCCGGGGCGGCAACACGGAACCGGGCAGCAAGGTGGTGATCGATGCGACCAGTTCGATCGATGCCGGCGATTTCTCGCTTCCCGACAGGGAGATCATGGAAAGGGCGCTTGAATCGTGGAACCGGGCCGGCCTGCCCGAGATGACGATTCCGAAACGTCTGAACATGCGTCTCGACCGGGCCTGAGCCCGGGACCGGCCCGAGCCGGATGAGCCGCTAGAGCGTCACCCGCGATTCAGCGCCCGTTCGATCGACAGCGCGATCCGGGCGAGCCATTCGTCGTGCCGGTTCGCCGCCATGATCATCAATCCGACCGGGCCAGTGCCCGGCGCATGGCACGGAATGGACATCGCGCAGGTATCGAGAAAATTGCCGACGGTCGTGTTGCGGAGCATCAGGATATTGGCGGCGCCATAGGCGTCTTCGTCGCTGTCGAGCGGCTCTATCGGCGGGGCGACCGTGGCACAGGTCGGCATCAGCAACGCATCGAACGGCATCGCCATTTCGGCCGCCCGCGCCTGAATGTCGGCGCGGTTCCGGTGGCAGTCGATCAGGTCCGCCGCCGACAGGTTCTCGCCGCGCCGGATCCGGACCCAGACACGCGGATCATAGCTGTCCTTCAGTTCGTCCATCCGCGGCCGGTGATGGGCAAAGGCTTCCGCGCCCAGGATGCCGCCATTGGGCATGGCCCCGGGGATTTCCTCGTACATCGCGGAATCGACCTCGGTAATCGTGGCCCCGGCGCGCGACAGCGCCTCCAGCGTGCCTTCGAATGTCGATGCGACATGATGGTCGAGATCGTCGAGCACGTAGTTCTGCGGGATGCCGAAGCGCAGGCTCTCGATCGGCAGCGCCCGGGGAACGACGGGCGCGCGGTCGTCGAGAATGGCGTCCGTGACAATGCAGCAGGTGACCGTCGGCGCGAGGGGACCGACGCTGTCCAGCGTCGAGGACAGCGGATAGACGCCGGTCAGCGGGATGCGCCCCGTCGATGTCTTGAACCCGGTCACGCCGTTCAGCGCGGACGGAATCCGTACCGAACCGCCGGTATCGGTGCCGATGGCGACGGCGCACATGCCGTCGGCGACGGAGACGCCGGCGCCCGAGGACGACCCGCCGGGAATACGGCCGGTCTCGCGGTCCCACGGGTTGCGCGGCGTGTCGTAGTGACAGTTCAGGCCGAGCCCGGAATAGGCGAACTCGGTCAGGTTGGTGCGGCCGACGAGGACCGCGCCCGCCGCCCGGAGCCGTGCGGTGACGACGGAATCCTTTGTTGCGGGCGCGCTGCCTTCGAGGGACCTGGACCCCGCGAGGGTCTGCTGTCCCTGTTCGTCGAACAGGTCCTTCAGCGATACCGGCAGCCCGGCAAGCGGCGAGGGGACGACGCCCTGCGCGCGCAGGCGGTCCGATGCATCGGCGGCAACCAGGGCGGATTTCTCGTGCACCGCCAGAAACGCGCGCGACCCTTCGCCGTCCGGGTCCTTGATGCGGTCCAGCGCCTGTTCCGTCAGTTCGCGGCTGGTGGTTTTGCCGCTCCACAGGCCCGCCTGCAGTTCGAGAACCGGTTTCATCTTCAGATCCATGTGTCGCCCCAGTTTTATGCGGCAGTCAGGCCTCTGCGTCAGCCGCAGAGGCCCGTGCCCCTATCGCTTTGTTACTGCCATCGCTCTGTTGTGCGCCGGTATGGCGCATCCCGGAAAACCTATTTCGTTTCGTCGTAATAGTGGCTTTCCAGCAGGACGCAGCCATTGACCGACTTGAACGGTCCGTGCGGGGTTCCCGGCGGGCGGCAGGCATAGGTATCGGGATCGAAGCTGCGGCCGCCTTCGCCGTTTTCGTCGTTGCCGACGATCAGGTCGCCCTTGAGCTGGTAAACCTCTTCCCAGTAGTCATGGGTGAAGGGGGCGGTCGTGTAGACGCCGGGCTCGAACTTGAGCAGCCGCGTGCGGCAGCCGGTCTTGTTTTCCTCGTCGAGATGGCCGACGAGGATTTTCTGCTTGATGCCTTCGGGATAGCCTTCCGGCACTTCCCATTCGCCGCCCATATCGACGGCGTAGAATTCCTTGTGTTGCTTGTTAATCGGCATGGTCTGTTCCTTCGTTGGGTTTGGGTATCGGTTCAGGTAATCACGGGCAACGTGTTGACGTTGTACCCGTAGGAAATCTTGCGGCCCAGCACCGGGTCCTCGATCTCGACGTCAAAGCGCCGGGCGGGCCGGATACCGCCGATGGCGGCCAGCGTCCCGCAATACATGGCCATGCCGGCAGGCAGGCTGGTCTCGCCCGGCAGGTACAGGCCGATCAGTTCCTCGGGCGGGCGCATCGCGGTCACGCCGCCGTCCTGGTAAAGCTTCTTCTCGCCGTTCTCGGTCGCCCAGGCGCGCAGCAGCAGGTCGTCGAAATGATCGGCGACATCGTCGTACCGCCAGACCTCGCTGGAAACCGGCTTGACGCACATCTGTTTGGACACCGGGACCGAATAGGTCTCGACCTCGCGGTCGGTATGGTCCGAGCCGACGCCGATCAGCATGCCCTCGTCGGTGCCGATCAGGACGAATTCGACCTCGCCCGAGGACGTCTCGCCGAGAAACTGCGGGTCGGGCCCGTTGACGAACTGCTCGGTGGCCACCCGGTAAAAACACGGTACCGAACTCGGGCGCGGAACGCCGAGTTCCTCGAGCTCCACGATATGCTTTTCCAGCGCTTCGACATTGCGCCCGGTCCAGCCGGCAATGACGAGATTGTCGATCTGCACCCGTTTGGTCGTGTTGTCCGGGGCAATGGTAAATTCCAGGGTCGTGGGCACGGAAAACTCCTCGTTGTCAGCCGGGCTTTCGACCGGTGTTTCAGCAGGCGCGTAACCTAACGGCCGCTCCCGATGCTGGCAATAATCGGCGGCAAATTTACCTGCAGCGACTGGCGCGCGCCGGCTACTGACCCCGGGATACGGATTCTGCTAGAATGAAGGGCGCCGCCGGTCCGACGGCGCCTCAAACCGCCGATGGCAGAACCGACCGTGCAGTTTATCCCCGATTTCGACGCCGCGCCGCGTATGACAGGTCCCGACCGATGACCGATCGCCTGCGCGCCCTTTTGATAAGCGCCGTGGCGCTGGCCGTCGGTCTGGGCCTGCTGACGGCCGTGCTGATGTCGACGGACCTGACGCAGGTCGGCACCTATCTGTCCCAGGTTGGCATCGGCGTTGTTCTGATGATTGCCGTCTACAAGTTCGCCTTTGTCCTGGACAGCTGGGCGTGGCTGATGACGCTGCGCTCCCTGCCGATGCGCGGCGTCTGGATATTCCGGTTCTGGCTGGTCCGCATGGTGGGCGAGGCCGTGAATAATGCGACGCCGCTTGCCGGCATGGGCGGCGAGCCGGTGAAGGCCGCTATCCTGAACCGGACATACGGTATCGGTTACGGCGACGGGTTCGCATCGATCGTCCTCGCCCGGACGACCTTCGTGATCGGTCTCGTGCCGTTTCTGCTGATCGGCTTTGCGCTGCTTTTGCTGGAGCCCGGGCTGAGCGAGCCGTTCAAATGGGCCGCCGGCGTCGGGCTGGTCGGGCTGTCGGGGGGGATCGGCGCGTTTTTCGCGATCCAGCGCCTGCGTCTGACATCGCGGACCGGCGGCTGGTTCGCCGGCATTCTCGCCCGGCCGCGGCTGCGGAATATCTTCGAGAAGGTCGGCGAATTCGAAGACCGGCTGGTCGATTTCTATCGTTTTTCCCCCGGCCGGTTCGCGGCAACGGTCGTTCTGTCCTTCGTCAACTGGTCGTTGGGCGCGCTGGAGGTGTGGATCGCGTTCTATCTGCTCGGCGCGCCGGTCACCTTTGCCGAGGCCTGGATCATCGAGGCGATCGTCCAGCTTGTCCGGGTCGGCGCTTTCTTCGTGCCGCTCGCGCTGGGCACGCAGGAAGGCGCCTTTACGGTGACCGTGGGGGCGCTTACGGGAAATCCGGCGCTTGGCGTCGCAGTGGCGGTCCTGCGGCGTTTCCGCGAACTGGTGGTGCTGGCGGCGGGATTGACGATGGGTCCGCTGGTCTTCGGGCGAAGCGCCATGAAGCCGACCCCGCGGGAGCCGTCATGAAGCCGTCCGCAAATCCGGCAGGGAAGACGCCGCCGTCCGGCATTCGGGTGATCCTGCTGGTCTTTCTACCTTTCGGCTGCGGGTATTACCTGTCCTACCTGTTCCGGACACTGAACGCGGTTATTTCGGAGAACCTGACGACCGAACTCGGGATCGGCCCCGCCAATCTCGGCCTGCTGACCAGTATCTACCTGATCGCGTTTGCATCGTCCCAGGTGCCGCTCGGGGTTGCGCTCGACCGGTACGGTCCGCGCAAGGTCAACGCGTTTCTCCTGCTTTTTGCCGCGGCCGGCGCGGCCCTGTTCGCGGTGGCGGAAAGCTTCGGGCTGCTCCTCGTCGCCCGGGCGCTGATCGGGTTCGGCGTCTCTGCGGCGCTGATGGGGGCGTTCAAGGCAAACGCGCTGTGGTTCCCGGCCGACCGCATCCCGCTGATGAACAACCTGATCGGCGCATTCGGTGCGGTCGGGGCCGTCTCGGCGACGCGCCCGGTCGAAATCCTGCTGCATTCCGCCGGCTGGCGCGACATCTTCGCGGGCCTTGCCGTGGTGACGGTGGTGGTGTCGCTCGCCATCCTGCTGCTCGTGCCCGAGAAGAAGGAAGCGGTGCAGACCGGGGAATCTTTCGCCCGGCAGCTCAACGGCTACATGCAGGTCATCCGCGATGCGTTCTTCTGGCGGGTCACGCTGATCTATTCGTTCACCTACACGGCGTTCGTTTCCTACCAGACCCTGTGGGCCGATCCGTGGCTGCGCGACGTGGCGGGGCTCGCCCAGACCGAACGCGCGAATTACCTCTTCGTCATCCAGGTGGGTTTCCTGATCGGTCTGCTGTGTACCGGCATGATCGCCGACCGACTGCGGCGTACGCGCGTGCAGGCGATCCATGTTTTCGGGGCCGGTGTGTTGATGCTGATGGGCATCCAGGTATTGCTGGCGCTCGGCGTCACGAGCTGGATGTTCGTCATCTGGGGGCTGTTCGGATTGCTGTCGTCGGCAACGTATTTGTCCTACGCCGCCCAGACGACGCATTTTCCCGTCGCATTGACGGGACGCGCGATTACGGCGATGAACTTTTTTCTGTTCGTGCTGGCATTCATTTGCCAATGGGGGATCGGCGGCGTGATTGAGGCATTTCCGGCGGAAGCCGACGGCGGCTATTCGAAAACCGCGCATGCGACGGCGCTGTGGATCATGATCGGTCTGCAGGCGCTGTGTTACCTCTACTTCGTCAGCCCGGCCCGCAAGGGGCGCGCAAATGGCTGATGCCGTCGCGTCCCCTGCACGGAAATCCGTCGCGGTTCTGATCATGACCGTGCTGCTGCCATTCGGCATCGGCTATTACATGTCCTATCTGTTCCGGACGGTGAACGCGATCATCTCGCCGCAGCTGGTCGCCGATGTCGGATTGACGCCCGGCGATCTCGGCCTGATGACCAGCGCCTATTTCATTACCTTCGCCGCGGTACAATTACCGCTCGGGATCATTCTCGACCGGTTCGGCCCGCGCAAGGTTCAGGCGGCGCTTCTGATCGTTGCTGCGATGGGGGCGTCGCTGTTCGCCTTCGGCAATGACGCGATCACGCTGGCGATCGGGCGGGGGCTGATCGGGATCGGCGTGTCGGGCTGCCTGATGGCCGCGCTCAAGGCCAATGTCCTCTGGTTTCCGAAGGAAAAGATACCGCTGGTCAATGGCATTATCTTCGCCTTCGGTACGTTCGGCGCCCTGTCGACAACCGTCCCGCTCGAAATTCTGATCCAGTCCGTCGACTGGCGGACCGTGTTCTGGTGGCTTTCCGGGATTTCCGTCGTGTGCGCCATACTGATCTACACACTCGTGCCCGAAAGACCGCATGCGGCGCGGGTGGCGGTCGACGGACAATCCGCCTTCTCGGCGCAGATGTCGGATCTGAAACAGGTCTATGGCAGCGCGTTTTTCTGGCGGCTGTCCTTCATGGTGTTTCTGCATAACGGGGTGTTCCTGTCCTACCAGGCGCTCTGGGCGGCGCCGTGGCTGCGCGACGTCGCCGGGCTCGACCGGGGCGGGGTCGCGGAAGCGATGCTGATGTTCAATGTCGGCATGTTCGCCGGCGTCCTGTCGATCGGCCTGCTGGCCGAACGCCTGCAAAAGCTGGGCATCCCGACCATCGTGCCGGCCGTGGTCGGTATCGTGATCTCGATCGGCATTCAGGTGATGTTCGCATCGGCCTGGACGGCCTATCCGGCTATCCTGTGCCTCGTCTGGGGCTATTTCGGCTCGTCGTCCACGCTTGCCTATGCGGTGCTGAACCAGCACTTCCCGCAGAACCTGACGGGGCGGGTAAACACCGCGCAGAACATGCTGACCTTCATCGCCGCTTTCGCGGTGCAGTGGCTGGCGGGCGTCGTGATCGGCGCCTATGACGCGCCGGGCGCCGGGTTCTACAGCGCGGACGGGCACCAGACGGCCCTGATCGTCTTCATCTGTGTCGAGCTTGCCGGGCTCGCCTATTTCCTGTGGCCGCGCCGCAGGGGGGACGGTCTGCCATGAGCCTTACGCCCAAGAGCCCCCCACCCAAGAGCCCCCCGCCCAAAAGTCCTCCGCCCATGAGCCCGCGCGAATATCCCGACCGGCCGTTCTGCGGCGTCGGCGTCGTCTGTTTCAAGGACGATCACGTGCTGCTGGTCAAGCGCGCCAAGCCGCCCATCCGGTGGGAATGGTCGATCCCCGGCGGCGGCCAGGAACTGGGCGAGACCACGCGCGAGACCGCGCTGCGCGAGCTCAAGGAAGAAACCAGTATCGATGCCCGGCTGATCGGGCTGGTCGACGTTGTCGACAGCGTCAGCAAGGACGAGAACGGCGAGGTCCGGTTTCATTACACGCTGGTCGATTTCGCGGCCGAATGGGTCGCCGGCGAGCCGGTGGCCGACGACGACGTATCGGATGCGCGCTGGGCGCCGCTTGCCGATATCGAAACGCTGGGCCTGTGGTCCGAAACCATCCGGATCATTCGCGCGGCGGAAAAACTACGGGGGACGTGATGCCCAAGGACCTGCGCAGCTTTATCGACGCGAACGCGGACCTCGTTCTACGGGTGCCGAAGCCGGTCGCGCGCGACCACCTGAGCAGCCTGATCGTGCAGGCGAACCGTCCGGTCGTTTTCGAAAATATCGAAGGCTATCCCGGCTGGAAGGTGGCCGACCTGTTTTTCCGCGACCGCGTCGCCCAGGCCGCCGTTCTTGAAACGACGCCGGACAAGGTAACCGCCGTGCTCGCCGAACGCCTTGCGATGCCGCCGCAGGAGCCGCTGCTGGTGAACGACGCGCCCCACAAGGAAATCGTGCGCCGGGGCGACGAAATCGACCTCCGCGAGATTCCCGGTTTCCGGCACGGCGGGCGGGATCCGGGGCCCGGCATCGTCGTGATGAATATCTGCCGCGAGCCCGATGGCGGGGCAGTCAATTTCTCGTTTACGCGGCTGTCCCCGTTCGAGGCGCGCCGCGGCACCATGCTGATCGCCTCGTCCCCCCATCAGCGCGCGATATACGAGATGTGGGAAGCGCGGAACGAGCCGATGCCCATGGCCTGCGTCGTCGGCACCCATCCGGCTTACGAGATCATGGCGAGCTACAGCGTGCCCGATCACCTGGAGAAGTTCGGCGAACTGGAGCTGGTGGGTAACCTGATCGGCGAGCGCGTCGAGATGGTGCCCTGCGAGACCGTCCCGCTCGACGTGCCGGCCCATGCCGAACTGGTCATCGAAGGCTACGTACTGCCGCACGAACGGCGCGACGACGGACCCGGCCCGTCACAGGCGCTGTACTACGTGCCGGGGGTGACGCAGCAGCCGGTCTTCGAGGCCGAGACCGTCACCATGCGCAGGGACCCGATCCTGCGACAGCACAACACCCTGATGTATTCGGACCACCAGCCGCTGATCTCGCTGCCGCATGAAGCGCTGCTGCTGGCCCGCCTGCGCGGCATGGGTCATGACGTGGCAGAGGTGATCTACGTGCCCTGGGGCGGCACGCTGACCTGCGTCGTGCAGATGACACCCAAGACGGAAGGCGAGGTGCGCAACGTGATGACGGCGGTGCTCGGCGAACGCTGGCCGAACTGCAAGCTGGCCATTGCCATCGACGATGACGTCGATGCGACCTCGGCCGAAGACCTGATCTGGTCGATCTCTACCCGGGTCGATGCCGCGGCGGATACGTTCATTATCCCCGACGCAAAGGGCCATCCCATCGACCCGACCGCGCGGCGGACCGGCGACAGTCCGCGCGATGTGGTGTTTTCCAAGTGGGGGATCGATGCGACCAAGCCGCCGCTGCAGCACGCGGAAAGCCGCGCCCGGTTCGAACGCACCCTGCCGCCCCATGACGGCGAGGTGGATTTGCAGGATTTTCTGGGCTGATGGTGGAATCGATGCGGGCGATTGTCATTGAGGAACCGGGCGGGCCGGAGGTGCTGGAAATCCGCGACGACTGGCCCAGGCCCGCACCGGTGCCGGGACGGGTGCTGATCCGTGTGATGGCGTTCGGGCTGAACCGGGGCGAGCTGTATACCCGGCTCGGGCATTCGCCGTCGGTGACGTTCCCTCGGGTGCTGGGGATCGAATGCGCGGGCATTGTCGAGGCGGCACCCGATACGCCGTTCGAGCCGGGCCAGACGGTCGTCGCCACGACCGGCGGGATGGGCCGCGCCTATGACGGCGGGTATGCGGAATTTACCTCCGTGCCGGCCGACCACGTCCATGCCGTGGAGACGACGCTGGACTGGACGCAACTCGCCGCGGCGCCGGAAGTCTTTCACACGGCCTGGGGCGCGCTTGAACCGGCACTGGGGATCGACGCCGGGCAGACATTGCTGATCCGGGGCGGCTCGTCCGCCGTCGGGCTGGTGGCGGCGGATTATGCCAGGACGAAAGGGCTGACGGTCCTGTCGACCACGCGCGATTCCGCGAAGGCGGACCGGCTGCGCGAATTCGGCGCCGATCATGTGGTGATCGATGACGGGAATATCGCGCCTGCGGTCGCCGAGATCGTGCCCGGTGGCGTCGACGCGATGTTCGACCTGGTCGGCACGAAAGTGATCCAGGATTCCTTCGCCTGCGTGCGACGTGGCGGCACGCTGTGCATGGCGGGGCTGCTCGGCGGCGAATGGACGATTGCCGATTTCGCGCCCGGCGCCGTCATTCCGTCGACCACGAAGTTTACCTATTTTTCCAGCTCGACGACGCCGATGCCGACGGCGGCGTTGCAGGGCTATCTCGACGGCCTCGCCGACGGCCGGTACCGCATGCCGCTGGACCGGGTGTTCCGTTTCGACGACATCGCCGAGGCGCATGCCTGCATGGAAGCCAATCGGGCGGCGGGCAAAATCGTGGTGTCGGTCGTTTGACATCCCCCGTCCTGCTTGTCGGTTCGTTCTGCATCGCCCTTGTGCTGACGCTGCTGGGCTTCATGGCGCCTGCCGCGGTCCTCGGCGAGATCATCCGGGACTGGCAGTTGACCAATACCGAGGCCGGCTGGCTCGGCGGCGCCTTGTTTGCCGGCTATATCGTCACCGTGCCGGTCCTGACCGCCTATACCGACCGGATCGATCCCAAGCGCATCTACCTGACCTGCGCGGCGCTGGGCGTTATCGGCAATTTCGGTTTCGGCTTCGTCGCCGACGGGTTGTGGAGCGGGGTTCTGTTCCGGGTGCTCACCGGGATCGGCCTGGCGGGCACGTTCATGCCGGGTATGAAGGCGATGACCGACCAGCTTCCCGCCGGCAAGGCGCAGGAACGGGGCGCGACCTATTATTCGTCCGTTTTCGCGCTCGGGTCGGGGCTGTCGATCCTCGTTGCCGGCGTGATGGCCGACCTGCTCGACTGGCGCTGGGCCTTCGCGATCGCCGGCGCGGGCGGGGCGTGCGCTTTCGCGATTGTCGCGGCCGTGCTGCCGGCCAACCGTCCGGCGATCGATGCCCGGCCGCCGGGCGCCGCGCTGGATTTCAGGCCGGTGTTCCGCGACCGGGCGGTGATGGCATACGTCGTCGCCTCGCTCGGCGTCGCCTGGGAGGTGTTTGCGAGCCGTGTCTGGCTGGTGACGTTCTTCCTGTTCCTGCAATCGCGCCTGCCTGCCGGGGAAACCGGATGGAGCCCCGCCGTCTGGGCGACCGTCGTCGCGCTGATCGGCGTGCCCGCCGCGATGTTGATCGGCGAGCTTACCGTCCGCTACGACCGCCGGCGTATCCTGATGGGCGTCGCCGTGGTCTCGGGAATACTGTGTGTCGCGATCGGGCTGACCGTCGGGGACGGTTACGGGCTGTCGCTGGCCCTGTGCATCGTCTTCGGGATGTTTTCCTATGGCCGCAGTTCGTCGACCACTGCCGGCACGATTTCGGTCGCCGATCCCCGGCGCCGCGGCAGCGCCCTTGCCGTGCAGGCGTTTATCGGGTTTTCGGGCGGCATCCTGGGGCCGCTTGCCTACGGCATTGCGCTCGATGCGGCCGGTGGCAGCGGCACGGCCGCCGCCTGGGGCGTGGCCATGTTTGTGATGGCGGTCGGGCCGGTTGTCACCGTTCTGGCGCTGATGGCGATGCCGAAGGCGGCCGCGAAATCCTGATTCTCCGGGCCGTTCAAAGAGCCGACGCAAATTTCTTCAAACTTTTTTCAATTTTTGCCCGTCTTTAACGCTTAGTTAAGTATGCCGGCGCTCCAATGGTGTCAGACAACAGAGACCAACCAGCGGGGGCTACCTGATGAACAATTTCGAAAACCTCAGTGAACGCGTCGAAAACGCGGTCCATAAATTTCACCAGTCGGAAAAATTGCGACGCAGCGAAAACAAGTCGCTGAGCCGCATTCTTAACGAACTGGAAATCAAGTTCGAAGCCCGGACGGCCGAGCTCGAGGATTGCCAGACGCGGATCGGCGAACTGGAAGAATCGAACGTTTCGCTGAGCGCGCTGGTGTGCCAGCTGGTCGATCTGGTGGAAAAATCGGCCGACGAAATCGCAAAGGACCCGCTGTACCGGGCGAGCGCCGCCGCCTCCGACATCGTCGAGCGCTATGTCGCCGAAGCGCCGGCGAATGACGATGCGGGCACGTCTGTCGCACCGGCTGCTGCAGAACACGCACCCGAACCTGACCCGGCGCCGGCGCCCGAACAGGGCCCGCCTGCGGCCCCGGCCGGGGCAGCGCTGGCGGGTGGCCGGTTCGAGGACATCGAAGACGAATTCCTGCTCGCCGAAGACCTTCTGGCGAAAACCGACGGGGCGAGCGAATTTCCGAAGCTGGTCTACGATGCGATGGCGACGGCGCGGGGCGAAGACGTGCCTGCGGCTCCCGCAGAGGCGCCGGCCGATATCCCGGTGCCTGAGGCCGCATCGGCCACCGGCGATGCCGACGGGGCCGCGCCGGGCGACGGGGATCTCGATATCAAGGAAATCATGGCCCGGCTCGAAATCGCCGCGGAACGGGCCCAGCTGCGCGCCGACGAAGAGGCAAAACGCGATCGGGGCGAAGTCGATCCGGAAGTGCTGGACCGGGCCGTTGGGGGACGCGCCTGATCCGGAGCGCAGGATCGCGTATTATTCCCGGCAGGCTTTTGCCGGGATCGATCCCGGGAAAGGGCGGACCGATCGGTTCGCCCTTTTTCGTGGGGCTCCGCCATCCGGCCCGAAAGACCCTCCCGGCCGCCTAGAAGATGTCCGAGCGTTCGTACTGAACCGGCCAGTTCATGTTCTCGGCGCGCAGCTTCGTTGCGGCGTGCAGCGGCCAGTACGGGTCCGCCAGCAGCGTGCGTCCCAGCACGACGAGATCGGCGCGGCCGTTGGCGACGACCTCTTCGCAGAAATCGGGACTGTGCAGCAGGCCGACGGCGGCCGTGGCGATCCCGGTCTCGCGTTTGACGGTTTCCGCCAGCGGAATCTGGTATCCCGGATGCACCGGGATCTGCTGGCGCGGATCGTTGCCGCCGGACGAACAGTCGATCAGGTCGACATCGCCGCGCGCGGCGATCGTCTTCACGACTTCAACCGTGTCGGCCAGGGTCAGGCCCTCGTCGACCCAGTCGGTGCAGGACAGCCGGACAAACAGGGGCAGGTCGTCCGGCCATTCGCGGCGGATGGCCTCGATTGTCTCCATCAGGAAGCGGCTGCGGTTTTCGAGCGATCCGCCATAGCCGTCCGTGCGCCGGTTGCTCAGCGGCGACAGGAAGCTGTGGCCGAGATAGCCGTGGGCGGCATGCAGCTCGAGCAGCCTGAACCCGGCCTCGCGCGCCCGCCGCGCCGCCGCGGCGAAATCTTCGAGCACGCGGGCGATGGTATCGCCGTCCATCTCGACCGGGGTCTGCCAGTCGGCGAAGGGCAGGGCGGACGGGCCGATCACCTGCCAGCCGGCTTCGGTGTCCGCACCCAGCGGACCGGCGCCGTCCCACGGGCGCGCGGTGGACGCCTTGCGCCCGGCATGGCCGATCTGCATCGCCGGCACCGCGCCCTGTTCGGCGACGAAGGCGGCGATACGCCTGAAAGCATCGCGCTGGTCGTCGTTCCAGATGCCGAGACAGTTGGGCGTGATCCGGCCTTCCGGCGACACGTGCGTCGCCTCGGTAAAGACGATCCCGGCGCCGCCCACGGCGCGGCTCGCAAGATGCACGTAGTGCCATTCCTCCGGCATCCCGCCGGTCGCGGAATACTGGCACATCGGCGACATCATGATCCGGTTGCGCGCGGTCACGGAGCGGAATTCGACCGCACGGAACAGGTGCGGGTTGCGGTCGCGCTGGAGGATACGGCGTTTGTTTTCTGACATGGTTCTCTGGACTCTCCGGTGGCTCTCTGGGGCTCGGTTAACGGGCGGGGCGGGCGGCGATGGTTTGTTTCGCGCTGGAAATACCGGGGCGCACGTCCCACCTTAAGTGAAATTTAAACGCGAAAGGACATCTCCGTGAGACTGACTTCAGGGCCTGGAATTAAGATCGTGGCGGTGCTGGCGCTGTTCGCCGGCTTGTCCGCCGCCGCCTCCGCCGAGGAAATCGGACATGTGGATACGGCGTTCAAGCTGCTCGGGCGCAACCACCAGGTCGCCGTCGAGGCCTTCGACGACCCGAAGGTGAAGGGCGTGACCTGCTTCATCAGCATGGCGCGCAAGGGCGGCCTGACCGGCACGCTCGGGCTGGCCGAGGAAACCTCCGACGCGTCCATTGCCTGCCGCCAGGTCGGACCGATCGGTTTCGTGGAACCGATCGAGAGCGGCGACGAAGGGGAAGAAGTGTTCAAGAAACGCCAATCCATCCTGTTCAAGCGGCTGAACGTGGTCCGGTTTCTCGACGCCCGGCGCAACACGCTGGTGTATCTCGCCTATAGCGACAAGCTGATCGACGGCTCGCCGAAGAATGCCGTCTCGGCGGTCGCGATGATGCCGTGGGGCGACCGGGCGCCGCCGAAGGTTCCGACAAAATAGCCTAGAATATCTTTTCGGAAACGAAGGCCTGGTGCGTCACCTCGCCGTCGAAGGCCGGGAAGCCGGCGAAATCGTCGCGCGCGTCGGCGCGGGCGGGCGAGGCGAGTGCGGCGTTCAGCGCCGGGATGTCGTCGAAGGTCATCTGCGCGATCAGCAGGTTGCCGCCCGGGTTGACCGGGAACGGGTCGGTAAAATCCGCCGCGCGGTGCAGGACCAGCGAGCCGATGCCGGGGAAGCGCTGCAGGATCGGCGCGTGGCTGTTGCGGTAGTAATCGAGAAACCTGTCGGGCTCGGGCGCGGAGCCGTGATAACGGACGATATAGGACGCGGACATTCTTTCCCCTTTCATGACATGCGGCGCAGCGGTGTAATTAGAGAACTAGGTTATCTATCCTGTCAACGGGTGTCTGGCGATTTCTCCCGGACGCCGCCGGTTTTCGGCGCCGGGCGGTTTCCGGAACGGCTGGCGCCGCGCGGCGCGGTGTCCTACCCTGTCGCCGTTTATCCTCTGTCGTCCCTTATTCCAGCAGACAGGCTGCCGAACGATGATCTTCGAACGACGCGCATACACCATGGAACCCGGTCACGTACCCGCCTTCGACAAGGCCCAGACCGATCGCGGCTTCGACCTGGTCAAAAGCTACATGGACCGGCTTGTCGGCTATTTCTCGACCCGGACCGGGGCGGCCGACCAGGTCGTGCATCTGTATCGCTATGACAGTTTCGACGACTGGAACACGCGCCTGCGCGGGCTGTACGCGGTGCCGGAGCTCACGCCCTATTTCGTCAATACGCGCAAGATCGTGCGCCGCCAGGTGAACGGGTTTTCGGAATTGCTGCCGGTCGATGCGCTGAACCCGCTCTGGGGCGGCGGCAATGACTGGCTGCCGGAAACCGGCGCGAAGCTTGCCGGGCTGGATCCGGACAAGGTGATCGAGGAGCGCGCGTTCCAGCTGCGCCCCGGCGGTATCCCGGCCTTTGTCGAGGCGTGCAACGCCCATGGCATCAAGGCGCTGGCGACGATGGACGGCCGCACCATCGGCGCCTTCATGTCGATGACCGGCCCGCTTCATAACATTACGCTGTGGTGGTGGTTCGAGAACACGGCGGAACGCGAGGCGCGCATCGCCGCGCTGACCGCGAATGCCGACTGGCAGGCCTTCGTTTCGGCGATCGCGCCGTTGCTGGTCGACCAGTCGAGCCTGCTGCTGGCCCCGCGCCCGGTGCCGGAGATGTCGCCCCTGTTCTCTTGAGCCGCGTTCGCCTGAACCGCGTTCGCTTGACACCGCCGCGAACTGCCCCGCATAATTGTATGTACACGAACAATTACCGGATCGGCAGAATGAAGGGATCATGCCATGACATTCGTCCGCAACGCCTGGTACGTCGCCGCCTGGGCCCATGATCTCGGCCCTGAACCGCTGGCCGAAACCATCCTCGGCGAGAACGTCGTCCTGTGGCGGGGCGACGACGGCACCGTCCGCGCCGCCGAAAACGTCTGTCCCCATCGTTTCCTGCCCTTGTCGCAGGGCAGGGTCCGCGGCAACGACCTGCAATGCGGCTATCACGGGCTGACATTCGACGGGGCCGGCGCCTGTGTCGAGGCGCCCACCCAGGACGCGCCGCCGGCGAACTGCCGGATCCGCGCCTATCCGGTGCATGAAAACATGGGGATGATCTGGATCTGGATGGGCGATGCGGCGCTTGCCGACACGTCGGACATCTACGACCTGCCGGAATATCACCGGGACGGCTGGGGCGTCGGCTATGGCGACGCGCTGGATGTCGAGGCGAACTACCTGCTGCTCTGCGACAACCTGTGCGATCCGACCCATGTGAATTACGTCCACCCGTCGACCCTCGGCAATCCGGAAGAAATCAACGCGCCGGTGACATTCGAGGACAGGCCCTGGGGCGTGCTGACCGAACGGTTCACGCCGGACTCGCAGCCGACCGGTTTCGTCTCCGCCTTCGGCGCGCATGACGGCCGGGTGGACATGTGGCAGCGCTACCTGATGTATACGCCGTCGGTCTCGATCATCGATTTCGGCGCGACGGCGGCGGGCACCGGCAGTTATCAAAGCGGCGGCGAGGGGCGGATCCAGGTCTATTCCTGCCATTTCATGACGCCGATCACCGAGACCCGCACCATCGACCGCTGGCTGCACGTGCGGAACTTCCTGCCTGACGATCCGTCGGTCGGCGACAGGATCAGCGAGCAGTTCCGCATCGCCTTCGCCGAGGACAAGCTGATCCTGCAGGCCGTCCAGGCCGAGGAAGACCGCCATGCCGGGCGCGCCAAGGTGGGGCTCGACCTCGATGCCTCGGCCGGGCTGTTCCGCCTCAAGATCAACCGCCTGCTCCGCGCCGAAGCGCAGGCCCAGGCGGCGGAATAGGGGGGTAGGGGACTTTCCGCGTGGCTAGCCGATGGCCCGCAGGATTTCCATTTCGCTAGAGAAACCCTTCAGTCGATGCAGGCCCGCCGTCTCGAACGTCACATCGAGATTTCCGATCATCAGATCGGCAACGGTTTTGGACACCTTCACTTCGCCGGCATCGGACAAACCCATTATCCGCGCTGCAAGATGTACGCTGCTTCCGCCGATATCGTCCCCGCGAAGTTCTATCTCGCCGGTATGAAGCCCCGCCCGTACCGGCAGGCCGAGGCTTTCCAGCTTCTTGACAAGCTGGGCCGCACATTCGACGGCGCGGCCGGGGCCGTCGAAAACCGCCAGCAGGCCGTCTCCCGTAAACTTGACGACCCGCCCGCGATACAGCGCAACGAGGTCGGCCACCGCCCGGTCGTGCCGGTCCAGCATGTCACGCCAGACATCGTCGCCCAGCCGCTCAACCATCTCCGTGGAGCCGACGATATCCGTCATCAGGACGGTCGCAAGCACCCGGTCGGATAAGACAGGCTGCGGCGCATCGCCCGTTAGAAAGGCGCGGATACAGGATAGGGAAGGCTCGATCTCGCCGATCCAGTAATGATGCCCGCCCGTGCCGGCGTCCTGGTAGACGGCGTCCTGCAGCGTTGACGCGAGGTGCCGGCCGGCCTGGACGGGGACCTGTCTGTCATCCTCGCGGTGCAGAATAAGAGAAGGCGTGCGTACTGCGGGCAGGATATCGAGAACGTCGATACCGAAATTTACTTCGAAATACTTGCGCATCGCGCTTGGCGTGCTCGCATAGCGCTCGATCCGGGCGAACATTTTTTTCATCGCGTCGTCGTCTGCAAGCTCCGGCGACAGGATCGAGAGCGCCCGGCCGCCGCCGTGCCCCCAGTCTTCGAGCCATATTTCCAGATTGCGCCGCCGGACGTCTTCTTCGAACATGAAGGGATAGGCGGGGGACGATACGGCCTTTGCGTATGCGCCGAACGTCATCAGGTGGCTCACCCGGTCCGGGTGGGTGGCCGCAAGCAGGAACGCGAGCGGGCCGCCTTCGGAAAACCCGAAGATCGCCGCCTTTTCGGAACCCGCCGCATCCATCACCGCGAGGAGATCGTCCATGCGTTCTTCGAGCGTCGGGGTGCCGTGCAGGGCGTCGGACAGGCCCTGTCCGCGTTTGTCGAAGGTTATCACGCGGCCGAATTCGGTCAGCCGGCGCAGATAGCGGGTGTAGCCGGGAAAGTCGTGATACAGCTCGACATGCGAGATCAGCCCGGGCGCAATCACGATATCCAGCGCGCCTTCGCCCATCGTCTGATAGGCGATGCTCAGGCCGTGGCTGTCGGCATATCGGGTCTGGGGGTCGTCCATGATCCGAATAGACCGGACGGGGGCAGGCGTGTCCAGCTTGGGTTCAATATCCGATGGCGTTCCCGGCGCAGGCTATTGACATCGCACGGGGCTCTGCCCGAACCGGTCAGGGATCGACAGTTCCGTGCTGCGCGCGCGCACCTAAATCTGCACGCCCGCCTTGGTCAAACCTTCGAGCACGTTGGTCACATGTGATGGGTCGGCAAACGCCAGGTGCGACAGCCGCGATTCGAAATCGAAGTCCGGATTAATCTGTTGCAGGCCTCTCCAGATTTCTCTCGCTTCTTCGGCTTCTCCGGTATGGCCGAGTGTTGCGGCCAGCCACGCCCGGCCGATATCAGTATCCTTTGCCAGCATCAGGCGTTCGCGGAACATCATCGCGGCGGTTTCGTAGTTCCTGAGCAGAAAATGCGACATTCCCAGGAACTGCAGGTACTGATGGGCAAAGCGTGGATCGAGACGTATGGCGCGTTCGAGATCCCTAACCGCTTCGGTGAGATGGCCCGTCGCCATAAGAACTTCGGACCTGGTGAAGAGGCCCAGCGACAGATCGGGGCTTTTCGCGAGCGCCTTTCCAATAGCCGAGGCGGCGAGATCGTAGTTTCCTCGCCATCGTGCGACGACCGCGGTCGCATGGTTTGGGACCACGCCGTCCGGATCGATTTTCATCGCCCGCGCGGCCAAGCTTTCCGCGCGCAATAGGGCGGACTCGCTGCCGTCGCCGGACCAGTTATTATGGAAATCCAGGACCCGCATTATTGCGAGCATCCCATAGGCATCCGCGTATTCAGGATCGAGCGCGACCGCCCGTTCGCCCTGATCGGTGGCATAGCGCCACAACTCCGCGCCCATGCCGGGAAAAAACAGCAAGCCCCGCATGCGCATATAACTCTCATGCGCTTCGAGGCTGGTGGTTCCGACACCGGCGATCTCCACCCGTTCGCTCGGGGAGAGCGTGACCTTGAGCGCTTCCACGATCTTTAATGTCACCTCGTCCTGCACGGCGAAGATATCGGTGAGGTCGCGATCGTAACGGTCGGCCCAAAGGTGGCTGCCTGAGGCCGCATCGACCAGCTGCGCCGTGATCCTCACCTTGTTGCCGGCGCGTCGGACACTGCCTTCGAGGATTGTGCCGACATTCAGTTCCCGCGCGATGCTGCGGAGGTCGGCGGATTTCCCCCTATAGGCAAAACTGGAATTCCGGGCGATGACCGAGACGCCGGAGACCTTCGACAGATCGGTGATGATATCTTCGCTGATCCCGTCGGAAAAATACTCCTGTTCAGCGTCGTCCGACATGTTCTCGAACGGCAGGACCGCGATTGCTGGTGCATCCGCCATGCTGCTCGGTGCGGGCGGCGTAGAAGCAGGCGCGGAACCGGCGGCTTGACCCGGGACTGCCACTTCATCATCGGGATGCCAATGCCATGTCTTCAGGGGGCGGTCGATGTTCTTGACCCGGACCTCGCCGCCATCTCTGAACGGCACATCGACGCGGTCGCCGATGCTCTCCTTCACGATCGACGAGATACAAAGGCCCCCCACCGGGGCGAGTGGCTCGAGCCGGGCGGCAATGTTCACGCCGTCACCATAGATATCGTCGCCATCGATGATGACGTCACCCAGATTGATGCCGATGCGCAATACGATGGCCGACCCCGCGGCCGCCTGCTGCAAGGCCACCGCACAATTGACGGCATCGACGACACTGGCGAATTCCACCAGTGTGCCGTCGCCCATCAGCTTGACGATCCGCCCCCCGTAGCGGGCAACCGACGGGTCGAACGCATTCTGACGGTGCTGCTTTAGCTGCGCCAGGGTGCCGGATTCATCTTTGGCCATCATGCGTGAATAGCCCACCACATCCGCGGCCATGATCGCCGCGAGCCGACGCTTTGTTTTTTCCTCAGACATCTCCGCTGTCTTAGATTAAACCCCGCGCCGGCGCCAGTACGTCCCGACCTGTCGTCTTGGACTACCATTTTGATTTATATAGGTCCGCTCCGGGTCAAACCCGGCCTTTCCCGAACCGGTCAGGGGGTGTCTGCTTTCCGATGACGAGCGGACGTGGCAACCTCCGGCATGTTTTTTCGACCCCCGGACTCGCATTCCCGAAATCCCGTGATACGCTTACCCCGCGCAATCGAAGCGCCTGCACGCTGCGTCCGGTGAAAACCGGGCGCGGCGTTCTTTGTTATGGGCTTTTTCCGGGCGTGCGCGCGCGGGAAACCGATAAGGAGACACCGATGAGTACGGGTCAGAAAACCGTCGCCGCGGATGCGGCGCGGCTGCGCGCGGCCCCCCGCTGCGGCGCACGGACGCGGGCGGGCACGGCCTGCCGGGCGCCGGCCGTCCACGGCCGGCCGCGGTGCCGCATGCATGGCTGCGGCGGCGGGAAACTGCGCCGGTCGGGCGCGCCGCACGGCAACCGGAACGCCTGGAAGGACGGGTACTGGGCCGCCGCCGCCCGCCTGCGCCGCCGCCGGATGACCGCCTTCATCCGCGACATGGAAGCGCGCCTCGCGGAAATGGAGGGGATGGCCCGCGCGCACGTCCGCAACTTCCTGCCCGACGATGCGTCGGTCGGCGAAAAGATCAGCGACCAGTTCCGCATCGCCTTTGCCGAGGACAAGGAAATCCTGCAGGCGGTTCAGGCCGAGGAAGACCGCCATGCGGGGCGCGCCAAGGTCGGGCTCGACCTCGATGCCTCGGCCGGGCTGTTCCGCCTCAAGATCAACCGCCTGCTCCGCGCCGAAGCGCAGGCGCAGGCGGCGGAGTAGGGGGGTAGGGGCCTCTGCCTTAGCGCGTCCGGGATCGGATTACGGATGCGGCGATGCGGTCTAGAATGCCTGTGACGACGATATTCAGGTGGCCGACGTTTCCGTGATCCGCGTTAATCTGCCTGCCGCCAGCTATCCTGCAATGACAAAGCCGGCGTCGATCCGGGTTTTGCTACAAGCGTTCATTCCGCCTCTGATCGGACTCGCCAAACCGATGGGGCCGCTGAGAGCCTTGTGCGTGAGATTATACGGTTCGTAGTACGCTGAACGGGTCCGATAGTGGATCCGTTAAAGCTATGAATCCTGAGCCGATTGGCAATAGCACGGGAAGCGAATAGTTTGTCCTAAAGGTATGTTGGGGGCGCGGATGCTTAAGTTTGTACGAACGGCAACTGAGGTAGAGTTTCATTACGAGATCGACCACGGCGGTAATGAATGGGTTCGGGAGGAATTAAATAAGAATGGTGCGGTGAATATCTCAAGCGTCTTTTATTTCGAGCCAACGGATCTCATCACTGTTCCTCCGAGTTCAGACGACAAGATCAGCGAGTTCACGTACAAATTTCGTTTCGGCGTGTTCAAGGGCGACTATGTCAAGATACTCGGCCGCAAACTAGGCATCGATAACGATGTGTTTATCGCTTCTGACAATGAATTAAAGAGGAGGCTCTTCGCAGCCGAGCGAAACATTTCGATATTCGGTCGACTGGCCGACCTTCTAGATCATTCGAATCCAATTGTGATCGGTGGTGCCCGTGAGGACGCTGTGCCGCAATCCGAATTTGACGAACTGCTGGAAAAGTTTCCAAACTCGTATGAATTGAGCCGCTACGCCGACGCCCGAGTGTCCACTATACTTTCTCAATACCTTGATGGCATGAAGGATGCGCGAGGGCGCTATGAAAACTACCTGAACAAGAAATCAGGTGGTAAGACCGGCGCGACACTCGAACTCGGCTTCCTAAATGAACTCGAGATTGAGAAGTACATCATTATCCGGGACCTAATCCAGGACGCACTTACCAACAAGACAGACATGTCCGAGGGGGAGTGGCAGAAGTTGATGCTGTCTTTCCTGCTCCTGCTGTTTCCCAAGTACATCAAGGTGCTCGAGAACGTGACTATCAACGACTACTACACCGATCCGGGGAAAAAGAGATCGCGCTACATCGATATCGCCCTAATCGATGCCAACGGCAATCTTGATGTAATTGAAATAAAAAAGCCCTTCGAAGATAAAATCCTTCGGAAATCCCAGTACCGTGACAACAGTATACCGACGTCTGAACTGAGCGGAAGCATCATGCAGGCAGAGAAGTACCTATTCCATCTGTCTAAGTGGGGCATTAAAGGGGAAAGGGCGCTAACGAAAAAATATACTGGGGACCTCCCAACTGGAATGAGCATCCGTATTTCAAATCCGAAGGCGATTATCATTGTCGGTCGTGACCAAATTGGTGGCGCCGCCATGAATGGCAAACAGTTGCTGGATTTTGAGGTCATCAAACGCAAATACGCCAACATGATGGACATCATCACCTACGACGACCTCCTGCGACGACTGAACAACACTATAATCGCGCTCGGCGGAGCGAGTTGACTAACTGATAACTGCTCGATCTGTCGTCCGCTTTCCGTTCAGCCGTCTAAAGAACGAGGGCAATGGGTCATTAAAGGCCCTGTTTTAGCGCCCATCAAATAAATCGGGTTACCGCCGAAAACGGAAATGTTTGGATCATGATTTGTTGGTCGGGGGTTAACGATTGATATCACCACTATCGAGGCCTTGTGAGCGCCGGATCTCGATGCGGATCTGTTTCAATTGGTATTCTGTGTCCAAAACCCGTGAGGTTAGATTGTCCAGCTTCATGCGCGTCGAATTCTCCAAAAGACTCAAAAGAACGTTTTGATGATCGAGCAGACCTAGGCAGCGCCAAATAAAAAAACAGCCGAGGGCAATTAAACCGATTACGATCCACCCCTGAATTTCTAACATCTCAATTGCCTCTCTGTTGCGCGCTATATCTGGCTCCGGATTTTATAACTGACATGGCTCAGACAGTGAAATGCGTTTCCAGCTTGGTCAGGGGCTCTTTCGCTAGAAACACTTCCGATTTCAGAATATCGGCTGTGGGCCAAACCCGACCTTTCCCGAACCGGTCAGGGGGTGTCTGCTTTCCGATGACGAGCGGACGTCGCAACCCCCGATCTGTTTTTTCGACCCCCGGACTCGCATTCCGGAAATTCCGTGATACGCTGACCCCGCGCACATGAAGCGCCTGCACGCTGCGTCCGGTGAAAACCGGGCGCGGCGTTCTTTGTTATGGGCTTTTTTTCGGCTGCGCGCGCCGGAAGAGCGATAAGGAGATGAAGATGAGTACGGGTCAGAAAACCGTTGCCGCCGATGCGGCGCGGCTGCGTGCCGCCCCCCGCTGCGGCGCGCGGACGCGGGCGGGTACGGCCTGCCGGGCGCCGGCCGTCCACGGCCGGCCGCGCTGCCGGATGCATGGCTGCGGCGGCGGGAAACTGCGCTGGTCGGGCGCGCCGCGCGGCAACCGGAACGCCTGGAAGGACGGGTACTGGGCCGCTGCCGCCCGCACCCGCCGCCGCCGGATGACCGCCTTCATCCGCGACATGGAAGCGCGCCTCGCCGAAATGGAGGCGCTTTTCCGGGCCCCGGCCCGTGCGCCAAGGGGGACTCATCACGGCCCCGCTTCGGGTGCATGGGGTTGTTTTCCGTTTTTTCTCCCCGATGCCCCGCCGCCGTCGGTGCAGGCACCGGCAGGCAATGGTGCGCGGCCGGGCGGAAGCCGGTTTCGATCCCGATGCGCCGGAAGCCGCACGGGCGGCGGGGGAGGGGTCAATCGCCCGGGTTGAGGATCTGGTCCAGTTCCTGGGTCAGGCTGTTGATCTCGAACTCCGCCCACAGCGGCAGGTGATCGCTGATTTGGTCCTGGCCGCCCTTCGGGTTCACGTCCTGGAACAGCGCCCTGTAGAACGGCACCACGTTGAACGCACCTGTGTGGCGGAACTGTTTGCGGTTCACCCAGGCGATCTTGTCGTAGGTTTTCGAGCGGCGGAAATTCGTGGTCAGGGAATTCATCCGGTCCGGCATCCGGAAGCCGCGGGAGACCAGCGCGTCGAAAAACGGATCGTCGTTTTTCTCCACGTTCAGGTCGCCGACCACGAAGAAATCGCGGTCGAATACCTTGCCCTTGCCGACCCGGGTGCGCCGGTGGATGAAATCGACCATCTGCTGGATTTCCTCGCGCCGCTGGTCGCGCTCGGCCTTTGTCTTGCCGTAATAGATGTGGGCCGTGGCGATCACGAAGTCGAACCGGCCCGCCCGGAACGACGCGCAATAGGGCATGCGGTGCAACTGGTAGCCCATGTGGGATTTTGCCGGCACGTTGAAGCCGATATCGCTGGCAAGCCCGGTCGGATAGACCGAGCGCTTGTCGTACAGGAACGCGAAGCGTTCGTAATTGCCCGTCGGGTCCGACACCAGAATGCGGTAATTGCCGGGCAGCCTGTCCTGCAGCCGCTGCAGGCCGCGCAGGTCGGTTTTGACCTCCTGCAGGGCGATGATGTCGAACCGCTCGCAGATATCGGCGATGTACTGGATCGCCCGGTTGCTGTGCCGGTTGGAAAACTGCTCGATATTCCAGGTCGCGATCAGCAGGTTTTCGTTCAGCTTGCGGCTCGGGATTTTGTACGGATAGGTGTCCATCACCCGCATCAGCGCCTTGCGTTCCGCGGCGATTGTTTCTGCACTTGCCGGCATCGATTGCCTCCCCCTCAGACTCGTCGCGGAAATGATAGCGCATTGTCCCGTAGGGGCGATAACAGGATTGACAGAAGAAAACGGGATATAGATAATTTAGTTATCTATTATTGTATCGCGCCCTTTCAGGAGATCAGCCATGTCGCAACCTGCCGCCGGACATAACCGCCCGCTCGACCGCGACCTGCGCGGCTACCTCGAGACCAATGCCGACCTGCTCACCGTGATCGACAAGCCGGTCTCGATCGACGATATCGGCGCGCTGTCGGCCCAGTCCGACAATCCGATCCTGTTCGAGAACATCACGGAATTTCCGGATTTCCGCCTGTGCGACATCCTGGTCAAGCATCGCTGGTCGCAGTGCCGCGCGCTCGGCGTGGCGGAACAAGACTACCTGCCGACCCTGGCCCACCGGCTGCGCAAGCCGCCGCGCGGCTTCGTCGATGTCGCGACCGGCCCGGTCAAGGAGGTCGTCTATACCGGGGACGAGGTCGACTGGCTGAAACTGCCGGCCCCCGTCCATTCGGCCGAAGAAGGCCAGCGCTATATCTCGGCCATGAACATCGTGAAGGACCCCGAAACCGGCTTCTACAATTCGTCCCATGCGGGGACGACCCCGGTCGGGCCGCGCCATGGCTTCATGAGCTTCGCGACGCCGCACACCCATATCATCATGCAGAAATACCGCGACATGGGCCTGACCGAGATGCCCATCGCCATCGTGTTCGGCGTGCATCCGGCCTATGAGATTATGGCCAATTTCTCCGGCATGCACATGGATATGTGGGGCGAAATGGAGATGGTCGGCACCATCATGGACCAGGATGTCGAGATGGTGCCGTGCGAGACCATCGACCTGCGCGTGCCCGCCCATGCGGAAATCGTCGTCGAGGGC
The DNA here is from genome assembly GCA_963977005.1 of uncultured Rhodospirillaceae bacterium. Lineage (GTDB taxonomy): Bacteria > Pseudomonadota > Alphaproteobacteria > MPNO01 > UBA830 > CAXBCP01. The sequence goes on from CAXBMQ010000008.1 coordinate 119,672, forward strand.
ATCGTCGACGTCTCGCAGACTTATGAGGTTGGCGGGGTCAACGCGCCGACGGGTTACTTCCTGCCGAAGGAACAGAAAATCCCGCGCATCGACCTCACCGCGATCACCATGCGGTCGGGCAAGCCGATCTACCGCAATCACCAGACCGTGCCGGACACCGATCACCAGCCGCTGCCGCGCCTGTGCCACGAAGCCGTGCTGTATAACCGGATCAGCGAGATCGGGCTGAAAGTGCACGATGTGCGCTTTCCGACCTGGGGGGCGGCGGTGAGCTGCGTGATCCAGGTCGACTACCCGCGCCCCGGTTTCGTCAACGACGCGCTGATGCAGACCATGGGCTCGCCCTGGCTGAATACAAAGATGGTCGTCGCCGTCAGCCCCGATACGGATATTTCCAGCGCCGAGGCGGTGTATCGCGCCATCGCCACGCGGGTCGACCCGGCGCGGGATATCTTCGTCGTGCCGGGCACGCGTGGCTCGCTGTATGAGCCGTCGGGCGAACCGATACCGGGGCATGAGCCGTGGCGGACCGTCGGCAAGATCGGCATCGACGCGACCGCCAAGCCGCATCGCGGCGAGACCGACTTTACCGAAGCGTTTCCCCTGAACTGGGGCAACGTGAAACTGGAGGATTACCTGTGAGGGCCCCCTCCCTGGCCCTCCCCCTGAAGGGAGAGGGGAGACTTTCGTGCCGCCTGCCCGGACCGTGTCCCTCCGCCTGAAGAGAGGAATGCCCCCGTGCCGCCTGCCCGGACCGTGTCCCTCCCCCTGAAGAGAGGAATGCCCCCGTGCCGCTTGCCCCGACCGAGTCCCCTCTCCCGGAGGGGGAGGGTCAGGGAGGGGGCGAACCGCCTGTCGACAATATGAAGGAAAGCGAGAAACCCATGACCGAAGAAGCCCCGTTTATTCCCTATGCCGACCGCGACGCGCTGCCCGATCAACTGAAGGCCCCGCTCGAGGCCTACGAGGCGCGGATGGGTTTCATGCCCAATGCGCTGAAGCTCTATATGCACCGCCCCGAATTGCTGGCCTGCCTGATCCAGCTCAACAACACGGTGATGCGCGATCCGTCGAGCCATCTCGATGCCGGGCTCAAGCGTCGTATTTCGGCGATCTGCAGTTTCCTCAACCAGAGCGCCTATTGCGTCGCCCATAATACCAATACGCTGATGACGGAGGCCGAAGGCGAGGGCGAGGGCTGGGACTTCAAGCCGGAGGATATCGCGAAGCTGCTCGACCCGGCCTATGCGCCCGACGACCCGGCGGAGAAGGTGGCGATCGACTATGCCCGGGCCGCGACGATCGATCATGCGAACGTGCCGCGCAAAATTCTCGACGACCTGGCGGCGTGCATGACCCCGCCACAGGTGGTCGAGCTTGCCTGCGTGGTCGGGTTCTGGAAAATGTACAATTCGATCCACGAGGCGATGCATATTCCCGTCGAAGCGGCGCTACAGGGCAACGTGGCGTTTCTCGACGCATGACCGTGCGCACGGTCTCGCGGCCGGAACTGCTCGATGCCGACGGCGGCGATACCACGTTCCGGGGAATGGTCTATGACCTGCTGACGGTGGGCGCGCGGATGCAGGAAGTCCGCGACCGCCTTGCCCGGGAAATGGGCGTGACCGGTCCGCAATACGCGATCCTGATGGCGATCTTTCACCTGCAGCAGGACCTCGACGGGCCCGGCGTCCGCGCCGTTGCGCGCCGGCTCCATGTCAGCGGGCCGTTCGTGACGGCGCAGTCGCGCGTCCTGGTGAAAGAGGGGCTGGTCGAGAAGAAACCCAACCCGCGGGACGGCCGGGGCGTGTGGCTTTGCCTGACCGCGGAAGGCAGCCGGCGGATCGCCCGCACGGCGCGGACGATCCAGACAGCGAACGACGAATTTTTCGGTTCGCTCGACAGCGTCCATTTCCTGGTGTTGAGCGATATCGCCGCGCGGCTGGAAAAAAGCTCCGGGCGGGCGGTCCGGAATTTGCCGCCGGATACGGGATAGGCCTCCCGGGATAGACATGCCGGAACGGGCGTGTCATGTACCGGCCGATCCACGCCGGGTTCCGCCAAAACCGTTTCGAGTCCTACAGACCTTGTCCAGACCGTCCGCTCCGCAATCCGACAATGCCGCTTCGCACTGGCCGCTGGTGATCTGCCTCGGCCTGGTGGCGGCCCTGGCGCCCCTGTCGATCGACATGTACCTGCCGAGCTTCCCGGCGATGGGCGCGGAACTGGGGGCGAGCGCGGCGCAGATCCAGCTGACGCTCAGCGGCTACATGATCGGGTTCACGCTCGGCCAGCTCGGCTACGGGCCGCTCTCCGACCGGTTCGGGCGCAAATACGTCTTGCTGTCGGGCATTACCTTGTATGTCGCCATGACGATCCTGTGTGCGACGGCGGGCGACGTGGAATCGCTGACGGTGTACCGGTTTTTCCAGGCCATCGGCGGCGGGGCGGGAACGGTCCTGTCGCGCGCGATCGTCCGGGACAGCTACAGTGGCGCGCGGATGGCGAAGGTCATGTCGCTGATGCTCACCATCATTCTGTTCGCGCCGATGATCGCGCCGGTGATCGGCGGGTATGTGCTGATCTGGTTCGGCTGGCGGGCTGTGTTCTGGACGCTGGTGATTTTCGGCGTGCTGGCGATCTGCGTCGTCCTGTTCGGCATCCGCGAGAGCCTGCCGCCCGGGCGCCGCAGCAAGCCGGGGCTCGGCCCGCTGCTGCGCGGGTATGCGGCGGTGCTGACCCATCGCGAGGCGATCGGATATATCCTGACCGGGGGGATTACGTTCGGCGCGCTTTTCGCCTTTCTGTCGGGCGCGCCCTTCGTGTTTATCGAATTCTACGGGGTCGCGCCGGAACATCTCGGCTTCATCTTCACGCTGAACGTCCTCGGCGTGATGGCGGGCGGGTGGGTAAACAGCAAGCTTGTCATGACCGAGGGGGTCTTCCAGATGCTGACCATGGGCGTCTGGCTGCTGCTTGCCGGCGCCGTCGCGCTGTTTGCGCTGATTGCGACGAACGTCTGGGGCGTGTGGGGCGTGATTGTCGGGATCGTGTTCTTCACGCTGCCGCTGAACCTGATCAACGCCAACGCCGCGGCGGGCGCGCTGGAATTCTTTCCCGACAATGCCGGCACGGCCTCGGCCGTCGTCGGGGCCGTGCGCTATGGATGCGGCGCGGTCTCGGGTGTCTGCGTCGGGTTGCTGTATGACGGCACGGCGATGCCGATGGGCTGGGTCGTGCTCGGCTGTTCGGCGCTCAGCGTCGTCTTTCTGACGGTGCTGCCGCGACAGGCGCGGTGAGCTAGGTGCGCGGCCAGACCTGCGGGCACTGGTCGCCGAGCAGGCTGATCGGATCGCCGTCATTCAGGGCGCGGTCGAAGATCAGCGGCGCGTCGGACCGGTTTTTCCAGCGCATGTCGTCCCCGGCATAGCGCAGGGACAGCGCGCGGCGGCTGGTCTCGGTGTTGCTGTTGCCCGAAGACGCATGCAGGGTGAGCCCGTGGAACACGATGACGTCGCCGGGGTCGGTTTCCATCAAGACCGTCGGATAGTCGTCCGGGTTGTTGTCGATGTCGGGTACGGTCGCGACCAGGTCGTCGCGGTTGAAGCTGTCGACGGGCACGTTCTCGCCGATCTTGACCGGCTGGAACAGCTTGCCCCATTTGTGCGAGCCCTTGGCGAAGCGCAGGGCGCCGGTATCCTCGCGCGTCGCATCGAGCGAGAACCAGATACTGGCAAGCTGGTCGCCCTCGACCGAGAAGTAGGGCAGGTCGTGATGCCAGTAGGTCGGCGCCGGCGCGCCGGGTTCCTTGATCAGGAGGTGTTCGTCGTACAGATCGAGCCGTTCGGCATCGAATATCTCGGCGGCGACCTGGGCCGTCGGGCCTTCGAACAGGAACCGGCGGAACGGTTCGAACCGGTTGAACAGGCGGTGGTCGGTATAGTAGCGCGGCGCACCGGCCGGCCCGTAGCTCTTCGAAAACGGCCCCGGCGATGCAACGGCCTGTTCGAAGCCCTCCGCCAGCAGGTCGAGCCATTCCTGCGACAGAAGTCCGCGAAGACAGACCGCGCCGTCTTCATGAAATGTGCGGATGTCGTCCTTGCTGACCATACGGTCGAAAATCCGGGCCAATTCCGATGCTCCCTTTGTCCGTCGACAAGCATGCCGGAGGCGATCGCAATGTGCAATTGCCGGCGCGCCCGGCGTCGAAAATTTGTTCGGTAGTCTGCCGGAGGAGCATGTGCTTAAATTTCGCCAATAACCGAAAACAGACGGAGGAAACATGATGAAGATGTCGAAGAACATCGCGACGGGTATCGCGGCGCTGGCGGCGGCAAGCCTGTTTGCGGGCACGGCTTCGGGCCAGGGCGCCGCGGATTTCTACAAGGACAGGACGTTACGCATCATCGTCTCCTACGGCGAAGGCGGATCGTACGGGCTCTATGCCCTGCTGCTCGCCAATCACATGAAGAAACACATGCCGGCGGACACGACGATCATCAAACAGCACATGCCGGGTGCCGGCGGCACCAAGGCGCTGAACTATCACGCAAACGTGGCGCCGCATGACGGCACGGTGATCGGCATGCACCCGGAGGTGATGGCCATCAACCAGCTCATCCGCAAGAAGGGTATCAAGTACAACGCGACCGACTTCAGGTCGCTGGGTTCGGTGACCCCGGTCAACCCGGTGCTCATGGTCTGGCACGAATCCCCCGTGCGCTCTGTCGCGGATGTCAAAAAGCGGGTCACCATCCACTCCTGCTCGGGCACCGGGTCGCAGACCTTCATCATGCCGAGCATGATGAACGCGTTTGTCGGCACCAAGTTCAAGCTTGTCTGCGGATACAAGGGCTCGGCGACCCAGACGCTTGCCCTGCAGCGCGGTGAGGTCGAGGTCCAGTCCTCGGCGATTATCAGCTGGCGCGTGCGCCACGCCGACTGGCTGCGCGACAAGAAAATCTTCCCGCTGGTCCAGGTCGGTCTCGTGCGCGACCGGACGATCCCGGACGTGCCGCTGATGTCCGAACTGACCGACGATCCCAAGGCAAAGGCCGCGCTCGAATTCATTTCGTCCGGCTCGCCCATCGGGCGGTCGTTCATGGTTCACAAGGATGTGCCGGCCGACCGCATCGCGCTGCTGAAAAAGGCGTTCAAGGATACGGTCACCGATCCCGAGTTCGTCAAGGAGGCTGCAGCGCGTAACGCCAACCTCGAATATACCCCGGGTGAGAAGATCGACGCGGTTATCGCCAGCACGCTGAAGACCCCAAAGGAAATCGTCGCGCTGGCGCAGTCCGCGATCAAAAAGGGTCGGGAGATGAAAACCCAGTGCACGGTCAACTGCACGAAGCCCAAGAAGAAAAAGTAGCCATCCGTATCCATCCCTGCGGGGAGGGTATACGCGGGGCGGTCTGTTGGCCGCCCCGCTTTTTGTGTAAGTCTCGATAATGAGTCCCGCCCGCCTTACCGTCCTGTCCTGCACGTTTCTGGTTCTGAATCTGCTGGCCTTCATGACCGTAGCCGCCGTGCTGCCGACGCTGATCGCCGAATGGCGGATGAGCAATTCGCAGGCCGGCTGGCTCGGCGGGATATTCTTTGCGGGCTACGTGGTTGCGGTTCCGGTGCTGGTGCCGCTGACCGACCGCATTCCGCCCAAGCGTATCTGTCTGGTCGCGACGGTTCTGGGCGCGGTGGTGTCTATCGGGTTCGCGCTTCTGGCCGACGGTTTCTGGTCCGGGATGGTCCTGCGGTTCCTCGCCGGGGTCGCCATGGCGGGGGCATATATGCCGGCGCTCAAAATCCTGGCCGACAGCCTGGAAGAGCCCTGGCGCAGTCGCGCGTCCAGTTACTATACGTCCGTCTTCGGCATGGGGACGGCGTTTTCGATCCTTGCCGGCGGCGCGGTGGCCGATCTGTATGGCTGGCGCTGGGCATTCGCCGCAGCCGGCATCGGCAATGTCCTTTCCCTGATCATCGGATTTCTGTGGCTGCCCACGGGGAAGTCGGATCCGGCCATCCGTCGCGGGCTGCTGGTCGATTTCCGGCCAGTGTTCCGGAACCGGGCGGCCATGGGCTACATCCTCGCCTATGCGGGGCACCTGTGGGAGGGGTTCACCAATCGCATCTGGATCGTCGCATTTCTCAGCTGGTATGTGCTCCGCCAGCCCGATTCCGCGATGTTTACGACACCGGTCGTGGTGGCGACGCTGGTGGCGCTTTGCGGTGTCCCCGTCTCGATGTTCGCCGGCGAACTGGCCGCGCGCCGCAATCGCAAAAAGGTGCTGTATTCGATCTATGCCGCCGCGCTGATCACGGGCCTGCTGCTGGCGTCGACGCCGCTAACGGGGATGCCGCCAAGCCTGGTCGCGGTGATCGCCATCGTCTACGGCATGGCCCTGTATGCCGACACCGGCACGGTGACCGCCGGCACGGTCTCGGCCGCCGATCCCGCCCTGCGCGGGGCGACCATGGCGGTGCATGCGATGCTGGGCTTCGTCGGCGCGACGCTGGGGCCGGCTGTCGCCGGGATCGTGCTCGACCTCGCGGGCGGACGGGACGATCCCATGGCGTGGGGATCGGCCTGGCTGGTCGGTGTCGGCGGCGGTGTCTTTGCCGCTTTCGCGCTGCGTTTCTTCGGGCGCGCGCGGCGGGCTCCCTGAAGGATCAGATCGCGCGGTTGCCCGTATGGGACGACGTGATCTTCAGCTTGTGGCCTGACGGTACCCGGATATAGAAGGATGAATGCACGGAGCCCGACGAAATTTCGGAGGGCTCGAACCCTTTTTTGCCATAATCCCTGTGTGCCGTTTTGAGATTGTCGACCATGATGTCGAACGGCGCCGCCGTCCCCTTGCGGACCGGTTTTTCCCGTTTGGTCACGATAAGATGCGTGCCGCCCCGGAGTTCGAGAACCCCGAATTCTGCGTTGCGGAAGATGTGGCGCAGACCCAGTGCGCGAAAGAAATCGATCGTCTCGACGACCGTGTGGGTATCTATGCGGACATGGCCGATCGCGACGGCGGGGCGATCGTCTTTCCGGACGTGTTTCGCCTTCGGCATTTCTTTCTTGGTCGTGGCCATCGCGTTCCCTCGGTTAATACGGCTCTTTGCTTAATCTGGCCCGTCCGGCGCCTTAAACAAGATGTGCCGGTAAAAAGTCAGCGGACCGGCATTGTGCCGGTAAGTGGGACCGTCCGCGAGGGGAACCGAAACCGACCGGAATCCTGTCTCGGATAAGCCGCCGAACGCAAAGATAAGACCTTCCCGCAGCGGCCAATGGGTTTCGGTCAGGCGCCAGCGGTCCTGACCGGCGTAGTCGAGGTCGAACTCCCGGCCGTGAAACCGGGCGGACAGCCGGGGGCTGTCGCCGGTCGTCGAGAACAGGATCGCGCCATAGGCCGGATGACGGAATTCACCGGAATAGGCGTCCGTGGCCCGGTCCGGGGCCGACGGGGGCGGCACCGGCGGCGGCGGTTTGGCAGGCTTTCGTCCGCCGCCGAACCGGGCGACCCAGTCGGTGCGGGCGCTGCCGGTGAGGCAGTCGAGAACGGTCTGGGAGACGATGCGCGCGACCGGGGTTTCGCCCGACATGTTGGTCAGCACCACAACGCCGGCTTTGCGTTCCGGCAGCACGGAGAGCCGGGCCCCGTAGCCGTCGATAAATCCCGGATGAAACGTCAGGCGTTCTCCCCGCCATTTACCGACCCGCAGCCCGAGACCGTACCCGGCGGATGTCGGTTTTGCGATCGCATCGATGGCTTCTGCCGGTATGACCCGGCGGCCGTCCAGGATGCCGCCGCCGGCCAGCAGCGCGACGTAGCGCGTCATGTCGTGCAGGTTGGCATAGATACCCGCCGCCGGACCGACGGGGTCTGTATCGCGCAGCGGAAGGGCGATACGGCCCTCGCGCGCGGGGAAATACGGGGTTGCACGGTCCGGGCTGTTCCGGAAATCGTCAAACCGGGTCATGGCGGACGTCATGCCCGCCGGGTCCAGGATGGTCGCGCGAATCCAGTAATCCCAGGAGACGCCGGCAAAGGAGGTAAGAAACGCGCCGACCGCGGCAAACGGCACGTTGTTGTACTGAAAAGCGCGGCCCGGCGGTGCGACGCGCGGGAGCCGCGCAAGCCGGGCGGGCAGGGCATGGCGATCGTAGGCATTCAGGTACCAGAGCGCGTCATGGCGGGGCCAGCCGGCACGATGCGACAGCAGGTGGCGGATTGTGACGCCCTCGGGAAAGTCGGGCAGCATTGCCCTGACCGCTGTGTCCAGGGACAATTCGTCCTGTGTATCGGCGATCGCGAAGCTGAGCGCTGTCATCGACTTGGCGAGAGAGCCGATCCCGAACACCGTCTGCCCGGTAACGGGTCTCCCCGTCGCGACATCCGCGACGCCGAACGTCCGGCGCTCCGCCGGCGCGCCGCCTGTCGCCACGCCCAGAGCAAGCCCCGGGACCTGCCAGCCGGTCATGGCGCGGCGGGTGTCGCTTGCAAGATGCGGGCAGGAGAATCCGGCGGCGGCAGGTGTGGCAGCGGTCGCTATCGTGAGCCCGGCGAGGATGATCGCGGTTCGGTACATCGCATCATATTCGCATGAATCACCCCATCAGACCCGGCCTTCCGCCGGATCCGATTTTGCCAATTGTTTTATGTAAAAATTTTAGCTATATAAATTATCCAGTTTTTCAATAGACCCGGTTTTCCCCCATGTCCGACTTTTCCGTCGCGAATGACGACTGGCAATTGCCGCCGACAACCAACCGCAGCGAGCTGCGGGACGCCGACGGGGGAGATGCGGACTTCCGCCGCATGATTTACGGCATTTTCACGATGACGGTGAATTTCGACCGGATCCGCGAACGCATGGCGACGGCGCTCGGCCTGTCGGGCATCCAGTACCACATCCTGATGGTCGTCGCGGAACTGTCCACCGAGATGCCGGTCACGATCTCGGTGATTGCCGAGCGCCTGCATACGTCCGGCACCTACGTGACCATGGAAACGAAGAAACTGATGCGGCGGGGCTTCCTCGACAAACAGCCCAACCCGGAGGACGGCCGCAGCGTTCTCATCAGCCTGACACAGGAGGGGCGCGATGCCATCGACGCCTTCGCCCCCCATCTGCAGGCGATCAATGACGAATTGTTCGACGGTATCGGACCGGAAACGTTCGAGCAGTTCCGGGGAATTGTCGAACACATGAGCCGCACCAGCACGCGGGCGGCGGAACTGGCCGATATTCTCGCCCGCGATCATACGGATATTGCAGACATAACGGTCGGCGCCATCTGGCGCTGACCCGGTAACCAGACACCCAGAACAGACATCTGAACAGGAGGCATTCATGCTCAAGACCGGACAGCAACACCTGGACTCGCTCCGCGACGGGCGCCGGGTCTATATCGGCGACGAACTGGTCGAAGACGTCACGACCCACCCGGCATTCGCCAATGCGGCCCGGTCTTTCGCGATGATTTACGACCGCAAGCGCGACCCCGAAAACATCGACGTGATGGCCTATGAAGACGAGGACGGCGAGATGTCGTCGTCCTGGTATCTGAAGCCCAAAAACCGGGACGACCTGCGCCGCCGGCGCGAAACCCATCGTCGCATCGCCGAATGGACCTGCGGCCTGATCGGCCGCTCGCCCGACCATGTGGCAAGCTTCGTGACCGGCCTGTTGTGGAAGCCGGAGCTGTTCGAAGACAATCTCAAAGGCTCGGCCGCCCATCTGCAGGCTTACTACGACTACATGCGCAAGAACGATACCTTTGCCTGCTACACGGTGCTGCCGCCGCAGGGCGCGCGCCAGCCGGAGCTGTACCAGCGCGAAGGCCTGACCGTGCCGACGCTGCGCGTGACCGCCGAAGACAAGGAAGGCGTCACCCTGAACGGCATGAAAATGCTTGGCACGTCCGCCGTGTTTTCGAACGAAACCTGGGTCGGCAACCTTTTGCCGCTGGGCGAGGAACAGGCCGCCGAAAGCGTGACCTGCGCCGTGCCGCTGAACTGGCCGGGTGTGACGATCTGGGCGCGCAAGCCGTTCGAACGGTTCGCCGTGTCGGAATTCGACGCACCGTTCGCCTGGAAGTTCGACGAGACGGATTCGATGGTCATTTTCGAGGATGTCAAAGTGCCGTGGGAGCGGGTGTTCACCCATAACAACGCGGCGCTGTCGCGGAACATCTATTTCGAGACGCCGAGCCACGCGATGGGCAATCACCAGTCCAACGTCCGGTTCCAGGAAAAGCTGAAGCTTATCGTCGGGATCGCGCGCCGTTCGGCGGAGCTCAACAACGTGCTGCAGGTACCCGCGGTGCGCGATACCCTGGGCAGGCTTGCCGCGGCGGAAGCGGGGCTCGGTGCGATGATCGCCGGCCAGATCGAGGATGCCGAGGAAATGACCCCCGGCCAGCTCAATGTGAACCGGCGGCACATGTACGGCACGCTCCACTGGTGCACGCAGAACTATGCGACCATCTGCGAGACCGTGCGCGAACTGATGGGCGGCGGGCCGTTCCAGATGCCGGCGGATATCTCGGTCATCAACAATCCCGAGCTCAAGCAGAAGTTCGAGACCTACTGGTCGGTGCCCGGCCAGTCGGCGATCGAACGGATGAAGTTTCTCAAGATGGGCTGGGACCTGCTCGGCAGCGATTTTGCCGGGCGTCACCAGCAGTACGAGCGCTTCTATGCCGGGCCGGCGTTTATCAACACCCTCTACAGTTTCCTGAATTGTCCGTGGGATGAAATGACGGGCACGGTCGATCGCGTTCTTGCCGGGTACGATGTCCCGGCATCGGGCGAGATGCGTCATATGGCGGCGGAGTAAACGCCGCCGGGCGCTTGCCCGCCGACATCTGCGCGGCCTAGTATCCGGCTCTTATCATTTGCCGGGAAGACGACGCATGTCAGACGAAATCCGCGATCAGCTTGCACCGACGGGCGTTTTGCGCGCCGGAATCAACATGGCCAACAAGCTGCTGGTCACCGGCGCGACGCCGTCCGGCGACCCCGACGGGGTGGGGCCGGAATTCGCCCGCCACATCGCCGACGGTCTCGGCGTGCCCGTTGCCTACGTCCAGTTTCCCACACCGGGTGAACTGGCGGATGCGGTCACCGAGGATGTCTGGGATATCGGCCTGATCGGCGCCGAACCCACAAGGGCGGAGAAGATCGCCTTCACCGCGGCCTATGTGGAGATCGAGGCGACGTACCTGGTGCCGGCGGGGTCTCCCCTGAACACGATCGAAGACGTCGATGCCGAGGGCGTGCGCATCGCGGTATCCGGGCGCAGCGCATATGATCTTTACCTGTCCCGCAGCCTGAAACATGCCGAACTGCACCGGGCGCAGGGTCTGCCGGGGGCGCTTGAGCTGTTCCTGTCGGAAAAGATGGACGCGCTGGCCGGGTTGCGCCCCGCGCTGAACGGCGATCTGGACAAGGTGCCGGCCGGGCGGATTCTGGACGGGCAGTTCACCGCGGTTCAGCAGGCGGTGGGGACCGCGCGGGCGAAGACCGAAGCGGCGGCCTATCTGTCGGACGTGGTCGAGGACGCGAAGGCCAGCGGGCTGATCGCCCGGCTGATCGAAAAACACGGTGTGACCGGAAAACTGTCGGTGGCCGGCCCCGCCTAGGCGGGACAGCGACGGTCAGTCGCTGAGAATGCGGCTCAGGAAAAGTTTCGTGCGCTCGTTCCCGGGCGCGTCGAAAAACGCCGCGGGTGGGGCGTCCTCGATGATCTCGCCGCCGTCCATGAAGATCACCCGGTCGGCGACCCGCCGGGCGAAACCCATTTCGTGCGACACCACCAGCATCGTCATGCCGCTTTCGGCAAGTTCGATCATCGTGTCGAGCACTTCCTTGATCATTTCGGGATCGAGCGCCGATGTGGGCTCGTCGAACAGCATGACTTTCGGTTCCATGCACAGCGCCCGCGCGATGGCGACCCGCTGCTGCTGGCCGCCGGAAAGCTGACCGGGATATTTGTCGGCCTGTTCCGGAATGCGGACACGGGCGAGGTATTCCCGCGCCAGCGCGTCGGCCTGCGCCGCCGGCATCCTGCGCACCCAGAGCGGGGCAAGGGTGCAGTTTTCCAGGACCGTCAGATGCGGGAACAGGTTGAAGTGCTGGAACACCATGCCGATGTCGGACCGGATGCGTTCGATGTTTTTTACGTCGCGGGTCAGCGGGACTCCGTCGACCACGATGGTGCCCTGCTGGTGTTCTTCGAGCCGGTTGATGCAGCGGATCAGGGTCGATTTGCCGGAGCCGGAGGGACCGCAGATGACGACGCGTTCGCCGTCTTCCACGGTGAGGTCGATGTTTTTGAGGGCATGAAACGCCCCGTACCATTTATGCAGACCGTCGATCCCGATCATGGCGTGGGGCGCCTTTCACGGTCGGTCGCAAGACGGCGTTCGAGCCACAGCGAATAGCGCGAAATAGCGAAACAGCTGAGAAAGAAAAACAGGGCGACGAACAGGTATGTCTCGGTCGTCAATCCGTTCCACTTGGCGTCCGCCAGCACGGCGCGGGCGATGCCGAGCGGGTCGAGCAGGCCGATGATGACGACCAGCGTGGTGTCCTTGTAGAGCCCGACGAAGACGTTGACGATGCCGGGAATGGCAATCTTCAGCGCCTGCGGCAGAATGATCCTGCGCGTTGTCGTCCAGCGCGACAGGCCGAGCGCCTCGGCGGCCTCAACCTGGCCGCGCGGGATCGCCTGCAGCCCGCCGCGGACCGCTTCGGCGAGATAGGCCGCGGCGAACAGAGACACCATGATCAGCACCCGCACCAGCAGGTCGAAGCTGGTGCCGGGCGGCAGGAAATAGTTCAGCATCGTCGATGCGACGAACAATAAGGTGATCAGCGGAACGCCGCGCGAGAATTCGATGAAGGCGGTGGCAATCACGCGGAGCGCCCATAGCCGAGACTGCCGCCCCAGCGCCAGCAATATGCCGAGGGGCAGCGATGCCGAAATGCCGGTCACGCCGATGATCAGGGTCAGCATGAACCCGCCATACTGGCCGGTTCCGACAACCGGCAGACCGAACCCGCCATAGATCAGCCAGGCGGCGACGAACGGATAGGCCGCGGCAAACCACAGAAGCGGACGACGCAGCGGGACGGCGCCGAACAGAATCGGCAGCAAGGCGACGAACAGCAGCAGGAAGGCGAGGTTCGCCCGCCAGCGCTCTGCCGGCGGATAAAAGCCGTAGACGAACTGGTCCAGCCGGGTCGTGACCACGGCCCAGCAGGCGCCGCTGTCGATCGCCTGACAGGCGGCCCGGGAGTCCGCATGGAGGACGGAATCGAAGACCATCCAGCCGCCGACGCCGCTGACGAACAGGTAGAGCAGCCAGACCGCGACAACGGTAAGCGCCGAATTGAACAGCGACGAGAACAGGTTTTCGCGAAGCCAGCCGAGGATGCCGGCCGTCGCGACGGGGGGCGGCAGGTCAGGGTGTTCGCCCGGCGGATAGGCGCGGGGCGGGCGTGTGCCGGGGGAGGGAGCGTTCGCGGTCATCTTTCGACCACGCGCTGGCGCCGGTTATAGATATTCATGATCCAGGAAATCGACAGCGATATCAGGAGATAAACCAGCATGACCAGCAGCATGGTCTCCATCTCGCGCCCGGTCTGGGTCAGCGTGATGCCGCCGAGCGTCGCCACCAGGTCCATGTAGCCGATCGCAATGGCGAGCGAGGAATTCTTGACCAGGTCGAGATAGGATGACGTCAGCGGCGGCACGATCACCCGCATCGCCTGCGGCAGGATCACCAGCTTCATCGTCCGGTTCTGCGTCAGGCCGAGCGCGCGGGCGGCGTCCGTCTGTCCCCGGTCGACGGAGACGATACCGGAGCGCACGTTCTCGGCGATAAACCCGGATGTATAGAAAGCGAGCGCCCAGGTAAGCGCGACGAATTCGGGGATGAGCGTTGTCCCGCCCTGATAATTGAAGCCGCGCAGCGCGGGCCGGTCGAGCGTCACCGGCGCATCTGTGAGAACGATTGCGCCTGCCGTCAGGATAATGACAAGCCCGATCCCGCAGAGCAGGTACGGCTTCCGTTCACCGGTCTCGATCCGAAGCCGCCGTCCGCGCCGGTACATCAGGGCCGCGATGAGAATGGCGCCGCAGAACGCGAGGACGACCCACCAGAAGCCGGGTTCGGTTACGGGGGCCGGCACGTAAAAGCCCCGGTTCGACAGGAAAACCGATCCGCCGAGCGACAATGCCTGCCGCGGATGGGGCAGGGTGTTGATGATGATCCCGTGCCACAGCAGGATCAGCAGCAGCACCGGCGTGTTGCGGGTGAATTCGACATAGACATAGGCGATGCGCGAAACCAGCCAGTTGTTCGACAGCCGCAGGATGCCGACCGAAAAGCCCAACAGGGTTGCCAGGACGATCCCGACGACCGCCACCAGTCCGGTATTCAGCAGCCCGACGAAAGCGGCGCGCAGGTGCGAATCGCGGTTGGTGTAGTCGATCGGCGTCTGGTTGATGTCGTACCCGGCGGGCAGTTCCCACAGGAAGCGGAAGCTGAAGGATTTGTCGAGGGCGGCAAAATTGGCGGCGACGTTGCCGATGAGCCAGGCGAGGACGGCAAAGAATGCGCAGACGACGAAAACCTGAATGCCGACGGCGCGAACGCTTTCGTTGCGCCACGGGCGCGATCTGTCAGGGCGGCGCGGGGAAAGGGCGGGCGGGATCAAATAGAGGGCGCCGTTTCAGGTCGACGGCGAAGGGCGGTTCACCGGAACGGGGCGGCATACATCAGCCCGCCGTCCTTCCACTGGGCATTCAGGCCACGCGCCAGTCCGACCGGCGTTTTCGGGCCCAGATGGCGTTCGAATATTTCGCCGTAATTGCCGACGCCGGCAATGACATCCACCGCCCAGCCCGGCGTCAGGCCGAGCGCTGCGCGGCCCTGAAGTTCCTGGGCGCCCAGCATGCGCTGAACTTCGGGATTGCGGGACGTGCCGGCCATGTCCCTGACATTGGCGGCCGTGACGCCGAATTCCTCTGCCGCGATCAGGGCGTTCAGGGTCCAGCGCACGATATCGGCCCATTTGTCGTCCCCCTGGCGGACCACCGGCCCCAGCGGTTCCTTGGAGATAATCTCGGGCAGGATGTCATGGGCGTCGGGGTTCTTCGTCGCCGCCCGGGTTGCCGCCAGGCCCGACGCATCCGTCGTATAGACGTCGCATCGTCCGGCGAGATAAATCGTCAGCGCTTCCGCCGTGGTTTCGATCGGGACGGCCTTGTATTCGATGCCGTTGACCCGGAAGTAATCGGCAAGGTTCAGTTCGGTCGTCGTGCCGGTCTGGATACAGATCGATGCGCCGTCGAGGTCCCTGGCGGATTTCACGCCGAGGCTTTTGGGCACCATGAAGCCCTGGCCGTCATAGTAATTGACGCCGGCAAAGGTGAGCTGCAGGTCGGTATCGCGGCTGAACGTCCATGTGGTATTGCGCGACAGCAGGTCGATTTCGCGCGACCGGAGCGCCGTGAAGCGCGTCTTGCCGGTCAGGTTCGAATATTTGACCTTGTCCGGATCGCCGAAAAGGGCAGCGGCGACGGCGCGGCACAGATCGACGTCGAACCCGCGCCACACGCCTTTGTCGTCCGGCGCGGCAAAGCCGACGACGCCTGTATTGATGCCGCATTTCAGATGACCGCGTTCGCGCACGGTATCCAGCGTGTCGGCCCGGGCCGTACCGGCAACGATTCCGGCGAGGCAAAACAGTCCCACGGTGAGCGGCAAAAGGCGTGCGATCATCGGATACTCCCTGCGTTGCGCTGTCCGGAGTTTACAGAAACGGCGCCGGCGCGCCTAGAAGAACGGATGCGGTCTTCGGCTTTCGTTCAGGCAGCGGCGGGGAAACGGTCGCGGTCATGCGGTTGCATCAGCAGGTTTTCCGGCCCCCGGGGAATGATCCCGTCCCATCCGATCGGCCCCGCCTTGCCGAACGTGCCGGCTTTCATGCCGTCGATATCGCTGACATCGGCGATGCCGGGTGTCTGGTAGAGTTCCCGCAGGTAATTCGACAGGTTCGGATAGTCGACAATGCGGCGCAGGTTGCAGCGATAGCCGACGAAATAGATCGGATCGAAGCGGATCAGATTGGGATACAGGCGCCAGTCGGCCTCGGTCGGGGTGTTGCCGATGAGATACCGCTGCCGCCCCAGCCGTTCTTCCAGCGCGTCCAGTGCCTCGAACAGTTTGACGAAGGCCTCGTCATAGGCGCTTTGCGATGTCGACCGCCCGCAGCGATTGACCCCGTTATTGACGTTTTCGAGGACGAACGCATTCATCGCATCGATTTCGTCGCGCAGGTGGTCCGGGCAGAGAACCGGGGTCGGCGATGCCACGTCGACGAAGGCGGTATCGAACATGCGAATGATCTCGGAGGATTCATTGCTGACGACCGTCTGCGTCTGTGTATCCCACAGGGTCGGTACCGTGACACGGGTCGTGCAGGCAGGGTCGGACAGGGTGTAGACCTCGTGAAGCCAGCTGGCGGTGTGACTGGTGCCGGGAACCCGGTGTCCGCCCTCGGCAAATCCCCATCCCTGGCCGGAAACCTTTTGTTCGGTATCGACCAGCGCGATGTGGTCTTCGAGTTTCTTGAGAACCCGGTACAGGACCGCGCGGTGGGCCCAGGGGCAACTGGTGGCGGCATACAGCACGTAGCGGCCCGATTCCGCCGCAAAATCGCCGGTGCCGGTCGGGCCGGGTTCGCCGCTGGCGGTTACCCAGTTCCGGAACTGCGACGGCTGTTTTACATAGGCGCCGTTGTCGTCGTGTTCTGTAAGGTTGTCTTCGTCCGTCCAATTGCCTTCGAGCAGATGCCCCATCGCGGTACCCTCGTCTTTTCTTGTTTATGATGCGCGTTGTCTACAAACCGGAAATATACATCACCCTATTTCACATCCTCGAACAGCGCATCGAGGTTTTCCGGCGGCGGCGGTTTGCCTTTGCGTAGTTCCGTCGCCCGGTTTTGCTGCCATGCCGATTTGACCGCTGCATAGAAATCGACGGAACTTTTCCGCAACTCGTCCAGCGGGTCGAGGACGTTCTCGCGTTCTACGACGATTTCCGAAGCTTTCAGGTACATGCGGGTTTCGAAATCGAGCAGGTAGCCGATCGGGTTGAAGAACGAATCGACGCCGGTTCCGACAGTATCACGGATCGTCGACGGACCGAAGAAGGGCAGCATCACGAACGGTCCGGGCCCGACACCGTAGGAGTGCAATGTCTGACCGAAATCGGCCGGATGTTGTTCCAGTTCCAGTCTCTCGGCGACTTCGAAGAAACCGAACAGGCCCACCGTGGAATTGATGACAAAGCGGCCGACCGAGACGCCGGCATTGCCGAAATCCGCCTGCAGGAGGTCGTTGATGGCGACGACCGGCTCATTGAGGTTTTCGAAAAAATTGCGTCCCATTTCCCGGATCGGTTCGGGCATGATGAACCGGTAGACCCGCGCGATCGGCACCAGCAAATAGCTGTCGAGGAAATCGTTAAACGCGAACATGGCGCGGTTGAACCCTTCGAGAGGATCTTCATCGACCTCTTCGCCGATGATTTCCGCGGCGACCTGGTCGGCTTCGCTCTGTTGCCGGGGCGGCGGCGCGCGCGGTGCGGCGGAGGTGACGGTCTGAACCGACCGGACCGGCTGGCCGGCACCGGCAAATGTCGTCGCCATTGTCGGGAACGCCAGCGAAAGGTTCGAAAGGATCGCGTCCTTCAGGTCCGGGGCGGCGCTGATGGCGGCATTCGTAACGTCGCGGGCGTCGGCGGGATTACGGGTGATCGCCTCCATCACCGCCTGTGCCATCATCGACGAATAGACCCGGCGGTTCATTTCGCCGGCCATCGCGGTCGAGGGCGCATTGCCCGTGAGTTGCCGCATTTGCTGCTGCTGCGCGAGACTGGCCTGCCAGGTGCCCGCCGTCTGGCGCAGCCGCTCGGCTATATCGGCAGGGACGGCGGCGCTGGCGACCGAAAACACCGCCATTACCGTCGCGATGACAGCGGCGCTCGAAAATCTGGCGATCAGACGTGTCTGTGGCTTCATCAGCCCGGCGTATCCCTGCGGCAGCTTATTATTCGGACGACTGCAGTTTGTTGCGGCGAGTTTAACACAAAGCGGCGCTCTGCCCCAAAGCCCGGATTCGGGAAGGGCAGGCGGCCCTGCCGCGCGGACCCCCGGAAGCGTCGTTCAGCAAGCGTTAACCCGACAGCGCAATACTGACTCGTTCGAACAAATAGCGGGGTGCGTGAAATGACGCATTTTCTTTCTACCGACGAAAACCCGGACGGTTACAAGCTGGAGGACATCCTGTCGATCGTGCGACAGGATATCATTACCCGCGCCGGAAAAATTGCCGGCGACAAGCGTCCCGAAGCCCGGCAGGTGCTTGCCAATAACATGCATATTCTGCTGAAGCTGA
Source organism: uncultured Rhodospirillaceae bacterium (assembly GCA_963977005.1). Taxonomy (GTDB): domain Bacteria; phylum Pseudomonadota; class Alphaproteobacteria; order MPNO01; family UBA830; genus CAXBCP01. The sequence continues at coordinate 138,137 of CAXBMQ010000008.1, forward strand.
CCGAGTGCATAGATCTCGCGGAGAATTCAACGCAGGTCCTGAACCGCTCTTTCGGACAGAGCGGAGACGAACCCCGGATCGGCGCCGCCTAGGGTTTTTCCTTCCCGGACCGTTGCTGCACAAGTCCTGCACAGGGGAAGGTTTCTTCCCCGCAAAGATCAGTCTTCCGGATCTTCCTCGATCCGGTGGCTGTTGAGAACCGGTATCTGGGTCATGCTGAACGCAAAGGTCAGCGCCATGATGCCGAATACCTTGAACGTTACCCAGAAATCCGTGGTCTGCGTGCGCCAGACGATTTCATTGGCGACGGCCATGGCGAGAAAAAACAGACCGAAATTCCGGGTCAGCTTGCGCCATCCTTCATCGTCCATCGGCCAGGCGCTTCCCATCACGGGTTTGAGAAGGGATTTCCCGAACAGCAATCCACCCAGCAGAACCGCGCCGATCAGCGTCTGAACGATCGTCGGTTTCAGCTTGATGAAGGTGTCGTCGTTCAGCCAGAGCGTCAGCCCGCCGAACACGCCGACAACCCCGGCCGTGATCAGCGGCATTAAGGGTACGCGCCGGTTGACCGCAAGCGAGATGACAAGCGCAATTGCGGTGGCGCCCATCAGGGCGGCCGTTGCCGCCAGAAGGTCCCAGATCATATAGGCGGCGAAAAACACCGCGATCGGGCCGTAATCGGAGAAGGGCTTTACCCAGGCTTTTTCGGAACGTTCGGTTTGATCGGTCATGAGCGCTTTCATACCACGGCTGGAGCCAAACGACATACACGTTGGCACTTAACCGATCGTTAAGCCTAATCGGTAACCATGTTCCCAATGTCGCAAGAGCTAACCTGTTGATGCGGCGAGGAGAACGGACATGCGATTCTACGTTATGATCGCCGTCATCTTTTTTATGGCGGCCGGCGCGTCGGAGGCTGACAGCGCCGACAGGAGCCAGTCTGTACGGGATGTCTATACCCTCGGGTCGGGCGATCGTGTGAAAGTAACGGTCTACGGCGAAGACGATCTGTCCGGGGTGTTCGAGGTCAACGGCACGGGCGCGATTGCCTACCCGCTGATCGGCGATGTCGAGGCCGGCGGCAAGACAATCCGCGAGCTTGAAAAGAGCGTCGCCATGAAACTGCGGAACGGCTATCTCCGCAAACCGCGAGTCTCGATCGAGGTAACCAATTACCGGCCGTTCTACATCCTCGGCGAAGTGAAACGCCCCGGCAGCTACGCCTATGTCGAGGGCATGAAGATCGTCAACGCTGTCGCGATGAGTGGCGGTTTCACCTACCGGGCGCGAAAGCAGGAGTTTCTCGTCCGCCGTGCGGGCGCGCCCAAGGGGAGCGAAACCGAGGCAAAACCGGACGATCTTCTTTATCCGGGCGACGTCATCCGGGTTCCCGAACGGTTCTTCTGATATTGCGCATGCGACGGCTGCTGCCGGGCCCGGGAAAACGGACACCTGCGGCGATCGCCGTTATTGCCCTGGGGGTGCTCGGGATCGGCGGCGCGCGCCTTCCGGCCGACCTGATCGATGTTCCGGCTAACCCGATTGCTCAAAAACTGATCGACGGAAAGCCCGTTCCGCCAGAGGGATTGGGACGTCTGCTTGCGACCCGCACGGCAAGCATCCAGTCCAATTCGACGGCGGAGCGTTGGTTCGCGCTCGGTCATGCCCACGGGATGGCCGGCGATCCGGCCAAGTCTGCCGATGCGTTCGCCAGAGGTCTGCGCCATGCGCCGGCACGCGGGATCGCCTGGGCGGCCTATGCGAATGCGCTTGAGGCGGCCGGCGATCATGCCCGCGCGGGCGCGGCGCGGCGGCACTCTGTCCGGCGGTCGCCCTTCGATCCGCGCGCCGTCCGTTTGCGGCGTCCGTAGCCCCCGCACCGAAACAGTCGCCGATTCGGTCGTTACGCTCATATCATGGACAAGCAGCCGCGGCGATTTTGAGTATTCGCGGGTGTTGTCGTAGTAAACTGGAATATGAATTTTTTGTGAATCGGCACTGTATTGAGTGTTTAAAGACAAAAGGATGCTAAAGTCCCGACTGTGAGTGAAACAAGTGGTGAATAAGCCATAAATGTTGTGCGTCTCCAGACCGATAAACAGGATACGTGGCCGAGCCGCAATTCCGCCCGGCGACTACCTCGCGCATCGTCGCTACGACCCCGAAGCCAGCGTCAGACCCAGACCATTTTCACGCCTTCCATCAGGAAGGCGTTTGTCGTTTGGGGATCCGATGTCCGGCGCCTTACTCCACCTCAACCTGAAGGGACTTTTATGGGAAAGAGATCCGCCCGCGCTTCGCGCGGCGCCGCCTTTGACAGCAATGTATGCACAATGCCGGGGAGCAGTTGGGACCCGCTCGAAAACAATGCCGGCAGCGGCAAACGATACGTAAGGAACATACAGCCCAAGAGTCCGAACCAGGCGCGCCTTATGGCCGCTCTCCAGGAATACCAGATGGTCCTGGCGCTCGGCCCGGCGGGAACCGGCAAGACCTATCTCGCGATCGCCGCGGCGGTCGAAGCGCTGGAAGCGAACCAGGTGGAACGGATCGTCTTGTCGCGGCCGGCGGTCGAGGCGGGGGAGAGCATCGGCTTTCTGCCCGGCGATGCGAATGACAAGGTCGCCCCGTACATGCAGCCGCTCTACGATGCGTTGCTCGACCGGCTTGGCGGCAAACGCCTCCGCGCCCTGATGTCCAACGGCGGGATCGAGATCGCCCCGGTCGCCTTTATGCGGGGCAGGACGCTCAGCCGGTCTTTCGTGGTCATCGATGAAGCCCAGAACTGCACCTATGCCCAGCTGAAGATGCTGCTCACGCGGCTCGGCTGGAACGCGACCATGGTGATCACCGGCGATCCGGACCAGACCGATCTGCTGCCGGAACTTTCCGGCCTCGCGGATATCGCGGACAAGCTGGAGCCGCTGGAAAACATTTCCGTGGTGCGGCTCGAACAGACGGACATCGTTCGTCATCCACTGGTGGGCGACATGCTGACGGTTCTATAGCCGGAAGCGCGTTTCGCAATTGCGGTCGGGCCGGGTGTCGGGTATGCCCGGCCCATGAATTCAGCATCGGAAAATATCCGGGATGTCGAACCCGGTCCCGTGGTCGAACGTTTCCTCGACGATTACCGCGAAGGCGACATTCAGGATGCCGGACCGGTCACGGTGACGGCAGACGAGATTATCGAATTCGCCCGTCGCTACGATCCGCTGCCGATGCATCTCAGCGCGTCCGGCGGGCGGGAAACGATTCATGATAGCCTGATCGCCTCCGGCGTTCTGACCATCGCGCTCAAACAGCGCCTGATCATGAGTATCGAGCGCAACACGGCGATCATCGGGGCCGTGCGGATCGACAATCAGCAGTTTCTCAAACCCGTCCGTCCCGGCGACGAATTATCGATGCATCAGGTCTGTACCGGGACGCGACATTCGAAATCCCGGCCCGACCGGGGGCTGCTGTTCTGGGCGTTCGTCCTGGTCAACCAGAAGGGCGAGACGGTATTTTCGTCCGACGATACGGTCATGGTGCGGCGCAAGCCTGCCGATTGACGCGACTCGCCCGATCCGGGACGTTGTCGCATATGGGATTACGTCGCCTGCTCCTTATTATCGTCGTCGGCATTGTTGTCGCCATCATTGCGCGGGCGCAGGCGGCCGCGACAATGCCGTTTATACTGTAGCTGCGGGTACCGATGACGGACTTTCTCTATAACGGCCCGAAGACGGCGGACAAAACGGTCGTGCTGGCCCACGGTGCGGGCGCCGCGATGGACTCCGAGTTCATGGAATTTTTCGCCGCCGGGCTTGCCGAAAAGGGGCTGCGCGTCGCCCGTTTCGAATTTCCCTACATGGTCAGACGCCGTGAAGACGGCAAACGCCGTCCACCCGACCGCGCACCGGTGCTGCTGGAGACCTATCTCGCCATTGCCGCCGAGCTTGGCCCTGAAAACCTCGTCGTCGGGGGCAAGTCGATGGGCGGGCGTGTCGCCTCGATGATCGCCGATGAGGCGGGCGTCGCCGGGCTTGTCTGCCTTGGCTATCCGTTCCATCCGCCGGGGAAGCCGGAAAAGCTCAGGACCGCACATTTGGCGGACCTGAAAACGCCGGCGATGATCCTGCAGGGCGAGCGCGATCCGTTCGGGAAGCGCGACGAGGTGGCCGGCTACAGGCTGTCGAAATCCATCGATGTCGATTTCCTGCCGGACGGCGACCATGACCTGAAACCGCGCAAGGCGTCGGGGCGGACGCGGGCGGAAAACTGGGCGGATGCCGTGCACAGGATGGCCGCGTTTATCGGTGGGCTTTGACGCTTTACAGCACTCGGCCCCGCCGATACCCTTAGATACCTAATTAAAAAAACAGGTGGGAAAACGGATGCCCAACAGGGTTGAGGGCCGGGTTTGTATCGTAACCGGCGCGGCGCAGGGACTTGGCGCGACATACGCAAAAGCACTGGCGGCAGAGGGCGCGAAAGTCGTCGTTTCCGATATCGACGATGCCACCGCCGTGGCGGCGGAAATTGAGGCGTCCGGCGGCGAAGCGCTGGCATTGAGGAATGACGTTTCCGACTGGGACTCCTGCCGCGACATGGTCGCGAAGACGGTCGAGAAATTCGGCCGGATCGACGTGCTGATCAATAACGCGGCGATTTTCGGGAACCTGGAGCGCGCGTCCATCGATGAAATAACGCCGGAATTGTTCGAGCGTGTGATGAAGGTCAATGTAGGCGGCACGTTCCTGTGCACCAAGGCGGCGATCCCGGTCATGCGCGAACAGGGCTATGGCAAGATCGTCAATATTTCGACCAGCCGTATCTTTGCCGGCCTGCCGTTTTACACGCATTACGATGCCTCCAAGGGGGCCGTGTTCGGCATGACGCGTGCGATGGCGAAGGAGCTGGGCGATGACGGAATCCGGGTGAACGCGATCGCCCCGGGTTCGACCATGTCCGAGAACGTAAAGGCGCGCACAGACTGGCGCGACGGCGGACCGGCGGCGAAGCTTGCCGGGCGTTCCCTGAAGCGTCTCCAGGATCCGGAAGACCTCATTGGCTCATGCATCTTTTTCGCTTCCGCCGAGAGCGACTTCGTGACCGGCCAGACACTGGTGATTGACGGTGGCGGGGCGATGTGGTGACGCTTGCCGCACTGAAGGCTGATTGATACAAGAAACGGGAAACAGGGACGTTGGGAATGTCACAGGCAGCCGAACACACCGAAGCACATGTGCTTCTCGCGGGAGACTCCGTTCGGAATGAGGCGGATGGCTCGATCCGGCTTGTGGGCGGCCGCTGCGGCAATTGCGGAGCGCTGTTTTTTCCGTCGGCGCATGTGTGTCCCGAATGCATGTCGGAGGATGTCGACACGGCGGATCTCGCCAGTGAAGGCACGCTCTATTCCTGGTCGGTCGTTCATGTCGCGCCGAAGGGCTGGAACACGCCGTATATCGCGGGCTATGTCGATCTTTCCGATGGCGTCCGGGTGTTCGCGCATATTACCGGCACGGAGGCGTCGGCCCTGGAAATGGACATGCCGGTCTCGCTGACCACGGCGATCCTCGGCGATGACGACGGCGTGCCGGTGGAGAGCTACGCCTTCACACCGGCCAAGGGGTGAGGAGGACGAGATGAGGGAAGTATCGGTCATCGGCGTCGGGGTTACGCCCTTCGCGAAATACCGGGACAAGTCGCTCGCGGAAATCGGCTGGCCCGCCGTCAAGGCGGCGATCGAGGATGCGGGCGTCGAGAAAAAGGATATCGAGGCGGCCTATTGCGGCTCTGCCCTGGGCGGCATGATGTCCGGCCAGCGCGTGTTGAAGCAGCTCGGCATTACGGGCCTGCCGATCACCAATATCGAAAACGCCTGTTCGTCGTCCTCGTCGGCGTTCCGTCAGGCCTATATTGCCGTTGCGGCCGGGGTCTATGACGTCGTGCTGGTGATGGGGGTCGAGAAACTGACCAAGTTCGGCGGCGGTACGCTGCCCCTGGAGAAAGAGGATTTCGAGGTCACGCACGGCCTCGTCATGCCGGCGCTCTACGGCATGCGCGCGCGGCGCTACATGCACGATTACGGGCTGACCGACGAACAGCTCGCCGGCGTCGCCGTCAAGGCGCACAAGCATGGCGCCCTGAACCCCGAAGCGCAGTTCCGCAACGAGGTCACCCTCGACGAAGTGATGGAAGCGCGCGAGATCGCCGAGCCGTTCACGCTGCTGCATTGTTGCCCGTCGGGGGACGGCGCGTCGGCTGTGGTGATCGCGTCGGCCGAAAAGGCGCGGCAATACACGACAAAGCCGGTGCGCGTGGCGTGTTCGGAAGTGAATTCGGGTAAATACATGACCGGTTTCCGGGACATGACCACGCCGGAAATCACCGTCCGCGGCGCGAAGCAGGCCTATGAAGACGCCGGTATCGGCCCCGACGACGTCGACGTCGCCGAAGTGCACGATGCGTTTACGATTGCCGAATTGCTGTATTACGAAGCGCTCGGCTTCTGCGACAAGGGCGATGCGGCGAAGCTGCTCGAAGACGGCGAGACATCGCTCGGCGGGCGTATTCCGGTAAATCCGTCCGGCGGGCTGCTGTCCAAGGGACACCCCATCGGGGCGACCGGCACGGCCCAGATCGCCGAGGTCGTTCGTCAGTTGCGCGGCCAGTGCGGCGACCGTCAGGTCGAGGGGGCGAAGGTCGGTCTGACGCACTGTACCGGCGGCGGCATTTCGGGCTTCGATCACGGGGCCTGCTCCATTCACATGTTCTCGGTGTAAAATGAAACCACCTCCGTTTACCTATCACGATCCCCGCAGCGTCGATGACGCGGTGGCCCTGCTGGCAGAGAAAGACAATGCCAAGCTGCTGGCCGGCGGCCAGTCGCTCATGCCGATGCTCAACATGCGTTTCGTGCTGCCCGATGACGTGATCGACCTCAACCTGATCGACGGCCTCGCGGGCATCCATGAGGACGGCGACGCGCTGGTCTTCGGCGGGATGACCCGTCAGCGCGATATCGAATATTCCGATCTCGTGGCGCGCCGGTGCCCGCTGATGAAAGAGGCGATCCTCAATGTCGGGCATCGCCAGACGCGCAACCGGGGCACCTATGGCGGATCGCTGTCGCATCTCGACCCCAGTGCCGAACTGCCCAGCGTGTCGATGGCGCAGGACGCGATCGTGACCGTCCAGAAAAAGGGCGGCACCCGCGACATCGCAATGGCGGATTTCCCGATGGGCTACATGATGCCGTCGTTTGAGCTCGACGAAATGGTCACCGGCATTCGTGTGCCGCTCTGGCCCGAAGGCCATGGCTACGCGTTCGAGGAATTCGCCCGGCGTCACGGCGATTTCGCGATCACGTCTTCCGCGGTTCTGCTCGATGTGGAACCCGGCGGGCGGATCAAACGCGCCAGCATCACGGTCGGGGGCGTCGGCCCCGCGCCGCTTCGCGTAACGGCGGTCGAAGACGGCCTCGCGGGCGAGGTTGGCTCGGTCGAGCTGTTTACCGAAATCGCGGAGAAATGCCGCGAGATCGATGCGATGGAAGATGTCTACGCGCCGGCCTGGTACCGCCAGCACCTGGCATCGGTCCTCACACGCCGCGCGCTGGGCAAGGCGTTTTCACGGGCGGCCAACGGCACGGAGATGACCCTCAGATGAGCGATCGCAGAACGATATCCGTCACCATCAACGGTGAAACCTACGAGCGCGAGGTCGAGACGCGGTTGACGCTTGCCGATTTCATCCGCCACGAAGTGTTGCTGACCGGCACCCATGTCGGCTGCGAACACGGCGTCTGCGGCGCCTGCACCATTCTGCTGAACGGGCGGACGGCCCGGTCCTGCCTCATGCTCGCCGTGCAGGCCAATGGCCAGGAAATCACGACGGTGGAAGGCATTGCGCCGAACGACACCGAACTGCACCCGCTGCAGCAGGCGTTCCAGGACAATCACGGCCTGCAATGCGGTTTCTGCACGCCCGGCATGCTGACGACCCTGATCGAGTTCCTCGGCGACAACCCGGACCCGACCGAACAGGAAGTGCGCGAGGCGATCAGCGGAAACCTGTGTAGATGCACGGGTTATCAGGGAATCGTTGCCGCCGCGCTGGATGCGGCGAAACGGTTGCAGGGTTCGCCTGCTGGCTAGGTAACTGGTTGGAGTGAGTTGCCCGTGTCAGATATGATTTGCAAGAACGTGGTGGAAGACTATTTCGACCGGCACCATCTGTCCCCTCTCCCTTTAGGGGGAGGGGTAGGGAGGGGGCAACTCTTGACGCGGATTGAAAAAGCCCGGGAATTGCGCCGCAATCAAACGCCGTCGGAAACGCTCGTCTGGTCGGCGCTACGTCGTCGGCAGCTGGATGGCCATCATTTCCGGCGCCAGTATCCGAGAGGCCCGTATATCTTCGATTTTGTATGTCTGGCGGCCAAACTAGTGGTCGAAATTGACGGTCCGTCGCACGATCAAACTGTCGAGTACGACAGTGAACGGACCCGGTACATGGAGCATTTGGGGTTCAAAGTCATCCGTTTTTCAAATGAGGATGTTCGCCGAAACCTCCAAGGTGTCGCCGAAACAATTCGGCAGGTGCTGAATGGTGAAATGGAGGAAAGATAATCTCTATGGCAACACCCCCCTCCCTAACCCTCCCCCCTGAGGGGAGAGGGGATTCTGTTTGTTGTGGGTTTACATGGATTGTTGCCTTTCCTTTTGAGGGAAGGGTTAAGGGAGGGGCGTTCGTCCGCTCTGAAGACGTGTTGAGGAGGATTCTCTAGTGGGTGCGAAAATGTTCGGCGCGCGGGTGGCGCGGCTGGAAGACCCCCGGCTGCTGACCGGCCGTGGCAGCTATACCGACGACTTTCACCTTCCGGGTATGCTCGAGGCGGCTTTCGTCCGCTCTCCGCACAGCCATGCGAAGATCAACGCCATCGATACGACAGCGGCCAAGGCGCATCCCGGCGTCGTCGCGGTCTATACCGCCGCGGACCTGCCCGACCACCTGCGCGACACGACCGTGCCGTTCCAGGTGCCGAACCCCGCGATTTCGCAACCGTTCCAGCAGCGGCTGCTCGAAGACCGCGAGGTCTGTTTTGCAGGCGAGCCGATTGCGCTGGTGGTCGCGGATTCCCGCTATAACGCCGAAGACGCCGCGACGCTGGTCGAGATCGATTTCGATATCCTGCCCGGCGCGTCGGATTGTAAAAGCGCGCTCGATGCCGATGCGCCGATGTGCCATGCGGACTCGCCGAATAACGAAGGCGCGAAATACACCGTCGGATATGGCGATGTCGCTGACGCCTTCGCCAACGCGCATGTGACCCATCGCGAGGAATACTGGATCCACCGGGGCGGCGGGTTCGCGATCGAGAACCGCGCCGTTGTGGCCGAGTATGACGATCTGCAGGACATGCTGACCATCTGGTCGGCGACGCAGTCGCCGTTCCTGGTGAAGCAGAACGTCGTCGACATGCTGGGCTGGGAATCCGACAAGGTGCGCGTCATCGCGCCCGATGTCGGCGGCGGGTTCGGCCCGAAGACGATCTACTATGTCGAGGAGGCGCTGATCCCGCTGGTCGCGAAGGACCTGGGCCGCCCGGTCAAATGGGTCGAGGACCGGCGCGAAAACTTCCTCGCGACGAACATGGAGCGCGACCAGTACTGGGACATGGAGATCGCCGTCGATGCCGACGGAAAGCTGCTCGGTGTCCGCGGCAGGATGATCCATGACAGCGGCGCCTACATGCCCTGGGGGATCATCTCGCCCTATATTTCGGCGACGACATTGCCGGGCCCCTACATCCTGCCGACCTATGAGCTGGAAACGCGGGTCGCGCTGACCAACAAGGTTGCGGTCACGCCGGTGCGCGGGGCGGGGCGGCCGCAGGCGGTCTTCGCGATGGAACGCCTGATGGACCGCGCCGCCGACAAGCTCGGTATCGACCGGGTCGAGATCCGCCGGCGCAATCTGATCCCGACGGAACAGATGCCCTATGCGCTGGGTCTCATTTTCCGCGACGGCAAGCCGATGACTTACGATTCCGGCGATTACCCGAAATGCCAGGCGGAAGCCCTGCGCATCTCCGATTACGACGGGTTCCGCGCGCGTCAGGAAGCGGCGCGCGCCGAGGGCCGCCATATCGGGCTTGGTATCGCCAATTACGTCGAAGGTACCGGGCTCGGCCCCTTCGAAGGCGCGACCGTGCGCATCCAGCCATCGGGCCGTATCTGCATCTATACCGGCGGCGGCGATTCCGGGCAGGGGCACTGGACGACGCTGGCCCAGGTCTGCGCCGACAAGTTCGGCGTCGGTGTTGCCGATATCGACGTCCAGAAGGGCGATACCGGCAAGATCGCCTCCGGTGTCGGCACGTTCGCCAGCCGGATCGCGGTCAATGCCGGCTCGTCGGTGCATCTGGCAGCAACCGAGGTGCGTGAAAAGGCGCTCAAAGTCGCCGCCCACATGCTCGAAGCCGCGGAAGAAGATCTCGATATCGAAGACGGGCGCGTCGTCGTCAAAGGCTCCGACCTGTCCGTCGGCCTGTCGGAAATCGCGCGCGCCGTGCAGGGCATGCCGGGCTTTTCGCTGCCCGGCGGGGTCGAACCCGGACTGGAAGCGACCCATTATTTCTCGCCGTCGCAGTCATGCTACTGCAACGGCACCGCCGTCGTGGAAGTCGAGGTCGATCCGGCGACCGGCTGGGTCGATATCCTGAAATACTCGATGGCCCACGATTCCGGCACGCTGATCAACCCCTTCGTGGTCGACGGCCAGGTACAGGGCGCGGTGGCGCAGGGCGTCGGCAACGCGCTGCTCGAATGGATGATCTACGACGACAACGCGAATCCGGTCTCGGCGACGTTTGCCGAATATCTGCTGCCCTCGGCGCCGGAGACACCGAATGTCGGCGTCGTTCACGTGGAATCGCCGAGCCCGATAAACCCGCTCGGCGTCAAGGGGGCGGGCGAGGGCGGCACGATCCCGGCGCCTGCCGCGATCATGGCAGCGATCGAAGACGCGCTGTCGCCCTGGAACGTGGTGATATCGGGCGCGCCCATTACCCCGTCGATGATTGTCGAAAAGGTGCGGGCGGGGACCTGAGGCGTCAATCCACCTGAGTTTTACGCCCTCGGTCCCCGGATCAAGTCCGGAGCAGGCCTGTACCGAGGGGCCACTTGTCAGTTTTACGCGTGGCCGAAGTGGGCCCCCGGCACAGGGCCGGGGGAATAAATAGGTGTCGGTTTTTGATCGTAATTGGCATCCCGGTCTTAGCCGGGCTGAAGATGACCGCGATCAGGAATAATACGGCGTCACGCCGGCGGAATGGTCGGTGATATCGACGACTTCGGCAATGGACGGGACCAGTTTCTTGATCTCTACCTCGACACCCTGACGCAGGGTCGCCGAGGATGCCGAACAGCCCTGGCAGCCGCCTTCGAGGCGGACGAAAGCGGTGTCCTTCTTCACGTCGATGAGCGAAATGTGCCCGCCATGGGCGGCGACCTGCGGGTTGATCTGGCTGTCGAGCAGTTCGAGGATCGCCTTGCCTTCCGGGGTCCGGAGACCGGGCCGGTCTTCGAGATCGATGGCGTCGCGCACGTCTTCGACTTCCGGCACGTAATGTTTCAGCATGTTCTGGATCGGCTGCATCAGCCCGTAAGCCGCCCCTTCGAAACGGAGATAGGCAATGCCGTCCTTGAAGGCCTTGAACGTGATGTCGCCGCCGCCATCCTTCGCAGCGGGGCGGATGCGCGTATCGACGATTTCCTGAATTTCCTTCGCGGGTCCCGTCAGTTCTTCCGCCGGTGCATCCGCGGGGGCGTCGACCGGCGCTGCGGCAGCGCTTTCATCGATAACGTCCGCGCCCGACATGAAATGCTCCATGATCGCGGCAAGAATGCGGGGGCGCAGCAAGTGCCATTCGGCATCGGCGGTCTTCGTGACCCTGATGTCATCGGCGCCGAGGGAAACACGGCTCACCGATCCGAGGTCGAAGATGCGCCGGGCCAGCGGCGATCGCGCGGCATCCGCCGCGGTGAAGTCCGCGCCGGCAGCGTAAACGTCACGACCCGGCATAAAACGGACGATTTCCGGGCTGGCGGTTTCTTCGGTCTGGATGAACATATTTCTAATCCGGCATTGTGTTGGTAGCGAGTCGCTAATATAGGGCGTTTTTCGTCAAAGCAAAGCGCTAAGGCGGCAGTGCGGGATCAACTCGCCGGCGCGGTATATTTCTCGGCAACGTCGATCAGCAGGACCCGCGAGGGTGTTTCGGACGCGGCGATCCGGATAGCGCTTTCGTCCCGGATTTCCGCGCCGCCGCGCTGGGGAATGCCGGAATCGTTGACGGCCAGCGGACCGTCCACCGCCAGCACGTAGGCAAGCCGGCCGGGCGCGAGTTCGCGCAGGATCGATTCCCCGCGTTGCAGGCTTGCGCCCATCACGGCCGCGTCCTGGCGGATCCGGATGAGCCCGTCGATATGGGCGGCGCCCGATGCATAGACGGTGAACGTGCCCGGCGCGGCCGCCGGCGGCGCGATCAGGTCGGTATAATCCGGCGTCAGCCCGGCTTTTTCGGCATGGAACCACATCTGGTAGACACGGGTCGGGTCGTCGCCCGGGTTGGCTTCGGAATGCATGACCCCGCTGCCGGTCGTCATGGCCTGGACGTCGCCCATACGCAGGACGCCCCTGGCACCCGTTGTGTCCTCATGCGCGATCGTGCCTTCGCAGACATAGGTGACGATTTCGAAGTCGCGATGTCCATGCATCGGAAAGCCGGTCTGCGGCGCGATCTGCGTGTCGGCAAGAACCCGCATCGGGCCGAGGCCGAATAGCGGCGTGTCGGCGTTTTCGGGAGTCCCGCGGAAGTGGTCGCGGATACGAAGCCCGGGGGCGTCGACGCCGCGTAATTTTCCGAAAGGAGCGATTCTGATCATGACGACGCCAAAATGCGCTAAAACGTGCCGTCAGGAAATCAAAAACCACCGGGGCCGATGTGAAAGAGTTTGTCAGCGAGATAAAGGTCGAATGGGCGCATTGCGACTACGCGGGTATCGTCTTTTACCCGAATTTTTATGTCTGGTTCGATCAGGGCACGGAGCGGCTGTTCCGGGCCAACGGCCTGTCCTATGCGGCGCTCGAAGAAGAGTTCGGAATCGACGGCATGCCGCTGCTGGAAACCGGCACGACCTACAGGAATGCGAGCAAGCTGGGCGCGGATCTGATTATCACAAGCTGGATCGATGCCTGGGAGGGCAAGACCTTTGTGGTCAAACACCGGATCATGCATGCCGATGGCCGCGAAGCCCTTGAGGGATTCGAGCGGCGGATATTCGTGGTCAAGGACCGCGACTCGGAACGCGGTATCCGCGCGGTCGAGGCGCCGGACGAAATCCGGGCGCGTTTTTCCGAATGACCTGCGACAGATTGGCAGGGGGGCTTGTCCCACCCCGGTGAAAAATTACATTTATATCAAATGATATAAAGGGGTGCTGTGATGCCGACAAACCAGGAACGTCTTGAATGGCGGCGCGAATATGCCGGGCCGGCGTTTCTCAAGGAAGGGTTCCGCCCGCTGTTCATGGCGGCGGGTGCCTGGGCGGCGCTGGCGGCACCGCTCTGGGTGGCGGTCTGGACCGGCGTTATCGTCTATGACGGCGCGTTCGCCCCCCATGTCTGGCATGTCCACGAAATGATGTTCGGGTTTGTCGCGGCAGCGGTCGGCGGCTTTATCCTGACAGCGGTGCCCAACTGGACGGGACGTCTGCCGGTGCGCGGCGCGCCCCTGGCAGGCCTGACGCTGTTCTGGCTCGCGGGGCGGCTCGCGGTCTGGTTTTCGGACTCCATCGGCCCCGCCGCGACCGCTATCCTCGATCTTCTTTACCTCACGGCGCTCGTTGCCTGCGTTGCGAACGAGATATTTGCCGGGCGCAACTGGAAGAACGCGCCCGTCCTGCTGGCGCTTGCGCTGCTGGCCGGGGCGAACGTCCTGTTTCATCTCGATGTCGGCGGTGTCGCGCCGACGGGTGAGATCGCGATTCGTCTGTCGATTGCGGTGATGGCGATCCTCGTCGGACTCATCGGCGGGCGTGTCGTCCCGAGTTTCACCCGCAACTGGTTCAGAAAGAATGACGGGCCGGAAATCGTCGGGCCGATGCTGGGGTTCGACAGGGTCGTCCTTGCGGTTTCCGTCGTCGCGCTCGCGGTCTGGACGGCCCTCGGCGAAGGGCAGGCCGTCGGCGCCGCGCTGGCCGCTGCGGGATTGCTTCACCTCGCCCGTCTGGCGCGCTGGCGCGGCTGGGCCACGCTGGGCGAGGGGCTGGTGACAATCCTGCATGTCGGCTATCTCTGGCTGGCGGTCGGGTTGGTCCTGCTCGGTGTGTCGATGCTGCACGACGCCATGACCACGGCGGCGGCGCTGCACATGCTGACCCTCGGCGCGATGGGCACAATGACGCTCGCGGTCATGACCAGGGCGATACTCGGTCATACGGGCCGCGATCTGCATGCCGGGCCGGGGACAATCGCGATCTATGCGTTCGTCACCATCGCGATGCTGTTGCGGGTCGGATACGCATTTGCGCCGACGGTCGATCTGATCTGGGCGTCAGCCGGTTTCTGGACGGCCGCGTTCGGGCTGTTTGTGTGGATATATGCGCCGCTGACGTATCGTCCCCGGTAAGCGGGCACCCGCTGCAGACGATGAGTCCCTCAGAGCAGGTCGCGCTTCCAGACGGGCGGCCAGTCGCGTTCGATTTCGATCACCGAACCGTCGCTGCCCTTCATCTTCATTTTCAGCCACGCGCCTGTCCCGGCGTCGTACCAGAGATCCCGTTCGGCATCGCCCGACATCGCGTAGCGCTTCGTGCTCAGGGTCCGTTCGTCGATCGTCAGGGGCTCCATCGCGGCCCCCGAGGTACGGACATTCATCAGCACGCCGTCGGAGGAATCGATCAGCCGGGTCTGTTCGACGGTCGCCGGAGGCCAGTATGTCGACGGATAAAGGCCGAGAGGGGCAGTCAGGGTGCCCTTCGGATGGACGATGGCCAGGGCGTCGTCCGTGCGGGTGACCCGGACCTGCGACTTGCTGCCGTTATCGTCGATGTCCGCCGCATAGGCGACAAGCCGTCCGTCCTCGTAGGTCTCGACCATGTGCTTGTGATAGCGGTACAGCACGATGGCCATCAGTTTGACCTTGATGCTGTAATCGGACGTTGCGACCAGGCGCTTGCCGTCGCGTTTGAAGTCGATCCGGAGTGTCCCGATCGGGTTGCCGTTCCGTTTGACGATATAATTCGCGGTGCCCGAGTCCGCCGGCAGCGGCGCGGCGGCATGGGCCGTCACGGCAAACGCCAGCAGAACCGGCAGGATCAGGAAGCGGCGCATCCCGCGGAGAATATACATCAGGGGTAACCTCTTATCGGGTCGCTCTCATTCCGGCGATTTGAACTGTTTGGCAAGTTTCAGGCCCTGTCCCTGGTAGTGCGAACCGATCCCTGTTCCATATATTTTCTCCGGCCGGTCGATCAAGCGTTCGTATCGCAACCGGCCGATCACCTGTTCGTGTTCGAGCAGGAAGGGTACATCGTGCGACCGCACCTCGAGCACGCCGCGCGACCCGGCGGAGCGGTCATCGGGGTGCCAGCCGAAACCGGGATCGAAGAAACCTGCGTAGTGCACGCGGAACTCGCCGACCAGCGTATCATAAGCGACCATCTCGGCGGCATAGTCGGGCGGCACGGTGACGGCTTCGCGGGTGGCGAGAATATAAAAATCGTCGGGATTGAGGATAATCCCGCCATTGCGGGCGGAGACCGGCTCCCAGAAATCCGCCGCGTTGTAGCTGTCGGGACGGTCGACATCGACGATGCCGGTATGGTGGCGCGCGCGCCAGCCGACGATGCCGCCGGGGGCATCGGCGCCGAGGTCGAGCCGCAGGCTGAGGCTTTCGTGTTCGAGGACTTCCGCGCGGTCGAACGGCGCGTCGATCAGGCCAAACTCGTCGTGAAGCTGCAAAAGGTCTTGCGGCGTCACCTCCGCCCGGCCGCGGCGCAGACGCAGTTGCGTCAGGCGGGATCCGGTGCGGACGGCGATGGAGAACGTCTTCGGCGACACTTCGGCGTAAATCGGGCCGGAATAGCCCGGGCGGACCAGGTCGAACCGGGTGCCCCGATCCGAAATAACCCGCGTAAAGATATCCAGGCGCCCGGTGGAGCTTTTGGGGTTTGCGAACGCGGAGATATCGTCGGGCAGGTCGAGCGATTCCTGAAGCGGAACGATATAGACGCAGCCCTTTTCGAGTACGGCCCCCTTGGTCAGGTCTATCCGGTGCATCTCGAACGCGCGCACCTTGTCTTCGACGGTGGCGTCCGGACCCGGCAGGAAGCTCGCCTGGACACGCCAGGCGAAATCGCCGAGACGCAGATCGATGCTCGCCGGCTGGATCATGTCGTTCGAAATAGGCGACACGGCCGTGACGGCGCCCTCGTCGACGAGCTGTCGCAGCAACTGTGACGGAAAGATTCCGGTTTGTGCGGTATCGGGCGCTTCGAGGGGGGCGGGCTGGCTCATGCGCGGAGTTTACGCGAATCCGCCTCCGATTTGGATGCATGGTCGGCACGCGGGTGTGGATAACTTTTCAGGGCCGGATAAAGCGCTTGAACAATATTATTTTAAGCTTAAAATAATTTCTGCAGACGGATTCACGCGCTCGGAGGATGAGATGAAGATTGAGATAGTAGGCGGCGGACCGGCGGGGCTTTACTTCGCTCTCCTGATGAAAAAGGCCGATCCCTCTCATCAGATCAAGATTTACGAGCAGAACAAACCCGACGACACGTTCGGTTTCGGGGTGGTCTTCTCCGCCGAGACGCTCGGCCATTTCCGGGATTACGACGCGGTTTCCTATGACCGTATCCGCGAAACCTTCGCCTATTGGGACGATATCGTCACCTACTACAAGGGCGAGAAAGTCGTCGCCGGGGGCAATGGCTTCTGCGGGATGTCGCGCAAGGATCTGCTGCTTATCCTGCAGAAATGTTGTGTCGAGGTCGGTATCGAAATGGAATTCGAGCGCGAGATCACGTCGCTCGACCAGCTCGATCCCGACGCGGACCTGATCCTGGGCGCCAACGGCATCAATTCCTGGATCCGCGATGAATACGCCGATCATTTCAAGCCGAGCTTCGACTGGCGCCCCAACAAATTCGTCTGGCTCGGCTCGACCATGCCGTTGCCGGCCTTCACGTTCGATTTTCGCGAAAACGATGCCGGTATCTGGAACCTGCATGCCTATCAGTACAACAGCGAAATGAGCACGTGGATCGTCGAGACCACGGACGAGGCGTGGCACAAGGCGGGGATGGAAAACGCGACGGAGGAAGAGACCGTCGCCTATGTGAAGGAACTGTACAAGGACCTGCTGGGCGACTACCCGGTCATCACGAACCGGTCGATCTGGCGGAATTTCCCGATGATCCGGTGCGAGACCTGGGTCAGGGACAACCTCGTCATCCTGGGCGATTGCGCGCATACGGCCCATTTTTCCATCGGCTCCGGCACCAAGCTTGCGATGGAAGACGCCATTGCGCTGTTCGAAAGCTGCCAGATCGAATCCGATCCGCGGGCGGCCCTGCAGCTTTACGACAAAAGCCGCCGCGACGACGTCGAACGCATCCAGCACGCCGCCGACGTATCCCTTTCGTGGTTCGAACATGTCGAGCGTTACTGGGACATGGATGCCACGCAGTTCATGTTCAGCCTGATGTCGCGTTCCAAGGCGATCACGTATGACAACCTGCGTCTGCGCGACCGGGCATTCGTCGAATCCGTCGACCGGTCGTTCTCCGCCGATGCCGCCGAGCGATACGATGCGCCGCATTTGAAGGAAACGCCGGTTCCGCCGATGTTTGCGCCGATGCAGTTGCGCAACATGCGCCTGTCGAACCGTGTCGTCGTCTCGCCGATGTGCCAGTACTGCGCGACCGACGGCAATCCGGACGATTGGCATTTTACCCATTACACCAGCCGTGCGATGGGCGGGGCGGGGCTGGTCTTTACCGAGATGACCTGTATTTCGCCGGAAGCGCGGATCACCCCCGGCTGCGCCGGTATCTGGACCGACGACCAGGAAGCCCAGTGGAAGCGCATCGTCGATTTCGCCCATGAGCGCACGGACGCCAAAATGGCGATCCAGATCGGCCATGCCGGGCGCAAGGGCGCAACGAAGCTCGCCTGGGAAGGAATCGACCAGCCGCTCGAGTCCGGCGCGTGGGATATCATGGCGGCCTCGCCGATCCCGTATCTCGAAAATTCGCAGGTACCGCGCGAGATGACGCGCGACGATATGGAGAAGGTCAAAGCCGATTTTGTCGCCGCGTTCGATCGCGCCGCGCGGGCCGGGTTCGATCTCGCCGAACTGCATTGCGCCCACGGCTATATCCTCGCCACCTTCCTGTCGCCGGTGACCAACAAGCGCACCGATGAGTATGGCGGTTCGCTTGAAAACCGGCTGCGTTTCCCGCTTGAAGTGTTCGATGCCTGCCGTGCAGCGTGGCCGGAGAACCGGCCGATGTCGGTGCGCATCTCGGCGAGCGACTGGATCGAGGGCGGCACCAGCCCCGAGGACGCGGTCGCGTATGCCAAGGCATTCAAGGCGCATGGCTGCGACCTGATAAACGTTTCCACCGGACAGACCGACCCGGCGGAAAAGCCGGTTTACGGCCGCATGTTCCAGACGCCGTTTTCGGAACAGATCCGCATCGAGGCGGATATCCCCACCCTCGTTGCCGGCAATATCTTCGACTGGGACCAGGTGAACACCATCGTCGGCGCCGGGCGGTCCGATCTTGTCGCGCTGGCCCGGACGCATCTCTACAACCCTTACTTCACGCAGCAGGCGGCCGCGTATTACGGCGTCGAAGACGTCGTATGGCCCGATCAGTACATGTCGGCCAAGTTTGCCGCGTTCCGCCAGTACGAGAAGGAACGCGCGCAGATCGAGGAACTTCGCGAGCAGGTCAAGCCGAACTCCGGCGAAGCGCGCGCCGGGGCATCGCTGCTCAACAAATCGTCGGACTGGGAAAGCAAGGGGGCGGCGGTCGGTGCCGCGGCCGGCTCGCGCACCGAGGCGGCGGAATAGGAGACGGACCCATGACGATCAAACTGTACGAACTGCTTGGCCACGAAGATCGCCGCTACAGCCAGTTTTCATGGCGCGCCAAAATGGCGCTCAAGCACAAGGGGCTCGATTTCGAGCAGATTCCGCTGCTGCTGACGGACAAGGAATCGATCGCCTTTGCAAAATCGAACAGCGTACCGGTTCTGGTCGACGGCGACAGGATCGAGACCGATTCCTGGGATATCGCTGTCTATCTGGAAGAGGCGTATCCCGACGGGCCGTCGCTGTTCGGCGGGCCGATCGGGACCGGTGTGACGCGGGTGATCAATTCATGGTGCGACCGCGCCGTGAATGTCGCTCTCGGCCCGCTGATCGCGCGTGACGTGCTGGATGCCGCCCATCCCGATGACCGGGAATATTTCCGGGAATCGATGGAAAAACTGTACAAGCGCACCCTGGAAGAGGTGCAGGAAGGCCGCGAGGATCGGGTCAAGGTCCTGTACCGGACGCTCGATCCCATCCGGACATCGTTTCGCAAGGGGCAGGATTTCATCAGCGGCGATGCGCCGGCCTATGCCGATTACGTCGTATTCTCCCAGTTCCAGTGGGCGCGGGTGACCAGCCCGTTCAAGCTGCTCGATGCGGACGACCCGGTCTTTGCCTGGCGCGAGCGCATGCTCGATCTGTATGACGGGTTTGCGCGGCATACCATGGCGTACGAGGTCGCTTCCTAGGCCCTTTTTCAGACGGAAAACACGACCGACGAGAAGACAAGACCCTGATGGCCTGCGGGCATCTCGCGGCTCATGGCGTCTTCGATCAGGACGGTCTGATACTGGCCTGACGGCAGGTGCCGCTGCTGTTGCTTCTTCTTCTCCGCTTTCTTTTTGGACTTGGGGGTCAGGTCGCCGCGCCTGTAGGTCGGCGGCAGGACCGGGACCAGATTGGCGGCGGCATCCGCGTACCCGTTCTTCATGACCGGCCCGGCGGCGCTCTGTTGCGGGGCGGCCTGCGGCAGGCCCAGCTTGCCGACCGGGGGCGGCACCATGGCGCTCTGGAGGCCGGGACCGATTTCGGCGCTCAGATCCAGCGCGATGCGCGTCAGTCCCGGCAGGTCGGGTCCGGCAGGCGCTTCCATCGCGCGGATAATGGTCGCGTTGCGGAGCACTGCGGGATCCAGGTGCTGCAGGTTCTCGCCAAGCGACAGGGACTGGGCTCCTGCGGTTTGTGCAGGGGCGGGATGCGGTTTTTTCGGTCCCGGCACAGGACGCGCGCCGGGTTGCGGCATTTCGGAGATTTCGGGCGGCACGAACGGCGTTCCTGCCGGGACTTCGAGTACCCTCCCGGCAGGCAGGCCCGACGGGATATCGAGAACCGGAAGCGATGCGGTCTCAATCTCCGGCAGCGGCGCGATCGCGGAGATCGGCGACGCGGCGGACGACACCGTATAGGACGTGATCCGGTTGCCGATCTGGACCGTGATCGCGCTGTTGCGTGTGTCTATCGCGACGGCAAGATTGCCTCCCGCCAGCACCACGCGACCGGTCCCCGCCGCTACTTCGGCCGACGGCGCGTCGGTCACCGGCTGCAGGCGGCTGACGGCCGACATGATTTCCGTCGCGGGGATGCCGTTTCCGCCGCCAGGCGTCGTATTGAGGGTCGTTGCGATTGCGCGCGACAGCGCCGCCGAGAGGCGCCCGGTGATCTCGGTCATCGCCTGTTGCGGCACACCGGCGGTCTGCAGGGCATTGGCCAGTGGCGCGGCGAGTGCGTCGATGAATGCGGTCGGCGCGATGAGAAGGGTGGCGGAGGCCGAAGGGGCGGCTTTCGACGTTGATGAAGTGTTTATTTCCTCTGCGTAGGCGCCTGCCGTGGACTGCACGGCGTTCAGCGCCTGCAGGGCGGGCGTCGGACGTTGGGCACTGTCATCCGTGACATCGATCAGGTGTTGTGCCGGCGCGGATGACGCGGGAGCAGGGGCGGCCGCGGCGATATCGACCCGCGGCGCGGTGACGCGGATTTCGCCGGTGTCGTGGTCGATGACGACGGTGAGTCCGTTGGCGACCACGTTGAGCAGGCTGTCGGCAGTATCGGACGCACCGGACTGAAGCCGGTCGAGCAAGGCGTGAACGATTTCGGCGGCATGGCGGCTGTCGCCCGCAATCGTCCCTGCGAGCTGCGCGGCCGCGCTGTCCGCGGCCTTCAATGCCTGCGTTTCCGGAACGCCGAGATCGATCAGCGCATTCGCCACGCGGGTACGCAGAAGGTCGAGCAGGGCGGTCACGGTGTCGCGTGCCGATTGCACCAGCATTTGCCGTGCCGGGTCGATAACGGGGATATTGCCGGCTTTGTGCCGGGCGGCTTCCTGCTCCGTGCGCGGTGCGCCTTCGTCGTTGCCGGGTGTCGTTTCCGGCGCGGCGGTGGCGATTGCCTGCGCATATTTCGTCAGGGCCGCGCTACCTGCGCTGACCGAGGGCAACATTTCGGACCTCCTGTCCTCTGCCTCTCAAATGCCGGCTACGTGCCGGCGTAAACTGGGTCGTCTACCCGCAGCCTCCTGGCTGCAGGGTGTGTAATATTCTAGGCGTAGATCTCGATCGTTTCGTCCGTGCGGTGCTGCGCGGCGCTGACCTCGGGGTCCGCGGCTTCTTTGCCGAGATAGACTCGCACGACGAGGTCGAAGGTCATCCGCGTGATCGTTTCCTGACGGCCATTGGTGAATTCCTCCACCGCCTGGATACGCAACGATGCCGGCGACGGGGTGTCCGCCGGCGGCGTCTCGAATGGCTTCGCGACCGCCTCGCCTGCGGCGTCTTCGGCTTCGGTGTCGTCGGCCGCTTTTTTTTTGTCGTTTACGAGAACCGCGTCGTACAGGGCCTCGTTCGCGGCGGGCAGCGGCGGCAGCGCGGGACCGTCTTCGCCGTCCTCGCCGATAAAGCCGTTATTCACCAGGTATTGCTGCACCCGGTCGAAGATCGAGGCGATGCTCGGCGGCCCGTCACCGTCGGTAAAGTCGAACAGCGACGCGGCCGCATTGGCGGGCAGGTTGTCGCCCTGGACGACCTTGACCGCATCGATCTCCATCTTCGATGTGTCCGCTTTGATCTCGCCGGTTGTGTGGTTGTATTCGAGGCTGAGCGCATTGGCGGTGAATTCAAGCGCGTGCGACACGGAGGTCGCGGTCTGGACGATGGTTTCCTGATACGCGACGGCGATCATCCCGAACGAAAAGCTGGTTCCGCCGCGGACGGCCTCGACAAATGCCTTGCCGACATCGCGGACCAGGTCGGCGGCGGCTTCGCCACGGATACCGACATGGTTGAGCGCTTCGCGCATCTCGTTGCGGAAGGCATTGAACAGGTTCGCGGCGATGTCCTTGGTCGCGTCGATCAGGCTGCGTTCTTCGCCGATGCTGAGGGTCGCCCCCATGCGCTGGCGCGTTTCGCCCGCCGTCTCGGCGTTCTGCGTGACGCTGCGCCGCTCGGAGCTCTGGCTGAGAGATTGGTACCCGCGTACCGCGCGTTGGTCGGGAATCTGCGGCGCTCTGGCGGCCAGTGTATCGATCAGCGACATGGCGACTTCCTGTCGTGGTGTCGTGGGGCGTCGTCTGACGCGGCGATCCGCTCTTGGCGGTCACTGTCTAAAATACCGTATAAATGCTGAATGCTTTATTGGCGGTTATGGTTACCCGAAATTAACCCAACCCGGTGTGCCGAGGGGGGGGCGGCCTTTACCGCGGGGGAGCGGATCGGCCGTGCGAAGAGCCCTGCCGGGTCGAAAGCAAAACCCCCTCCCGTGGGGGGACGGGAGGGGGTTAATTGCGTGCGACCGGACATCTAGTTGGGGGGAATGTCGCGATCGCCGCTGGAGGTATGTCGATCCGTTGTTTCCAACCGACCGATGAGCAGACAATAGGGGCAATGTTTTAAGAACATTTTAGAATTGCTGGTTAACGCGCCGACGCCGCGCAGCGGTCAGGGTGTTGAAACTGCATGTGTATTCGCCCAATGGTGCTTAACGTCGCCAGTTAAAGTTCGCCGGAGCGCCTTTTTTCGACGCGCCGTTCCGCGATGCGCGGGGCGATTGAAGACGATGAAAGCGCTTCGACGCTGTGCCGCTGAGATGACCGGGGGACCGGGAGGCGGTATTACCACCGCCTTTTTCAGTGTCCGGAATTCAGGCTCAGGAGGCGTCTTTTTCCTGCTCGCGGAGCCGGAAGCGCTGGAGCTTGCCGGTTTCGGTCTTGGGCAGTTCGGCCACGAACTCTATCTCGCGCGGGTATTTGTAGGGCGCGATCTCGTTCTTGACGAAATCCTGCAACGCTTTCGACATTTCTTCATCGGCATCGAACCCGTCCCGGAGCACGACGAAGGCCTTGACGATATTGGTACGTTTCTCGTCGGGTTTGCCGATCACGGCGCATTCGACGACCGCTTCGTGATCGAGCAGCGCGGCTTCAACCTCCGGACCCGAAATGTTGTAGCCGGCCGATATGATCATGTCGTCGGCGCGCGCGACGTAGCGGAAATAGCCGTCCTCGTTCTTCTCGTACATGTCGCCCGGATAGTTCCAGCCGTCCCGGACGTACACTTTCTGGCGATCGTCGGCGAGATAACGGCAGCCCGTCGGACCCTGAACGGCAAGAAGGCCCGGCTGGTTGGGGCCGAGTTCATTCCCGTCCTCGTCGACGATTTTCGCGCGGTAGCCCGGGATCGCCTTGCCGGTAAAGCCGGCACGCATGTCTTCGCGACTGGCGGCGACGAAGATATGGATCATCTCGGTCGAGCCCAGCCCGTCGACGATGCGGATGCCGGTCGCCTTGTGAAAGGCTTCCCAGGTCGCCTTCGGCAGGGTTTCGCCCGCGGAGACGCATTTCTCCAGACTTGAAATATCGTACTTGCCGGCGAGGTCCGCGAGCAGCCGGTACAGGGTCGGCGCCGTATACAGACCGGTAATCTTGTATTTCTCTATCGCCGCCATCATTTCTTCCGGGCTGAGCGGCGCGGGGAAAAACCGTGTAGACGCGCCGAAGCGCATCGGAAAACAGGTCAGCCCGCCCAGGCCGAAGGTGAAGGCCAGCGGCGGCGTGCCGGTAAAGATATCGTGCGGTTCCGCCATGTTGAACGAGCGCGGGAAGCAGTCGCACATCGCGATCACGTCGCGATGAAAGTGCATTGTCGCCTTGGGTGTGCCGGTGGTGCCGGACGTAAAGGCGATCAGCGCGGTGTCGTCCGCCGAGGTGTCGCAGTTGGCGAAACCCGCGGTCTTGGCCGTCACGGCCTTGTCGAGCGAGGCGTCGCCGTCTCCCGTCGCCGTGAAATACAGCGTTTCGGAAAGCTCCGGCTTGCGGGTACAGGTCTCTTCCATCGCCTCGGCCAGCGAAATGTCGCAGAGCGCGTGGCGGATTTCCGCTTTCTCCACGATGTAGACCAGTTCGCGGGCGCGCAGCAGTTGCATGGTCGTCACGCAGATGCCGCCGGCCTTGAGCACGGCGCACCAGCAGGCGACGAGCATCGGGTTGTTGGCGGCGCGCAGCAGCACCCGGTTGCCGGGGACAAGGCCGTGATCCTCGACAAGCACTTTGGCGATGCGGTCGGCGAGATCGCGCAGTTCCGCGTATGTCCAGGTGGTGTCTTCGTAATGCAGGACGGGGCTGTCGCCGTGGCCTGTGTCGCACATGTGATCCAGCAGTTCGACACCGGCATTCATGCGGTCGGGATAGGTCTGGAGGATGGGCAGGGAGTCGAAATCGAACTCCGGCCACTGGTCTTTGGGCGGCAGGTTGTCCGCCGCGAAGGTGTCGACATGGGCGGTCGGGCCGCCCGGCAGGTGCTTGCTCATGCGTTTTACTCCGCCGCTTTTGCGGCTTCCTCTGCCTCGACGGCGGCGATTGCCTGCCCGGCAATGATCAGTTTCTGGATTTCGCTGGTGCCTTCGTAAATGCGCAGCGCGCGGATTTCCCTGTACAGCCGCTCGACCGTCGATCCGACGACGACCCCCATGCCGCCCCATATCTGGACCGCCTGGTCGATCACTTCCTGCGCGCTTTCGGTGGCATAGAGCTTGGCCATTGCCGCTTCGCGGGTGACCCGCGTCCCTTGCGTATCCTTGGTCCAGGCAGAGCGGTAGACCAGCAGCGCGGCCGCATCGATCTTGAGCGCCATATCGGCGATCTTTTCCTGAATAAGCTGGTAATCCGCCAGCGGCTTGCCGAAAGACAACCGGCTGCGGGCCTGCGCGATGGCTTCGTCATGGGCGCGGCGGGCGAACCCGAGCGCCGCGGCACCGACCGTCGACCGGAACACGTCGAGCGACGACATGGCGATCTTGAAACCGTCTCCCGGGTTGCCGAGCAGGTGGGATGCCGGGACGCGGCAGTCCTCGAATCTGATGCGCCCGAGCGGATGCGGGGCGATCACGTCGAACCGTTCCGTGCAGGCGAGGCCGGGAGTGTCGGCGTCCACGACCAGCGCCGACAGGCCCCGAGCGCCGGGGGCGTCGTCTTCGGTGCGGCAGAACACGACATACTGGTGGGCAAGCCCGCCATTGGAGATCAGCGTTTTCTCTCCGTTGAGAATGTAGTCGTCGCCGTCGCGCCGCGCATTCGTGGTCATCGCGGCCACGTCGGAGCCGGACTCGGGCTCGGACAGGGCGAACGCAGCGATCCGCTTGCCCGCAGCGACGTCTGGCAGGTACTTGCTGCGAATTTCCTCCGACCCGAATAGCGAGATCGGGCCTGTGCCCAGTCCCTGCATGACGAAGGAAAAGTCGGCCATGCCCGAGTATTGCGCCAGCGTTTCGCGCATCAGGCAGAGCGCGCGGACATCGAGGGTCTCGTGGATGCCGCCCCAGGGGGCAGGCACCGAATAGCGCAGCCAGCCGCCCTCGGCGAGGCGCCGCACCAGTTCGCGGGCAAGGGCGTCGAGACCTGCGTCGTCCGACGGCTCTTCCTCGGCCAGCGGCGCGATTTCGCGGTCGGCCCAGGTCCGGAACTCGGCCGCGAGGGTGCGGTGGGAATCTTCCAGGAAGGGCCAGTTGAGATAGGTCTGTTCGGGCACGGCTCAGTTCCCCTCGAAGACGGGTTTCTGCTTGGCGACAAACGCGTCGTAAGCGCGCTGGAAGTCCTGTGTCTGCATGCAGATGGCCTGCGCTTCGGCTTCGGCCGTGATTGCCTCGTCGACGCTCATATTCCATTCCATGTGGAGCTGGCGCTTGGTAATGCCATGCGCGAAGGTGGGGCCGTCGGCGAGGCGTCGGGCCTGTTCCTGAGATTCTGGCAGAACTTTATCAGGGTCGCATAACCTGTTGAAAAAGCCCCAGTTATATCCTTCTTCACCTGACATGGAGCGGCCGGTATACAGCAATTCGGAAGCCCGTCCCTGGCCGATAATACGCGGCAGAATCGAGCACGCGCCCATATCGCAGCCGGCAAGGCCGACCCGGGTGAAAAGGAACGCCGTCTTCGATTCCGGGGTGCCGTAGCGCAGGTCGGATCCCATGGCGAGAATGGCGCCGGCGCCCGCGCAGATACCGTCGATCGCGGCGATAATCGGCTGCGGACAGGCGCGCATCGCCTTGACGACATCGCCGGTCATTTCGGTGAAGCGCAGCAGTTCCTTCATGTCCATGTCGAGCAGCGGGCCGATGATCTCGTGAACGTCGCCGCCGGAGCAGAAATTGCCGCCGGCGCCGGTGATCACGACGGTCTTGATATCGTCGACATGCTGCAGGGTGCGGAAGGTATCGCGCAGTTCGGCATAGGACTCGAATGTCAGCGGGTTCTTGCGGTCGGGCCGGTTGATCGTGATCGTCGCGACCTTGCCGTCCAGGCTCCAGGCGAAGTGCTTCGGCGCGATCGATGCTGCGGGAATTACGGTCATTCTGCTGCCTCCAGGGTGTTCTTCCGCCCCGCGTCGTGGATCGATTCCTTCAACCGCGCGAGCAGGCCATAAAGTGTGGTCATTTCCTCGGCCGTGAGGCCGGCCATCATTTCGCCGACCCATAACCGGTGGTCGTCTGCGATTTTTGCAAACGATTTGCTGCCCTCCGGGGTCAGGCTGACCATCTGGACGCGGCGGTCATCGGGCGACGGCGTCCGGCGTACCAGGCCCTCGCCGGCAAGGCGGCCGACAAGCCCGGTGACATTGCCGTTCGAGACCATCAGGCGCTTCGACAGCTCGCCCATCGACATCGGCCCGTCGTGCCGTTCGAGCTGGGCGAGAATATCGAACCGCGGCAGCGTGGTGTCGGCCGATTGCTTGAGGCGCGTACGTACCTCGTTGTCGAGGAGGTTGGTGCAGGTCAGCAGGCGCAGCCAGACGCGCAGTTCCATGCCGTCTTCAAGCTGGACGCCGGATTCGTAGTCCGGCCTGTCCTGGATCGGCGCGCCGGTCATGACATGACCTCGCCGCCGGCGATCGGGATCGCCTGGCCGGTGATGGATGCCGAGGCGGGCAGGGCGAGCCATGCGACGGTTTCCGCCACTTCCCAGGGCTGCACGAGGCGCCCCTGCGGGTTCGACGCGGCAAGCTCCACCGTTGCATCCTCAACCGTGCGGCCGGTCTTGGCGACGATGTTGTCGATCGTCTCGCGCACCAGGTCGGTTTCGGTATAGCCGGGGCAGACGGCATTCACCGTGATGCCCTTTTTTGCGGTTTCCAGCGCCAGCGACCGGGTCAGGCCGATCACGGCGTGTTTGGCCGCACAATAGGCGGATACGTAGCCGTAACCGATGAGGCCGGCGGTCGAGGCGACGTTGATAATGCGTCCGTAACCGGCGTCCAGCATGGCGGGCAGGGCCGCCTGCGTACAGATGAACGTGCCGGTCAGGTTGACGGCGATCATCGAATCCCACAATGCGCGCTCCATCTTGTGGAAGGGGGCGCTTTTGCCCGAACCCGCATTGTTGACAAGGATAGCGATCGGCCCGTTCGCTGCCACCGCCGAGGCGAAGGCCTTTTCGATCGATGCCGTGTCGGAAACATCCGCTGTTTCCACATGCACGCGGACGCCGTGTGTACCCGCGAAATGTCCGGCGCGTTCGTCCAGCATTGTCCGGTCGCGGCCGATCAGCGTCAGGTCCGCGCCGAGCCGGCCAAGCGTGTCGGCAATCGCGGCCCCTATACCCCGCGTCGCGCCGGTGACGAGCGCATGCTGGCCCGCAAGAGGCGTTCCCTGAAGACCGCCATGGGCGACGTTATCGGCGGAAAGGTCGGTTGCGTCGGTCATGATCTGCACGATTGATTTTGTAATGTTTTAAGCTTAAAACAATTGAACGAACCCCGCAAGCAGCGCGATCGCGAAAGGACACCTGATGCAGGCACTGAATCCCCCTGGATGGAACCGACCCAAAGGGTACTCCAACGGCATCATGGCGGAGGGCCGTTTCGTGTTCGTCGCCGGCATGGTCGGATGGACCGCCGAGGAGAAATTCGAATCCGACGATTTTGTCGATCAGTTCCGCCTCGCGCTGGAAAACACTGTCGCCGTGCTTGCCGAAGGCGGGGCCGGGCCTGAGCATATCTGCCGGATGACGATGTATTTCACCGACAAGCAGGAATACCTGTCGCGTCTGTCAGAGGTCGGCCAGGCCTATCGCGACGTGCTCGGAAAGAACTTCCCGACAATGGCCGCCGTTCAGGTCGTCGCCTTGATGGAAGACCGCGCCAAGGTCGAGATCGAAACGACGGCCGTCGTTCCCGTCTGATCGCCGGGAGCAATCATTTAATTTTGTAACACGTAAAAATTGTGACTTAGAATCTTTTCAACTTTTTGTTAATTCGCTGGTGCGGTTTTTGAAAATTAACCATGAGGCAAATTTGTCATGAGATACTCCTTCCGGGCATTCCTGTGTGCAATCTGTTTAGTCGTGCCACAGCAATCATTTGCGGGTTTTATCGACTGGACCAGCTTTTCCAATCCGTCCGGCACAACCAGTGTGTCGGGCCTGCTGAGTGGGTCGGCGGTTACAGCGACCATTTCAGGCACAGGCGGTTCCGCACGAATTTATGCGCCTGGCAGTTCTATTAACAATACCTATAGCTGGACGGGTAGCGCTCACATCCCCAATCTTGTCAATTCAGACATGCTTTATTTCGAGAACCTCGTGGCTAACAGTGTTGATACCTGGACTGTGAGCTTCTCCGCGCCTGTCGAGAATCCGGTTTTTTTGTTCAAAGGCCTGGAACGGACCTACAGTTTTGACAGCGGGATAACGCTGTTGAGCGCCAATACCCCGGGTTATATCGTCAGCGGCAATTCCATAACCGGCAACACCTTTACGCCCTCGAATGCCGGTTCTCTGCAGCTATTTGGTACATACACTTCCCTCATGATCGTGGGTACTGGGATCACTGGCGGCGATACCCATAATCGGGATGCGGTGTTAGTTCAAATTGGTGCGACGCCTTACGTCGAGCCGCCGCCGCCACCGCCACCGCCACCCGAGGAGGTGAATGAGCCCTCGATGCTTACACCTTTGATGTTAGGCCTTTTTCTGATCGCCACGCGGTTGCGGATCAGGCAGCGGCAGTAAAACGTACAGATGAAAATACAAATCAGGGCGCTCGAGTGTTAAAGAAGGCGCGGGCGTAAAATCGGTCGCCACTCCATGATCGAAGGGCGTTAGGCCAGGCTTAACGCCCCGCGCGGCGGGAGAAATGTTCCCACGCGCGGGAGAAACCGGCCTGTTCCTTGTCGGCGCCGCGCCGGGCGTCGATTTCGCCCTGGCTGAGATATTCGACGTCGCCGCCGAGGCCGATCGCATCGAGCTGGATCTGGGCATTGACCTGAAGGAAGATCGACGTCAGCACGGCATCCTCGAGACTGTATCCCGCAATGCTGGCGCCATGTCCGCGCATCAGCACGATTTTGCCGTCGCCCAGCGTTTTGCACATGTCGCGGCCCTGTTCCATCGTCGTGACCAGCATGATGGTGTCATCGCCGAACTTGTCGCGGATGTCCCATGTCGGGGGCGGATCGCCGATCCGCGCGGCGACATGGATAATCGGCTGCAGCTGCACGCTGGAAACCGTGAACGGCACAACCTGGTATGAATGATTGTGCACGACCGACATAACGTCCGGCCGCTGTTCGTAGATCGCGCCGTGGATTGCGCGTTCGGAATAGGGCGTGCGGTCGCCGAGATCGACCGGGGTGCCGTCCAGCTCGAATGTGACGATGTCTTCGGGCTCGATCAGCGACGGCGCGCGCGAATAGGCCAGCAGGTAACGGTCCGGATTTTCCGGATGGCGAATGCTGACATGCCCGTATGAATCGCAGACGTTTTCATGGGCAACAATACGGTTTGCAGTGACAAGCGCTTCGATGGCGGCGGTGAGATCGGACATATCGACTTCCCAAAGTGTTTTTATTCTCGAACCCAATTCCTAGCCGTCCGCGCGCGATCCAACAAGAGTGCTGCGCGGAAATGTATCGATGACATGCTAGACAGAGTGCGTTCCAGGACCCATGTTCAAAACAGAACGTGTTCGACGATCAACGAAGCAGGAGGAAATCCGATGACAACCGAACGTGCCGTGCTTGCCGGAGGCTGTTTCTGGGGCATGCAGGACCTGATCCGCAAACTGCCGGGCGTGGTGTCCACCCGTGTCGGCTACACAGGCGGCGACGTGCCCAATGCGACCTATCGGAATCATGGAATGCATGCCGAAGGTATCGAGATCGTCTTCGATCCGTCCCAGACCAGCTACCGCGACATGCTTGAGTTTTTCTTCCAGATACACGACCCGACGACGCCGAACCGGCAGGGCAACGATCGGGGGCCGAGCTATCGCTCGGCGATCTATTACGTCGATGAGGAACAGAAACGCGTTGCCGAGGAAACCATGGCCGATGTGGATGCATCGGGTCTGTGGCCGGGGGCGGTCGTTACCGAACTGGAACCGGTTGGCGATTTCTGGGAAGCGGAACCCGAACACCAGGATTATCTGGAGCGCATTCCGCATGGCTATACCTGCCATTACATCCGTCCCGAATGGAAACTGCCGCGCCGAGAAGCGGCGGAATAGACAGCAGCGGGGACGGATTGGGAGTGGCCGTGTTTGAAGTCGGAGATACCGTGCGCAACGTTGCGGCCGATGTGGTCGGCGTTGTCGTGGAAATAGACGGCGAGACGGTCTATCTCGAGCAGGCCAACGGCGCCGAGGTCGATTTCAAGGCATCGTCACTGGTGCTCGAGGAAGACTTTCAGGCGAAACACGGCACCGTCGTGCGGGACGATGAAGCGTCGCATGCGAACGACCCGGTTTATGACGAGGTGATCCGCAACCTGTATCCCGCGATCCTCGAACTGGGCGAAGCGGTGCATGCTTCGGTGAAATCGGTGCCGGGCGTGACGCCCCGCAACTGGGGCGCGTTGACGTCGCTGCAAAAGCTCAATGCGGTTTCGATCGCGACGGACGTGCCGGTCCAGGACTGGGTGGATGCGAGCAAGCCGGGCGCAAAGAAAGCGCTCGGCCCGCTTCAATTGTCGATCCTGGCGAACCGGTCGGGAAAGCCGGGGCGGTAATCCCCGGGCGGCAATCCCGATCCCACCCGAGCGACGCGGGCGACCCGTTGACGGGAAAGCCCGAAGGACATTCAGGGGATTCCGATAAACACCGTTCGGTCCGCAAATTCGATTCGGCGGTTCAAAGGCTGTTGCCTGATCTGGGAAAGTTCTGTGCCAGACGGAAATATCTAATTTATTCAGAGTGTTGACGGTTCCAGTGGGTCTATATTCTGAAGTGATGTGCACAATGCAGACACCTGAAACGGGGCATCACGCCCGAAATCCGGCGGATGGGCGGGTGGCGTGGCTTTGAATTATGCGTCAAATACGCTATTGGAATCGGCAATGGACGAGTAATCGAACTTGAGGCATCCTTTTCGATATGAATAGCAATCCGTACATAATCGACAATCCCGGCGGGAACGATTTCCGGCTGAACAGGGAAACGCTTGTGGAGCCCGAAATCCTGGTCGCAGAGCGCGAACGGATCTTCGACCAGAGCTGGATTTATGCCGGTCATGAATCCGAAGTGCCGAAACCGGGCGATTTCCAGACCCGCAACGTCGGCGGCCGGCCGGTGATTCTCACCCGCGACGGCGACGATAACGTCCGTCTGTTCCTAAACACCTGCCGCCATCGCGGCGCCAAGGTCTGCCGCGAGCGTGAAGGCAATACCAAGCGGTTCTACTGCTTCTATCACGGCTGGTCCTACGGCAATGACGGCGCGCTGGTGGCCGTGCCCGGACAAGATGCCTATCCCGACACTTTCGACCGCTCGGAGCTCGGGCTGCAGGACGTGCCGCGGTTCGAGAATTACCGCGGTTTCTGGTTCGCGAGCTTCAATGCGGATGTCGAAGACCTCGAACCCTATCTGGCGGGCGCCAAGGAATATATCGACCTGGTGGTCGACCAGTCGCCCGACGGCAGGATGGAGATCGTCTCGGGCGTTCAGGAATACGATATCGCGGCGAACTGGAAGCTGCTGATCGAAAACTCGTTCGACGATTATCACCTGCATTCGACCCATTCGACGTGGCTCGAATACATGAAGGATTCGGGCGTCAGCATTAAGGTGCCCAAGGGGCTGCTACTGCCCAAACGGGGGATCGGGCGCGATCTCGGGAACGGGCATGCGGTGATCGACAACGTCAATTTCCGCGGTCGCCCGGTGGCGACGTGGATTTCGATCTACGGCGAAGAGGCGAAGCCCGCTGTCGAGGCGGCAAAGGCCGAATTGGTCGAGCGTCTGGGCGAAGAGCGCGCCGAGCGCGTCGCCAACACCAACCGCAACCTGTTCGTTTTCCCGAACCTGATGATCAATGACGGTTCCTCCGTCACCGTCCGCGCATTCTGGCCGGAAGAGGTGGACCGGATGAAGGTCACGGCCTGGGCGCTTGGGCCGGTCGGAGAAAGCGCGATCATGCGCAAGGTCCGGCTCGATTCCTTCCTCACGTTCTACGGCCCGGGCGGGTTCGCGACGCCGGACGATGTCGAAGCGCTGGAGCAGGTTCAGGCCGGGCTGACGTCGACCGTGAAGGAAGTACCGTGGTCGGTCATGACCCGCGGCATCGCCAAGGAAGGCGAGCAGCTCAATTCGGATGAGTTGCATCTTCGAACGTTCTGGCGCCGCTGGAACACAATGATGACCGGGGAGCCCGCTGCGACCGAGGCCGCCCAGGCAGCCGAATAGGAATTACCGTGACTGTTAGCCGTGAAGCCGTAGAGGATTTCCTCTATCACGAAGCCGCTCTGCTCGATGCGTGGGAACTGGACGCGTGGGTCGACCTGTTATGCGACGATGCGCATTACCTGGTACCTCCGAACGATACGCCCGACGGCCATCCCGACACCACGCTGTTCATTATCGCCGACGACATGGATCGCATCCGGGGGCGCGTAAAGCGGCTCAAAAGCCATGATGCCCATGCTGAATTTCCGCCATCGCGCACGCGGCGGCTGATC
The DNA here is from genome assembly GCA_963977005.1 of uncultured Rhodospirillaceae bacterium. Classification (GTDB taxonomy): domain Bacteria; phylum Pseudomonadota; class Alphaproteobacteria; order MPNO01; family UBA830; genus CAXBCP01. The sequence continues at coordinate 171,736 of CAXBMQ010000008.1, forward strand.
ACCAACGTGCGTATCCTCGCGCAGGACGACCGGGAACTGACCGTGACGGCGAATTTCTCCGTCCACCGTTTTCGCCGTGACGGCAAGGGCGGCGCCTATGTCGGAAAATACATTTACACGCTGCGGATCGAGGGCGACGGCTTCCGGATTGCCGAACGCCGCGCAATCCTGGATGCCGAGGAACTCGGCGGTCTGGGCGCGGTAAGCTTTATTCTCTGACGGCGTGCCGAGGCGGGTCAGTTTTCGACTTCGACCTGTGAATTCTTCCGACCGAACAAGAACAACTGGGACAGGGCAGATGGCGACTTCGGCAGAGGCGGTTAAACCGACACTGGCCGGCCTGCGCGTTCTCGACCTGACGCAGTTTCTGGCGGGCCCGTATGCCACGATGATCTTCGCCGATCTGGGGGCAGAGGTGGTCAAGCTGGAAGCGCCGGTCGGCGACTGGTCCCGCATCCTGCCGCCGAATTTCGTCGGCGATGACAGCTGCTATTACCTGTCGATAAACCGCAACAAGAAAAGCATCGTGGTCGACATGAAGTCGCCCGACGGACTGGAGGTCGTCAAAAGACTGGCGGACGAAAGCGATATTCTGGTCGAGAATTTCCGGCCCGGTGTGCTCGACCGGCTGGGTCTCACCTATGAGAACCTCTCGGCCCGCAATCCGGGCCTGATCTGGGCCTCCATCAGCGGGTTCGGTCAGACCGGGGCGGACCGCGACAGGCCGGCCTATGACATGATCGTGCAGGCGATTTCCGGCGGGATGAGCATGACCGGCGAACCCGGGCGCTCCGCTGTCCGCAGCGGGGTTCCCATCGGCGATCTCAGCGCCGGGATGTATGCCGTGATCGGCGCGCTGGCGGCGCTTGAAGAACGCCGGCGGTCGGGTAAAGGGCAGTATATCGACGTTTCGATGCTCGACTGCCAGGTGTCGATGCTCTGTTACCAGGCCGGATACTATCTGCATTCGGGCAAAAACCCCGGGCGCCAGGGCTGGGGGCACGATTCCATTCCGACCTATCGCGGCTTCAACTGCGCCAAAGGCACGTCGCTGGTGATTACCGCCAACACCGAACGCATGTGGCAGGGGTTATGCGACGTGCTGGGGATCGAAGCGCTGAAAGAAGATGCCCGGTTCACCCTGAACGAAGACCGCTATGCGAACCGGGACGAATTGTGGCCCATCCTTGAAGGCGCCTTCATGATCCACCCGGCGGAATACTGGGTCCCGAAGCTTCTGGACGCCGGGATTCCGGTTGGCGAAATCAACAACCTGGAAAAGGCGCTGTCGAACCCGCAGATACTGGCGCGCGATATGGTGCTGGAACTGGCGAACGAGGATGGCGCCAATATCCGGGTTGCGGGCAATCCGGTGAAAATGTCGCGCACCCCGATGAACAGCCATAGCTATCCGCCGAAACTGGGCGGAGAAACCGCCGATATCCTGACCGACGTCTTGGGCGCGGATGAAAACGAAATCGCGCGTCTGATCGAGGCGGGCGCGGTCTATGAATACACGCCGAAACAGGCGAAGGGAGACTGATATGGAAGACGTATTGCAACTGGACCACGACGGCGCGATTGCCCGGATCACGATCAACCGGGCCGACAAGGGCAACATGCTGACGCTCGATATGCTCGATAACATATCGGCGCTGATTATCGATGCCGGTCTCGACCCGGACATCAAGGCGATTTCCATCAGCAGTACGGGGGACGATTTCTGCCTCGGCCGCGACCCGTCGGCCGCGCCAGAGAACACACCGAAGAACGGTATCGAGATGCGCGAAGCCCTGACCGCGCCGATCCTCGGTTTCTATGATGCCGTGCGCGGCGCCGATGTGCCGGTGGTTGCAACCGTGCAGGGCAGGGCGGCCGGCTTCGGCTGTGCGGCCGCCGCCGTGTGCGACGTCACGATAGCGGCCGACGATGCGCGGTTCTCGCTGCCGGAAATGAAACACGATCTGCCGCCGACGGCCGCCATATCGGCGCATATCGACCGTTCCATGCCGAAATCGGTCGCCTGGATGGTTTATTCGACCGACGAGATCGATGCACAGACGGCCCGTGCGGCGGGCTTCGTCAGCCATATCGTTCCGGCGGGCGAGTTGTATTCGAAGGCCGACGAGATTCTGGCAACGCTGACCAGTCGCAACCGCGTCGCCCTGGCAACCTGCAAGACCTACCTGGCCAATGCCCGGTTGATGGAAACGCCGCAGGCGTCGGATTATGCGGCCAACATGCTGGCGCTTGTCATGGCGTCGAAGGGTTAGCCTGGCGCGATTCGTGCGTTAACAGAAACGGGGCAGCCGTCCGGACTGCCCCGCATCTTCGAGTCTGGTCTCAACGCGGCTTACGTCCGCGCGGGGCGTCAGCCCCCGGTCGTTTCTTTCAGGAACTGGTCGACCTTGTTGCTCAGTTCTTCGGAATGGCTGGCCAGTTCGCGGGCGGCGTCAAGCGCCTGGCTGGCTGAATTGCCGGTTTCCTGAGCTGCCTGGGATACGCCGGAGATATTGGAAGAGACCTCCGTCGTTCCGGTCGACGCCTGTTCGACATTGGTGGCGATCTCGCGCGTGGCTTCCGCCTGCTGCTCGATCGCGACGGCGGCACTTGCCGATATGTCGTTGATCTCGCCGATCGTTCCCGTGATTTCCTTGATCGCGGAGACGGCACTATTGGTCGCGGTCTGAATTTCACCGATCTGTTCGCCGATTTCATCGGTAGCCTTGGCCGTCTGATCGGCGAGCGATTTAACCTCGGTTGCGACAACCGCGAAGCCCTTGCCGGCTTCACCGGCCCGCGCCGCCTCGATTGTGGCGTTCAGCGCGAGGAGGTTCGTCTGGCTGGCGATGTCATTGATCAGACTGACGACTTCGCCGATCTTGTTCGCGGCATTGGACAGACCTTCGACCTGCTCGTTGGTTTTCTGCGCCTGTTCCACGGCTGCCTTGGCAATGTCCGCACTCTGCTTGATCTGGCGGCCGACCTCGTCGACCGATGCGGTAAGTTCTTCCGTCGCCGAAGCAACCGACTGGACGTTCATTGCGGTTTGTTCGGCCGCTGCTGCAATGTTGCTCGACTGCTGGCTTGTTTCCTCGGCCGTGGCCGCGACAGATTGCGCCGATGCCTCCATTTCGGTCGCAGCACCGGAAACCGACGATACGATTTCCCGGACGCCTTCGCCAAAGCGTACCTGTTCGGTGACGATGTTCCAGGTCAGCATCGGCCCGATATATTTGCCGTGGTCGTCGGTGATCGCGGCGACTTCGAGCCTCAGGATATGGTCTCCGAGGGTAATATTGGCCACATGGGGCAGGTTCGCCGGGTCGCCCAGGATATTGCGCTGGTGCTCCGGGTGTTTGTGGAAAATATCGAGACATTGACCGAGCAGGTCTTCGGCCCTGCAGGGCAGCAGGTCGTTCAGCGGGCTCAGGGTGTCGATACTGGTTTTGTTGACATAGGAGATCGTGAAATCGTCGGGATTCGCCATCATTACGTTGATCGGCATGTTGTCGACCATCGTGCGGAGCTGGTTATTCTCCTGCTTTGCTTTCTCCGCGGCGGTCACGATCTCCCAGACCAGGCAGATCGATGTGTAGTTGCCGTCGTGGTCGAAGATCGGGTTGACCCGCAGGTCGAGAATCTCGTCGCCGAGCGTAATGTTCGAGCGCCACGGCAGGTTTGTCGGGTCCGCCAGGATCTTGCGCTGATGCGACGGGTCCTTGTGGAAGATGTCGATACACTGTCCGAGGATTTCATCCGCCTTGCAGGGCAGGAGATCCTCGATACTGCGAAGGGTCTCGACGCTGGTGGAGTTGATGTAATCGATCTGAAGCGTCTCGACGTCGCAGGTCATCACATTCGTCGGCATTGCATCCAGCATCTGCCTGAAAGCGAAAATATCTTTTTCGGGGATGTCGGGCTTTGCCTCGGCCGCCGCATCTTCGAATTCGATCACTTCGGCGGTGTTTTTTCTAAATCCTAGCACACGTATCTCCTTGCTAAACCATCTTGCCGGGCTGCTTCATGAGAGGGACGTCCAAAAGGCGCTCTCGACGATGGATACAATGGTTCCTGAGGAGAAAAAATCGCAGATATTGATTAAAAATTTCTGAATATTTTACGCAATGATCACATGAGCCGCGTGACTGCACTGGCTGGGTATTCGGAAATAATTCGCCTGCCTTGTCTGATCGAGGCGATGGTATGGAAAGTCACGGCCCGGCCGCCGGGGCTCCTGCCCGGCGGGGACGGTTCGCTCGATAGACTTTCAGCTTCTGGCTATGGCGATATTTATCGCCGGCATCGCACGCTCGTTGGAAAACGAGGGTATTATTTGCTGCCTGACATGCAGCTTGTGCAAAGCGGTGTATGCGGCAGCAACTCGAGCCGCTTTTCCGGAATGTCCTCGCCGCACTGGACGCAAATCCCGTAGCTGCCGTCCTCTATGCGCTTTAGCGCCGCCTTGATCTGCTGAGCCTCTTTCTGACCCTGGATGCCGAGACCTTCGAGAACCTCGTCGCCGGCGATTTCGGTCGCGCGTTCCTCAAAATCCGCTTCTGTTCCGTGTTCTTTCAGGTCCTCGTCTATTTCGCTCAGCTTGGACGTCAGCGCGGCGAGGCGGGCTTCGAGGCTGGCTTTGATACTGTTCACGTCGACCATGTGGGGTTCCTGTAAATAACGAATTTCGCACGTGTCTATCAGAAATACGCCGGTACCTTCACGTAAGCAGCATAATTCTGGCACACAAGGTCAACGCGCGCGAGTCATGAAAAGTTCAACTAAATCCGGGTGCTCTGAGCGGACGGTATCGAATAATCGCGTGCGTGGCCGGTCAATTCACGCAGCCGTCCAGCCCCCGTCGATCGGCAGGGTGACGCCCGTGACCATCGAGGACGCCCGGCTGGCGAGATAGAGCAACCCTCCGGCAAGTTCCCAGGGCTCCCCGAAGCGGCCCATCGGCGTGGCGGCTTCGATGGCGTCGACCATGCCGGGGTTGGACTGCATATAGGCCGCACCGAAATTGGTCCGGAAAAACGTCGGTGCGACTGCGTTGACCCGGATGCCCCGGTCGGCCCATTCGACCGCGAGCCCGCGCGTGACATTCACCAGCGCGCCTTTGGTCGCCTGATAGCCGATATGGGCGAACAACCGGTTGCCGACCAGGCCCACGATCGAGGCCAGATTGACGATACGGCCGTTGCCTTGGGCAAACATGTGCGGCGCGGCAGCCCGGCTGCCGAGCACGACCGCCGACAGGTTGACCTCCACGACCCGGTCCCAGTCTTCGTCGGTCATCTCGACGGTGGGCCCGCGGTGACTGATACCGGCATTGTTGACGAGTATATGCAACCCACCCAGCGTTGCCGCTGCATCGTCGATCGTGCTTTTCAGGGCGGCGCGATCCGATACATCCAGCTGAAGGGCAACCGCGTGCCCGCCGCCGGCCGTGATCTCGGCCACGACGGCGTCTGCCTTGTCCTTGTCGATGTCGGTGACGGCGACCGACGCCCCGGCCTGCGCATAGGCCATGGAAGCGATGCGTCCGAACCCGTCGCCGCCGCCGGTGACGAAGGCGACGTCGCCGTCCAGACGGAAAAGCCTGTCGATCGCCAGGTCCTCGTATCCGTTCATATCATTCCTCCACGACCGGCGTTGCGGCCTGTTTCCTCAGAATACCGATCAGCACGATCCCCATTATGGCGGCAATGCCGACGATAATCCCCCCCATCACGAAGAACCCGGTTGCAAGCGAGGTCGCGCCGACAATCGCGCCCATCGTCACGGGCACCGTAAGCGATGCGGTGCGGTTCATGGTCGAGCGGAGCCCGACGCTCAGCCCCTGTTGGTCGGTTGCGGCGCCCCGGGTCAGAACCGACAGGATCATCGGAAACGCCGTGCCCGAGCACACACCGGTGGCGCAGGCGATCGCCAGCAGCGCCCAGAATCCGGTGAAGAGCGGCGCGAGGCAGAACGTGACCGTGGCCAGGACGGTGCCGGCAAGAACCAGCCAGTGCGGGGCGATCCAGCGCGAAAGCCGCCCGACGATCAGGCCGGCGACGGCCCCGGCCAGGGAGATGCTCCCGACGATGAAGCCGATCTCGCCCCCGGTGAAACTGATGCTTTCGAGGTAGACGGCGAGAAACGTGTGGCGCATGGCGTAAACGCCCGCAAGAATCGCGGAGACCACGATAACGTATGCGATCATCGGTACCCGCAGGAGGCCGAACCCGGCGGCGTAATCGGCCCAGTGCGGAACGAAATCCCGGATGCTGACCTTCGCGACCGCACCTGCATCCAGCGATTTGGGGACCGCGGCCAGCGTCAGAGCGAGGGCGGCGGACCAGAGGGAAACCATCGCGAACGCGCCCCAGGCGCCGAGATACTGCCACGCGAGTCCGGCCATCAGCGGGCCCAGAAAATTTCCCAGCGTGGTGAGAAACGTGAACTGACCCATCATGTCCGGTGCGCCCCTGGTCAACCGCCCGACAAGCGCCTGGGCGCCGATCCAGCAGGCGAGATGCAGGAATCCGACGATGGTCTGCATGCCCAGTATACCGCCGATGGTGGGGACGAGCGGGTAGACCATCACCAGCACGCCGGCGGTCACGGCGAGCGCGGTGGTCACGCGCCGCGCGCCGAGGCGATCCATCACGGCACCGGTCTGGATTGCGAAGATCATTGCCAGCAGGGCGCGTGCCGCGATCGCCATGCCGATCCAGAAGGCGCTTGCGCCGATATCGAGCGCCCAGAGCGGCACGATCAGCGTCATCATCGGGATCTGGCTGAGGCTGAAAAACCCTGTCGCAAAGACGGCAGCGCGTCCGCGCGCCGAAGTCGCGTGACTGGAGGAAGGTGTTTCTATCGCGCCGATCCCGTGAATTGCTTCCCCGCATGCGGGGCAATATAGTTTGATTCCGAACTATCTATTACGGGAAAGCGATGGCCATGGCGACAGTGCTTGATGAAATGACAGTGAAACCACTTTCCGACGCGCTTGGCGCGGAGATTCAGGGAGTCGATCTCGGTCGGCCACTCGATAGCGCCACGATGAAGGCTATAGAGGATGCGTGGCACGAGCACCTTGTTCTGGTTTTTCGCAACCAGTCGCTGTCGAACGACGACCAGGTGCGGTTCTGCAAGTATTTCGGCGACCTTGAGGAGGTCCGCACCGGCAATTTCGCCAACGAAGACATGAAACACACAATGATGATTACCAATGTCACCGATACCGGGTTGCAGACCGCGCTCGAGAACGGCGACATGTGGTTTCATTCCGACCAGTGTTACTACGAGTATCCGTGCAAGGCCTCGACGCTCTATGCGATGGAAGTACCGTCCGTCGGCGGCAATACGCTTTTCGCCAATTGCTACACCGCCTGGGAAACACTGCCCGACGATCTGCGCGATAAGCTCGACGGACTGAAGGGGCATCACATCTACGACTATGCCGGCAACCCGATGAAACGGGGTGAAAATATCGACCCGGACGCGCCGCAGTATTTGCACCCGGTCGCGCGAACCCACCCGGCGACGGGGCGAAAGGCGCTCTACGTGAACCGCCTTATGACGGACTACATCGACGGCCTCCCGGAAGATGAAAGCGCCGAAATCCTGGAGCGCCTGTTTGCCCATGGCGAGCAGGACCGGTTTGTATACGAGCATGTCTGGCAGGTCGGCGACTTCGTGATCTGGGACAACCGCTGTTCCATGCACGCCCGTACCGACTTCGATCCGGGAGAGCGCCGGATGATGCGGCGGATCACGGTGAAAGGCGAGGCGGTCGTCTGACACCTGCGGGGCCGGTTGTCGTGGCCCAGGGGCCGGCAAGACCGGCTTCCTATATTTAAAATGCCGGTTTGATATGGCAGCGTATTATTGTATATAAAAAAACAATAATATCTTTTCCAGGAAAGCCGGTCCGATGGACGTACGCCAGCTTCGTTACTTTGTGGAAATTGTCGACGCTAAAAGCTTTACGCGTGCTGCCGACCGCGTGCGCGTGGCGCAACCGGCCCTCGGTCTGCAGATCCGCAAGCTCGAGGACGAACTCGGGGTGCCGCTGCTGCATCGGCATTCGCGCGGGGTGCAGCCGACGGAGGCAGGCACGGTCCTGTTGGGGCATGCCAATGCGATCCTCAAGCAGATCGAACAGGCACGGCGAGAGGTTACGGATTTGTCGGGGCCGCCGCGGGGTAGTGTTGTCCTGGGGATCACGCCGACCGCGAGCGCCTTGCTGGCGAGCCGGCTGATCCGAAGTTGTCAGGCGCTCTATCCCGGCGTCTCGCTGAATATTTTCGAGGGGATGAGTGAGGAGGTCATGCGACGGCTTGCGGATAATTCCCTCGATATGGGGTTTTCCTACAACCCCGGCGCGGCAAAGGGAATCGAGACAGAGCCCCTGCTGAGCGAAGATCTGTTTCTGGTCGGCGCCGCGGGTGCCGACGACCCAGGTGAAAAGGTGTCGTTCAGCAAGGTTGCCAGACGTTCGCTGATCCTTCCAAGCCGCGGATTCGGCCTGCGCGAATGGGTCGAAAACACTGCGCGCGATCAGGAAGTGATGCTGAATATCGCCTTCGAAATCGATTCCGTTGCGACGCAGAGAGATCTGGTCGAAAGCGGGCTTGGTTTTACGATTCTGCCATATGCCGCTGTTCACCGCGCCGTGGAGGCAAACCGGCTTTTTGCCGCGCAGATTACGCGCCCGAAAATATCGCGTACGCTGACGATTGCCTACGCTGCATCGCACAGCAGGAACAAGGCCACCCGCGCGGTGCGGGAGGTAATCGATCGGGTGGTGGTCGAGAGTGTCGCCGAAAGCGGAGGGCGACTACAAAAGGCATAATTGTTATTGCAAATGATATAGCAAGGCATTTTTTTAATATGAGGTATTGAGTAAGTGTTATTGAATGATGCCCCTCCGACGCCGTAAAAAGAGACATCAAACAGGAAGGAACAGGAAAGATGAGCACCAAATCCGTAATCGCCGGGATCGACAAGGCCGTCGATAACTTTTCGAAGCAGAACCGTCTGCTGAACGAGCCGATGACCAAGGGGCGGGCACATATGTTCGTCATGCAGCACCGGTTGAATACGCGTCAGCGTAATTCGGTCCTGAAACTCCGGGTCGCCACCAACACGCCGGTCTGGGACGTCAAAATGGATATCCTCGAAGCCTGCGTCGAGGAACTGGTCTCCGACGTGGAGCACGGCGACGGCCGTCCGCACTGGAAGGTCCTGGAGGATCTCGGTGTCGATTGCGGAATGCGCCGTGCGCAGATTTCGAACGCCAAGCCGCTGCCGTCGACGCGCCTCGCCTGGCGCGCCTGGGACGGCCTGATGAGCAACCGCCACTGGCTGCTCGGCCTGATGGCCAATACCTGCGCCGAACGTGCGAATATTCCGGGCTACGGCAAGGGCGAGGTCAAGAAAAAGGGCTGGTTCGGGAACGAGAACCGGCGCTGGGGCAAGCTGTTCGGTCTGACCGAGGAGCAGCGCCTGTTTTTCGGCATGCATTCCGAGGCCGACATCAAGCATTCGGATCTTGGCTGGAAGACCGTGGCAGGCCATGCGGCGAAGCTCCACATGGAAGATGAAGTAGTGGACGCCTGCGAGGAGAACCTGATCGTCTGGGATCATTACCTCAACGGCATTGCCGAAGCCGGCGATGCGCTGAACAAGAAGATGGGCTGGCGCCAGTCCGTCAAATAGGCAAGTATTGTGACCGGGCGGGGCGATTGTCCCGCCCGAACTCTGTCTGCAATCCTGTTCAATGCTGTGGGGACAATAAGAAATGTCAAAGCTGACCGTCACATTCGCCGCAAGCGATTACGAACATACCCGCGACCTGACGCGCGGCGATATCCAGGCGGAAGGCATAGATCTCCGCTACCTGAACCTGCAGATCGAAGAAACCTTCTTCCGGTTCATCAAGTTTCGCGAATGGGACGTCTCGGAAATGTCGTTCGGCAAGTATATCGCGCTGAAATCGCAGGATGACGATACCATTACCGGCATTCCGGTTTTTCCCTCCCGCGTGTTCCGCCAGTCGTCGCTGTTCGTGCTGCCCGGCAGCGATATCAAGGAGGCGGCCGACCTGCGCGGCAAAAGGATCGGCATTCCGGAATGGGCGCAGACCGCGTCGATCTACACCCGCGGCTGGCTGGTTCATCAGGTCGGTATTCCCCTGCAGGAGATCGAGTGGTTCCAGGGCGGCGTGAACGGCGCCGGGCGCAAGGAAAAGGTTTCCCTGAAGCTGCCCGATGGCGTCTCCCTGACGCCACGCCAGGACAAATCGCTCACCGACATGCTGTTCGATGGGGAAATCGACTGCATCATGTCCGCCCACCCGCCGACCCCGATCGAAGAGGGCGAGGGCACCATCGTGCATCTCTATCCGAATTACCGTGAGGTCGAGGAACAGTACTACCGCGACACCGGAATCTTCCCGATCATGCACGTGATCGCGATGCGCGGCGATTTCTTTCGCGAAAACCCCTGGGTCGCCACCAACCTGTACAAGGCCTTCGAGGAGGCCAAAGACCGGGCGCTGTTCCGGGCCACCGAGATGACGGCGACGCGCATGCCGTTTGCCTGGTGCTACGATGCGGCGCAGAAGGCAAAAGACCTGTTCGGCGACGATTATTTTCCCTACGGGATCGAAAAGAACCGCACGACGCTCGAAGCCTTCCTGCAATACGGGTTCGAGCAGGGCGTGTGTCAGCGCAAGGTCGAGATCGAAGAGCTGTTCCCCGAGGAAGTGACAACAGTCCTGACCGAGTTCCACGTCTAGCACGCAGCGCCTGAGATACGCGCGTAGGCTATCGCTGAAATGAATGGTTCGTCGATGACGCCTCCCGTCGTCCTTGTGACGCATCAGCCGCCAGCGCTGACAAGAGAGGCATTTCTTGACGTCCTGGGAGATGCGGCCGAGGTGCGCTTTCTGCCGGAGCTCGATGATCCCGAGCGCATGGCGGCACTGCGTTGCGCGCGGGCTGTACTGACCTATCATCCGATCCGCGATCTTGGCGTCGATGCGCTCGGCCTGCTGGAGAATTGCGGCCTGATGCAGTGCCTGACGGCGGGCATCGACTACCTGCCGTTCGGCGATCTGCCTAACCATATCGCGGTTGCCTATAACGCCGGGGCCTATGCCGAACCGATGGCCGAGCATGTCGCCGCCATGACCCTGTCGGCAGCGAAACGCCTGGCCGGCGAGCACCGGCTGATGAGAAAGGGTGAATTCAACCAGTTCGTGCCGACGAAAAGAATTGCCGGCATGACATGCGGTATTCTCGGCTACGGCGAGACGGGGCGCGAGGTTGCCCGCCTGATGCGGGCGCTCGGGATGAATATCCAGGCGATTAACCGGACAGGCAAAACCGGTGAGTCGGTCGATTTCATCGGCACGCTCGACGATGTCGACCGCGTTATCGCGGCCTCTGATGTTGTCGTGATCACGCTGGCGCTGACGAAAAAGACCGACCGGTTGCTGCGCGCGGCGCAGTTGTCGCGCATGAAACCCGACGCCATCCTCGTCAATGTCGCACGCGGCGAGATCGTCGATGAGGCCGATCTGTACGCGCATCTGGTCGCCAACCCGGGGTTTACGGCCTGTCTCGAGGCCTGGTGGATCGAGCCCGTGCGTCACGGCCGGTTCGAGACGGCGTACCCGTTTCTCGATCTGCCCAATGTGATCGCCTCGCCCCACAATTCGGCGATGACCGACGGTGCGCTGATCACGGCGGCGAGGCGAGGCGCTGAAAACGTGCTGCGCTACCTGAAGGGGGAGACGCCCAGATTTATCGCCGGCGACGATGTGCGGATGGCCTGACCTTCGCGTCGCGCGTGGCGTTCGATTTCGACCGTCGCGAAATCGATCTTATGGACATTCTGCGGATTTCTCTCAGTCGCCGAACCGGCATCCGTGGCCGCAAGGTCGCGAGGAGTCTGCCGTTCTCAATACGCCCAGCTTGCGACGGCGCGGTTGCGCAACGCGCTTGCGGGGCGCCGATCATCGGTGGCCGGCTGGTAGAATACGCTTATCTCCCCGATGGCATTCCGGAACGCTTCGGCATCCGCCTGCTTGCGGATCTCGAACGCGTCGATGCCGCAGCGCTGCATAAACAGCAGCTGGTCGCGCAACACGTCGCCAAAGGCGCGGACCTCGCCGGTGAACCGGTATCGTTCGCGCAGCAGCCGCGCCTGGGTATAGGCCCGTCCGTCCTTGAAGGCGGGGAATTCGAGGGCGATAACGCCGAACCGGTATAAGTCCTCGCCCAGGTCTTCGGGCGTCTGGTCGTTGCGCAAGCGTACACCGACCGGTGCATTACGGTGCACCAGCGAGGCGCGCTCGGCGAGCCAGCGGTCCGCGCTGACGATAATGGGCGCGTCGAGAGGCGCGTCTTCGCCATCCGCGATATGCGTCCAGCTGTCTTCGGTGATAGATCCGTCCTTAACGAGTGGCATAGAGAGCCTCCTTAAACGGGGTTGCGCCCAACCGGGCATAGGCGTCGACGAAGCTTTCTTCCTCGTCTTCGCGGTAAGTCAGATAGGTGTCGACGACGGTTTCGACCGCGTCCGGGACGTCGTCATAGGAAAACGCCGGCCCGACGATGCTGCCGATCGCGGCGTTTTCGTCCGCCCGCCCGCCGAGCGTGATCTGATAGAATTCCTCGCCGTTCTTCTCGACGCCGAGCAGGCCGATATTGCCGACATGGTGATGGCCGCAGGCATTGATGCAGCCGGATATGTTGATCGTCAGGCGGCCGATATCGTGCTGGCGCCGGATGTTCGCGAATTTTTCGCCGATGGCCTGCGCGACCGGGATCGAGCGCGCATTGGCAAGGTTACAGTAATCGAGGCCCGGGCAGGCGATGATATCGCCCGCATGGCCGATATTCGCCGTCGCCAGGCCGTGGATTTTAAGGCCGAGCCAAAGGCTGAACAATTCGCTCTTCCGGACGGATGGCAGGGTGAGATTCTGTTCATGCGTGACGCGGATCTCGCCGAAGGAATAGCGCTCGGCGAGGTCGGCGACCGCTTCCATTTCCTCGGCCGAGGCGTCGCCGGGAATCCCGCCAACCGGTTTGAGCGAGATATTGACGATCGCGTAGCCCGGTTGCTTGTGCGCATCGACATTTGTCCGCAACCAGGCCGCGAATTCCGCATCCGCCGCCCGGGCGTTTTCGAGCTCGTCCGATGCGTCTGCGAGTGCCTCGAACCGGGGCGGAGCGAAATAGGCGCGAATCCGGTCCATCTCGGCCTGCGGAAGCTCGAGCGCTCCGCCTTTGAGGTGCGCGAATTCGTCCTCGACCCGTTCGGTAAAGCGCGCCACTCCCTCGGACTGCACGAGGATCTTGATGCGCGCTTTATACATATTGTCCCGCCGGCCCAGCATGTTGTAGACGCGGAGGACGGCCTCAAGATAGGCGAGCAGGTCCTGCTTCGGCAGGAATTCACGGATAGTCTCGGCAATAATCGGTGTCCGGCCCTGTCCGCCGCCGACATCGATACGGAAACCAACCGCGCCGGTATCGTCCCGCACCATCGCGATGCCGATATCGTGCAGCTTGACGGCTGCGCGATCCGTTTCGGCGCCGGTCACGGCGATCTTGAACTTGCGGGGCAGAAACGTGAATTCCGGGTGCAGTGTCGACCACTGGCGGATGATCTCGGCGTAGATGCGCGGATCTTCGATCTCGTCCGCGGCAACCCCGGCATAGGGGTCGGCGGTGACATTCCGGATGCAGTTGCCGGATGTCTGCAACGCATGCATTTCGACGCTGGCGAGGTCGGCCAGCAAATCCGGCACCTCGACCAGTTTCGGCCAGTTGAACTGAATGTTCTGGCGGGTCGTGAAATGCCCGTAACCCTTGTCGTAGTCGCGCGCGATCCGGGCGAGGGTCCGCATCTGGCGGCTCGACAGCGTACCGTAGGGAATTGCGACGCGCAGCATGTAGGCGTGCAATTGAAGGTACAGCCCGTTCATCAGACGCAGCGGCTTGAATTCGTCCTCGGTCATCTCGCCGGAAAGCCGGCGCCCGACCTGTTCGCGGAACTGGTCGACCCGTTCACGCACCATCGTGTGGTCGAATTCGTCATAGCGGTACATTGTCAGCTCCTGCTTGCCTGGTATCCAAGATCGGGGCGCACGGTCGGGCCGTTGGCGCGGATGGATTCACGCCAGCGCACCGGCGTGTCGTCGTCGATATCGATCAGATACGGATCGGCGATCTCGTTCCGCAGGGCGGCCTGCCGGCCCTGCTCGTCGAGCGCCGCAGCGGTATCGTCGTCCGGGGCCCGGCGCGCCAGGCAGATATCAGCGGTCCAGCCGGTCTCGCCGAGATACACCACAAGGCCGTTATCCAGCCGGTTCGCCGTAAGAATTTTAAACGTCATCCTGTCTTCCTAGCCTGTGGCCGCGAGCGTGGGCTCTTCACGCACGGTGCGAGAGGTGAGGGCGAACGCCGCGACGCCGCCGATGATGGTCAACACCGGACCGGCGACGTGCGCGCGGCGGACGGTATCGGCGATATCGTCCAGCGTGCCCGCGATCACGCGCTGGTCCGGCGTTGTTCCTTTTTCGACGACGGCGACCGGTACGTCCGCGCCGAGACCGTTCGAGAGAAGCCGCGCGGTTATCCGGGGCAGGGCGGCGAGGCCCATATAGACGACGATCGTCTGGCCGCCGCGCGCCAGTGCCGGCCAGTCCGCGTCGGGTTCCCCGTCTTTGCCGTGCCCTGTGATGAACGTGACATGCTGCGCGATGCCACGATGGGTCAGTGGAATACCCGTCGCGGCCCCGATACCGGCGGCGGCGGTAATTCCGGGCACGATGTGGCAGGGCAGGCCCGCGCCCTCGACCGCCAGCATTTCCTCGCCGCCGCGGCCGAAGACAAAGGGATCGCCGCCTTTGAGCCGGACAACCTGCTTGCCCGCGCGTCCGAGGCGGATCAGCAGCGCGTTGATTTTACCCTGCGGCAGCGCATGCGCCCCGGGGGCCTTGCCCACGTAGATCGTTTCCGCATCGCGGCGGGCCATGTCGAGCACGTCGTCGGATACCAGACGGTCGTATACGATTGCATCGGCGCTCTGCAGCAACCGGTGAGCCCGCAGCGTCAGCAGCTCGGGGTCGCCCGGACCGGCGCCGACCAGATAGACCGCGCCCGGCACGCATTGCGGACGTTCGAGCGCTTGCCGGACAACGCGGTCCGCTTCTTCGTCGCGTCCGTCGAGGGCAAGCTGGGCGGCAGGGCCGTCGAAGACGCTTTCCCAGAATCTTTTGCGTGGTGCGATGGAACTGAACCGTGTCTTTACTGTCGGGCGCCAGCGCGCCGCAAGGCTGGCGAGATTACCGATCGCGGCGGGCAGAAAGCTTTCGATCCGCCGCCGTATCCAGCGCGCCAGTACCGGAGATGTCCCGCCGGTGGAGACGGCGATGAGCACGGGGGCCCGGTCGACGATGGCCGGAACCTGAAAGCTGCAAAGCGTCGGGTCGTCCACGACGTTCACCGGTATGCCACGCTGTCGCGCTTCCCAGGAAACGCGGGCGTTCAATGCCCGGTCGTCTGTCGCGGCGATCACGACGGCATGGCCGTCCATCTGTTCGGGAATGAAGGTGTCTGAAAGATGCCGGATACGTCCGGCGGCTACGCCACGCGACAGGGAAGGGACGAGTTCGGGTGAAGTCACGTGAACGCGGCCGCCGGCGCGCTCCAGCAGGACAATCTTCCGCGCCGCGACCTCGCCGCCGCCGATGACGAGGCAGGGACGCCCTGCGATGTCGAGAAAGGCGGGAAGGTGACGCATCGGAGAGCCCTTGCTGTTTTCAACGGCACTGGAATCTGAAATGCCGTTTCGATTTCTGGGGAATATACCGGTGAGGTTAAAAAATCAATTCCTTAAATCGGATAAAATAGAAAAATATAGCTTCTAATAGTTAAAAGAGCCTCTCATTTTTCGAACGAATTGCCTGGATTCGCTTTTTTGAGAAATAATTTCCTTTCGTGCGCTCTGGCTGGAGGTTTCCATTCCCGACTCCTGCCTTTTGCCGTTATTCGGCTGCGAAACGCTGTTGCGGGAATGACTATTTATCGTCACTCTCTGCGTTAACGATCAGAGCAGGCGCGATGAAATTACCTAGATATTTGATGCCGTTAGCGGTATTGGCGCTGTGGCCGGCCGGGCAGGCTGCGGCGCAATGCAGTGTCGCGAGCATTCAGTTCGAGAACGATATCGGCATTGGCGGAACAGACCGTCACTATACGCATGGCTCTCGCGCCTCGTGCATGTCGGGAAATCAGGCCGGGGACACGACGGCGCGCGACGTCGCCGGGGCGCTTTCGTTCAATCTGGGTGGGTATTCGCTGCTCGATTCAAACCGCGAAGTGCGATACTCGGTCGCGCTCGGTCAGGCAATGTTTACGCCGGAAGACATCAACCGGACCGACCTGATTACGGATGACAGGCCCTATGCCGGCTGGTCTTTCGCTTCCCTCGGGCTGGTTCTGGGGCCACGCGAGGAGCAAAAGGCCGGGTCGACGGCATTCGACCGGATGGAATCTATCCAGCTTACGCTCGGTGTCGTCGGGCCGGCATCGGGCGCCGACCGGACGCAAAAATTCGTTCACAGCGTCATCGGCGCGCAGAAACCGCGCGGTTGGCGCAATCAGCTTCGCAACGAGCCCGGCTTTATTCTCGAATACGAGCAGAAATGGCGTACCGAAGCGTGGAATCTGCTGCCGGGCAGCAACCTGCTGCAGGTTGACCTGATGCCATCGACCGGCGTCGCGCTCGGTAACGTTCACACCTATGGCAGCGTCGCCGCGACATTCCGCATCGGCAACCGGCTCGCCAATGATTTCGGACCGCCCCGCATCCGGCCGTCGATTGCCGGGTCGGAATATTACGAACCCGAGCCTGGCGAGAGCCTCGGCGCCTATCTTTTCTTCAGCATTGGCGGCCGGGCAGTGGCCCGCAACATCTTTCTGGACGGCAACAGTTTCCGATCGAGTCACAGCGTCGAAAAGAACAACTTTGTGGGCGATCTCCAGGTAGGGGCGGTGTTTTCCCTCTGGGGAACCGCGCGGGTATCGCTGACCCATATCATTCGCACACGCGAATTCGAGGAACAGGACGCGCTCAACCAGTTCAGCGCGTTCAGCCTGTCCTTTCGCTTCTAACCAATAACCGGGAACGTAAACCATGCCCTCACTTCTCGAAATGGCCACACCGGTCGGCGAACTGCTTAAGCAACGGGGCCAGACCGTCGCGGTCTCCGAATCCGCTGCGGGCGGTCTCGTCTCTGCCGCGCTTCTGTCCGTGCCCGGTGCGTCCGGCTATTATCTCGGCGGTGCGTCGGTCTATACACAAACCGCCCGGCGCGGGCTGCTGCGGTTCAACGACGCCAAGGCGCAGATGCGCGGTTCTACCGAGGAATATGCAACCCTGGTGGCGACGACGATGCGTGACCTGCTGGAAGCGGACTGGGCGATCGGTGAATCCGGCGCCGCGGGTCCGTCCGGCAACCGGTACGGCGATCCCGCAGGGCATGTCGCGCTGGCCGTGGCCGGGCCGGTCTCGGCGACGCGGATCGTGCAGACCGGCAATGACGACCGGGAAGACAACATGTGGTCCTTCGCCAAGGCTGCGCTCGATCTTTTATACGAAACGGTGAAGGCGAACTGAGATGCTGACGGTTTACGGAATCAAGAACTGCGATACCTGCCGCAAGGCGCTGAAATGGCTGAGCGCCGAGGGGATAGAACACACGTTCCACGATTTCCGGGTCGATGGGCTCGATCCCGCGGATGTGTCCCGCTGGGCCGCCGCCGCCGGCTGGGAGAAACTGCTCAACCGGCGCGGCACGACATGGCGCAACCTGCCCGAATCGGACAAGGAGGGCATCGATGCGGCGAAAGCCGAAAGGCTGATGGCCGGGAACCCGACCCTGATCAAGCGTCCCGTCTTCGATGACGGGACCGATATCGTCGTCGGCTTCGGCGCCCCCGAACAGAAGGCGCTAAAGCGGTAGAGCGCGTCCCTCCTGCGCTGCGATGAAAAGGGCGCCGCAACGCCCTGGCCGCCGGGTGGCCGGTTCAGTCCCCGGCGAACTGTTCCAGACTGTCGAGTAGCTGGCGCAACTGATCGGCCTGATCGGCGGGGAGTTTTTTCAGGAAGTTCGCCTGACGCCGTCGCATCTTCTTTACGATGTCGGCGTACATCTCCGAGCCTGCTGCTGTCAGCGAGACCAGGAACGTCCGGTCGTCTTCCGGATGCGGCTGCCGGGCAACCAGTTCGCGGTCCAGCAGGCATTTCAGGGCGCGGCTGATCTGAGGCTTGTTCTGTCCGCCGATGCGATGGATTTCGGTCGGCGGTACGGCCCCGTGCGCGGCGAGTACCTTCATGACCCTCCAGTCTTTCGGCGGCAAATCGTACTCGGCGCGGACCGGCCCTTCGATCTCGTTGCCCAGCACGTCGGCGAGCGCCGTCAGGCGGTCGGGGAGCAGGGTGCGCGGATCAGTCAGGCGTGGATTTGGCTTTCTGGTCCTCGACTGGTTCATGCGGCGGGGTACCTTACAGTTTCCCGATTGGTAACATTAACCGCGGTACGGCCAAAGCGCCGTTTCATCCCCCTAAAAAAGCGCGATCCATTTTCGTTTCAGTTGAAACGAATTTGAAAAATTGTTCTAATGCCCGGGAAAGGGCGGTATGCGGGATAACATCCCCGGTCTGCCGCCGAAACCTACAGCCTCAATACACAGCCGATACAGGGAGAACAGCGTGAACACGATGCCAGAAACCAAGTCCGGGGCAGACAGTACCCCGCCCGCAGGTGCGCGAATGCTTCACACGATGGTACGGGTCCGCGATCTTGACAGGTCGCTCGACTTTTATGTCGGGATGCTCGGCATGAAGTTGCTGCGCAAAAAAGATTATCCAGACGGCGAATTCACCCTCGCATTCGTCGGATATGCCGACGAGGCGGGCGGCACCGTCATCGAACTCACACACAACTGGGGCTCCGAGCCATATGACCTCGGCAACGGCTACGGACACATCGCTATCGGCGTCGATGATATCTACGCCACCTGCGCAGCGCTGGAAAAGGCGGGTGCGAAGATCGTCCGACCGGCCGGTCCGATGAAAGCCGACCCGGCGATCGTGATCGCCTTCGTCGAGGACCCCGACGGCTACAAAGTGGAACTCATCGCCACCGACTCGATCGGCCGATAGCCATAAGCCCCCCGTCCGCGGCATCGCGTATTGCGCCCCGGCGCCCGCCTTCGCGACCGGCCGCGGCGACGTCTCTCTAACAGGAAGTAATAAAGCCCATGTCTGATTCTTCGATCCAGATCGACCACCGTACTATGACAGTCAACAACATCCGCCTGCATTACATGATTGCGGGCAGCGGCGACCCCGTGTTTCTGCTGCATGGCTGGCCGCTGTCGGCGGAGATGTGGCGTCCGGTGATGTCGGCGCTCGCCGGTTCGAAGACCGTCATTGCGCCCGACCTGCGCGGCGCCGGATATTCGGACAAGCCGGCCTCCGGATACGACAAGGTCACCATGTCCGACGATATCCATGCCCTTGCCGAAGGCCTCGGCTTCAATCGCTATTCGGTCGTCGGCTACGACATCGGCGGGATGGTGGCCTATCCGCTCGCGGCGCGGCACCGCGACGCGGTCGACCGGCTCGTCATCGTCGATGTGCCGCTTCCCGGCATCGAGCCCTGGGACCGCATGCAGGGGGCGCCGGCGCTCTGGCATTTCGGATTCCACGCCCAGCGCGATGTTGCCGAGGCGCTGATCTCCGGTCGCGAACGGATGTATGTCGAGACCTTTATCCGTGCCCGCGCCTTCGATCCCGGAGCGATATCGGACGCTGAAATCGACACTTACGCCGCGATGATGGCCGCGCCGGGCTGCCTGCGCGGCGGCCTTGAAACCTACAGGACCTTCGCCCAGGACGCCGAGGCCAACAAGGCGCTTGCCGAAAAGAAGCTCGATATCCCGGTACTCGGCATCGGTGGCGACCGGCTCGGGCCGGTGCTGCAGGGCATCATGGGCGCGATTGCGGAGAACGGCTCCGCGGTCACGCTGGAGAATTGTGGTCACTGGGTGGTGGCTGAACAGACCAACGCGTTCATCGGGACGTTGGCCGACTTTCTCGCCTGACCGGCTTTGCTGCAGGGTGCCGCCGGCCGGGGTCACCGGTCGGCGGCATTTGTTTACGGCAGCGGGGAGACTAGGAAACCGTCCCCAGCGTTGTCGTCACGTCGATTACCGCGACATTACCCTTTTCGACCTCTGCCACCGCTTCCTTAAGAATCGCGGCGAATTCGTCCGGCGTGCCCGCCGGGCCTTTCGCCCATGCGCCGAAGCCGCGTGCGACTTCCGCGAAGTCGATAATCGGATCGCGCATCGACTGGCCGATCCAGGCATTCTCCTGCGGCCGGTTGCGGTTGTGAGCGACCTCGATCTGGTGAACCTCGTCATTGCCCCAGGTCGAGTTGTTGTTGACGATATGGAGCATCGGGATCCGGTAATGGACCGCCGACCAGATGGAGGCCGGCGCCATCAGATAGTCGCCGTCGCCGCCGATCGAGACGCAGAACCGTCCTTTGTCGCGGAGTGCCAGAGCGGCCCCGATGGCCGCCGAGGTGTTGTAGCCGACGCCGCCACCGCCATCGGCACCGAGAAAGGCGCCGGCGCCGGGGAAGTTCCAGACCACTTCGTTGAAGCTGCGGTGGTTTGCCGCCGTCAGCGTCCACGGTTTGTCCTTCACGGCCTGATAGACTTCGTGGATCATGCGCTCGACCTTGAGCGGGGACGAGTCCCAGTTCTGCTGCGCTTTTTCCAGTTGCGCGGCACGCAGTTTGGTGTGGCGTTCGGCCAGCATCTTTTTGCGCGCTTCGATCCTGTCATGGGATGAGGGGTCGCGTTCGAGTTTCTTGCGGACCGCCGCCGTCAGACGTTCGAGGCCATAGGCCGGTTCGCACAGAAGCTGCAGATCGACCGGCGGCGTCGGGCCG
Organism: uncultured Rhodospirillaceae bacterium; assembly: GCA_963977005.1. GTDB lineage: Bacteria > Pseudomonadota > Alphaproteobacteria > MPNO01 > UBA830 > CAXBCP01. The sequence goes on from CAXBMQ010000008.1 coordinate 192,773, forward strand.
CCAAAGCCGGTCCAGGAATTGTTGTCGATCGGGTTGAGCGACATGTCGATCAGCTTGGGCGGCGCTTTTTCGCGCGCTTCAAGCTGGTCCGACCGCCGCCGTACCGCGTAGGTGCCCATGACGTTGTTGACGTCGATGACGTCCAGGCAAACGACGACATCGGCCTCCAGCAGCGCATTCTTGTCGCCGGACAGGTTCTGCGGATGATCGCTCGGCCAGGAATAGACGGCGCGGTCGTTCAGCCCGCCGGCACCGGTGAGTTCGAGAAGTTCGATCAGGGGCCGGCGCATTTCCTCGTAGATCGCAAACCGTCCGCCGACAAGCACCGGGAAGTCGGCGTTGACGATCATCTCCGCGGCCTGTTCGAGCGCGTCTTCATTGGGGCCTGCGGGCGGCGGTGCGTTGTAGCGCGGGAGAGACGGATCGAATGTCTCGATGCTGTCGTCTACCGGCTGTTCCTGGATGTGGCTGTCGATGGAGACATAGACCGGACCGAAGGGCGGCGTCGACGCGATGGTCGCGCCTTTCAGAATCGATTTGAGCGTCGTGTTCGCAGTCGGCGGCTCGTCCGTCCACTTGACCCATTTCTTGACGATGTCCGACTGCGTGCTCGCCGTGTGGTTCCAGTCGATAAAGCGTCGCTGGTCCGGGTCGAGCGGGCCCGATCCGCCCAGATAAACGACCGGCGCACGGTCGCACCAGGCATTATACACGCCCATGGATCCGTTCATCAGGCCGACAAGGTTGTGCAGGATACAGAGCGACGGCTTGCCGGTGGCGTTGGAATACCCGTGCGCCATCGATGCGGCGGAGAGTTCGCTGGTCGCCAGGATGATTTGCGGGTTGAGGTTCCGGTTGTGGTTCACCAGCGAATCGTGCAGGCCGCGATAGCTCGCGCCCGGCAGCAGGAACACGTATCCGAAATCCATTTTCGCCAGCAGGTCGGCGATCAGATCCGAGACGTATTCCGGCTCGGACTGGTTCGCCGGAAGGTTGACCGGGCTTTCGTGGTGCGAAAAATCTGTCGGTGTGTCGTTCATAGTTTTGTCGTGTCCCATCCCTGATATAGATTGGCGCATCCAATACGACCGGCGGTGTTTTGACCAGAGGTTTTCAGAAATTCAGGTCAGGTATGCGCATACGGCATACGTGGCCCGATTTCACAGAGACAGAAGGGGAAGTGCGTGTCTTTATCGCTTGAAGGAAAAGTAGCCCTGATCACCGGGGCGGGCAGTGGCATCGGTCGCGCACATGCCATCCTCATGGCCGAACGTGGCGCCGATGTGATCATCAACGACGTTACGGCAGACGGTCTGCAGGAAACGGCGGCGACGGCGGAAAAAAGCGGCGGCCGGGTGGAGATGATGCTCTACGACGTCAGCGAAGTCACCGGCATGGCGCGGCGCATCCATGCGGCGGAGGCGAAATTCGGCCATATCGACATTCTCGTCAACAACGCCGGGGTCAGCGGTCAGCGACTGAATTTCGGCGATATCGACGAGGCAACCTACGACCGGATGGTCGATATCAATCTCAAGGGGACATTCTTCGCAACGCAGGCGGTGGTGCCCGGCATGAAGGAACGGCGCTACGGCAAGATCGTGAACACGTCGTCGATGTATGCGCTCGGCGGCAATCATGTCGCCGCCCATTATTCGGCGGCGAAATCGGCGATCTCGGGTCTGACCAATTCGCTTGCCCGGGAACTGGCGGAATGGAACATCATGGTCAACGCCGTCGCCCCCGGATTCGTGCTGACAGGCATGACATCCGCCGGCCGCGACGAGGCTGCGGTCGTCGCGCGCACCGAACGAATTCCGCTCGGCCGCATGGCCGACCCGCTGGACATCGCGCAGACGGTGGCATTCCTTGCATCCGACGAGGCCGATTTCATTACCGGTCAGGTGATCAGTCCGAATGGCGGCGAGCGCATCGTCGGGATTTAGACTCCGAAAGCGCCTTCCTCGGCCAGCGCCCGGAATTCTTCGCGAACAAGGTCGGCGATGGCGTTGGCGGCGCTCGTGGATGGCCGATCTGTGCGCCACATGAAGGTGCGCGTCATCTCGAATCCATCGAACTCGACGGCAACGAGTTCGCCGTTCTGGACCTCTTTGAAAATCGATGAATAGGGCATCATCGCGTAGCCCAGGCCACGTCCGACGAAATCCTTGATGACGTCCGGGCTTGCGGCTTCGAAGCGGACGTTCACGGTGACGTTTTGAGCGGCTGCGGCCTTTTCCAGTTGCGCGCGCCCACCTGACGGACGCGAGAACAGGACCATTGGCCGGTCGACGAGATCCAGCGCCGTGCATCGGCCCGCCGGCAGGTCGGCGTGCCGGGGCGAGCCGACAAGGTAGACTTTTTCCGTGACCAGAGCCTCGTTGCTCAGGTAGTCGCGGTGTTCAGGATCCACCATGATCGCGAGGTCGATCGTGCCGGTATCCATGCTCTCGAGGAGGAAATAGGAAGCGCCTTCGGTGATCCGGAGGTCAATGTCCGGGTAGCGCCGGCTTGCCGCCTCCGCCAGCCGGGCATAGAGCAGCCGGCTGGTGGTCGAGGAGGCGCCAAGCGTTACCGTGCCGCGCGGGCTTGCCTGTGTCGTGGTCAGTTCCGCACGGGTTTCCTCAACGTCGCGCAAAATGGCATCGGCCCGGGTTTTGAGCCGTTCTCCATCGGGCGTCAGGCGGATGCCGCGCGCATGACGTTCCATCAGCAGGACGCCAAGCTCGTCTTCCAGTGCCCGGATATGGCGACTTAAGGCCGACTGGGCGACATTTGCGCGCGCTGCGGCCTCGCGGAACGATCCGCTTTCGGCGACGCGCGAAAAGTACCGAAGCTGACGCAAATCCATCGGGAACCTTTATCGATCTCAATTCAAGATCACTAGTATCGCGATATGGTATTTGTGGCAAATGGCCCGCTTGGTTAGTTTGCTAATCAATAACAGAGGATGAGCCGGGAAACGGCCTCCAGCAACGGTTGGGCTGCACGGATATCGTGCCTCACCGCGATTGTGGGAAGAGGAAATCAGGCCAATGGCCGACGGCTCGGGAACAGTAGCAACTGGCGGACCGCATCCTGCGATGCGGAACGAGCGGCATATTCCCTATACGAACTTGCGCGACTGGCTGGAAGAGGCCGAGAAACTCGGCGAGGTCAGATATGTCGAAGGGGCGAGCTGGGAACGTGATATCGGCATGGCCACCGAAGTTGTTCAGCATAATGAAAAAGCACCCTGTGTGGTGTTCAGCGACGTGCCCGGAACGCTTGAGGGGTCGCGCCTGCTGGTGAATTTCTTTGCCGGCAAACGCATGAACATGACGTTGGGTTTTCCCTCGGAGATGTCCAAGATCGAACTGAGCGACGCGTTCCGTACCGGCTATGTTGAGAACATGCCGGAAATTCCACACGTGATTGTCGATGACGGCCCGATCTTTGAGAACGTCATGGAAGACGACGATATCGACGTCGCCGCTTTCCCGGCGCCGCTGTGGCACGAGGACGATGGCGGGCGTTACATCGGCACGGGATCCTATAACGTCACCCGCGACCCTGACAGCGGCTGGATCAATGTCGGCACTTACCGCGTGATGATCCACAGCAAGAACGAGGTCGGATTCTACATATCGCCCGGCAAGCACGGTCGCATTCACCGCGACAAGTATGCCGAACTGGGCGAACCGATGCCGACGGTCATTGTCGCCGGCGGCGATCCGATGACGTTCCTGATGGGGACCTCGGACATCCCGTCCGGTACCTGCGAATATGACGTGATCGGCGGGTTCCGGGGCGAGGCGATGAAACTCGTCGAGGGGCGGCATACCGGGTTGCCGTTTCCGGCGGACGCCGAGATCGTCATCGAAGGGTTCGTCCACATGGACGACAAAAGACCGGAAGGACCGTTCGGCGAATGGACCGGCTATTACGGCTCGCAGATGCGCGCGGAGCCGGTCATGGAAATCAAGGCGATCTATTATCGGAACAAGCCGATCCTGTTCGGGTGCCCGCCGCAGCGGCCGCCGGACGAAGTGGCGCGTTTCCGCTCGATCACCCGATCGGCAATGCTGAAGGAAAATATAAAGGCGGCGGGTGTGCCCGACGTGCAGGATGCCTGGCTTCATGAAGTCGGCACGGCGCGGATGCTGATGGGGGTCTCGATCAAGCAACGCTACCACGGGCATTCGAAGCAGGCGGGCCATATCGCCTGTCAGTGTCAGGTCGGCGCCTATGCGGGCAAATACGTGATCGTCACTGACGAGGATATCGATGTATCGAACCTCGAAGAGCTTGTCTGGGCAATGCTCACGCGCTCCGAGCCGTCTGAATCGATCGACATCATCCGCGGCGCGTGGTCGACCCATCTCGACCCGCGTATTTCGCCCGAAGACAAGTCAAAAGGAAATCTGACGAACAGCCGCGCGATTATCGACGCCTGCAGGCCGTTCCACTGGAAAGACGAGTTCCCGAAGGTCAACGCACCGTCGTTGGAACTCGCCAAGGAATCCCGCGAGAAGTGGGGATATCTCTGTGACTAGAATAATAACAATAGTCCGGAGCAACGACCGTCGTCACGGGGGCCGGTTTCGATCGGTCCACGATACGATCAACAGCAATAACAACGAGCGATAATAACAATAAGAATGATACAATAATAAGAAACGAGATACAGACTGGGGGGCGGCGCAAAACTTTTTGCGCCGTCTCGTTTATCTGCTATCCGGGTACGGCAATCCAACAGGAGAATTGAGACATGGACGGCGCAATCGCCAATCAGCATGTGCAGACGGATCTGCGGGATTTTCTCGCCGCGGTGGAAGAAGGCGGCGAACTGAAGAAAGTCGCCGGTGCCCATTGGGACAAGGAAATCGGCGCGGTTACCGAGGTGCTGTATCGCGAAAAGGTCGATCGTTCGCCCCTGCTTTTGTTCGATGAAGTGCCCGGTTACCAAAAAGGATTCCGCTGTCTCTACGGTATGCTCGGCTCGCCGTTCCGCCTCGCGCTCGGCATGGGGATCGACCCGGACATGGCGGGCGACCGCCGCGCCATGCTCGATGCCTATCGGGCGCGCATCAAGCAGTACGAACCGATCCCGCCGCGTATGGTCACGGAAGCGCCCATCCTTGAGAATATCGACCGTGACGACGACGTTGACCTGACCAAGTTTCCGGTCCCGGTTCATCACGAAAAGGATGGCGGACGCTATATCGGCACGGCCTGCGGCGTCATCACGAAAGACCCGGATACCGGCCGCGTGAATGTCGGTACCTACCGGGTGATGCTGAACGGCAAGAATATCGCGACATCCTATATTTCCAACGGCAAGCAGGGACGTATCCAGCGCGACAAGTACCTGAAAGAGGGCAAGCGCTGCCCGATGGTCATCGTTGTCGGGGTCGATCCCGCTACCTATATCGCCGCGCGCTACACGCTGGCAGACAACATTCCCGAGCTCGACTGGGCCGGCGGTCTGTCCGGCGCACCGCTCGACTGCGTCGAGGGCGAGGTCACCGGCCTGCCGTTCCCGGCACGGTCCGAACTGGTGCTTGAAGGCTGGGTGTCGCCGGACGAAACCGCGCTTGAAGGGCCGTTCGGCGAATGGACCGGCTATTATGCGGGCGATGCCAAGGAAGAGCCTGTCATTCATATCGAGCGGGTGTATTACCGTAACGATCCGATCCTGACCTGTGCGGCCAGCCAGAAGCCGCCGCACAGCCACCTGTTCGAACGGTGCTTCATTCGCTCGGCCGGTTTGCTGGATTCTCTGGAAGGCGCCGGTATCCCCGACGTGAAAGGCGTGTGGGTGCACCAGGCAGGGTCGGGACGAACCTTCGTCGCGGTGGCGATCAAACAGCGCTATTTCGGCCACGCCAACCAGGTCGGACTGGTTGCGTCACAGGTAAATCCCGTCGGATATGTCGGCCGCTACATCGTGGTTGTGGATGACGATATCGATCCGACGGACATCAACGACGTCATCTGGGCGATGGGTACCCGATCGGATCCGAAGCGCGATTTCACCATCCTCGACCGTACCTGGTCGTCGCGTCTCGACACCATGGTGTTCGACGACAAGCTCTATAACAGCCGGGTCGTGATCGATGCGTGCATTCCCTACGAGCATATCGACGACTTCCCCGAGGTCGCGATGACGTCGCCCGAGCTGGCGAAGGAAGTGCGGGCGAAATATCCGGACGTGTTCGACTGAACGGAGCGCCGTCGGGACAGGACTACGGAGCCGCGGCGGGTGTCGGTATTTCGGCGGGCAGAACCAGGGTTGCTGTTGTCCCCGCCGAAACCTCCGACTCGATCTCGAGATCGGCGAATATCAGTTCCGCCAGCCGCTTGCAGATCGGCAGTCCCAGTCCGGTCCCGTTAATTTCCCGCGCGACGTCGGCGCTGCCGCGGAAATAGGGATCGAATACGAAGGCCAGCTCGTCGGGCGGAATCCCGCGGCCGGAATCCGACACTTCGATCATGGCGGGCGTTGTCGGTGTAGGCGCGGTAATGGAAAGCGACACGCGCCCCGGCGGGTCCGTGTATTTCAGCGCGTTCGACAAAAGGTTCGTCAGTATTTGCGATACAGCGCGCTTGTCCGATATGACGACAACGTCCGGGCCGGACTCGCATTCGATCGCGATGTTCCGTGCGGCGAAACTGGTGCGAAAGATATCCACCGTATCCTCCACCAGGGGCCGGAGCGAGATTGTTTCTGCATGGATCGGGAATTGTCCGGCCTCAATCCTCGACAGGTCGAGCAGATCGTTGACCAGTGAGAGCAGGCTGTCGGCAGCCACATGAATGTTCTGGCCGTATTCGGGAAAGCGCTCGGCGGCGAGCTGCCGTGTCGCTTCGGTCGACAATATATCCGAAAATCCGAGAATGGCATTGAGCGGGGTTCTCAGATCGTGGCTCATGCGTGCGAGAAAGTCGGATTTGGCCCGGTTGGCATCTTCCGCCTGCTGCCGCGCCAGTTCGAGGGCGGTTGTGCGTTCGGCAACCTTGTCTTCGAGTGTCCGGTTCAGGTTTTCGAGGTCGAGCAGGGCCTGTTTGGTGGGAGAGACGTCTTCTTCCACAACGACAACGACCGGCAGCCCCGAGACCGGATCGCGGCCGCGATGGAGGTCGAGCCTGTGCCAGCGATCGCCATTCGCCGTCGAAATCAGATATTCGCCCCTGGGCTCGCGGCCGGCGGCGATTTCCGTGAGCAGGGCCTGCCCGTCCGCGGGATCGGCAAATCTGTCGACGAAGTCGTTGGCGCGGTGGTCAGATACACTGTCCGTGCCGTCTGCGAGTGACGATACGCTGAATGCCTCCGTGGCAGCGGGGTTCATCGACAGCATGTCGCCCTCTGCCGTGAAATAGCTGATCATGATCGACGTGTAACGGGTTGCCTCGACGATCCGCTGGTCGGTCGCATCGATCGCATCGTTGTCGGATACGGAGGCTTCCATCAACAGGGCGTCCCGGTAGCCGGTACCAACCTGAACGGGCGTGTAGCGCAGGTTTACCGGCACCGGATTGCCGTCCGGATACAGGGTCCAGCTGTCGAGGGTGGGATGTCCGAGGGCCGCGTTATCGAAAATCTGGCGCAGCCGCTTTCGCACCGTGCTGCTGTCGGTTGAATAATCCCGGGCCATGAGGTCGTCGAGCGACGATGCGCGCCAGAACCGGATCGCTGCCTGGTTGGCCCACCACATAGAGTGTCGTTCGAGGTCGAACACCCATATCGGGCTTTCGAATATGTCGAGAAGCTCCAGTTTGTCCTTGGACGCGAAAGCCCAATTGGAGATGACGTCATCCGCCATGGCGTTACGGCCGTTTGTTAAAGCACTCATTACTCACCCTCACAGCCGCCCCCCGATCCGACCATCGGAACGCAGGAGGTCTACCCGGCATGTTTAACCTTTACGGTTGTATTGCGTCAGTAGCAACACACGAAATCCCCTGGCGTCAGGCGGAAGCAGCCAGAATGCGGTAGGCGGGGTCTTCTGCGACCCGGGTTCGCGCAGCGTCGAGACCGTCCGCTGTGCGCGCGTGTATACGGTAAAGCGGCTGCCCGGCGATCACCGGGTCGCCGGGGCGCGCCAGCAGGTCGAGCCCGGCACCCTTGTCTTTCGGCGCCCCTGCGGCGCGGGCGATACCCGACAGGGCGTAACAGTCGATATAATCCACGGCGCCGTCCGCGTCGGCGGCGACAGTGACCGTATATGTGCCGATCTCGACTTCTTCCGGTGGCGGGCCCTGGGCGGCAATCATACGCTCCAGCGTCTCATACGCAGCACCGCTATCCAGCAATTCGCGGACTTTGATCGGCGCTTCCGGGTGGGACATCGCGGGGTCGAAACACAGGATCGCTGCGGCGAATTCAAGCGCCTTCGTACGCAGATCCGCCGGCGCACCTGGCTCGTTTCGCAGAACCGAGACAACGTCGCGGGCTTCCAGCGCCGGCCCGATACCGCAGCCGATCGGTGCGCGGCCGTCGGTCAGACGCACATCCAGCGTCAGTCCCAGCGCTTCTCCGACATGGATGAAAAGCTGCCGGAGCTTCTTGGCGTCGTCCGCCGTGCGAACCTTGGCGGTCGGCCCCAGCGGCACGTCTATGATGCAGTGGGTAGCACCCGCCGCGAGCTTCTTCGACAGGATCGACGAGACGGACCAGCGAAGCGAATCCAGTTTCAGCGGGCGCGTGATGGCGTTCATCACCTCGTCGACCCGCGAATGGTTCAACCGGCCGTTCCAGGCGATGCAGCCGTTTGTTTCTCGCACCACGCGCCGCACGTCATCGGTATCGAGATCGACCCGGGCCAGGACTTCCATCGCATCCGCCGTGCCGGCGGGTGACGTGATCGCGCGCGATGACGTCTTCGGGATGGTCAGGCC
>CAXBMQ010000009.1:0-185277 GCA_963977005.1 uncultured Rhodospirillaceae bacterium
TGTTGACGGTGTGGCGGCGCGGGCGTTCGCGTCATTCCTCTCTCGTCATCCCGGCTTTATGCCGGGATCCAGTCTTACGTGACGCCTGCACCGCCTGGACCCCGGCACGGGGGCCGGGGTGACAAAGGAATGTGTTGACGGCGTGGGGGGAACTTGTCGGCGGACGTTATCCGTTTTGCCGCTGGTGGTGATGGCGGCGGCGCAACAGGCCGACCGCGGCAAGACCCGCGGCCAGCACGGGCAGGGCGGCGGGGGCGGGTATCTCGGCGACCGCTTCGGTGAACTCATAGGTCACCGTCACCGTGCCGCTGAGGTTTGGCTGCGAAGACGTCAGGAACGGCTGGAACCCGATAAAGGTCAGCGGTGAATCCAGCGTGGCGGTAAAGTCGAAATCGAAGTCCCCGGTTCCTTCGAACAGGCTCGTGTCGAAGCTGAAAAACGTGCCGATGGTGTCGAGGCCATCGGAATCGAACGTCGACATATAGTCGAAGCCGAAGACGGGTTGCGCCGAGCCCGGGATGACGACCGTGCTGTTGGGAATCGCGAAGGCGCCAGGAATCGGGATGTCTTCGCCGAGCGCCTGGCTGGCTATTTCCCCGAAGGGCAGGCTGGTGTCGAAAATGTCCCTGTTGTTGCCGTTCAGCCGCAGCAGGTTGCTTGCGAGTGTCGTGGTTTGCGGCGTGAAGCTGTGATTCCGGAACAAGGCCGACACATTGACGTTGAGGTCATACTGGATCTGCACCTTGTCGAGCGTGCCGAGCGCAGTGTCGAATTTCTGAATACTGGCCGTCGAGACGGTGGTGGAGCTGGGAGACAGGATGTCCGAGAAGGTGATGCTGCCGGCCCGGGCGGTTGTCGCCGTCATGGTGAGCCCGGTGGCGATGGCGCCTGCGACGGTGAGTGCGCGCGCGGCGCGCCGGATCGGATTGCGTGATTTGATCGGAATATGTGTCATGTCGTTCCCCTTGCCGGCCGGTACGCCGCCGGAATGAATGGTCAGCCCGGTCCCTACCCATCGCAAATCGGCACCATACGGGGATACTCAGACTACTGACGGATTTTATACCCGCCGGCGGGGCGCCGGAAAAGCCCCCTGAATGACTTTTTTGGTATCAGGAACAGGTGGTTACCGGCGGGTGCCCGCGTTCGCCTTGCCGGCGGATACGCCGCCGGAATAAATGGTCAGCCCGGCAGGTATTCTATCTCCACCACCTCGATCTCGACCTCGCCGTCGGGCGTGTTCAGCAGCGCGACGTCGCCGACGGATTTGCGCATCAGCGCGCGGGCGACGGGGGAGACCCAGCTGACCTCGTTTTTCTCGATCTCGGCCTCGTCGGTGCCGACGATGCGGATGGTGCGCATCCTGCCGTGCTGGTCCTCGTAGGTCACGGTCGCGCCGAAAAAGATTTGCGCCTTGTTGGGCTGGGCGAGCGGGTCGACCACCTCGGCGATCTCGAGCCGCTTCAGCAGGCGGCGGATGCGCCCGTCGATCTGGCGCAGGCGTTTCTTGCCGTAGATGTAATCGCCGTTCTCCGACCGGTCGCCGTTCCCCGCCGCCCAGGACACGGTGGCGACCACCTCGGGCCGCTCGACCCGGCGCAGCTGGTGCAGCTCGGCGCGCAGCGCCTCGATGCCGGTCGGCGTGATGTAATTTTTTTGCTGGGACATTTCGTTTAAGCTGGGGTCACGATGATCAAAATCAACGATACACTATCCATTCCGCCCGACGAAGTTGAGGAAAGCTTTATCCGCGCCGGCGGGCCGGGCGGGCAGAACGTCAACAAGGTGGCGACGGCGGTGCAGTTGCGGTTCGACGTGCGCCATGCGTCAAGCCTGCCCCAGCGGGTGCGCCGCCGCGCCGAGACGCTGGCCGGCTCGAAGCTGACAAAAGACGGCGTCATCGTGATCACCGCCAACCGCCACCGCACGCAGGAGGCCAACCGCCGCGATGCGCTCGACCGCCTCGTCGCCCTGCTCGCCGAGGCCGCTATGCGTCCCAAATACCGCGTCGCCACCCGCCCCGGCCGTGCGGCGAAGGCGCGCCGCGTCGACACCAAGACCAAGCGCGGGCATGTGAAAAAGCTCCGCTCGAAAAAGATCGCGCGCGACGATTAGGGGGGTATCTTCCGCCGTCGCTCCCACAGGATTCATTCCCCCGGGCCTGACCTCTTTTTCGATTGTCATCCCGGCTTTATGCCGGGATCCAGTTCTTTCCGGCGGTACCGGCTGGATCCCGGGACAGACCCGGGATGACACGCAGGAGAAGGGTGACACGGGGGGAGAATACCGTCCGGGAAAATACCGGCGTGACCCCCGGAAAAGAAAACCCCGCCCGCGGGATCGACCCGGGGCGGGGGTGTGACGCTGGAACGCGTTCGGGAACCTTACGCTAAATTCGCCTTGAAGAACGCGATCGTGCGGTCCCAGGCGAGCTTGGCGGCGTCCTTGTCGTAGCGCGGCGTCGAATTGTTGTGGAAGCCGTGCTTGGTGCCGGGATAGGTGTGCATCTCGAACTTCTTGCCCGCCGCCTTGAGGGCGGCTTCGAAATCCGGGCGCATGGCGTTGATGCGCGGATCGTTCTCGGCGTACTGGATCAGCAGCGGCGCCTGGATGTTCTCGACCCCGGATTTCACCGCGGCGCCGTAGAACGGCACGCCGGCATGCATGTCGGCGCCGAGCGAGACGGCGAGCTTGTTGACGGCCCCGCCGCCCCAGCAGAACCCGGTCGCGCCGATCTTGCCGGTCGACAGTTCGTGGGATTTGAGGAACTTCGCGCTGTTCAGCATGTCCATCTGCAGCTTGTCGCGGTCGAGGCTGGCCTGCAGCTTCTTGCCGTCGTCGTCATTGCCGGGATAGCCGCCGACCGGGTACAGCCCGTCGGGCGCGAGCGCGACAAACCCCTCGACCGCCGCGCGCCGCGCGACGTCCTCGATATACGGGTTCAGGCCGCGGTTTTCGTGAATCACCAGCACGGCGGGGAACGGTCCGTCGCCTTCCGGCTTGACCAGGTAGCCGCGCATCTTACCCGAATTGCCGCCGGGCGAATCGTAGGTGACGTAATTGGCCGTCATCCGCGGGTCGGTGAACGAAATCATCTGCGCGTTGGCGTAGCGCGGCAGCAGCGCCTGGGCCATGCCGAGGGCGGAGACGCCGCCGACCAGGGTCAGCGCCGCGGCGCGCGACAGGAATTCCCGGCGCTCCATGCCGGTGTGGCAGTATTCGTCATACAGGTCGAAAACGTCATCCTCGGTCGCATACGCTCCGGTATCCTCGGTCGCGAACTGTTGCGTGTTTTTCGGGTCGATATTGCCGTCCATGGGTATGCCCCCCTTTGGGTTGAGATTCAGTCCATCTCCGCTCTCACGTCCGGGACAGGCAAAACCCGTCGGCGGCAATGACGCCGGGGAAAAACGCCTTATTCCGCGGCCACGGTCTCCTCCGTCACGCCGAGATGGCGGACCTTCGGGATCACCTCGCCGGCGAAAATCCGCAGGTTCTTCTCGGTCAGGTCGGCGGGCAGGGTGCCGAACTGCAGCATCGGCGCGATCTGCCCGAAGCCCATCTCGGTCTGGTATTCCTCGAGCTTCTCGGCGACCGTCGCCGCCGAGCCGCACAGGAACATGCCGTTCTCGATCAGCGCGTCGCAGGTGAGGTAGTTTTCGCGCACCGCGTATTTGCCGGCCATCACCGCCTTGTAGCTGCCCATCGACGAATAGCCCGGCGGCAGCTTGTACTGCGCCGGCGACATGATGAACCGGTTGAACAGGCTTTCGATATGGGGCGCGGCCTCCTTGCGCGCGATCTCGTCGGTCTCGGCGACGTAGCACGGCATCGCCCAGCCGAGCTGGTCGGGCGGGCATTCGTAGCCGTAGACCTCGCACTGGTCGCGATAGGCCTTGAGGTTCTTCTTGACCGACGCGATCGGGCTGAAGGTGATGATATAGGTGTATTTGCGGTCCGGATGGGCGGCGAATTCCACCGTCTCGGTCGAGCCCTGCGACGGGATCCAGATCGGCGGGCGCGGGGTCTGATAGGGCCGCGGCCACAGGTTCACGTATTGATAGTGATAATGCTTGCCGTAGAATTCGAACGGTCCCGGTTCCGTCCAGGCGCGCACGATCAGGTCATGGGCCTCGCGGAACCGTTCGTGGCTGAATCCCGGATTGGTCATCGAGGCGTGGTATTCGCAGCCGATGCCGCGCACGAAACCGGCGATGAACCGGCCTTCCATCAGGTTGTCGATCATCGCGAATTCCTCGGCGATGACCAGCGGGTTGTCGACGATGGGCAGCGCGCGGCCGATGACGCCGATGCTGGCTTTCTTGAGGCGCCGCGACAGCGCCCCCGCCAGCACGTTGGGCGACGGCATCATGCCGTAGGCGGTCTGGTGATGTTCGTTCACGCACACGCCGTCGAAGCCCAACTCGTCCGCCAGTTCCAGCTCGTCGAGATAGCGGTGATAGAGCTTCGATCCCTTTTTCGGGTCGTAATAGGTGTTGGGCAGGGTGATCCAGGACGACTTGTTGTGCTCAAGGAAATCCGGATCGATGTCCTGGTAGGGCATCAGGTGAAAGAAATGGAATTTCATCAGGCGGCTCCCTTCATGTGTGCTGCCGTATGTGCGGTCACCGCGGCGATAAAGTCGTCCAGTTTTTCCTGCTGCGGCAGGTGCCCGCATTCGGGCACGATGGTCAGGCTCGATCCCGGAATCAGTTTCTGCATCGCCTCGCCATAGGCGGGCGGAAATATCTTGTCGGAATCGCCCCACAGGATCAGCGTCGGCACCTTGACGCGGTGCAGCCATTTCTGCAGCTCCGGGTTATAGAAACGCGGATGCCACGCCATCTTGGCGGTCGAGAAATGGTTCTTGAGGGCGATGTCGGCCTCTTCCTCGGTCAGTGTCGCGGCGATGCGCGCTTCGGCCATTTCCTGGTCGAAAAACGTGTTGCGCACGCGCTCGTCGTCGTCCCACAGGAAAATGTCGCCCTTCGGTACGCCGGCGACGTGGATGCCGGCGGCGGATACCAGCGTCAGCGTCTCGATATGCGCCGCCGACCGCACGGCAACCTCCAGCGCGAGCCAGCCGCCAAGCGAGTTCCCCACCAGGTGCACCGCGTCTTCGCCGAGGGCATCGAGGAATTCGAGGTAGAAATAGGCAAGATCGCCCATGCCATCCAGCCATTCCGGCGTGTCCGACCGGCCCCAGCCGGGGTGGCTCGGTACATACAGCGTATAATGCTCGGCCAGACGGTCCATATAGGGCATCCATTTATGCGCGCCGCCGGCACCGTGCAGGAACACCATCGCCGGGCCGCTGCCGCCGCGCAGCACCTCTATCTCGCAGCCCGCGACCGTCATCCGCTCTGAGGAATGATCCGTCATAATCCCTGTTTTCTCCCTTTTCCGTCTTTAGTTAGGTATCTTACCATTTCGGGCCGATCAACGGAAATTTAAGGGATTGGGGCGACACTGCCGCCCCGTTTTATAAAACCGCAAGAGCAGAAGAATGGTAGTACTGAATTCGCCCACAGGGACGTCGGCCGGCGCCCAGGACAGCACGCAGGACCTGGTCGACCAGCTTGCCATTGAGTTTCGCGACAACGCGACCGACCTGCTTGCCGGCGCCGACGAAATCCTGAGCGCCGGCCATGAAAACGGCGAAGTTTCGCAGGAAGGCCGCGACAGCCTGTATCGCGTTGCCCACAGCCTCAAAGGCATGGCGGCGAGCTGCGGTTTCAGCCTCGCCGGGGTGGTGGCTCACCGGTTCGAGGATTTCCTTGCCGATCTCAAGAACCCCGGTGCCGACCACATTGCCGACATGCAGAGATTCGTCGACACCTTGGGCGATCTGGTCGACGGGACGATCAAGGAAAAAGGTATCAATGTCGCGGAATTCATCCGCAAGCTGCCGTCGCGGCGCTCTGCCGATTTCGGCGATGTCGCGGCGCAGGAGATCGAGGTTTTCGTGGTCATGCCGGACGATGCCGTGTCGCGCCACGTGATGCGCGAATTGCAGGCCTGCGGCTATCGGGTGACCCGCGAGGGCAATTCGTTCAAGGCGATCGAGATCGCGGCCATGATGAAGCCCGACCTGGTGATCGTCACCGGCGTGCTCGACACCCTGTCGGGCGTCGACCTGGTCAGCGCGTTCCGCGCCATGCCGGCGACCGGCGCCATTCCGGTGGCGCTGATTACCGCCGACACAAAGGAAGAAGCCATGGCCGACGGCCTGCCGGACCACGTGCCGGTCATCCGCAAGGGCACCGATTTCGGCGACGACCTGACGGACGCGCTGTCGGAAGTGGGTATTCTCTAGGAAGATTTAAGCAGAGCTATGCCCCGGGCGGGAGCCGTTCAACTTTTCTGTTGTTTCCGCCACTGAAACAGCGCCGCGCCGGCGACGATCAGGATCACCGCCAGCGCGAATCCGTCGGGCAGGGATTCGCCGAAATACATCACCGCGACCGGTATGCCGACGGCGGCGCCGACCGAGCCGATCTGGCTCAGGTATACCGGCCCCGCGACATGCTGAAGCTGGAAATAGGTCACGAATTTCAGGGCGAAGGCGGCGATGTTCGCCACCGTCAGGGTCAGCAGGACGGGGTTTTGCCATAGCTGTGCGGCGGCAGCGGGGCCTTCGGTAACCATCGCGGCGGCGGCGGTGATACCGCCGGCGAAAATCAGCATCAGCGCGGCCAGCAGCATCGGCGGCGCACCCCTGGGCCAGAACCGCGTGCGATACAGGTTGCCGCCGGCGAGAATGAACGGGATCGCCGAGGCGGCGAGGATCCACCCCAGCGCTTCGCCGCTGCCGGACTCGTCATCGGCGAGACCCGAATATTTCGACAGCGCAATCATCAGCCCGCCGGCAAGCCCGACCGTGACCCCGGCGGCACGCTGCCAGGCAAGGCGTTCCATGCCGACGCCGAGCGCCATTACGTAGGTTATCAGCAGCGGAAAGGCGAAGGCGAGCGAGACATAGCCGATACCGACATGTTCGACGGCGAGATAGGCCGTTGCCATTGAAACTGCCTGGAACAGGCCGGCGCCGAGGCTGTAGGCAAGCAGAATTTTCCACACGCCGGATGCCTGGCCGGACGCCGCCGCGATGCCGAGCAGTACCAGCCCGCCGCCGCCCATGCTGACCGACACGAACCACATCATTGGCGCGCCGCCATCGCCGGCAAGCCGCGACAGGACGATCGTCACGGTCAGCAGGGTGCCGGTCACCAGCAGCAGGGCAGGTGCCTGAAGCGGCGAGCGGGACGGAAGCGAAGCGGCGGAGGGCGATGTCATGGCGATACCTGTCTGGACAGTGAACGATTGTCTGGTATTATGTGTCTTTATATCAAGTATCTTGATATAAAGACAAGTGGCAAAATCGGGGATACGATGGCGAAGGATAAAGCGGCCAAAAATGCGGCTAAAAATGCGGCCGGGAATGCGGTGGATGACCAACGGTCGACAGACCCGACAACGGCGGATCCGGCACCGGACCGCGCGGCCCGGGCGGTCGCGCAATGGGCCCGGGAATTCCCCGACTGGGACCTGCGCCCGATGGAAGCGCTCGGTCGGCTGGGGGAAACGGCCACGGTCATCGATGCGAAACACCTGTCGCCGCTATTTGCCAAATACGGCCTGCAGCGCGGCGAATTCGATGTGCTGGCGGCGCTACGGCGCTCGGGCGCGCCCTACGAGCTGACACCGTCTAACCTGTTCGCGATCACCATGAGCTCGTCCGGTGGCATGACCGCGCGGCTCGACCGGCTCGAGAAAATGGGCCACGTGGAACGCCGCCCCAACCCCGACGACCGGCGCGGCGTCCTGGTGCGGCTGACGCCGTCGGCCGTCGAGTTGATCGAGCAGGTGACACCCGAACACCTGGCCAACGAGGCGCGGCTGACCGATTGTTTTACCGATGCCGAGCTCGCGCAGTTCTCGGGGCTGTTGAAAAAGCTTCTGCGCCATGCCGGGGAAACCGCGTGATCCCAATCCGGTTCGGGGCAGGGTTGAGCGACCGCCCCCTCCCGCGATATGACATTCACGTCGCCCCGTTTGCGGGGCGGCCGAAACAAGAGCAATAATCGCGCAGGGAACCTGGCGGATATGACGACAGCCAAGAATTACGATTACATTATTGCCGGCGCGGGGTCTGCCGGGTGCACCCTGGCGGGACGGTTGACCGAGGACCCTGACGTAAAGGTTCTCCTGCTCGAAGCCGGCGGCTGGGACCGCAATCCGTGGATACACATTCCCCTCGGCTGGGGGCAATTGCTCAAAAAGCGGATGCATGACTGGATGTATTTCGCCGAGCCGTCGGCTGAAATGGACGACCGCCGCATCGAATGCGCGCGCGGCAAGGTGATCGGCGGGTCGTCCTCGATCAACGCGATGGCCTATTACCACGGCCACCCGGCGGATTACGACCGCTGGGCGTCGTTTGGTCTGCCGGGCTGGTCGCATGCGGATGTGCTGCCTTATTTCCGCCGCGCCGAGGACTGGGAAGGCGGGGCGGATGCGTATCGCGGCGCCGGCGGGCCGCTGACGACGCGGCGCTCGACCTTCGAGGATCCGCTCTGCGAGGCGTTCCTCAAAGCCGGGCGGGACGGACAGTATCCGTTCACCGAGGATTATAACGGCGCCAACCCGGAAGGCTTCGCCCGCATGCAGATGACGCTGCGTAACGGGCGACGGTGGAGCGCGGCGGCCGCCTATCTCAAACCGGCGCTCAGGCGCCCGAACCTGACCGTGGTGACCGGCGCGCTGGTCTCGCGCATCGACATGGCCGGGAACAAAGCTTCCGGTATCACCTATACAAGCGACGGCAAGACCGTCTCCGCGTCGGCCGGTGAGGTCATCCTGTCGGGCGGCTCGATCAACACGCCGCAGATGCTGATGCTGTCGGGCATCGGAAAGCCGGACGAGCTCCGCGCTCACGGCATCGATGTCGTCGCCGAGCTGCCGGGGGTCGGCAAGAACCTCAGCGATCATACCTCGGCGGCGCTGGCGTTCCGGCGCAAATCGGGCGGGCCGTTCCAGAAGAACATGCGGCTCGACCGGGTCGGCATGGCGCTGGCAAAGGCATATCTCGGCAAGGGCGGGTTCGCCGCCGACCTGCCCTTCGGCATCACGGCGTTCCTCAAATCCCGGGCGAGCGAGCCCACGCCGGACGTGCAATTGCTGTTCTGGATGGGCGCGACCACGACCGCCTCGCCCTGGCTGCCGCCGTTCAAGAAAGCGTTCCAGGATTCGTTCTCGGTGCGCGCGATGCCGATGCGGCCGACCAGCCGCGGGTATCTGTCGCTGGCCTCCAAAGATCCCCGCGATGCGGTTGAGATCCATCAGAACTTTCTGTCAACCGACGAGGAATGGGGCGTGATGCGGCGCGGGCTGCGGATGATCCGCGACCTGGTCGGATCGGACGCGCTGAAGGATTTCGCCGGGGACGAGCTTGCGCCCGGCGCACAGGCCCAGTCCGACGCCGATCTCGACGCCCATGTCCGCCGGACCATGATCACGGTGCATCACCCGGTCGGCACGTGCAAAATGGGGGCTGCGGACGATGCGATGGCGGTGGTCGACGGCGAACTGCGCGTGCGCGGCATCGAAAACCTGCGTGTCGTCGACGCCTCGGTCATGCCGGATCTCATCGCCGGCGCGACCAACGCGCCGGTGATCATGATCGCCGAAAAAGCCGCCGACATGATCCGCGGACGTGATCCCTTGCCGCCCGCGGCGGTGTCGGGATAGCATTCAGGCTGCGTTCAGAAAAACTGAAATATAAGGAACGTGGCGCCACGATCGCGTTTCGGAAAAAATTCTGGGGGACGTTATGGGAAAATCTGAAAATCGGCGGGCACGTCATGTATTCGGCTCAGCCGCCCGCCTGTTGGGCGGGCTGATGCTGGTACTCGCCATCGGGCTGGTCGGCGGCACGGATGTGCAGGCAAAAGACAAATTCGTTCTGGTCGAGTTCAAGCCGGCACTGAAGAAGGGCGCGCCGCTCTGCAAATCCAAATACGGTGCCACAGGCTCGCATGACCGGGCCTTCCAGCATGGGACGACCAAAAACTGCTGGTCCTGCCCGAGGGGCTTCAAGCGCTCGGCCAAGAAGATCGCCGGCAAGAACGCCTGCGTCCGCAAGGAGAAACCTCGCTATTCGGCGGCGCTCAAGCGCGGCGTGACCGGCTGCGCCAAGGGCACGTTCCGCCACGGCCTCACCGATCAGTGCTTTGCCTGCCCGGCCGGGTTCAAGCGCGGCCTCGCGCCGGGCAAGGACCTGTCCAAGGTCAAGAAGGCCTGCGTGAAGGTGAATATCGACACCCAGGCTTTCCCGCCGGCGGAATTCGTTTCGTGGATCAAGACCAACCTTCCGAAGATCAAGCGCGACTACGCGCCGGCGATGAAGTCGGCGATGGGACTGGCCAAAAAGCTGAACACCACGTCGGCGAAGAAAGCCATCCGCAAGCGCCTGAAGCAGGGAACGCCCGCGAAGCTGCAGGATATCGCCCCGGGTGCCGATCTGGCGACGGCGGCGGCGGGTGCCGGTTCGAAAAAGCTGAAAACGATCACCATCAATCCGGTGATTGATATTTCGCTGATCGGCGGGCTGACATGGGCCCCGGTGGTGATTGCCCAGCCGATCACGTTTCAGTCTATGGTCCCCGGGAGCATCCTCCTGAACGAGGTGCTTGGCGCGGATGTGTTCTATTACACCGCCGGCGCGTATAGCGTCGGAATCACGGCGGGGATCGACTTTTCCGTCGAGGTCGGCATGTGGGTCGACGAATACGACGCCCTGGCCGGCCAGACATGGGGCTTTGTCAGCGGCGGCAGCGCCGGCGTCGGCGGCGCCTGGACGATCTGGCTGTCCTATCCGCGGGATGCGAAGGTCGCCAAAAAGGTCCGTTTCATGGGACTGACGCTCAGCCTGTCGACCGGACTCGGCATGGAGCTCGAACATATTCGCGGCAACACCGCGGATCTGACCTGGAAGGACCTGAAAGACGTTATGTAAACGCGCCGGCCGCGTCGCCGGCAGGGAGCAATGAAGGATATGACCGATCTCGACCCCCTGTTGCGCGACCTTGTCGTCGCCAACCGCATTCTTGCCAACGAGAACGTGGTCGATGCGTACGGGCATGTCAGCGTGCGCAACCCGACCAACCCGGACCGGTATTTCCTGTCGTGTTCGCGCAGTCCGGAGCTGGTGCAGCGCGCGGACATTATGGAGTTCGAGCTCGACGGCACGCCGGTCGGCGGGGATTCGCGTAATCCGTACCTGGAACGCTTCATCCACGGCGCGACCTATGAGCTGAACCCCGACGTCAACGCCGTGGTGCACAGCCACGCAGAGGAGGTGCTGCCCTTTACCATCACCTCGCAGCCCTTGCTGCCGGTGATCCATTCGGCGGGGCTGATGGGCCCGGAGCCGCCGGTCTGGGATATCGCCGACCGGTTCGGCGACACCACGCTACTGGTCGTCAACATGGACCAGGGACGGGACCTGGCCGAGGCGCTGCAATCGCGCCGGATCGTGCTGATGCGCGGGCACGGTTTTGCCGCGACAGGGCGGAACCTGTCCGAGGTCGTGCGCGTCTCGGTCATGTTGCCGCGCAACGCCAAAATCCTGACAACCGCGCTGCAGTTCGGCGGTCTGAAGCCGCTCTCGCCCGGCGAGGTCGCGCTCCGCCAGGACATGGACCCCGACCACAAGGCGTTCTACCGCGCCTGGGAATACTGGGCGACGCGGGCGGGCTGCGCGGACATGCTGGATTGACGTTCAGCCGCTAAACTTTCCGTGCCGCGACGCGGGTGTTGCGGGCGTGGCGTCGCTGCGGCAATCTTGCGTCGAAGGGACCGGCGCGGGGTACGCTTCCGGGGCGGTGCCGGGTCTGCAACACACATGCGAAATGGGGTTGGCATGCGTTTTTCGGGAAAACTGGGCGTCGCCTGTGCGGCGATGCTGGTCGTCTTCGGGTGTTCCTACGATGTCGAAATCGGCGACCGGACGATCGCGCCGGACCTTGAAGCCGAGGCGGATTTCGACGGGCTGAAAAAGGTGCCGGGCACCGACTGGTACAGGCTGTCCCAGGGCTGGAACGAAGATCTCAGCCGCGCCTACTGGTTCACGCCGCAGGGCTCCGCGCTGATCCCCTATGACTGGTTCGTGAACCTGGAAATGCCGGCGCGGAACTGTGTCGGTGCGGCGGACCCGTCGCTGAACCGGGGCGGCTGGAAGAAATTCAGCGATCCGGCCCATCTTGCCAGTCTCGGCTATACGCCGGCCCCCGCCGACCCGGTCTGGAACCCCGACGGCCTGCCCATCGGCTTCGCCAAGTCGCGCACGGCGGACGGCGATTTTATGGGGCCGACCTGTGCGGCCTGCCATACCAACAAGATGGTTCTGGCCGGCCGCAAGGTGCTGGTCGAGGGCGCGCCGACGCTGGCCGACCTGCAGGCGCTGAATGTCGGTCTGGCGAACGCGCTGTGCTCGATGGATCATCGCACGATCAAGAAACGCGGCGACAGGCCCGAAGCCGTGGCGGCCGCCGATGCGCAGTTCGACCGTTTCGCCAGGCGGGTTCTCAAATCGTCGTATTCGCCGGAGAGCCGGGCGGCGCTGTTCGACAAGGTGAAACAGCAACGCCTGCGTATCCATCGCCGCAACGTGCGGAACTATTCGAAAAAGACCGACATCTTCCCGCCCTATGGCCGGGGGCGGCTCGATGCGCTGGGCGCGATCCTGAACGAGGTTGCTGTGTTCGCGACGAAGGAGACCGACAACATTTATCCCGCGAACGCGCCTGTCAGCTACCCGTTCCTGTGGGGGACGCCGCAGTCCGATGTCGTCCAGTGGAACGGCGCGGTGGACAATCAGCGGATGGGGCTCGGCCCGCTGGGGCGGAATGTCGGCGAGGTCGTCGGGGTGTACGGCCACGTGGCGGTGTCGCCGGTCGGCGACGGGGTGGTCTTTGCGGCGCGCACGAAAAAGCGGGACAGCGGTCTTGCGCCGCCGCTTGTTGCCACCGACAGGGGCGGGCAGCTCGGCGGGTACGATTCATCGGTGATGATGCGCAATATCGGCGCGATCGAACACTGGCTCGCCTCGCTGCGGTCGCCCAAATGGCCGGAAAACCTGCTCGGCAAACTCGATCCGCAAAAGGTCGCGCGCGGCCGGGCGATCTATATGGGGAAAACGGATACCGGCGCGAACTGTGTGGCATGCCATGCCTATGTGGCACGCGGCGATCAGGGCGAACCGTATCAGTCGCGCATGATCCCGGTGAAAGCGATCGGCACCGATCCGGTCGCGGCGAACAATTTCGTCGTCGCGGAAAACCCCACCAGCGGCCGGCGCTGGAAAACCGGGCAGCTCAAGGGCACCAGAAAACGCATCATCCGGGGCGAGCCTTACGGCGATTATTTCGCGCACCGGGCGGAAGCGCTGAAAACGGTCGTCCTCGGCGTCATCCTGGGCGATGCGTTCTGCGACGGGATCGAGGGGATGTATCGCAGCCGGTCGAATTCGAGACCGACCGATCCGCCGCTGCCGGAAAAGGACAAGTTCCTGCGCTACAAGGCCCGCCCGCTGAACGGCATCTGGGCCACCGCGCCCTATCTGCACAACGGATCCGTGGCGAGCCTGCGGCAGTTGCTGACGCCCGAGGCGGAGCGCGCCCGCTATATCTGCGTCGGCAGCCCCGAATTCGACCCCGTAAATGTCGGGTTTGTCTCCGCTCTGGAACCGGATAATACCTGTGCACCGCACGCCTACGGCTCGACCCGGCTCGATACAACCACGTTCGGCAATTCCAACAAGGGCCATTCGCGCCGGATCCAGGGGGTGGAACTGTCCGATGCCGACAGGGACGCGCTGATCGAATTCCTGAAATCGATCTGATCGATCTATCAGACGGACAGCGGCCCCGGGCCGCCTAACGGGGCTTTATCGCCACCACTCGGCACATGCGCGAGCGGTGCGGCACCGACGCGCTGATCGGGTCGATATCGGCATCGGGCACCAGCCGGTTGAGATTGGCCCCGTCGGGTCCGAACGGATCGTGGCCCGGCAGGTCGAGCTCGGTGCAGGCCTGCCACCAGCCATACGGCGCGGAGACGACGCGCGGGTGCATCGACGGCGCGAAGCGCGCCTTCAGTTTCACGCGGCCGTGAGGGTTCTCGACGACTGCCCAGTCGCCGTCGCCGATACCGGCGGCCTGCGCCGTGTCGGGATGGATTTCCAGGAACGGATCGGGCTGTTTCGCGCGCAGCCGCGGGGTATTCCGGTTCTGCGGGCCGATGAACTGGATCGTACGGAAACTGGTCAGCACCAGCGGATAGTCCGCGTTGCCGGCATCCATCGGGCTGTCGGCCGGTTCGTGATAGCGCGGCAGCGGATCGTACCCGGCGGCGGGGAAGGGCGTCGCGTAAAGCTCTATCCGGCCGGTCGGTGTCGCGAAGCCGCGCACCGCGCCGGTATCCGGATCGGTTTCCGCGTGTTTGCGGTAGACCGTTGCCAGGTCGGTGCGCCGGCCCGACGGCTGCGCGCGCAGCGCGTCGATGCTCAGCCCGGCGGGGGAGAGGTGATGGTCCCAGGCCGCGTCCTGGTCGCCGTCGAAAAATGCGTCGCCGAGGCCGAGGCGCTGCGCGAGATCGAAAATAATATCGAGATCGGGGCGCGACCCGTGCTGCGGCGGTACGGCCGCAGCCTTGTACTGGCCCCAGCATCCGGTGGCGTCGTCACCGCGGAACCCGGCGCGGGCCGCCGGCGATTCCCAGGTCGTGGCGGCGGGCAGCAGGATGTCGGCATAGGCCGCGCCCGGATTGTCGAACATGTCGACATGGACATAGAACTCCAGCGCTTCGAGCGCGGCGCGCCCGCGATCCGGGTCGACATGGCCGATCAGCACGTTCGAGCCGAACAGCACGAGCCCGCGCACCCTGTAGGGATCGCCGTCCAGAATCGCGCGATACACCCGGGAGTGCTGGACCAGGCCGGGATCGCGCGGCGGGCCGAGCGGATGCTCCGCCAGGCCGAGGCGTTTGCCGGTCTGCGCCGGCGTCAGGAACTCGGCCGCGGTAACGGGACGCACCGGCGGGGTGGCGAATGCCACATTGCTGCCCGGCGCATCGTACTGGCCGGTCAGGGCGTAGAAGCAGTGGATCGCGCGGTTCATCTGCATCGCGTCCGAATGCATTTCGGTGCCGGTCCAGCTCTCGTAGCCGGACGGCAATTCGGTCGCGAACATGCGCGCGGCGCGACGGACGTCGACTGCGGCGACCCACGTGATATCGGCCGATATTTCCGGTGCGTAACCGGTTGCAAGATCCCGCAGAACCTGCGCTACCGTCCGGCAGGAAACAGCCATACCATCTGCCAGAACGACGTCGAACTGGCCAAAAACCGCCGCTTCGGAGGGCGTAGTGCCTGGTATGTTTTTGCAGATTGCCGGCGCGTCCGCCGCCCACACGGCGTAGTCCCCGGCGCTACCGGCGGGATCGATATCGGCGCCCGTCAGCAGCGCGCCGGTATCGTCGCGTACCAGCAGCGGGCCGTTGGTCCAGTCGCGCAGGAAGGCCCGGTCGTACAGGTCTTCGTCGAACAGCACGTGGATCATCGCCAGGGCCAGCGCGCCGTCGCTGCCCGGCCGGACGCGGAGCCAGCAATCCGCCTTTTTCGCCAGCGCATGTTCGCGCGGATCGATCACGATCAGCCTGGCGCCGCGCTTCATCGCTTTTGCGATGCGCATCGCCTGGGCCGGTTCGGTGACCTGCGGATTCACGCCCCATAGCAGGATCGTGTTCGACCGGTCGAGATCGATCCGCGGGGTGGTCGCGCCATAGGTGAATTTCGATCCGAAGGTGCGGTTCCAGGTGCAGACATGGCCCGGTGCCAGGTAGTTCGGGCTGCCGAAGGCGCCCTGCAACCGTTCCAGCCACGGACGCATGTCTTCCGTTGCGGCGCCCGCCGTGGTGGCGCAGCCGAACACGACGGCCTCGGCGCCGCTCTCGGCTTTGATGGCGGTGAGCTTTTCGGCGATGGTGCGCAATGCGTCGTCCCACGAGATTTCCGCCCAGCCGGGATCGGAGTCGCCTTTCGGCCGGGTGCGCTTCATCGGCCGCCGCAGCCGGTCCGGCGAATAGACCATTTCCGCCGCCGCGGCGCCCTTCATGCAGATGCATCCATTGGGATGATCCGGGTCCGCCGTCACCTTCGTGAACACGCCGTCCTCGACGGTCGCGATCACGCCGCAGCGCGACGTGCACATGGCGCAGTAGGTGGGGATGCGTTCGGTGGTCATGGGCGGTGTATTTCTGGCAGCGATGGATGTGTCTGGTGTGACCTAAATCTCGCGTCGGCATCTGTGGGTGACGTATGTACGCTCCCCAATTTACGTATTCTCTCGATCATATCTTACCTATTCCCCCGCCCTTGTGGCGAGGGTCCGCTTTTGCTTTGCGTCCTTCTCTGAAGGTGGATCATCGGTGTCCGGCTTGGACCCCCGCCACAAGGGCGGGGGAGTAGATCGGAGGGGGCGAGGTATACGGTGGAGAGCGACACCGAGGCGGTCAGGGACTGGAAGTTCTGGCAGCTTCAGCCGGTCGGCAGGTTGTACTCGGCGTCGATCGAGTCGATGTAGTCGAGCGCCGCATCTATCTGGACGACGTCGGCATATTTCGCCTGCATGTCGCACAGATTGATCGCGTGGGAGGCCTGCGAGCGGTCGAAGCAGCCTTCCTCGACGATCACCGACCGGTAGTTGTTGCTGAACGCATCGAGCACCGAGGCCCGCACGCAGCCAGACGTGGTCGTCCCGGTGACGATCAGCGAATCCGCGCCGAGATTGACCAGGAACGACGCCAGCGGGGTGCCGTGAAAGGCGCTCGGCTTGAGCTTGCGGATCACGATGTCCTGCGGTGCGGGCGCGATTTCGTCCATGATGTCGTTGCCGTCGCGGTTGGTGGTACGCGCCGCCGGTGCGCCGTCCGGCGTGTCTTCGTCGCCGCGCGATGTTTTCCACGCCCAGCTTCCCTTGTCCCAGCCGTCGTCGCGCACTGTGCCGGTCGTGTAGATCACGGGAATGCCCTTTGCGCGGCATTTGTCGATCAGCGTGCGGATATGCGGCAGCGCCTCCCAGGCTTCCTCGCCGCAGGACGTGCGCCATTCCTTTACCGCTTCGAGGATCGGCAGCGGTTTCTCGCCGCAGAACGCGTAGTTCACGTCTATGACCAGCAGTGCCGGCTTTTTGCCGCCGCCCGACAGCGCGCCCCAGCCGCCCTGCTCGAAGACCTGCCTGTCGCGCTCGGTCAGAAATTTGTCCCAGATACGTTCCGCCATGTCGTCACCTTTCACCTAGTGGGTCGTGCGATGCTGTCGCCGAAACCGGCCATATTCCCGCCGCTTCGCGTTGCGGCCGCCGCCGGGCCGTTTCCAGCACCCGAATTCCGGCACCGGCATTGTCGAAATCCGGCGTGTTCGGGACACAGTAATCAATCGTATTTACCTGCACGCGCTGTATAGTCCCGCGCGACCGGGCCGACTTGAGTTGCCCATTTTTATACGGAACCGGAACATTGACCATACACGCTGCGCTCTATCATCGCACGACATACGAATACGACCGCAGGGTTGCCCAGGGGCCGCAGGTGGTCCGGCTCCGCCCGGCGCCGCATTGCCGGTCGGAAGTGCTGAGCTACACGCTCAAGATCGAGCCCGAAGGCTATTTCATAAACTGGCAGCAGGACCCTTACGGGAATTACCAGGCGCGCATCGTCTATCCGGAGCCGGTCGAGCGTTTCCAGATCGAGGTCGACCTGGTGGTCGACATGTCGGTCCAGAATCCGTTCGACTTCTTTCTCGACGAATCCGCCGAAAAGTTCCCGTTCGATTACGGCCCCGACCTGGCCGAAGAGCTTGCGCCTTACATGAAGCCGCAACCCGCGGGACCGCTGCTGACGGACTGGCTGGCGAAGGTCCCGCGCGAGTCCGCGCCGACCGCCGATTTCCTGGTCGGGCTCAACCGGCGCCTGCAGGAAGATATCGAATACCTGGTGCGCATGGAGCCCGGCGTTCAGACCTGCGAGGAAACCCTCGGCCTCGGGCGGGGGTCGTGCCGCGATACCGGCTGGCTGCTGGTGGAAATCCTGCGTCACCTCGGTCTCGCCGCGCGCTTCGTCTCGGGCTATCTCATCCAGCTCAAACCCGATGTGGAATCGCTCGACGGTCCGTCGGGCACCGACCGGGATTTTACCGACCTTCACGCCTGGACCGAGGTATTCCTGCCGGGCGCCGGCTGGATCGGTCTCGATCCGACGTCGGGGCTGCTCGCCGGCGAGGGGCATCTGCCGCTTGCCGCGACGCCGCACCCGAAGAGCGCGGCACCGATCTCGGGAGCGATCGGCGAATGCGAGGTGGATTTCTCGTTCGACATGAGCGTTTCGCGCATATTCGAATCGCCGCGGGTAACGCTGCCCTATAGCGACCGGCAATGGACGGCGATCGACGCGCTCGGCCACCAGGTGGACCAGGTACTTGCCGAAAACGACGTGCGCCTGACGATGGGCGGCGAGCCGACATTCGTTTCCGTCGATCACGTCGACGAGGACGAATGGAACACGGCCGCCGTCGGCCCGACCAAGCGGCCGTTCGCGGACGAGCTGATTCGCCGGATGCGGGATCATTTCGCCCCGGGCGGCATGCTGCATTACGGCCAGGGCAAGTGGTATCCGGGAGAGCCGCTGCCGCGCTGGTCCTTCGCCGTCTACTGGCGCGCCGACGGCAAGCCGCTGTGGCGCGATGTCGGCCTGATCGCCGCGGAGTCGGAGGATTCCGAACCCGCAATCGGCGATGCCGAAAATTTCGTCCGCGGCGTGGCCGAGCGGCTCGATGTCCCCGTGGACGCCGCCCTGCCGGCATTCGAGGACCCGTGGTATTTCCTCGAAAAGGAACGGGAACTGCCTGAAAATATCGACCTGATCGATGCCGACCTCGATAACGAGATGGAGCGCGACCGCGTTGCCCGGGTGTTCGAGCGCGGCCTGACGAAACCGTCGGGCTATGTGCTGCCGCTTCAGCGCTGGAACGCAAAGGCCGCGCGCGGCGGATGGATCAGCGAACGCTGGACGACGCGCACCAAGAAGCTGTT
Source organism: uncultured Rhodospirillaceae bacterium (assembly GCA_963977005.1). GTDB lineage: Bacteria > Pseudomonadota > Alphaproteobacteria > MPNO01 > UBA830 > CAXBCP01. The sequence goes on from CAXBMQ010000009.1 coordinate 19,149, forward strand.
TCTGATCCCCGGCGAATCGCCCGTCGGATTCCGCCTGCCGATCGGCTCGCTCGAGCATATTCCGGCGATCGACTATCCCTATGTCATCCCCGCCGACCCGTTCGACGAGCGCGGCGAACTGCCCGAACCGTCCGAACGGCACCAGCCGTTTCTCAGCGGGAGCGAGCACCCGGCCGCCGACCGCCAGACGGTTTCCGAGCAGTCGCTCGGCAAGGCCCGCGCCGCGATGACCGTGGAACCGAGGGACGGGCGGCTCTGCGTGTTCATGCCGCCGACCGAAACGCTGGAGGACTACCTAGAACTGATCGCCGTGCTCGAGGATACCGCCGCCGAATACAAGATGCCGCTGCACATCGAGGGCTATACGCCGCCGCATGACCCGCGGCTGAATGTCATCAAGGTGACGCCGGACCCCGGGGTGCTGGAAGTCAATATTCAGCCGGCGCGCGACTGGGCGGAGATGGTGAACATCACCACCACGCTGTACGAGGAAGCCCGTCTGACCCGGCTGGGGACGGAGAAGTTCCTGCTGGATGGCCGTCATACCGGTACCGGCGGCGGCAACCACGTCGTTGCGGGCGGCGCGACCCCGGCGGACAGCCCGTTCCTGCGGCGTCCCGACCTGCTGCGCAGCCTGATCACCTACTGGCAGCATCATCCGGGGCTGAGCTATCTGTTTTCGGGCATGTTCATCGGTCCGACCAGCCAGGCGCCGCGCATCGACGAGGCGCGCCATGACGGCCTGTACGAGCTCGAGATCGCGTTCTCCCAGATTCCGGCGCCCGATGCGGAATGCCCGCCCTGGCTGATCGACCGCATTCTGCGGAACCTGCTGATCGATGTCAGCGGCAATACCCACCGCACCGAAATCTGCATCGACAAGCTGTATTCGCCGGACGGACCGACCGGCCGTCTCGGCCTGGTCGAGTTCCGCGCGTTCGAAATGCCGCCCCACGCGCGGATGAGCCTGACCCAGCAATTGCTGCTGCGCGCGCTGATCGCCCGGTTCTGGCGCGAACCCTATCGCGGTGACCTGGTGCGCTGGGGCACGTCCCTGCACGACCGGTTCATGCTGCCGCATATGGTCTGGGAAGATATCAGGTCCGTGATCGCCGAGACGTGCGAAGCGGGCTTCCCGTTCGAGGCCGAGTGGTTTGCACCGCATTTCGAATTCCGTTTTCCGCGCTACGGCGCCGCGGCCTATGGCGATATCCAGCTCGAACTTCGCCAGGCGCTCGAACCATGGCATGTCATGGGCGAAGAGGGGGCTACCGGCGGGACCGTGCGGTATGTGGATTCGTCGGTCGAACGCCTGCAACTGCGGGTGACGGGCCTGACGGGCGGGCGGTACGTCGTCGGCTGCAACGGTCGGGAAGTGCCGCTGACGGCGACCGGGACCGCGGGCGAATACGTCGCCGGTATCCGGTTTCGCGCGTGGCAGCCGTCATCCTGCCTGCATCCCAATATCGGCGTCGACGCGCCGCTGGTCTTCGATCTGTACGATACGTGGAACGGTCGGGCGGTCGCGGGCTGCACCTATCATGTCGCGCATCCGGGGGGACGCAATTTCGAACATTTCCCGGTGAATGCCTACGAGGCCGAAAGCCGGCGGTTGGCGCGTTTCGTCCCGGTCGGGCATACGCCCGGAAAATCGGATCCGCCGCGGCGGTCCGAAAACCGCGAATATCCGATGACGCTCGACCTGCGCCGGGGATAGGAAGTTTCGTCTTGCGAGAACGTTTATGCGGTTCCGGGAGCCGATTCCGCCCCGTTAACCGATTCAGGACGACTGGTCGTATACTTTGCCTCCAGGCGACGGAAAGACCGGTAGTATGACCAGTGGGAAAGTGAACAGAGACAGGCCCGAACCCGGGGGATTGTCCGACCTCTCGGGGGCATACGCGCCCGTTCCCGACGTCTATGACGAGATGATGGCGCCGGACGGCGCGATCCGGCCGCACTGGCGCGATTTCCTGGATGGGCTGGGCGCCATTTCACCGGCGGAAATCCGCGAAGGCTGGGACCGGGCGCAGCGTATCATCAGCGAGAACGGGACGACCTATAACGTCTATCAGGATACCGAACACAGTGCCCATCCATGGCGGATGGATACGATCCCGGCACTGATCGGCGCGGACGAGTGGCGCCACCTGGAGGCGGGACTGATCCAGCGGGCGCGGCTCTTGAATGCCGTCGTCGCCGATCTGTACGGATCGCAGGAACTTCTGACCGGGGGCCATCTGCCGTCTTCGCTGCTGTTCGGCAATCCCGGGTTCCTGCGCGCGATGCATGGCGTTTCCGTCCCGGGCAACGGCTGGCTCAATTTTATCGCCTTCGACCTCGCGCGGGCGTCGGATAACCGCTGGTGGGTGCTCAGCGACCGGACGCAGGCACCGTCCGGGGCGGGCTATGCGCTCGAGAACCGTCTGGTGACGGGCCGCACGCTGCCGCATCTTTTTCGCAATTCGCAGGTCCAGCGGCTTGCCGGTTTCTTCCAGGCGCTGAGCGACAATCTCGTCGCGCAGACCGGGTCCGACAACCCGCTGATCGTGCTGATGACCCCCGGCCCGCATAACGAAACCTATTTCGAGCATGCCTATCTTGCCCGGTATCTCGGGTTTCCGCTTGTCGAGGGAGCGGATCTGACCGTCCGCGACAACAAGGTCTTCCTCAAAACCCTGGACGGTCTGCGTCAGGTCGACCTGATCTTCAGGCGGGTCGACAGCGAATTCTGCGATCCGCTGGAACTGCGCGCGGACTCGCTGCTGGGTGTCGCCGGACTGGTTGCCGCCGCGCGGGCCGGCAATGTCGTCATCGCCAACGCCCTTGGCAGCGGCCTCGTCGAATGCGACGCGCTGATGAGTTTCCTGCCGGGCCTGTGCCGTCATCTTTTCGGCGAGGAGCAGTTGATCCCCTCCGCCGCGACCTGGTGGTGCGGCCAGGACCGGGAACGGGATTACGTGCTCAACAATATGGATGGGCTTGTCATCCGCCCGACGTTTTCCGGCGGAAAGGTTCTCACCGGTGCCGCGAACGCGATCGATCCGTCGCAACTGGACCCCGGCGAGCGGGCGCGTCTGGTCGAGCGGATAAAACGGCGCGGTTACGATTTCGTCGGCCAGGAAGTATTGCCGCTGTCGACCGTGCCGGCCTGGGTGGACGGCGTGTTGCAGCCGAGCCCGATGTCGCTCCGGGTCTTTGTCTGTGCGGACGGCGACGGCTTCCGGGTGATGCCCGGCGGGCTGACCCGGATTTCCGACACGATCGATGCGCATGCCGTATCCATGCAGCAGGGCGATGCCAGCAAGGATACCTGGGTGCTGTGGGACGAACCGGTCAGCACTTTCAGCCGTCTTGCATCACCGGACCATGTCATGGCGCTCCGGCGCAGCGGCAGAAACCTGCCGAGCCGGGTAGCCGACAACCTGTTCTGGCTCGGCCGCTACGCCGAGCGCACCGAGGGAACGGTGCGGCTGATGCGCAGTCTTATCCTGCGGCTAGCGGGCGAAGCGGGCACGGGCGACGATCCGCAAACGCTGCGGCGCCTGATGAATATTCTCGTCGATCTCGGCTATGTTGACCGGCGCCAGGGGCGCAGGGCCGTTGCCGGCGGCATCCGAGCGGTCGAACGTCAGGTGACCAGCCTGATCTTCGATCCACGGTCCCGGACCGGTCTGCTGTCGCTGATCGAGGACCTGCGGCGCACCGCCGGTCTTGTCCGAGACCGTCTCAGCGGCGATGCATGGCGCCTCCTGAACAACCTTCTGGTCGAGACCGAGAGCCATGCCCAGCGGACGGACCTGGATGTCGATGACGCGCTCGCCCTGCTGAACGCCATACTCGGGCATCTTGCCGCGTTCGGCGGCATGCAGATGGAGAACATGACCCGCAGCATCGGCTGGCACCTGCTCGATACCGGCCGGCGCATCGAACGGGCGGGACACCTGGCAAAGCTGCTCCGGGAACTCGCCGTCCACGGCGAGCCGGAAGCCGAAGGCGGCCTCGAACTGCTGCTGGAACTCGGCGACAGCACGATGACATACCGGACGCGTTACCTGTCGGCGGTCCAGTTGCCGGCGGTGCTCGACCTGCTGATTTCCGACGATACGAATCCGCGCTCCATCGCGTTTCAGGCGGAAACCCTCAAACAGCACATCGCCGCACTGCCCCGCGATTCCGACCGTGCGATGCTGGCGCGGGAGGAATATCTCGCCGAATCGATCGCCAGCGAATTGCGGCTGCTCGACATTCATGCGCTTTGCGAAAAGCGGTCCAAGCGCGGTGCGCGGACAGACCTCGAGGACCTGCTCAAAAGGCTGCAGGCGCAGACCGTCGAGCTGTCGGACATTCTGGCACGCTCCTATTTCAGCCATGCGATGACAGTGCGCAGTGGCGGCGGCGGAACCCTGTAATGATCTATGAGATCAGCCACCATACGACGATCGGGTATTCGCAGAGCGTTTCGATATCGCACCATCTCCTGCATCTGTCGCCGCGCCCGGTGCCGCACCAGGTGTGCCGCCGGCATGCGCTGCTGATCGAGCCGTCGCCGACGATATCGAAGGATTCGACCGATTACTTCGGCAACCCGACGACGTATCTGACGATCGAGGAACCGCATATCGAGCTGAGTATCATTTCGCGCAGCAATATCGAAGTAACCGCGCCCGCGTCGATCGATCCCGGAAAAACCCCGGCCTGGGACGGCATTGCCGGTTTGCTGCGGCATGCGACCGACCGCGAATTGCTCGATGTGTACCAGTTCGCTTTCGATTCCCCGTTTACGCAGACCGGTAACGGCGTGGCGGATTATGCAGCGGAATCCTTTCCGCCGGGGCGTCCGGTCCTCGAAGCTGCCATCGAACTCACCGGCCGGATTTTCGACGAGTTCAAATACGAGGGCGGCGTGACAGATATTCATACGCCGGTCGACGAGGTGCTCGAGGAGCGGCGGGGCGTGTGCCAGGATTTCGCCCATCTGCAGATTTCCGGCCTGCGCAGTCTCGGTATCCCGTGCCGCTATGTCAGCGGGTATCTGCAGACCCTGCCGCCGGAGGGGCAGGAACGCCTCGTCGGTGCAGACGCATCGCACGCGTGGCTGGCGATCTGGGTGCCGGGGAGCGGCTGGGTCGATCTCGATCCGACCAATAACGTTGTGCCCGGCGAACAACATATCACCATCGCCTGGGGCCGCGATTACGGCGATGTCAGTCCCATCAACGGACTGGTGGTGGGCGGTGGCGGACACGATGTGAACGTGGCCGTGGATGTCGCCGCGGTAGACGCCCCGGATGATTTACCGGTTGCCTAACCCCGAGAACCGGTATTCACGAAATCCACGAGATAGAACATCACGATCGAGAGGTATGTCGCCGCGACGCTGATCGAAAGCCATGCCGTGACGATCTTCCGGATAACAAGTTGTCTCGGCCTGCGATTTTCCTGCAAAAGGTGCCGGCCAATCGCCGAGACCTGCGGCGCGGCGTCTTGCGTGGCAGTTGTCTGTGCGGTTGTCTGTAACGCGTCTTCGGCAATGGCGTTTCGCATCGGTTTTGCTCCCCAAATACAGGGTTTCACGGATCGACTGCCTGCCGGCGATCGGGCTTTCGGGTCGATCTTTGGCTTTCAGCGGTCGGTTCAGTCTTCGGCCTTCCAACGGTGGAAGGAACGCCAGGAGCGCGCCGGTTGAGCCGACCCGGCGTCCTGATTGCACTTGAAAAAATTCCTAAATATTCCGTCCAAGCATCGATATCAGAGTAACCATTTTAGATAATTTCGCATTTGCTTGGATATATGTGGAAAATACTCAAATAAAATTGTTCGGCTCCTGCAAGGTCATTTGATGAACTTTCAATCGTCTTGAATTGGTGCATTTAGTCGCTTGTTCCACCGGAAAAACGCGAAAAACACCCCAAATCGGCGCCACGCCCGCATTTTTTTACTCGAATGGGAATTCGGCCTTGATCTGCAACTTTGAGGGGATTCTACGGTGTGCGGAAAATACCCGGTTGTGTCAAATTTCGGACGCTGTTTATATCCGCTATGGAAAAAACGCATTTTATGACATCGATTCAATGGGTTGAAAGGAGGGTTTGGAGAGGTGTCGTGTGCAAATACAAATTCGCACGTGAAAAAATTGAACCTAATTCCCTCCGTAAACGTTCGGCCGATGTCCTGGCGATATCCGTCACCAGGCTCGCGAGGAAGAGAAAATCGGGGAGTGATCGATGTGTCGTGACAATCGCGCGTGGTCGGTTCGCGGAACTTGCAAACGCTCCGGAGCAGGCGGTCCTGCCCTGGTGGCGGAGTCGGCCGTGGTCCCATCGGGATCGAGTTGCAGAAGAAGTCTGTCTTGCACGGTCAAACCGGGCGTCAGTGCCAGAGGCGATATGACTGACTCGAAGCGGCGTCTCATCACGGGAGGTTTTTGATATGCCGGTGTTGGATCAGGATTCGTCCCTCGGCGTCAAATACTCGTCGGCGCTTCGGAGAATAGGCCTTTTCAACGCGCGGCCCGCGCCGGTGAACATGCCGCTATGGCAGCGCGCAAACGGTCAAAACCCGGACAGGGCGACATCGACCTCCGCCGGGACCGTTACGGTTATTCTGGATTCGGAACGGCGCATTCGGTTTTTTGCGCAGGCGACATCATCGATTTTCAATTTTATCGGTGCCGATATCGGGCGGCCGATCTTCGAGATGCTTTCGCTGACGGGCGACGACAAACTGATTACCGAAACCATGGCGGCACTTGACGGGCCTGTGCCGCATCGCTGCGAAATTACCGGAATGGACGGCAGGGTCTATGATTTCTCCATCACTGCCGGCGAGGTGCCGGGAACGGATGAAACCGGCTTTATCCTGTCCTACACGGATGTATCCGGCATTCTTGCCGTGGGCGACCGCTTCGAAGAGGCCATGTCCTATGCCGAGAGCATCATTGAGGCGATCCCGCAGCTCTTTGTGATTCTCGACCGGAGTCTCATGATCGTCTCCGCCAGCAAATCGTTTTATGACTGTTTCCATCTCACGGAAGATGAGGTGATCGGGGAAAAGATCACCGATATCGACGGCGGCCGGCTGGATGTCATCTCGCTGCGCGATTTCTACGACGGCCTGCGCGGTCGGGAGGCGAATCTGGGGGCCGAGAACGTTGCGATCGCGAGACGCGAGGGGGGACTTACTCTCTGACGTTCAATGCGACGGCGCTTCGGGGGACGGACGGACAGGACGGGCAGATACTGCTGACGATTCGGGAATCGGCATCGCTTTCGGATCTGTTGGCAGCCAAACGACGTGGCGATTCCGCAGAGTTGCGGGAGCGGCGGTTTCTTCTCGCTGCGGATCACGACCTGCGTCAGCCGCTGCAGACGCTTTTCCTCGTTCAGGGGATGTTGAGAGAGAAGTACGGACTCGATGCCGACGGTGTCAATCTCGTGGACCAGCTTGAGCATGCAACCGAAGAAGTATCGTACATGCTCAATACCCTGTTGACGATCAATCAGCTCGAAGCCGGCATCATACGCCCCGATCCCTCGGAATTTTTCATCGCGAATATTTTTGAACGCTTACAGGCGGAATTCCTGCGCTATGCCGGCGCAAAAGGAATCGATCTTCGCGTCGTTCCAAGCGCCGCGCGGGTGCGCACCGACAAGTTCCTGTTCTGGCAGGTCATCCGAAACCTGTTGTGGAATACGGTTCTCCGGCCGGAGCGGCCGACGCGGCTTTTGCTGGGCTGCCGGCGAGGACTTGATGGCGGTCTGCGTATCCAGCTGTGGGCCAGGGGCGGCCATGGGTCGACATTTTCATCTGTATCCAGTGCCGACGCGCCGGGCATTCCCGCGCGGGAAGGCGAATGGCCGCAGTATTCGAGTATGCCGGGCGCGGAGGTTGTTGCCTATCTCAGCCGGATGCTCGAAATCCCTTTCGACATCCGGCAGCGTCAAAACGGCCTGGTCGTCTGCTCTTTCGATTTCCCCGTAGACGGGACGGTTGCGTCGGAAGACCCTGCGGGCGGCGGGCACGGGGCCGTTGTTTCGCCCGTTGCCGAATGGCGCCAGACACCGGCCGAGGTTCCGGATTTCTCCGGCCGGGTCGCGCCCGTCTCCGTCAAAGAGCCGACCGCCGATGGCGTCAGAGCCGGGACGGAAAGTTCTTCCGGGCGTTCGGAAGACCTGTCGACCATCGAAAGAAGTGTCGCGCAGGAAGGGGAGAGAAATACGGCTGCCCGGCAGCTTGCGCGACTGACACCGCGCCAGCACACGATCGCTACTCTCGTCGCGGAGGGGCATGCCAACAAGGAAATTGCATATCGCCTGGGTATCAGCCAGCGCACCGTTGAAAACCACCGGTCCGAAATGATGTCGCGCCTGGGTGTGAAATCGATTGCCGAGCTGGTTCGTCTGGTTGTGCTGGCCGGCGGCTAGTTTCGGGGCGTTCGTTCTCTCAGTGTGTCTTTCTCTTTTCTCGGCCGGAGCGTCGCGCTCGCGACATCCGGTTGTCCCGACCTGTCTCTGTGCGGTCCCGTCAGTTCGCGACCGGCCTGCTGTGTATTCATATGAAAATCGGTATGTATCGATTCTAAAAGTAAATAATGATAAGGGGTATCTGTTTTTATTAGTTTATAAATTTGTCCGGAATTTTTTATGTTGATTAAAAACCGTATATCGATTTACATATTTTCTGTTTTGTTAAATTATTCTTATAAAAAACGGCCTAAAATATTGATTTGAAAGGAAATATAGAGATTTAAATACTTGGCATGAATCTTGCTTTTGTTAGGGCAGGTCGGGCGCGTTAATTGCGTAGGCCACTCACAGGGACCGGCATTTTCCCTCGCCGGAACCGACTAACACTGAGGAGTGTAACATGCCGTTCAAATCACTTGTCTCTACGACCGTCGCCGCTGCCGCACTGGTATTTATTGCGGTGGTGCCGGCCCAGGCAAAAGTCATCATCGACGATTTCGGCGATGATCAACTACTTCAGCAGACTGGCCCCGGTACCGTTTCGGGTAGCGTGCTCGGCGCAAATATTCTGGGCGGCGAGCGGGACTCGATTCTGACGGTAGACAGCGGCCCGGGGCTTGCCGAACTGGAAGTGAGTGCCGGCTCGCTGAAATATTCCAACCAGGCTACCGTGACGTCGCATTTGCAGTTGCAGTACGACGGCGCTGACGGGTCGTCGGCGCTCGATGCCGGCGGACTCGGCGGCGTTGATATCAGCACCCTGCTCGGTTTTGCGATAGAAGTGCTGTTCACCGATATTCCCGTACAGCTCGATATCTCCCTCTACACCGATGCCGCCAATTTTTCGACTGCGGCCACGGTTGTCCCGGGCGGTATCGGCAGCGCGACGACGTTCTTCGTGCCGTTTGCCGCATTCGTCACCATGGGCGGCACGGGCATCGATCTTGCCGATCTCGGCGCGATTACCTTCGACTTCGTCGGAGGGCCTGCTTTTGACCTTGCCGTTGATGTTGTCACCGCTGTGCCGGAACCCCTCCCGCTCGCGATGTTCGGCATCGGTCTCATTGCGATGGGCGCCCTGCGCCGGCGCAAGGCGACCAAGGCGGCAAGTCCGATCGCCACCTAGCTAACCCCCAGCCCGGTCCTATCCGGGGTGGCGTATCGGCTGAAACCATCGGGTCGCGTATCTGCCCGATGGTTTCTTTTTTGTCTGAAGCGAAGGTTCCACCGTGTCGTGCGACCGGTCGAATTCGGTGGGCGAATGTCCACAACGGCGGAGATCACCGTATGTGGGAAACACCCCTGAGAAAAACTTCGATGGACCAGTCGTTGTAAATGTATAGGAAAAAATACGCAGGTCGAAAATTGGGGTTAATACTCTCTATTATCTATAGGCCGGATAAATAAAGCTCCCGAATGTGATGCAGAATATTGGATTGCAGAAATGTTCGGTGAAAAAAAAGAAGTTTCTCCCGTCGCTTACGTCGGTATCGGCCTCGCCACAAAATCGATGCTGGGCATGATGATCATCGTCGGGGCGGCAATGACCGTTTACACGATTGCGTACCGGCTTGATCTGCTGGTCCTGGAAAATGCGCGGCACACCGTGCTTTCGGATTTACGGCGCGATGCATCCACGCCGGTCTGGGAACCGGGCCGGCACGCTCCCCGCCAGTCGCCGTCTTCGTTCTGGTCCCGGCTCGGCGGCAACAGCCCGGCCCCCGCCAATGTCGCGGCGACAGCCCCGGATGCCAGGCGATGACCGTGCAAAGATCCGGTCTGCACTATGCCGAGTTCGGAATAGATGCGGCCTACGTCCTGCCGAATTACGACCCGACCCTGTCCCGTTCGGATCGGGAAAACCCGGATGGCGGCGACTGCGCTCGGGAGGGCTGGGCGCGTACCGTCGCGCGGTTGCAGCGAACCGGGGGCTCCACCGGCGCGGCGCTCGACGCCAGTCTTGCCGCCTGTCTCGGTGACGAAAATTCGGCGCGGTATTTGCTGGAGAGATTGCGGTGGGGCGACGATGCCATCTGCCCGCATTGCGATGCAAAAGCCGCCTCTAGGCGTCTCAATACGCAAAGCGGGCGCCCCGGCCTGTGGCGGTGCAATACCTGTAAAGGGCAATTCACCGTTACCGTCGCGACAGCCCTGTCATCGACCCATATCCCCCTTCATCTGTGGGTTTATGCAATCCACATGCTGTGTTCCAGCCGCGCCGGTTTGTCGGCCGGCGATATCGCCCGGGAGATGAAACTGTCCCATAATGCAGGCCGGGCATTGCTCGACCGTCTGGACACGGTGGGGGTGCTGTCCCCCGTCGGGGCGCCGGACAGGGCGGACGAAAACAAACAGAAACGGCGGCGGAACCGCCGTTTCACGCTTCGGCCTCTCACGACGATCGAAGTGTGTCGCCGGCTGATCCGCTACAGGCCGGCACCCGCCACAAAACGCCGGCGCGCCCGGGCGGCGGTATAACCGTTCCGATAATCCGGCCACAGGCGCGGCAAGTCGAGGTGTGTTTCAGCCCCGCTGGCTAGGACGTCTGTGCCCCGTAATAGAGCATGCTGGCATGTTTCGCCTCGGCAAAAAACAGCCAGCGTTCGACGACCACCCCGAACGAGACGCAGATCGCGGCGGCCAGCGTGCCCGGGATTGCGATCCAGGGCTCCGCCTCGCTGGTCAGCAGGGTCAGCGCGAACGGGATGGCGCAATAGGTCAGGAACGCGATCCGGCGCAGCTTCACCGAATGCTTGCGCGCAATCGAATAGCCCATTTCGCGCTGTATGAAGGTCTCGGTCATCGTCGGGTTGTCAAGCAGGCGGACCCTGCCGATATCGCCGAGCCCGGTCGCGCTTTCGGGCGTTGCCGGGCCAGGTGTCAGATCGATCGACCGCCAGTAGGACCGTTTCAGGAACAGCACCAGCAGCAGCCCGATGGCGACGATGGCCGCCTGCATCGGCGTCTGGTAGCCGAACATCTGGGCCAGCGCGTGGAACCACATCGATCCCGTCAGCAGGGCAAACGACAGATAGACCGGCACCGTGCGCTTGTTGTGCCAGGTGCTGATAGTGCGGAGCGTGGCGTAGATCATGCCCGTCGCATGGACGGTCAGCACACACAGCAGGGCGAGTGCCACGGCGAACAGACCGAACGGCCCGGACAACGACCCTTCGACGATCCAGCCCCAGGCGGTCAGCGCCAGCGGCACGTAGGTCGCCGTCGCGAGGACGCCTTCGCGCGACAGCCACGAGGATTTCCACTGGCTATAGGCGCGCCAGGCCCGTTCCGGATGACCCAGATGCGCGGTGGACGACAGCAGGCCGCCGGTGATCAGCAGCGTGCCGAGCCCGAATCCGATGGCCCCGAACCAGGGATCCAGCGGCACCCCGTTCAGCACGCCGAACAGCGTCATCAGGGCGATCAGGCCGTAGCCCGCGCCTGACGCAGTGGTAAAGAAAATGACCGAATAGGCTGGATGCATCGTTTTCGTCCGTTAGCGCGATAATACGCGATCGACCCAGCGCAGGAATTTGCCGGATCCCGCGGCGGCGCCGGGTGCGTCCTCGGTTGCGACCCGCGGCAGGGCGGCGCCCACGCCCGACGGGCCCTGGTTTTTCTTGGCGGCCCGCGGCGGCAGGTAGCGGTTGACCGGCTTGTAGCCCATCTCCGGCATCAGTTCCTTGCCGCCGCGCTCGGCGACAAGTCGGGAGACATCGGAATTCGGATCGCCGAGATCGCCGAAATGGCGGGCGCTTGCCGGGCAGGTCGACACGCAGGCAGGTACGCGCTCGGCCTCCGGGATGGTCTCGTTGTAGATCCGGTCGATGCAGAGCGTGCATTTCTTCATGACGCCGGCATCGGTATCGTATTCGCGCGCGCCGTACGGACAGGCCCAGGAACACAGCTTGCAGCCGATGCAGGCGTCTTCGTTGACCAGCACGATGCCGTCGTCTTCGCGTTTGTAGGAGGCGCCGGTCGGGCAAACGGTGACACAGGCGGCATCTTCGCAATGCAGGCAGGAGCGCGGGAAGTGGACTGTCCGGCTGTCGCTGCCTTCGCCCGCCTCGAATGTGTGTATGCGGTTGAACCACACGCCGTTGGGATCGGTGCCGTAGGGATCGTTGTCGGGCAGCGGCGCCGAATGCCCGCCGGTGTTCCATTCCTTGCAGTTCACCGCGCAGGCATGACAGCCGACACAGGTGTCCAGGTCGATGACGAGACCGAGTTTGACTTCCTCTCCTTCCGGTTTGCGGGCCGGTAACAGGGTCATGCGTCGTCTCCCTTGGCGGGGCGTTTCGGTTTGAACCGCGCGCCGTAACGCAGGATGCGTTGCCCGACGGAGGCGGTGTTGGTGGCGGGCTGGGCATCGAATTGCGGTAGCGATGTCTCTTCGTCGGCTTCCGCCTTTTCAATACGGACCCGCAGGTCGTACCACGCGGCCTGCCCGGTCACCGGGTCGGAGTTCGAATAGCGGAAACCGCTTTCCTTCGGCGGCAGCAGTTCCGAAATCACATGGTTCAGCAGGAAGCCCTTTTTGGCCTCCGGCGCATTCGGGTCGAGGTTCCACGCGCCCGAGCGCTTGCCGATGGCGTTCCATGTCCACACCGTGTTGCGTTCGACGCCTTCCATCAGGCGGACCTGCACCTTGATGCGGCTGTGATGGCTGACCACCCAGACCCAGTCGTCGTCTTCGATGCCTTCAAGCTCGGCCTGGAAGCGGTTCATGTACAGCCGGTTGCTGGTGTGGATCTGGCGCAGCCACGCGTTCTGCGACCCCCAGGAATGGTACATCGCCATCGGCCGCTGGGTGATGGCGTAGAACGGGAAATTGTCTTCGCCGCCATCCTGCGATTCGAACGGGCGGTACCATGTCGGCAGCGGATCGAAATAGCCTTCGACGCGCGCCTTGTGCTCGTCGGGCGGGACGATGTCGCCATGGCCCTTCGCGGCAAGCCTGAACCGTTGCATCGGTTCGGAATAGAGTTGCAGCACGATCTGGTCCGAAGATCCGATCCAGCCCATGCTCGCAGCGTATTCCAGGTAGTCCTTGTTGGCGTGCTTGTAATAGCGCTGATTCTCGGGGAATTCGTGGCTCCAGAAGCAGCCGTTCTCGATATAGCGGTCGAGCTGGTTCGGGTTGACCGCGCCGGTGCCGTGGCTGTCGCCGTTTTCGCCGCGCCAGCCGGCAAGCGAGCCGATGCCGGGGGTGCGTTCGTGGTTCACCAGATAATCCGCGTAGCCGCCGGGATATTTGGGCGAGCCGTCCTCGTTGGTCAGGCCGGGCAGACCGATGCGCGCGCCGAGATCGATCAGCACGCTCTGGAACGGGCGCACGTCGCGGTCGGGTTCGACCACCGGCTGGCGGATGGCATCGGCCGGGCCATCGGCGGAGCAGATCGGCCGGTCGAGCATCGACACAGCGTCCCACCGCTCAAGATAGGTCGTGTCGGGCAGGATGATGTCGCAATAGGGCACGGTCTCCGACCAGAACGCATCCGAGTAGACGATGAACGGGATTTTGTAGTCCCCGGTTTCCGGGTTGCGGTCGGTCAGCATGTCCATCACGCCGGACGTGTTCATCGACGAATTCCACGCCATGTTGGCCATGAACATGAACAGCGTATCGATGGGGTAGGGATCGCCCTTCCACGCATTGGTGATGACCATGTGCATCAGCCCGTGGGCGCTGACCGGGGCTTCCCATGAAAACGCCTTGTCGATGCGCTGCGGATTGCCGGCAGCATCGACCAGCAGGTCTTCCGGGCCTGTCGGGAAACCGAGCGGCGGTCCCGGCAGGGGCGTGTTTGCATTGACCTGGTCCGGGCGGCCGGCAGGTTTCTGCGGCGGCGGGCAGGGACGCGGGAAAGGCGGCTTGTAGCGGAACCCGCCCGGCACATCGATGGTGCCCAGCAGCATCTGCAACAGGTGGATCGCGCGGCAGGTGTGGAATCCGTTCGAATGGGCGGAAATACCCCGCATCGCGTGCATCGCCACCGGACGGCCGATCATCTTGTCCTGCTTGCGCCCGGCCCAGTCGGTCCATTCGACGTCGAGCACGATTTCCTTGTCAAACGCCGCCTCGGCGAGTTCGGCGGCGATGCGGCGGATATGGTTCGCGGCGACGCCGGATTTCAGGGCCGCGGATTCGGGACCGTAATTGGTGTCCATGTAGCGGTCGGCCATCAACTGGAAGGACGGCACGGCCTTGCGCCCGTCTTCGAGCGTGTATTCGCCGACCACGGCGGGCGCGACACCGGCCAGCCGCGCATCGGCGATCTGGCCCGTGTTCTGGTCCCAGCACAGCGGCTCGCCGTCCGCGCCGCGGGCGAACAGGCCATCGTCGTCGGCACCGGGGTCTTTGATCACCAGCCACGGCGCATTCGTGTAGCGCACCAGGTAATCGAGATCGATCTTGTCGGCATGAAGCAGTTCGTGGATCAGGGCCAGCACGAAGGCGCCGTCGCTGCCCGGCCGCACGCCGACCCATTCGTCGGCAATCGCCGAATAGCCGGTCTTGACGGGGTTAACCGACACGAATTTCGCGCCGCGTCCCTTCAGCGTCGACAGGCCCATCTTGATCGGGTTGGAATCGTGATCCTCGGCAACGCCGAACATCATGAAGTATTCGGTCCGTTCCCAGTCCGGTTCGCCGAATTCCCAGAACGACCCGCCGATGGAATACAGCCCGGCGGCGGCCATGTTGACCGAACAGAACCCGCCATGGGCGGCGTGGTTCGGGGTGCCGAACTGGCTCGCCCACCAGCCGGTCAGTGCCTGGCTCTGGTCGCGGCCCGTGAAGAAGGCGAGTTTCTTCGGATCGTCGGCCCGGATTTTTTTCATACGGTCGGCGACGATGGTCAGCGCCTCGTCCCATTCGATTTCCTCGAACTCGCCCGATCCGCGCTCGCCGACGCGGCGCAGCGGCTTGGTCAGCCGGGCAGGGGAATAATGCTGCATGATGCCGGCGCTTCCCTTGCCGCACAGCACGCCCTTGTTGATCGGGTGGTCCCTGTTGCCCTCGATATAGCGGATTTCGCCTTCGCGCAGGTGGACCTTGATGCCGCAGCGGCAGGCGCACATGTAACAGGTGGTGGTCTTGGTTTCGTCGCCGGTCTGCGGCGACAGATCGATCCGTTCCTGCGGGGTAAGAAAATCGCCTGGCATGGCCGATATGCGTCCATTCATGTGCTTGCGGGTCGCCCAAAAAGGCTACCTAGGATTAGGTGAGAAATAGTGTTCGGTCAAACGGCGCATCTGGGCCAACCCATTGCGCGCTGTGCATACCTTTGGAACGTGATTCTTGTTAACCTCGACACTGCAGAAAAAGGTGACCAAACAGGAGAGGCAAGGTGATGCGCCCCGAAATCGCGTGTTTTTTCGATGACAAGACGAATTCCGCCTCCTATGTCGTCCACGACCCCGAAACGAAGCAGGCGGCGGTCATCGACCCGGTCCTGGATTTCGATCCTGTCTCGGGACGCACGTCGACCGACAGCGCCGGCAGGATCGCCGCACACGTCGCCGAGGCAGGCCTGACGGTCGCCTGGATACTCGAAACCCACGTTCACGCCGATCACCTGACCGCCTCGGTCTGGCTGAAGCAACAGCTCGGCGGCAAATCCGCCATCGGCCAGGGTATTACCGAGGTGCAGAAAACATTCGGCGCGCTGTTCAACGTGACCGACAACCTGCCGCCAGACGGCTCGCAGTTCGATGAAACCTTCGCCGACGGCGCGACCTTCAGGATCGGCAATATCGAGGTCCGCGTGATGGCGACGCCCGGCCACACGCCGGCCTGCGTTACCTATATCGTCGGCGATGCGTGTTTTGTCGGCGACACCATGTTCATGCCCGATTCGGGCACCGCGCGCTGCGACTTCCCCGGCGGCGATGCGAAGCGGCTGTTCGAGTCGCTCCAGAAAATTCTCTCCCTGCCCGAAGATATGCGTCTGTTCGTCTGTCACGATTACGGTGCGGGCGGCACCCGCGATTTCGCCTGGGAAACCACGGTCGGCGAACAGCGCGACACCAATATCCATATCGGCGGCGGCGCGCTTGAACACGACTACGTCCAGATGCGCCGCGACCGCGATGCGACCCTGTCCCTGCCGCGCCTGATCGTGCCCGCCGTGCAGGTGAACATGCGCGCCGGCGAAATGCCGCCGGCTGAGGCGAACGGAACGTCCTATATCAAGCTGCCGGTGGACGTTCTGTAAGGCAGGACGCCGTTTTGTGAAATATTTGTGAAATCCGCGTCCGGCTGTTTTCGACCGATGCCGGTTTGACCATACTGCCCGCCGGGTAAAGCTATCGTATCGGAGGCAGCCGCTATGGCGATCGGGATCAACGGGATGGGTCGCATCGGCAGGTTGACCCTGCGCGCGGCAATGGGTGGCGTGCCGCGCGACGCGGCCGACCCGAACGGCGCGACCGGACTGGACATCGCCCATGTAAACGAGATTTCCGGCGGCGCAAAGACCGCGGCGCATCTGCTGGAATTTGACACGGTGCAGGGCCGCTGGCGTACCGGGATCGAGGTCGGGGACGGAGAATCTCTGTCCATCGGCGGCAAGCGCATAACGTTTTCCGCAGAGGCCCGTCCCGGCGACGTTCCCTGGGGCGATCTCGGCTGCGAGGTCGTGCTGGAATGCACGGGGCGATTCCGCTCGGTGGAGACGCTCCAGCCCTATTTCGACCGCGGCGTGAAACGCGTGATCGTGGCCGCTCCGGTGAAGGAGCCCGAGGTTCTGAACATCGTCATGGGCGTGAATGACGACCGCTACGACCCGGGCGCGCACACGATGGTCACGGCGGCCTCCTGTACGACGAACTGCCTGGCGCCCGTGGTCAAGGTCGTCCACGAGGCCCTCGGCATCCGCCACGGCCAGATCACGACGATCCATAATCCGACGAATACCAATTTCGTCGTGGATGCGCCCCACAAGGATCTGCGCCGGGCCCGTTCGGCCCTGGCGTCGCTGCAGCCGACCACCACGGGAAGCGCCACCGCCATCGGCCTGATCTTCCCGGAACTCGCCGGCAAGCTGGACGGTCATGCCGTCCGCGCCCCCGTCCTGAATGCGAGCCTGACCGATTGTGTGTTCGAACTGGAACGCGAGACCAAGGCCGACGACGTAAACGCCCTGTTCGCGGACGCCGCGGCGGGCCCGCTTGCCGGTATCCTCGGCGTCGAGCACCGGCCCCTTGTTTCGGCCGATTTCGCGGGGGACAGCCGAAGTGCGATCGTCGATACGGCAAGCACCATCGTCACAGACGGCACCTTGCTGAAAGTTTATGCCTGGTACGACAATGAACTGGGTTATTCCTGCCGGATGGTCGATCTCGCAAACAAGCTGATCGCGGAAGGTCTGTGAACGCGTCATGCGCAACTACCTGATCGTCACGGCGTCCTACTGGGGCTTTACGCTGACGGATGGCGCATTGCGCATGCTCGTGCTGCTCCATTTCTACGGGCTCGGGTATTCGCCGTTTACGCTGGCGTTTCTGTTCCTCCTGTACGAGGCGGCGGGCATTGTGGCGAACCTGGGCGGGGGCTGGCTGGCGGCGCGCTTCGGCATCCGGCGCATGCTTTCCCTGGGTCTCAGCCTGCAGATCGTCGGCCTGTTGTTCCTGTCGGTGCTCGATCCCGGCTGGAGCGCGGCGCTTTCCGTCGTCTGGGTTGTCGCGGCGCAGGGCATCGCCGGCGTCGCCAAGGACATCACCAAGACGGCGTCCAAGTCCGCGATCAAGATCACGTCCGTGGCGGGCAATACCCAGCTTTTCCGCTGGGTCGCGTGGTTCACCGGGTCGAAGAACGCGACCAAGGGGTTCGGGTTCTTCCTCGGCGGGGTCCTGCTCGATGCCGCCGGGTTCGCGCCGGCCCTGTGGCTGATGGCGGCCCTGCTGGCGGTCATTCTTTTTTCCTGCGTGGCGACGCTGCCGTCCGGTCTCGGCGCGACCGGTGCGTCGAAATCCGTCCGCGAACTGTTCGGCAAGTCCGCCGGGGTCAATATTCTCGCCGCGGCGCGCATCTTCATGTTCGGCGCGCGCGACGTCTGGTTCGTCGTGGGTCTGCCGGTTTTCCTCTACTCCGCCGGGTGGGATTTCTGGGAGGTCGGCGGTTTCCTCGCCGTCTGGACAATCGCCTATGGCGCGATCCAGGCGCTCGCACCGTCACTGGTAACGCGTAGCGCCGACGGCCTCAGCCGCGAGGTACCGGCCGCCCGGTTGTGGGTTATCGCGCTGACGGTCATCCCCGCGCTGCTCATCGCCGCGCTTGAGGCCGGAGCCGCGCTGCCCGTCTCGCCTGCGACAGTCGTCGTGGCGAGCCTGATGCTGTTCGGGCTCCCTTTTGCCGTGAACTCTTCCCTGCACTCCTATCTCATCCTCGCCTATGCCGGCTCGAAGAAGGCGGCCGAGGATGTCGGTTTCTATTACGCCGCCAACGCCGCCGGGCGGCTGATGGGGACTCTGCTTTCGGGCCTGCTCTACCAGGTCGGCGGGCTGACCGCGTGCATCCTGGGATCGTTTCTCATGCTCGCGCTTTGCACCGCGATCACTTTCCTATTGCCCCGATCCGCACAGCGCGAGGCCGTGGCCTGATTCCGTTGCAATTGGTGCGGCCTATTTCAAACCTGACGCAGCATCGCCGCTTCGCCTGAGGGTCACCGCGCCGGTCCCGAGCTGCCGGCCCGGCGGGGGGCCGGATTCGAGTTCCGCGCGGAGCGCGTCCGAGGCATATTTCAGGGCGGCGCTGTTCCGTTTGACTGCGGTCAAGACCAGGTCCCGGTCCGCCTGCAGGCGCGCCGAAGCGTGCTTCAGCGCGACGCCCCATTTTCTGACCGCGCGCAGCACGACGTCGCGGTCGTCGCGCAGGGCCGGTGCGGCGAATTCCAGCGCGATCGCCCATTTGCCAACCGCCGCCAGGACGATTTTCCGGTCGCCGCGGAGATCTTCGGCGACGAATTCGAGCGCCCGTCCGTTCTGCCGGACAGCCGCCAGCGCCACGCCGGGATCCGCCCGCAGCCGCGCGGAGGCGTATTTGATTGCCACACCCGATTTCCGGACGGCTGCGCGCACGAGACCCGGGTCATCGCGCTGTGCCGCAGTGGCGTCTGACAGATCTGTCGTCATCGAAAGTCCTCGCCGGTCAGGGTGAAGGAGCGCCAGTATGGCAGGTTCATGATGCACCGGCGACGGGCATGGACGACCGCTGGGCGCATTCCCCGCTGGTCTCCCGCCGCATATGCGCTAGGTTATCCAAATGGTTCAACTCTCTGTCCTCGACCTTGCCAATATCGGCGAGGGATTCACCCCCGCCGACGCGCTCGCCAACGCGCTCGACCTTGCGCAGCACGCCGAGGCCGCCGGCTATAACCGTTTCTGGCTGGCCGAACACCATAACCTCGCCGGCATCGCCAGCGCGGCCACGGCCGTGTGTATCTGCCACGTCGCCGGCGGCACCAGTACGATCCGGGTCGGTGCGGGCGGTGTGATGCTGCCCAATCACTCGCCGATGGTGATCGCCGAACAGTTCGGCACGCTGGCGACGTTGTTTCCCGGCCGTATCGATCTCGGGCTCGGCCGCGCGCCGGGTACCGATCAGCATACGCTCCGCGCGCTGCGCCGCGGCCCGGAATCGTCGGAACGCTTTCCACAGGACGTGGTCGAGCTGCGGGCGTTGCTCGGACCGCCGCAGGAAAACCAGTTCATCCACGCGATCCCGGGCGAGGATACCAACGTGCCGCTGTGGATCCTCGGCTCAAGCCTGTTCGGTGCGCAGCTTGCCGCCATGCTGGGCCTGCCTTACGCCTTCGCCTCGCACTTCGCGCCGCAGGCGCTGATGCAGGCGGTGGAGATTTACCGGGAGCGGTTCGAGCCGTCGGAGCAACTCGCCCGGCCTTACGTGATGGTCGGCTGCAACGCCATCGTTGCCGACACCGAGGAAGAGGCAAAGCGGCTGTTTACCTCGCCGCAGCAGAATTCCACCCGCATGGTGCGCGGCACCCGTGGCAAGCTGCCGCCGCCGATCGACGATATAGAGGAATTCTGGTCGCCGATGGAAAAAGCGCAGGCATCGTCGATGCTCGCGTGTTCGTATTACGGCTCGCCGCAGACGATCGGGGACAAGCTTGCCACGCTCATCGAGGCGACCGGCGCCGACGAGCTGATGGTCGCGGCGGCAATCTGGGATCACAAGGCGCGGGTGCATTCGTTCGAACTGCTGGCCGATGCGATGGGTCAGGAACGGCGTTTTCGGCATACCGGCTGAGGCGGTCCGCGCTCAACGTCCGCTATACGCATCGCGTTCCAGGCATCGTGAGATCAAATAGCCGAAGACCAGTCCCCAAAATGCCGCGCCGATGCCGAATGGCTGGATACCCGAAACCGTTACGACAAACGCCACCAGCGCCCCGGTCCGGAATTCGCCGGCAAACGCGGTGGTCATTGAATCCCGCAAAACACCGAACAGGGCGAGCCCCGCGACAATCGTTATGAGCGCGCCCGGGAAGGCGGGGGCCAGGCCAATGGCGGTCGGTGCGAAGGCGGCGATCACAAGGAACAGCGCACCGAAAATAATCACGCCGATATACCAGTGCTCCTTCCGTCCGGAAGCGGTCATCATCGCGAGCGACGGGCCGGCGAAACACGTCGGTACCGAGCCGAATACCGCGAGGGCAAACGAACTGACGCCACACATCGTCGTCAGAAAATTGACGGGTGCGTCGATGCCCTTGCTACGCGCGAGAACGAAACCCTGTGCGTTGTGAATGCCGATAACGGTGACGGTAAGCGGAATCACGAGATCGACCATGGCGCGAAGCGAGAACTGCGGAACGTAAAAATTAGGCGTTGCCAATTTCAGCGGAATAGACTGGCCGGGGGAAAAGCCTCCAGTTGCAAGCGCGAACGCGATACCGGTTGCGAGGGCGGCGAGGAGCGGCGGAACGACGCGCGCCGCCGACGGGATTGCCGCCGTGGTCACGTAGGTGCCGACCATGATGGTGGCCAACCATAACGAGTGGTCGAACGTACCGACAATATCGAGCGCGAATTTCAGGAACACACCGGCGACCATGCCAAACACGATCGGCATCGGAACGACGTCCATCACTCGTCGGATCCAGCCGGTCATGCCGAGGACGGTGACAACCGCACCGACGGCGCAATACGCACCGATGATTTCGGCAAAACTGTAGCGTTCTAGCGCGGGTCCGACGAGGACCGCTCCGGCGATCGTCCAGGCCATCGGCAAAGGCTGGCGATATCGAAGGGCAAAGGCGATGGACATCAGTCCGGTAATGCCGTAGCCGCCGAATGCCCAGGATACGAGATCGGATTCGCTAAGCCCGCCGCTCCGCGCGATCGATACCATGATTGCAAGCGGGCCGATGCCGAACAGAACCGCGACCAGCGCATTGCTGACGATGTCGCGTCGGTCGGATTTCACGAAGGTGCACCGTCATAAGTGCGCGCCGCCGGGCTTTGTTGGCAGTCTGTTTGCATGGCCTGACTGTCTCACCCCTGGATTTAGGTGTCCATACAGGTGCTCCGGACCGAGCGGTACCGATTTACCCCCGACGTTTTATCTTCCCGTACCTTTTTTACTCACTGTCTTGAATGCGGGACCCGGAGGACGTCAAACCGTGCAAATATGTAATGTCATGACCTACGAAGAATTCAACGCATTCTGCAAAAACCTGCCGGCTAGCACCTACGTGAACCAGTGGGGCGGCTCGCACGTGTGGAAAGTCGGCGGCAAGGTATTTGCCGTTGGTGGCTGGGCGGACGGTGTTCCCGCCTATACGTTCAAGGTTTCCGACATAGCCTTCGAATTCCTGCGCGACCAGCCGGGCCTGCGCCCCGCGCCCTATCTGGCGTCGCGCGGGCTGAAATGGATCCAGCATTACGCGGCCCCGGGTCTGGGGGATGACGATCTGGAGGATTACCTGCGCGAATCCCACGAGATCGTTACCCGCGGCCTGACAAAGAAACGCCGGGCGGAACTCGGGTTCGACTGAGTTCGGCCGGGGTTTCCCCGTTTCGAGCGCCCGGCCCCGCGGCTGGCGACCCGGACCCGCGTCCCCATACAAGGTTATGTTAACCTTTCGCCGCTACACCGAATAACATGTTGAATCATCAGCTGATTGTCGGCGCGTTCCATGCCGGCGCGCCGGTGACAGTGTAGGCAAGCGTGAGACAAACCGTGCAAGATGCGCACCCAAATCAGTTCCTGACGGGAATGGACGATGACGGCCGTGTTCAGGTCGCGGGCCGGGTCGGTGCCGTTCTTGCGGAGGCGGCAACGCCGGCCGCCGACCGCCGGGCGGCGGAACTGCTGGCGCACGACCTGGCAAAGGACGCGATCGAGCGCGTCCGCAGCGCGCTGTCCGACGCGATCAAGAATGCGCGCCACCTGCCGCGAACGCTGGCGATGATGATCGCGCACGATGTGGACTCCGTGGCTTGTCCGTTTCTGCAGGCAACCGACGTGTTCACCGAGACCGACTGGCAATCGCTGGTCCTGACCGTTTCGCGGAATGCCCGGATCTCGGTTGCCCGGCGGCAATCGATTTCCGCCCCGCTTGCCCTGTCGCTTGCCGAGGTCGGCGATTCGGTCGTTGCCGAAACACTGGTCGGAAACCCGGCCGCGCCGATGAGTGCCGCCGTGTGCGATGTGCTTCTGGGGCGTTTCGAATCGGAAATCTGGGTGCTCGATAAAATGGCCGAGCGCGGGGATCTGCTCGCCGATATCGTGACGCGGCTGGTTCTCAAGGTTTCGGCCGCTGCTCGGGAAAAACTCGGTGCCGCCTACGGACTTGACGATTTTACCGCCCCCGTGGCGGCCCAGGCGGAGGCGACCGCGGTGCTGAAAACCGTCGCCCCGATGTCGCGCAAGGAACTCGTCGCCGCCGCCGAAACCCTGCACGCCGAGCAGCGCCTGACGCCGTTTCTCATGCTGACCGCCCTGCGCGAACGTCAGCTTGCTTTCCTCGAGGTCGCGCTGTCGGTTGTGTCGGGCCGCAGCATCGAACATGTGCGAAGCGTCCTCGAACGGGCGGATACGGCGACCGTCGCCGGACTTCTCGAAAAGGCCGGCATACCTGCCGCAATGCTCGGCGATTTTCATGCCGAAATCGACGCGGTCCGGATGGCGAAGAAGGCCTGAGAACCGGCGCGCCGGCGGACGTCCGCAAACCGGTCTCAGATCGGGTCGGCATCCGCCGGAAGACGATCGCCGGCGGCGACGACCATGGGCCGGACGACCTTGCCCATCAGATCGATCCCGACGCCGCATTTGCACCCCTTGCAGCCGACGCAGGCATCCAGGCCAAGTTCCATCGCGTGATCGAGCGCCGCGGCCTTCCCGGCGTCCGATGTCAGCGGATCGATCCGGATGCGTTGCAGCTTGAGCAGAGAGAACGGGTTGCCCCAGCGATAGCCGTCCGCCGGGTCGGGCGCGGCATCTCCCGGCATCTCGCCGGGCAAACCGCCGTCGAAATTGCGGGCATGCATCGGGCAATTGTGCAGGCAGGCGTAGCATTCGATACACGCCGTCAGTGCGTGGTAATCGTCCGGCGCCTCGACGTTCAGGTCGTTGCCCTGTCCGGCATCCGCAAGCCGGCCGCGCATCTGGCGCGCAATCCCGTCGCGGCGCACGACAAGATCGCTGAGCACCGGGAGCGTCGCCATCGGCGATATCCGGTCGCCCTCGCGTGCCCGGGCGCGACAGGCCACGCGCGGCCTGTCGTTTACATCGACCGTGCACACGCCGCAGTTCCGCGCCCGGCAGCCATAGCGATAGGCGAGATCGGGAATCTCCGTCGCCTGGGCCTGCAACAATACGTCGAGCACCATCGGTTTTTCGTCTTCCGCGCGGAGCCGGTAGTCATAGGAAACGACGGCGTCCTTGCCATCTCGGCGGGTGACGATCTCGACCTTCATGCTTTCGTTCCTTCGCCGATCGCGGCATCGACACCGCCTGGCGTGACTTCGGGGGCGGCGCCCGCGCTTCCCATGATCGCCCTGTATTTTTTCTCCAGCCGCCGGTCCTGCATTCCCGCCGGCAGCGCGCGCAGGAACTTGATCTGGGCCTTTCGCCAGTTCTCTTTCATCTTGTAGGCGGCGATCTGTTTCAACGGGGTACGGGGACGTTTGACCCTGCGGACCTGCCAGGCATCCTGCGCCGGTTTGCGGACAACGGTTGAATAGGGCGGCGAGAACGCGGAGATCTCACCGCAGTCGAGCCGCACATGCCCGCCGATGCTGCCATCCCTCTCGCGGGACGCGGCGGCGACGGCGCGGGCGGTGGTCACCAGGTTGCGCAACTCCTCGAATTCGATGAAGGCCTGGTTCCAGTCGGCGTATTCCGGGATCGCAACGTCATCGAGGCTGGCCTCGAGACCGTCGAGCACAGCGTCCATGCGCGCAATGCGTTCCGCCGTCCGGACCGGCCCGATATTGTCCCAGCTCTCGCGCTGCAGGTCGCGTTTCAGCGTTGCCGCGGCGAGATTGCCGGCCTGTCCGAAGCGGCGCCGGGTCGCGGCGATACCGTCGGCAAACGCTGCGTCTTCGATCTCGGCGGTTGCGTTCCGTGCGCGTTCCGCGGCCGCCCGTCCGGCGCGCGCGCACCGAAGACGGCGCCTTCGGTCAGCGATGTCGAACCGAGCCGGTTGGCGCCGAACAACCCACCCATGGCCTGGCCCGCGGCGAACAGCCCGGTAATGCCGCCCGCCGTGCTGCCGTCGCCGCCTCCGCCCACCGTTGCGCCATCCGCATCGGTGCGGATGCCGCCCATCATGTAGTGGGCGCTTGGCCGGACTTCCCAGGCTTCGTCGCAATCCGCCGCCGCCCGGCCGAGCGCCTGGCGCGCGACCCGATAGGCCGATGGCAGGGCGGAGGCGAGGAATTTCATGAAGTAGGGACCCGAGAGCGGGTGCAGGCGGTTGGCGGTCATGTCGAGATAGGCACCGCCGCCGGGGCTGCCGCGACCGTCCTCGACCGCGCGCATGATCGCCGCCGAACATTCGGCACGGGTCCTGAGATACACGCCGTCGAGGATGACCTTGCCGTTCCTGTCGCGAAGCACGCCGAGGAAGCTTGCCGTGACGGGCTCGCCGATCAGCAGGCCCTCGAAGGACGGCGGCGAGGCGACGCAGAACGGCAGGAACTGGACCTGTTCCATGTCCACGAGGTCGGCCCCCGCCCGTGCCGCCACGGCATAGGAATCGCCGGTATTGCCGCGCATGGTGTCGGTTTTCGGGAAATACAGCGTCGACAGACCGCCGGCGGCGATCACCACCGCCGGTGCCCGCACGGCGACAAGCCTGCCGCGCGCAGCGTCGTAAATCAGCCCGCCGGCGACACGTTTCCGCGACGCGTCTTCCACGGTCACGACGTCGAGGAACCAGCCGTCTTCGAGATATTCGATCCGGCTGTCCTGAATTACCGCGTTCCAGTTGGCATGACCGAAAGCGATCCCGCTGTTGCGGTGACCGACCGACCGGCGCCGCGTATGTCCACCCATCGGCAGCGGCAGCGATTTGGGTGTGTTTTTCTCGGCATCGATGGCCGGGCGCAGGCCCTGTGCGCGATAGCGGTCATAGGCTTCCTTGCTGTCCTCGGCGAAGGCATCTGTCAGCGCGCTCACCGGAAGGTCGCCGCCGGCCATGCGCAGGTTCTCGGACAGGGTTTCTTCTGAATCGTCATCCGAACCGGATTCCCGCACGGTGGCCAGGCCTTCCGATATCTTGGTGTCCGAACAGCCGATAGGGTCCTTGGACACGATGAGGACCCGCGCGCCTGCCTCCGCCGCGGCGTGTGCGGCGTGACTGCCGGCCCCGCCGGAGCCGACGACGACCACATCGTAGTCGCGCCATTCTGTTTCGATTGTCATATCTCCAGACGCCTCCCGAGGTCTGCACCCGGACAGGGACCATTATAATTGGTCCGCTATCCGCGCGCAGAGGGTGCCACGGCCCGCGGCGCCGATCCATTGCAAATCGACAAATTCATCTGTGTCCGGGATGCATCCCCGCCGGGGGAGGCGTTATACTGTCCAAAACCGGGAGAACCGAACGATGACAACCGCGCTCTACACCCATGCCAGCTCCGCCCGGCACGATACCGGCGCGGGCCATCCCGAACGGATCGCGCGCATAGAGGCCGTGAACGCCGCGCTGGCGGGCGATTCCTGGTCGTCCCTGCTGCGCAGGGAAGCGCCGCTGGCGACAAAGGAACAGCTTTCGCGGGTGCATGCCGCGGGGTATGTCGACCTGATCCTCGAAAATATCCCCGAAGACGGCTACGCCCATCTCGATCCGGACACCGTGCTGTCGCCCGGTACCGGCGAAGCGGCGTTGCGGGCGGCCGGCGCGATCATTTCGGCGGTCGATGACGTCGTCGCGGGAACCGTCGACAACGCGTTCTGTGCGGTCCGTCCGCCGGGCCACCATGCCGAACCGGGCCGCGGGATGGGGTTCTGCCTGTTCAATAACGTCGCGGTCGGCGCGCTGCATGCCCGCGCGGTTCATGGACTGCAAAAGGTGGCGATCGTCGATTTCGATGTCCATCACGGGAACGGCACCCAGGCCACGTTCCAAAACGACCCGGATACGCTGTTCGCCTCGACCCACCAGTTTCCCCATTATCCCGGCACCGGGGCGGAAAGCGAAACCGGCGTCGGTAACATTTTCAACGCACCGCTCGATGCCGATAGCGGCGGTGCCGAATTCCGCGCCGCGATGGAGGATAAAATCCTGCCGGCGCTGCGCGCCTTCCGGCCCGAGATCGTCTTCGTATCCGCCGGGTTCGACGCCCATGCACGCGACCCGCTGGCGTCCCTGCGCTTCGAAGAGGCCGATTTCGAATGGGCGACCCTCAAACTACGCGACATCGCCGGCGAATACGCCGCCGGACGCCTTGTTTCGACGCTGGAGGGCGGCTACGACCTGGAAGCGCTGGGAAACAGCGTTCAGGCACATGCAGGCGCCCTGAGCGACTGAACCGCCTTTCGCGTCTCGGGCCGCCGCTTATTCGGCGGCGACGGGCGCGCCATCGGCCGGCATATCCGCGGGGTCCGGCTTTTCCATGAACTTGCCGCGCTCGCGCTCCAGCAAGCCGGCCCCGATCGATAGCAGCGGCGGGATGATCAGCAGGGTGAGGACCGCCGACAGGGCGAGCCCGCCGACCACGACCGAGCCGAGACCGCGGTAGAGTTCCGATCCGGCGCCGGGCGTGACGACCAGGGGCAGCATGCCGACCACGCTGGTCAGGGTCGACATGAAGATCGGGCGGATTCGGTTGCGCGTCGCCTCAACGATCGCATCGGCGACCGCCGTACCCTCGTTCCGGATATGGTACAGCGTCTGGTGGACCAGCAGGATGGCGTTATTGACCACGGTTCCGACCAGGATCACGAACCCGAGCACGGTCAGCATGTCGAGCGATTGCGGTGTGAAGATATTCAGCAGGACCAGTCCGGCAACGCCGCCGGCGGTTGCCAGCGGCACCGAGAACATGATGATGAACGGATAGATGAAGCTCTCGAACAGAATCGCCATCACCAGGTAAATCACCAGCATGGCGATCAGCAGGTTGGTCAGCATGGCGCGCCATGTATTCTGCAGTTCGTCGGCGGTGCCCGACAGCGACATCGAAACGCCTTCGGGCAGGCCGGCTTCGCGCATCGGCGCGATGACCTTGTCGCGAACGATATCGATCGCGGTCTCAAGCGGAATATCGGGGGCCGGACGGATCTGAAGGGTTACCGTCCGCTGCCGTTCGAGATGCTGGATCTGGTTCGGACCTTCGGTGACGCTGACCTTCGCCAGATTATCGACCGGCAGAATGTGTCCGCTTCGGGTCACCACGGGCAGGGTCGCGATGCCCTGTGTATTGGTCACGTTGCGTTCCGGACCCATCAGCGTGAGGTCGATGCGTTTCGCGCCGACGGTGACTTCCGAGACGCGCATGCCGTCATTGAATACGTCGATCGACGTGCCGAGGTCGCGCGCCGTGAGCCCGTTATCCGCAAGGCGGCGCAGGTCCGGGATGATGCGGATTTCCGGCGCGCCCAGTTCGAGGCCCGGTTGGGGCCGGATCTGGTTGCCCGCCGCGCGCGGCATCTCGCGGTTGAGCACGCGGACGCCGTCACGGGCGATATCCAGAATATCCTCCAGGTTGGGGCCGGTGATATCGAGGTCGATCACCCGCGAGCCGCCGAAGCCCCGCCCGAACAGCGACGTCTGGGCAACGAAGCCGAAAGTGCCCGGTTCGCGGAACACGGCACGCCGCATGATCGGTATCAGTTCCGCCGCGCGCGTCGGATCGGTTGCCGAGGCGGCGACAATGGTCGTCGTCGACCGTGCGACGAACCAGAGGCGTTCGATCTTCACGGGTTCGTCGCGCGACCCGATATCGGTCTTGTCCTTTGCCCAGAACTGACGTGTCGCGTCTTCGACGTCCTTCGCGATTTCCTGCGTCGTCGCCAGGTTGTATCCCGGCGGCGGGAGGGTCAGCGCGATCACCAGGTTCCGGTTTCCTTCGGGCAGGTATTCCAGCTTCGGCAGGAACAGCCAGGTAAACAGCATGGTAATACCGCAGACCGCCGCGACGACGCCGAAGGCGATCACGCGGCTGCCGATAACGATGCGGGTGAACCCGGTGACGAAACCGACAAAGCCGCGGGCAAATCCGTCTATCACGGGGATGCGGGTCCGCGATGCCGCATCCTGCGGATTGCCGCGCACCAGCCGGGCCGCGAGGGACGGGACCACCGTGATCGACACGATCAGCGACAGAAGCACGGCGACCGACAGGGCGACGGCGATATCCCGGAAGAGCTGGCCGACGACGAGTTCCATGACCAGGATCGGCGCAAACACGACGACGGTGGTGATTGCCGATGCCATGATGGCGCCCCAGACTTCGTTCGCGCCCCGGATCGCGGCCTCGATCCGGCCGCGGCCGAGTTCGCGGTGGCGGTAGATGTTTTCGAGAACGACGATGGCGGCATCGACCACCATGCCGACGGCAAAGGCGATGCCCGCCAGACTGATCACGTTGAGCGACCGGCCCAGCGCGGCCATGGCAACGAAAGAGCCCACGATCGACACCGGAATGGCGAGCGACACCGCGAGCGTCGCGCCAAACGACCGGAGAAACACGAGCAGGATCAGCGCCGCCAGCAGTCCGCCGACCCAGATGTTCTGGGTTACAAGGTCGATGGACGAATGGATGTAGAGCGTGTCGTCATATACCTGCTCCAGGATCAGTCCGTTTTCGGCGAGCGGCCCGCTATTCAGCTTTGCGGCGGTCTCTTTCAGGTTTTTCATCACGTCGATGACATTGGCGCCGGTATCGCGGATCGCGTTCACGACGATCGCGTTTTCGCCCATCGTGCGAATGCGCGCCGTCGCCCGCTTGTGGCCGAACTCGACCTTCGCGATGTCGCCCACGGTGACGCGCGATACCCGCCCGGTCGCCTCGTCCTGTACCGAGCGCAGCACCACAGACCGGACGCGCTCGAGCGAATTCAGTTCGCTTTCCGTCCGCACGGTGTATTGCCGTTTGCCCTCGTCGACCTCTCCGGCGGACACGTTGATATTGGTGCCACGGAGCGCGTCGGCGAGATTCGCCGCGGTGAGCTGGTAGTGGGCGAGGCTGCGGGGGTCGACGATGACGCGCAGTTCGGTCTCGTCGCCGCCGAAGACATTGACCACGGCGACGCCCTGCACGCGCTCAAGCCGGTCGCGCACGACATCCTCGACGAAGTCGCCATAGGTGAACACCGACCGCGCGTTCCCCGGCTTGGGCCTGACGGTGAACCAGGCGATCGGATTGTCGTCGGTATCGCGCGTGATGATGCGCGGCTCTTCCGCCTCTTCGGGGGTGCCGGTGATCTGGCTCAGCCGGTTGTTGATCAACAGGATCGACTGCTCGCGGCTGGCGGATGGCACGAATGTCAGCAGAATCTGGGCGCTCCCACGGCGCGAGCGCGATTCCATGCGTTCAAGCCCTTCAAGCCCCTTCAGGGCTTCTTCCTGCCGGTTGACGACTTCGCGTTCGACCTCCGCGGGCGATCCGCCGCGCCAGTCGGTTTCGATGATGATCAGCGGCTTGCGGACATCCGGTGTCAGCTGGATCGGGATCGACGTAAGCGACAGCCAGCCCAGAAGCATGACGATCAGCACGCCGGCGACAACCGCCACGGGCCGCCGCACCGAGAGATTTATAAGCTGCATGGCTGTTTACTCCGCGCGGCGGGAAGACGGAATCGGTCGTCCGCCGGCGGCGGGCTCCGTTGCGCTTTCGCCCGGTTTGCCACCCGGTCTGCCGCCGGGTCTGTCACCCGGTTTGCTCCCGGATCTGCGGCCGCGCTCGCTGCCCGCATCCTTGCCGCGGACCTGAACGTCCTGGCCCGGCCGCAGGCGCTCGTTTCCGCGGATAACGGCGAGATCGCCCGGCGCCAGGCCGGACACGATCTCGAAACGGTCGCCGAACGCCTCGCCCAGCACGACCTTGCGCTGGGCGGCCTTGCCGTCGGCGACGACGAACATGACGGATGACCCGCGCCGGTGCAGCAATGCGTCCTTGTGGGCACTCGTCACCATGCGCGGCCTCCCGCTCGGGATATGCAGGATCACGCTCTGACCGGCGGCCAGCAGCTCCGGTTGCGTATCTCCGGCCGGGACAAACCGGATGGTCCGGGTGCGGGTGAGCTGGTTTTCCTCCGGCACGACGGCGCGTACCGTCACGTCGAATTTCGGCGTCGATTCCGGGTCCACAAGAATTCTGAGTCCCGGCGTCAGCCCGTCGAGGCGGCGCACCGGCACTTCGGCCTCGATTTCGAGCGCATCGTCGCTGGTCATCGTCACGACCCGTTCGCCGATACTCAGATAGGCGCCCGCTTCGGTATGGCGTTGCGTCACCACGCCGTTATAGGGCGCGCGGATGGCGGCATTTGCGAGATTTATTTCGGCGATATTCAGGCTGGCAACCGCCTGCTGCACCCGCGCGGCGGTTTCGGCGACGGCGCTGCGGTAGCGTTCGACTTCACGGCGCTTGTCGTCCAGTCGTGCGGGCGAGAAGGCGGCCGACTGGCGCAGCCGTTCGATGCGCTGGAGCTCCTGTTCCGCGAGCCTCAGCTGCGCCCTGGCGGTCACGGTTTTGGCCCTGAATTCCGCCAGCTCCGCCGTCTTGAGGTCGCGCTCGCTGGTCAGCATGTCGGATTCCAGCGCGATCAGCACATCGCCCTTGCTGACGCGGGTGCCGACGTCCGCGTGGATTTCCGCGACGGCGCCGCGGACCCGCGCCGCGACGACGCCGGCCTTGCGCGCGATTATGCGGCCGTATACCGGCAGGGTCTCGGTCATCTGGCTGCGGGTTACCGCGTCGACCACGACGAATGTGGGGCGCCCGCCACCGGCCGCCCTGCCTTTTGCCGGGGCGCCTGTCGCGCCCTCGGGCCTGCCATCGGGCCGCGTTCCGCGCGGGGTCGAAGACGGTGTCGAGGAGGGGACGGCAGCGCCGGTTTTGCCGGCCGCCTGCGCAAACACCGGAAAGGAAAAACCGGACAGGCACAAAGCCGCCGCGACGACCGCAGCGGACGCAGTGTGCAAGGGTGAAATGCCCATAATTCGAATGTTCCCTGAAAGGCGGAATTCCCAATATTCCGTCCGTTTCCGCGCGAATTCGGCTTCTGTCGCGCGGGCGTGATCGTCTCCGCCGGAGAATCGTCTAAATCTGCCTGAATCGGGTGTTTGTCAAAGGATTTGAGCGTCCGCCTGAAAAA
Source organism: uncultured Rhodospirillaceae bacterium (assembly GCA_963977005.1). Lineage (GTDB taxonomy): Bacteria > Pseudomonadota > Alphaproteobacteria > MPNO01 > UBA830 > CAXBCP01. Next base: position 51,414 of record CAXBMQ010000009.1, read on the forward strand.
TAATTCTGCCTGTAATCGCGCCACAATAAGTCGGTTGGTCCCGGTCTTCGGCTGCCCGTACCGGGGCGGCGGGCACACAAGAGTTTGATTCGCGCCGTGGGTTGCCCTAAACCCTTTCAAATCCTACTCTTTATCCAGTTCAAAAAAGGATAAACCATGGCGGATAACGCCAAATTGGCCGATATCGCAAAAATGTCCTTCGAAGACGCGCTTGCAGAGCTCGAAGAGATCGTGCGCACGCTTGAAGGCGGCAAGGGCAAGCTTGAAGCGGCGATCACCGCGTATGAACGCGGCGCGCAGCTGAAGGCGCATTGCGAGAAAAAACTCAAGGAAGCGCAGGCCAAGGTGGAAAAAATTTCCCTTGGCGCCGGGGGTGAAGCGGTGACGGAGCCGGCGAACATTGACTAACGCAACTTCTGCCGTGGCTTCCGCAGGCCGGTCGACGGATCCGGGCACCAGGGATTCGTCCGCGGTTCCGGTCCGCGACGCGCTGACCGGTTTCGCGGCAACGATGACCGCCACGCTCGACTCCCTGCTGCCGCCGCCCGGCGGGCCGGAGGGCAAGCTGTTCGAGGCCATGCGGTATTCGGCACTCGGCACGGGCAAGTTCCTGCGGCCCTACATCGTGCGTACCGCGGCGCTGATGTTCGACGTCCCCGAAAAGCACTACCTGCGCGCCGGCGCCGCCGTCGAGATGGTGCATACCTATTCGCTGATCCATGACGATCTGCCGGCGATGGATGACGACGACATGCGTCGCGGCCGGCCGTCCTGTCATGTCGCTTTCGACGAGGCGACCGCGATCCTGGCGGGCGACGCCCTGCTGACGCTGTCTTTCGAGGTGCTGGCCGGCACCGATACGCATCCCGATCCCCAGGTGCGCAGCGACCTCGTGGCAGCGCTTGCGGCGCGGTCAGGTGGCGCCGGCATGGTCGGCGGCCAGATGATCGATCTTGAGAGCGAACATGCCGCGGTCGATGCGGCCTTGATCGCGCGGCTTGAAACCATGAAAACGGGCGCGCTGATTTCCTATTCCAGCGCTGCCGGCGCGATCCTGGGCCAGGCCGGCCAGGATGCCATTAAAACCCTGGAAATGTTCGGCTTTGAACTGGGGCTTGCCTTCCAGATTACCGACGATTTGCTTGACGTTGAAGGCGATGAGGACGATGTTGGCAAGAAGGTAGGCAAGGATGCCGAGGCCGGGAAGGCAACCTTCGTTTCCGCGCTGGGGGTAGACGGCGCGAAAAACGAGGCGCGCCGGGTGACCGACCGTGCGCTTTCCCGATTGGACACGTTCGGCGCACAGGCGAACGCGTTGCGGTCGGTGGCTGAATTCGTTCTTGCCCGGAACAACTAGACGACCGATTGAACAGAGCCGCAACGGTGACATATTCAAGCCCGACCTGTTTCAGCATTATGACGTATAAATTTTACAGCAGGGGATGCTAATGGCGCCTCAGACGCCGCTTCTCGATCAGATTCACACACCTGCGGATCTGAAAAAATTCAAACCGGAAGATCTGCAGCAGATCGCCGATGAACTGCGCGCGGAAACGATCGACGCGGTATCGGTGACCGGCGGCCATCTCGGTGCCGGTCTTGGCGTGGTCGAACTGACTGTCGCGTTGCACTACCTGTTCGATACGCCCGACGACAAGATCGTCTGGGATGTCGGCCACCAGGTCTATCCGCACAAGATTCTCACGGGTCGCCGCGACCGCATCCGCACGCTCCGTCAGGGCGGCGGACTGTCCGGGTTCACCAAGCGGACCGAGAGCGAATACGACCCGTTCGGGGCAGCGCATGCCTCGACGTCGATTTCGGCGGCGCTCGGTTTTTCGGTCGGCAGCGATCTGCAGGGAACCGGAAACAAGGCCATCGCGATTATCGGCGACGGTGCGATGACCGGTGGCATGGCATACGAAGCGCTGAACAATGCCGGCGCGATGCATAACAAGCTGATCGTTATCCTGAACGACAACGATATGTCCATCGCGCCGCCCGTCGGTGCGCTGTCGGCCTATCTGTCTCGGCTGATTTCGTCGAAGTCCTATCGTTCGCTGCGCGATATCGGCCGGCACATGTCGGACAAGTTCCCGCGTCCGATGAAAAAGGCGGCGCAGCGGGCCGAGGAATATGCCCGCGGCATGCTGACCGGCGGCACCCTGTTCGAGGAACTCGGCTTTTTCTATGTCGGGCCGATCGACGGCCACAACATGGAACACCTGATCCCCGTGCTCAAAAACGTGCGTGACGACGAGGCCGAGGGCCCCGTGCTGATCCATGTCGTGACGCAAAAGGGCAAGGGCTACGAACCGGCCGAACAGTCGGACGACAAGTATCACGGCGTCGGCAAGTTCAATGTGGTCACCGGCGCGCTCGACAAGGGCAAGGCCAACGCGCCGAGCTATACCAAGGTCTATGCCGAATCCCTGATCAGGGAAGCGCGCGACGACGACAAGATCGTTACGATTACGGCGGCGATGCCGTCCGGCACCGGGGTCGATCTGTTCGAGAAGGAATTCCCGGACCGCACGTTCGATGTCGGCCTTGCCGAACAGCATGCGGTAACGTTCGCCGCCGGTCTTGCCGCCGACGGGATGAAACCGTTCGCGACGATTTATTCGACTTTCCTGCAACGCGCCTTCGACCAGATCGTCCATGACGTCGCCTTGCAGAACCTGCCGGTCCGTTTTGCGATGGACCGCGCCGGCTATGTCGGCGCCGACGGGCAGACCCATTGCGGCGCATTCGACATCGCCTATCTCGCCTGCCTGCCGAACATGATCGTGATGGCGCCGTCGGACGAGGCCGAACTGGTGCATATGGTGGCGACCGCCGTCGATATCGACGGCCAGCCCTGCGCGTTCCGGTACCCGCGCGGCGAAGGCGTCGGCGTGGACATGCCCGAACGCGGTGAAATCCTGCCGATCGGCAAGGGCCGTATCCTGCGCGAAGGCACCAAGATCGCGCTGCTCGCCTATGGTACGCGCCTGCAGGACTGCCTTGATGCGGCGGAAGAGCTGAGCGCCCACGGCCTGTCGACCACCGTTGCCGATGCACGGTTCGCCAAACCGCTGGACGAAGACCTCGTCCGCCGGCTGGCCGCCGAGCACGAAGTGCTGGTGACGGTCGAGGAAGGCTCCGTCGGCGGGTTCGCCGCCCAGGTATCGCAGTTCCTGGCGATGCAGGGGATTTTCGATGCCGGACTGAAATTCCGCCCGCTGGTCATGCCAGATACGTTCATGGATCAGGACTCGCCGCGCAAGCAGGTCGAACTGGCCGGGCTCACATGCCCGGATATCGTCGTAACCGCGATGACGGCGCTGGGTGTCGACGCCAAATCCGAGACGGCCCAGGGGAGGGCCTGACCCACGGCGTCCCGGCAACGCCCGGACGTTCTGCTTGTCGAACGCGGTCTTGTCGAAAGCCGGACCCAGGCCCAAGCGCTGATTCGCGCCGGCAAGGTGTTCGCCGGCGAACAGCGCGTCGACAAACCCGGCACGCCGATTTCGATCGATCTGCCGCTCGAGGTCCGCGGCAAGGAACATCCCTGGGTGTCGCGCGGCGGCATGAAACTCGATCACGCGCTCACACATTTCAATATCGATGCGACCGGTGCGGTTGCGCTCGATGTCGGTGCATCGACCGGTGGCTTTACCGACGTGCTGCTCACCCGCGGGGCGGCCAGAGTCTATGCGGTCGATGTCGGCTACGGCCAGCTTAACTGGAAGCTCCGCAGCGACGACCGCGTGATCGTGCTCGAACGCCAGAACGCGCGCCAGCTGACCGAGGATCATATTCCTGAACCGGTCGATCTGATCGTCTGCGATGCCAGCTTTATCGGTCTTGAGAAAGTGCTGGCGACGCCGCTGACCTTCGCGGCGCCCGGCGCCCATCTGGCGGCCCTCATCAAACCGCAATTCGAGGTCGGCAAGGGCGAAGTCGGCAAGGGCGGTATCGTTCGCGACCCCAAACAGCATCGCGCCGTCTGCGCGACGGTAGAGACCTGGTTGAACGGCCTGCCGGGCTGGCAGGTTCTCGGGATCGACCGGAGCCCGATCACGGGCGCCGAAGGAAATGTCGAATTCCTGATCGTCGCCCGGCGCGATGGCGAATGACGGGCGGTCGCTGATGGATGTCAGGATCGACCGGCTGGGCGCGCGCGGCGACGGTATCGCCGACACCGCGGACGGCCCTGTTTACGTACCCTTCGCGCTGCCGGGCGAGAAGGTCAGGGTCCGTCTCGGCAAGCCGCGCGGTGACGGCAGGTCCGCCGAAGCGGTTGAAATCCTCTCTCCGGCCGCGGACCGCCATGCGGCAGCGTGCCGGCATTTCGGTCCCGGACAGAATGCCTGCGGCGGTTGCGCGGTCCAGCACCTGGCCCCGGAAGCCTACCGGGACTGGAAGCGCGATGTCGTCTCCGCCGCGCTCTCCCGGCATCGTATCGAGACCGATGTCCTACCCGTGATCTCCGTGCCGCCGGCAAGCCGCCGGCGTGTGCGTCTTGCCTTTCGCAACGTGGCCGGCGGGCTGGTGCTCGGGTTCCGCAGCGGCCGCAGCGACCGCATCGTCGATATCGCCGAATGCCCGGTGGCAGTGCCCGAAATCGTCGCCCTGCTTCCGCGTCTGCGGGAATTTCTCGCCGGACGGGTCGATCGCGGCGAGATTGCGGTGACCCGAACGGCAGTGGGCGCCGACGTCGTCGTGTTTTCCCGCCGCGAACCCGATCTCGACCTGCGGATGGATGCACCGGCATTCTGTACCGACGCCGGTATCGCGCGGCTGGCATGGTCTACCGGCGAGGGGGCGTCGAATGCGGAACCGCCGGAGCCGGTGATCGTGCTGGAAACCCCTCGCATCGCGTTTGGCGGCGTCGGGGTAGACCTGCCGTCCGACAGCTTTCTGCAGCCAACCGAGGCGGGCGAGGCTGCCCTGCTTGCCTTCGTGCGCGAGGCCGTCGCGAACGCGGCGACCGTGGTTGATCTCTATGCCGGTTGCGGCGCCTTCGCGTTGCCGCTTGCTGCAGCCGGCAAGACGGTGACGGCGTTCGAAGGACTTGCCGCGCAAACTGCTGCGATCCGGGGCGCCGGGGCGGGCCTGAAGATAGCCGCGGAGACCCGCGACCTGGTGCGCCGCCCATTGCGCCCCGGGGAACTGACGGGAATCGATGCCTTGGTGCTCGATCCGCCGCGTGCCGGGGCGGCGGCGCAGATTGAGCTTCTCGCTGGCGGCGATGTGCCGTGCATCGTCTATGTATCGTGCAATCCGGCGACATTTGCCCGCGACGCGCGGGTGCTCATCGATGGCGGATACGCGCTCGACCCGGTTCAGCCGGTTGACCAGTTCCTGTGGTCGTCCCATGTGGAACTTGCATCGGTGTTCCGGCGGCGCTGACCGTCTGCTATCAACGGGGTCATGCCCGTGGTTCAACAGAGAGACTTTAAATGACATTTATCGCGATGAACCGGTTCCAGGTCGTCAAAGGCCGCGAAAAGGATTTCGAGGAGGTCTGGCTGAACCGCAGATCCCAGCTCGAGGATGTCCCGGGGTTTGAGGAATTCAACCTGCTGCGCGGCCCCGAACACGACGATCATACGCTGTATGCGTCGCACACCATCTGGGCCGACCGCACCGTCTTCGAGGACTGGACGAAGTCGGAAGCCTTTCGCGAGGCGCACAAAAGCGCCGGCAGCCGCGGCGACATGTATCTCGGCCATCCGAATTTCGAGGGTTTCGAGGTGATGGACGCGGCAACGGTGACGAAAAAGTAGCGCTGCCCGGTTTTTTTAGCTTGTCATTGCGGCACACCGCCGGCGAGACAATGTTGGGTTGCCCGAAGGGGGGGCGGCACTGTTGCCGGAAACTCCCGACCTAGCCGTGTCCCGGCGGCGGCGTAAAACCCCGGAAACTTTCTTCCAGCAGTTCGGCAAGCCGGATGCAGCGGCGGTCATGGGCTTCGGGGCCGATGATCTGCATGCCGATGGGCAGGCCTTCCCGGCTTGTCCCCGCCGGGGCGAGTGTTGCCGGCAGGTGCGCCGCGGAGGCAAGCCCGATCCAGAAATAGGTGTCGGAGATGGGCCGCGCCATGCCGTCGACGTCCAGGACCTGGTCCTGCTTGGCGATCCCGCGAATGTGGGGAAACGCCGGGGTCGCCATCATCGGTGCGATGAGCGCATCCACATCGCCGAAAAACGCCCGCCACAGGGCGCGCAGTTTCTCCCGCCGGTCATTGGCGTGCAGCCAGGCATTATGGCGCTGGCTGACCGCCCGCCGCATGACCGCGCCGTACCCCATGTCGTCTGCCGCGTATGCGGCGGCCTGTTCGGCAGCGGCTGTGGCTTGTGCATCCGACATCCGTCCGGACGTCGCGCCGCGTAGGACCGTGAGGTACAGCAGCCATAACGCCTGGCTTGGCAGGGGCAGCGCCGGGTCGCGGACGACCGTTGCACCTTCGCTTGCGAGATGGTCGGCGACATCGCCCAGCGCGGCACCAGTATCGGCATCCACCGGGTAGTCGGGGTCTCCCGTCACGACGGCGATTCGGAAATCCTTCAGGGCAGTCCGGGGTTCTTCCGGCAGGTCCAGCCGCCAGGCGCCGGGTGCTTCTGCATCCGGCCCGGCGATCAGGTCAAGCGACAGCCGCAAGTCCGTCGCCCGGCGCGCCAACGGCCCGGCCACCATGATGTCCGGATCGGCATCGTGCGGCTGAAACGCGTGGCCGCGCAGCGGCACGATGCCGTATGTCGGTTTGTGTCCGTAGACGCCGCAGCAATGGGCCGGTACCCGGATCGAGCCGCCGATATCGCTACCGATCTCCAGCCCGCTCAGCCCCGCCGCCAGCGCCGCCGCCGCCCCGCCGGACGATCCGCCCGGTGTCCGCGCGGGATCCCATGGGTTGACGGTGTCGCCGTAAATTTCGTTGAACGACTGCCAGTCGGCGAGATCGATCGGCACGTTGGTCTTGCCCATCACGATCGCGCCCGCCGCTTTCAGCCGGGCGACCGCCAGCGCATCGCGCGCCGCGCGATGGTCGCGCCGCTCGGGGCGTCCGAAGGTCGACGGGTAGCCGGCCAGATCGAAGGATTCCTTGATCGTCATCGGCACGCCGTGCAGCGGGCCCAGTGTGGCCCCGGCGGCCAATGCATCATCCGCCGCCCTGGCGGCGTCGCGCGCGGCGTCGGTGTCGTGAACGACGATGGCGTTCAGGGCCGGGTTGTACCGCTCAATCCGGTCGAGAAAGAGATCGAGAAGTTCGACAGCAGCATAACGTTTTGCGCGAATGTCAGCGGCCAGCTCCACAGCGCCGGTAAACCAGGGGTCCATCTAAATTCTCTTTTGCAGGCTCAGGCCCCGGGGTCGGGCACGCGTTGCCAGAGACGCTCGATGATCGCGAATTCGAACATGTCTTCGAGCGTATAGGGATCGTTGCGGTGAAACTCCTCGACCGTTTTGCGGTCGGCCTCGAAGACGAGGACATTGCCGGTCACGTCGCGGATATCGACGTTGCCCGACGTGTCGACATCGTCGCCGACCAGTCCGCCGCCATAAACGATCATGTCGAGAAACTTTTCCTGATAGGCGGCATGTGCGGGTTGCAGCCGGTCGCGCTGGTCGGCGCGTCCGGGCCGGTCTCTTCGGACAAGTGCGTAGCGCATCTTCTGGGCCTCCTTGCGGGAAGGTCCCGCCGTTCCGTCAGCCGGTCTGTCCCCTGTGCCGCAGCAGGTGGTCGGCCAGCACGCAGGCCATCATGGCTTCGCCGACCGGAACGCCGCGAATGCCGACACAGGGATCGTGACGGCCCTTGGTTGCGATTTCGGTGTTCTTGCCCTGGCGGGTGACGGTTTTGCGCGGCGTCAGGATCGAGCTTGTCGCCTTGACCGCGAACCGGACCACGAGGTCCTGGCCGGTGGAGATACCGCCGAGCACGCCGCCCGCGTTGTTGGACTGGAATTCGACCTCGCCGTCCTTCATGCGCATTTCGTCGGCGTTTTCCTCACCGGTGAGCGCGGCGGCGCCGAAGCCGGCGCCGATTTCGACCCCCTTGACCGCGTTGATACTCATCATCGCGGCAGCGAGGTCGCCGTCGAGCTTGCCGTAGATCGGCGCGCCAAGGCCCCCGGGAACGCCCGACGCAACGATCTCGATCACCGCGCCGACGGACGAGCCCTGTTTGCGGATCTCGTCCAGATAGGTTTCCCATTCCTTCGCGGCGGCGGAATCGGGGCACCAGAAGGGGTTTTTCGCGACATTCGCCCAGCGCCAGTTTGCACGATCGATCACACGGTCGCCCATCTGCACCATGGCGCCGCGGATTTTGATCCTGCTGCCGAGCACCTTGCGGGCGATGCCGCCGGCGGCGACCCGGCACGCGGTTTCGCGCGCCGACGACCGGCCGCCGCCGCGATAGTCTCGAATGCCGTATTTTTTCCAATAGGTGTAATCGGCATGACCGGGGCGGAACTTGTCTTTGATCGCGCTGTAATCCTTCGAGCGCGCATCCTGATTGCGGATCATCAGACTGACGGATGTCCCCGTGGTCTTGCCCTCGAACACGCCGGACAGGATTTCGACCGTGTCGGGTTCGCGGCGCTGGGTGACGAAGCGGGACGATCCCGGCTTGCGCTTGTCGAGCCAGGACTGGATTTCGGCCTCGGTGATTTTGATCCCCGGCGGGACGCCATCGACCACGCAGCCGATCGCCGGCCCATGGCTTTCGCCCCACGTAGTGACGCGAAACAGGTGGCCGAAGCTGTTATCGGACATGTCGTCGTTCTTTCTAGACGGTCGCTATATCCGGCGCGTCCACGGATTTCATGCCGACGACGTGGTAGCCGGAATCGACGTGATGCACTTCGCCGGTGACGCCGGATGACAGGTCGGACAGCAGGTACAGACCCGCCCCGCCGACATCCTCGATGGTCGAATTGCGCTTGAGCGGCGAATTCAGCTCGTTCCATTTCAGGATATAACGGAAATCGCCGATGCCCGATGCGGCCAGTGTTTTGATCGGGCCCGCCGAAATGGCGTTTACCCGGATATTCTCGCCGCCGAGATCGACGGCAAGATACCGTACGCTGGCCTCGAGCGCCGCCTTGGCGACGCCCATGACGTTGTAATGGGGCACGACGCGCTCGGCGCCGGCATAGGTCAGCGTGAGCAGGCTGCCGCCGTTTTTCATCAGCGGTACGGCGCGCTTGCAGATGGCGGTGAACGAATAGCAGGAAATATTCATCGTCATCGCGAAGTTTTCGGGCGATGTGTCGACATAGCGGCCCTTGAGTTCGTCCTTGTCGGAATAGGCGATGGCGTGGACGACGAAATCGATCCCGCCCCATTCCTTTTCGACGGTGTCGAAAGCGGCGTCGATGCTGGCGGCATTGGTGACATCGCAGGGCAGGACCATGCTTGCGCCGATGGAATCGGCGAGCGGCCGGACGCGCTTTTCAAGCGCTTCTCCCTGGAATGTGAAGGCAAGCTCCGCACCGTGATCCGATAGTGCCTTGCTGATACCCCAGGCGATGGACCGGTCGTTCGCGACCCCCATCACCAATCCTCGTTTTCCGTGCATTAATGCCCCGGCGTCCGACATGCCAACCTCTTTATTTCTGAAGGCGGGCGGCGCCGAATGGGCCGCTTCCGCAGACTTCCGCATCCTACACAATCAGTGCGACCGGTCAATTTGATCGGTATGACCGGGATATCACCGGCAGCGGAATAGAAAGAGGGCCGCCCGGCAGGGCGGCCCTCCGAATCAGACCGGGATCAGCAGGTCAGTTTTTGACTTTCCAGGTGCCGTCTTCCTGGCGGCAGGCGGTGCCATAGGCTTCTTCGGTCTTGCCGCCGACGGTAACCGTCTGCTGGTATTCGCGGCAGTATTCGCCTGTGGGAGCCTGGTATGTCTTGGTCGGGGTGACCGAGCCGCTATTGCCGCTATCCGGATTGCTCCAGTTCGACGTGTGCCCGACCTTGGTGGCTTCCAGCGAATACTGTGTCGATTGCTGCATGGCCGCCCTGTCGGCATTGTCGAGCGACTGGCCGACCTGGTTGCCCAGATAAGCGCCGGCGAGGACGCCAAGTGCCGTGCCGACAAGCTTGCCGGTGCCGGAGCCGAATTGGGAGCCGAGCAGGCCGCCCGCCGCAGCGCCGACCAGCGTTCCGCCGGTCTGCTTTTGACCCTGGCCCGCACACCCTGCGAGCGCCAGCGCCGACGCGGCGACCAGCGGAATGAGGAATTTTCCTGGTTTCAGTGTCTTGAGTCTCATGTTGTGCCCTTTCAATCCCGTAACCCGCTTCCGGACATCTGAGTGACTCATCCGGTTCGGATTGCGTATATAACCAACCAAAGCCTGATGGCGGTTGATCGTAGTTAATCCCCCATACCCCTAAAATGGGGGGCGGCAGGGTGGAATTGCAAGGGTCGGGCGCAATTTTGGCGAAAATGAGGCAAGCGGCCGGATTGCGCCGCTTTCAAGGAGTTGCGATGACCGATACGACCGATGAGAACCCCGTTGCGCTGTTTCAGAGCTGGCTGGCGGAAGCCCACGAATCGGAACCCAACGACCCGACGGCGATGACGGTGGCGACAGCGGATGCCGACGGCACGCCATCGGCGCGGATGGTCCTGCTCAAGGATGCCGACGACCGGGGGTTTGTGTTCTATACCAATACGGAAAGCCAGAAAGGACGCGAACTTGATGCCAACCCGCGGGCGGCGCTGGTGTTTCACTGGAAGACACTTCGCCGTCAGGTCCGCGTGAACGGTTCGGTGGAACGTGTCAGCGATGCCGAAGCCGATGCCTATTTCGCGAGCCGCGCGCGCGGCAGCCAGGTCGGTGCCTGGGCATCGGACCAGTCGCGGCCGCTGGACGGCCGGTTCGAGCTTGAAAAACGGGTCGCCAAATTCGCTGCAAAATTCGGAATCGGCACCGTCCCGCGGCCGCCGCACTGGACCGGGTACAGGATCGTACCCGCCCGGTTCGAGTTCTGGCAGGACAAGCCGTTTCGTCTGCACGAACGCATCGTCTATACGCGTGCAGCCGGCGGCGGCTGGTCGACCGGGCGCATCTTCCCCTGAACCGCCGGGCTTGGTCCCGACGGTTGCCGATGCGGGTCGGATTCTTTGCAATCTCTCCACTTGATGCCGGTCTAAAAACGCCTCATTGTCATGTCACCATAATCAGCATCGGCAATCGCTGAACCGCACGGTGCAGGGAGGATACAATGAGCTTTAAAACCATACTGGTTCCGGTCAGTTCGCCAGAGGCAAGCGCGTCGACCCTGACGACGGCGCTTCAGGTTGCGCGGCGCTGGGATTCCCATCTCGAAATCATGCACGTTCGCGCCGACCCCCGTGGCCTGGTACCCTATACCGGTGAAGGGATGGACGGCTCCATGATTGAGGAAATCATGGACGTCACCGAACGTGAAGGCGGCGAACGCGCGATTGAAACCAAGGCGATGTTCGATGCGTTCTGCGCCGAACATGCGCTGACCGTCTCCGATTCGCCGCTGACCGAGCCCGGTGTAACGGTGTCCTGGCGCGAGGAAACCGGTCGCGAGGACGAAGTGGTTGCCTTGCGGGGGCGCCTGTACGACCTGATCGTGGTCGGCCGACCCGTCGCAGATACCCCTTTGCCGTCGCCGATAACGCTTGAAGCGGCGCTCCACGATACCGGGCGGCCCATTCTGGTGGCGCCGCCCGCTGCGGCGGCCGATTGCGGGAAGCATATCGCGATCGCGTGGGAAGCGAGCCCGGAAGCCGCCCGGACTATTGCGGTGTCGATCCAGGCGCTGGTCGAGGCCGAAAAAGTGACCGTGCTCGATCCGAAACTGCCGCAACCCTTGCCGCTCGCATCGGCCGAACTGGTCGACCGGCTGCGCTGGCATGGCGTCGATGCGACGGTCCACACTTTCGACGTATCGTCGACGGAAGTCGGCGCCGCGTTTCTGTCTCATGCCGCGTCGGTCGGCGCCGACATGCTGGTAAAGGGCGCCTATTCTCAGAGCCGGCTTCGCCAGATGGTGCTGGGCGGACGTACGCGGCATATTCTGAACAATACCACGTTACCGACACTTCTTGCCAAATAGGCGGCAGACCACAGAGAGATAATGTCCGACCCGGTGATCGAACCGACAAGAACACTCATCCTGACCGGCGCGAGTCGCGGGATCGGACACGCCACCGTCAGGCGGTTCAGCGAGGCCGGCTGGAGAATCATCACGTGTTCGCGCGAAGACGTGCCGGACGCCTGCCAATACGATCCGAACTGGGCCCACCATATTCCGGCCGATCTCAGCGACAGTGCCGATCTCGACGCCTTCGTTGCCGAAGCCAACGATTTTCTCGGCAAGGACGGTCTGTCCGCGCTGGTGAACAATGCCGCGGTTTCGCCGAAAACCAGCTACAAGGAACGTCTCGGCGCCCTCAACGGCGATCAGGATGCCTGGCGCGAGGTTTTCAACCTGAACCTTTTCGCCCCGCTGTCGCTGTGTCGCGGTTTTGCCGCCGCGCTGCATCGGGGCAGGGGCTCGGTCGTGAACATCACCTCGATTGCGGGGCATTCGATCCATCCGTTCGCCGGATCGGCCTATTCGGTGTCGAAAGCGGCACTGTCGGCGCTGACCAAGGAACTCGCGGTCGAATTCGCCGAACTCGACGTCCGCGTAAACGCGGTCGCACCCGGTGAGATCGAAACCGAGATGGTAGGGCCGGAATACGAAGCGCTGATCCCGCGCATTCCACTCAACCGCATGGGATCGGCGGCCGAGGTCGCGGGCGTGGTCTATCAGTTGTGTTCGGACGATTTCGGCTATGTGACGGGAACCGAACTGTTCGTCACAGGCGGGCAGCACCTGTTATAGATTTGGTGACCGATTGAACCGTCGGTGCCTGCCCGCGCCGTTGGTCCCGATTTCGCTGCAAGGCGTCAGAACAACGTAACATCGTTCCAGAAAGGAAAATCGCTATGCATCCGGCCAAACTGACCATAATGCTTTCCGTCCTTGCCGTGGCAGGGCTCAGTGCCTGCGCGGATGCCGGCGACCGGGGGCTGGGGCCCGCCTGCGAATCCAACCTCTCCGCGGCCGAACGGGCGCTTGCCAGCGCCAAGGCGAACAGCGTCGGCAAGGTTGTCGACTGGACCGCGGCGGCAGCGCTGATCGCCGCTGCGCGCACCCAGCAGAAGTTCGATGAGTTTGAGAACTGTGTGCAGAAAGCGCGGAAGGCGCGGGATATCATCGCCCGTCAGAACTAGCATCTGCCGCGCTGCGGGTGACCTTCGCGGTGGGTCAGTTTTCCGGCAGGGGAATGAATTCTTCCGCGTCGCCGGGAACGGTCCCGAACCCGCCGGCTTTCCAGCGGGCCTTGGCGGCTTCCAAACGCTCTTTGTCGCTTGAGACGAAATTCCACCAGACAGTGCGTTTACCGTCGAGCGGTGCGCCGCCGAGCTGCATGAAACGCGTGTCGGTGGTCGTCGCGATGTCGGGCGTGGACCCGGCGGCGAAGACGACCATCCTGCCGCCTTCCACGGCCTCTCCGTCAACCGTGATTTCGCCGCTGACCACGTAGATTGCGCGTTCCTCGTGATCGTCGGGCAGATCGATTGTCGCCCGCGACGGCGCCTCGCCGTGAAGGTAAAAGACCGGCGAAAAGACGCGCACCGGCGATTTGTGCCCAAAGGCGTTCCCGGCGATGAGGCGGTACTGCACGTCGCCGCGCGTGAACATCGGCAGATCGTCGGCTGCGTGGTGGGCGAAGCTCGGATCGGTTTCTTCGTCCGCGGCCGGCAGGCCGATCCATGCCTGAATGCCTTCCGTCGGGAGTTCGCGGGCGAGGTTTTCGTCCGATGTGCGTTCCGAATGTACGATACCACGCCCCGCGACCATCCAGTTGACCGCCCCGGGTTCGATAGCTGCCTCGGTGCCGAGGCTGTCGCGGTGCATGATCGCCCCCTCGAACAGGTAGGTCACCGTGGCAAGGCCGATATGCGGGTGCGGCCGGACATTGATGCCCTTGCCGGGGCCGAACACGACCGGGCCCATATGGTCGAAAAAGACGAACGGGCCGACCTCGCGGCGCTTTGCAAACGGCAATACGCGGCGGACCTCGAAATCCCCGAGATCCCGCGCGCGTGGCTCAATAATAAGATCGATGGCAGAGGCCATGGGCCGGCCGGCTTCAGACCCGGTCGTGGAACGCGTGCAGCCAGGACAGGCGCGTTTCCGCCAAGTCTATATCGTGTTTCAGCCAGTCCTGGAAATAGGCGTCGTCGGCGTCGGTGTCCTGGAGGTCGGTCAGGCGGGCGAGTTCAAGCTCGCTCGCGTCGATCATCAGATCGACCTGATCGCGGCGCTCGTCCGCGTCGAGCAGCGAGAGAAAACGCATTTTCAGCGCAATCACCAGTTTGGATACGTCCGTCAGCGGGGGGCGTACCGTCGCCTTGAGCAGGGTCAGCAATTCGGTGCGGCCCTCGTCGGTCAGAGTCAGTGGCGGGTCTTTCTCCGCGCCAACGGGTTCCACCAGACCTTCATAGCGCAGCATTTCTATCGACGGGCCCGTCAGTTCGAGAGACGGGCCGGCGATACGGCCGACAAATTGGCGGACGGCATTGGCAAGATCGCCATACGCCAGCGGGCCTTCGGACAGGATGCCGAGCGCCGCGAGCCTGATCGTCTCCTTCGGCAGAAGTGAATTATCGCTGAACATGGCCTTTATACGTCCCGATTTGCGGCCCGGATGTCGGCCGGACCCGTCAGGCGGCCGCCCGTATCGACAGTCTGCCCCAGATTTCCTGCAGGGATGTTACCAGATGCGCCATATCCGCGTCAGTATGTAATGGCGTCGGCGTTAACCGTAACCGTTCCGTGCCTTTGGGCACCGTGGGGTAGTTGATCGGCTGGACGTAGATATTGTGCCGGTCCATCAGTTCGTCGGTCACCTGCTTGCACAGCACCGGGTCGCCGACCAGCACCGGCACGATATGCGATACCGACGGCATGACCGGCAGCCCCGCCTCGCGCAACAGCAATTTGAGGGTCGCGGCGCGTTCTTGGTGTATTTCGCGTTCCGCATTGCTCGCCTTCAGATGGCGGACGCTGGCCAGGGCGCCAGCGGCAACCGCGGGCGGCATGGATGTCGTGAAAATAAAGCCTGCCGCATAGGAGCGCACGAAATCGATCATCGCCGCCGACCCGGCGATATAGCCGCCGACCACGCCGAACGCTTTTGCCAGCGTCCCCTGGATGACCGTGATCCGGTCCATCACGCCGTCGCGCTCGGCAACGCCGGCGCCCCGCGGTCCGTACATGCCGACCGCGTGCACCTCGTCGAGATAGGTCATCGCGTTGTACTTGTCGGCAAGGTCGCAGATCGCTTCGATCGGGGAGATGTCGCCATCCATCGAATAGACGGATTCGAATACGATCACTTTCGGCCGGTCTATGTCGATGGCCTGAAGCTTGGCTTCGAGGTCTTCGAGATCGTTATGCGCGAAAACGACCTTGTCGGTCATGCTGTGGCGGATCCCGGCGATCATCGACGCGTGGTTGTCGGCGTCCGACACCAGCACGCTGTCCGGGATTTGCGCCCCGATGGTCGAGAGCGCGGCTTCATTCGCGACATAGCCCGATGTAAAGACCAGCGCTGCCTCGGTGCCGTGCAGGTCGGCAAGCTCCCGTTCGAGCAGAACATGGTAATGCGTGGTGCCCGAGATATTCCGCGTCCCGCCGGCACCGGCGCCAACCCGGTCGATGGCCTCTTTCATTGCCGCGCGAACGACCTGATTCTGCCCCATGCCGAGATAGTCGTTCGAACACCAGACAGTCACTTCGTCCACGCCCGCCTCGGTATGGCTGTCAGCGCGCGGGAATGCGCCTGCCTTGCGCTCCAGGTCGGCGAAGACGCGGTAGTTTCCTTCCGTCCTCAGGTCCGAAATACGGTCGGCGAAAAACTTTTCATAGTCCATTTACAGAGGCTCTCCGCAGGTTGGCACGCCTTCAGGTGGTACCGTTACGGTTTTGGTTAACAAAATATGACCAACGATTCCTAAACAATAGTAAATGACACCCGAAATGGAAACACGTGAAGCAGAATCTCAATCCGCCGATACGGCCAATTGCGCCGTTTTGCCGCGCCGATCGGAGCAAGGGGCATTCAATTTGCGGTGAGGTCGCCGTTCTGGGCCGGGTTTGATGTCGCGCCGGTATCGTTTCGACACGGTCGGCGCTCCAGCGGATTTCGGTCGCCACTTTTAATCCCGTCGTGAAATTGTTACGCAGGATCCTCACGGCATCGTCGACGCACCTGTGGCAAGCTGCGCTTTCAGCGCTTGCCAAACGTGCCGTCATATCCCGGGCCCGCCGCATCGGTTGCCCGGTAGCGCTGCGCGTGACCGACCTGTCTGACAAAGGAGGGCCCCCATGACAAGCACCGGAGATTCCAGCCAACTCAACGAAGCCAGGATAAATCTCGACCGGGTTTACAACAGACCCGACCCCCGATCGTACTCCGCCGAAATGCGAAAGGTCGGATACAGCCTTCCGGAAGCAGCGAAGCCGATCTTTGGCCGCCTTATTGCGGCCATCAGGCGCAATGTGGACGATCCCGTGCGAATTCTCGATATCGGTTGTTCGTATGGTGTCAACGCGGCCCTGATTAAGCATGATTTTTCCATCGACGACCTTTACGACCACTGGGGGCAGGAACGCCTGGCCGGGGTTCCGCCCGGGGAACTGATCGAATATGACCGCCGGTTCTTCGATGTTGCCGAGGCGGACGAAACACTTGAGATCATCGGTCTCGATCAGGCGGAACGGGCGGTCGATTTCGGCGAAAAGGTTGGTCTGCTGGACGAGGGACTGGCCCTCGACCTGGAGCGGGAACCCCTGTCGGCCGACGCCCGGAACGACCTGGAACCGGTCGATCTCGCAATTTCCACGGGATGTATCGGCGATGTCACGGATACATCCTTCGACCGGCTGCTGCCGGCGGTTGCCGCCAAGCGGAAGCCCTGGTTTGCGAATTTCGTTCTGCGCCTGTTTCCCTTCGACGCAATCGAGGAGACGTTGGCAAGATGGGGCTATGTGACTGAAAAGCTGGAACAAGAGGTGTTCGTACAGCGCGAATTTGCCTCTACCGAAGAGCGTGAACAGGTGCTCGAAAATCTCCGGAACATGGGTGTCGATCCGACAGATATGGAGGATCGCGGACATTTTCTCGCGGAATTCTATCTGTCGCGTCCGCGCGAGGAGGCCAAAAAATTGCCGTTACGGCAGTTGCTTGCGACCTGAGCGGGGAAGCCTGCCGGCGGGTTCCCGTTTCCGTTGGATCACGCTGACACGATCGTCTCCGCGGTCTCGTCCAGCGCGGCGGCAAAACGGTCGAACATATGGTCGATCTCGGCCGCCGAGATAATCAACGGCGGCGAGAACGCGATACGGTCGCCCAGGGCGCGCACGATCAGCCCGTGTTCCTGCGCCCGGGCAACGAGATGGGCGCCGGCCTTCCCCGGCGGGTCGAGCGGCGCACGCGTTTCCTTGTTCGCGACCAGTTCGACGGCACCCACAAGACCGACGCCCATGGTTTCGCCCACCAGCGGGTGGTCGGCAAAGGCGTGCAGTCGTTTCAGGAACGGTACGCTGGCCTGTTCGACCCGCGCGACCAGGTCCATTTCTTCGTAAATCCTGAGCGTCTCGATGGCGACTGCGGCGGGCACCGGGTGACCGGAATAGGTAAATCCGTGACCGAACGTGCCAATCTTTTCGGTCTGCGGGGCGATGGCGTCGAAGACGCGCTTGTTGATCATGACGGCGGCAATCGGGATATAGCCCGATGTCAGTGCCTTCGCGCAGGTCAGGATATCGGGTTCCAGCCCGTAGGTCTGGCTGCCCCACATGTTGCCTGTCCGGCCGAAGCCGCATATCACCTCATCGGCGACGAACAGGACGTCGTGCTTCCTGAGGACTGCCTGAATCTTGTCGAAATATTTCGCCGGCGGCACGATAACGCCGCCCGCGCCCATAACCGGTTCGGCGAAGAATGCGGCGACGGTGTCCGGTCCTTCTTCGACAATCATGCGATCAAGGCTGGCGGCGCAGCGGGTGGCGAAGTCTTCTTCCGTCTCGCCGTCTTCGCCGTAGCGATAGAAATGCGGCATGTCGGTGTGCAGGAAACCGTCGAGCGGCAGGTCGAACGCCGTGTGATTCGCGGGCACGCCGGTGATGCTGGCGGCCGCCACGGTCACGCCGTGATACGCTTTGAATCGGCTGATGATCTTTTTCTTTTCGGGCCGGCCGAGCGCGTTATTCATGTACCAGATCATCTTGACCGCGCTGTCTGCCGCCTCCGAGCCCGAGTTGCAGAAGAAAACCTTCTCCATCGGTACCGGCGCCAGGGCAAGCATTCGCTCGGCAAGCTCGATCTGGGGCGGATGACTTTTCCGGTTGAAGCCATGATAGAACGGCAACGTGCGCATCTGGGCGGCGGCGGCGTCCGCCAGACGGTCTTCGCCGAAGCCGAGCGACGCGCACCACAGACCCGACATGCCTTCGATGTATTCCTTACCGTCTTCGTCCCAGACGTTGACGCCCTTGCCGCGGGTAATCACCAGCGACCCGTCGCGCGCATTGGCGAGCGCATCGGAATAGGGATGAAAAACCGTTTCCGCGTCGCGGCGGCTGAACGAATTCGTGCCCCGCGCGTTCGAACCGGAAGGCGTGCCGTCGGGTGCGTTCATGCCGGGTGTCCTTCCGCCTGTGTCAGCCGCCGGTCACGCTCATATGGCGGGAAACCGCGGGCGACGCCCGACGGCGGTCGATGATGAAGTCGTGGCCCTTGGGCTTGCGTCCGATGGCCTCGTCGATGGCGTTCATCAAAAGCGCGTCGTCGTTTTCGCGAAGGGGGCCACGCAAATCCGCCGCGTCTTCCTGGCCAAGGCACATATAGAGCGTGCCGGTACAGGTCAGACGCACGCGATTGCACGCTTCGCAGAAATTGTGGGTCATCGGGGTAATGAAACCGATGCGTCCCCCGGTCTCGGCGACGCGAACATAGCGCGCAGGGCCACCCGTGGTGTCGTCGATGTCGTTCAGCGTCCACTGTTTTTTCAGCTCGCCGCGTACCATCGACAGCGGCCAGTACTGATCGAGCCGGGCTTCGCCGCCGATTTCGCCCAGCGGCATGACCTCGATAAACGTCAGGTCAAAGCCGCGCTCCCCGCACCACGACACCATATCGTGGATTTCGTCGTCATTGACGCCTTTCAGCGCGACCGCGTTGATCTTGATTTTCAGGCCCGCGGCGGCGGCGGCGTCGATTCCGCCAATGACTTTGTCGAGCTTGCCCCAGCGGGTGATCCGCGCGAATTTATCCGGATCCAGCGTATCCAACGAGACGTTTACCCGCCGCACCCCGGCGTCATAGAGCCCGGTCGCGTATCGTTCGAGTTGGCTGGCATTGGTCGTCAGGGTTAGCTCTTCGAGCGCGCCGGTATCGAGGTGACGCCCGAGCCGGTCGAAAAGCCACATGATGTCGCGCCGGACCAGCGGCTCACCGCCCGAAATCCGCAGTTTGCGGACGCCCCGGGTGACGAAGGCGCTGCACAGCCTGTCGAGCTCCTCGAGGCTGAGGACGTCGGCTTTGGGCAGGAAGGTCATGTTTTCCGACATGCAGTACACGCAGCGGAAATCGCACCGGTCCGTTACCGAAACGCGCAGATAGCTGACATGCCGGTCATAGGGGTCGATCAGCAGATTTTCGCCCGCCGGTGCGCGCGTTGCCGTGTCCGTGGCCATTCTTTTCATCCCGGGGCGGACGTTGCCGCCCATAATCGAATTGAAGCGTTATTCACCACCGAATATAACGCTTTCCGGTGGAAAGGAAAGACGCGGGGCGCCTGGCGGCGCCGTCCTGCTTCGGATCGTTTCTAGTTTTCGAAGATGTTGGAGGTGTCCGCCGTTTCGGGGGGCTTCGTCGATTTCATCAGCCGAAGAGTAAAGCGGGAGCCCTGTCCGGGCTTGCTCTCGACGGTGACGTCGCCGCCCATCATGCGGGCGAGCTGGCGCGAGATCGTCAGGCCGAGCCCGGTACCGTCGCGCGGGCTCGACATCAGTCCGGCGCCAGCCTGGTGGAAACTTTCAAAAATACGGTCCTGCTGGTCGGCGGGAATGCCGACGCCGGTATCCCAGACCGTGATGTCGACATATTCGTCGGATGCCGCAAGCACCGTGACGCCGACACTGCCGCCCGCATCGGTGAACTTGACGGCATTGTTGAGCAGGTTGACGAGAATCTGGCGCGTCCGGTCCGGGTCGGCCTCGATCACGATACCGGCCGGGCAGGTCAGCGCCGAAATATCCAGGCCGCCGTCTTCGGCGCGCACGGCCACGTAGCTGCGGGCCTGGGCGACCAGTTCGGCCAGGTCGACCGCTTGCGGGTAAAGCTGCAGGCTGCGCGATTCCAGATGCACGGCGTCGAGGATGTCGTTGATGATGTGCAGCAGATGATAGGCGGCGCCCTTGATGTCCTGGAAATAGCTGAGGTAATGCGGGTCAAGCTCGCCGAACATCTTGCGTTCGGAAATTTCCGAAAACCCGATAATGGCATTCAGCGGCGTGCGCAGTTCGTGGCTCATCTTGCCGAGAAACTCGGTCTTGGCTGTCACCGCCAGTCGGGCTTCGTCCAGCGCATAATCGAGCTGCACGTTGCGGTCGCGCAGTTCCTGTAGGCTGGTTTCCAGCTCGCGCTGGGACCGCCGCGCGGACTGGATCGCATCGTGTTCATTGGTGACGTCCGACCCGGTGCCGCGGTAGCCGATGAAATCGCCGGTCGCGTCCTGGTAAATCGGCACGCCGCTGAGCGATATGCGCCGCACCCGGTTGTGATTGTCGGCGATCAGGAAAATACGGCCGCGAAACGTCGACCGCGCCTCAACCAGGTCGGGCTTGCCGCGCAGACCGTCGCTCGAATCCTCGAACACGCCGAGCGAGAAAAGATTGCGGCCGATCAGCGACCCGGGCGGAACCTCCAGCGTTTCCGAAATCCGCGAGGAAACGTAAGTGAGGTTCAAATCGACGTCCGTTTCCCAGACCCAGTCCGACGCCGACCGGATGATGTCCTGGAACCGCGCTTCCGTCTGCGCCGCGCCAATTACGGCCTCGGCCTCGAGGGTGACGTCGGTGTAGATTCCGGCATAGCCGGTCTCGACGCCGTCCTCGGACGTGCGCACATGAAAAGATCTGTAGTGACGGGTTT
The DNA here is from genome assembly GCA_963977005.1 of uncultured Rhodospirillaceae bacterium. Taxonomy (GTDB): domain Bacteria; phylum Pseudomonadota; class Alphaproteobacteria; order MPNO01; family UBA830; genus CAXBCP01. The sequence continues at coordinate 72,664 of CAXBMQ010000009.1, forward strand.
CGCCGCCGATTTCCACTGTCTGGCGAAGCTTGACCTCGGTGACGCCTTTTTCGAGATGGCGGAAAACGCTGAGCAGTTCTTCCGGCGCGCGCATCGTGCCGTCCTTGTCGCGCTTGACGTTGAATGCCGCGGTGATGAGTTCCTCGAATTCGGGGCTGAGCAGCGTGAACCTGCCAGTCACGTCGGCGATGTAGATCGGCGGCATGCGGTTCAGCAAAAGACGGGGAAACAGCACTTCGGGGGACACGGCGGCGCCCTGCTCTGCGGCCGCCAGAAGGGCGGATTCGAGACGTACGACAGATTCCGATCCGTAATCCAAGGTCGATCCTCGACGGTCAGCCGTTTGCGCGAACGTTCTTTCCCCTGTCTCAGCCGGACGGCCTGACAGTTTACGGCGTTCTGCGCATATTCCGAGCGTCGCCGCCCGACAGGCCACTGGATATGGCCGTCTGGCGAAAACCGCCCCCACACCGTGTATAAAGCCGGAAAAACGCTTCTGATTCAATACCTTTGTCTGGGGTGCCGGTTTGCCATCGCCCCGAACGGCGTTGCGCACATTGTATACGACAGGGAACCGTTCCATACTTCGGCCATGAGCACTTCCGCGATGACCGGTCCCCCGTCGAACGGCAAAGACCTCCTCGTCTCACCGGACCCGCACGATCCGCGCCTGACCGAAAGGGTCTCGGGCACAGACCAGGACGGCCAGCCGGTCGATACTTCCGTCACCGTCGAGCGGCCGCTCGCCCTGTTTCTGAACAGCCGCGAGATCGTCACCCTGATGACCATCGGCGACTATCCCGAATGTCTCGCTGTCGGATACCTGTTGAACCAGAACATGCTGCGCCCGGATGATGTGGTTACCGGTGTAGATTACGACGAGGAAGCAGAGGCCGTCGTCGTGCGGACCGAGCGGGAAACCGATTTCGAGGAAAAACTCGCCAAGCAGACACGCACGTCGGGCTGCGCGCTCGGCACGGTGTTCGGCGATATCATGGAGACCTTCGACGACATCGTGCTGGATGCGGGTGCGCGGGTGCACACGTCATGGCTTTATGCGCTGACAAAGACAATCAACACGACACCGAGCCTGTATCTCGAAGCCGGGGCCATCCATGGCTGTGTGCTGTGCGAGGGCGACCGCGCCCTGATCTACATGGAAGATGTCGGGCGCCATAACGCCGTCGATAAAATCGCCGGCTACATGTACCTCAACGGTGTTCCCGCGGCGGGGAAGATGTTCTACACGACCGGGCGGCTGACCAGTGAAATGGTGATCAAGACGGTACAGATGAATATCCCCGTCCTGATATCGCGCTCCGGCTTTACCGCCTGGGGGGTGGAACTGGCACGTCAGGCGCACCTGACCCTGATCGGCCGGGCGCGGGGGCGGCGCTTCGTGGCGCTGGCCGGCCAGGACCGTATCGTCTACGACGCCGATCCCGACACGGTCGAGGACGAGCCTGCGACGCACCGGCGCAAGGCGGCCTCCGCCGGGACATGAGACAGCGGAAATCGGGTCGAGACGAATGAGCGTTGAACTTGTCTGGCAGGGTCCTGTCGGTCCCGGCTGCGCGCCCGGCGCGCCTTTTCCCGACGACCCGCTGATTTTCGAGAATATGTGCGAGGCGGGGGTCTACCTGCGCATCAAGACATATGAGAACGACCGAACGATTGCCTATGCCGGGCAATCGGTGGCGTTGCTTGCCCGGTTCGACCAGCATCTGGCATCGATGCTGTCGCTGGCATCGCCCTTGCGCGATGCGGCGGGAGAGATCGTCTTCACCGGCGATGCCGCCGCGCGGATCGATGCCTATGCCAGACTTGAAGACGCCACCGCCCTGGCCGCCGCCGATGCCGGGCGCGTGCGGTTCTGGTATGCGTTTTGCGACGAGTATTTTCATTCGGAACACCTGAACCTTGCCGAGGGTTTGCTGCAGCGCCGGATCGCGTCCCGGCTTGCATCGGCGCATCCCGGCCGTCTGGCGGGTGTCGAGAATGCCAAGGCGGCCCCGGGGGCGATACCGGACGATGTACCGGATATCTGGATCAACGATTTTTCCGGGCTCGATACGGCCGGCGCGGCGCTGCTCGGCGACCTGCTGGGCGATACGCCCATGACCCTGGAGGCACTGACCGGTAATGCCGCCTGAACCCAAAAACATATGCGGCGTGTTGCTTGCCGGCGGTCAGTCGCGGCGCATGGGCGGCGGCGACAAGTGTCTCCTGACACTGGGTGGAAAGACCCTGCTTCAGCGCATGGTGGATACCGCGGCACCGCAGGTCGGCCCGCTGGTGCTGAACACGAATAGCGATCCTGCCCTGTTCGCGGATTACGGTCTGCCGGTCGCACCGGATGTCGTCGACGGGTTTGCCGGACCGCTGGCGGGCGTGCTCACCGGACTGGAATGGGCCCAGGCGAATGCGCCCGGTTGCGACTGGGTGGCAAGCTTCGCCTGCGACGCACCGTTTGCGCCGGACGACCTGGTGGCGCGTCTGGTCGCGGCGGTGGAAAAGGCGGATGCCGACATGGCCTGCGCGATGTCGGGCGGTCGCGAGCACCCGGTATTTGCCCTGTGGCCCGTACGGCTTGCCGCCGAGTTGCGCGGAGCGGTCGTGGACGAAGGGGTGCGCAAGGTCGATATCTGGACCGCCCGCTACGCCCTTGCGCGCACCGAGTTCGATACCGCCAATGGCGATCCGTTTTTCAACATCAACCGGCCCGAGGATCTCGACGCTGCCACTGCCTTGATGGGTGGCGACTGAAATGATCAACTAGCACGATGACCGACTCCCCGATTCCCGCGCCGGCCCCGCGCCTTCGAATCCTGCTCGGCCGCTCCATCGCGATCGGCCCGGGCAAGGCCGAACTGCTCGGTCTGATCGACGAGACCGGATCTATCTCGGCGGCGGCGCGGGCGATGGGCATGTCATATCGCCGGGCCTGGACCCTGGTGGAAACGATGAATACGGCGTTTCGCGAACCCCTGGTTGCCGCGGCGACGGGTGGCAAAGGCGGTGGCGGTGCGTCGGTGACAGCGTTCGGACAAGAGGCGCTGAAGCGCTACCGGGCGATGGAAGACAAGGCTGCCGCCAGCGTCACAGCGGAAATGGACGCGTTTACCGAGATGCTTGATCCGGCCTATGTAGACGAGGGGGAGTGACCGCGCGGGTACTTCGGATCACCGAAAACCCGGGCCTTACAAAGCGACAGCCACTATCGAGGGAATAAACGCAACATGCAGTATTTCGTCTGGGGTACGGACAGGCCGGACAGCAAGGCCCGGCGCATGGCCGTCATGGAGCGTCACTGGGATTTCATCGCGCGTTATGACGATCGTTTGATCGCGCGTGGTCCGGTGCTCGATTCGGCCGATCCTCAGCGGGTTTTGGGCTCGATCCATATCGTGGAACTCGACGATGCGGATGCCGCAACCGAATTTGCGTATGACGAGCCATTTGCCGTCGACGGGGTGTTTGCCGAAATCGTGATGATGCCGTTCAGGCTTGAACTGGGCCGCACGCAGTTTGACTTCGAGGGTACACCGGATCATCCGCGGTTCTTCATCCATTGCCCGGCAGCGCATGGCGTTGATGCCGTGCCGGAAGATGTCGCCGCCGCCCATGAAACCTATTGCCGGGAATTCGATCCGCACCTTGTCTGCCGGGGCTCCCTGCTGACAGACGATGGCGCCTGGGCCGGCCGTGTGTTTTTCGTCGAAATGCCGGACCGCGCCGCCGCAGAGAGTTTTCTCGCAGGCGACCCCTGCGCTACTGCCGGATTATACGATGCGCCCCATATCCACCGATGGACGATGGGCGGGGCCGCCAATATCAAGGCCGCAGGATTGATGAAATAGCGCGATCGACCGCTCGTCCCGATTGCTCCGCGGTCACGTCACCCGCCAGACGATACCGTCCCTCATCTCCCGGTCTTCGAGTTCGAGGCTGGTTGGTACCTCGTAGCGCATGATTTCCTCCAGGCCTTCGATCGGCAGATACTTCCGCCCCGGATCGCCGATCAGGACCAGAGCGCCGGCCGCCGCTTCGCGCCGCAGGAAGGCCTCGATCTCCACCGCCGGGGACTGTTCGTAAAAGATATCGCCGGCAAGGATGACGTCGCAGCCGCTGGGGGTGGTGCGGTCCAGATAGTTATCGGTCGTCGGGATCAGTGTGACCTCGTTCAGCGCGGCGTTGGTCTGGGCGGCGATAACGGCCATCGCATCTATGTCGTTGGCGACGACCTCCGCGGCCCCGGCCATCGCGGCGGCGATGCCCGAAACCGCACCGCCGGCGGCGAATTCCAGCACGCGTTTGCCGCGCACGAGTTCAGGGGTGTCGAGCACATAGCGCGCCAGCGCCTGGCCGCCCGGCCAGCAGAACGCCCAGAACGGCGGCGGGATACCGATCCGGTCCAATTCGGTTTCGGTCGCCTGCCAGATCGGCGTGATCTCGGTTGCAAGACGGAGGTTGATTTCCGGCACCAGCGGCGGGAGTACGATTTCGGTATTGGCGGCGATGAAGGCGGCAAAGCCGTCCTCATCCAGCGGGGGGCGGTCAGACAAGATGCCCGCCGATAATCCCGGCAAGCAGCAGCCATCCGAACAGCCGGTTCGATTTGAACTTGGACAGGCAGTCTTTCGGATTGTCGAGATCCGCATCGGCGACCTGCCAGACAAGCTGTGCGAGCCCGAGCCCGAGCCCGATCCAGAAAGGCCAGCCGACCCCGGCCAGGTATCCGGCGGTTCCGAAAAAGGCGGCGGCAATTACGTAAAAGCCCGTCAGCCACGGCTTTGACGCCAGCAGGCCAAGCGCCCGGGCCGACGATTTCACCCCTGCCGCGGGGTCGTCCGGCCGGTCCTGGTGCGCGTAGATCGTGTCGTAGCCGAGGGTCCAGAAAATGCCGCCCGCATACATCAGCATAGCGGGCAGGGCGAGCCCGCCGGTCACCGCCGCCCAGCCGAGCAGCGCGCCCCAGTTAAAGGCTAGTCCCAGAACGAATTGCGGCCAGAACGTCACACGCTTGGCCAGCGGGTAAAGCGCGACCAGCGACAGCGAGGCGATACCGGTCCAGATAGCGTAGCTGTTGAACGAGAACAGGATCGCCGCACTGACGGCAAGCTGGACGACGAACCAGATAAACGCCTGGCGCACGGTAACCTCGCCCGCCGGCAGGGGGCGGTCGCGGGTGCGTGCTACCTGTGCGTCGAAATCCCGGTCGAGGATGTCGTTCCAGGTACACCCGCCGCCGCGCATCAGCAGGGCGCCGACCCCGAAAAGTAAGAAAAAATGCCAGGTCGATCCCAGCGGCGCGCTGGCGTCCGAGGCAAGCGCGATCGCCCACCAGCACGGAAACAGCAACAACCATGTGCCGATCGGCCGGTCGAACCGCGACAGCCGGATATAGGGGCGCACCCGGCCGGGCGTCAGCCGGTCGACCCAGCCGCCGCGGGGAATATCGCTGGGGGACGGTGTCTTCATGCCGGGGGGTATAGCACAGCATGACAGGCTGGCGTCCTGAAGGATCGGGATATTCGCTGCAGAAAACGGAAGGGGGCGGAAATCGTATCGGACCCTCTATTCGGCGTCCCGTCATTTGTGCCAGTATCCGCGCCATGAACGATCCGCGGACAAATCCCACGAACGACAACAGGACCCGGCTTCGCCTGTTCGTCGAGTACGACCTCGAGGACGGCCATGCCGTCCCCGCCAATCCGGACCAGCATAATTACCTGCGCAAGGTGATGCGCCGGAAGGATGGCGACATGGTCGCCCTGTTCAACGGGCGCCAGGGCGAATGGCTGGCGCGGATCGCCTACGAATCGAAATCGCGCTGCGTGATGATTGTCGAACAGCATCTGCGCAAACAGCGAGTGCCGCCGGATGTCTGGTCGCTGTTCGCGCCGGTCAAGGCGACGCCGATGAACAACATCGCGCGGATGTCGACCGAGCTAGGCGTCGGGCGCATATGTCCTGTGCTCACCGAGCATACGGACGTGGCGCGTGTAAATACGGCGCGGCTACGCGCCAACGCGGTGGAGGCTGCCGAACAATCGACGCGGCTGAACGTCCCGATGGTCGACGAGCCCAGAAATCTGGCGCAATTGCTGCACGATTGGGACCCGGCCCGGCGTATTATCCTGTGTGCCGAAGCGGGCAGGGCGGAACCGATCCCCGCCGCCTTGTCGCGGGTACAGCCCGGTGGCGCGTGGGCGGTGATGACCGGCCCCGAAGGCGGGTTCAGCCAATCTGAACTTGACGGACTCGCGAAACTGCCTTTTGTTACCCCGGTTCGCCTCGGGCCACGTATTCTGAGGGCGGATACGGCGGTTGCGGCAGTACTGGTATGCTGGCAAAACCATCTTGGGGACTGGTCTGACTGACCCTGTCAGTGACACGAAGTAAGACCCTGTCAGTAACACTAAGAAAGAACGGATGACTGGGTATGGCTGCACCACCGGCAGGTAAATCCGAACCGATTACCGACTATCGGCAACTCGCCGAACATCTCGAAGAAGGCTGCAAGCCCGAAGCGGACTGGCGGATCGGCACCGAACACGAAAAATTCGTCTTCAAGCTGGATACGCTTGAACCCGTGCCGTACGAGGGGCCGTGGGGCATCGGCAGGTTTCTCGAAGGCCTTCAGCGTTTCGGCTGGCAGCCCGTCATGGAGAACGGCAATGCCATCGCCTTGACGACCGGCGACTGCAATATTTCGTTGGAGCCCGGCGGGCAGCTGGAACTGTCCGGCGCGCCGCTCGAGAACATCCACCAGACCTGCGATGAAGTTCACACCCACCTGGCGCAGGTCAAAGAAGTCGCCGGCGAACTGGGTGTCGGCCTGGTCGGTGCCGGGTTCATCCCCAAATGGAAACGCGAAGATATCCCGTGGATGCCCAAGGGGCGCTACAAGATCATGCGCGATTACATGCCTAAGAAAGGCGGGCTCGGGCTGGACATGATGCTGCGGTCCTGCACGGTGCAGGTGAACCTCGATTTCGGATCCGAAGCCGATATGGTCGAGAAATTCCGTGTCTCCATGGCGCTGCAGCCGGTGGCGACGGCGCTGTTTGCGAATTCGCCGTTCACCGAAGGAAAACCCAATGGCTGGCAGTCGTTCCGCAGCCACATCTGGGAAGATACCGACCCCGACCGTTCCGGCGTTCTGCCGTTCGTGTTCGACGGCGATATGGGGTTTCAGCGCTATGTCGAATATGCGCTCGATGTGCCGATGTATTTCGTCTATCGCGACGGCGAATATATCGATGTGGCGGGCCAGTCTTTCCGCGATTTTCTGAAAGGCGAACTGCCGGGCCGGCCGGGTGAGATCGCGACCATGAGCGACTGGTCGGACCACCTGACCACGATTTTCCCCGAAGTGCGGTTGAAAAAATTCCTCGAGATGCGTGGTGCGGACAGCGGACCCTGGGGCCGGCTGTGCGCCCTGTCCGCGCTGTGGACCGGCCTGCTTTACGATTCCGACAGTCAAAGCGCAGCGTGGGATCTTGTGAGGAACTGGACGCTCGAAGACCATCTCTATCTGCGACAGGCCGCCCCGAAGACGGCGATGGGCACCGTATTTCAGGGGCGGACTATGGCCGACCTCGCGAAAGACGTGCTGGAAATCGCGGATGCCGGCCTCAAACGCCGCGGTATCCCGGACAAGAACGGCGAAGACGAAAGCAGCTTCCTCGCGCCGCTGCACGCGATCGCCGAGCGTGGATATTCGCCCGCCGAAAAACAGCTCCGCAAGTACGAGAACGACTGGAATAAAAGCGTCGATCCCCTATATGTGGAATATGCGTACTGACTTTGCCTTCCTGGTGATCGGCGCCGTGGCTTTCGGCGCAACGGCCACCTTTGCGGTCGCGCAGCAGCAACCCAAACCGTTCCCCTGGGAAAAAGGCGCGGACAGGTTTTTTGGACGGACGATTCCGAAGGTCGAGAATCCCATCGACAAGCGCATTAACGAGGGCCTGAAATCGATCGGCCTGCCGAACCAGCCAGAGCTCGATGTGACCCGCGATGCGAATCCGCTGCCAGAACCGCCCGGTCTGTCCGAGACGGTGATCCCGAAGCTCGATCAGAATCACGACGGTGCTATCAGCCGCCAGGAATACATGCTCAAACGACAGCGTCCCACCACGGCGGGCAGTCAGGGCACTGCTATCCAGGTGCGCCGTTTCGAACGGCTGAATTCACGGTTCCGATCGGCCGATCGCAACCGTGACGGAAAGCTGTCGGGGCCTGAGATAGACGCGATGAAAGGGCGGCGTTTCTAGGCGGCGCCCGCTTCAGGCCGCGGTACCGCCGACCGTCAGGTTTTCGATCATCAGCGTTGGCTGGCCGACCCCTACCGGCACACCCTGGCCGTCCTTGCCGCAGGTACCGACGCCGGGATCCAGTTCCATGTCATTGCCGATCATCTTGACCCGCGTCAGGACATCCGGGCCGTTGCCGATCAGGGTCGCCCCCTTGACCGGGGCGCCGATTTTTCCGTCTTCGACCAGATAGGCTTCCGAGGCCGAGAACACGAACTTGCCCGAGGTAATGTCGACCTGGCCGCCGCCGAAATTCACCGCGTAGAGACCTTTTTTTACGGATTTGAGAATTTCTTCCGGGTCCCTGTCGCCGGCGTGCATATAGGTGTTGGTCATCCGCGGCATTGGCGCATGGGCAAAGCTCTCCCGCCTGCCATTGCCCGTCGGCGCCATCCCCATCAACCGGGCGTTCAGCCGATCCTGCATGTAACCGGTCAGGATGCCGTCCTCGATCAGGACGGTGCTTGACGTCGGCGTTCCTTCGTCGTCGATTGCCAGCGATCCGCGGCGGTCGTTCAGCGTCCCGTCATCGACGACGGTCACGCCCGGCGACGCGACGCGTTCGCCCATCAGCCCCGCAAAGGCGCTGGTTTTCTTGCGGTTGAAATCGCCTTCGAGCCCGTGACCGATAGCTTCGTGCAGCAGGATTCCGGGCCAGCCGGGGCCGAGGATCACATCCATTTCGCCGGCAGGCGCCGGCACCGAGTCCAGGTTCACCAGTGCCTGGCGGTAGGCTTCGTCGATCTGTGCCCGCCACGCATCGGGCTCGATATAGGATGCATAACCGGTGCGGCCGCCCGTGCCGTGGCTGCCGGCTTCCATACGGTCGCCGTCGGCGCACACGACCGATACGTTGACCCGCACCAGTGGGCGGATATCGCCGCGCCGGTCGCCGTCGGCCCGGATGATCTGGACAGCCTGCCATTCGCCCGAAATCGAGGCGGAAAACTGGACCACGCGCGAATCGAGGCCGCGCGCATAGGCGTTCATGTCTTCGAGCAGTTTGACCTTTTGCGCGAATTCGAATTCGCCGAGCGGGTTGGTATCCGTATAGAGCGTCGCGTTGGTCCGTTGCGGACTGATATCGATTGTCCCGTCATGCCCGGCGCGCACGGCGCTGACGGTCTCTGCGGCGCGTTTGATGGCGGCTTCCGACAGTTCGGACGCATGCGCGTAGCCGGTGGCTTCGCCCGATACGCTTCGCAGCCCGAAGCCCTGCGTCGTGTCGAAAGACGCGCTTTTGAGCCGACCGTCATCGAACCCGAGGCCTTCGGACTGGCAGTATTCGAGGAACAGCTCGCCGTCATCCGCGCCGTCGAGGGCCGTCGCCACATCCGATTCGATTCGGCTGCGGTCCATCCCTGTGCGCTCGAAGAACAATTCGTCAGTACTGCTGGTATCGGTCATGTCGGGCTTTCGGTGCGGTTGAACCCACAATATGGGACGTTCGTACCCCCGCGTCACCCCCCGGTTACGCGCCGCGGAAATTTAAGCCGTATTCCCGCAAATCTGGGCGTTTTCGGCGAGATTCTGCGACATTAGGTCGCGAGATCGCGCCTCCGGGCCCTCTTTGTGGTGTGGTGCCCCAAAAATTGCCGGTTTTCCGCGGCTTGTATCCAGGGCCGTGAAAATGGCGGCCGAATTGTGCGACAATGCGACCTTCTTGTTAAACCCTTGTGGGATAGAGTAGTTTCCCAAAGTTGGAGGGGGCTCTGGCGGTCGGAGATATGTTTGAGCGATAACCGGCGCCTTGCCCGATCTATCTACGACCTCCCGCGCAAATTAACCTTGTGTTAACCATGTGCGGGCAGAGCAGGACCTTTAAATATGCCGACTTCATCAGAACGGATCTCACATGATGCCGATTGCAGTTAGAATTTTCCGCTTCTTCGCGATGCTTGGAACGCTGGCCCTGCCGGGCGCCGCGCTCGCAGCGCAGCCCCGGCCGTGGCAAACCGGCTTCCAGGATGCCGCCACGCCCCTGATGGAGCAGGTCACCAGTTTTCACACCCTGCTGCTGGTCATTATCACAGCAATCACGATCTTCGTGCTTCTGCTGTTGGTCTGGGTCGTCGTCAAATACAACGCGAAGGCGAACCCGACGCCCAGCAAGACCACGCACAATACGATGATCGAAGTCCTCTGGACCGTCATCCCCGTTGTCATCCTGGTGGTTATCGCGGTGCCGTCCTTCAAGCTGCTGTATTATTCCGATGTCATTCCGAAAGCCGACATGACGATCAAGGCGACAGGACACCAGTGGTACTGGAACTACGAATATCCGGACCACGGCAAGTTTTCGTTCGACGCGAACATGGTCGCAACCGAGGATCTGAAGCCCGGCCAGCCCCGTTTGCTCGAAACCGATAACCGTATTGTCGTTCCCGTCGGCACCGTCGTTCGCGTTCAGGTAACCGCGGGCGATGTGATCCATTCCTGGGCGATGCCCGCCTTCGGCGTAAAGACCGACGCGGTTCCAGGTCGTCTGAACGAAACCTGGTTCGGACCGGTCAAGCAGGAAGGCGTTTATTACGGCCAGTGCTCCGAACTTTGCGGCATCCGGCACGGCTTTATGCCGATTGCCGTCGAAGTCGTGTCGAAAGAGAAGTTCGATGCCTGGGTCGAAATGGCGAAAAAGGAATTCGCCGCCAATGATGACGTGCCGGCAACACGCATGCTTGCACAGAACGCAACGAAATAGGGTCGAGGGATTTAATCATGGCTGACGCACACGCAACCCACGATCATCACGACCACCACCCCACGGGCTGGCGGCGTTACGTTTATTCGACCAACCACAAGGACATCGGCACGATGTACCTGATCTTCGCGATTGTCGCGGGGGTCATCGGCGGTGCCATGTCGGTCGTCTTCCGGATGGAACTGGCCGCGCCCGGCGACGGTATTCTGGGCGGCGATTATCACATGTTCAACGTGCTCATCACGGCGCATGGCCTGATCATGATCTTTTTCATGGTGATGCCGGCAATGATTGGCGGCTTCGGCAACTGGATTGTGCCGCTGATGATCGGCGCGCCGGATATGGCGTTCCCGCGCATGAACAATATCAGCTTCTGGCTGCTTGTTCCGGCCTTCCTGCTGCTCCTGGCGTCACCCTTCGTCGGCGGACCGCCCGGCGGTGACGGCGTTGGCGGCGGCTGGACAATCTATCCGCCGTTGTCTTCGAAGACGGGTCAGCCCGGCCCTGCGATGGATCTCGCCATCCTGGCGCTTCATCTCGCCGGTGCGTCCTCGATCCTGGGCGCGGCCAACTTCATCACGACTATCTTCAACATGCGTGCGCCGGGGATGACCCTGCACAAGATGCCGCTGTTCGTCTGGTCGATCCTGGTCACCGCGTTCCTGCTGCTGCTGTCGCTGCCGGTTCTCGCGGGCGCCATCACGATGCTGCTGACCGATCGCAATTTCGGAACCGCCTTCTTCGAAGCATCCCAGGGCGGCGATCCGATCCTGTTCCAGCATCTGTTCTGGTTCTTCGGTCATCCTGAGGTGTACATCCTGATCCTGCCCGGCTTCGGCATCATCAGCCAGGTCGTGTCGACGTTCTCGCGCAAGCCCGTCTTCGGCTATCTGGGCATGGCCTACGCCATGGTCTCGATCGGCGTGGTCGGTTTCATCGTGTGGGCGCATCACATGTTCACGGTGGGTATGAGCGTCGATACCAAGGCGTATTTCACCGCAGCCACGATGGTGATCGCGGTGCCGACAGGCATCAAGATCTTCAGCTGGATCGCGACGATGTGGGGCGGTTCGCTGCGCTTCACGACGCCGATGATCTGGGCTATCGGGTTCATCTTCCTGTTTACGGTCGGTGGCGTCACCGGCGTTGTGCTGGCGAATGCGGGCGTCGATCATTCGATGCATGACACCTATTACGTGGTCGCGCATTTCCATTACGTTCTGTCGCTTGGCGCCGTGTTCGCCATCTTCTCGGGTTTCTATTACTGGTTCCCCAAGATGAGCGGCCGGATGATCAGCGAAGGTCTCGGCAAGCTGCATTTCTGGATCACGTTTATCGGCGTTAACCTGACGTTCTTCCCGATGCATTTCGTTGGGCTGGCGGGCATGCCGCGGCGTATTCCGGATTATCCCGATGCCTATGCCGGTTGGAACGAGATTGCCAGTTACGGGTCCTATGTCAGCGCGTTCGGCGTCCTGATCTTCCTGTTCGCCCTGTTGAAGGCGTTCACGTCGGGCGCCAAAGCGGCGGACAATCCGTGGGGCGAAGGCGCCAACACGCTGGAATGGACCCTGCCGTCTCCGCCGGCCTTCCATTCGTTCGACGAACTGCCGGAAATCAAGGATGAGGGTGCCCACTAGGGCCTGATATGACCGACCGGCCAATCAACGTGACTGGCGGCGCTGCCGCCACATCCCCGCCGCTGCACGATGCAGCGGTGAAGGATTTCGTCGCGCTGTTGAAGCCGCGTGTCATGTCGCTGGTGGTGTTTACCGGCTTTGCCGGGATGATGGTTGCCCCGGGCAGCATTCATCCCTTCATCGCGGCCATTGCCATCCTGTGTACGGCGATTGCGACCGGCGCGTCCGGCGCCATCAATATGTGGTTCGAGCGCGATCTCGACGCCAAGATGGAGCGGACGAAAAACCGTCCTCTGCCCGGTGGGCGGATGGCGCCGGAAGCAGCGCTTACCTTTGGCTGCGTGCTTGCCGGCGGCTCGGTCATGGTGATGGGGCTCGGCGTCAACTGGGCGGCGGCCGCATTGCTGGCGCTGGCGATCGGTTTCTATGTTTTCGTCTACACGATCTGGCTGAAACGCCGGACCCCGCAGAATATCGTGATCGGCGGTGCCGCGGGAGCGTTTCCGCCCATGATTGGCTGGGCCGCCGTGACAGGCGATGTCAGCCTCGGCGGGATTGCCCTGTTTGCCCTTATTTTCATGTGGACACCGCCGCATTTCTGGGCGCTCGCCCTCTACAAATGCGACGATTACCAGAAAGCGGGCGTCCCGATGCTGCCGGTCGTGTCCGGGGTGGCCGAAACCAAAAAGCAGATCCTGCTCTATACGGTTCTGTTATTGCCGGTATCGCTGATCCCCTGGTGGGTTGGCACGGCAAGTGCCGTCTGGGGAGCCCTGGCGGCGGCGTTCGGCCTTGCCTTTATCGGCTTTGCGGTAAAGGTGTGGTTCGACGAGACGGATCGCGCACCCCGTCAGATGTTCCGTTTCTCGCTGCTTTATCTCTCGGTACTGTTTGCGGCGCTGATTGTGGACAGCCTTGTCGCCCGGTTTATTGCCCCGGTTGCGGGAGGCTGACAGTGGAAGAGAAGAACGCCGACGATCTCAAGCGCAAGCAGCGCAGCCGCAACATTGCACTGGCGGTGGCGATCTTTGCCCTCGCCGGATTGTTCTATGTGTTGTCGATCGTCCGCATGTCGGGCGGGAGCGGCAGCTGATATGGCGAAGAACCTGACGTACCGCAATCGTCGGCTCGCGTTGATTTCATTCAGCGTAGCAGCGGGTATGGTCGGCGCTTCCTATGCCGCCGTGCCGCTTTATGAGGTTTTCTGCCAGGTCACCGGTTATGGCGGCACCACCCAGGTCGCGGAAACCGCGCCGGGCGAGGTTCTGGACCGGAAAATGACCGTGCGTTTCAACGCCGATGTCGGCAAGGCGATGCCATGGCGGTTTGCGCCGGCACAGGACCGGGTCGAGATCAAGGTTGGCGAACAGGCGCTTGCATTCTATCGCGCGAAAAACATTTCGGGCCGTACCATGACCGGTACGGCGACGTTCAACGTCACCCCCGCCAAGGCCGGCCAGTACTTCAACAAGGTCGAATGCTTCTGCTTCACCGAGCAGGAATTGAAAGCAGGGGCTGAAATAGATATGCCGGTGACGTTCTTTATCGATCCGGATATCGCCAAAGACCCGAATCTTGACGACGTTACGACGATTACGCTTTCCTATACTTTTTTCGAGACGGAACCCGATCCCGACCGCACCGTGCGGAAGGTAACGGAGTCCGGCAAAACAGACGGCTAAACAACGGAGCGGCAGCAAAATGGTCCCGCCAGCAGAATCAGGCACCAGCGCCTCAGACTACGACTATCACGGCAACAAGCACCCCTATCACCTCGTTGATCCGAGCCCGTGGCCGTTCATCGGCTCAATGTCGGCTCTGGTCATGGCGGTCGGTGCCGTCCTCTATATGCAGGAGATCGCCAGCTGGGTGCTTATCCTCGGTTTCGTCGGCGTGCTCGGCACAATGGCAGGCTGGTTCTGGGAGGTGATCAAGGAAGCCGAATATCGAGGTTTCCACAACCCGGTCGTTCAGGTCAGCATGCGCTACGGCATGGCATTGTTCATCGCATCCGAAGTGATGTTCTTTGTCGCGTGGTTCTGGGCGTATTTCAACGCCTCGCTGTTCCCGACCGTCCAGATCGAGGGCCAGTGGCCGCCGCCCGGCGTGCAGACCTTCGACACATGGGACCTGCCGTTCCTCAATACCCTGATCCTGCTGACATCCGGCATCACGGTAACCTGGGCGCATCACGCGCTGCGCGAAGGCAACCGGAAGCACTTCATCCAGGGTCTGCTGCTGACGATCTTCCTCGGTATCTGCTTTACCAGCGTACAGGCTTTCGAATACAGCCATGCGGCGTTCGGTTTCCGGGACGGCATCTATTCGTCGACCTTCTACATGGCGACGGGCTTCCACGGCTTCCACGTCCTCGTCGGCACGATCTTCCTGATCGTCTGCTATTTCCGGGCACGGGCCGGGCACTTCAAGGCGGAACATCATTTCGGTTTCGAAGCGGCCGCCTGGTACTGGCATTTCGTTGACGTGGTATGGCTGTTCCTGTTCGTCAGCATTTACTGGTGGGGACGCTAACCCCCAGCGTGAACCAAGACCGGCGGGGCGCACAGGTTGTGCCCCGCCGCTTTTTATCGTGACAGAACCCCGCACCAGGCCCCGGCTGTCGCCGATGAGCACGGGGCTCGCCTGTAAATGCCCGCGCTGCGGAAAAGGGCGGCTTTTTAACGGCCTGCTCGACGTCCGCGACTCCTGTTCGCATTGCGATCTCGACTTGACACCGCACGACACCGGCGACGGCGGCACCGTATTCGTCATTCTGATTCTCGGGGCGATCACGGTAATCCTCGCGCTCTGGATGGAAGCCGCGCTGGAACCGCCGGTGTGGGTGCACCTGCTGGTCTGGATCCCGGTGATCAGCATCATGTCAGTCGTCCTGCTGCGCCCGTTCAAGGGCATCCTGATCGGCCTGCATTACAGGAATCTTCGGCATAAATACGAGCCTGAACGTGACGATTAACCGGCCGCGGGTGCGTCTGAGTTTCTGGATGACCGCGTTTGCGATTCCGAGCCTGATCGTTCTGATCGGTCTCGGCGTTTGGCAGGTGCAGCGGCTGGAATGGAAAGAAGCGGTGATTGCCGACCGCGCGGAGCGGATGTCCGCCCCCGCGGTCGCCCTCAGCGCGGTGCCGGATGCCGGATGGCGGGCGTTTGAACTTCGTCCCGTTCGTGCGCGCGGAATCTACCGCCATGACAAGACACTGGAGATCGCGAGCCGCACGCTGAAAGGCCGCCCGGGCGTGCATGTCGTCACCCCGCTGGTACTGTCTGACGGGTCGGGCACCGTACTTGTGAACCGGGGGTGGGCGCCGCCCCGGGGAGGACGTAATCCTGCCGAATTTGCCAACCCCGCGGGCGTCGTACTGGTTGAGGGCTTCCTGCGCGCCGGGGCGAAGACCAGCGACTGGGTACCGGACAACGAACCCGCCAACGATATCTGGTTCTTCGCCGACGCCCCGGCGATGGCGCAGGCGCGGGATCTCGGCACCGTGAAACCCTATATCATCGAACTCGCGCCGACCGCCGGCGGAGCAGCCGGCGCCCGTTCCTATCCGATCGCCGGTCAGACGGTGACCGAGATACGCAACAATCATCTGCAATATGCCGTCACCTGGTTCGGTCTTGCCGCCACGCTGGTCGTGATCTACGTGATCTATCAGGTCCGCCGGCGCGATTAAGGAAAAACATTTGTCTGCCTATCGGGAACTTGAGGCGCGTTTCAAGCGCATGGCGGCCCTTGGCGAAGCCGCCGGCATGCTGCACTGGGACATGTCGGTGCTGATGCCATCGGGCGGCGCGGCGTCACGTGTCGAGCAGCTTTCGGCGCTGAAGCTGACGACCCATGAAATGAAAACCGACCCCCGCCTTGCCGAACTGCTCGATGCCGCCGAGGCCGAAGAGCTGCAGGATCCATGGCACCTTGCAAATCTGCGTGAAATGCGCCGCAGCTGGGTGCATGCGAATGCGGTCGATGCCGATCTGGTCGATGCAACCACGCGGGCCTGCTCCGCCTGCGAAATGATCTGGCGCGAAGCACGCCCCGAGAACGACTATGCGCGTGTGCTGCCCTACCTTGAAGAAGTCCTTAATCTCAGCCGCCAGGCGGCCGCGGCGAAGGCCGACGCGCTCGGCCGGTCGCCGTATGAGGCATTGCTGGACCAGTACGAGCCGGACGGCAGCACCGCGCGCATCGATGCGCTGTTTGACGATCTTTCCGCCTTTCTGCCCGATTTCCTCGAAACCGCCCTGACCCGGCAGGCGGCGCGCGGTGCGGGCGAACTGCCCGCAGGACCTTTCCCGGCGGACAGGCAGCGCGGGCTCGGCGAGCGGCTGATGCGCACCCTCGGCTTCGATTTCGATGCCGGTCGGCTCGATGTCAGTCTGCATCCTTTCTGTGGCGGGGTGCCGGGCGATGTCCGTATCACGACGCGCTATACGGAAGACGACTTCACCCAGAGCCTGATGGGGGTGCTGCACGAAACCGGCCATGCGCTCTACGAGATGGGACTGCCGGACGACTGGCGATACCAGCCCGTCGGACAGGCGCGCGGCATGGCACTGCACGAGAGCCAGTCGCTGCTGATCGAGATGCAGGCCTGCCGCAGCCGGGAATACCTTGAATTCGCCGCGCCGCTGATGCGCGAGACCTTCGACGGCTCCGGCCCCGCGTGGGACGCCGACAATCTGTACCGGCTGTACACCCGGGTCGATCGCAGTTTCATCCGGGTCGATGCGGACGAAGTCACCTATCCGGCCCATGTCATTCTGCGCTACCGCCTCGAAAGCGCTCTCATCGCCGGGGATATGTCGCTCTCGGACCTGCCGGGTGCCTGGAATGACGGGATGGAAGACCTGCTCGGTATCCGACCGCCAGAAGACCGGCTCGGCTGTCTGCAGGATATCCACTGGTATGACGGAGCCTGGGGCTATTTCCCGACCTATACGATGGGGGCAATGGCGGCGGCCCAGCTGTTTGCCGCCGCAAAAGACGCCCGACCGGAAATACCCGACCGTATCGCGAAGGGCGATTTCACGCCGCTGGTCGGCTGGATGCGCGAAAACCTGCATGCCAAGGCGTCGTCGGGATCGACCGATGCGTTGTTGGAGGCGGCGACCGGCAAGCCGCTGGATGTGGCGGCGTTCAAGGCCCATCTGCAGGCGCGCTACGGGTGACGCGGAACTGTCATAGGGGGAAATTAGGCTATCGGCATGTTGTTTCGCCTTACTGTGATCGTTCTTGCCGGGGCCGTACTGTCGGCCTGTGCCGCGTTTACAACGCCGCCCACGCGCGCTGACATCCCGCTGACGCGGATCGCCTTCGGGTCCTGCGCCGACCAAAACCGGCCGCAGCCGATCTGGGACGCTGTCCTCGGTTATCGGCCCCAGACGTTCCTTTTTCTCGGCGATAACGTATATGGCGATGTGACATCCCCCGACATGGCGGAGCTGAAAACCGCCTATGAAAAGGCCCGCGCGATCCCTGCGATGACCCAACTACGGGCGGAAGCGGACGTCCTGGCGACATGGGACGACCACGACTACGGCCGAAACGATGCCGGTGCGACATTCCCGTATCGCGAACAGGCCAAGGAACTGTTTCTTGATCATTGGCAGGTGCCGCCCGGGGACAAGCGCCGGAACCGTGCCGGAATCTACTTTTCCCGAATCCAGGGTCCACCTGGAAAAAGGGTACAGATCATCATGCTGGATACGCGCAGTTTCCGGTCAGATCTGATACCCACCGGCAAACGGCGCCCGAAATACATGCCGGACCCAGACCCCGCCAAAACAGTTCTTGGCGCTGCACAGTGGGCCTGGCTCCGCGCCGAACTCCGGAAACCCGCCGACCTCCGGCTGCTCGTGTCTTCCATTCAGGTGGTTGCCGACGACCATGGTTGGGAGCGCTGGGGCAACTTGCCGGCGGAGCGGCAACGGTTGTTCGATACAATTCGCGATACCGGCGCGAAGGGCGTCGTCCTGTTGTCCGGCGACCGGCATTTCGGCGCATTGTACGCTCTGAAAGCAGGGGTGCCGTATCCGCTCTACGAGCTGACATCGAGCTCGCTCAACCGCCCGTGGCGCAATGCGGACGAGCGCGGTCCCCGACAGATCGTTGCTGCCTACGGGCCGGAGAATTTCGGCACTGTTGATATCGACTGGGCGCGGCGCACCGTGCTGCTCGCCCTGCGCGATATCAAGGGCCGGATTGTCCGCCGCCAGACGATCAGGCTCGACAATCCGGGCAGCTGAATTCCCGTATTCCGTTTGACTTGCCCGTCTGCCCGACTAAATTCCGCGCGTTCATAAGGAATTGCCCGTGAAATACGTATCGACCCGCGGCGAGGCGCCGGTTCTCGCCTTTGACGACGTTCTGCTGGCCGGACTGGCCGAGGATGGCGGCCTGTATGTGCCGCAGGCATGGCCCCAATTTTCGGCCGAAGACCTCAAGGCGATGGCTGGGCTGTCCTATGCCGAGATCGCCTATCGGGTCATCCGGCCTTTCGTCGGCGGCACCATTGCCGACGCCGACCTGGAGGCCATGATCGACGAGACCTATGCCGGGTTCGGCCACGTCGCCGTCGCGCCGCTCAGGCAGATCGGTGCGAATGACTGGCTGATGGAGCTGTTCCAGGGGCCAACGCTGGCTTTCAAGGATTTTGCCCTGCAACTGGTCGGCCGGATGTTTGCCCATGTCCTGGCGGCGCGCGGCGAGCGGGTGACCATCGTCGGCGCGACGTCGGGCGATACCGGCTCCGCCGCGATCGAGGCATGCCGCGACCGCGAGAATGTCGATATCTTCATCCTGTTCCCCAAAGGTCGGGTTTCGCCGGTGCAGCAGCGCCAGATGACCACGGTCGACAGCGCCAATGTCCATGCCATTGCCATCGACGGCACGTTCGACGATTGCCAGGATCTGGTGAAGGCGATGTTCAACGACGCGCAGTTTCGCAAGGCGCAGAACCTGTCCGCGGTCAACTCGATCAACTGGGCGCGCGTCATGGCGCAGATCGTTTATTACGTCGCGGCCGCCGTGCGTCTTGGCGCGCCGGACCGGCCTGTGAGTTTTGCCGTGCCCACGGGTAATTTCGGCAATATCTTTGCCGGCTGGGCGGCCTGGAAATGCGGCCTGCCCATCGACCGCCTCGCCGTCGGCACGAACAGCAACGATATCCTGTTCCGGTTTTTCGAGACCGGCGAGATGAAAATGGCGGCCGTCGAGCCCACCCTGTCGCCCAGCATGGATATCCAGGTGTCGAGCAATTTCGAACGCCTGCTGTTCGATTTGCTCGGCGGGGACGGCGGGGCGGTACGCGAATGGATCGATGATTTCCGCTCGACCGGCGCCGTTTCGGTCGATGATTCCCGGCTTGCCGCGGCCCGCGAAAAAATTTCGGCCTCCCGGCTGGACGATGACGGCACGCGGCGCGTTATCCGCGAGATGTATGAGACGACCGGCGAATTGCTCGACCCGCACAGCGCCATCGGTGTCGATGCAGCGCGCCAGTGCCGCGGCGATGAAGCCGTGCCGATGGTCGCCCTCGCAACCGCCCATCCGGCCAAGTTTCCCGATGCCGTCAAGGCGGCGACCGGCATTCATCCCGCGTTGCCCGACCGGATGAGCGATCTGTTCGAGCGCGACGAGTCCTTCGATACATTGCCGAACGATGTCGCCGCCGTGCAGAATTTTGTCCGCCGCGCGGTCGAGGCGCATTCATGACGATCGAACGAGCGACACTGGCAGGCGGAATGCGCCTTGTCACCGACCGCATGGACTCGGTGGAAACCGTCTCCCTCGGCGTCTGGGTAAATGCCGGCGCGCGCAATGAGACGGCGGATATCAACGGCGTCTCCCACCTGCTGGAACATATGGCGTTCAAGGGGACGGCCCGCCGTTCGGCGCTCGATATCGCGGTCGAGATAGAGAATGTCGGCGGCCACCTGAATGCGTACACGTCGCGGGAATCGACGGTTTATTACGCGACGGTGCTTAAAGAGAACGCCGATCTGGCGCTCGATATCGTCTCCGATATCCTGTTGAACTCGACCTTCGCGGATGACGAACTGGCTCGCGAACGCGCGGTGGTCCTGCAGGAAATCGGTCAGGCAAACGATACGCCGGACGACATCATCTTCGATACGTTCCAGGAAACCGCCTATCCCGATCAGCCGCTTGGCCGGGCGATCCTGGGGACCACCGATATCGTCAGCCGGATGCCGCGCGAAACCCTCAAAGGCTATATCGAGGCGCAGTACGGCAGCGACCGGATGATCCTGTCCGCTGCGGGAAACCTGGATCACGAAACGCTGGCCGGTCTGGCGGAGACCGCTTTCGCGGACGTCTCGCCGTCGCAGGCTGATGCGCCGCTGCCGGGCAGATATACCGGCGGAGACAACCGCGAAATCCGCGACCTCGAACAGGCCCACCTGGTGATGGGTTTCGAAGGGGTCGGCTATGACGACGACGATTATTACCCGCTTGCCGTCCTGTCGACGGCGCTCGGCGGCGGCATGTCATCCCGTCTGTTCCAGGAAGTGCGCGAAAAACGCGGGCTGGTCTATTCGATCTACACCTTCTCGTCGGCCTATCAGGATGGCGGGCTGTTCGGCCTGTATGCCGGAACCGGCGCGGATGAGGTGGCCGAACTGGTCACGGTCGTCTGCGACGAATTGCGCCGCGTTGCGTCGGATCCGATGGCGGAGGACGAAATCACCCGGTCACGGGCACAGATCAAGGCCGGTGTCCTGATGTCGCTCGAAAGCACATCGTCCCGCGCCGAACGCCTGGCGCGGCATCTGCAGGTTTATGATCGTATCATCCCCGTCGATGAGATTGCCCGTCGTATCGATGCGGTGAGCGCCGAGGATGTCCGTCGGGTGGCCGAACGGCTGCTTGCCTCGGCGCCGACACTGGCCTCTCTCGGCCCGGTCGGCGGGCTACAGGATTATGAGACGGTGAAGGCGCGTCTGGGCGCCTGATACTGCGACGCCGACGACTTATGCGTGGCCCGCGTCGCCTGACAGCATCGACACGTCGATACCCATTTTTGCCAGCGCGCCCTGCCAGACCGACTTGGGATCCGAATTGAAGACCAGTTCGTCGTCCGCCGGCACCGACAGCCAGCCATTGGCCTGAATTTCGGAATCCAGCTGTCCCGGTCCCCAGCCGGCATAGCCGAGCGCCAGCAGGCTGTTGCGCGGACCGTCGCCCTCGGCGATGTCGCGCAGGATGTCGGTTGTTGCGGTCATGGCGATGGCGTCGTCGATGACCATCGTGGCATCCTGGACGTAATCGGCCGAATGCAGCACGAAGCCGCGCCCCGATTCCACCGGCCCGCCGAAATGGACCCGGATATCCTCGCCCGACGCGGCAGGCGAAAGCCCAAGCTGGTCCAGCAGGTCGGGGAAATCGATGTTCTCCATGACCTTGTTGACCACCAGTCCCATGGCGCCGTCTTCGGTATGGGCGCACATGTAGATAACCGTTTTGGCGAATCTTTCGTCGAGCATCTGGGGCATCGCGACCAGGAGCTGGCCGGCGAGATATCCGTCGTCTTTTTTCGTGTCGTCTGAACTATCGGTCATGGTGCACCTGTATCGTCGTTCTACCCTGTAACCGTTGGAATGCCCCGTTCTCCAACACGGTCACACCCTACACGCAAAGTTTACGAAGCGGATTCAAACTTTGAGCCCCGTGTGGTACCTTACCCTGTATTATAAGCCAATTCGTCACGAAGGGTGAATGCCAAGATGCCGACGGCCGGTCATACACTGTTAACTCGCCTGCGCTCCGGCGCTGTGGCCGTTCTTTGCGCCTTTGCGGCGTTGCCGTTTCTGATGTCGCCGTCGGTCGGCGCGTCGTCGGCCTGGTTCGAGCATGATCACGGCGCCGTGCGGCTGATTTCGGCGAATGCCGGGGCGGGCAACGCGCAGACCATCGATCTCGGTCTGCAATTCCGGATGAAGCCGGGCTGGAAAGTCTACTGGCGTTCTCCGGGCGATGCAGGATTTCCGCCGCAGGTCAGCTGGGTCGGATCGACCAATTTTGCCGGGGCGACCATGTCCTGGCCGGCGCCGCACCGGTTTTCGGTCCTCGGGCTGGAAACGCTCGGCTACGAGGACGAGGTGGTCTTTCCGATCAACGCCGAACTGTTCGAGCGCGGCAAGACCGTCGACCTGACCGCACGCGTTCGCTTCCTGACCTGCGACGATATCTGCGTCCCGTATGAGACGACTTTCAGACTTTCGCTGCCCGCCGGGCGCGATCTGAACACACCTGCGTCCGGCACCATCGCAGCCTGGCAGGCAAAGGTGCCGACGGACGTGACCGGGGTGGTCGTCTCTGCGCCGCTCGCTATCGAGCGCGCCGAAATCGCGGGCGACGGCGCCGACCAGTCGCTTATTGTGCGAATTACCGGCAGGGACGCCCTCAAGAACCCCGATCTGTTCGTCGAGGGGCCTGCCGATTACGGGTTCAAAAAACCGGTCGTCCAGATCGCCTCAACCGGCACGGAAGCCTTCATGCGCATCGGCATCCAGGCGCCGAAGACCGCGGATGCGAAACTTGCGGGCGAAACCGTGACGCTGACGCTGGTCGACGGCGACCGCGCCGTCGAGCGCAAGGTAAAGCTTGACCGCGCTCCGTCCACGGCGACGGCCCTTCCGGGTCCTGTTTCAGGGTCCATGACCGGGGGAGCGGGTGACGGCGGAACCGGGTACGGCCTCCTCGCCATCCTTGGCCTCGCCCTTCTCGGCGGGTTTATCCTGAACCTGATGCCGTGCGTGCTGCCTGTCCTGTCGATCAAGCTTCTGGCGGTGGTCAGCCATGGCGGCGAAGCGCCCGGACGCATTCGGGCGGGCTTTCTCGCCTCGTCGGCAGGTATCGTTGCGTGTTTCCTGGTGCTGGGCACGGTGGCGGTCGGACTGCAGGGCGCCGGCCTTGCCGCGGGCTGGGGAATCCAGTTCCAGCAGCCTGCATTCCTTGCCTTCATGATTGCCGTTATCACGT
The DNA here is from genome assembly GCA_963977005.1 of uncultured Rhodospirillaceae bacterium. Classification (GTDB taxonomy): domain Bacteria; phylum Pseudomonadota; class Alphaproteobacteria; order MPNO01; family UBA830; genus CAXBCP01. The sequence goes on from CAXBMQ010000009.1 coordinate 96,346, forward strand.
TGTTTGCCTGCAATATGTGGGGTCTGTTCGAAATCCGCCTGCCGGGCGCGGTGGCCGATGCCGCTGCAAACGCGGGCCGGAGTGGCGGGTTGCGCGGGCATTTTCTGACCGGCGCGTTTGCCACGCTCCTGGCGACGCCCTGTACCGCGCCCTTCCTCGGCACCGCCGTCGGGTTCGCCCTGTCGCGCGGGCCGCTTGAGATCTATTCGGTGTTTCTCGCCCTCGGAATCGGGCTCGCAGCGCCCTGGATCGTCGTCGCCGCGTTCCCCGCGCTGGCGAACCGTCTGCCAAAACCGGGCCGCTGGATGATCACGCTCAAACGGGTCCTGTCGATTGCCCTGATCGGCACGGCATTATGGCTGCTCAGCGTGCTGTGGTTTCAGATCGGCAGCGCGGCAACCGGGATCATCGCGTCACTGATGGTCGCGATTGCCTTTACCGTCTGGCAGTACCGTCACCTCGGCGACAGGGCGCGGTTCGCCACCTGGGTCGTCGTCGGGCTGCTGACCGCGATTTCGATGGTGGGAGCCAGCAGCTTTAACGGCGAAGGCCCGGAACGTTCCATCGCCGACGGAGACGCGGATACGGCCTGGCGCAAGTTCGACCTCGCCGCGGTGCAAGCCGAGGTTGCCAAGGGAAACACGGTACTGGTCGATGTCACCGCCGACTGGTGCCTGACCTGTCAGGTCAACAAGTCGCTGGTGCTCAACCGCGGACGTGTCGCGGAAATCCTGGCAGACGGCCGCATCGTTGCCATGAAAGCGGACTGGACCAAGCCGGACCCCGTCATTTCCGACTATCTGAAAAGCTTCGGGCGCTACGGCATCCCGTTCAATGTGGTCTACGGTCCCGCCATGCCGCAGGGCGTGGCATTGCCTGAAATCCTGACGGAATCGGTCGTTCTCGCGGCATTCGGGAAAGCGGGCGGCAAGGCGTTTATCGCCGGGCGTTAATCCATTCGCGCATATCGCTTTTTTACCGGGCGGTGGTGACAAATGACCGATGGTGCACTATTTCACTCTTCTGGTTTCCGACCGTTTTACGGTCTTTAACGTTAATCGGGCCACGGAAGGCCCCAAAACAAAGGATGAATGATATGGCGATTGGTGTGGGTGATAAGATTCCGTCAGGCGCGTTGACAAAAATGGGCGCAGAGGGCCCCGGCCCGGTGACGACCGACGAGCTGTTTGGCGGCAAGAAAGTTGTTTTGTTCGCAGTGCCGGGGGCGTTTACGCCGACCTGTTCGGCCAAGCATCTTCCCGGTTTTGTTGAAAAGGCCGATCAGATCAAAGCGAAGGGCGTCGATACCGTGGCCTGCCTCTCGGTCAATGACGTCTTTGTCATGGATGCCTGGGGCAAGGATCAGAATGCCAACGGCAAGGTTGAAATGCTGGCCGATGGCAGCGCTGCGCTGACCAAGGAAATGGGCACCGTGCTCGATCTTACCGATCGCGGCCTCGGTGTGCGGTCCAGCCGTTATTCGATGATCGTCGATGACGGCACCGTCACCGCGATCAATCTCGAGGAAGGCGGCGGGTTCGAAGTCAGCGATGCGGACACGATCCTGAACCAGCTTTAATCGGCGCGTCTTTGCGAAATCCGCCCCGGCCGTAATGGCCGGGGCGCTTTCGTTTCGGGTATGATGAGCGACGGCACGATCAACAGGGCAGACCAATGGAAAAATTCGGTATAGGGCAGGGCGTAACCCGCGAGGAGGACCCGCGCCTGCTCAGGGGCCGAGGCTTGTTCGTGAACGACGTCAGCCTGCCGAACCAGAGTCATGCAGTCGTGCTGCGCTCCCCGCATGCCCATGCCGAAATCGGCGCGATTGATACGTCGGTTGCGGCCGGCCTGCCGGGCGTTCTCGCGGTCTTCACCGGAGAGGACGTCGCCGCCGACAATCTCGGTGTGCCCGGTATGCCCGCCAAATGGCTGCGCCCGGACGGCGAACCCATGAAGTATCGCCCGCAGCCGCCGCTGGCGCTGGGGCGTGTCCGCTATGTCGGGGATCCGGTTGCGCTGATCGTGGCGGAGACGCTGGCCCAGGCACAGGACGCCGCCGAAGCGGTCATGGTCGATTATACCCCGTTGCCTTCCGTGACCGACACCGCGCAGACTGTCGAGGCCGATGCGCCGGTAATCTGGGAAGACGGGCCCGACAATATCTCCGGCCTTTATCAGGCGGGCGACGCCGCCGCGACCGAGGCGGCCTTCGGCCGGGCGGACCGCATTGTCAGCCGCCGTTTCGTGATTTCCCGCGTCTTCGCCCATTATATGGAGGCCCGCGGCGCCATCGGCGCCTATGACGAGCGCGAAGACCGGTATCTGCTTCATGCCGACGTCCAGTATCCGCACCGGGTGCGGCAATTGCTGGCCGAGAAGATTTTCGACGTACCGGAACAGAATATCCGGGTAATCGCACGCGATGTCGGTGGCGGGTTCGGCACCAAGGGCTGGCAATATGCGGAACACCGGCTGGTGCTGTGGGCTGCCCGCAAGATCGGCCGGCCCGTGAAGTGGGCGTGCGAGCGTTCCGAGGCCGTGCAGGCGGACGAACATGGACGGGACAACGTCACCGATGCGGAACTGGCCTTCGATGCGGACGGCAGGGTGATCGGCCTTCGCGTGAAGACCATCGCCAATATCGGCGCATATCTGTCTGCCATCCGAAACCTGCTGGCGGCGTTTACGAATGTCGGCACGCTGATCGGCGTCTATGACATTCCGGCGGCCCATGTGGCGGTGCGCACCGTGCATTCCAATACCAATCCAACCGCTCCCTATCGCGGCGCCGGGCGTCCGGAGGCGACCTATGTGATCGAACGCATGTTCGACGAGGCCGCGCGCGAGCTTGGCATCGACCCGACAGAACTGCGCGCCCGCAACATGATCGCCCCCGCCGCGATGCCGGTGAAGAATGCGCTCGGCCTGACATACGATTGCGGCGAGTTCGCCCGGAACCAGGCAGCCGTGCTGGAGATGGCGGACTATGCCGGCTTTGCCGCCCGCCGCGACGAGGCACGCGCCCGCGGCAGGCTGCGCGGTATCGGCACCGCGAACCCGATCGAACGGTCCGCCTCGCCGTCGCCCGATTTCGCCGAAATACGCTTCAGCACGGATGGTACCGCGACCATCCTGATGGGCACCAAAAGCCAGGGCCAGGGACACGAGACCGTTTACAAGCAGATCGTCAACGAAAGGCTGGGCCTCGATCCCGCGCGGATGCGGGTGATCGACGGCGATACCGACCGTGTCGCGTTCGGCATCGGTACCATGGGATCGCGCTCGACCGTCATCGGCGGCTCGGCGCTGTATTTTGCCGCCGAGAAGATCATCGACAAGGCAAAGACGATCGCCGCCCATCTGCTCGAAGCCAGCGTGGTCGATATGGAATTTGCCGACGGCACATTCACCGTCACGGGGACCGACCGCAGTGTGACGCTGACGGAGGTCGCCAAGGCTTCCTTCACGCCCGCGCGGCTGCCGAAAGGCACCGAGCCCGGGCTGTTCGAGACCGCCACATTCGCCCCCGAAGACGACACCTATCCCAATGGCAGCCACGTCTGCGAGGTCGAGATCGATCCCGAAACGGGGATGACCGAAGTCGTCGGTTACTGGGTCGTCGACGACGTCGGCACCATGATCAACCCGGTTATCGTCAAAGGACAGATCCACGGCGGGGTCGCCCAGGGCGTTGGCCAGGCGCTGGCCGAACAGGTCGCCTACGATCCGGACAGCGGCCAGTTACTCAGCGGTTCGTTCATGGATTACGCCATGCCGCGCGCTGCCGATTTTCCCGATATCGGTATCGAAGCCCATGCCGTGCCGACCCAGCGAAACCCGCTGGGGGTGAAAGGCGCGGGCGAAGCGGGTACGGTCGGGGCGTTGCCGGCGACGATGAACGCAGTGCTCAATGCCCTGACCGAGGTCGGCGTGACCGCGCTTGATATGCCGGCAACCCCGAACCGGGTGTGGCAGGCGATCCGGAACGCGGCAGGGTAGGCGCGCACGCGTGCCCGCTGCCGGCATTTACACCCGTGCGTTATAAACTGTAGAGAAGACCGTCGGCCCGGTCTTCGCGCTTTGCCGACCAAGTGCGATTTTTCCCATCATTGGACGTGTCTGTGACTGAAAACTCCCGCCAAGACCCCGGACACGGCAATGCCTGGGCCGAAATCCTCTACCACACCGTCTATTTGCGCCCGCTGGGGCGATCGTCGGTTGTTCTCGACCTCGGTGCGTCGATCGGGTTCTTTTCCCATGAAATGAACCGTCTCTTCGGATGCCGCTGTCATGCGGTGGAAGCGCTTCCCGACAATTTTGCGCGTATCGAAGAGACGCCCTCGATAACGCCGCACCATCTCGCTATCTGCGGCAAGGACGGGCCGGTGACGATTCACTCCGTAGACGAGTACCATGCAAGCGCGTCGATCGACCTGATGCCGGGCCAGAACGCGCGCGATACTCTGGAGGTTGAGGGGATAACGCTTGGCGGTCTGATGTCCCGCCTCAACCTCGATCGGGTCAGTCTTCTGAAAGTCGATATCGAAGGGGCCGAACTGGCTATGTTCGACACGGCGGATGACGCAACCCTTCGGCGCATTGACCAGATAACCGTCGAATTCCATGATTTCATGGATCCGGGCCAGACTGCCCACGTAAAGACGATTATTGCCAGGTTGCAGGCCCTCGGTTTCCGGTCGATCAAGTTTACCGGGCGGTTCCACGGGGACGTCCTGTTCCTTAACCCCGAACGGACCGGTATTTCACGTTTCGAGTATCTCTATGCCAGGTACGTCATGCGATTTACGCGCGGCCTCCGCCGCAGGGCCGGGGAGAAATTTTCAAAATAGCGCCGGGAGTCTGATCCGGACTGTCGGAATATTTGACAATTTGAAAAATTAACAAGCGGCGCGTTTATCCCCTTGATATACGTAGCGCAAATGTTTAGCATTTCCCCAATGGCGCGAGTGTGCGCTGAAAATGGGGGAAGTGAAGATGGACATCCGTGTTCCGCATCAAATCATCTACGAAACGGAAGACGCGGTTCCAATTGGAGACGTGATCGAATCTCTTATGGGTACAGAGAGGGCGGCCAAGCAGATAGGCGGTCTGCTGGAGGGGGTTGTAAGTGGTCTGAGCGTGTCTGGGGTGGAAGTCTCGGTCAGGTCGATTACGCAGGAAAGCCCGCTTCGCGAGATGTTTTTTATCGCGTTAGCCGTGACCTTTCAAAAAGACTTGGAGACTGAAGTGCCGGAAATTATTGAAAAACTGATCGGCGCACCCGTACCAGACCAATACGACACAATCGTTACGCTTTGCGTCCTCATTGTGTTGTTTTATGGGGCTGACTATGCGTACCGGAAATTCTTCGACGCAACATCATCAAAGCACATCAAGCGCCAACTGAACGGCCTTATAGGCGACCTCGCCCGAGATACGGGGAAGTCAGAATCTGATATCCGGCAGGTTCTTGAGGAAAAATATACTGGCGTTCGCTTGAGGACGATAGCCAAGGCTGCGGGTCAATTCCTCCTTCCGAGTAAACGGGCGCGGAATGCTCCTATTACTGTAGGAAAGCGCACAATTGATCGCGATACCATCGCTGAAATGCCCGGCGGGGACATTTCCGAGGTCGTAGAGCCGGATAGCGCGTCTGAGGTGTTTCAGGACGTCTTGCTAGAGGTTCATGCTCAAGATATGGACCGAGCCAATCAAGGATGGGCGGCAACGATACCTGGCGTCTTGGACAAAAGGCTGAGAATGCAAATACTACCGCCAGTGACGCCTGAGGATATTTACACAAGAGAGAATGTGCGCGGAGACGTGGTGCTGGTTTCAGAGAAGGACGAGGCTGGAAATTACACCCCTAAAGTTATCCATCTGATAAGGGTCAACAACTGATATGGCTCGCGGCAGATACCTCTCCCTAGAAGAAGCCCGCAACATGGGAAAACTCAAACAGTTCGCGAAGGAACACCCTTCGGAGGGCAACGAGCATGTGTTCGACGCCCTGTTCGGACGGATGACTAAAACGACATCAGAAGACGAACAAACATCGTCTGAGGACGATCCCGCATGTTGAAGCGGTATTCGAACTCGCCGAGGTACTTGTCCAGATGCTTCTGGGAGACGTGGATATGAGTGCCACGAATACTGCGCTTGAGCATGGCCCAGAAGCCTTCAATCGTATTGGTATGAACCTCGCCGCGAACCCATTCCTTGGCGCTGTGATTGACGGTCTGGTGTTTGTATCCGGTATGGCGAAGGTTGCGATACGCCCGCCATTCGTCGCTACTGATCGTGGACCCCATGCGGACGTATTCAATCAGGCGGTCAACGAGGATTTCACGGCTGGAATTCGGGACAATCTCGGTGATGATATTCCCGCCCCGCTGGACCATGCCAAACACGGTGGTCTTGTGGTCGCGCCACTTCGCGCCCGCGCCCTTCGCCTCGCCGCCGATATACGCCTCGTCAATCTCCACATGGCCCCAAAGATCGTCGTCGCCGTCGATCTGGCCCATGTACTTGCGGATTTCATGGCCGATACGCCACGCCGTTTTGTAGGTCACGCCCAACTGGCGCTGCAATTCCTTCGCCGGTACGCCGTGGCGCGTCGTCGTGAACAGGTACATGGCGTAGAACCACTTCTGCAACGGGGTCGAGGACCGCTCGAACGGCGTTCCGACCATCGGGTGAATGTGATGGCCGCACCAAGGGCAGGAGAACGCCTTCACCTTGGTAAGCATCGTGAACCGGCCCTCTTTGCCGCACTTGGGGCAGTCCAGAACGTCTCCGAACCGCACCTGCATCAGATGGGCCAGACAGGCTTCATCTGTCGGGAAGCGTTTGAAAAACTCGGTGATCGTAAACGTCTCAGCCATGTGTCGGCCCTCCTTACAACTAATGTAGGGATTGCCGTTACGTATTTCAAGGGGATAAACGCGACAAGCGGGAGTATTTCCGTAACGCGTTGAATCCGTGTCTTTTATGAATTCTGGCACGAATATTGCTTAGATAATTGCTTATGTAATCGGGTGGCCTGACGAAGCACTCGCCCTGGCCACCGCGTTTTTAGTAAGGACCGGATAAATGAACATTAAAAAGCTTCTCCTCGTTTGCGCTTTTGCCTTTCCGACGACGGCGAATGCCGTGACGCTCGTCACGACCAGCGATCCCGGTTTTTACAATGACAGTCTCGGTACCGTCCTGAATCTGACCAATGGCGGGGAAACCGGTCCTTTCCCGGTGTCCAACGACTGGACCCTGAATTTTCCGACGGCACCGGATTTAAGCGCCGCGGCGCCGGCGCTGGGCAACTGGCTGACGAATCCCGGGAGCCTGAATTCCAACTGGAGCGCGGAAGCCTCCATCCCCAACACCTGGACGCCGGGTGACGAGGTCGCAATCATCTATCAGTTTGATACGCTGGGGGCGACGAATGTTCAGGCGAGCTTCGGAGTCGATAACGGCATATTCGCGTGGCTTGATGGCGACTACCTCTTCGGCGCCCGTGCAGGCGGCGGGGCATCGCCCGGCGAATACGTCCTGAATCTCGGCGATCTCGACGCCGGCACACATTACCTGCAGCTTCTGCTGGAAGATCATGGCGGATCGAACGGCTACGATGTGAACATCACCGCCGATACTTTCATTCCGGGGCCGCCGACCGCGCAGATTGCCGAACCCGCACCCCTTGCGGTGCTCGGTCTCGGACTTGTGGCGCTGGCATTCGTGCGTCGCCGGTTGCCCGTCTGAATCAACGGATTATCCGAACGACCTGCCCGAACGGGCGGGCCGTGGACTCTAGCCGAGCGCGTCCGCGATGATGTCACGGTATTCGTCCCGCGTCGGTTTGCGCGGGGCCGTGGCATTGAAGTGAACCGTCATCGCGGCATTGGTGAGATTGTCGAGATTGCGGTCCGGATACCCAAGTTCCCGTATGGAGGACGACAGGCCGAGCCGGGTGTTTATATCGGTGATCGCCTGCGCAATATCCGCATCCGGCTGGAGGCCCATAACGTCGCGTATCCTTAACAGCCGATCGGTTAAGCCGGCATCAGGATTATCTGCGTAGAACCGCATCACCGCGGGTGCGGCGGCCGTGATCAACGCACCGTGATGGAGGTCGCTGTCGGCAAAAATATGGCCCAGCGTGTGGATCGGGCCGAGCCCCATATAGATCGCCATGCCGCCCTGCAAGGCTGCCATCATCATGTGCCAGCGGGCTTCGCGGTCGCTGCCGTTCGCGGTTGCGCGGTCGATATATGCGAGAACCCGGGCAATCCCGTCGAGGGCGATGGCTTCCGCCGGCGGGTTGATATTGGTCGACAGAAAACCCTCGATACAGTGACCGAAAGCGTCCATGCCGGTCGCCGCCGTCAGGCGCGGCGGCAGGCTGACGGTCAGGTCGGGGTCGCAGATCGCGAGGTCCGGCTTCACATGCGGGCTGCGGATGCCGAGCTGATGCGCGCCCGGCTCGGGATGAATGCCGCCGCCGAACGTGATCTCGGCGCCAGTACCCGATGTTGTCGGAATGGTAATATAGGGGGCGACATCGGCCGTGATTTTGCCCGGATCTTTCAGGTATTCGACGATCGGCTCGGGGTGGGGCACCGCAACCCGCAGGGCCTTGCCCGAATCCAGCACCGAGCCGCCGCCCAGAGCGACCACCGCGTCGCAGCCCTGCGCTTTGTATACCTCGCAGGCGGCTTCGATCCCCCCAATGGTCGGGTTTGGCGGTATTCCGTCGAATACCGTGACACCTTCTGTGGACGGGAATGCCGACACCACCCGGTCGGCCACGCCGACCTCGACCAGCCCGGTGTCGGTGATGATCAGGGGGCGTTTCAGACCCCGTTCGGCCAGCGCATCGGGCAGCGCGCCGACGGCACCATGGTCGAAATGAACGGGTGGAAAGCTCGGGAGGATTGTCATGGCGGGGTCCCTGACGGAATCGGATTAGCATCTGTATGGCGGCAACCGTACCAACCCCCAATCGCCGCTTCAATGCCGCCCGGCGGCTACTTCAACCGGTCGAACACCGCAAAAGTGCGGGCATGCGACAGATCGCTCGGTTCTTTCTGATAGTGGTCGTCGCGGTGGGTGTTGCAGAAAGCGTGGCCCGCATCGTAGCGGTGGATCGTGACATTCGGCCGGTCCTGCAAAGCCGCACGTATCGTGGCCGCCAGGTCTTCCGGCACGTGATCGTCCCTGTCGCCCATATGGAGCATGATCGGACAGCCGATATTCGGCGCCTCGTCGAGATGTTCGTGAATCTGGGTCCCGTAATAGGCGACCGCGGCATCGATCTCGAGCCGGGTGGCAGCAAGGTAGGTAAGCGTCCCGCCCATGCAGAATCCGGTGACGCCGGTTTTGCCGTTATAGCCGGGCAGGGTTTTCAGATGCGCAATCAGGGCGGCGATGTCTTCGACCGCCTTGTCGCGGTCGATCATTCCGCGATAGCGCAATCCCTTGTCGCGCGATGAGGAATCGCGGTGATCGGCGGTGAAATTGGGTTCCAGCCGCCAGAACATGTCGGGTGCGGCGACCGTATAGCCGCGCGTGGCGAAAAGGTCGACTGTCTCGGTAACCCAGCCGGTGACACCGTAAATCTCGTGCAGCAGAACAATGGCGGGGGCCTGACCGGTGGCGGCGCCCGTAAGATAGGCGTCGAAGGAACCGCTGCCATCGCTCGCGGGGATACTGATTGTCTGTCCGGTCATTGCTCTGTCCTTCTTTTGATCGATGGAATGAAGCAGGCTATCGCGCCTCTTCCAGTCCGGTTCGCGCGAGTTCGTCGGCGCGTTCGTTTTCGGCGTGGCCGGCGTGGCCCTTGACCCAGTGCCATTTGACGTCGTGGCGCGCAATGGCGTCATCCAGGCGCCGCCACAGGTCTTCGTTCTTGACCGGCTTCTTGGCCGCGGTCTTCCAGCCGCGTTTTTTCCAAGAATGAATCCATTCGGTAATGCCCTTCTGGACATAGGTGCTGTCGGTATACAGGTCCGCTTTTACGCCGCGTTTCAGCGCTTCGAGCGCCTGTATCGCGGCCATCAGCTCCATCCGGTTATTGGTGGTTTCCGGCTCGCCGCCCCGCAGTTCTTTTTCCGTGCCGTTCCAGCGCAGGATCGCGCCCCAGCCGCCGGGGCCGGGATTGCCGCTGCATGCGCCGTCGGTAAAGATTTCTACTGTGCCGTTGCTGTCGAGGGTGTCGTTCATGAGGATCAATCTAAGCCATATACGGTGGAATCGGATACCGAGCGGTGAAACGCGAGCAACGGCAGGAGTTCGAGCGGGTCCTTGCGGCGGGCGAGCGCGTCGTCCGGTGTGTGAAACCAGTCGTACAGCCGGGTCAGCAGGAATCTCAATACCGCGCCGCGGGCGAGAACGGGGAGCGCCTCCCGTTCCGTCGGGGTAACCGGACGGGCATCCTGATAGCCGTTCAGCAGCGCGCGCGCATTGTCTGCGAGGAACGCTCCATCGGCATCGAAACACCAGGCGTTGAGACAGACGGCGATATCCCAGATCAGGAAATCGTTGCAGGCGAAGTAAAAATCGATCACCCCGGTCAACGTATCGCCTTCGAAGAAGGCGTTATCCGGAAACAGATCGGCATGGACGATGCCTGCGGGAAGGTCTTCGGGCCAGTGCGCCTCCAGATAAGACAGCTCGTCCGCTATCCATCCGCCAAGCCCGGGTTTCAGTCTGTCCGCCGATGCCGCCAGCAGGCCGAACTGGTGCCGCCAGGTCGGCAGTGAGAGGTCGTTCGGACGCGCCGCGCCAAAATCCGCTGCGTCGCGGTGCAGCCGCGCACAGACGGCGCCGATGGTAGCGCAGCGTTCAGGTGTCAGGTCGTCGCAATCGGCGCCGCGCCCGTCGAGAAAACCGACGATCGCCGCCGGGCGGGCGGCAAGGGTCTGCAACGTGTGGCCCCGGCGGTCGGCGAGCGGGACGGGGCAGGGGAACCCTTTCCCGGCCAGATGCGTCATCAGGCCGAGATAGAACGGCAGGTCTTCTGTACGCACACGTTTCTCGTAGAGCGTCAGAATGAAATTTCCCTGCGTGGTCCGCAGCATGTAGTTGGAGTTCTCGATCCCCTGTGCAATTCCGGTACAGCTGTCGACGCTGCCGATATCGTAACGCGCAACCAGATGGTCGAGCGCGTCATCCGTTATCCTTGTATAGACCGCCATAGGGTCCCGATACGTCCCTGTTTCCCGGCCGTTGCCGGGTCAGGCGCTCAGCGCGCGGGGCAGGCTGAACGTGACGTTTTCGTCGATAATATTGCGTTCCTCGACCGTCACGTCGAATTCTTCCGAGAGGGTGTCGATCAGTTCCTGCACCAGAATTTCAGGTGCCGATGCGCCGGCGGTGACGCCCAGGGTCGATACCCCGTCGAGCCAGCCGTCTTCCAGTTCCGCGGCGCGCTGGATCAGCGTCGACTTGGGACAGCCGATCGTCAGCGCGACTTCGGCGAGCCGGTTGGAATTCGACGAATTCGGCGCACCGAGGACGATCATCGCTTCGCATTCGTCCGCCAGCTCCTTGACTGCCGCCTGGCGGTTCGTCGTGGCGTAGCAGATGTCTTCCTTGCGCGGGGCCTCGATCTTCGGAAACCTGCGCTGCAGGATTTCGATAATCTCGGACGTATCGTCCACCGACAGCGTCGTCTGGGTTACGAAGGCGAGGTTGTCGGGATGGGGGACCTCGACCGTCTCTGCCTGTTCGGCATTTTCGACCAGGATCATCTCTCCGTTACGCATCTGACCCATCGTGCCGATAACCTCCGGATGGCCCGCATGGCCGATCAGGATCAGGTCCTTGCCTTCCTTTTCATGCCGTGCCGCATCGACATGGACCTTGGTGACCAGCGGACACGTCGCGTCCAGGTAGTACATCTCGCGCTCGTCGGCTTCGGAAAACACCGATTTCGGTACGCCATGGGCGGAAAACACCACGGGCACGCCTTCCGGCACCTCGTCGAGTTCCTCGACGAACACGGCGCCCTTGGTTTCAAGGTCCTCGACCACATAGCGGTTATGGACGATCTCATGACGGACATAGACGGGCGGTCCGTGTTTTTCGATGGCAAGCTCGACGATCTGTATCGCCCGGTCGACGCCGGCGCAGAAACCGCGCGGGCCGGCAAGAAGGATTTTAAGCGGTCTTTTGGTCATGTTTTTCCCCGGAAAGCCGCGGCATCATAGGCGAATCCGCCGCCTTGTGAAAACGCGTTCCGTTAACTACAGTCGTCGCCGATACGGCGCATGAATATGGCATTCATATAGCGCGTCGCATGAATTTCGTGAAGGGAAGCAGGATGCCGGAACCCGTTATTGCTCAGAAATCGCCTTATGGCGTCGATGTCGAAGCCGGTCAGGAATACTGGTGGTGTGCCTGCGGCAAAAGTGCAAGCCAGCCGTTTTGCGACGGGTCGCACAAGGGCACCGGTCTGTCTCCGCAGCAATATGCGGCAACCGAATCGGCGAAGGTCTGGTTCTGCGGATGCAAGCACACGGCCGACGTGCCGATGTGCGACGGTTCACACAGCAAGATCTGACCCGCCGATTTTCTCCGCCCGATATATGAAGACCTTTCGCACATCCCTGATCGTCGCGGCATTGAGCCTGCTTGCGACCGGGTGCAGCTGGTTTGAAAAGGAAGCGACATACCGGTGCCCGGCTGTGTTCATCCTTGACGACGCCAAGGACCTGACCCGGTTCAAGCCGGGGCCGGGACGCGACATCACCGATATCCTGTTCGAGGCGGAAATCGTCAATTTTGTCGGCGATTGCGATTACGACGAGGGCCAGGCCGAGATTCAGCTCTCCGTCCAGATTCGGGTTGAGCGCGGCCCGGCGAACAAGGGCCGCAAGGTGGCGTTCGACTATTTCGTGGCGATCCCCGAGTTCCAGCCGCAGTCCGAAGGCAAACGGATTTTCAACGTGGCCGGCGAATTCGAGGGGAACCGTACCCGGATGCTGTATCAGGACGATCTCGACATGACGATTCCGGTAAAGGTACCGGCAGACGGCGCGGCGCTCGAGATTATCCTCGGTTTTCAGCTGACGCCCGAGGAACTCAAGTTCAACCGCAGCCGCAAACAGCGCTGATCCAGCGCACGTATATGATTCGCCGCGGCAGTTGTATTGCCGTGGCCGGCGACTAGAATGCGCGGACAACGCTGACGATCAATTCAGGCAGGCTTCTTACCCGACGGGTGGGTGGTACCGCCTTACAGACGAGCCCTGCGGGAGAGACGGTATCCGCAAGGATCCGCCGCCGAAGGAGCAACCGCCCCGGAAACTCTCAGGCAAACGGACCGCAGGGGGATGTAACTCTGGAAAGCAGGCGGTCGGTTTGCCGTCTCACCGAAGGCGTAAACCCGCAGATTTGCGGGTGAATCTCTCAGGTTACCGGACAGAGGGGGCACGCAGGCTTCGATTCTCGAGGCCGCTCATCCGTGAGGAGGACGTGCTATCGCCGGGACCGACACCACCGACCTGAAACGTACCGCCCTGTACGAACTGCATGTCGCCGCCGGTGGCAAGATGGTGCCGTTTGCCGGGTATGAGATGCCGGTACAGTATCCTGCCGGAATCCTTGCCGAGCACAATCACACGCGTGCCGCGGCATCGATTTTCGATGTATCCCATATGGGCCAGGTCGCACTGCGCGGCGACAACCCGGCCGCGGCACTGGAATCTCTGGTTCCAGGCGATATCGCCGGACTTGCGACAGGCCGTATGCGGTACACCATGTTCACCAACGATGCCGGCGGTATTCTGGATGACCTGATGGTCACCAATGTCGGCGATTACCTGTTTCTTGTGGTCAACGCCGCTTGCAAGGATGCCGATATCAACCATCTGCGGGAAGGCCTGCCCGGCGGAATCGACGTCGAGGTCCTTGATGACCGCGCGCTGATTGCCCTGCAGGGACCGGCGGCAGCGAATGTCCTGGCCCGTCATGCTCCGGGGACGGACACCATGCCGTTTATGAGTGCGCTGCCGTTCGAGATCGCCGGTTCGCGTCTCGCGATCACGCGGTCCGGATATACCGGCGAGGACGGCTATGAGATTTCCATTCCGTCCGCGGACGCGGTGCGGGTTACCGAATTGCTGCTGGCCGACAGCGATGTGGAACTGGCCGGACTGGGCGCACGGGATTCGCTGCGGCTCGAAGCCGGTTTGTGCCTGTACGGCCATGATATTGATGCGACAACGACGCCGGTTGAAGCCGGGTTGACCTGGTCTATCGGCAAGCGCCGCCGGGCGGAAGGCGGTTTTCCCGGGGCCGACATTATTCAGCGCCAGATCGAAGAAGGTACAGCGCGCAAACGCGTCGGTATTCTGCCGGACGGCAAGGCGCCGGCGCGTGAAGGCACGGAGATCACGGATCCGGACGGTGTTGCGATCGGTGTCGTCACGTCCGGCGGGTTCGGCCCGACCGCGGGCGGGCCTGTCGCCATGGGCTATGTCGACAGCGGTTATGCCGCAAAGGAAACACCGGTGAACCTGGTCGTCCGCGGGAAACCGCGCCCCGGCCGTATTGCCGCGATGCCGTTCGTTCCAAACAGATATTACCGAGGACAGGAGTAACCGATATGAGCGATCTGAAGTTTTCGAAAGAGCACGAATGGGTGCGGCTAGAAGGCGATATTGCCACGGTCGGCATCAGCGACTTCGCCCAGCAACAGCTTGGCGACGTGGTTTTTGTCGAACTGCCGGATGTTGGCCGGCAGGTTGTCCGGAACGGCGATGCGGCTGTCGTCGAATCCGTCAAGGCGGCCAGCGAGGTCTATGCGCCGGTCGACGGAGAAATCGTCGAGGTCAACGCGGCACTCGAAGAGGATCCGGAACTGGTCAACCAGTCGCCGACCGGCGAGGGCTGGTTTATGAAGATCCGGGTGTCGGACGCGTCGCAGCTCGACGATATGATGGACGAGGCTGCCTATAACGATTTCGCGGCGAGCCAGAGCTGATGCGGTACCTGCCGCTCACCGATACGGACCGGCGCGACATGCTCGGCGTGATCGGTGCGCCGTCGGTCGACAGCCTGTTCAGCGATGTGCCCGACAGCGTTCACCTTTCCGAACCGGTCGACCTGCCGGCCCACCAGGGCGAGCTTGAGGTCGAGCGTGCACTGACCGCCATGGCGGCGGAGAACGTGGCGGCAGGCAGCGTGCCGTTTTTTCTCGGCGCGGGCGCCTATCGCCACCATGTGCCGGCATCGGTCGATCACCTGATCCAGCGCGGCGAATTTCTGACATCCTACACGCCGTACCAGCCCGAGGTGTCGCAGGGCACGCTGCAATACCTGTTCGAATTCCAGACCCAGGTTGCGCTGATAACCGGCATGGATGTTGCGAATGCATCGATGTATGACGGTGCGACGTCCTGCGCCGAGGCTGCCCTGATGGCGCGGCGGGTCACCCGCAAGGCGGATGTCGTTCTGTCCGGCGGGTTGCATCCGCATTACACCGAAACCACGGAGACGCTGCTCAAGTTCCTCGACAGCACTATAGATGTGCTGCCCCCGGATATCGATGGCGAGGAAGATATCGCCGGGCATATCGCCGATGGCACGGCCTGCGTCGTCGTGCAGTATCCCGATATGTTCGGCCGGGTGCGCGACCTGCAGCCGATTGCCGATGCCTGCCACGATGCCGGCGCGCTTCTTGTCGTCGTGATGAACGAGGTCGTTTCTCTGGGGGCGCTCCGCCCGCCGGGTGAAATGGGTGCCGACATTGTCGCCGCCGAAGGCCGCTCGCTCGGCAATCCGCTCAATTTCGGCGGGCCCTATGTGGGCCTGTTTGCCACGCGTGAAAAATATGTGCGCCAGATGCCGGGACGTTTGGCGGGCGAGACCGTCGACGTTGACGGCAAGCGGGGGTGGGTCCTCACCCTGTCGACCCGCGAACAGCACATCCGCCGCGAAAAGGCGACGAGCAATATCTGCACCAATTCGGGCCTGTGTGCGCTCGCCTTCACCATACATCTGTCACTGCTGGGCGAAGACGGTTTCCGCCGGCTGGCCGCGATAAATCATGCAAAGACCGTGCAGCTCGCCGACCGCTTCGCGGCGGCGGGCATTGAGGTCGTGAACGACACGTTTTTCAACGAACTGACCGTGCGGCTGACCGGACCCGCGGCCCCGATTGTGGACCGGCTGGCCGGGGACGGGATCCTCGCCGGTGTGCCCGCCTCGCGCCTGCGGCCGGGAGAGGATGCGCTCGCCAACCTGCTGCTGGTGGCCGTGACCGAAACGGTCACCGAGGACGAGATGGACCGGCTGTGCGCCGCGCTGAAGGAGACCGCGTAATGGACGGCAATTCAACCGATACCTACACCGGAAATCGCGGGCTTCGACTGGAAGAGCCGCTGATCTTCGAACAGGACGCAGCGGGACGCAGCGGTGTAGACCTGCCCGAACCGCCGCCGGTGCAAAGCCGGCTTGGTGGACTCGACCGTGAGAACGCCATCGGTCTTCCCGGCCTGTCGGAACCGCAGGTGGTGCGGCATTACACCCGGCTCAGCCAGAAGAACTACGCGATCGATGCCGGGTTCTATCCGCTGGGGTCATGCACAATGAAACATAACCCCCGCCTGAACGAAAAAATGGCGCGGCTGCCGGGGTTTGCCGATCTGCATCCCCTGCAGCCGGAGACCACGGTGCAGGGGGCGCTGCGCCTGATCGATACGCTGGCGCACTGGATCAAGACACTGACCGGCATGCCGGCGGTCGCGATGTCGCCCGCCGCCGGCGCGCATGGCGAACTGTGCGGGCTGATGACGGCCCGTGCCGCACTGGAAGCCCGCGGCGATGCCCGCAAGCGGGTGCTGGTGCCGGATTCCGCTCATGGCACCAACCCGGCCACGGCGGCGATCTGCGGCTACGCCGTAGAGGCCATTCCGCTGACTGCCCGGGGTCGCGTCGACCTCGATGCGCTCAAGGCGGCGCTGGACGAAGATGTCGCCGCTTTCATGCTAACCAATCCGAATACCTGCGGGCTGTTCGAGGACGAAATCCTGGAACAGGCACAGGCGGTGCATGATGCAGGTGCGTTTTTCTATTGCGACGGGGCGAACTTCAACGCCATTGTCGGGCGCGTCCGTCCCGGCGAT
Organism: uncultured Rhodospirillaceae bacterium; assembly: GCA_963977005.1. GTDB lineage: Bacteria > Pseudomonadota > Alphaproteobacteria > MPNO01 > UBA830 > CAXBCP01. The sequence continues at coordinate 113,475 of CAXBMQ010000009.1, forward strand.
CTCGGCATCGACTGCATGCACCTGAACCTGCACAAGACATTCTCGACGCCGCATGGCGGGGGCGGTCCGGGCAGCGGCCCGGTGGTGCTGTCCGATGCCCTGGCCAGTTACGCACCGCTGCCATGGGTGGTACACGGCGCTGACGGTTTCAGCCTGGTCGAACACGAAGGGGATGCGGCGGACGCGGCGCCCTATGGCCGGATGAAGGCGTTTCACGGCCAGATGGGCATGTTCGTCCGGGCGCTCGCCTATATGATGAGCCACGGTTCGGACGGGTTGCGCCAGGCGTCGTCCGATGCGGTCCTCAACGCGAACTACCTGCTGGCCAGCCTGTCCGAAGATCTGAGCCTTGCCTATGACGGGCCGTGCATGCACGAAGTCCTGTTCGATGACGGTTTCCTCAAGGGGACGGACGTGACCACGCTCGATTTTGCCAAGGCGATGATCGACGAGGGTTTCCATCCGATGACCATGTATTTTCCGCTGGTCGTTCACGGTGCGCTGCTGATGGAACCGACCGAGACGGAGAGCCGCGAAAGCCTCGATCAGTTTATCGCGACGATACGCCACCTGGCGCAGAGGGCGAAGGACGGGGACGCGCAGGCATTCCACGATGCGCCGCTGCATACGCCGCGCCGGCGGCTCGATGAAACCGCGGCGGCGCGACGGCCGATCCTACGCTGGCGTCCGGATCCTGTTCAGGGGGAAGCGGCGGAATAACGCCGGTGGCGGAAGAACAGAAAAAAGGCGGGGTAAACCCCGCCTTTTTCAATATCTGCATAACGCCGGATCAGTGAAGCTTTTTCGACAGGTCCGAAATGGCTTCGTCGACCAGAGCGCCCGACTTGCCGTCATCCATGTTGGAGGCAATCAGGCTGCGTGTCGCGGCAACGGCCACGTCGACCGATATGGCCCGCACTTCGCGGATCGCATCGGCTTCGGCCTGGGCGATTTTCTCGACCGCAAGCTGCTCACGCCGTTTCAGCGCATCTTCCAGTTTCTCCGCGCCGGCCTTTGCAAGCCGATCGGCCTCGGCCCGTGCGTGGGCGACCATCTGTTCGGTCTCCTTGACGGCATCGCGCTGCTTGCGCTGGTACTCCGCCAGGAGCTGCTGCGCTTCTTCGCGCAGGCTTGCCGCCTGGTCGAGGCTGTTTCGGATTTCCTCGGCGCGCCCGTCAAGCATGCCGGTGACCATCTTGGGCACCTTCAGGAAGACGATGACGCCAACGAAGATAACAAAACCAACGGCAACCCAGAATGTGGGATCGTTAAAATCCATCAGCCACGCTCCCGCATTGCCGCGGCGACAGCCGCTTCCGCGTTATCCGCCGGTACATCCTTGCCGATAAGCCGTGTCGTTGCGGCCTGCGCAACTTCGACGGCGACCGTCTGGATGTTTGCCAGCGCTTCGGTACGCGCCTTGTCGATGCGTGCCTCGGCCTCGGCGACATCCGCCTTGATCCGTGCCGTCAGGGCGTCCTGACGAGCGGCTGCGTCTGCGGCAAGCGCCGCATTGGCATCACGGATGACTGTCTGGGCCTGTGCACGTGCATCGGCGACCAGCTTCTCATAAGCGGCGATCGCCTCGTCGGCTTCCTGCTTGAATTCCTCCGCTTTGCGAAGGTCTTCATCGATGCGCTCCTGGCGTTCCTGCAGGATCGTCGAGACCCGTGGCAGGGCGGCTTTCCAGAGCACGATGTAGAGCAACCCAAAGGTAACGAAGAGCCAGAATATCTGGCCGAGATACGTATGGATTTGTTCAAGTTGGGGCATTTGACAGCGCTACCTTATCGGCAGGTTCGGTGAATTAGCCGAACAGGATGATGAGGGCGATAACCAGCGCGAAGAGCGCGATGGCTTCCACCAGGGCAAAGCCCAGCATCGTCATCGTGAACACTTCGTTGCGGGCCGCGGGGTTGCGGCCGACAGCGGTGATGAACGCCGAGAAGATGTTACCGATACCGATACCCGCTCCGATGACGCCGATCACGGCGAGGCCGGCACCAATCAATTTGGCTGCTGCTTCTTCCATTTTATAGTTCCTTTCTTACGGTTTGTTCGCAGGGGGACCGGGTTTGGATTAACGGTCCCGCTTAGTGGAGATGCAATGCATCGTTGATATACAGGCAGGTAAGGATCGCGAAGACATAGGCCTGCAAAAACGCGATTAGAAGTTCCAGTCCGGTGAGCGCGCCGACAAAGGCGAGCGGCAGCACGCCGGCAGCACCGAGCGCCGGGACGAAGCCGGCGAACACTTTCAGCAGGGTGTGTCCCGCCAGCATGTTCGCAAAAAGCCGCATCGCCAGGCTGACCGGGCGTGACAGGTACGAGATGATCTCGATCGGAATCATCAGCGGCCACATCCAGATCGGCACGCCCGGCGGCACGAAGAAGGTAAAGAACTTGATACCGTGCTTGGCAAACCCAAGGATCGTGACGCCGGTAAAGACGACCATCGCCATCGCGAACGTTACCGCGATATGGCTGGTGAACGTGAAGCTGTACGGGACCATGCCGAGCATGTTGCCGATCAGAATGAACATGAACAGCGAGAAGATGAACGGGAAATACTTCCGCCCTTCGCTGCCCACGGTGTCGCGGATCAGATTGGCGACGAATTCGTAGCAGATTTCCGCAAGCGACTGCCAGCGGCCCGGAATCATCGCGCGTTTGCGCGTGCCCAGCATCATCAGCAGAACGATGAGCGTAATCGTGATCACCATCATCAGCGCCGAGTTGCTGAATGAGATGTTGTTACCGCCGATTTCGATAGGCACCAGTTCTTTGATCTCGAACTGTTCCAGCGGGCTGTGCTGTTCTCCGCCGTGTTTCTCAGTAGCCAACGGTTATTCCCCGTCCAAATCCGTTTTTGACATGTCGGGTCCCGGCTTGTCGTGCTGCCGGTACCCCACCGCGCCGCCCTGATTCTGGACGACCCGATAAACGTTAAACATCCCCGCCGCTGCCCCCAGAACGAAGAACACCAGCATGAACCATGGTTTCGTATCCAGCCAGCTATCGAGCAGAAGCCCGAAACCGACCCCGATAACCAGTGCCGCCACCACCTCGACCCCGATCCGCATCGCAAAGCCGAGTCCGTTATTCGTGCTGTCCTTATCGCGGTCTCGCCCCGTCACAGCATCTCTTTCGCTGCGAAATTGGCTCAGCCGTTTATCCAGATCGTCACGGGACTTCGGTGGTTCGCGCTCCGTCATCGGGAAATGACACGATTTAGTGGTCGCAGGCGATTTTGCACCTGCGAAAGCGAGCGCACCATACGGTGAGACCAAACCACTGTCAACCCTTCCTCCGGGCGTCTAACCCTTTGATTATAAACCGTAAAACAGGTGTGCGTCAGGCTGTCTCACGGAGTCGTTCCGCTGCTTGCAGGTCGACCGAAACAAGCTGCGAAACACCCTGTTCGGCCATCGTGACGCCGTAAAGCCGATCCATCCGCGCCATTGTCAGTCGATGATGGGTCACCAGCAGGAAACGCGTGTTCGATGCGCGGATCATTTCTTCGAGCAATTTGCAGAAACGATCGACATTGCTGTCGTCCAGCGGGGCATCGACCTCGTCGAGCACGCAGATCGGTGCCGGGTTGGTCAGGAACACTGCAAACAGCAGCGAAAGCGCCGTCAACGCCTGTTCGCCGCCCGACAGCAGCGTCATGCTCTGCAGGCGCTTGCCGGGCGGGCTGGCGAAGACCTCGAGCCCGGCTTCGAGCGGGTCGTCGGCTTCGGTCAGCCGCAGATGCGCCCGCCCGCCGCCGAACAGCTTGGCGAAAAGTTCGCGGAAATGCTGGTCAACCTCGTTAAACGCCGCCAGAAGTCGTTCGCGCCCCTCGCGGTTCAGGCCGGAAATGCCCTGCCGCAGGCGCGCGATCGCGGCGATCAGGTCTTCGCGCTCGGTTTCCATGCCGCGAATCTTTTCGTCCAGTTCCGACGCTTCCTGTTCGGCGCGGAGGTTCACCGGGCCCATATTGTCGCGTTCGCGCTGCAGGCGTTCGAGCTTCTGCTCGACCGTATCATGCGCCGGAAGTTCCTCTTCGGCGTCGATGTCGACCGATGCGAGCGCTTCTTCGGGCTTGCACTCGAGACGCTCGGCCACACGCTCGGCAATGACCGCGAGGTTCTGGTCGATCTGTTCGACAGCCGCTTCGCGCCTCACCCGGTCTTCGCGGGTTTCGGCGAGACGGGCCTCGCCATTCCGCAGTTCGCGGGTCAGGTTTTCAAGCGTCGTTTCCGCCTGGGCGAGGCTGTCCGCCGCCTGGTTGCGGGCCGTCTCGGCCTCGCCGATGCGGTCGAGCAGGGCCGAGCGCTCCTCGGCGATCTCCGCCGGACGGGCCTCTAGCTTCTGGTGCTCCGCTACTTCCTGAGCGCGCCGCGCGGTTAGCTGTTCCAGCTGTTTGAGCGCATTCGCTGCACGGCTGTGCCAGGATGCAAGCTCGTTGGCGATCACCTGAAGACGCAGGATACGGGTTTCCGATTCCTGGTCGAGCCGGTCGTGGGCGCTGCGGATTTCGGCCAGCGTCGCCCGCTTCTCGGCCAGTTCGCGCTGCTGGCGTTCAACCTCGGTCCGGCGTGCGGGGACGTCGGCGAGGCTCTGGAGGTCCTGTTTCGCCGTCTGTTCCTGCGTATCGAGTTCGGCGACGTCGGCCTGGAGGCTTTCGATTGCATCTTTCAGGCCGCTGACGCGCGAGCGGGCATCCGCCGTGCTCTCGGCAAGTGCCGTGGCGGCGTTACCGGTTTCCTGAGCGGCCTTGTCCGCGGCCCAGACGCCTTCGCGCGCCTTGCGTTCGGCATCGGCGGCATCGCGGGCGGCAGCGGCGGTTTTTTCACGCGCGGCCTGTGCGATCGCCGATTTGGCGTCGGCGTTTTCCAGGTCGACAAGCATTTCTTCGAGGCGGTTGCGCTGGGCCAGACGCGTCGCGGCGGCGGTCGGCGCTCCGGCAGCGGCGGTAAAGCCGTCCCACCGCCATAGCGCGCCATTGGCGGAAACCAGCCGCTGGCCCTGTTCCAGCCTGTCGTGCAGCCGGTTTCCCTGTTCTTCCGTCTCGACAATGCCGATCTGCGACAGGCGCCGCATCAGCGCGGCCGGTCCGCGGACGACTTCGCTCAGACGGCGGACGTTGTCGGGCAGGCCCTTCGGGTTGGCGAACATGGGCAATGCCCGCCAATGGATCGGCGAGGCCTCGTCGGTCGGCGCGATCAGGTCGTCGCCCAGCGCGGCACCCAGCGCCATTTCGTAACCGGTATCGACCTCGACGGCGTCGATCATTGGCGGCCAAAGCTCCGGATCGCCGAATTCCAGCAGTTCGCTCAGCGCTTCCTGTTCGGCCCGCAGTTTTGCCGCAGCCGAGGCTGCAGTCTGGTGCGCTTCGCGTGCCTCGTTCTCGGCAGTGCGGGCAGCGGTTGTTGCGGTCTCGGCATCCTGAAGCGCGTCGCGCGCTGCCTGCGCTTGGTTGCGGGCGTCTTCCGCAGCCTTCCGGGCTTCTTCGAGCGCGCCGTCATCGTCGGCGGCCTGGGCGGCTTCGCGCTGCTCGGCCTCGATGTTTGTGCGGCGTTCGTTGAGCCGCTTGCGGCGGATTTCGAACTCGGCAAGCTGGCGCGTCAGCGTCGCTTCGCGGGTCTCGTCGGCCACCACCGAGCGGGTCAGTTCGGCGACGGTCTGTTCGCGTTTGCCGACGTCGGCCTGAGCCTCGGCAAGCCGCGCCTTCGCGGTTTCCAGATCGTCGGCTTCGCGGGTCTGGGCGTCCCGAATAGCGGTCGCTTCGGCCTCCAGTTTTTCGACGGCCTCGGTGGCATCGCCGCCGAGACTTTTTTCGCGCGCGATATCGCCGTCTATCATCGTGATTCGGTTGCTGATTTCCGCCCGCAGGGATTCGATGCGCCGTTCCTCGGCATCGAGCGCATCGCGGGCGACCATCAGTCGCTGCAACGCGGCGGCGGCTTCGGCTTCCTTCTGGCGAAGACCAGGCAGAACCGTGGATGCGTCTGCCTGTGCCGTCGTCGCGGACGCAACGGCCTGGGTCAGTTCTGCGACCAATGTCTCGATGGCGTTGAACTGCTCGGCGGCGGCTTCGCGCTCGGACTGCGCGGCGACCCAGCGCAAATGCAGCAGGATCGCTTCATGGCGTTTGATGTGGTCCGACAGGTTGCGGTAGCGCGTTGCTTGGCGGGCCTGGCGTTTCAGTACCCGGTGCTGTTCCTCGAGCGCGCCGACGATGTCCTCCAGGCGCTCCAGGTTTGCTTCGGCCGCGCGCAAACGCAGTTCGGCTTCGTGACGCCGGGCGTGAAGGCCGGTAATGCCGGCGGCTTCTTCAAGCAGCCCTCGGCGCTGGGTCGGTTTCGCGTTGATGATGGCGCCGATACGGCCCTGGCTGACCATGGCGGTCGATCGCGCGCCGGTGGAGGCATCCGCGAACAGCATCTGGACATCGCGCGCCCGCGTGTCCATGCCGTTGACCTTGTAGTTCGATCCCTGGCCGCGTTCGATCCGGCGCACGATATCCAGTTCGTCGGTATCGTTGAACTGGGCCGGCGCGCGTCGGTCCGAATTGTCCATCGACAGGATGACTTCCGCGAGGTTCCGCGACGGCCGGTCGGCGGTGCCCGCGAAGATCATGTCGTCCATTTCGGCGCCGCGCATCTGCTTGGCCGACGTTTCGCCCATCGCCCAGCGCAGAGCCTCGACCAGGTTCGATTTGCCACAGCCATTCGGGCCGACGATTCCGGTCAATCCCTCGTCGATGACCAGTTCGGTCGGGTCGACGAAGGACTTGAAGCCGGTGATGCGCATACGGTTGAACTGCACCGCTTAGTTACTCCTGATCATTTTACAGTGTTCATTCAGCAAGTTTCCGGTTCAGCAGGGTCCGCATCTGGTCGAGCGTCATGCCGCCGCCAAAGCGCTCGCCGTTGACGAAGACGGTCGGCGTCGCCTGCACCTTGAATTCGTTGGATGCTTCCAGCCGCTGCTGCAGGATTCCGTTCTGGACTTCGACGTCCTTGAGGCAGGCTTCGAACTTGCTCTGCGACATGCCGCCCAGCTTGGCGAGGTTGCCGAGCGCCGAAATCGGGTTGGAGGCACGCGACCACTGGCCCTGCGCCGCGTAGAACGTGTCGATAAAACCGAAGAAGCTGTCCCGGCCCGCGCAGCGGGCCACCATCGCCGCGCCCAGCGCCAGCCGGTCGAGCGGAAAGTCGCGATAGACGTAGCGAATCTTGCCGGTATCGACGAATTCCTTCTTGATATCGGGCAGCACGGAAGTGTGGAACTGTGCGCAGTGCGGGCAGGTCAGCGACGCGTATTCGACAAGCACGACCTTGGCGTCCGCCGGGCCCATGGCATATTCCTTGTCGGTCAGCTTCAGATCGGCGACCGTGCCGCTCGGTGCGGGCGGTTCGACGACCTTGTTCTGAGCAAGGACAGGCGCGCTCCCGATAAGGATCAGGGCCGCCAGGGCGATTCCAAATTTATTCAACATATTCCGCATCATTCTCTCCCTGATACAATATCTAGCGTGCAAAAATGAGTCCAGCGCAGGATGGACCGCAAATGTGGCGGTTTTCGGGCATTTTGGAAGTGATTCTAAGTTATCCTCAGCCCGATTCCCGGCCGGAGTCTGCGCCCGGTCCATTGCCCGGCCCTCTGCCGGTGCGCACGGCGCGCCCCAACCGGAGGAGCGCGTCCCTCAGGCCCGTATCGCCCATCTCGCCGACGGTGCGTTGCAGTCGGGCTTCGTCCGCGGTGTTAAGCCGGGGCGGCGTGACCCGCCGCGGCTTGCGCTGCGGCGGGATCGGCCCCTGGGCATAGCGAAGGTCCGCGACCGCGCGGTAGCCGAAGAATCCGTTGATCCGGTCGATGATCTGCGGCGCGCTATGCTGTAATTCGAGCGCATAGCCAGACGCAACGCGCAGATGGAGGATCGCATCCGTCTTGCTGCTCCGCGGAAATGCCAGCTTCTGGGGTACGGTATATCGTGCCATCTCCTCGCCGACGATCGCCGGCCAGTCGGTGATCAGCTTTGCCTGCGCGAACCCGCGTTTGCGCAGCGCCGGTGCGGCGAGATGGGGCAGGCTGGTGCCCACGGTCAGCAGCCCGCGCGCCTTCCTTTGCGACGGGTCGTGCGGCGGGCGTTTGCGGGCGGGCTTTTTGATCATGCGTTTATGGTAGGGTGGTCGACGATGCCCGACAACTGTCGAACGGGCGATTTACGAATGAATTGTCCGTGATCCGATGCCGCGCACCCGCAGACTCTGACCACAGCCGAACCGCAGAACCGATCCAGTGACCGACGCCTCATCTCCCCAGACTGCCGACCTGCTGCTGACCTGGTACGATCGCCACCGGCGCGCCATGCCGTGGCGTGCGCCACCGGGCCAGGCCGCCGAGCCGTACCATGTCTGGCTCAGCGAGATCATGCTACAGCAGACCACGGTCGCGACGGTGGATCCGTATTTCGAACGATTCCTTTCCCGGTGGCCGACGGTTGCCGATCTCGCCGCCGCCGACCTTGACGAGGTGCTGCATGGCTGGCAGGGACTGGGCTATTACGCCCGCGCCCGCAACCTGCATAAATGCGCGAATGTCGTGGCAAACGAACTCGGGGGTGTGTTTCCCGACACCGAGGCCGGCCTCCTGAAACTGCCGGGCATCGGCCCCTATACGGCCGCCGCGATCGCCGCCATCGCCTTCGACCGCCGGGCGACGGTGGTGGACGGTAACGTGGAACGGGTGATGGCGCGATTGTTCGCGGTCCAGGAGCCGCTGCCGGGATCGAAGGAAACGCTGCGTGCCCACGCGATCAGCGTCACCCCGGATGCGCGGTTCGGCGACTACGCCCAGGCGACGATGGATCTCGGCGCCACGATCTGTTCGCCGACAAAGCCGGCTTGCACGATCTGCCCGCTGACCGGCCTGTGTGCGGCGAGGCGGCTTGGCATTGCCGAAGAGCTCCCCAAAAAAACGCCCAAGGCCCAACGCCCGACCCGGCGCGGCGTTGCGTTCTGGATCGTGGCGCCGGACGGGTCCGTGCTGCTGCGGCGGCGGGTGGAATCCGGCCTGCTCGGCGGCATGATGGAAGTGCCGTCCACCGAGTGGGTGCCAGACGGGTCATGGACGGCGGCTGCGGCGGCGAGGCAAGCGCCAAAAGGAATGCCGGTCGCGGCCGATTGGCAGGAGGTCAAGGGCCTTGTCCGCCATACTTTCACTCATTTCCATCTGGAGCTGACGGTGCTTGCCACGCGGGTGGACGATACAGCCGGGCTGGACGGAGTGTGGTGTACGCCGGGGAATTTCGGCGATTACGCGTTGCCGACGGTCATGAAAAAGGTCGTGCGGATCGGGGCGGGGTTCAGGAGGCGGACTTGAACGGCAACAGGCTAGTTTGTGTTTGCCGGGTGCAACACATCTCTGAGGTTAAAAGCAGCTCCCCGTTCCGGGCAGGATTTGGACTTCGCCGAACTTGTGCCGATGGTTAAAGGGACACCACCTTCCCGCCAGCCGAGTTTGTGGGTCCTATGTTCGGCGAGCAGTTCGTCATTCGCAAATTTTTTGACCCGGTAATCCTTGGTTTCGAGGTACGTGCGATCGTACCAGGTTGTCGAATTCGAATAGATTACTTTGTAGTCGGCGTTGAATTCCTTAATCGGCGTGAAAACGAAACACTTGTCATATTTTGCGAGCCATTGCCGATAGAATTTGCTGCAGCGCGGATGGTCGTCTTGCTCATAAGTGGCTCGATACTTGCCAGCCGACTGGTTGAACCGGTGCGCCTCAGAACCGATATATAGGCGATCCTCACCCGCGGTAAATTCCACGTATTTGTATGCAGTGTGGCGGCCCACAAGGAGCGAATGTATGAGTGCAATCCGATAAATCTCGGGATTCGAGGAATAGGGATCGGATCGTCGCGTACGAACGCCTTCAAAAACCACCCCATCCACATTGCTGACCGTTCTACTGATGTGTGTGCCGATACTGGAACCGCAGGCTTCCTCCCAAGCAACCGACCCGACGTGGCTTGGCCCACCGCAGCCGGACAATACGCCAACGAGAAATATCAGAAATGGGATAAGCCTTAGCGACATTGCTTTGTTTCTATTTTTTAAGCGCTTTCCTTCATCCCGTCGCGGACAACCTGGCGCAGGTGGTCCAGCGGTTGGGTGCGGCCTGCTTCCTCGTAATGCCAGAAAGTCCAGCCGTTGCAGGCGGGCGCCCCCTGAAGTTCGGCGCCGATCTTGTGGATCGAGCCGCGGCGGCCGTCGGCGATCAGCGTGCCGTCGGCGCGAACCCGGGCGAAGAAGCGCTTGCGGGTGTCGAACAGTTTCTGGCCGGGCTCGATCAGGCCGCGTTCGACCAGCGTGCCGAAGGGCACCCGGGGTTCCGTCCGCTTGGACTGGATATTGAAATCGGTCTCGTCTTCCGGCGGCTGGGCGTCGGCAATCCGCTTTTTGGCGATCGCGGCGTAGGTCTTGTCGCGCTCGATGCCGATGAAGCGGCGGCCCATTTTTTTGGCGACCGCAGCGGTGGTGCCGGACCCGAGAAAGGGGTCCAGGATGACATCGCCCGGCTTGGTCGACGCCAGCAGCACCCGGTACAGCAGCGCTTCGGGCTTCTGGGTCGGGTGTGCCTTCTTGCCGTCCTTCTTGATGCGTTCGGGCCCGGTGCAAAGCGGGATTGTCCAGTCAGACCGCATCTGCACGTCGTCGTTCAGGGTTTTCATTGCCTCGTAATTGAACGTGACCCCCTTGGCATCCTTGGTCTTGGAGCACCAGATCATGGTTTCGTGCGCGTTGGTGAATCGCGTGCCGCGGAAATTGGGCATCGGATTCGTCTTGCGCCAGACGATATCGTTCAGCACCCAGAACCCCTGGTCCTGCAGCGTGGTGCCGACCCGGAAAATATTGTGGTAGCTGCCGATCACCCAGATCGAGCCGTCGTCTTTAAGGATGCGGCGCGCGGCGGCGAGCCATTCGCGGGTAAATGCGTCATAGGCCGAGAAGCTCGATAACGGGTCGTCGCCGTCGCCCTTGAAGCGGTCCCACGCATCGTCGACGCCGTCGACCTTCGTGTTGTTCGGCCGGTGAAGTTCGCCGGCGAGCTGCAGATTATAGGGCGGATCGGCAAAGATGACGTCGACCGAACATTCCGGCAGCTTGTTCATCTCAGCCACGGTGTCCCCAATGAGGACGGTGTCCAAAGGAAGTTTCATGATGTGTCCCACCAAAGCCCCCGGTGTTTTTTGCGGGGATAAATTTATCCACAGAGCATGAGTCCGGCGGGACTCTCCGTCAAGAATTATTTTTGGAGTCAATGGGTTAGGGGGTTTTACGCAACATATGGTTTATCTGATTCGGCGGGACTCAACATCTTGGCTATCGGCGCGTATGTGCGGCGGTGGTGACGGGTGACGCCGAGGGCGGCAAGTCCGTCCCGATGCTGTTTCGTGCCGTATCCGGCATTGCGGTCCCAGTGATAGCCCGGATAGCGGGCAGACAGGGATGTCATGATCCGGTCGCGTGTGACCTTGGCGAAGATCGAGGCCGCGGCAATGGAAAGACTGAGACTGTCGCCCCTGACAATCGTGCGCCCGGGACAGGGCAGCCCCGGCGGCAGGCGGTTGCCGTCGACAAGCGCGGTGTCGGGGACATGGTTCAGCGTCTCGAGGGCCCGGCGCATCGCGATATAGGTTGCGGCCAGAATATTGTTGCGGTCGATCTCCGCAACGCTGGCGGCGCCGACCCCGTAGTCGATCCCGGCGCAGGAAGTGAGCGCATCGAACAGCACTTCGCGGCGCGCGGCGGACAGCTTTTTTGAATCGTCCAGGCCGTCGGCCAGCTCCTCCGGCAGGTCGGGCGGCAGGATCACGGCGGCGGCGACAACCGGCCCCGCCCAGGGACCGCGTCCGGCTTCGTCAATGCCGGCGACGCGCCCGCCGCACTCCCGCTCGATTGAAAAATCAGGCATCTTTCCTGTCGTCGGACGGGGGCGGCGTATTGTCTTTTGCCGCCTCGCGCACCTGATCGCCGAGACGAGTCAACGTGTCCCCGGGGGGATCTTTCGGGCCGGTTTCGGCCGCGCTGTCGTGCTCTGGCGCGGGCGGTTGTGTCGGGGCCGGGTCTTCCGGTTCCTTCGCGGCGGTTTCGGGTCCGGTCAGCAGCTTGGGCGCCCCCGGCGCCCGGCGGTGTGGCTTCTTGATGCGCGCAAGGAGGGGAAATCTGGTCGCCAGCCTGTCCCACGTGGTGCGCATCAGGATCCGGACGATGAAGATGAAACGGCGGGAACCCCGGCGGACGACTTTCACTTCGACGCCATAGGCAGCGTCCATCAGTTCGCGCAGCGTATCGATCCGTCGGCTGGCGAGCCCGTGCACCCGGCGCGCGGTGGTCAGCCAGAGCGGACTGATGGCGAGACTCAGTACCGTCACCGCGATGACGAGGCGGGATTGTTCCTCGCCGATGGCGCCCGCCGACAGACCGGTGGCGGCAAGCAGGAACGAAAATTCGCCGAGCTGCGACAGCGTCAGGCCCTGCAGCGATGCGCGTTGCCAGGTTTCCCCCATCAGCCGCATGATGCCGATATTCATCGCCGTTTTGAACAGGGTGACGACCAGCAGCAGCACGAGGACGGTGCCGAGATTGTCGGCAATGAATTTGAGGTCGATCAGCAGGCCGACTGACAGGAAGAAGACCATGACCAGCACGCTCTGGACCGGGCGGACCGCATGGACGATCTGCTCGCGCTGGTTCGACCGGCCGATGACCAGTCCGGCGAGGAAAGCGCCATAGGCCGGTGACAGCCCGAACAGACCGAACACCGCCCCGAAGCCGAAGCAGTAGACAAGCCCGGTCAGCGGCGACAGGTCGACATTCCCCATCACGATCCGCGCAAAGGGCAGGTTCACCCGGCGCTTGTTCAGTTTTCGCACCAGAAGGACGAGGACAAGGACGGATCCGACGATCTGTGCGAGGGCCCACAGGCCCAGTGTGCCGCCGCCGATGTTCTCGACGATCAGCAGCATCGGCAGGAAAGCAAGGTCCTGACCGATCAGGATGGCCACGGCAATGCGCCCGGTACGATTCCTCAGTTCGCCGATTTCCTCGAGTATCTTTATCGCGACGGCGGTGCTCGAAAGCGCGATGACGAACCCCAGCAGCACCGATTCCGCCGCCGAAAACCCAAGGAAGATCGAGCACAGGAATATTGCGCCCAGACTGCCGGCGACCTGCAGCGCCACCGCACCGAGCGCCATTTTCCAGGTCACCATGAAGAAACGCACGCTGAGCTCGGTACCGATCAGGAACAGCAGCAGCAATACCCCAAGCTCGGCAAGACCGCCGATCTGGTCGCGGTCCTCGACCACGCCAAAGGCGCTCGGCCCCAGCAGGACGCCGGCGATGATATAGCCGACGAGCGCCGGCTGGCGCAGCCGCGCCATCAGCAACCCGCAGAGCAACGCCGACAGTCCGACGACCGCCATGCCGGTAAGGTTTACGTGCGCATCCATGGTCGGCGGAACTTATCACGCGGCGAGCGCGGAGGGGGACGAATCTGTATCGTTTCGTCGCTCAAAGACGTTATTCGAATAGTCCCATCTGGTCGCCCGACCGCGGCGGCGGTTTGAAAAGGGTGCGGTCGAGCCGGTATCCACGTTCGTTCAGGCGGAGCCGCCTGCAGGCTTTTTCGAACCGTTGGAGCAGCAGGTCGGCATAGACGCCGGTGCCGCGCTGGCGCAGACCGTAGGTCGGATCGTAAATCTGGCCGCCGCCCGCGTCCTTCACGGCGTTCATCACGTGATCGGCTTTCAGCGGCGCGTGGGCGTCGAGCCATTCGCGGAACAGGTCCTTTATTTCCAGCGGCAGGCGCAGCAACACGTAGCCCGCCATATGCGCGCCCGCGTCCTTTGCGGCCTCGAGGATCGATTCAAGCTCGGGATCGGTCAGCACCGGGATCATCGGGGCTGCCATCACGCCGCAGGGAATGCCCGCATCGGTGAGTACGCGGATGGTGTCGAGGCGGCGTTGTGGCGTCGGTGCGCGCGGTTCCATTCTGCGCGACAGATCGCGGTCCAGCGTGGTCACCGACAGGCAGACCTGCGCCAGTTTCTTTTCCGCCATGGGGCCGAGGATATCGATGTCGCGGGCAATGAGACTGGACTTGGTAACGATGCCGACCGGGTGGTTATGCGCGGCCAGCACCTCGAGTATCCGCCGCGTCAGTTTGTAGTCGCGCTCGACCGGCTGATAGGGATCGGTATTCGTGCCCATCGCCATCACGTCGCATTTATAGGACGGTTTGCGCAGTTCCTCTTCGAGCAGGGCGGCGGCATCCGGTTTGTAGAATAGCCGGCTTTCGAAATCGAGCCCGGGCGACAGGCCGAGAAACGCGTGGGTCGGGCGCGCGAAGCAATAGACGCAGCCATGCTCGCAGCCGCGATAGGGATTGATCGACCGGTCGAACGGCACGTCGGGCGAGGTGTTGCGGGCAATGATGGTGCGCGTCGCATCGGCAGTCATCGTGGTCCGCAGCGGCGGCAGGTCTTCGTCCGCCGGTAGGTCCCAGCCATCGTCGATCGCGAAAGCGTCATAGCCTTCGAACCGTCCGGTCTGGTTGCTGACAGCGCCGCGCCCCTTGCGGGGAGTGTCGGGAATTTCCGTATCCATGGGGCGGGGAGAGTGACTCCAATATAAGAACAAAACAAGAACAAATTAGATCGAATCGTTGATGATTTCAGATGTATATCGCTCCTCAACTTTACTCCCTCGGGCTTGTCCCGAGGGTCCATTTTGGCATTGCGACTGATGCATCGATGGACCCCCGCCACAAGGGCGGGGGCGTATATTGGGGTTGGTTGAACGGGAGAAATACCGCTCAGCCCGTGCTAAGAACGTTTCCAGATGTCAGTTTTGCCCCGCATATCTGTCGTGATCCCGACCCTGAATGCCGCCGCGCACCTTGCCGCGGCGCTCGAGCCGGTCACTGCTCTTGTGAGCGAGGTCGTCATTTCCGATGGCGGATCCATGGATGAAACGCGGGAGATTGCCTCGGCGGCCGGGGCGCGCGTCGTGTCATCCGAAAAGGGCCGCGGCCAGCAACTGGGTGCCGGGGCAGCCGAAGCAAAGGGCGACTGGCTGCTTTTCCTCCACGCAGATACCGTCCTGCCGGAGGACTGGTTCGCGCAGGTAAGCGCCTTTGCCGCCGCCCCGGAGAACGCCGGACGTGCCGCGGTGCTCACTTTTGCACTGAACGATCCATCGCCACAGGCGCGGCGGGTGGAACGCCTCGTTGCCTGGCGGACCCGATGGCTGGGCCTGCCCTATGGCGATCAGGGATTGCTGATATCGCGCAGGCATCACGACCGGATCGGCGGGTTTCGCGCGATACCGCTGATGGAAGACGTCGATATCGTCCGGCGGATCGGCAAGCGCAATCTCACAATGCTGGATGCCCGTGCCGTCACCTCGGCAGAGCGCTACCTGCGGGGCGGATGGTGGCTCCGGCCTTTGCGCAACTTCTTGTGTCTCGGGCTCTATTTCGTCCGGGTGCCCCCCAGAATCCTCGTGCGCCTGTACCGATGAAACACGTCGTCATATTCGCGCGCCGCCCGCAGCTCGGCCGGGTCAAAACCCGCCTCGCTGCCGATATCGGGCCGGTCGAAACCCTGCGGTTTTATCGGTCGACGCTGAACACCGTCGCGCGGCGGCTGTCGGCCGGCGGCAGTTGGGCGACGTGGATCGGCATCACGCCCGATGACACGCTGGGCCGCGAGCGGCTTTACCCAAAGGGTGTCTGGCGCCTGCCGCAGGGGAGCGGCGATCTCGGCCAGCGCATGGCGAATTGCCTGACGCGGTTCGGCCCGCACCCGGCGCTGATTGTCGGCAGCGATATCCCCGATATCGATCGCCGTCATGTCGCGGCCGCCTTCGACGAGCTCCGGCGTAACGAGCTGGTTTTCGGCCCGTCGGACGATGGCGGCTACTGGCTTGTCGGCGCCGCGCAGGGGGCGCGGGTCGGTGCCTTATTCAACGGTGTGCGATGGTCGACGGAACATGCCCTGGCGGACACGTTGGCGAATGTCCGCCCCGGCGTACGGGTGGCGATGCTGGAACCGCTCGCCGATATTGATGACGGAGATGCCTACCGGGCGTGGCGGGCGGGTCGTTGATCACTCCGCCGCGAGATGTTCCTGCAGGCGCGGGATGAGTTCGACGAAATTGCAGGGCTTGTGCCGGATGTCGAGCTGATAGATCAGGATATCGTCCCATGCATCCTTCACCGCGCCGGTCGAGCCGGGCAGGGCGAACAGGTAGGTGCCGCCAGCGACGCCTGCCGTGGCGCGGGACTGGATCGTGGAGGTGCCGATCTTCTGATAGGACAGCATGCGGAACAGTTCGCCGAACCCGGCGACTTCCTTTTCATAAACGGCGTGGAACGCCTCGGGTGTGACGTCGCGCCCGGTGACGCCGGTGCCGCCGGTTGAAATCACCGCGTCGATTTCGGGATGCGCGATCCATTCGCGCAGCTGGGCGACGATGGTTTCCTGGTCGTCCTTGACGATGGCGCGCTCGGCAACGGTGTGGCCGGCATCCGTAATGCGCCCGGCAAGCGTGTCGCCCGACCTGTCGTCGGCTTCCGTTCGCGTGTCGGACACCGTCATCACGGCGATATTGATTGCGACGAAAGGGATCTCTTCGTTAATTCCGAACATCTTCAGCCACCGAACCGTTTGAACCGTCTACTGCGATGTAGACCGGCCGTTCGCCCGCGGCAAGGGCGTCGAGCGACGGGGCCGGTTCGCCGAGACGTTCGCGGTACATCCAGAGGTTCGACAGCACGCGCTCGATAAAGATGCGGGTTTCGCGCGCGGGGATACTTTCGATGAACATCAGCGCGTCGGTATAGGCTCCCTTGCGGGCGCGCCGCTGCCATTTTTTCAGATTGCCCGGCCCGCCGTTATAAGCCGCCGCCAGCAACAGCAGGTCGCCGTCGATATGGTCGTTTTCAAGCAGATGCAGGATATATTTCTGTCCGAGTGAAATGTTCAGCGCCGGATCGTAGAGCAGATCGCGTTTTTTGCCGCGGAACCGTTTTTGCGCGATAAAACTCGCGGTGGCAGGCATCAGCTGCATCAGTCCGCGCGCGCCGACCGAACTGCGGGCCCGCACGTTGAACGCCGATTCCTGGCGCATGAAAGCAAAGACCAGCGCCCGGTCGACCCGGAATCCTTCATCCGGTTTCCATTGCGGCAACGGATACAGCGCGCTGGCCGGCAAGGTCTCGTCATCGTCCAGCAGTGCTGCGCCGGCGCGGAACGACACCATCGGCAGGGACAGCTTGTCGGCCATCGCGATCAGGCCTTTGGTCAGTTCCCGGTCCGGGCTGCCGGACATGAAGCGCAGCTCCCGCCCGGCGCGCACGTTGAGACCCGCTTCGAGCAGCGCCAGTGCGCGGCGCCCGGCTTTTTGCGCGGTAACCTTCTCCAGCCGGTCGGCGGTCAGGACCGGCGGTTCCCAGTCGAAAGGCGATTTCTCGCCAAGCCAGCGCCGGGCGATGATGCCGTAGAACGTGCGCGGTTGCGCTGCCGCCATCTGAAGCCAGCGGTTGACGCGTTCGGGCCGCTGGCCGGCCATGTTCGACCGGGCCGCCCAGAATGCCGCTGCCGCATGGTCGTATCCGGTGACCTTGGCGGATTGCGCGACAAATTCGAAATGGTCGGCCGCTTCGATGAATTTGTCCAGGCGATAGGCGGAAAGCCCGGCTATCCAGTGGGCATAGGGAATCCGGTGGCCGGACCGCTTGGCGGCAGGTCGGGCCATATCGTAGGCACGCTTGCCGTCGCCATAGAAAAACCAGCCGGACGCGACATGCGTCCGCGCGAGGTCGTATCCGGTGGTGCCGAGACGGCGCCTGTTGGCTTTGCGGTTTATATACCGCGTGGCCTGCGACAACTGCCGCCGGTGCGTCATCCGCCGGACCTGCCGGATGATCGAACGGGCGGCCTTGCGGGCGGGCCGGTAGCCGGAATGTTCGATAATCGTTGTCGGTGCGTAAGACGGGTAAAACTTGCGGCTTGGTCGCGTCGGCGCGCGATAATTCCGCGGCTTGCGCGAAAGGGCCAGCTTGTAGATCCGCCGCGCGTCCGGGTGGTCGGCATAGGCTTTCAGCCAGCGCGACAGTTCCACGTAGCGCGACCGGTATTTCGTCGGGTGAAGGTAACGCTGCGCCAGCACGTGGCCCATCAGCAATTTGCTATCGAGCTTTTTTATCAGGCGGTCGGCGGCGCGCCAGTCGCCCCGTTCCTGGACGGCGAATATTTTTCTGTAACGGGCGCGGTCGGCAATCGACAGGATGTCGGGCAGAGCGGCCGCGCTGTCCTTTGCCGAGGTCGGCAGGGACGCGGTTTCGGCGGCCCGTGCGGCGGTCGGGCCGGACAATGGCGACAGCGCCACGCCCACAGCGATTCCCCCCCAGACGAAAATCCGGGGTGCCATCCGGGCAAGTCTTTGATTTGACGTCAAAATCCCGCGCATAACCCTTGTTTACAATCGATTTTGGTTAATTTTCGATTACCGTTTTTAACCGAGCGGGCAACGTGCGGCAATAAAGGTTAACGCGTTTCGCCGGTTTTCGGTCTCAGGTGCCGCTTTCGGCCGATGCGTCGAGCCGTGATTTGATTTCCAGCAGATCGGTCCAGGTTTCGCGCTTCTGAGCCGGCTGGCGCAGCAGATAGGCCGGGTGCAACAGCGCCCGCGCCGGTACCGGGCTGCCCGATGCCGGCGTGTATGTCATCCATTTCCCGCGCAGCCGCATGATGCCTTCGGTCCGGCGCAACAGGGTTTTCGCTGCAGTGCCACCGACGAAAAGGAGGATGTCGGGCTTGGCGAGCGCGATGTGACGTTCGAGAAACGGCAGGCAGGCCGCGATCTCCGCGTCGGTCGGGGTGCGGTTGCCGGGCGGCCGCCAGGGCAGGATGTTGGTGATATAGGCGTGCGTCCTGTCCAGTTGGATCGCCGCCAGCATTCTGTCGAGCAGGTGTCCCGCAGGCCCGACGAACGGCAGGCCCTGCCGGTCTTCCTCGGCGCCCGGCGCTTCGCCAATGAACATCAGCTGAGCGTCCGGATTGCCGTCGGCGAACACGAACTTCATCGCGGTTTCTTTCAGCGGACACCCGTCGAACGCCTCGAACGCCGTCCGGAGTTCTTCGAGTGTCGCGCACGCGGCGGCAACTTCTTGCGCGGTCTGCACTGCAGCGTCGCGGGACTGCAATTGCGGGGGCTTCGGCGCGGGGCGCGGCGATGCCGGCATCGTGCCGCCGGGAGATGCGAAAGCCGTCTGCGCTTCGCGGACGGTGTCTGCGTTGCCCGCGGTGGATGTTTCCGGCGCTGCCGCCGGGGCGGCAAAGCGGTTCACCGGCGTCTCGGCGATTGTTTCGTCGACGCCGGCGGTCACGTACCAGTCCAGAAGGGCTTTTTTCTCTGCGATACCGTCCATGACCGCAATGTAAATCATTTCGCGCCCGCTGGATAATCCGTTTCCGCATGTTATACACGGGATGTGTGTATCAACTGATCAAGCGCCCCCCTTTTACGGAGCGAAGACATGGCAGAGGAAGACATGGCAGAGGCGGTAGAGCGGGAATCGATGGAATTTGACGTGGTTATCGTCGGCGCGGGGCCTTCGGGTCTGGCGTCCGCGATCCGGCTGCGTCAGCTTGCCGAGGAAAAGGGGAAGGAGATCTCCGTCTGCGTCATCGAAAAGGGCTCGGAGGTCGGCGCGCATATCCTGTCCGGCGCCGTTCTGGAACCGCGGGCGCTGGCCGAACTGTTCCCCGATTGGCAGGAACGCGGCGCGCCGCTGAATACACCGGTTGAAAACGACCAGTTCCTGTTACTCCGTAAGTCCGGCGCGACAAGACTGCCGACGCCGCCCCAGATGAACAATCACGGCAATTATATCGTCAGCCTCGGCAATGTGTGCCGCTGGCTTGCCGAACAGGCCGAGGCAATGGGCGTCGAAATCTATCCCGGCTTCGCCGCTGCCGAAGTGCTCTACACCGAAGACGGGCAGGTGCGTGGCGTTGCGACCGGTGACATGGGGGTCGGCAAGGACGGCGAACGCACTGCGAATTACCAGCCCGGGTTCGAACTGCACGCGAAACAGACGATCTTTGCCGAGGGGTGCCGCGGCTCGCTGACCAAGACCCTGTTTGAAAAATTCGGTCTGCGGGACGATGCCGACGACCAGACCTACGGCATCGGCATCAAGGAATTGTGGGAAGTGAAACCGGAAAACCACAGGCCGGGCCACGTGACCCATACGATCGGCTGGCCGATGGACAGCGGCACCTACGGCGGATCTTTCCTCTACCATCTCGAAGACAACCAGGTGGCGGTCGGGTTTGTTATCGGTCTCGATTACACAAACCCGCATCTCAGCCCGTTCGATGAATTCCAGCGTTTCAAGACGCACCCGAAAATCCGCCCGACATTCGAAGGCGGCCGCCGCATCGCCTATGGTGCCCGCGCCCTCAACGAGGGCGGTTTCCAGTCCATCCCCAAACTTACGTTCCCGGGTGGATTGCTGATCGGCTGCACGGCCGGCTTCCTCAATGTGCCGAAGATCAAGGGCAGCCACACGGCGATGAAATCCGGCATGCTGGCGGCCGAGACCGTATTCGATGTCGTGACCGGCGAGGGTGAGGCGGCAGATACGTCGGCCTATGAGACCGCCATCAAGGCGAGCTGGATCTGGGATGAGTTGTACCGCGTCCGGAATATCCGCCCGTCCTTCAAATGGGGCATGTGGGCCGGTCTGCTGTACTCGGCGATCGATACCTATATTTTCCGGGGACGAGCGCCGTGGACCTTTGGACATCATGCCGATCACACGACCCTGAAAAAGGCGGCGGATGCGCCGAAGATCGACTATCCGGCACCGGATGGCGAAATCTCTTTCGACAAGCTTTCCTCGGTGTTTATTTCCAATACCAATCACGAGGAAAACCAGCCTGCGCATCTGACCCTGAAGGACGAAACGGTGCCGATCTCGGTCAATCTGGCCGAGTACGATGCGCCCGAGCAGCGCTATTGCCCGGCCGGTGTCTATGAGATCATCGCCGAAGACGACGGCTCTAACCCGCAATTGCAGATCAACGCGCAGAACTGCGTTCACTGCAAAACCTGCGATATCAAGGACCCGACCCAGAATATCAACTGGGTCGTGCCCGAGGGCGGCGGCGGGCCCAACTATCCGAACATGTGAGCAGACGAATGCGGCCGGATTGCCCGTAACGGCATGTCCGCACCTCACATCGTTGTCATCTGACGTTTAACTGTTGGCGTGGACGTCCTATATTGATTTCAATGCTCGCCTCGGACGGGAGATCGGTAGCGGATGCATGGCTTTTTCATGGTTTTTCAGGAATCTGCCTGTAACGTTAGCCGCCTCGACACGGCCACATGACGAGCAGAAGTCGAATAACCCATACTACTGAACGGAGCAGGCGCACCATGCGCGGCAGGTCCCTGAAGACATTTACGCTGACACTTTCCGCCGCCGCCCTTCTTGGCGCCTGCACACCCGAGGGCGAACCGCCGGTGCTGAATGCCGCCGACACGGCGCAGATCGACGGGGTGGATGTCGGTCAATCCGGCGCCGGCAACTACCTTGCGGGCCGTCATGCGCAGAAGAAGCGGGATTTTTCCAATGCATCGCGTCTTCTTGAAAAGGCGCTTGAGGACAGCCCGGAAGATTCGCGCCTTTTGCGGCGGGCATTCCTGACCAAGCTGGCAGACGGCGATATCGCATCCTCGGCGCCAATGGCGAAGAAGATCGCGGCGACCGAAAAAAGCGCGCCGATCGCAAAACTGGTGCTTGTTATCGAGGCGATCCAGAAGGGCGATCTCGCCGCTGCCGAAACGGCGCTGAAGTCATACCCCGCCCGCGGGTTCAGTGGTTTTATGAAGCCTCTGCTTCAGGCCTGGGTCCTTGTCGGTCAGGGACGCGGCGACGATGCTGTTGAGGCGCTGGAACCGTTGAAAAAACAGTCCGGCCTTCGCGTTCTGTACGAACTTCATGCCGCTCTCGTGTCCGACGTTGCCGGAAATACAGCCGCGGCGGCCGGGCATTACCAGCGTGCCGGCGAAAATACCCGCCGGGCGACCCTTCGTGTTGTCCAGGGGCTCGGGCGTCATCTGGAGCGCGCCGGAAAGGCCGATGAGGCCCGGGCGCTTTACGACGCGTATATCGCGGAAAATCCGGACTCCGTCGTATTGCGCCCGGCAATGGAACGTCTCGCCGCAAACGTAAAACCGGCATTCCTGGCGGCGAACAGCGTTGAAGGCGTATCCGAGGCACTGTTTAACATTGCGAGCACAATGACGCGCCAGAACTCGGCTCAGCTTGCGCTGATTTATGGCCAGCTATCGATTTATCTGCGGCCGGATTTCGACCTCGCGCAAATGCTCGTCGCCGGTATCCTTGAATCCATGGAACGCAACGAGGATGCGATCGCGACATACCGGACGGTCAGGCCGACGTCTCCGCTTCACTGGTCGGCACGGTTGCGCATCGCCGGAAATCTCGAAGCTCTCGACCGGGACGATGACGCGATCGACCTGCTCCGTATCCTGACCCGGGAAGACCCGGCGCGACCGGGCCCGCTGATCAGCCTGGGCGATCTGTTAAGGTCGAACAAACGCTTCGACGAATCGATCGATGCCTATGACCGGGCGGTCGAGATGATCGGCGACCTTGAAAAACGACACTGGACGATCCTGTATTCCCGCGGAATTTCGCTGGAACGGTCGCGCCAGTGGGCGCGCGCCGAAAAGGATTTTCAGCGGGCACTCGAGCTCAATCCTGAACAGCCCTATGTGTTGAATTATCTGGGCTATTCGTGGGTCGACCAGGGCATCAATCTCGAACGGGCGCGCAAGATGATCGAACGCGCCGTGGAACTGCGTCCCAACGACGGATATATCGTCGATAGTCTGGGGTGGGTTCTTTACCGGCTCGGGGATTTCAAGGGCGCCGTGACCCAGCTGGAACGGGCGGTTGAACTGCGGTCGCAGGATCCGACGATCAACGACCATCTCGGCGATGCCTACTGGCGCGTCGGCCGCTATAACGAGGCCCGGTTCCAGTGGCAGCGCGCGCTGGCGCTGAAGCCCGAACCCGATCAGATACTGGCGATCGAAGGCAAGCTTGCACGGGGACTTGGCGATCCCAAATCCGCCGAAAAAGACAGCTGAGTCCTGCGTGCCGGACGATCGGGGTTCGCGGATGCCCGGTAAGGCCATACTGTCGCTGGCGGCACCCGCAAAAATCAATCTCTATCTCCACGTCACGGGCCGCCGCGATGACGGCTATCACCTTCTCGAAAGCCTGGTCGTTTTCAGCGAAACCGGTGACCGGCTGACCGTCGAGACGGCGAAAGAGCTGACCCTTTCCATCGATGGCCCGTTCGCAGCGGAACTTTCCGATGCAGGGCCGGACAATCTCGTTTTACGCGCGGCCGAGGCGCTGAGGCGTGAAGCGTCCGTCGTGGACGGCGCGCATATCCGGCTGGAGAAAAACCTGCCTGTGTCGTCCGGCATCGGCGGTGGGTCGGCGGATGCCGCCGCGGCCCTGCGCGCACTTCCGGTTCTTTGGGGCGCGGATGTGTCGTCCGCGTCACTGGCGACCATTGGCCTGGGCATCGGGGCGGATGTACCGGTATGTCTGCATGCGCGCCCGGTGATCATGTCCGGCGTCGGTGAGACGCTTCGGACCGCGGGGGCGCCGCCGCCCTGCGGTGTCGTGCTGGTCAATGCCGGCGAGGGCGTGTCGACGCCCGAAGTGTTTGCTGCCAGAACGGCACCGTTCAGCGATGCCGGGACCTGGACGACCCCGTCGACGTTCGATGCTTTTATCGAAGCGCTCAAAGTGCGGCGGAACGATCTCTCCGCTCCCGCGCAGACTGTCTCTCCGGTGATCCGGGATGTGCTGGCGGTGCTGACTGACTCCGCGCATTGCGCTTTGGCGCGTTTGTCGGGAAGCGGCGGTACCTGTTTCGGACTGTATCCGGATACGGCGGCGGCCGGTACAGCGGCCGCGGCGATCAGGACTGCCCAGCCGGACTGGTGGTGCATGGCGACGACATTCCGCAATGATGCGCCGCGCGTTACGCCCGTCTAGAACCGCCCGGCAGAGGTTCCTAGCCGTCCTTTGAGATCGTTTCGGCGACTGCCCGCAGGTCCTCAAGAAGCGCCTGGCTGGGTACCCCGTCTTCGTCCATACCGGCGAACTTCTGGTACAGCCGGATTGCATCCGCAGTGCGTTTGCCCATCTGTCCGTCCACGGGGCCGGGGTTGAAGTTCATGCGGTTCAGCAGGGTCTGGATCTGCCGGATCTCGGCACGGCCGATAGCCTGAGGCGGGGAAACGGCGGGCGCCGGCGTTGATGCGGATTCGGTTGAGCGAGCCGTCGAAGATTCTCCCGACAGAGCCGGCGCATCCAGCGCTGCCAGCCGGACGGAAGCACGGGCATCGCCCTGGGCCAGGGCGCGTTCGTACCAGCGGCGGGCTTCGACCGGATCGGGTTTCCCCGTGATAAGGCCGCGTTCATGCAGGGCGCCGAGACTGAATTGCGACTGGCTCAGACCCGCCTCAGCCGACCTTCCAAACCATTCGGCGGCTTTCGGGTAGTTCTGCGCAATGCCTTTGCCTTCGGCATAGGCGGTGGCGAGGTTGTGCTGGGCCTGTGGGAAATTCTGTTCGGCTGCGCTCTGATACCAAAAGAAAGCAAGCTTGTCGTTCTGTGTTACGCCTTCGCCGCGCTGATACAGGACGCCGAGATTGAACTGGGCATTGGCGATTCCCTGTTCCGCGGCGCGCTCGAACCACTTGGCGGCTTCGGTCGGATTTTTGTCGCCAATCCTGCCCGACAAATAGAGCATACCAAGATTGTACTGCGATTTGGGATCGCCCGCCTGTGCCTGCTTGGCGATGTTCCGGACGACATCGGGTAGTTCCGCCGATCGTCCGCCGGCAGGCGCGGCGGTCGCGGGCACAGTGTCGGGCGCCGTCTCGAGCGTAGCCCGTGGGGCTGGCGCTACCGACGGGGGAACCGAGGATGCGGGCGGCGGCGGGGGAGCCTCTGCGACCGGCGCGGCGTCGGCGATTTTCCTGGGCCGCGGTGTGATGTCCGGCGATGACAGTTCAACAAACAGCCAGCCACCGACACCGAGTAATCCGGCGAAGAAAACGCCGAGGACGGCATAGCGCAGCACCGGCGGGCGGCGGGGGGGCGGTGCAAGCGGTCGCGGCTCGGCGGACGGATCTACCGCAACGAATTCCCGGTCGGCGCCGCTATCGCCGGCTGCGGGCATGTCTGACGGTGTTTCGACTGGCGATGACATACCGGGCGGGACGGGGGAAACCGGCTGACTGGCAACGGGGCTTTCAGTCCGGCTTTCGGTCCGGGATGCCGTTGCGGCTTCGCGCGGTGGCTCGGTCGGCTGCTCCGCCGGCGCGGCGGGTGCAATGGCCGGAAGTTCGCCGCTTTTCGCTTTGAGAATTGCCTGATCGATCCAGGCGCCGATTGTCATGCCGGATGCTTGTGCGGCCTCACGCGCCAGATCGCGGGTATCTCCGTCGATACCCTTGACGCTCCATGATCTCGTTTTTGCCATTCGTGCCGTCTGCTTCCCGGTAGGGCTGTGATCAAGCCTGAGGATCGGAACTATACCGACCGAATGCGACCTGTGTTAAGGGCATTTATCGTCACCTGACACAAATGCCCAGGTGAGAGCCCCGGCATTTTCGCGCGGTCAATGCCCTGGCGAACTGCTACCGGGAGTTCTGCTGGCGCAGCCAAAGCGTAGTGCTGTATATGGCCGCGTTCATTTTTCGAAAATAATTCAAGAAAAACAGAGGTTTGCTCGGTAGGGCTATTATCCCCGGCGGAATAGTCCCAGGAAACCTTTTCGTTCCGACGTCTGCTGCTGTCCGACCGGCCGTGGTGCGGCCCGTTCTGCGGGGGCAGACCCGCTCTCCATCCGGTCGAGTCTGTCGGCTATTTTCTGGACTGCCCGTTCGACCGGCGCTGTCGATGTGCCGCCGTTGTCTTTCGCCTTTTCGAGCTGTTCGCTCAGTTCGGCCACTTTTTCAACGATCGGGGCGATGGTGTCGGCGGTTCTCTGCTCGGCACTTTCGATCCGGTTCGACAGACGCTGGATACTCTCGAAAACGGCCTGCATTGTCGGTGCTGGCGGCGGCGCGGACCCGGGCGGCGTCGGGTCTTCAGCACCATAACCCTGGTGTTGTGGCGGCGACTGCCAGTTTTCATTTCCCGAGTAATATTGCTCGTTTTGAGCGCCGCGCTGAGGAGATGGCCCGCGATGGGGCTCCGCACGTGGTGAGGATGGATGATTGTAGCCGGCAGAATCGTGCCCTGAAGCTGTGCCGCCACCGCTGCGCAACTGGTCGCTCGCGGTCTGGCGAATCATCTGCGTAAGCCAGGCACCAACGGTCAGGCCAGCCTTGCGGGCGGCAATTTTCGCGGCCTCGCGGGCTTCAGGCTCGACGCCTTTCACGCTCCAGGGAGATGGTGATTTTGCCATGAATTACAGTGGTTACTCTGGTTATACCTTGGGCTACTATGCCTATACGATCCCCACCGTACTCACAGCATTTGCCACAGCTGCTCGGTAATATCAACTATTTTGAGGGGGTTGCAGCGCTCTCCGCCTATCCCCGAAAGTACGGCCAAAAGGCCATACGTCTGTGTGACGGTATTGCCGCTAACGTTTATTCTGTCGGGTCTGAGCCGGCGTATCCGAGGTCGCCGGCATTGCGGCTATGTGTCTCCTGAGTCGGCAAGCCGCGCACGGATGCGCTCTATTTCGTCCAATAATGGCGCCAGGTTGTCCTGTGCGTTCGATTCCGCATTTTCGAGCCGGCGCTCGAGCGCGTGAAGTTCCGCCTGCAAAACCGCCGGGTCTTTGATGATATCCGCGTCCCGCGCAGGTCCCTCCGGCTCAAACCCGAAATCATCGACGAATTGGGCGGCGCGTTCGATCGTGCTGCCGCTCCTGCCTGTGGCCGGGACCGAGGACGGGCCCGGACTGGGCACGGATTTCGGCGTCGGCGAAGGTTTCGGCGGGGTACGGTCGGGCGCCGGTGTCGATGCAGTGACGGGCGTACCGGCGGCAGCGGCCCGGATTACCTGCGTCAGCCACGCACCGACCGGGATGTCCGAATTGTCCGCCGATTGCTTCGCGAATTCGCGGGCTTCGTCGGAGATGCCTTTAAGGCTCCAGGGCATGCTTGGATCGACCATGTCTGGATTATAGACGAGAAACAGGATCCAGGTCACGTTCCGGCGTTGCATCGATACCGGATGTTCCGATATGTTCGCCGCGCGTCGTGTTGGGGCGTAGCCAAGTGGTAAGGCAACGGGTTTTGATCCCGTGATTCGCAGGTTCGATCCCTGCCGCCCCAGCCAGCGCACCGGGTCTGTGGGCTCCGCCTGTGTGACCGGCCTGCCCGGGCTACGATCACGACTGTATTTCCGTCGAGAGTTCAATATAACAATTCGCATGTCCGACGACGTCACCATCCTCGATGCGACCGACCTGCGCTGCCCGTTGCCGGTTCTGCGGGCCCGCAAGACGCTCAAATGGTTGCCCGACGGCGCGCTGGTCGACGTACTTGCGACCGACGCCGCAGCCCCCAAGGACTTCGAGGCGTTCTGCCGGGAAGCCGGTCATACGCTGGTCAATATCGAACACGGCGACGACGTGTATACGATCCGGCTGCGCAAGAAGGCGCGTGACGGTGGATCAGCCGCCTGACGTGAGACGCAGCCCGCGCGGTACGACGGCACGTTCCGCCACTTCGAACGCCCCCTGAACGGCGAGGGCGAGGAGCGCCGCCGGGATGGCGCCTTCGAGGATGAGGACGGTGTCGTCGAGGCGGATGCCGGTCAGGATAGGCTGGCCATATCCGCCGGCGCCGATCAGCGCGCCCAGGGTTGCCGTACCCACATTGATTACCGCGGACGTCTTGATGCCGGCCATGATCGAGCGCATGGCCAGCGGCAGTTCGACGATACGCAACGATGCGCGCGGCTCAAGTCCGATGGCGGCCGCCGATTCGAGTATGGCGGGATCGATTCCGCGCAGCCCGGCATGGGTGTTCCGGACGATCGGCAGCAGGCTGTACAGGAACAGTGCGACGATGGCGGGCGGACCGCCGATTCCCAGCAGCGGGATCATGAAGACGAACAGGGCGAGCGACGGAATGGTCTGGACGATCCCGACGATTCCCAGGATGAACTGTCCGATACGGGCATGGCGTGCGGCGAGGATGCCGAGCGGCACCGCAAACAGGATCGCCGCGCCGAGCGAGATAACCACCAGGATCAGGTGATCCCGCGTCGACACCCACAGCCGGGCGGCAAACCCGGTTTCGGTGGCGGTGGCGCCGATGTCCAGAAGGCTGTTCGCGAATTCCGCCGCGACAACGGCCTCGGCCTGCTTGTCGATTTTGACGGCGCCGTTCATTGCCGACATGCGCGCGGAGTCGATTGCGCCCGCTAACCGGGACAATGCCGCCACGGCCGACGGCGCGCGTTCGGCGAGATCCGCCCGGTAGAGAATGACGGCATCGTATGCGGGAAAGTGGCGCTGGTCGTCTTTGAGCAGAACGAGGTCGTAATAGGCGATTTCAGCGTCCGTTGTATAGACGTCGATTCCGTCGATCGCGCCCGATTGCAGCCCGCGATAGGCAAGATCGTGATCGAGGCCGCGCACGTTTTTCTGTGGCAGACGGTATGTCGAGCGCAGTGCCGGCCAGCCGTCGCCGCGGTCGAGAAACTCGTTGGAAAACCCGAGCGAAAATTCGGCATGACGCCGAAGATCGGAAATTTTGGACATGCCGTAACGGGTTGCTGTCTGTTTCGTGACGCCGATCGCATAGGTATTGTTGAAGCCCAGCGGCGCCGACATCCCGATACCCTGTTCCGCCAGTGCGGCGCGCAGTAGCGGCAACGTATGGGTGTCCGTGCCCTTGAGCAGTTCCTGGCGGAGGGTGCCGGTGTATTCCGGGTAGATATCGATATCCCCCTTGAGCAACGCCGACCACAGTACGCGGGTACCGCCCAGTTCGCGCCGGTGCGTCGTCGCGATACCGTTTCCGGCTATCGTAAACCTGACGATCTCTCCCAGGATGACCGACTCGGTGAATTTCTTCGAGCCGACCGTGATGTCCCGTGCCGGAGCGGGCAAGGCGATTACCGCCGCGAGCAGGAAGACCAGCGCACCGACTGCCCTGTTCATAAAGCGTTTGCCTGTATCAGGCCGCGCTGGGCGCCGACGAATTTTTCCACGAACGGACTCGCCGGTTCGGCCAGAAGCGCCTTCATCGATCCGCGTTGTTCGACCGCGCCGTCGCGTATCAGCACGATGTCGTCGGCGAAATGGGCGGCCTCGAACAGGTCGTGGGTCACCATGATCACCGTCTTGCCAAGCGTCGCGAATATGTCGGCGAGTTCCGTCTGCAGGTCGAAGCGCACCATGGGATCGAGCGCGCCCAGCGGTTCGTCGAGCAATAGGGCGTCGGGGTCGAGCATCAGTGCACGCATCAGGCTGACGCGTTGGCGTTGTCCGCCCGAAAGTTCAGCCGGGTAGCGTGCCAACCCGTTTTGCGGAAAACGGGTGAGATCTGCGAGCACCTGGAGGCGCGCCTCGATATCAGGCGCGATCCAGCCTGTCTGGCGGGCCATCACCGTAATGTTCTGCCGGGCAGTCATGTGGGGGAACAAGCCGCCCTGCTGGATCACGTAACCCATGCGGCGGCGCAGCGACGGTGCGGATGCCGCCGTGACCGCTTCGCTGTCGAAGGTGACGCTGCCGCTATCCGGCGTTTCGAGACCGTTCATCAGCCGCAGCAAGGTGGATTTGCCACACCCGCTGGGGCCGATCAACACGGTTGTCCGACCCGCGGGAATCTCGAGATTGGTCGGCGCGACAGCGCGAACCGAACCGAAGGACTTGCTTATATTAGAGAGTGCGAACATCCGCGCTATCTCACCGGAACGGTCAACCGCTTGCAAGCGCGCGGTCGGCGATCGGTTACCTGTTCGCTACAACCGCCGGTCCCGCGAAAAGACCAGCAGCATGATCGACAGCACCATAAAGCCGGCGGACAGGTACAGAACCTCGTTGGTCAGCCCGCCGTCGAGCAGCGCGCCATAGGCAAGCGGTGCCAGCCCCTGACCGACATTGAACCCCGTGCTGACGAACGCGAACACCGTCCCCAGCGCACCCGCGGGGGCGATCTCACGCACCATCATATCGCGGGACGGGTTGACGATCCCGCGCGCGAAACCGCCGATTGTGAAACAGGCGATCAGCACCGTCAGGGTGATCGATGCGGTTCCGACCAGCGTCAGTATCCCGGCATAGATCGTGAAAGAGACGATCAGCACCATGTCGTGGCGTTTTGTCTGGTCGGCCAGCCATCCGCCGAACAGGGTGCCGATGGCATTGCTGAACAGAAGAACCGACAGGATGAAGCTCGCTGTTTCCACAGAGACGTCATACAGCGCCGGCAGGTAGATCGGGGCGAAGGCCGTCAGCCCGATATTGGCCGAAGACGTCAGCACGTAGAACATGAATAGCAGAATGACGCCGCGGTTGATCATGCTGCGCAGCGGCGTTTCCGATTTTGTTTTCTGTTTGCGCGTCGCATCCTCGCGCAGGGTGTCGCCGGAAAAGACGAAGATAAAGCTGAGGATCACGCCAATCGCCCCGCCGATCATAAGGGCCGTCCGCCAGTCCGTCTCGATCAGCAGCAGCGCCATCACCGCCGGCCCCGCCGCCGTCCCGAGCGAGCCGCCGAACGAATGCATCGAATAGGCGCGCCCCTGCCGCGATTCGTCTACCGACGCGGTCAGGATGACGTAATCCGCAGGGTGAAAGACGCTGTTGCCCGCCCCGGCGATGAAAAACAGGATCAGGAGTTCCCAGTAAGATGACGTAAGCCCGCACAACCCGAACCCGGCGGCGGTAATGAACAGCCCGCCAATAAGCACGCGCCGTGCGCCGAAACGATCAACCAGTACACCCATCGGCGTTTGCAATACGCCGGAGGCAATATTCCAGGCCGTCAGGATCGCGCCGATCTCGAGGAGCGAGACGTTAAATTCGGTTCGGATACCGACAAAGAGCGGCACCATCCCGAAAAAATAGAAATGGCTCAGAAAATGGCCGAAGCCGATCAGACCGATAGCGCGTATTTCTCGTCCGATGGGGGCGGTGACGGCGGTTGCCATATTGCGAGACTGCCTCGTCGAAATGGTTGGTGGCACATGCTGTCGCAGGCGCAGGAAAAGCTGCGGAATTTCGCTTGCGTTAACCGAAACACTTAACCCGACAGCAAGTGTCTCTCCTAATAATGGTCGGGACGACAAGGATCAAGACGGAGAGCTTTGAGATGTCTGCTATCGCCGCCAGGCTTCGGGGTAATTTGCCATTTCGCATCGGTGTTCTTTTTACGACATCGCTTCTGCTCATGATGATGGCGGCTCTCAGCGCCTGAGACTCTCCAATAACGTCCCGAGATGTCCTGGCGCGATCGAGGCTGGTTCGGGGCGGAAAGCGTTTGAGGCGGCGGGTTCCGCCCGGACGTCCAAGCCGGACGCACGCCGAGGCGCGCACCAAGGACAACACGGATTTCCTGCCTGACCCATAGTGAATGCCGCCCCGTCGTCGAGACGGAAACGGCGGATTCGATGAACCCCGGTTTCTTTCCATGCACGCGGCGCGTTCGGTCACCTCGACGATCGACTGGAAAGGCATTGTGACTGCTATTGCCATCGGCAACGCAGGAATTCCCGCCGCCGGTCCCGGGGCGTCGTCGCCCCGATTGACGTTCGTCACTCAGCCGATGAACCCGATCTGATGTTTCTGAAAGACCGGCCCGGAGTCGAACTCTGCTCCGTGTCGCCGCCGGACCAGGTGCCACTGGTCAGCAAACGGGCAATGAAATAAAATGAAACGAATTGGAATGAAGTGAAATGTTCCGGTGGGCGGCAGAGAATTTGGGGGAATAGGAATGAGCACGAAAAAGGATCAAAAAGTCGTCTATGTCTCGCACCCGGCAAGCGGTCTTGCGAGGTCCAACTTCCCGTTGGAAACGCACGTATCCGGCAACAAGATTCTGCGCTCACTTCCCTTTCATATTCCGGAAGATACACGTCTCTACGAGATAAAGACGACCTCGCGCGGGACGTTTTCCCGGCCGCGCAAGGAAGTGCAAATGCCTCTTGCGATCGCGCACAAGCAGAGGGTCGATAGCGAGAACCGCGTCCGTTATCCGATGGTGCGCGAAGACTGGAGTCCTGAAAATCCCAACGCGGAAATGCGCGGTATCAGCGGCTACAGACGTATCAGCTGGGACGAGGCGACGGATATCATTGTCAGCGAACTGAAACGCATACATGAAACCTATGGCTCCATGGAGCCCGTGTTCGTTCAGGCGGACGGTCATGGGCATTCCGGGTACATGCAGTCGTTGCATTTCTGGGGCCACTATCTGTTTGACATGATCCAGAAGAACCTCGGCTGGGGCTGGTGGACGCAGCAGGTCCGCAACCCGGACAGCTGGGAGGGCTATTACTGGGGGGCAAAGCATGTCTGGGGATTCAACGGCAGCCTCGGCGAACCTTACCAGGACGCCGTCTGGGATGACGTGCTGGAGAATGCGGAGGTCGTGATTTTTTCAGGTTGCGACCCGGAAGCGACAGGCCTCGGCATGTCGGGCGGCATCGCACTGGAAATGCCGAAATGGCTGAAAAAGGCCGGTATTAAAATCATATCGATTTCGCCCGACCTCAACTACGCCTCGGCCGTACATGCCGATACGTGGATTCCGATCAAACCAAATACGGATGCAGCCTTATATCTCGCCGTCGCGCACACCTGGATTAACGAGGACACCTACGACAAGGAATATGTCGCGAGCCACACGATCGGATTCGACGCCTTCCGGGCACATGCCCTGGGTGAAGACGACGGCATAGAAAAGACCGCGTCGTGGGGTGAAGAAATGACCGGCGTGCCGGCACACACGATCAAGGCGCTCGCACGCGAATGGGCCCGGAAAAAAACCACCCTTTCCGTGTATTTCGGCGGCCCCAAGGTGCGCGGGACCCTGTCGCATCTGGCGACCCGGATGGAGGCCTATGTCCTGGCGATGCAGGGTATCGGCAAGCCCGGGCGACAATTTCTCCGCATCGGCGCGCCTTCGTTCTACAAAAAGGATCTGGCGCAGGTGCCGCGCTATCCGGAAGTGGATTTCAAGGGGCTGGCGCTAAACCCGATGATCGAGTACGCGATCGGCCACGCGCCGGTGTCGCCGTCATTCGTTCCCCGCACGCTTGCTGCCGAAGCGATCCAGCACAAGCTTGTCGAATGGAAAAGTACGACCGCGGCGCTTGCAAAGACCGAAGATCA
Organism: uncultured Rhodospirillaceae bacterium; assembly: GCA_963977005.1. Classification (GTDB taxonomy): domain Bacteria; phylum Pseudomonadota; class Alphaproteobacteria; order MPNO01; family UBA830; genus CAXBCP01. Next base: position 146,980 of record CAXBMQ010000009.1, read on the forward strand.
GTTCACAACCTACAAATTCCCGCCAACACCCGACCACCCGGGCATCCGCATGGTGTGGAACGAGAACGGAAGCCAGCCGGGCAGCTGGGGGAACGGCTGGAAGTGGCTGAACGCGTTGCGCAATCCGCAGATTGAGTGCGTTGTCGGTATTCATCCGTGGCTGGAGAACGATCTCGGGTTTTCCGACCTCATCCTGCCCGCCCAGACCACCTACGAGCATAACGATCTCGTCGTTGTGCAGCGGAGCGATATCCTGGGGATGTTTTATCAGGATCAGGCGATCGATCCGGTGGGCGACTCGCTGAGCGATTTCGAAATTCACAGGCAAATCGGACTGAAACTCGGGCTCGACGAAGCGTTCCCCCCTGCCGACGATTGGCTGCAAAAAGCCTATGAGGGCACGATCGCTTTCACCAAACACAAGATCAGCTGGGAAGAATTCAAAGAACGGAAATATGTCATTTATGACAGCCCGACCTGGGAAGAATGGGTAGATATCAAGAAAGAAGAAGGATTCTCGGAACGCGGCGGCGGCATGTCCCAGTTCTGGGAGAACGGCGATGGGCTTGAAACGCCGTCGGGCAAGATCGAGTTCGTATCTTCACTGATCTCCGAGCATGACCCGGATAACGAGGAGCGTCCCCCGGTGGCGAAGTGGGTTTCGCATGCTGAATCACCGGATCAGGCGAAGGCAAAGGACTATCCGCTTATCGTCATGTCCAATCACGCGCGGTTTCGTTTCCACGTTCAAGGCGATGATATTCCCTGGATCAAGGAGATGCAGAAAGTTCAGGGGATCGACGGGTACATGTATGAAGCATGCTGGATCAATCCTGCCGACGCCGAGGCCAGAAACATCAAACAGGGCGACATTCTCAGGGTTTTCAATGACCGGGGAACGGTTCTGGTCGGCGCGTTCGTTACCGAAAGAATTATCGCCGGCGCGATCTCGGTCGATCACGGCGCGAAGATGGATCTCGTCGCATTGAAGAACGAACAGGTCGACCGTGGCGGCTCGATCAATCTGATCTCGCCGACCCCGAAAGAAAAATATGGCAATGGAGAGATCAGGATTCCGGAAATGAACGTTACCGGTTTTCTCGCTCAGGTGGCGAAGGTGGACCCCGGCGATATCAACCCCGGTACACTGAGTTCCGCCGCCGACAGCAGAACGGGGAGGGCCTGACAATGACCAACCGCGAATTTCTCGTCGATGTAGACAAATGCACCGGCTGCAATCTGTGTGTCATTTCCTGCAAGGACGAACACGTCGATGCCGCATATGCGCCCTGGTCGGTTCCACAACCCGAGACCGGACAGTTCTGGGTCGAGGTAAAACCGCTCGAGCGGGGGACCCTGCCGCGCGTGCGCGTCTCTTATATGCCGACATTCTGTCAGCATTGCGCCGATGCGCCCTGTATCACGGCATGTTCGGACGATGCGATCAAAACCCGTGACGACGGTCTTGTCTGGATCGACCCCGTTTCCTGCACTGGCTGTGGAGAATGCGAACCGGCCTGTCCGTACGACGTGATTTATTTCAACGAAGAGGCAAATATCGCACAGAAATGCACCGGCTGCGCACATCGCGTCGACGAGGATCTGTTGCCGCGCTGTGTGGAAGCATGCCCGCACGATGCCATCCTGTTCGGCGATGAAGGGGCATTCGAGGGAGGTGGACATGAAGTCCTGAAACCCGAGCACCGGGCAAACCCGCGCGTATTGTGGCAGGGGCTGCCGAAACCGTGGGTCGCCGGCGCCGTCATTGATGCTGAGCGAGACGAGGTGATTATTGGCGCGTCGGTGACGACGCTCGATCCGGTCGACAACACATCGCGCAAGGTAGAAACGGATGAATTCGGCGACTTCTGGATCAAAGGTTTGTCCGACGGACGGTCCTATAGCCTGGAAATCGCGGCTGACGGTCACAAAAGCGTCACGCAGGACGTCGCCACGGATGGAGACCGGGATTTGGGGACGGTCGTGCTGAAGCGCCTGTGATGTGTGCAATCAAATAGAGATAACAGGTGCAGGCAGATTCAAGTCCGGCATTACTATGCAGGGTATCCGGCGTTCATAAGAAAGACTGCGTTCCAACGCGGTCAGTCCTGGCGGTGTCGGGAATGAAACGCGCCGGGAGGCTTATCGGTTGTTAGGACTGCGGCGGCAGCGGAACGCCCAGTGTGCCGCAGATGTCGCTGATCGCGCGGGCTTCGAGCGGACTCAGGGCGCCGTCGGCCTTTGAAATCGCAACGGCGACCCGGATCACCAGTTCGGCCGCCTCGTGGTTGCGGCCGATCTTGGCGACCGCCGCCATCGCGTCCCGGCGCCCGGCATCCGGATTATCGGCAATCGCATCGGCGAAATCCCGATAGATATCGACGGCGATATGGGGATCGTATATCTGCAGATCCCTGACGGTTTCCAGCATCGTGTCGAGCGCGCTGAGTTCGGAAAAGGTCACTTCGCCATCCGCTGTTGCGACCAATGCGGACGCGGCCATTGTCGCATCCAGAAACTGGCGATTTTTTATTCGCGACAGACTATTGCGAAGCGTCTCCCTCGCTGTGCGAAACATCGAAGTGGTCCTTCCCCTATATTCCGGCAAGAGGATATCACATCCACGATTCCAACGAGAATACGGATTATCGGCCCGGCGCCGACCTTGAGATTCTGTTAATTCCTGCGCTGCATAATCGGCATATGATGAGTGATGGCGTCGTCTCACATCCAGCGGAACCGATGAGTTCAAGAACCGGCCGGTTTCTGCTGATCGTGCTGGGCTGGTTAAGCATCCTCGTCGGCCTGGTCGGCGTGATCGTTCCCGGTTTGCCGACGACCGTGTTCCTGTTGATCGCCGCCTGGGCGTTTTCAAAATCGTCGGACCGGTTTCAGAGTTGGCTACTCGATCATCCGCGTCTCGGACCGCCGGTGATCGCCTGGCGCGAACGCGGGGCGATCCCGCTGAAGGCCAAGGTACTCGCCATTGTCATGATGGCGGCAAGCCTGTCGATCATCGTCTTCTATGTCGCTTCCGACTGGGTCCTGCCGACGGTTGTGGGGTCCATCATGATTTTTGCCGGCGCCTACGTCGTGACCCGCCCGAACGCCTGACGGCGACAATTCCGTCTAGGCGGCTGTGCGTCCCAGCGCGGTCATACGGGCAATCCAGCGATTACGGGTCTGCTCATTCGCTTCGTTCACCCTGCCGAACAGCGTTTCGCGCACCGGTCCGATACCTGCAAACTTGAGAATGTTGCGTTCGAGGCTGCGCAGGCTATGCGATAGATAAATCCATCGGTAGGCCATCGCCGGCATACCCATCGTCACCACGATGCGTGCGGTACGACCTTTCAGCCGTTTTCTCGGCCAGCCCGGATCTCCGCGTTCGAAAGCGAAATCGGGGCGGATGGCCTGCTCCAGGAAACCCTTCAGCAGCGCGGGCATCGATCCCAGCCAGAGCGGGTAGACAATCAGGATATGCTCGGCCCAGCGGATATCTTCCTGGCTTGCTGCAATCGCAGTCGGCGGGGCGCCGGTCTCGAAATCGGCAGCGCTGCGCAGCAACGGGAAATCAAGCGCATGGAGATTCAGCCTCCGTACCTCGTGACCGTTATCCTCGGCGCCCGACGCATAGGCGTTCGCTAATCCGTGGCATAGCCGGCCGGTATCCGGATCCGGGTGAGAGTCGATGATCAGTATGCGCTTTGCCATGGTGGCAGGCATACCCGCCCCCAAAAGGCCTATCCTTGATCGCGGTTAACCGGGGCGCCGGCTGTCAGTCGATGGCCAATCGGCGATCATTCCGGCGCGGGCACCTCGGCGATGCGTTCATAGGCCTTTTCGCTGAATTCGGCGCCCGGCGCATCGCCGCCGATGACGAACAGCATCAGGCCTTCGGTTTCTCCTTCGGGCGCTTCAACGCACTCAAAACGGCGGACCGCGCCGGGCGGGAACGACACCACATCGCAGGGCCCGACAATGATTTCCTCGTAATCGTCGCCTTCGTTCCACGCGCATTTCCATTTACCCTTCACCGGCATGAAGGTCTCATTGGTATCGTGATTGTGCATCAGCGGCCCTTTGCCTGCTTCCGCCCGTACGAAGCCCATGTTGAAGCCTTCGGCGATCGGGATCGCCGCCTGAAGAGAGACGTCTTCGCCGACCGGGGACACGACGCTTTCTTCGCCCTCGTTCTCGGGCGGCTGAAAGCCGATGACGTTGATCAATTCGCGGTCGCATTCCGGCAGATGGCTGTCGGGCAGGCCGGTGCGGGCGCCTTTCAGGTCCTTGAACAGGGCAACGCGTTTCATCATTTCGTCGCGGGTCCAGACACGTGTCTCGGGCAGCATGGTGTTTCCTCCTTCGCTGGATTTCTGCAGTCAGGCCGGAACGGGCACTTCGGCCATGCGTTTCCGGGCGGTTTCGCTGAATTCGTTGGCGGGAGCATCGCCCGCGACCACGAACATGATCAGGGCCGTCTCTTCGCCCTCGGCAGGTTCGATGCATTCGAAGCGGCGCATCACCCCGGGCGGGAACGAGATCACGTCGCACGGACCGGCCTCGATAAACTCGTAATCGTCGCCCTCGTTCCAGGCGCATTTCCACCGGCCGGATACCGGCATGAAGGTCTCGTTGGTGTCGTGGTTATGCATCAGGGGGCCGCAGCCGGGCTTGCACCGGGCGAAGCCCATGTTGAAGCCTTCCGATATCCGGATTGCCGAATTGCGCGCCGCATCGGCACCGACCGGCGAATTGACCATACCCCCGCCGTCGCCTTCGCCCGGCGGCGGCTGGAAACCGATGACGTTGAATATCTCCTTTTCGGCTTCCGGCAGGTGGCTGTCGGGTAGCCCGCCCTTGTTGCCGATCAAATCCTTGAACAGAGCGACCCGTTGCATCATTTCTTCGCGGGTCCAGACACGGGTTTCCGGCAACATTGGCTGTCTCCTTTGTCGATCTGCATATGTCCCGGCGGCAAGTCGGCCGGCACCCTGCGTTCAGTATAGCCCCGGCGCGATCAGTTTTTAAGCCGGTAACCGGTGCGGAAAATCCACCAAACCGTGCCGATGCAAATGGTGAGAAAAAGCAGGATCATCGCGACGCTGGTCGCGACCGGCACGTCGGCCGTACCGTAGAAGCTCCAGCGAAAAGCGCTGATTAGATACACGACCGGATTGAACAGCGTCAGCGTCCGCCAAAAGGACGGCAGCATGTCGATTGAATAGAAACTACCTCCCAGGAAGGTCAGCGGGGTAATGACCAGCATCGGCACGAATTGCAGTTTCTCGAAGTTGTCTGCCCAGATGCCTATGATGAAGCCTAACAGGCTGAAAGTGATCGCGGTCGCGATGAGGATGCAGACCATCGCCACGGGATGGGCGATGTCGTAATCGACGAACAGCCGTGCCGTTGCCAGGATAATGAAACCGAGGACGATCGATTTCGTCGCCGCCGCGCCGACATATCCGAGTACCACCTCGAACGAAGATACCGGGGCCGACAAAAGCTCGTAGATCGTGCCGGTGAACCGGGGCAGGTGGATGCCGAAGGACGCGTTCGACACGCTCTCGGTCAGCACCGACAGCATAATCAGGCCGGGAATGATGAACGCGGCAAAGGTCACCCCGTTGATTTCGGTGATGCGCGAGCCGATCGCCGCCCCGAAAACGATGAAATACAGCGTTGTCGTGACCACCGGCGACACTACGCTCTGGAACAGGGTGCGCCACGTGCGGGCCATTTCGAACAGATAGATCGCGCGCAGACCATGCAGATTCATGATGATTCCCCGATCACACTCACGAAAATATCCTCAAGCGAGCTCTGGCGCGTATCGAGATCGGAGAACCGGATTCCAAGCCGGTCGAGGTCCGCGAGCAGTCGCGTCGTTCCGGTTCGTTCGGCTTGCGTGTCGAAGGTGAAGACCAGGGTGGCGCCGTCATCTTCCAGTGCAAGTTCGTGTCCTGAAAGGTCTGCCGGGATAGTTTCCATCGGATGGTGCAGGTTGAGCCGAAGTTCCTTCTTTCCGAGTTTCTTCATCAGGTCCGACTTTTCTTCGACCAGCACGATCCGCCCGCCGTTAATCACGCCGATCCGGTCGGCCATTTCCTCCGCTTCCTCGATGTAGTGGGTGGTCAGGATGATGGTGACACCGGTTTGCTGAAGCTTGCGCACCATGTCCCACATGCCGCGGCGCAGTTCGACGTCGACCCCCGCCGTCGGCTCGTCGAGGAACAGGATTTCGGGCTCGTGCGAGAGCGCCTTGGCAATCAGGACGCGGCGCTTCATGCCGCCGGACAGGGTGATGATTTTGGACTCCCGGCGGTCCCACAGCGACAGATCGCGCAGGATGCGTTCGATGACCGCGGCGTCGGGCTTTTTTCCGAACAGGCCGCGGCTGAAGGTGACCGTGTTCCAGACGGTCTCGAACGCGTCCGTGGTCAGTTCCTGGGGCACGAGTCCGATCTTGGCGCGCGTTTTGCGGTAGTCACGGACGATGTCGTCTCCGCCGGCGGTAACCCGGCCGGAGGTCGGATTGACGATGCCGCAGATAATGCTGATCAACGTCGTTTTGCCGGCGCCGTTTGGCCCGAGCAGCGCAAAAATCTCGCCGCGCCGGATTTCAAGATCGACATCGGTTAGTGCGGCGTGGCCGCCGGCGTAGGTTTTCGAGAGTTTCGAGACGACAATTGCAGAAGCGGCAGCCGGTTCCGGCGCGTTATCCGCCGTACCGGTCGGTTGTCCGTTACTGTCGAGTGGCATGGGGGCTCCGGGTATTCGCGACCCGAAGAGTGCTCGGATCGGGACTTTTAGAGACGTATTCGCCGGGCGGGTCAAGCTGCTTCCGGCAGCTGTATTTTGACAGTGAAACATTTCCTGTATGTTCCCCGTCAACGGGACAACCAAAACGGAAAGCAGGACGATGGCCGACGATTTTCGCGAACTGATTGACGAATTGCGTGCAGCGGACGAGCTGATCGAGATCGAAAAGCCGGTCGACATCCGCCATATCGCGACGCTCGTCGATCAGTCGGACAAGGCGCTGATGTTTACCAATGTGAACGGCTATGACATGCCGGTCATTTCCGGGGTGACCAACAGCCGCGAACGCCTCGCGATTGCTGCCGGGTGCGATTTTTCCGACATCGAGGGTCGTCTCCGCGAAGGGCTAGACCGGCCGATTGAGCCCGATTTCGTCAATACCGGGCCGGTGCGCGAAATCTATCTCGAAGGTGACGATGTCGATCTGCACGACCTGCCGATCCCGCTGTTCTCCGTGCTCGATGGAGGGCCGATGATTACCGCCGGCGTGACCCTGTCGCGCGATCCCGACGAAGACGAAAATTCGGCGATCAATGCCGGTGTCTATCGTTTTCTGGTCAAGGAAAAGAACCTGACCGGTATCGATATCGTCACGCCAAACAACCTGCATCGCTACGCGGCGAAGGCCTATGAAAAAGGCGAGCCGTTGCCGATTTCGATCAATATCGGGACGCACCCGTTCGAACTGATCTGTTCGACCTACAAGGCGCGGGCCGGGGTCAGCGAGCTCGGCATCGCCGGCGGCATGCGCGGCCATGGCGTGCCGCTGACACAGTGTCAGACCATCGATATGCCCTGCATCGCCGATGCCGAAATCGTCCTGGAGGCGGAAATCCTGCCGACCGGCTGGACCCAGCCCGAAGGCCGTTTCGGTGAATTTACCCGCCTGATGGGCGGGCTGCACTGGAACCCGCATGTTCGGATCAAGGCGATCTCAATGCGCAAGAACCCGATGTACTATGCGCTGCACATGCCGTGGGAGAATATCTGGCCGTCGGGACCGATCTACGAAGCCAACGTCCGCCGCGTGCTCGACGAAGCCGGGGTTAACGTGACGGCCGTCAATATCACGCCCGGAGGGTGCTGCCACTGGCATGCGATCATCGCGATCAGGCCGCTGCCCGGGGACGGCAAGAATGCTATTGCGGCGGCTTTGTCCGTCGCCGACATGAAGCACGTGACGGTGGTTGATCACGATATTGATGTGTTCGATCCGGTCGATGTCGAATGGGCGGTTGCCACGCGCGTTCAGGCGGACCGCGATGTCATGATTATTTCCGGCGCACGCTCCAAGCCGCTGGATCCCAGCCTGCCGCCGCCCGGACCGTATTCGCGCGTACCGACAACGGCCAAGATGGGCATTGATGCGACGATTCCCGATAACGTGCCACGCGAACGGTTCCACCGGATCACTTATGCCTATGCCGACCAGGTCAAACTTGAAGATTTTATCGGCCCGGCAAGCGGCGCCGCAAAACCGACACAGGAAATCGGTACCGATGCCCTGGCGGAGGAGATCAGGCAATTGGTCACAGACACACCGCTGTATTTCGCCGAACTGTGCGAGAAATTCGTCGGCTACGGCTTCCAGGCGGTGAACCGTGCCCTTGGGAAGCTGCACGAGGACGGCGTGCTGTGGCAGGACGCCGAGGGCCGCCATTGCCTGAAGGGGTCGAAATTTGCCGCCGTGCCGCCGAAGCGCTAGCAGGCCGGGTTAATACGGCGGTCAAATCTTCCGTTCAGGCAGCGTTAAGGTTGGGGCTGTTACCAACGCTGCCGCAAACCGAGACTGCGAACCGGGAAAGCCATTCGATCCCGGTCAGGACATATCGGGGCAACAACTAAAAAGGGGTAGGAACTCATGACGCAATTTTCATTCAGATCCGTCGCGAAGACGGCTGCCGGCGCGCTGGTCGTCGGCGTGATGGTGGGCGCGATGTTTGCATCGGGCGCCAGGGCCCAGCAGGGCATCGGCTGGGTGGCAGGCAAGGGCGCTGCCATGCCGAAGGGAGCTGTGGTCGGCGGTAAGGAACCTGGCCGGACGCTGTTTGTCTGCCGTGCGCCGCATAACGGGGGGATTCACCCGGGCAAGGTTGTCGCCGGTAAATGCAATATCGGTTACGGCGGAAAAGAGATCGTTTCGACCAAGTTCCAGGTGATGGTCAATCGGGGTGCCCGGATCGGCTGGGTGGCGCCTCGTGCCGGGAAGGTTCCCCCCAATGCGTATATCGGCGGCAAGGAACCTGGCCGGACGCTGTTCGTGTGCCGCGCGCCCCATAGCGGGGGGATTCACCCGGGCAAGGTTGTTGCCGGTAAATGCAATATCGGTTACGGCGGAAAAGAGATCGTTTCGACCAAGTTCCAGGTGATGATCGTCGCCAAACGACCGGATGCGCCGCCACCGGCGGCGTCCCTGCCGAAAGGCATGGCGTGGACATCGGCACGTGGACCGAAACCTCCGGCCGGTGCGGTTGCGAGCGGGTATGAGCGTGGCCAGCCTGTCTTTATTTGCCGGGCGCCGTCCCGGGGCGGGCTTGTTCCGGGGAAGCTGATCGGCAAACGCTGCATTATCGGCGCCGGTGGGCGAGAGGTTTCTGCCCCGAAATATCAGATTCTCGTCCGTGCGGGACAAGGGGTCAGATGGATGCCGGCCCGCGCCGTCAAGGATATGCGGACCGCGTTTCCCGGCGGGTCCGGCCCGCGTGTCGTCCAGCATGCCTGCTCCGGCCGTCATGGCGCGGGGCGTCATCCGGGTAAACTGGTCAACGGCGTGTGCTATATCGCCTACGGGCCCAAGGAAATTCCGCTTCGCAAGTACACCGTTCTGGTCAATCGGGGCAGTGCCAAGGTCGGCTGGGCGCCCGCTACCGGCGGCAGGATTCCCGGCGGCGCTGTCTCCGGCGGTTCCGAAAGAGGCCAGCGCCTGTATGTATGCCGCGGTCCCGTCGCCGGCGGCCTGATGACCGGTAAGGTCTGGAATAAAACCTGCCATATCGGTTATCGCGGGCGGACGCACCGGGTCGCCAAGTATCAGGTGATGGTCGCAAAGTAGCACCGGCGCGTGCATCGGTCATGAAAACGGGGCGGTCAGAAATGACCGCCCCGCTTTTCGTCCGGCCCTGCGCCCGGGTGTTACTCGTCGTATCCGATCAGTGAATGGGCAGGCACATCCAGCCGGTCGCGACCCTGCAGGAAATTCAGCTCGATGATGTAGGCGGAGGCAACCACGTCGGCGCCGACGCCCCGCAGCAATTCGACCGCGGCGGCGGCTGTACCGCCGGTCGCCAGCAGGTCGTCCATCAGGACCACCTTCTGGCCCTCGTGCAGAGCATCTTTTTGAATTTCGATCGTATCCGAGCCGTATTCCAGGTCGTAGGTGTGCGAGATCGTCTCGCCCGGCAGCTTGTCTTTCTTGCGGAGCATCGTAAAGCCGATACCGAGACGCAGCGCCAGCGGGGCGGCGACCAGGAAGCCACGCGATTCGATTCCGATCAGCCGCTCCGGCTTATATGGCGCGACGACATCGGCCAGCATATCGACGGTCGCCGACCAGGCGTCGGCATGCTGTAGTAGCGTCGAGATGTCGTAAAACAGAATTCCGGGCTTGGGGAAGTCCGGCACCGACCGTATATGGTCTTTGAGATTCATGGCGTATCCTGATTGAATTCCAGTCCCGCGAATGCGGCGGCGCATATTACTCGATTGTCCGACTTACTCAATTACCCGACACTAATTATCCGCCAGAGGCCAAAGGACGCACTCTTATGGACCATGTGTTTCACCGGTACCCCGGGACGACGCTGCCGGTTATCGACCGCGGCGAGGGCGTGTTTGTCTACGACACCGACGGCAACGAGTATCTCGATGCCTGCGGCGGTGCGGCGGTTTCCTGCCTCGGCCATTCCGACGCCGGCGTCAAACAGGCCATCGTCGACCAGCTCGACCGGATTCCCTTTGCCCATACGGCGTTCTATACGTCGGAAGCCGCGGAGGTTCTGGCGGACCGTCTGACGGCCGCTGCGCCGGGCAATCTCGACCGCGTCTATTTTGTCTCGGGAGGATCGGAAGCGACAGAGACGGCCCTGAAGCTTGCGCGTCAGTACTTCGTCGAAAAAGGGGAGCCCGACCGACGCAATGTCATCGCGCGCCGCCAGAGCTATCACGGCAATACGCTGGGTGCACTCGCCGCCGGCGGCAACCAGTGGCGACGGGCGCAGTTCGAACCGCTGCTTTTCGAGACACACCATATTTCGCCCTGCTACGAGTATCGCGACCGGCGCGATGACGAGACGTCGGAGGCGTATGGCCTGCGGGTCGCCGACGAGCTCGAAGCGAAAATCACGGAACTCGGGGCGGACTCCGTCATGGCGTTTATCGCCGAACCCGTGGTCGGGGCGACAGCTGGCGCGGTTCCGCCGACGGAAGGCTATTTCAGGCGTATTCGCGAAATCTGCGACCGTTACGGCGTGCTTCTTATTCTTGACGAAGTCATGTGCGGGTCCGGGCGCACCGGCACGTTGTATGCCTGCGAACAGGACGGGATCGTGCCCGATCTGCTGACCATGGCGAAGGGCTTGGGCGCGGGGTATCAGCCGATCGGCGCTGTGCTCGTCGGGGCGCACCTGTACGACGCGATCTGCCGTGGCAGCGGGTTTTTTCAGCACGGTCATACCTACATGGCCCATCCTGCCGCCTGCGCGGCGTCGGTGGCGGTTCTCGAAGCGATCGAGGAACGCGGTCTTCTTGCCAATGTGACCGCGCGCGGTGCCGAACTGCGCCACGCACTGCGCGACCGGCTCGGGCAGCATCCGCATGTCGGCGATATTCGGGGAAGGGGGCTTTTTATCGGGGTCGAGATTGTCGCCGACCGGGAGACCAAGGCTCCGTTCGGGACCGCGATGGGGGTCCCGGGCCGGATCAAGGCGGATGCGATGTCGCGCGGCTTGATGGTTTATCCGATGGGTGGCACCATTGACGGCACCGCCGGTGCGCATGTTCTGCTTGCGCCTCCCTATATCATCGACGGAAGTCACATTTCCACGATTGTCGAGCGCCTGGCAGACGCGATAGACACTGCAACCGTCCGGTAATCAGGCGCCAAATTCCTTAAAATCCTAATTAACCCAAGTGTTTAGGTCTGTTTCCGGCCGGCGGGGAACGTTGACGTCGGCAGGCGCGGCATGCATTGTTCGAGACAGAATCGTGGATGGGGTGTGAATTTTTCCCGTTCACGCGATTCTCAGCGTTCTGACAGTATCCGGTGAGCGGGTACTGTTACCGTCCGACCGGGAAACCGGAACACGCAAAGGGAGACTCATTTACCATGAAAAAAATTGTTCTCAGCCTGTCAGCCGCAGTGCTTGCCACGGCGGCATTCGGCGTAACGACCAGCGGTACCGCCGTCGCGCAGCAGTCCTTCATTTCGATCGGCACCGGCGGCGTCACCGGCGTCTATTATCCGACCGGCGGCGCTATCTGCCGTCTGGTGAACCGCAACCGGAAACAGCACAACATCCGCTGCTCGGTCGAATCCACCGGTGGTTCGGTCTACAACATCAACACCATCAAGGCCGGTGAGCTCGATTTCGGCGTTGCGCAGTCCGATTGGCAGTATCACGCCTATAACGGGACATCGAAGTTCAAGGATTCCGGCGCGTATAAAGACCTGCGGGCCGTGTTTTCCGTTCATCCGGAGCCGTTCACCGTCGTCGCGCGTGCCGATTCCGGCATCAAGAACTTCAGCGACCTGAAGGGCAAACGCGTAAATATCGGCAACCCCGGTTCCGGCCAGCGCGGCACGATGGAAGTGCTCATGGCCGAAATGGGCTGGGACAAGAGCGCGTTCAAGCTTGCCTCCGAGCTCAAGTCCGCCGAGCAGAGCCAGGCGCTGTGCGACAACAAGATCGATGCGATGGTCTTTACCGTCGGACATCCTTCCGGCTCGATCAAGGAAGCGACCACGTCCTGTGCATCCGTTCTGGTCAACGTGACCGGACCGGCAGTGGACAGCCTTGTGAAGAAGAACTCGTTCTACCGCACGGCGACCATTCCCGGCGGGATGTATAACGGCTCGCCGAACGACACCAAGACATTCGGGGTCGGCGCGACCTTCGTGAGCTCGACCAAGGTTGCCGATCGCGTGGTCTATGAGGTCGTCAAGGCCGTTTTCGAGAACTTCGACCGCTTCAAGAAGCTCCACCCGGCTTTCCGCAATCTGAAGGAAGCGGAAATGATCAAGGACGGTCTGTCCGCGCCGCTGCATGCGGGTGCGGCGAAGTACTACAAGGAAAAGGGCTGGATGTAAGTCCAACCGAAACGACAGGGGAGGCCGAGGGGCCTCCCCTTTTTTCCGAAGGCGGCGGAGACCGCCGAACGGAACCAGGATACCGATAATTTTCACGGGGGTGAATTATGGCCGACCAGAATCCGTCAGGTACGCAATCGGGTACGCCGCTCAGCGATAACGAACTTCAGGATCTTGTCGCATCGACCGATACGGGCGCGCGCAATCCCGGCGGGAAAGTGGCGAAGCTGCTGGCCGGTATCGCACTGGCCTGGTCGACATTCCAGCTCTGGATAGCGTCGCCGCTGCCGTTCATGGTCACCGATATTATCCCGGTGCTGAACAACACCGAGACCCGGTCTATCCATCTCGCCTTCGCCATATTCCTCGCCTTCATGGCCTATCCCGCTCTCAAACGCTCGCCGCGCGATCGCGTTCCGCTGCAGGACTGGCTTTTTGCCATCGTCGGCGCTTTCGCTGCCGGGTATTTGTTTTTGTTCTATGGCGAGCTTTCCGACCGGCCGGGTGCGCCGATCGAGAGGGATTTGTGGGTCGCCGGTATCGGTCTGGTCGCGCTGCTCGAGGCGACACGCCGTGCACTCGGCCCGCCGCTGATGATCGTGGCGATGGTCTTTTTGGCCTATGTATTCTTCGGCGACAGCACCCTGGTGCCCGATGCCATTCGCTGGAAGGGCGCTTCTTTCGCCAAGGCGATGGGGCATCAGTGGCTGACGACGGAGGGCGTTTACGGGATCGCGCTGGGCGTTTCGACCAGCTTCGTCTTCCTGTTCGTGCTTTTCGGCTCGCTGCTCGATAAGGCGGGCGCCGGCAATTACTTCATCAAGGTGGCGTTTTCGCTGCTTGGCCATCTGCGGGGCGGGCCGGCGAAGGCGGCCGTTCTCGCATCCGCGATGACGGGGCTGATTTCCGGCTCGTCGATCGCCAATGTGGTGACGACGGGAACGTTCACGATTCCGCTGATGAAACGTGTCGGCTTTACCCCCGAACAGGCCGGTTCGGTCGAGGTCGCATCTTCGGTCAACGGCCAGATCATGCCACCCGTGATGGGCGCGGCCGCCTTCCTGATGGTCGAATATGTCGGGATCTCGTATCTCGAGGTTATCACCCATGCATTTCTGCCAGCGGTGATCTCTTATATCGCGCTGCTATATATCGTGCATCTCGAAGCGCTCAAGAACGAGATGGAGGGTCTGCCCAAGCCGGGTATTCAGAAAGCAGCGATGGCCCGGATTGCCGCGGCGGTCATTCCGCTGCTGAGCATCCTGATCCTGTGCGGCGCGGTTTATTACGGTATCCAGGGCATCAAGTCCCTGTTCGGCGATTTCTCCGGCTGGATACTCGCGGCCGCCGTCTTCGTGATCTACTTCGCGCTGATCGCCTATGCCGCGAAGTCCGAGGACCTGGAAATGGACGACCCGAACGCGGAACTGGTATCGCTGCCGGAATTCGGGCCGACGTTCCGTACCGGCCTGCATTATATCCTGCCGATTGTCGTACTCGTCTGGTTCCTGATGATCGAACGCAAGTCGCCCGGCCTGTCCGCGTTCTGGGCGAGTGCGCTGATGCTCGTTATCCTGATTACACAGCGTCCGCTCAAGGCAATGTTCCGCAAAACAGGCGATACGGCGGCGGCATTCCGGCTCGGCTGGGCGGACATGATCGACGGCATGATCGCCGGTGCGCGCAACATGATCGGGATCGGCGTTGCCACTGCCGCTGCCGGTATCATCGTCGGGACGGTCACGCTCACCGGAATCGGCCAGGTCATGACCGAGTTCGTCGAGGTCCTGTCCGGCGGCAACCTGATTATCATGCTGATCCTGGTTGCCATCATCAGCCTTATCCTCGGAATGGGCCTGCCGACAACGGCGAATTACATCGTCGTCTCATCGCTTATGGCCGGGGTGGTCGTGGAACTGGGGGCGGCGAACGGTCTTATCGTGCCGCTGATCGCCGTGCATATGTTCGTGTTCTATTTCGGTATCATGGCGGACGTAACACCCCCGGTGGGACTCGCGTCCTTCGCGGCCGCGGCGGTGTCTGGCGGCGATCCGATCAAGACCGGTTTTACGGCCTTTTTCTATTCGCTGCGCACCGTCATGCTACCCTTCCTGTTTATCTTCAATACCGACCTGCTGCTGATCAATGTCGGCATTGTCGACGGGATTGCGGTCTTTGTCGTGGCCACCATTGCCATGTTGATATTTGCTGCCGGGACGCAGGGGTTCTTTATCGCGCGCAGCAGGGTCTGGGAATCCGTCGCGCTGATCCTGATCGCCTTTACCCTGTTCCGGCCCGGTTTCTGGCTCGACCAGGTGCAGGCGCCGTTTGCCGGGGCAGATCCGAAGAACCTCGAACAGATTGCCGGCGCGCAGCCGGAAAACGTCGATATCCGGATTTTCGTGAGCGGCCAGAATGCCACCGGTGAGGATGTGGAGACGACCGTTGTTCTGCCGCTCGGCGGCCCGGGAACGGGGGCCCAAAGGCTCGAAACGGCCGGTATCAAGATCGTCCAGAAGGACGGCAAGACGATTATCGACGACGTCGTTCAGGCCGATGCGAAGGGTAAACCGACGGCCGCCGCCAATGCGAAGCTTGAATTCGACATGGTGATCCTGTCGGCCGAGGTACCGCAGGAAAGAATGCCGAAGCAGCTCTTTTACATCCCGGGCTTTTTGCTTCTCATTCTTGTCTGGGGACTTCAGCGTCGGCGCGTTTCCAGCAAGACCGATCAACCCGCTGCCGCATAGGAGTTCCGGATATGTACGAACACATTCTCCTTCCCGTCGATCTCGGCAATGAAAGTTCCTGGACAAAGGCGCTGCCGACGGCAATCGAATATTGCAGCGCGTTCGGTTCGACCCTGCATGTGATGACCGTGATGCCCGATTTCGGATCGCCCATGGTGGCGCAGTTCTTCCCGACCGATCACGAAAACAAGATGATGGCGAATGCCAGCGAGGTCTTGCACAAATTCGTCGCCGACCGGGTACCCGATACGATCAAGGTCCAGCACATCATTGCCGACGGCACGATCTATAAAACCATCATCGATACGGCCGAGGAGATCGGTGCGGACCTGATCATCATGGGATCGCACCGGCCCGAATTGCAGGATTACCTGCTGGGTCCCAATGCGGCCCGGGTGGTGCGTCATTCGACGAAATCAGTACTGGTCGTGCGCTGATACCTATCGCCCGGATGTGAGCCCCCACGGGGCCGGCATTTACCGGGCCTATGGATAGGAATGACCGCGCGGCCCACCCGATCCGACGGTCTGAAGCGTATCCTGATCGGGTTTCGGCCGGCCGTGTCGGAGACCCGCCGAATGTCGGGCGACAGGAACTCCTCACGGTGAATTTATCCGTCCGGGGGTCGCACTTCTCCGCCCGGGTCCTATCTTTAGGCCCGGACGACAGGATGACCCCATGAACGGAGGCGGGCGTGCCGCGAGACCCTCACAGCGATCCACCGACAAAGGTCGATTTCGACAAGCTGCCGAAATCGCGGCTCGAAACCATGCAGGCTGCCGGGGTCGAGGTTATCGACTGTATTCGTGTGCTGGCGAAGACGGGGGATAATATCGTCGGGGAACTGTTGCGTGGCGCAGAGGGTTTTTACGAGTGGGATCATTATCCCGATGGCGATGTCTACGACCACGAAACCCATGCGCAGTTTTACTATCACGCCCACCCGCAGGAACTCCGCGGCGGGGAGCATGGCCATTTCCACACGTTCATGCGGGCAAACGGCATTCCCGAGGGCATTCGCCCGGTCGCGTTGGCGGACTACGAGAAGCCTGCGGAGCGGAACGACGATCTGACCCATCTGATCGCGATATCGATGGATCCCCAGGGGCTGCCGATCTGCCTGTTCTCGACAAACCGCTGGGTAACCGGCGAGACCTGGTACAGGGCAGACGACGTCTGCGCGCTGATCGACCGTTTCGATATCGACCACGCCCGACCTTCGTGGCCGGTCAATCGCTGGATCTCGGCGATGTTACAACTGTTCCATCCGCAAGTCGTGGCACTGATACGTGCGCGTGACGAGCGGGTGAAGGAGTGGGCGGACAAAAAGCCCGGCGAAAACCCTTATGAAGATCGCGACCTGGAAATAACGGCGGCGCTCGATATCTCGATAGACGACCAGATGGCGGCGATACGGGCCGCCCTGGCCGCGAAGGGCTGAAACGCTACTTGGTGGCTTCTTTGAGGAAGGCCATCAGGTTGTCGATATCGCTTTTCTTTTTGAGACCGGCGAAGGTCATCTTGGTGCCTTTGATGAAGGTGCGCGGCTTTATCAGATATTCGGACAGTGTTTTCTCGCTCCACACAAGTCCGCCGTCGCCGGCCTTCTTCATGGCCTTGGAGTATTTATATTTCTCGACGGTACCGGCTTTGCGGCCGAAAACCCCGGCTAGGCTGGGGCCGATCCGGTGCTTGCCCGCCACGAGCGTGTGACAGGCTTTACATTTGTTAAAAACCCTTTTGCCTTTCGAGACATCGGCCGCATTCGCGTAACCAATTGAAGAGAAAGCCAGAATGGCGATTGTCGCGGTCATTGAGAGAGTTTTTTTCATCATTCCAATCCGAATTTGTACCCGGTGCGCTTAACCATGAGATAGTCCCA
This sequence comes from uncultured Rhodospirillaceae bacterium, assembly GCA_963977005.1. Classification (GTDB taxonomy): domain Bacteria; phylum Pseudomonadota; class Alphaproteobacteria; order MPNO01; family UBA830; genus CAXBCP01. The sequence goes on from CAXBMQ010000009.1 coordinate 164,741, forward strand.
GCCCCCCATGGGGGTCAACACACGACGCCGTGCATGCGGCTATCGGTCGCTCAAACAACCGTGTGGGGACGATGATGATGCGTCGGACTTAAGCAGCCGTTAACGAGTTTGCCCCAGAATTACCGCTTCGCGGAACTTTGAACCCATCCGGGAAACAATCCGGGTTTCCCGCCCGAAGGATCACAGCGACATGACAACCAGACTTTCAAAATCCGACGTCGAGCGACTTCTGAGCGATCCCTCGGTAGACGCCAGAGCGGACGCCGCCGCCAAGATTGCCACCCATTACGACGCGGCCGCAGATTTCGGGGAACAGGAAAAAAAGCTCGCCGAGGAAATTTTCTCGTTGATGTGCAAGGATGCCGAGGAACGCGTCCGCGTTGCCCTTGCCGCCAACCTGAAAGAATGCCCGTTTTTGCCGCATGAGATAGCGCGGTCGCTCGCCGACGATGTTGTATCGGTTTCGACGCCGATCCTCAGGTTTTCGACAGTCCTGACAGACAAGGATCTGATCGAGATCGTCTCGAGCCAGGGAGAAGAAAAGCAGAAAGCCATCGCCGCGCGGCCGAGCGTATCAACGGATGTTTCCGATGCGCTGATCGACACCAGGAACGAATCCGTGGTCGGAACGCTGGTCGCCAATGACGGCGCGCAGATTTCTACGGGCTCGATGCAGCGGGTTCTTGACGATTTCGCCGATAGCGATCTTGTTAAATCGTCGATGGTGGGCCGTTCTGCCCTGCCGCTCGAGGTCTCCGAGCGCCTCGTCAGCATGGTGTCGGACAAGCTTCAGCAGGAACTCATTGCCCGGCACGAACTGCCAAGCGACAGCGTGAGCGATCTGATTCTGCAGGCGCGCGAAAAGGCGACGCTTGGGCTGATGGGTGGGAAAAACCATCATGAGGATTCCCGCCGCCTGATTATTCATCTCTATCAAAACAACCGGTTGACCCCGACGATTATGCTGCGCGCATTGTGCATGGGCGATATGGAGTTCTTCGAGGGCAGTGTGGCCGTGCGGTCGCGCACGCCACTGTCGAATGCGCGTGCGATGATCCATGGCGGCGACCGGAAAGAGATTACGGATTTGCTCGAGCGGGCGGAGTTGCCGAAACCGCTGCAGCCGGCGTTCGCTGCGGCGATCGATGTCGCCGACGACACCGATTACGATGGTGGAGACGACGACCAGAAGCGTTTCCGACGTCGGATGATCGAACGGATTATCACAAATTTCGACGACCCGGATACGGCAATGGGCGACGACAATATCGAATATCTTCTCGCTCAGCTGACACAGATCGATGCGGGTTTTGCGAACGCGTATTGACGCGTCAGCCTTCGAGCATCCGGCCTTTGCCGATCGCATCGCGGCCAAACCGGGCGCGTAGATCGTCGACGGCACCCTCGACCTTCTTGCGGCGCTGTAAATCCGGATCGGCCAGGTCGATAGGATCGCAATCTTCCTGTGGCGCGAAATCGGCAAGACCGACTCCCAACAGTCTGAAAGCCGTACCATCCGCCTCTTTCGCCAGAAGCGCTGCAGCGGCAGCGTATATCGCATCGGCGAGTTGGGTCGGATGCGGCAGCGTGCGAGACCGGGTGCGGATGGCGAACCGGGCGGTTTTGAGCTTGAGCGTCACGGTACGGCCACCGATGTTCTCGTTCTTGACGCCGGCGGAGACTTTTTCCGCCTGGCGCCAGAGAATTCGGCTGAGCCGTTCCGGGTCTGCGATGTCTTCGGCAAAGGTCGTCTCGCTGGACAGGCTTTTCCGGCCCGACCCCGGGATTATCCTGCGATTGTCGCGACCATGCGCGAGGCGGGCCATACGAAGGCCGATCTCGCCGTAACGCCGCGCGAGGTCGGATTCTTCCATTTGTTGAAGCTGACCGATCATCGTAATGCCGTCACGCGCCAGTCTGCGCTGAAAGACCTTCCCGACACCCCATATCCGCGCGACCGGCTGCCCGCTCAGGAACGAGACCGTCTCGGCGCGCCCGACGATGGTAAACCCCCGGGGTTTGTTCAGTCCGGAAGACAGTTTTGCCAGGAATTTGTTATGGCTCAACCCGATCGACACGGTGATGCCGTGGCGGTCTTCGATTTGCGAGACAAGACCGGCCAGGGTTTTCGCCGGGCTTCCGCCGTGCAGCCTTTCGGTGCCGGTCAGGTCGAGGAACGCCTCGTCGATGGAAATGGGCTCCACCATGGGCGTCACCGTTCGCATCATTTCGCGGATATCACGACCGATTCGGCCGTATTTCGCCATATCCGGTTTGACGACAACGGCATCCGGGCACGCGCGAAGAGCCTTGAACATCGGCATCGCCGAATGGATCCCGTATTGACGCGCCACATAGCAGGCCGCCATCACGACGCCGCGTTTACGGCCGCCGACCAGGACCGGCTTGTCTTTCAGTTCGGGATTGTCGCGTTTTTCGACGCTTGCATAGAATGAATCGCAGTCGAGGTGGGCGATTGACAGTGTCGCCAGTTCCGCATGCGATATTAAACTTGCGCCACCGCAGACAGGACAATTCTGCATGTCCGTGTCGGCAAATTCCGTCTGACAGCTGCGGCACAGGGATTTCATGACCGGACTCTGGAACGCCCTTCCGGCGGCGTCAATCGGTCCGTGCTGGTTCATTCATGTTATATTCATCTAAGTCCCTGTAACTATTTGACAGATTTACGGCCTTGCGTTTTGGCGCTAGGCTGAGGGTAAATATACAAAAGCCGGTTCAGGGGAAAACGACCGGCACACCGGCTACAACAGTAATGAGTATCAGCCGTATAGATCCGATCCGGACAGGTCGGGTTTCGGGGTTCTCTGGGGCGAAGACGTTATCATGAATATTACGACCAAAATGACGGTCTATACGACCTGCATCCTTGCCATGGTGCTGGGTCTGCTGCTGACCATGAACTATTTTAAATACGGCAACATTCTTACCGATGTCACGACATCGCGCCTGGCGGTCATCAACAAGAATCTGGAATTTTCGTTGTCCAGGGCCACCAATCTCGGACTTGCGCTCGAAGAATTGCAGTTCGCCGATACGCTTCTCAAGCGTGCCAAGGAATCCGATCCGGCTATCCGCGAAATTCAGGTGTTCGATAACAACGGCAAGGTTCTGTTCTCGACGGGCGACTCAGGTGCGGAAAGCCGTGTCGATGAGAGCGTCGTCGGTCTGCTGGAGCCGTTGCGCAAGGCGGACACTACGGAATGGGCGGCGCATACCGATGACCAGTTCGTTGCCGGTATCACGCTGTATAACAGTTTCGACCGGTCGATCGGCGGCGTGGTTCTGCATTACGACCGGTCCAGCTATCATGGGCTGGTTGGCGGTATTCTCGAAAAACTCGTTTTCGTCACCGCGATCCTGCTCGGCATCACCGCGCTTGTCGCCTGGATCGGGATCTCATTCGGTTTCCGCGAACTGAGACATACCTACGCGGCAATGCAGTTGGCGCTGGCCCGGGTCAAGGAAAGCGATATGGGCGACAGCGATGCGGCAGATGACAAAGAGACTTCCGATTTCCGAAGCAAACTGGGGTCCGTGACCAGGACCGTGGATGAAGCGATGACGCAGATCGAAGTCTCCGCCGCCGCCAAAGACAGCTCGAAAGCCTAGGGGGACCAGATGGCAGAAGAAAACGCCCCCGAATTCGTCGCCGAGAACCGGCTTACGCCGATGGTCCGGCGGCGCCTGTTCGCCCTGATCACGGTCGTTCTCGTCGCATCGTCGGTCTTTCTGTCGTGGGAATCGCTCCAGCTCTTCGAGAATTCGCTCACGCCGGAACTGAACAAGAAGGCCGAAGTGATCGGGCTTAGCGCCGTCGGCGACGTCGAACGGGCTGTCGGGCTGGGTATTCCCTTTACGGAATTGAACGGCGTCGGGCCGTATCTGAGCGAAATCGGCAAGACCTATCCGGAAATCGAATATGTCGCGGTGACCGACGTGTCGGGGAATCTGCTGTATTCGAGCAGGAACCTCAATGCGAAGACGATGGCGTTTTTCAAGTCGCCGGAAGCGCTCGATACGATGGCGGGCGCCGATTCCGGCAGCAGTATAGAGATCGACGCGGCCCATAACCTGGCACTGCCGCTTAAGAACGCAGACAAGGCCATCGGCCTTCTTCATGTCGGGGTCGACAAGCAATTCGTGCAGCGTCAGCTGAACGATATCTTTTTCGACCTCGTTATTATCCTGATCGTCGGCCTGCTGGTCGCGATCGAGATCACGCTGGCGCTGGTGACGTTTTATGTCACCGCCCCGCTGGAACGGCTCGATCGCGTGCTCGCACTGTATACGCGCGGTAATTTCAGCCAGGTGCTGGTGCATAAAAGCCGCGATGCGGTCGGCAGTGTCGCGGGCTTCCTCGAGGAATGCGCCCGCAAACTGAACGAACGCTATGAACGCGTGGCCGCCTCTGTGCGGGCGGCCGGTGGCGCACCCGCAAGCCGGCTTGAGGAAATCCGGAGCCGGTACGGCCTCGGCAAGCTCTCGAAATATTTCGAAGGCAGCATCGTCGATGCCCGCATCCCGCTGTTCATCTTCTCGTTCGCCGAAGAACTGCAGAAATCGTTCCTGCCGCTCTTCGTAAAGCAGGTCTACGAGCCTGTTCCCTACCTGACCGAGGAAGTCGTCATCGGCCTGCCGATCGCCTTCTTCATGGGTGTCATTGCTCTCGCTACCCCGTTTGCCGGCGGTTGGGCCGATAAATACGGTAGCCGGCGCATTTTCATTATCGGGCTCATCCCGGCGGTCGCGGGTTATATCGGATGCGCTGCGGCCACCACGATATACGAACTGGTCGCCTGGCGCAGCGCGACGGCGCTCGGTTACGCGATGATTACAATTTCCTGCCAGGGCTATATCGCCGCTATCGTCACCCGGGAAAACCGGGCGAAAGGCATGGCCGTATTTGTCGGCGTGCTGATGAGCGCGTCGATGTGCGGAACGGCGATCGGCGGCATCCTGGCCGATCGTATCGGGTATCGGCTGGTTTTCGTTCTCGCGGCGGTCTTCGCACTGGTGGCGGGCGCGATTGCCTACCGGATGCTGGTCGCCGACGAAGATACGATTTCGCCCAAGGCAAAGGAAAAAGGCGGAATATTCAAAAAGCTGGGCGGGGTGTTCAGGAATGTCCGGTTTGTAGCCATTGTCTTCCTGGCGGCCATACCGGCGAAGATCATTCTCACCGGTTTTCTCTATTTTATCGTCCCGCTCTATCTTTTCTCGCTCGGTTCATCGACGGCGGAAACCGGCCGGATCATGATGATCTATCCGGTGATCGTCATCGCGCTCGGACCGGCGGCTTCCTGGACGGCCGACCGGCTTGGCAGCATGATGTGGATGCTGGTCGTCGGGTGTTTTGCCTCCGGCATCGGGCTTGTGCTGTTTAACGACTGGGCATCGGTCTGGGGCGTTGTCCTGATGGTGATCGTCATGGGCAGCGCGCATGCATTCACCAAGGCGCCGCAGATCGCTTTTGTGATGGAAGTCTGCGAGGCGGACATGGAAAACGTCGGGCGGACAACGGTACTCGGGCTGTTGCGCACGATGGAACGCATCGGTAGCGTGCTTGGACCGATTATCGCCGCGACACTCGTGGGCGTTTTCGGGTATGAAAAGGCGATCATGTATATGGGCATGATCATTTCAGGGTCGGCAGTTCTGTTTCTCGCCGTTTTTGCGATGAGCGGGAGGGGAAGCGGCGCCGCACCCGCAGAGGAAAAGTCGGGTCCTTGAAGGACAAGACCGGGGGATAGAACATGATTAAATGGTTTCGTCTGCTGGCGTTTTCAGGGCTGACCGCGCTTGCCGCCACCTCGTCGCCGGCAGTATCGGCCGCCGAAAAGGCGGACCCGTTTCATATCTATATGGCGGTCTGGCGCGGGTGTGAAGATGCCTGCAAGGGCTTTCAGGACTATTTCAGGGACAACAAGATTCCGGCCCGCTTCACCGTGCGCGATGCAGGGCGCGACAAGTCCAAGCTTCCCGGTTTCGTCCAGGAGGCGCGCGCCCTCAAAGCAGATCTGGTCGTGACATGGGGAACATCCGTGACGCGGATCATGCTCGGCCCATGGAACAAGCCCGATCCCGACAAACACGTTACAAAAATTCCCGCCGTTTTCATGATTGTCGCCGACCCGATCGGCGCGAAGGTGGTGCGGGACTATGACTCCTCCGGCAGGCCGAACGTCACCGGAACAAGAAACCGGGCGCCGACAGCTGTCCAGTTCAAGGCGCTGCAGTCCTATAAGAAGTTCAAACGGATCGGCCTGATATACAATACGAACGAGCTGAATGCGCGGCTGAATGCAGCCCAGGTCCGCGAAACGGCCAAAGAAATGGGGCTCGACCTGATCGAGGTGACATTGCCGCTGGGCGAGGACGGCAAGCCGTCGCCCGATACCATCGAAGCGGCGGTCAGCGAAGTCGCCGCAAAGAAGGCCGAATTCCTCTATATGGGGTCCAGTTCCTTCCTGACAAAATTCCGCAAACCGTTCACCGAGGCGGCGATCAAATACAATCTGCCGGTGGCGGCGGGTACCGAGGTGCCTGTCACAAAGGCCGGCGGCCTGATGGCGATAGCCAGCCGATACTATAATGTCGGTCAGCTTGCGGCGGACCAGGCGCGGCGGGTGCTCGTCGACAAGCAGTCGCCCGGCGAAATCCGTATCCGGCGCCTGCGGCGGTTTTCGTTCATCATCAATATGGAAACGGCCCGCAAGCTGAAGCTTTATCCGCCGATGGAGATTCTGCGCTACGCCGAAGTCATCAAGGCAGGACCGACGCAGTGAGGCGCCGGTCGGTGAAGCCATGCCTTTCGGCGATTTCCGGCTGTATCGCGGTCGCACTCAGCCTGATCGTTACGGATACCGTCCGCGCCGATGACAAGTTCCTTGCGCTCGGGACCGCTTCGACCCGCGGGACGTACTACCCGGTCGGAAACACGCTGTGCAAGCTGATCAACGAAAAGCGCGATATACACCTCGTGCGTTGTCTGTCCTATCCAACCGGAGGGTCGGTCTATAATATCCAGGCGCTGACATCGGGCGAGCTGGATATCGCGATCACCCGGTCGGATCTGGCCTACAAGGCGTTTAACGGCCTCGCGCAGTTCGCGCCGATCGGCGCGAACCGGAACCTGCGGACGGTGACGAACCTGTACAGCCAGCCTGTCGTCATTACCGTCCGCAAGGATTCAGGCATCGACAGTTTCGACGATTTCAAGGGCAAGGTCATCAATATCGGTAACCGCGGGTCCGGGAAGCGCGCAATCGCCGACCAGATGTTCAAGATTATGGGCTGGACCAAGGCCGATTTTGCCGGGACGACGGAATTTTCGACCCGCGGGCAGTCGAAGCCGTTCTGCGAACAGAAGGTCGACATCCTTATTGAATCGATCGGGTTGCCGGCACCGCTGTATGATCGCCTGGCCACCGAATGCGATGCCAAGTTTATCGATATTCCGGAAAAACTGGCTCAGGGGTTTCGCAAGTCCGGGCCGTTTTTCTTCGATTACAAAATTCCCGCCAGAATTAATCCGAATAACGAAACCGATGTGAAAACTGTGGGCATCAAGGTGGTTCTGCTCAGCCTGACCACGGTTTCGCCGGAGACCATCGCGACGGTCGCCGACTCGATTTTCGGGGAAAAAGGCAAATTCCAGGAAAGCCACCCCGCGCTTTCGCTGTCGGATCCCGATTCGATGGTGAACGAAGGTATTCATGTGCCACTTCACGATGGGGCAGAAAAGTACTATGAGGACAATGGCTTACTCGGTAAGAAAACGAATTAGCCGGTCGTTGCGGCTGCCGTCGCAGGCCAAACAGACACGGGAAGGCGAACAGGGGTTGGGGATCAAACGCATCATCGGGACGTCCCGCGCAGGCGGCTTTGCACTGCTGACGGGGTGTGCGATTCTTCTGACCGGGTGTCAGACCCCGGGCACCGACGCACCGGTTTCGAAGCGGGCCGACGTCAAGTCGCCGATCGAATCCCGTTCTATCGCGACCCGCGGCGTGCAGGCCCTGCGTGAGGGCGAACTCGACCTGGCGTCGCGGCTGTTCAACGGGGCGCTGAAGCTGGAAATCCAGAATTCCTATCTTCAGTTTCTCAATGCGCTTGCCTATCACATGATCGCTATCCGGTCGGACCGCACGAAATTTGACTACGCCGAGCAGGGATATCGACTTGCCGTCCAGTTCGACGAAACAAACTGGATGGCGCGCTATTATCTCGGCCTGCTGTATCTCGATAAGCGTCAGTACAAGCGTGCGAAGGCAGCCTTTGCCGATGCCATGCTCTACAACGACAGCTATCCGGACCTTCTCTATAATTTCACCGTCGCGTCGTACTATGCGCGCGACCCGGAAACGGCGGCAGGACCGCTGACCCGCCTGCAGGAGGTCGAACCGGGAAGCGGGCGGATGCTCCGTGCCTCATCCATTATCACGGCGGCGCTGGGACGCGCCCAGGAAGCGCAAGCCTGGCTCGAAAAATACAGGAATGTCGAAAAAGACGGCCAGAAAACACGGCAGCTTTCTCGCCGTGTCAAGGACTGGGACCGCCTGCATGCGCGCGTGCAAAACGCATCGTTTCGCCCGCCCGCATCGACGCTGAAGATCGCCCCCGGCGTACAGCTCGTCCAGGACCAGGATTCGCCCGAATATACCGAAAACCAGGATCAGGAACCGGCCGGGGAGGAAAACAGCGAAATGAGTGAAGCGAACGCGGAAGCGCTCGCAGAACAAAACAAAATGGTTATCGTCGATGTCGTGATCATCAGTTCGGTGGAAGATATTTCGACCGCCAAGGGTGTGAATCTGTTGAGTGGTCTTCAGATCCAGTTCGGCGCAGGGACCGACGGTGCGCTCTCAGCGTCGCGAACTATAACCCGCGATACGGCAGCTGGCGGTACAACAGGTGACGTCACCAGCATTATTCAAAGACTGACCATTCCGGCGATTACATACTCACTTAATATCGCCAATGCTGGTACCTCCAGAAATGAAATTCTGGCCCGGCCAAGTCTAGTGGCCATTGAAGGCCAGAAATCAGAATTTTTCTCAGGCGAGAACATCAAGGCGTCATCAGTTTCGACGACCGCCCAGGAAGGGGCTACCGAAGTTGAGCGCGACGTGGGCGTTAAACTTGGGGTGACGCCCGAAACAGTGGGTAGTAAAAACGTAAAGCTGTTGGTCGAGGTGGAACGTACGTTTCTGCAAACGCCGAGTACGAGTGTCGATTTTGATTTCCAGCTCCGTACGTCAAAAACGACGATCGCCGCAAATGTTGTGTTGCGCCGGGGTGAGACACTTATCCTGGGCGGGCTGAGCGAAAAGGAAACGGAGAATATCCGTGACGGTGTGCCCGGCCTTCAGGATGTGCCTTTGATCCAGTACCTGTTCTCCCGCCAGACGACACGTGATTTCAACCGCTCGGTTCTCGTGCTGGTGACGCCGCGCACGCCCGAATACACCTACCGTCCGCGCGATGCGCGCAAGCTTGTCGGCGCGGCGCGGGGCGACACTGAGGATGAAGTTCTGAACGAGCTCAAGGCGCGGTATACGGACTGGTTTCGGCCCTATCCCAACTGGGCGTCCGTATTCCATCATCTTCAGAACAATACGCTGTACCGCGAGTTCCGCACCGGTGACGTCGCGCTCGAGCGCTGGGACACGCAATCCACGCATGGCGCCCGTCTGAAAACGGCGCTCGACTTCCTTTATTTCTAGCCGGGAACGAATCTATGGATCGGAAAAGCGGCATGTGGCGATGGCTAACCCGGGCAGGCGCGGCCGCGATTCTGCTGATCCATTTCGGCGACCCGGCACCTGCCATGGCGCAGAATCTCGGCTCCTTTACCGCCCCCAAGCAGCAGATCGGTGCAATCAGTTGTACGCTATGCGATCTGCGGTACCGCCGCTATATCGGCGGTAAAATGAGCGGGTCGAAATTCACCGGTGCATTCATGTTCCGGGCGGATTTTTCGCGCGCGGTGCTCATCGGGTCGGATTTCGAAAGTGCGAACATGATCCTCGCCACGCTCGAACGCGCGGATTTCAGCAGAACGAATCTGTCAAAGGCGAACCTGTCGCGCGCCGCGATGCTGGGCGTAACCCTGCGCGGAGCGGCAATGATATTTACCGACCTGCAGGATGCCTATCTCGAAGGCGCGGAACTTACGGATGCGAATATGACCGGTGCCGATCTCCGGGGCGCCAACCTGTTCCGCGTATTTGCGGACAAGACGATCCTGCGCAATGCCGATATGCGCGGCGCGTCCATGCAGCGCGGCAAATTCCGCCGCGCCAGCATGGAAGGGGCGAAACTGTCCGGGGCGGACCTGTCCGGGGCCGATCTGACGATGGTAAACCTGTCGAATGCCGATTTGCGCGGGGCCAATCTGACGGGCGCCGATCTGAGCTATGCGCGTCTCCTTGGTGCCGACCTGCGCAAAGCCAAGCTCGGCAAGGCGGTCCTCTACGGGACCAACATGAAGGAAGCGGATTTCCGTGGCGCCAACCTGACGGATGCGCGAATTGCCAGCGTTGTACGCACCGGTACGAATTTCTGCCGGGCGGTCATGCCCGATGGAAAACCCGGTGTATGTCTGCGCCGATAAGCGTTGCATGAGGCCCGGATGACTTCGGCACCGGTATCCGCTATGACGATCCGATGATAGACAAAACCGTCAGAACCCTTCACGAAGCTGTTTCCGTCATTAAGGACGGCGCGGTCGTTCTTATCAGCGGCTTCGGCGAATCCGGCAATCCGACCGAACTGGCACATGCGCTGATCGATCACGGCGCGCGCGACCTTACCCTGGTAAACAACAATGCCGGTAACGGCCATGTCGGGCTGGCGGCGTTGCTGGAATCCGGGCAGGTCCGCAAGATGATCTGTTCCTTTCCGCGGTCGTCCCATTCCGAGGTTTTCGATACCATGTATCGCGAAGGGCGCATCGAGCTCGAAGTCGTGCCTCAGGGAACCCTGGCGGAGCGTATCCGCGCGGCAGGCGCCGGTATTGGCGGGTTTTATACGCGCACGACCATCGGCACGCCGCTCGCCGAGGGCAAGGAGCGCCGCGTCCACAATGGACAGGAATATGTCCTTGAAGACCCGCTTCATGCAGATATCGCGCTGGTAAAGGCGGACCTCGCCGACCGCTGGGGAAACCTGACGTTTCGGCTGGCCGCCAGGAATTTCGGACCGATCATGTGTACGGCCGCGAAAACCACCATCGTTCAGGCCCGCAAGATCGTACCCCTGGGCGGCATCCCTCCCGAGCAGGTCGTCACGCCGGGCATTTTCGTCGATCGCATCGTCGAGGTGCCGGATCCGGCCAGCGAACGCGAGATGATCGAGCAGGATTTCCGATACACAGCGGGAGACGGCGCATGACGTCGGCAGGGCTGACGACCGGGGCAGACCGGCTATCGCGCCGCCAGGTTGCGTGGCGTCTCGCACAGGACATCGAAGAGGGAAACTACGTCAACCTCGGTATCGGGATGCCCGAACTGGTCGCGAACTATATTCCCGATGGCCGTGAAATCATCTTTCACAGCGAAAACGGAATCCTCGGGATGGGGCCTGAGCCCGGCGCGAACGAGGTCGATTACGACCTGATCAATGCGGGCAAAAAACCGGTCACCATGCTGCCCGGCGGGGCGTTTTTTCATCACGCGGATTCGTTCGCGATGATCCGCGGCGGTCATATCGACATCTGCGTGCTTGGCGCGTTTCAGATTTCGGCGAAGGGCGATCTGGCCAACTGGTCCACCGGCGGGCCGGATTCGGTGCCCGCGGTGGGGGGCGCGATGGATCTCGCTGTCGGCGCGCGCAAGGTATTCGTCATGACCGACCACAACACCAAGAAGGGCGACGCCAAGCTGGTCGATACATGCGCCTTTCCACTGACCGGACCGGGTGTGGTCGACACGGTCTATTCGGATATCGCCGTCGTCGATGTGACCGAAAACGGTTTCGTCGTCCGCGAAAAGGTGCCGGGGCTGTCGTTCGACGAACTTCAGGACCGGACCGGCGCTCCGCTCGGCGGTGCAGATAGCTGCAGAGATCTCGTCGCGCCGGATCTCGACTGAACCCGGCGCAGCCCCGACCGCGCGGTGAGGGTTTTTGCCGCGAGAACTATTGCGCCTTGTGCGGTCCGGAAAAATCCCGGTATACAATCACCATGAACACACGCCTCCGTGACGATGCAGTGACGGCGCAGCAACCCGGTTGCGCGCCAGAGGAACTGTCGACCCTGTTCCCGACGGTTCTGATGCGCCGGCGTATGCCCGATGCGAAATCGAAAAACCGGCGACTTCGCAAGATTATCCTCGAGCGCGAGAAAAACGATCCCGGCGTACGGCAGAGCAATGTCGGCGGCTGGCATTCGACCGCCGATCTCTGGGACTGGCCCAACCCTGAAATGCGCGATCTGTGCGCCTGGGTGAAACAGGCGGCGCAGGACCTCACGGCAAGTATGTTTCCGCTAAAGCCCGGCGACGAGGTGCTCGCCGAACCATATGGCGGTGCATGGGCCAACGTGCTGCGTGACGGCGGGTACAACAAGGTCCACAACCATCCGGGCGCCGTGTGGTCGGCGGTCTACTACGTCGCTTCGGGTACGCCTCATGCCGAGCCGCCAGGTAACGGCAACTTCGAATTCATGGACCCGCGCCCCGGCAATATTCATGGTGGCAAGGAAATCGTAACACCCGAACCGGGTTTGCTGATGCTTTTTCCGTCCTGGCTGTACCACTATGTGAACCCGTATCACGGAGACGGCGAGCGCATCTCGATCGCCTGGAATCTCAACGTGGAGATCGTGCGCTAACTCGTGGGTCCCGCCCGCTTACGCAGGGAAATCGAACAGTTTCAGCGGGTTTTCCACCAGAATCATGTCGCGTGTGGCCTTATCCGGGACCAGCCTGGGAATCATGTCTATCAGCTCGCCGGTATCGCATTGTTCGCCGATGGTATAGCGCTGCGAATGCGGCCAGTCGGTGCCCCAGAGCAGGCGTTCCGGTGCGGTTTCCACCATTTCATGCGCGAACGCCGGCGCGTCCGCATAGGGCGGTCCGAGAGCCGAACAGCGCTCGATGCAGGAAATCTTGGCCCAGATATGCTCATGGTCCCGCAACAGGTCGATCAGGGTGCGAAAGGCCGGCTGATCGGGACCGTCGCCGAAATCGATGCGGCAATAGTGATCGATAATCGTCGGCACGGGCATGGCGGCGAGCCAGCCGGCATTGGCGACGATGCTGTCGGGCTTCGCATGGATGGTCAGGGACCAGCCCCGGTCCTTTATCCGGTCGACGACGGTCTCGATCAGGGAAAGGTTCCCGGTACCGCCGCTTTCGGCGATCATGTTGAACCGCACGCCGCGAATGCCGCCGTCGTGCAGCGTGTCGAGGTCGGCATCGCTGAACGTATCGTCGACCTTCGCAACCCCCATCAGGCGCCCGTTCGAGCGGGCGATCGCGTCCAGCGTGACCGAATTGTCGTGACCGTGGGCCATCGGCTGGATCACGATTCCGCGGTCGATACCGAGATGCTCCATGAGCTGGTGATAGTGCCCGAGCGGAGCGGCAGGCGGCGTGTAGACACGTTTTTCGGGCGGCGACCAGGGAAACACCTCGGGCGGCCCGAATATGTGGAAATGCGTATCCACGCTACCGCTCGGCATCCGGAAGGCCGGTTTACGGGGGCTTGGATGGGGCGGAAAACAGTATCGCAGCTCGCGCGGGTCGGTCATGGTTCTATCCCCTTCATGATGACGTCTGACATAGCAGTGGCAATTGCGCTACGCCAGAATATGATGCCGGAGAAACCAGTGTGGAGAACAGAATGGCACGCATTTCCCCGATCGATCGCAAGCAAGCGCCCGAGCTCGAAGACATTTTCGCCCGCGCCGAACAGGCGCTCGGGTTCGTACCCAACAGCTTTTTCGCGATGGGCCGCTCGCCCGGCATCCTGCGGGCCTTCACGCGACTTGCCCGCGAAGTCATCGGCGTGCCCGGCAAGGCGCCGCTGCCGCTGAAGCGTATGGCCGGCTACATGGCGAGCCGTGCCGCCGGGTGCATGTACTGTTCGGCACATACGGCGGAGACGGCAAGCGAGGTCGACGGCGTGCCGCCTGAAAAGGTCGCCGCGATCTGGGAATACGAGACCAGCCCGCTATTCGACGCCGCCGAACGCGCTGTGCTGCGCATGGCCCAGGCGGCCGGCACGACTCCCAATGCAGTGTCCGACGAAGATTTCGATGAACTGAAAAAGCATTTCGACGAAGACCAGATCGTCGAACTGGTCGCCGCCGTCTGCCTGTTCGGCTGGCTGAACCGCTGGAACGACACGATGGCGACGGACCTGGAAACGCGGCCGCTCGAATTCGGTCAGGCCACTTTGTCGGATAGTGGCTGGGAACCGGGCAAACACGTTTAGCGCGATGCCTGTATCCCGATGCCTGGCGCTCGCGGTCAGGCCGCGTTTCGGCGCTCCCGGGTTTCGCGGTGCCAGATATACAGCCCGCTGCCGATCACGATACAGGTGCCGAGGATCGAGAATTCATCCGGGATCTGGTCGAATACGATAATGCTGATGATCGTCACCCACACGATCTGGGTGTAGAGAAACGGCGACAGGGTAGAGACACCGGCAACCTCAAACGCCCGGATCAGCAGGTAGTGGCCGAACCCGAACAGGGTGCCGGTGGCGACCATGATGGCCCAGGCGGTCGCATCGGGCGATCTCCAGACAAACGGCGCGATGCAGGACATCACGATGCAGCCGACCGCCGATGTCCAGAACAGGCTTGTCCGCGTATCCTCGGTCCGCCCGGCGATCCGCGTCATGATCTGGTAGGACGCATAGCAGACCGCCGTGATCAGCGGCAGGAAGGCGGCCCAGTGCATCACCCCCAGGCCCGGGCGGATGATCACCAGCACCCCGAGGAAGCCGACGAAAATCGCCACCCAGCGGCGCGGTCCGACCTTTTCGCCGAGAAACGGGATCGACAGGGCAGTGACCAGCAAAGGCGCCGCGAAGTTAATCGCCACCGCTTCGGGCAGGGACAGGTAGATCAGCGCGGTAAAAAAGCTGACGGTGCCCAGCATCAGCGTGATCGACCGCGCCAGGTGCAGGAAGGGCCGCGATGTCCGCATCTGGCTGACGATGCCGGTGCGCGAAAAGATCAGCAGGAAAACCAGGGCATGGAACACGTAACGCGCCCAGACGACCTGCAGGATGTCGTATTCCCGCGACAGGATTTTGACGCAGGCCTCGCCGAGCCCGAAAAACGCGACGCCGGTACAAAGCAGCAGAATCCCCAGACGGGGGTTCTGTGTTCGGGCAGCGACGTCCATCAGCGGAATTCCCGGGAGCGCGGCATAATCGGTTCCTCCCGGAAATCAGTGATGCTACTGAAGAATCGACATCTTCGTCGGTTCGATCCGGGTCACGACCATCGCTTCGCGGTCGAGCACATCGTTCAGCCGCGGGCTGATGCCCTCGGTCCATTCTTTGCTGCCATAGACCGCGTCGTACAGGGCGGCGCGCTGTTCTTCGCTTTCGAACCGGCGGATCCAGACATAGACGGAATCGTCGTCCTCGCCGCGGAAGCTGCCGGCGATTACCATGCCTTTACCGACCTGGAAGGGAATGATTTCCTCTTCCATGATTTTCAGCCATGTATCCATCTGGCCCGGGCGGACCTTGTATTGCCGCAATTCGTAAAATGCCATTCGGCTTCTCCCTCGTTTTCCGGTTTGCTTTATTCGTCTACCACGGCGGTGACGTCGATCTCCACCATGGCGCCCTCGACAAGCAGCGCTGCCACACCGACACAGGTGCTCGCGGCCGATCCGTCGTCGCCGTAAAAATCCATCATCGCCTTCATGATGATCGGACGGTGATCAAGTTGCAGCCCGACAATGAAAACCCGCTGGCGCACGACGTTTGCCGGCGTGGCGCCCGCCAGTGCAAGCGCTTTGCGGATCGTGTCATAGACATACGCCATTTGTGCGCCGAGGTCGCCGGGTGCGACAAGCTCGCCGTCGGGCGTTGACGGTACAAGGCCCGAAAGATGGATCGTCTTACCACCCGTGCTTGTGACCAGGTTGGTGAAATGCGGTTTGTTCCAGAGGAAATCCGGGCGGATACGGTCGATTTTGGCGGGCATGAATATTCCCTTGCGAGGATGACGCGCCATTATGCGCGGGTCGCTGCCATCGACACAATGGCGACAGGGCGGATGAATTGCCGTGGCGCCATGCAAAAACGGCGCCACCCGAAGGCAGCGCCGTTAGTCGCTAAAGCCGTCGCCGGCCCTATTCGTACATCAGAGATTTGAGCTTCTTGTAATCGACGTTGTAGTTCGAGTACTTGTCGTTTACTGCCCATTTCGCGCCGTAAATCGTCTTGAGATAGGCTTGTCCGTATTCGCCCTCGAGAGGGATATCCTGGACGCCGGCCTTGGCAAGCTTCGCCTCGTCGGCAGCAAGGTTCGCGGCGACGACCTCGTTGCTTCTGACTTCATATTGCCTGGAGATTTTCGTCAGAAAGTCCCGTTCGGCCTGGGTGAGACTTGCCCATTTGGTCTTGTTGACGATGACCAGGAAGGTCGCGCCGTAGAAGTTCGGCGTGATTTTGTATTTCAGGAATTTTTCCCAACCGTACTTGGTGACCGATCCCTTGGGCCAGGCAATGCCGTTGACGACGCCGCGCTGCAGCCCCGTATAGACGTCGCCGGGAGAGATGGCGACCGGGGTCGCGCTCATGGCCGAAAGCAGGGGCTTATACAGGCCCGTGGAGCGCATCTTGACGCCTTTGAGATCAAGCCCTGTGGTCTTGCTCAGCTTCGGCTTGTCGATCGTGTAGATGTAGAACGTCGAGACGTCATAGGCGGGAAAAGCGAGAATGTGGGCATTCAGCCCCTTGTTCCAGGCTTCTTCCAGCATGTCGGTCGCGCCGTTCTTGCGCATTTCCGCCAGCGACTTGTTATGGGCACCCAGCAGGCGCGCTTCCGGCAGATCGGCACCGTAATACGGCGCCGGGCAGAAAATAAGGTCGATCAGACCACGCTTCAGCAGTCCGCCCTGCTTGCGGAACGGCGTGATTTCGGGCCCGCCGATATAGTTGAGCTTGAGCCCGATATCGTTCTTCTGGGCGGGTTTCAGGAACTCGTTCAGAAAGACGACCACGTGATCGTGGGTGCGAATCTGACAGGTCGACACTTTCAGCGTCGACGCCTGGGCCGGCACCGACCATGCCAGTGCGGCGGCGGCCAGTGCGGGGTACAGGATTGATCTGCGTAACATGTTGTTTCCTCCACTTGGTTTATTTATGGCGGGGATGTCCCGCGTGTTTGCCATCGAACGCTGTTCTTCGCGACGCGGGCGGTTCGGTGGCCCGGCTGGATCACTACGCCTGCTACGTCATTGGGCTCCTATAAAAGTATGGCGTCACATCAGGCTCGGCAGCCAGAGTGCAAGGCCGGGGAAAAAGATCAGAATCATGATCAGAATTGCATCGCAGATCAGATACGGAAACGCCGCGCTGGCGACCTGGAACAGGGTGGTTCCTTTCGGCGCAACGCCCAGCATTACGTAAAGCAGTAACCCGAAGGGCGGTGTGGTACCCGCCATCTCGAATGTCATCAGGACGAACAGTCCGAACCATATCAGATCGAAACCGAGTTGCTGCGCCAGCGGGAAGAAAATCGGCACCGTGATCAGCATCATCGATGTCGCATCCATGAACATGCCCAGCGTGATGAGGATGAAGAACATCATCAGCAGGATCCAGTATTTCGATATCCCGAAGCCGGTGGCCCATTCGAGCAAACCGGCGCTGGCACCCGAAAATGCCAGAAGCTGGCTGAACACGGTCGAACTCATGATGATGAAGAACACCATGGCGCCGACCTTGACGGTCGCTTCGATGGATGCCCGCAGGGCGGGAAACGTCAGAACGCGGAAGGCGATCGCCAGGATTATGACGCCAAGCACGCCGAACGCGGCCGCCTCTGTCGGTGTCGTCCAGCCCAGGATGATGAAACCGATCACCATGAAGACGACCAGGCCCATCGGCAGGATATTCGTGCAGACCAGCCTTACCCGTTCCAGCATCGGCGGCATTTCGACCGCATAGGCGGGCGCCGATTCCGGGTTCGCCCGGATTTGCAGGAATATCAGGATCGCATACAGCCCCGCCAGGAGGAATCCCGGCAGGAAACCCGCGATCAGCAGGCTGCCGACATCGATATTGGCGACCGAGGCCAGCAGCACGCCCAGCGCCGATGGCGGGATGATCATCGCGAGGCCGCCAGTGCCGAGGATCGGCCCCATGGACATGCGCCGGTTGTAACCGCGGCGCTGCATTTCCGGCACCATCAGCGAGCCGAGCATCGCGGTATTCGCCATGCTGGAGCCGGTCAGCGTGGAAAACACCGCGCCGCCGGCCACGGTCAGATAGCACAGCCGGCCCGGCAACCTGCCGAACAACACGTCGAGTCCGTCGAACACCCGGATCGCGAGGCCGGTATGGAAGAACAGCGATCCCATCATGATGAACATGGGCACCGGTCCCAGGGTGAACCGGGTGAGCAGGGACGTCGAATTATCCACAATCTGCGTCCAGGCCGCCCAGTCGCCCATGAAGATCAGGGCGCCGATGATGTTGGTCGTGATGAAGGTCATCGCCACCGGAACCCCCATCGCCATGAACAGCATCACCATGCCGATAAGGGTCGCGAGAGCCCAGTACCACTCCATGACTATACGCCCTCCCGCTCGTCGACCGACTGGCTGTACATGTCGTCGATCCCGATCAGGTAACGGGCAAACTCGATCGCCACGAACAGAAGGCAGACCGGCATCGGGAGGTAGAGCGTCCACAGCGGCATGTCGACGCTCCGGACATCGACCATGCTGTCCTGCCAGGCAACCATCACGAGTCCCGCGGCATGCACGCAGTATATCGATGCGGCCACGGTGCAGATCGCATAGACGATTTTGGCGATCACCTTTTTAACCGCCGCCGGCAGGAACTGGGTCACCGCGTCGATAAAGACGTGGCCCTTGATCCGCACAAGCCAGGGCGCGGCCAGCATGGTGAACCACAGCAGGATGTATTCGACGACGGAGATCGTGAAAGCGGGCGGAATCAGTCCGACGATGCGCATCGTCACGTCGACGACGATCATCAAGAAGCTGAGGAAAATAAGGATTCCGGCGAATGCGGCCATCCCGTTCAGGATGACGTTATAGCCTCTGGACAGGCGGTCCAAGCTTACGTTCCTCCCGAACCGGGCCTGCACCCTCCCGGTTGCGGAATAAATTCACGCCGGAAAATCTCGGTCACGTTTCCACCCATCCTGTTTTCCCGGCAATGGGCCGGGTAATTATTTTTTATGATCGGTACGCGTCGGATACTGGATTAACCGTACTACGATAGTGCAGGGGAACGCGAATCAAATGCCGGTGGTGTCTGCGGACCGGTCTATTTCTCGCCCAGTATCCGTCGGCAGTCTGCTACCGAAAACCCCCGCATTTCAGCGATTTCGACCTGTCTCGGAAATCCACGTCGGGCCCATTTCGTCCGCAGGCCGTCGAGCGCGTCGACGCACACTTCCGTGTCCGTGAGATCGCGTTCGGCTTGTGACTGCGGCGCGACCGCGCCTTTCGGATCAGGATAGGTGATCGTGATCGTATTCGCGTTGTGATCGATCCGTATATTGTCGCGGCTGAACGATTTCGAGTTACCGCAGTGAATCATTTGCAGCGAGACGCGGAAATCGCTCGAATGCGGCGACCAGAAATTATTGAGTGTCCCGAAAGCCGGATTGAAGCCGACCCATTGGCAGCGCCTGGCGCCCAGCATGAAATCGATTGCCCGGAACTGGCATTTTGCGTCGTTATCGCATTCGAATAGCTGGCCCGGTGGGAACGTGGCGCCCTTCAGGAACGAAAACCAGCCGGTCGGCTTCTTGAAGGCTCGCATCTCCCGGACATCCCGCCCGCCGGCGCCGCGCCAGATATATCCCGGCTGGACCTCGGTGACGAAAATCGTTGTCCGGGTGTCGTTGTAAAAGTTCCGGGCGGTGGCCCGGTAGCGCCTGAGTGCGTAATTGCTGGTATAGCCCCCGTCGCGATGGCTGAAATCCAGTGTGTCGGGCCACCCGACCAGTTTGATCGGCGATTGCTGCGACGAAAGGGGCTTGAATTCGGCGGCAAAAGCGGGGTTCGCGATTGTCAGAAGGTTTAGAGCCAGTCCACTGAACAGGGCGGCAAAACGGCACCGCAGGCTCGTTTTCCTGTCCGTCACGGTAATCTCCCCCGGTAGATTTCAAAGGAGACGATACAACCCGGCTGGTCCGGTGCCAAGCGGCCGGTTTGCGCCGCATCCGGCCGTTCCGCAGGGATTCCCCTGCGCGGGAAAATTGCCTGGAAATCGAATATGAATGAAATACTGGTCGGAGTGAGAGGATTCGAACCTCCGGCCCCTGCCTCCCGAAGACA
>CAXBMQ010000010.1:0-156218 GCA_963977005.1 uncultured Rhodospirillaceae bacterium
CGAGCCAGCGTTCCAGCGTCTGCGGGAATGGCGCATCCCACGTCCACGCATCGGTGCCGACCACCCGCACGCCGCGGTCGGTCAGCCACAGCGTGGATTCGCGCCCGAACCCGCAGCCCTTGTTCAGATAGTCGTCCTCGCCGTAACGTTCGCCCGCCGATGTATTGACGACGACGATATCGAGCGGCTTGAGCGTATGCCCGATCCGGTCGAGCTCGGCCTGCATGTCGTCCGGCGTCACCAGATAACCGTCGTCGAAATGACGGAAATCGAACTTCACGCCCGCCTGGTAGCACCATTCAAGCGGCACCTCGTCGATGGTGATCGCGCGTTCGCCGCCATCCATGGTGGGATGATAGTGCCACGGCGCATCGACATGGGTGCCGTTATGGGTGGTGAGTTCGATATCCTCGATCGCCCAGCCCATCCCTTCCGGCAGCTGGTCCGGCGTCATTCCCGGAAACAGCGCACACAGGTCGGGCGCCGTTTCCTTATGCGCGTGATAGGTGATCTTCGGCAGCATGAATTCCGGATCGGACTTGATGCCGGATTCAAGCGGCACGGAAATATCGATGAGGCGACGCGGCATGAATTCCTCCCGGTTTGATTATCCGATTATGACGAAGCCGCGCTGCATTGGCGAGTGTCGGACCCGGCGGAAGCGCCCCGCCCGATGAGGCTTGACCCACCACGCACCATGCCGACAATGGCGGAATGAGACTGATCACCTACCGGAAACCAGACGGCGCGGAGCGTCTCGGCGCGTGGATCGAGAACGATACAGCCATCGTCGATCTGCATGCCGCCCGCGGCGACCCGGCCTTTGTCTCCATGCTCGCCCTGATCGAAGGCGGGGACGATGCGCTGGACGGCGCCCGCGCCATCGTCGCCGCGCCGCCATCGGGCGCGGTCATCGAAACCGCGTCCGTCGCGCTGCAGACACCCCTGCCGCGCCCGCCGCAAATCCGCGACTGCCTGTGTTTCGAGGAACACCTCAAACAGGCGTTCACGGTGCTGCGCAAAAACCGCGCGGCGGCGGAACCCGACCCGGTCGCGGCCCTGAAAGAGTTCGAGGAAAAGGGCCTGTTCGGTATTCCCGAGGTCTGGTACGAGCAGCCGATATACTACAAAGCCAACCGGCTTGCGGTCATCGGCACCGGCGAAGACATACCCTGGCCCGACTATGCGGATGTACTCGATTACGAGCTCGAATTCGGCTTTTTTATCGGCAAGGGCGGCAAGAACATCACGCGCGAAAACGCCCGCGACCACATATTCGGATATTCGATCTTCAACGACATTTCGGCGCGCGATGCCCAGGCGATCGAGATGCCGGGCGGACTCGGCCCCGGCAAGGGCAAGGATTTCGACGGCGGCAACGTCATCGGCCCCTGCATCGTCACCGCCGACGACCTCGATCCCTATGACTGCACCATGGTCGCGCGGATCAACGGCGAGGAATGGTCGCGCGGCCATTCGGGCAGCATTCACTGGACGTTCGAGGACCTGATCGCCCATGTATCGCGCTCCGAAACGCTGTACCCGGGCGAATTCTTCGGCTCCGGCACGGTCGGCGGCGGCTGCGGGCTGGAACTCGAACGCTATCTCAATGACGGCGACGTGATCGAACTTGACGTCGAGGGCATCGGGACGCTGACAAACCGTATCATCAGGGAGAAGAAATAATGGTCGAAAAGATCAGACGGGTCGTCACCGGCCATGACGAGACCGGCAAATCGGTCTTTATCATCGACGGCGATGCGCCGGCCGTGAAGGAAATGGACTCCATGCCGGGCCTCGCATTGACCGATCTGTGGCAGACCAACGGCGCACCGGCGGACAATACCGGCAACGCGGATGCCGCCGACCGGCCGGTCGTGCTGGAGCCGCCGGCCAACGGCACGATCTTCCGGCTTGTCGAATTCCCGCCGGACAGCGCCTGGCGCGACCGGGCAGATGCGGGAGACGCGTTCGATTCCATCGGCGCCGGCCATGCGCCGGTCGAAGGCAGCGACGATCCGATGATGCACAAGACATCGACGGTCGACTACCTGATCGTCGTCAAAGGCGAGATCTGGGCGATCCTGGACGACAGCGAAGTCTGCCTGAAACAGGGCGACATGATGGTCCAGCGCGGCACCAACCATTCCTGGAGCGTGCGCACCGACGAGCCGTGTCTGCTGGCCGCCGTCCTGGTGAATGCAGACCCGGTATAGTAGCTACGGACACATCACGTATGTAGAATAAGCACGGTCATGGCATTTAGTGTCCGATTCCCATACGAAAAGGACCATTCTTCTCGAGTGCAATCCCGAGAAATTTCGATTTCAGTGTGGTGCGAACTCGAGAAGTCCATATTTGCTAGAAAACTGGATGTCTTAAATCCAAAGAGCTTCATCAGAGGACACCACAGACACGTGTGCCTACAGATTACTTGCGCAAGTTCCTATTCGGACTAATCTATCAAATCATTGATGAATGGGGCCGGACAGCTATCGATGGACTACCTTATCCGTTTGATTGACATAGTTGCTTGGCCGGCGACCACACTTTTCGCGATCTGGCTTGTGCGAAAGCAGATTCGCGCCCTTGTGCCTCTAATCCAACGGATCAAGTACAAGGAGTTCGAGGTCGAGTTCTCAAAAAGACTGACACAAATCAATGAAGATATAGGCGAGCCATCACCGCTTGAGCTTAGAGAGGCCAAGGCATCAAAGTTAGTGTCATCTCTCGCCGACATCTCCCCTTCATCGGCCATTATCGAAGCATGGAAGGGGTTGGAACAATCCGCTCGAAATAAAGTCAAAGAACTCATGCCCAAAGGAGAAACATTCAGAAATCCTCTTCAGCGCCCCATAGAGTACTTAGAATTCAAGGGCGCTCTAATTCCATCAACCGCTATTGCCACTGGCGAATTGCGTTTGCTTCGAAATGAAGCGGCTCACGCCGATGTAGACGACATATCAAAAGAGGATGTCATTCAGTATGCCACCGCCGCAAATCGCATTCGCCTCCAGATCGAAGCTATCACTGAGTTGCCAGTAGTTAAGTTGACCGCCTTAACGTCACTCGTTCGTGAGTTGAATTACCTCATTGATTCAAAGAAATACGACGACGTTACAATTGAAGAAGTGTATGGGTGGATCGATGCAAAAAATGTTCTTCCATCATTGAAAGAGCGCACTGGCGATGATTCTGACCTTAGTATTTATGGTGCCGATGGTCCCTATTCCAACTTTGCAGACTTTTACCATGAAGAAATGGAGAAACTATCTGGAGGATATGCGGGGGACCATCAAAGAAAGTGGGGGGTTGAAAACTTAGGGCTTTGTCTGCTTCTTGCTTGGACCAACGAGCTTATCCAGGGCGGCGCAGGTTGGCATCCAACGCAACGGTGAATGTTGATCAGTTAGTGCGATACGTAGTTCCAAGAATTGCATATTATTGGCAATCCTAGGACGTCGATCATTGATCAATTTCGGCCCATTCTATTCATAAACGTCAGCTGATTATCAGGCGCTTGACCACTCCCCCGTTCCTGCCAAATTAGCGGCCAAATCTATCAATGAGGAATTCGCCATGACCGGTTGCATCGTGGGCTGGGCCCATACCAAATTCGGCAAGCATGAAGGTGTCGAGCTTGAAACGCTGATCGTCGATGCGGTCACCGACGCGCTTGTCGACGCCAAGGTCGCGCCCGCCGATGTGGACGAGATCTATATCGGTCATTTCAACGGCGGCTTCGTGATGCAGGACTTTCCGGCATCGCTGGTCTTGCAGGCGCACAAGGACCTGCGTTTCAAGCCTGCCACCCGGGTCGAGAACGCCTGTGCGACCGGATCGGCGGCCATCCATCAGGGCCTGAACAGCATCGCCGCCAAGAATGCGCGGATCGTGCTGTGCGTCGGGGTCGAGAAAATGACCGAGATTTCGGGCGCGGCCATCGGCGAGGTGCTGACCAAGGCGAGCTATTTCAAGGAAGAAGGCGGCGAGAACGGCTCCTTCGTCGACATTTTCGCGCGCATCACCGACAGCTATTTCCAGAAATACGGCGACCAGTCCGATGCGCTGGCGCAGATCGCGGCAAAGAACCATGCAAACGGCGCGGTCAATCCGCTGGCGCATTTCCAGAAGGATCTCGGCTACGAATTCTGCCGCACCGAATCCGACAGGAACCCGTTCGTTTCGGGCCACCTGAAACGCTCGGACTGCTCGCCGGTCACCGACGGCGCTGCCGCGGTCGTCCTGGCCGACACCGAAACCGCCATGGGCATGGACAAGGCCGTGCTGTTCCGCGCGACCGCGCATGTGAACGATTTCCTGCCGATGTCGAAGCGCGACGTCACGCAGTTCGAAGGCGCCGCGCGGGCGTGGCAGCAGGTATACGAGCGCGCCCGGATCGGCGTCGACGACCTTGATGTCGTCGAAGTCCATGACTGCTTTACCACCGCCGAACTGCTGATCTACGAAGCCATGGGGCTCGCTGAAAAGGGCGACGGCGCGCGCGCGATTGCCGAGGGCTGGAGCACCAAGCAGGGCAAGCTGCCGGTAAACCCGTCAGGCGGGCTGAAGTCAAAGGGTCACCCCATCGGTGCCACCGGCGTGTCGATGCACGTGATGGCCGCCATGCAGGCGCGCGGCGATGCAGGCGCGCTACAGATCGACGGGGCGCAGATCGCCGGCGTGTTCAACATGGGCGGTTCGGCGGTGGCCAATTACGCGTCAATCCTCGAAGCCGTCCGGTAGATTTCTTCCGGGAGACGACGTCCGGTTCAATCGCTCCACAGCGCCGGGTTACGCCATGGCGTTGGAACGGAAAGCGCGCCGCGGCAACGTGTTTCGCCGTCCCGCAGGCCGATGGATTGCCAGGCATCGTGCCATGCGTCCGGCAGCGGATACGGCGGCATGATTTCGGTTTCGGGCGCAAAACCGAAGCGGCCGTAATAGGCAGGGTCGCCGAGCACACAGAGACGGACAATCCCGGCCTTTTTCATCCGGTCGAGGCCTTTGCGCACAAGCGCGCCGCCAATACCCCGCCCCTGCAGCGCCGGCACGACGGCCACCGGCCCCAGAAGCGCCAGCTTCCCCCTGCCCCCGGCGACGGTGCAATTCGTGAAGTATGCGTGCCCTGCCACAGCCCCTTCAGACAGAGCGACGAGCGACAGGCCCAAAGACGGGTCGTCCAGCAGTTGCGACAACAGCGGCAGCAGGTCTTCGTCGGGGAAAGCGTCCCGATAAATTCTTTCAAGGGCGGCGATATCGCCGGGCACACTTTCCCGAAGAACGATTTCGTCAGTCATATCCGCGCTGCGGGCGTTCAACCGGTCAATCCTAATTCGGCGTCAGCACGAAATATTCATGGGCGGCGGGCTTTTGCTTCGTCGCTTTCAGGCGTCCGGTTTTCAGGTCCGGGACGACAAAGACACCGCGTGCCGATACCAGCACGAACAATTCGCCCGCACCGATAAGACCCGGCCGGTTGACCGCCCGTATCAGCCGGAATTTTTCCGATTTTCCCGGGTTTTCGCGGTTTGCATAGACAATGCCGTCGCGGTTCATGGACAGATAGCCGTTATGCACCGCACGGAAGGTCACCCAGTCGCCGTGGCGCAGACGTCCGCCGTTCAGATCGCCGACACGAAACCGTCCGACAGGGCCGCATTGCCTGTAAGCGATGCGGACCGGGCGTCGGCTGAGCGCGGCGCTGGAGCCGGCATAGCGACGGCCATAGGTGCAGATGCAGACGCCCGGATCGGAAAGCTGCGCAGCGAGCGGCCTGACACGGCGGCTTGTCGGCGCGGGGCAGTAATAGGGTTTCGCCTTGACCAGCGCCGTCATGGCCGCGGATTTCCGCTCCTGCTGCTCCCGGCGGATCCTGCGCAGTGAGTCGAACGCCGACGTACCGCCCGCATTGAACCCGACCTGATCCGACGTCGCCACCGCCAGCAGGCGGCGTTTTATTGCCTCCGGCCGGATATCGCGAAGTTCGATCCCGCGGGTCCTCAGTATCTCGTTCTGAAAGGCCGATAACTGCTGCACGCATATCTGTTGCATGGCGGGCTGCGGGCCCGCATTCCCAAAGCATTCCTTGATCTGTTGGAAACGACGTGCCTCGTCGATCCGCGAAACAATGCCGCGCAGAGCGAACAGATCCTTTCGGATGCTGACCTGGTCCGGGTCGTCGGAAAGCTCCACCAGCCGGATATAGACCTCGACCTGTGGCATCCCCCGAAACAATTCCGGGTGTCGCTGCAGCATAACGCGGTGATAACTCTCCAGCCGCAGACGGCAGGACTGGCGCAGCGCTGTCTGAACCCGGGATTCCCGAAAACACGCCTTGATCGACAGGAATGGCCGCTTATCGGCCCGATTGGACATGACCTTGGCCACCGCGTCGATCACGCTTATCGGCGATTGCGCAAGCGGATCGAGCACCGGCAGCGCACCCGATCCCGCAACCGGCGCCTGTGCCGAAACCGGCACGGAGACCGACAGCGCAATCGCCCACGTCACCGGGACGAAAACTGCACGAAACATCCACATCATCTAAAAATAGTCATCATTTTGCGGGAAACAAACGCTTGTCCCCCTTCACGAAACCTACCGGAGAACCACCTTAACGATCCTGCGTCGAATGTCTCCCAAGTTTGGCCCGGCGATGCTACAAAATGATTTATGAACCTCGCGCATCTCCTTGCCCGTTCGGCACAGAATACCCCAGACGCCCCTGCCCTCGCCCTCGGCGATACCGTCATCGCGACCTATGCCGAACACGCCGAGACTGCCGCCCGCCTCGCCGGCGCCCTGACTGCAGGGTTCGGCCTCCAGCCCGGCGAACGCGTTGCCATCGCCATGAAGAACGCGCCGGAATATTCGGAGATCGTTTTCGGCGCCTGGCATGCCGGGCTATCGGCGGTGCCGATGAATGCCCGCCTGCACCCGAAAGAATTCGCCTACATTCTCGGAAATGCCGATGCGAAAATCTGTTTCGTCAGCGAGGACATGGCGGAGGGTATTGCCGAAGCCGCAAAGGATGTTCCGACGTTACAGCATATCGTCATTGCCGGCTCGCCCCGCTACCGTGAAATGGTATCGGCGGACCCCGTGAAAATCGTCGACGTTGCGGCCGACGAGCTCGCCTGGCTGTTTTATACCTCCGGCACGACGGGCCGCCCCAAGGGCGCGATGCTGACGCACAAGAACCTGCGGGCGATGAACGACGCCTATTTTGCCAACGTGGACGACATTGCGCCGGAAGACTGCATTATCCATGCGGCCCCCTACAGTCACGGTTCCGGCCTGTACATGCTGCCCCATGTCGAACGGGGCGCCTGTCAGGTCGTTCCGGCATCGGGCGGGTTCGACCCGGACGAAGTATTTGCCCTTTTACGCGTCTGGAAAGGCGCAACGTTCTTTTTCGCGCCGACAATGGTCACCCGCCTGATCAATGCACCCGGGCTCTCCGCGGCGGACACGTCGAACCTGAAAACCATCGTCTATGGCGGTGCGCCGATGTACGCCGAGGACTGCCTGAAAGCGTTAGACCTGCTGGGGCCGAAACTGGTCCAGATCTACGGCCAGGGCGAATCCCCGATGACGATCACCGCCCTGTCCCGTGCCCTTCATACGGAACGCGACCATCCGCGCTACCACGACCGGCTCGCGTCGGTCGGTCCGGCGCAAAAAGGCGTCGAGATCCGCATTGCCGACACGGACGACAGGGAACTCCCCGTCGGCGGGATCGGTGAAATTCTCGTGCGCGGCGATGTGGTGATGAAAGGCTACTGGGACAACCCGGAGGCCAGTGAAATGGCGCTGCGCGGCGGCTGGCTGCATACCGGCGACATGGGCGCACTGGATGAAGACGGGTTCCTGACCCTCAAGGACCGCTCGAAGGACGTGATCATCTCCGGCGGATCGAATGTCTACCCGCGCGAGGTCGAAGAAGTCCTGCTGCGCCACGACGGCGTGCTCGAATGTTCGGTCATCGGCCGCCCGCACCCCGACTGGGGCGAGGAAATTGTCGCCTTTGTGGTGCCGAAACCCGGCGCAGACGTCCGTGAAGCGGAGCTCGACGCGCTGTGCCTTGAGCACATCGCACGCTTCAAACGCCCCAAGGCATACCGGATGATCGATGCGCTGCCGAAAAACAACTACGGCAAGGTCCTGAAGACCGACCTGCGGAGCATTTTGTAGGGCCGTCTCCCGCCCGGTGTCGCCGGTTGACCTCGCCATTCACTTCCGTATTGTCGCCAGATCAACATACGGGCTTTGCGCGACTTACCCTGGCGGTAACCGCATCGGGGCAATTCCGGCGGGCATAAAAGAAACCTACCCCGCCGCCCCCGTTTCCTGGCCAGTCCTTGATTGGACGATGCCGCGATCATCTCGCGGTCGGGACCGATACGTCGGATCGGTCCGCTCAGGATTATCAGGGCCTAGACAAACTCCTCCCGGGCGAAGGCCGGTCGCGGCTTTTGGGGCGAACAGATTGGGGCATAGACGATGAGTTCAGCAAACAACGATGACCGGGCGCGGGCAACCGTTTCGGAGGGCGGCCTTTTTCACGGTCTCCATAGCGGTATGGGGCTTGCTTCAAAGGGTATGGTCCTTGCCTTCGTCGTATTCACGGCCCTCAACGTCGAGTTTGCCAACGACATCTATACCGCCGTCCGCGGCTGGATAGAGACGACACTCGCCTGGTACTACATCGGCGCGGTCACGTTCATGCTGTTCACCTGCCTGTTTCTGATGTTCAGCAAGTACGGCGGCATTCGCCTCGGCGATGACGATTCCCGCCCCGAATTTTCGAATTTCTCCTGGTTTGCGATGCTGTTTTCGGCCGGTGTCGGCATTGGCCTGCTGTTTTTCTCGATCGCAGAGCCGATGTTCTACTTCGACAACTCGCAGCCATGGAAATACCCGAACAACCCGATGGCGGACGTTGCCGGCGCCACTGAACTGACCCAGCAGCGCGCCGTTCACGCCATGCGGGTCACATACTTCCACTGGGGTTTTCATGGCTGGTCGATCTATGTGATCGTCGGGCTTTGCCTTGCCTATTTCGGCTTTCGCAAGAAGCTGCCTTTCACGCTGCGCTCGGCGCTTTACCCCGTCATCGGCGACCGGATTTACGGCCCGATCGGGCACGCGGTGGACCTGCTCGCCGTTTTCGGCACCGTTTTCGGCGTCGCAACGTCGCTCGGCCTCGGCGTGAGCCAGATGGCAGCGGGTCTCAACGTGCTGTTCGGGGTCGATCCCGGCGTCACGACACAGGTAATTCTGATCGCCTGTATATCGGTTGTCGCGACCGCATCCGCGGTCTCGGGCGTCGGAAACGGGATCCGGATTATCTCCGAATGGAACATCTATCTCAGCATCGTGCTGGTGGCGTTCTTCCTGTTCGGCGGGCCGTTCAAATGGCTGATGGGCTTTTTCATTACCAGCCTCGGCGATTACCTGTGGAACGTGATCCCGATGGGCTTCTGGACCGCCGGGACACCGGAGAATGCCGCCTGGCAGGGTGGCTGGACCATCTTCTACTGGGGCTGGTGGATTTCCTGGGCACCGTTTGTCGGTATGTTCATCGCGCGTATTTCGCGCGGCCGGACGATCCGTGAATTCATGGTAGGGGTCATGTTCGTCCCCACCACCATTGCCTTTTTCTGGCTCTGCATATTTGGCGGTAACGCGCTCTATATGGAACTAAACGCCGTCGGCGGCGTCGGGACCGCGGGAGTCCTGGATATCGTGAGAGCGTGGAACCTGCCCAGCGCTCTGTTTGGCACCATCGAGCGGGTGACCGATATTTCCTGGCTCAACTGGGCCATGTCCGCCCTCGCCACGCTCCTGCTCGCGACCTGGTTCATCACGTCGTCGGACTCCGGCACCCTCGTGATCACCACCATGCTGTCGATGGGTGACGATAACCCGCCGGTAAGGTTCCGGATTGTCTGGGGGCTGGGCGAAGGCTTCGTAGCTGCCGTGCTGCTCCTCGCGGGTGGGCTCAAGGCGCTCCAGACCGCGGCAATCGCCGCCGCCCTGCCGGTGAGCATCATCATGTTATTGATGACCTATGGAATCCTGAAATCCCTGAGAGAGGACCCAAGCGCCGTTCCGGCGCCCGATCCCGCCGCAAAAGCCGTCGCGGCGGAATAGCGCACCGCAACGTTGACGGCAGCCGTCAGAACTGCGCCGGTCCTGACGGCAGCCCGAACGTCACGCGCCCATAGAGCGCACCGACCGCATCCCAGTTCATGCTGATATGGGCCGCGCCTGCATGGGTGTCGCGCCAGTAGCGCTGGATCCGGCCCGTTTTGAAAAGCGCCCCGCCACCGCCGGCCGCGAAGATCGCATCGACCGCCTGAACGGAAAGCCGGGCGGCGTAGCCCCAGTCCCCCTTGTTCCGGGCGCGTTGCTGGATCGTCAGTTCCCGTCCCGACGATACCGTTTCCATAATATCTTTCAGATCGCGGTCGACCAGAAGCCGCGCCGCATCGACCGCCGCCATCGCTTCCCCCAGCTTGAGCTGAACGCCCGGCAGTTCCGCCATCGGCGCCGGTTTCGATAGTGCGGCACCGCGTGTCGTGCGCGCCCTGGTCAGGTCGATGAATTCGTCAATTGCGCCCTGCGCCATCCCCATGATCGGCGCCACCAGACTGCACGACATCGCCGCAAAAAGCGGGATGCGATAAAGCGGGCCGTTATTGACCGCGGCGCCCGGCGGTTTGCCGGTCATCGTATCTTCTATCGGCAGCAGCCGGTGTTCCGGCACGAACAGATCTTCGCAACGCACGTTCTTGGACCCGGTGCCGGCGAGCCCGACAACGTTCCAGTTGTTTTCCATCTCGAAATCAGAGGTCCGCACCAGCGCATAGGCCTTGCCCTCGGCCCCCTCGTCGCCTTCCGCCGGGATCGTGACGCCGACAATCGTCCAGGCGCAGTTATCGACACCGGAACAGAACATCCACTTGCCGGTCAGGCTGTAGCCGCCCTCTACCGCCGTCACCGTGCCGGTCGGCGTAAACGATGCGGCGACCACCGCACCTGTGTCTTCGCCCCAGACTTCATCCTGTGCCTGTTCGGGGTACATGCCGAGAAACACGTGATACATCGCAGTCACCGAATTCACCCAGCCGACCGAACCGCAGCCGCGGGCGATCTCGAACCCGACCCGGGCAAACGTATCGAGCCCGTGCTCGAACCCGCCGTATCGTCGGGGCAGCAATATCTTGAAGAGTTCCTGTTCGCGGATCGCCGAGAAGATATGCTCGGACACGCGTCCCTGCGCCTCGGTTTCTTCCTGGCAATCGCGGATCATCGGCACAAGCGCCTGCGCCCGTCGCACGAGTTCCTCGGGCGACACGTGCGCCGACGCAGTTCTTTCAATCGTATCAGGCATACTGGACTCCCAATCCTGCCGTCCGCGCCTGTCGCACACGGCTTGTCGTCCTGAAAACGCTATCAGTCAGGGGATGGGGAAACAATCCCGTCTCCCGACGCTGCTGTTTGCCGCTTAACGTTTCCAGCGCCGCAGGTCTTTGATCAGATCGCCTATATTGTGATTGCTGACCAGATAGCCGGCAGGATTCACGATGTCTTTCTTGGGCTTGAACTTCAGATTGGCAACCCAGACCGACTTTCCGATATGTTTGCCGAGGGTCCCGACGACATCGCTCTTGCGTGAAACGTTTCGGATACTGCTGCTGCGAAGCTTGGAATTGTAATTCGCCGCGCCCGGCGCGTTGAAGGTGACCGCGCGTACCGCCTGCTCCGCCGCAAGTACCTGGGCGATAAAGCCGCCCAGCGAATGCCCGACCAGTGTTACCCGTCGCTTCGAAAGCGCGCGTCCTTTGCCATCCTTCATTGCCATCACCCGCTTCATGAAACCGCGCGCGACCGTGAGTTGCTTCTCCGTCGTCGCATTTACCTTGAAACCGAGATTGACCAATCCGTCCGCCTGCTTTTTCCAGGCAACACTGATACAGGCGTTTTTGGACTTCACCGGCGTGATATGACGCTTGTAACCTCTCGGGCATTGCCAGCAGCTGCCCTTGTCCGCCAGGTCGAAGAACGTGCCGCGCGGGCATAATGCCTTGCGGACAAACTTCGCCGCATACCAGGCGGGCTTGTTTACCCTGAAGCAGGCCTTGCTCCCGGTCACGGACGAGACCGAGCGCTTGTATCCCGACGGACAGGAATAGCATTTCCGTTTGCCGATATCGTAGAACCGGCCTTTCTTGCAGTCGGTCTTGAGTATACCGGACCCTTTGCCGTGAGACTTCGCCTTCGCATAACTGGTCGACAATCGCCGTTCGCAGGCCTTGGATTTGTTGACCGGGAAAATAGTCCGATGGGTGCCTTTTCTGCACGACCAGCATTCCCCGCCACCGCGCAGATCGAAGAACGATCCCTTCGGGCAGGAAAATTCGGGCGACCCTTTCCTGGTTGCCTTCGCAGTCGCAACTTTCAGCCCGCCCATCTTGCCTTCCATTGCGGCGATGGTTTTATCTACCGCGTCGGACTTGACGATCCGCGCGGCCGCCAGCCCCCGAACGATGGTCTCGATCGACCGCTTGAGGAGGTATTCGCCCTCCTTGGCGCCGATCCCGAGATCCGCCAGCACGTCCTTGATGTCTTTGGGGTTGGTGCCGGCGTAGATGATCAGTATCTCGTTGTCCGAGCGCCTCTCAAGGGCAAGGGCCTCGACGTCGCTTTTTCCGCCGTCTTCGCTTGCCAGTTTGCGATATACTTTCTTGGACCAGCTTTCGATGCTGCGATAGCCGTCATCGGCCCGCGCCGCGAGTTCGGCATCGGTGAAGCCTGCCGCACCGGCGGTTCCCGCGGCACATGCCAGCACCGCGGCAATTGCAACACCGGCGATCGATTTTATCCAGACCATCCTGCCCCCCTTTTTGTTTTTGGTCGGACGGACAGTCTATCCCAAAGGATCAACGCTTCAAGAAGTCTCGGCGCGTTAATCGCCGTCATCCATCCTGAAATCCGGCGCCGTCTTGAACTTTGCGGCGATGAAATCGATATAGGCCCTGACCTTGGCGGACACGTTCCGCGTATAGGGGTAGACCGCGTAGACGGCCGAATCCGTATGTCGGGCCTTTGCGTGATAATCGGGAAGCAGCACCGTCGCGTCGCCGCGCTGGATGTCCTTTCCGACAACCCAGGACGGCAGCAGCGCAATGCCGCCGCCGTTCAGCATGGCCGCGTTGATCGCCTCCACGTTGTTCGAGCGCAGGTTCCCCTGCACGCTGATATCCGTCACCTTGCCGGTCTTTTTGTTTTCAAGATCCCAGTGACTTTCGCCAGGGTTCACACGGAAATGAAAACAGTTGTGGTCGAGCAACTCTTCCGGCGTTTCCGGCGCACCGTGTTTGTCGATATAGGCGGGGCTTGCCACCAGCAACCGCTGGATGCCGCTCAGCTTGCGGGCGATAAAACTCGTATTGGTAAGTCCACCGACGCGGATGGCGAGGTCCGCGCCCTCCTCGATAAGATCGACGTAATGATCCGTTACCTGCAGTTCGACGGACAGTTCGGGATACCGGTCGAGGAATTCGGGAAGCGTTGTCGCGATATACCGGCGGCCGAAAACCACCGGGATATTGATCCGCAGCGTCCCGCGCGGTTCATCCTGAAGCTCGGTCACGGCCGAATTGGCCTCTTCGATATCGGAAATGATCCGTTCGGTATGGCCGCGGTAAATCTCACCTGCCTCGGTCAGATGCAGCTTGCGGGTGGTCCGGTTGAACAGACGCGTCCCAAGCTGGTCTTCCAGCGCGCTGATCTGGCGGGACACAGAAGACGGGGCCAGGCCGATCGCCCGTCCCGCCGCGGAAAAGCTGCCGGTTTCCGCAACTTTGTTAAACAGCCTCATGCCGGTCAGCGTGTCCATGTCATTCCTTCCAGTCCAGCTTCCGATTTGGATTATGCATATTATGCACAAATCAATAGCGAGATACGCCTATTATCTTCTCAGTCAACACAAACCATATCCTCTTCAACAGCGGCACACCTGCCGCCCAGTCATTAAGGAGAATGAAAAATGCCCAGCAACCTGTATCTGTTCGATCCGGCTCAGGCCCAGTCCAACGCCGGCGAAAAGCCTCTGATCCAGTTGGTGCGCGACGCCGAGATCGCGCGGGCTGAGGAAAGCGCCCGCATCTTCAAGGGAATCGCCACCCGGATTGCCGGCCTGTTCCGCGCCGGAAAGCCGGAAGCGGTCGCAAAAACTGCGGCAGAACCGGCGACGAAACTGGCCCGGACCCCGGCAAACGAGGACCGCCTTGCCGCCTGACCGGTTCGATCGGACTGTAACCGAAACGCCCGCCGCACTGGCGGGCGTTTTCTTTTTTCAGTCGATCAGAATTCGGTTTTACCGCGCGGACGGATAGAACAGCTGATTTCCCGACACCGTGTAGGCCGCGATTGCCGCCTGCCCTTCACGGCCGGTCAGCCATTCGATAAAAGCCCGCCCGCCGGAAGCGTTCACATGAGGATGCCGCTGCGGGTTCACCAGGATCACGCCATACGGGTTGAACAGGCGTTTATCGCCCTCGACCTGTATCCGGAAGTCGCGCCGGTTACGGAAACTGATCCATGTCGCCCGGTCGGTCAGCGTATAGGCGCCCATACCGACCGCCGTATTCAGGGTCGCCCCCATCCCGCTCCCGGCCTCGCGATACCATGCCCCGCTCGCGCCCGCAGGGTCCACGCCGCTGGCCTTCCATAGCGAGCGTTCCTTTATATGGGTGCCGCTGTTGTCGCCACGCGACACGAAAAACGCCTTTGTCCGCGCAATTTTTGCCAGCGCGGCGGGCGCATCCCGCATCCCTGCGATGCCGCCGGGGTCGTCGGGCGGGCCGATAATCACGAAATCGTTGTACATCACGTCCCGGCGCTCGATACCGAAGCCCTCGGCGACAAACCGGTCCTCCGCCGCCCGCGCGTGGACCAGCAGTACATCGCCGTCGCCGTTCCTCCCGTTCTTGAGCGCCTGGCCGGTACCGACCGCGACGACTCTCACTTCAATCCCGGTCTTTGCTTGGAATTTTGGCAGAATTGCATCGAAAAGACCTGAATTCTGCGTCGATGTCGTCGACTGGACGATGATGAAGTTCCTGTCCGCCGCCAGCGTCAGCCCCGGGATCAGAAGCGCGAATAGCCCGCAAACGAGCATCCCTCTTCTAAACAACGATCTCTCCTTTCAGATAAGCGCGCGCCGCCGACGATTGTGGCGTGTTGAAAAAAACCTCGGCGGGAGCGCTCTCAACAAGCCGCCCCTGATGGACAAAGACGATCTCTTTAGCCAAGCGACGTGCCTGACCGATATCATGGGTAACCAGAACCATCGACGTTCCCGCCGCATTAGCCTCGATCAAGAGCGATTCGATCTGCTGGACCGAGGCCGGGTCGAGGCTCGCCGTCGGCTCGTCGAGAAACAGGATGTCCGGCTTCGCGGCAAGCGCCCGGGCGACGACCAGCCGCTGCTGCTCGCCAACCGACAGGAGCCGGGCCTGAACGCGGCGGCGATCTGCCAGGCCGGCTCGTTCCAGGGCATATTCGCTTGCTTCCGCGAGCTTGTCGGCCGGCGCACCCTGCCATTTCAGCGCGTATCGGATATTTGCCTCGACAGACCGGCGCAACAGCACCGGCCGCTGGAAGACCATCGCCTGACGCTGCCGCTGCGTGCGGCCCCGCAGGTCAGATGGCCGGTGCCACTCGACCTTTCCCGATGTCGGGACAATCAACCCGTGCAGCAAACGGAGCAACAGGCTCTTGCCGGCGCCGTTGGGACCCAGCACCACGGTAAATGCCCCCGAGTCGACCGCCATCGAGATATCGTCGATCAGGTCCGTACCGTCTACCGCGTAACAGATATTGGCCGCGCGCAGCGGCAGAATGGAGTCAGGCATGCCGGCGCCGTCCCGCCGCCCCGCCCAGGCCGGACACCGCCCCGTTGACGGCCAGGGAAATACCGACCAGCACGATCCCGAGCGCGAGCGCGAGAGCAAGGTTTCCCTTCGACGTTTCCAGCGCGATCGCCGTGGTCATCGTGCGGGTCAGGTGATCGATATTCCCGCCAACGATGATCACCGCGCCGACTTCGGCGACCGCGCGCCCGAAGCCGGCAAGCGCCACCGTGATCAGGCTGTATCGCGCGTCCCAGATCAGGGTGCGGACGAGCCCGATACCTTTGACACCGAGCGATTTCAGCGCTTCGTCGTATTCGTGGTGGAGATCCTCCACCACCTGGCGGGTCAAAGC
Source organism: uncultured Rhodospirillaceae bacterium (assembly GCA_963977005.1). Classification (GTDB taxonomy): domain Bacteria; phylum Pseudomonadota; class Alphaproteobacteria; order MPNO01; family UBA830; genus CAXBCP01. The sequence goes on from CAXBMQ010000010.1 coordinate 16,282, forward strand.
GGCGACCACCGGCGTTACCAGGATCGTCTGCGCAACAATCATCGCCGTCGGCGTATAAAGCAGGCCGAGCACGCCGAGCGGACCGGCGCGCGACAATACCAGATAGACGCCAAGACCGACGACGACGGGCGGCAGCCCCATAAGGGCGTTCAGCAGGACAATGACGGCGGGCCTGCCGGGAAACCGCGTCACAGCGATGGTCGCGCCAAGCGTCATGCCGACGGCGCAGGCAATCGCCACCGCCGTCACGCTTACCGACAGCGACAGTCCGACGATCTCGAACAGATCGGCATCGCCTGAAAAGATCAGGTTGGCGGCAAGCGAAAATGCTGCCTGAATGTCGCCCATATACGTCTGCACCGACAGGAAAGCCCGACCGGCAACCTAACCGAAACGAAACGGTTTGCGGACCCTTGAAATTATCGGGCCGGGCGATCCTGAACAGAGGATTTGCCGAGTCGCCCAGCATTGTGGAGTTTATAGTCGGATCAACTGATTGCGCGAAGGAACAGCCATGAAAATCGATGTCTTCAACCACGTTTTCCCGACCGAATTCTTCGAACAGATCGAAGGCCTGATGCCCGACGCCGCGGTCAAGCGCTGGAAATCCATCGAGACCATCCACAACATGGACGCACGCCTGCGCATGCTGGACGAATTCGACGATTACCAGCAGATCATCTCAATGTCGCAGCCGCCCATCGACTCCGTTGCCGGCCCGAATGACAGTCCCGGCCTGACCCGGGTCGCCAATGACGGCATGGCGCGCATCTGCCGCGAAAACCCGGACCGCATGCCGTGGTTCATCGCCTCGCTGCCGATGAACAACACCGAAGCGGCCCTCGCCGAGATCGACCGGGTGATCGACGAACTGGGCGCGGTCGGGTTCCAGCTTTTCACAAACGTCAACAACAAGGCGCTGGACCAGCCGGAGTTCCGCGACATCTTCGCCAAGATCGCCCAGCGCGGCAAAACCATCTGGCTCCACCCGACGCGGCCGGCGACGCATCCCGACTACCTGACAGAAGACCGGTCGTTCTATGAGATCTTCTGGGGCTTCGGCTGGGCGTACGAGACCAGCGCCGCCATGGCGCGCATCGTGTGTTCCGGCATGTTCGACGAAATCCCCAACCTGCGGATCATCGCCCATCACTGGGGCGCATACACACCCCATGCCGAAGGCCGGTTCACGCCAAGCTGGGAAAGCCGCAACGCGGAAATGGGCGACGGCAAGTCTTTCCGCGATACGCTCAAAAAACCGATGATCGACTATTTCAAGGATTTCTATGGGGACACGGCCATGTTCGGCGCCCAGGCGGCAAGCCAGGCCGGGCTCGATTTCTTCGGTGCTGACCATTCTTTCTTTGCGACCGACTGTCCCTATGACGAAGAAGGCGGCGCCCGCCTCATCCGGTCGACAATCGACGTGATCGGCAACCTGCGGTGCAGCGACGAAGACCGGATCATGATGTTCGAATCCAATACCAGGAAACTGATCGGCGTCTGACCGGGCCGGGACCCGCGCTCAGAAATCAGCTGCCTCGAAGCGCTCTGCCAGGAACGAAATAAACGCCTGTACCTTGCGCGCGGGAAACCTGTTTGGCGGCGATACGGCATAGACCGACAGTTCGGGCAACCGGTAGCGTTCCAGCACGGGGACGAGATCTCCCTTCTCGATCTCGTCGCGCACCAGGAAGTTCGGCAGCAAGGCAATCCCGAGACCCTGGCGCGCGGCCTGTACGAGCACTTCGCCGTTATTGGCCTTTAGCGGCCCGGTGACCTTGACCGACGTCGCGCCGTTGGGACCGAACATCGGCCATTCGAGTCCTGACGCGAGATAAATATAGCTGAGGCATTGGTGGTCGCCGAGGTCCTGCGGCTTCGTCGGCATTCCATGACGTTCGAGATAGGCCGGCGTTGCCGTCATCACGCATCTGACGCCGGCGAGCCGCCGGGCGACGAGGCTGGTATCGGCCGATTGCGTAATCCGGAGTGCGACGTCGAATCCCTCTTCGATCAGATCCGTAAACCGGTCGTTCAGCGTCAGCGAGATGGCGAGTTCGCGGTATTCGCTCAGAAACTCCGAAACCGCCGGCCCTACATGCGCGACGCCGAATGACATCGGCGCGCTCACCTTCAATGTCCCCCGCGGTTCCGAGTGGAGCTGTTCGACAAGCTGGTCCGCCTCCTCGACCTCGGCAAGGACGCGCTTGCAGCGTTCGTAATATGCCTCTCCCACTTCGGTGACACTTACCCGCCGGGTGGTCCGGTTCAACAGACGGGCACCGAGACTTTCTTCAAGCTGTATCACCTGTTTGCTGACAGATGCGCGGGAAATGCCAAGGCGACTGGCGGCCGCACTAAAGCCTTCAAACTCCACGACATTCGTGAAGATTTCCATGGCGGTAAGACGATCCATTCGGGGTTTCCCATTGTCAACGAATTGAAGACAATTATGTCCCAAATTAAGAGATTTTCAAAGCATCGACACATAGGCTATCGTCTGGCCAACCTGCCCGGTCCGTTCACGCGAACCACGTCTCAGGAGGACGATCAAAAGATGAAAGCACTAACTGTATTGGCGTTCGGCGGCTTTGCTCTCGCCGCCGCGTCCGTGACAACGCCGGCGATTGCCGACAACCACGGCAACAAGCTGATGAAAGAAGTCGAGATGAAGGTCGACAACAAGGCGCATGCCACCGCAATCGCAAAGCGGCGGGCGGCGATGCGCGCTGTCAGCGGCAACATGAAAACCATCGCCGGTTATCTCAAGGCCAACAAGGGCGGCCCTGCAGATGTCGCAAAAAGCGCCACGATGATCGCTAACATCGCCAAGGTCGCCCCCGACCTCTTCCCGGCCGGCACCGGGATGGCGCGTTATCCTGCAGTGACCGGCGCCAAGCCCGAAGTGTTCTCGGATAACGACGGTTTCAAGAAGGCGTCGATGGCGATGGCATCGGCGGCGGCAAATCTGGCCAAAGCGGCGTCCGCACCGAACGCCGGCAAAAAGGAAATCGGCATGGCCTTCGGCGCGCTCGGCAAGAGCTGCGGTTCGTGCCACAAGGTTTACCGGCAGAAGCTCAAAAAATAACAACGATGCTTCTGACCTGACGGTACCTGGGAGGGAACGTCAGTGGATCGGCCCCCGCCTTGCAGGCGGGGGCCTTTTCTTTGCCCGGATGGCTCTTGCGATCCCAACCCGGTATGTTTCGGGAAATCGCAAAGAAAACAGGAAGATATCGATGCAGGACAGATTTGGCGCTTTTATGGACGGACCTTCGGCGACGATCGACGGGGCCGCCGATGGCCCGCTTGCCGGCCTCCGGTTCGGCGCCAAGGACGTTTTCGACATCGCCGGTTACCCCACAGGAAACGGTCAACCCACCTGGCCCGAAACGCACCCCCTGCCGGAACAACACGCCGCCGCGGTGCAGCAGCTGCTGGACGCCGGCGCAACGCTGACCGGCAAAACGATCTGCGACGAGATGTGCTACAGCCTTGCCGGCGACAACGCCCATTACGGCGCCCCGATCAATCCCGCCGCCCCCGACCGCGCCGTGGGCGGGTCTTCCTCCGGCTCCGCCGCCGCCGTCGCCGGCGAACTGGTCGACTTCGCCCTGGGGACGGATTGCGGCGGATCCGTCCGCTGCCCTGCCAGTTTCACCGGGATCTACGGTATCCGCCCGACACATGACCGGGTCGATCCGACAGGCGTCGCGCCGCTCGCAGGCTCTTTCGACGTCGTCGGCTGGTTCGCCCGGGACGCTGCGCTTTTTGCCGATGTCGGCGGCGTCCTGCTGGGCGGAGCAGCCCGCAAAATAATACCCGAACGCGCGTTTTTTGCGCGGGATGCGTTTTCGCGGATGCCTGACGGCGAACGCGAAGCTGCGGAAGAAGCCGCACGTCAGGCGATCGGAAAACTCGGTCTTGAAACCGAAGAGATCGACATCGCCCCTCAAGGCCTGGACCGCTGGTTTGCCGCCTTCCGGCATTTGCAGGCACTCGAAATCTGGGGCAATCACGCCGCCTGGGTAAGCGAGAACAAACCCGCCTTCGGGCCAGGCGTAAAGGAACGCTTTGCCTATGCGGCCACGCTGACCGATGCGGATCGCACGGAACACCAGCCCGTCCGCGACATCGCCCGGGCGCGGGTAAACGAACTCCTCGGCGGCGGCGATGCGGTGATCGTGATGCCGACGGCCCCGGTCAGCCCGAAACGCGACGCCAGCGATGCCGACGTCGAGGATTTTCGCGCCCGGACAATGGGGCTTACCTGCATTTCCGGCCTGTCCGGATGTCCGCAGGTCAGCCTGCCCCTCGCCGAGGCGGGGGCACCGATCGGCATCTCCCTGCTGGCGGCACATGGCGGCGATGAATCGCTGCTCGATATCGCCGTCGCGCTCGATTCCTAAATCTGTTCTCGGGACTCGGCGGCACGCGTATACTGACACTGTCCGGCGACAACGCGATAACAGTCAAATTCGAAAGGTCTGAAGAATGAGCCGTGGATTCAAGATTGTCGGTGGTATCCTCGCCATCGTCGTGATCGCCATCGTTGGCGTGGTCGTTTTCATCTATTCAAATCTCGATTCAATCGTGAAGAATGCGGTTGAGGAACACGGACCGCGGTATGCCGGGGTGAGCGTCAAACTGGCGAAGGTCGAACTATCGCCCGAAAACGGCGAAGGCAAACTGTCGGGGCTGATTGTGGGCAATCCCGAGGGCTATCAGACGGATTCGGCGTTCAAGCTCGGCAGCATCTCACTGAACATCGATATTTCCAGCCTGACCGGCGATACGATCATTATCAAGTCGATCGTGATCGACAAACCGGAAATCACTTACGAATTCGGCGAGGGCGGCAGCAATGTCGACGTGATCGGAAAGAACGTGGAAAAGGCCGCCGGACCGCCGGGCGAAAAAACCCCGGCCGAGAAAAAGGGTCCCGGCAAGAAAATGATCGTCGAAAGCCTTGTTGTCAGCAACGGAAACGTGTCCGTCAGCCACCCGCTGCTGAAAGGCAAGAAGGTCGGCTCGGACCTGCCGACAATCCGCCTCAAGGATATCGGCAAGGATAAAGAAGGCGGTGCCACCCCGGCCGAGGTCGTCGACAGGGTAATGGATGCAATTGAAAAGCAGGTCGGCGTCGCCGTGGGTGCGAGCGGCATCGACAACATGGTCAAGGACCTGACCAAGGGTGTTGAAGACGCCGCCAAGGACGCAATGAAAAACGTCACGGGCGGCGGCGGCGGCGCAGCCAAGAGCGTCGAAGATGCCGCCAAGGGTGCAGGCGACGGTCTGAAAAAGCTCTTCGGTAAGTAGACCCGGTCATATTTCGCACAGAAACGGCCACCCAGGAGGGTGGCCGTTTTCATTTGTGTCAGCGGCAATGATATAGTCGTGCAAACAGAGGGAGACGTCACGATGTCCGCACCATCCTGGAAAGACATGATCGCGTCTGCGACCGCGAAAGGCATGCTGGCCAAAGAGCTATTCGTGGTTTTCACCGAACCGACGGGCGACCTGGCAGCCGTGCAGGAAGCCCGCGCGGAGCACCTGAAATATCAGGTCGAAATCGAACAGAAAGGCATCATGTTCGCGGCGGGTCCTTTCGCCAACGACAGCGGCGATGCGTGGAGTGGCGAGGGCATGATCATCATCCGGGCCTCATCCATCGAGGAGGCGACCGAAATCGCGCAAGCGGACCCGATGCATTCCTCGGGCGCGCGCCGATTCCGCATCCGCCCGTGGCTGGTGAACGAGGGCGGCTTCAATCTGCGCGTCACTTTCTCCGACGGAAAGCAACGGCTCGCCTGACTCCGATGAAAGCCATCCAATATACCCGCTACGGCGGCCCCGACGTGATGGAACTGGTGGACCTGCCCGACCCCGCGCCCGGACCGGACGAGGCGCTGATTTCCGTGCGCTGCGCCAGCGTCATACCGGGTGACTGGAAAGTCCGGGCCGGGCACCTGAAAGAGATGTTCCCGCTCGACCTGCCGACCATTCCCGGGCGCGACGGCGCCGGTGTCGTGATTGCGACGGGCGCAAACTGCCACTGGACCCGCATCGGCGACGAGCTGTGTTTCGTGACCGAACATGTTGAATCCGGCAGCTACGCGGAAACCGTCACCCGCCCGCGCCGGATGACGGTGCCGAAACCCGCAAAAATCGGATTCGCGGAAGCCTCGTCGATGATCCATGCCGGCGTCTGTGCCTGGATCGGGCTGGTCGAGACCGCGGGTATTCAGCCGAAACACAATGTGCTGATCCATGCCGGCGCCGGCGCGATCGGCGGCATGGCGGTTCAGATCGCCCGCAATGCCGGGTGTCACGTGACGGCGACCTGCAGCGCCGCGAACGCCGACTACGTCCGCAATCTCGGCGCCGACCAAGTGATCGCCTATGACAGGCAGGATTTTTCGGCCTCCCTGTCCGGACAGGATGTCGTCTTCGATCTTGTCGGCGGAGACGTTCACGAGAAATCCTGCCGGGTCCTGAAAAAGGGCGGCACGATCGTCTGGCTCATCGCCGCGCCGTTCGAGGATGTCAGTGACGACTTCGGGGTTCACTGCCAACAGGTTTTGGTCCATGACCGGCGCGAGACCCTTGAGCAGGTCGCCGCCGCGGTCGCAAACGGGATACTCATACCGCAGGTGTCGCGTCTTATGCCGCTTGCGGAGGCCGCAGAAGCGCATCGGATCCTGGAGCGCGGCGAAAACAGCCGCGGCAGGATAATACTGGAAATCGGGGAGTAATCGGATTTTGGAAAAGACACTGGAACAGGGCAGCATCGGCGATGCGGTGCTGCGCAAGGAAGACCGGAAATTTCTGCTGGGCAACGGCAGGTTTGTCGATGACATCCACGTTGCCGGCGCACTCTACGCCGCATTCGTCCGCTCTCCGCATGCCCATGCCGATATTCAGTCGATCGATGTTTCGACGGCACGCGCCCTGCCCGGAATCGTCGATATTCTGACCGGCGCCGACATGGAATCGGACGGGGTCGGCGAGATCCCGTTTATGTGGGTGATGAACAATTCCGACGGCTCGCCGATGAACCAGCCAAAACGCTGGGGCCTTGCGCGCGGCCGCGTCCGTCATGTGGGTGAGCCGGTTGCGGTTGTCATCGGCGACACCGCGGCGGCCGCGGCAGATGCCGCCGACGCAGTCGTCGTCGGCTATGCCCCGCGCCCGGCGGTTACCGGTTCCCGTGCCGCCCTGGCGCCTGCGGCGCCGCAACTGCACGACGACGCGCCGGGAAACGAGATCTGCACCTGGGGCCGCGGCGACCGGGATGCGACCGACGCCGCCATTGCCGGTGCCGCCCATGTGATTGAGATCGAACTCGTGAACAACCGGATCGCCTGCGCGGCGATCGAAGCCCGTGCGTGTCTGGCGATCCCCGATACGGCATCCGGTACGATCACGCTCTACGACGCGACCCAGGCACCGCACCTGATCCGCCGCTCGATTACGGAAGCGCTTGGCATCGCGCAGGCCGACCTGCGTGTTATCGCGCCCGATGTCGGCGGCGGTTTCGGAACCAAGGGCAAGCACTACCCCGAAGAGACCATCGTTACCTGGGCGGCGCGACGTCTTGGGCGGCCGGTGCGCTGGACCTCCACCCGGTCGGAAGCCTTCATGTCCGATACCCAGGCGCGCGACCATCTGACGACCGCGACCCTCGGCGTCGATGACGACGGACGGTTTGTCGGCCTCAAGGTCAGGACGCTCGCAGATGTCGGCGCCTATATCTCGACCTTCGGCGCCAGCATCCCGGGCGCGATTTATTCGGCGCTGCTGGCCGGCGTCTACAAAACACCGGCTATCCATGTCGAGGTAACGACCGTTTTGACCAATACGGTCCCGACCGACGCCTATCGCGGCGCGGGCCGTCCGGAAGCCTGCTACGTGCTGGAACGCCTGGCGGACGGGGCAGCCGCGAAACTGGGACTCGACCGCGCGGAAATCCGGCGGCGCAACCTGATCCCGGTGGACGCTATGCCGTACACCACACCGATCGGTCCCACCTATGACAGCGGCAATTTCCCCAATATCATGGAAAAACTGCTCGCCGCGGCCGACTGGGACGGATTTGCCGCCCGCCGCACCGAGAGCGAGGCCCGCGGCAAGCTCCGCGGCATCGGTCTGGCGATGTATGTCGAAACCTCCGGCGTGGCGCCATCGAAACTCGCGGGCATGCTCGGCGCGCGGATCGGGTTTTTCGAAAGCGCCGAAATACGTATCGACGGCGGCGGCAGCGTGCGGCTGCTGGCGGGCACCCATAATCACGGCCAGGGCCACGATACGACCTATGCCCAGATCATCGCCAGCAGGCTCGGCCTGCCATACGAAAAAGTCACCGTCATCGAGGGCGATACGGAGGCCGTGCCCATGGGGACCGGCACGTTCGGGTCGCGGTCGATCGCGGTCGGCGGCTCGGCCATCGCGGTTGCAGCGGACAAGATCATCGAAAAAGGCCGGAAGCTCGCCGCGCATCTGCTCGAAGCCGCGGAGGAAGACGTCGCCTTTGCCGACGGGGTCTACGCAATCGCCGGCACCGACCGGCAGATGACCATCGAAGAGATCGCAACCGCCGCAAATCTCGGACACGTCATGCCGCCCGGCATGGAACCGGGCCTGAACGAAAGCGCGTTTTACGATCCGTCGAACTTTGCCTATTCGAATGGCGGGCACATCGTCGAGATCGAGATCGACCGCGACACCGGCGAGATCGCCTTCCAGCGCTACTACGTCGTCGACGATATCGGCACCGTCATCAATCCGATGATCGTCCACGCACAGATTCACGGCGGGCTTGCCCAGGGCATCGGACAGGCACTGACCGAAAGTGCTGCCTACGATCCCGAAAGCGGACAGATACTTGCCGGATCATTTCTCGATTACGGCATGCCGCGGGCTGACGACCTGATCGACTTCGAGGGCGAACTCGATGAATCCCAGCCCTGTACTCATAACCCGCTTGGGGCCAAGGGCTGCGGCGAGTCCGGGTCGATCGGATCGCCCGCGGCGCTGGTCAGCGCCGTCCTCGACGCCCTGGCGCCCCTCGGCGTCACCGATATCGACATGCCGCTGACACCCCTGCGTGTCTGGGAAACCATCCGGAAAGCGGAAAATACATGAAATACCGGGCCGGGATAGATATCGGCGGCACGTTCACCGACCTTGTCCTGATGAGAGAAGACGGCGCGCTTCACGCCGAAAAACTTCTGACGACCCCCGACGATTTCGGCCGCGGTATCGCCGACGGTCTCGCCGCGGCCCTCGCAACCATCGGCGCTGCACCGGACGACGTCGACGTTATCGTCCATGGCACGACCGTGGCGACGAATGCCATACTCGAGGCGAAGGGCGCCCGCACGGGACTGATCACGACGGCAGGATTCCGGGACGTGCTGGAGCTGCGGCGGCTGCGCATCCCCGAGATGTACACACTGAACTGGACCAAGCCGCCGCCGCTCGTCCCGCGACGCCTGCGCCGCGAAGTCACCGAAAAGACAGGTCCCCGCGGCGAGGTCCGCATACCGCTGGACGAGACAACCGTCATCGCCGCCTGCGAGCGCCTGGCCCGGGAAAACGTTGCCGCCGTCGCCATCGCGTATCTGCATTCCTATGCCAACCCGGATCATGAAAAGCACAGCGCCGAAATCGTCCGCGACATCATGGGACCGGATGTCTTTATCACCTGCTCGAGCGATATCCTGCCGGAAATCCGGGAATACGAGCGGACTTCGACCACCGTCATCAACGCCTATCTCGGCCCGATCCTGACCGCCTATTTCGCCTCGCTCCGGCGCCATCTCGATTCCATCGGCGTGGCGGCGCCGGTCCGGGTCATGAAATCGGACGGCGGAGTCATGTCGATCGGCGCGGCGGCGGACAAGCCCGCCTATCTGGTCGAATCCGGCCCGGCTGCCGGCGTGATCGGCGCCGCGCGCCTCGCCCCCGAAGGCAACAACATCACGCTCGATATGGGCGGTACAACGGCCAAAGCCTCGATGGTCGAAGGCGGCCGCATTTCCCGCACCGGCGATTACGAGGTCGGCGCCGGTATCAACCTGTCCAGCAAACTCGTGATGGGCGGCGGCTATGCCCTGAAGCTGCCGGTGATCGATATTTCCGAGATCGGCGCGGGCGGGGGCAGTATCGTCTCGCTCGACCGCGGCGGCCTGTTGAAAGTCGGTCCCGAAAGCGCGGGCGCCCTGCCCGGCCCGGTCTGTTACGGGCGCGGCGGCGAGGACCCGACCTTTACGGATTCCGCTCTCACGCTGGGTTTCCTCAATCCGGGGTACCTCGTCGGCGGCGACCTGAAACTGGATGCCGATGCAGCACGCGACGCGCTGCAAGCGATCATCGCCACCCCGCTGGACCGCGACCTGCTCGACGCGGCCTGGGGAGTCTTCCAGGTGGCCTGCGGAACGATGGTGCGCGCGGTCAAAGCCGTATCGACCTATCGCGGTCGCGATCCGCGCGACTTCGCGCTCTTCGCTTTCGGCGGCAACGGACCTGTCGTCGCCGCGGAGATTGCCAACCTGCTCGATATGACCCGGGTGATCATCCCGCCTACTCCCGGTGTTTTCAGCGCCTATGGGCTGCTGCTGTCGGATGTCGAACACGAGATAAGCCGCGCCTGGCTGAACCGGCTGTCCGGCGTGTCGCCGCCGGACATGGAAGACGCCTATCGCACGCTCGAAACCGAGATGACGGCGCTGATGGCGTCGGAGGGATACACGCCCGCCGACTATGCGGTCGCGCGCCTCGCCGATCTGCGCTATGCGGGTCAGGCGCACGAACTGACGGTGGATTGCGTGTCCGCGGGCGATGCGCCGGATTTCGACAGGCTGATCGCCGCTTTCGGCGATGAACACGAACGGACCTATGGCCATCAGGCCGAAGCCGAGGCGGTCGAATGCGTGACATTGCGGTTGATTGCACGGGTCACCGAAGAGCGGCCGGACAGGCAGGTCGCCTCGTCGCGCGTCGCCGATAACGAGCGAACGCCCCGGGACGTCTATTTCGGGCCGGCGCATGGTCTCGTCGAGACGCCGGTTATCGACCGCCCGTCCCTTTCCGCACCGCAGGACGGTCCGCTGATCGTGGAGGAATACGATTCGACCTGCATCGTCCCCCCGGGCTGGCGCGCGGCGCTGGATTCCCTGGGCAATATCGTCCTGACGAGAGGAAACAGCCAATGACCGCGGGAACCCCGATATCTGCGGCGAACGTCGACCCGATCACCATGGAAGTGGTTCAAAACGCGCTCGGCGCCATCGCCGACGAAATGGCGCTGGTCATCATGCGTACCGCCTATTCGACGATCGTCCGGGATTCGATGGATTATTCGACAGGCATCTGCGACCGCGAGGGCCGGATTGTCGCCCATGGCATGACGATGGCCCTGCATCTCGGGTCGTTTCCGGACGCGATGGAAGCACTGATCCGCGACTATGGCGACGACATGCATCCGGGCGACATGTTCGTCTGGAACGATCCGTATAGCGGCGGCGGCCAGCACCTGCCGGATGTCTATATCGTCAAGCCGGTATTCATCGACGGTGAACTCGAGGGTTTTGCCGCGTCGCTCGTCCATCAGATCGACATGGGCGGGATCGCGCCGGGCTCGGCGGCGGTCTATGCGACGGAAATATTCCAGGAAGGGCTGCGCATTCCGCCGATCCGGCTGTACGACCGCGGAAAACCCAACGAGACGTTCTTCAAGGTGATGGCGAAGAATACCCGTATCCCCGACAAGCTGGCCGGCGACATGCGCGCCCAGGTGGCCGCCTGCCGCACGGCCGATGCCGCCCTGTGCGACCTCATCACCCGGTATGGCGGCCCGGAATACCGCGATATCGTCGAGGAACTGCACAGTCACGCCGAACGGATCATGCGGGCCGAGATATCCAGCCTGCCCGACGGCACATGGTCGTTTACGGACTATATCGACGGCCTCGGCGAAAACCCGGAACCGCTGGCGATGAAAATCACCGTCACCATCGACGGCGGCGACATGACCCTCGACTGGACCGGCTCCGCGCCGCAGGTAAATGCCGCAATCAACTGCCCGGCGCCGTTCGTCAAATCCGCCTGCCACCTGATCGTGAAATGCATCGCGGAGGAGGAAATACCCAATTTCGAGGGATTTATCCGCCCGCTGAACATCATCGTCCCGGAAGGCACCATCGTGAATCCGACACCGCCCGCCGCCTGCGCGGCCCGTGCCATCGTCGGGTGGCGGGCGCTGGATGTCCTGCTCGGCTGTTTTGCCCAGATCGTCCCGGACCGGGTGCCCGCGGCCGGTGAAGGCGGTGTCACCTTCCCGTCTTTCAGCGGGTATGACGGCGAGGAACGCTTCGTCTGCACCGAGGCCTGGGCGGGAAGCTGGGGCGCGATGCATAATGCCGATGGCGCGTTCGGCATTCCCAACCCGGGCGGCAACCTGACAAATCAGCCGGTAGAGATGGTCGAAGCACTGTTCCCGCTCGAAATCACGCGCTATGGAATGGTTGAGAATTCGGGCGGTCCGGGCGAATTCCGCGGCGCCCCGGCCTATCAGCGCGAATACCGCTTTCTGTCCGAAGAAACGCAGATGGTCATGCGCTCCGACCGCCGGCGCTTTCTTCCATACGGCCTGAACGGCGGCAATCCGGGAACGCCGTCCTGGAACCTGCGAAATACCGGCACCGACACCCAGTCCGCCATCCCCGTGATGCCGATGGAAGCGGTGGTTTTCCAACAGGGCGAGACGTTCCTGCATGTCTCCGGCGGTGGCGGCGGGCACGGAAATCCGCTGGACCGCGCCCCCAAAGCCGTAATTGACGACATCCGCGAAGAACGATGCACCGCAGAATACGCACGCGAGGTCTACGGCGTCGTCGCGACGGGGGAACCCGCGACACTGGATGCGGAGGCAACGAATTTGTTGCGACGCAAAATGACATCGGAACCCACGGACAACACCCGCCCTGCCTATCTCCGCCATTTCCACAAGGCACTTGGAATCGCAGAATTCCGCCTCGTGGGGCCCCGGGAAATGAAAGTCTGATCCGCCATTCGCGGAACCGCTGCAACGGACCGGCGACGCAACATCCGAATTATTCAGCTATGCACAACGCGCATTTGTGCACTGCAATATAACACCTGATATCCCGAAAATTGTTAACTACTTAGTAGTTTCCGGAGGCCATTGTCCGGATCGTAGAACACTGGAGTAGAAAAAATGACCACCAATACACCCACGCGGAGCTTCGATGTCTCGGCGTTCGATCTCACCCGTCTCGACACGCAGGAAATCCGCCGCGCGGCAGAATTATCGCGTTCCGACTACCTTGGCGCAGCACTCCGTCGGATTGTCCGGCGCATCACCGCTACCTACCGGTCTGCCTCGGGCCTGCTGGCCTACGCCCAGCGGATGAACCAGGCAGCGCGCCTCTGATCCGTCCGGCGCTCCGTCGTCAGGAAGAACAAAAAACGCTCCGGTTTCCGGGGCGTTTTTTGTGCCTCGTCGTCACGGACCGCCCACACCGTATAAATTATCCGCAGTGACGCTGTGCCCGAGAAAACAATCTCCTTGTCTTTGCCCACGCATCTGGTCACATTGCTGCCATCAGATTTTCGAGGATCTGGCGTAGCCTCCCCTGTCCAAACAATGACAGGCGTCAATACACCAAGCAATTCGGGAAGTTGAGATCCGCTCACGCGCCGCGTGGGCAGCCTGTTATCTTTTAAAGGAATTAGCTATGGCTACAGGAACCGTGAAATGGTTCAACCCGACCAAGGGTTTCGGATTTATCGAGCCTGAGGACGGTGGTCCCGACGTTTTCGTTCACATCTCGGCGGTCGAACGTGCCGGCATGTCGTCGTTGAACGAAGGCCAGAAGATCAGCTTCGAAGTGCAGCCCGGCAGAGACGGCAAAAAGTCAGCCGAAAACCTCGCCGCAGCAGACTAGTACAGCAACCGGACTAAAGAAGGTCTGCAGGAATGCCGGCCTTCTTTGGACCGGCATTCCGCCGACCGATTGGAAGCCAATGGCCCGAAAAACAAATTACGGCTTTGAACGACGCGAACGCGAGAAAGCCCGCGCCGCCAAGAAAGCCGAACGCCAGCGCCTGAAGCAGGAAAAGTCGGACGACCGCAAGGAAGATGACGATTCTACCGCTACCGCGGACGGCAATGACGCAGAAACGACATCTGACTCGACTGACGGGAACAAATCTTCAGCCGACTGATGGAGAAACCGCCTTTTTAGGCGTTTCGCGCCCTATCGTTCGCTGAGTGCAACGTCGAGGGACTGGAAGACCGGGCGGAGCAAATACCGCAGGACCGTCCGCTGCCCGGTATTGATATCGATTTCCGTTACCATCCCGGGCAAAATTCTGTTCTTGCCGGCTTCGTCCCCGACGTAGACGTCCTTCAGCTTTATTTCCGCTTTGTAATACACCTCGTTTTCGCGATCCTTGAACGTCGAGGCGGAAATTTTGGTCACGGTGCCTTCGATCGCCCCGAACCGGGCAAAATCGAAAGTGGTTACCTTTACGTTCGCCTTGTGACCGATCGTGATATGTCCGATATCGACCGGTGAAATCCGCGCCTCGACAACCAGTTCCTTGTCCATCGGGACGATCTCCGTCACCAGTCCGCCGGGTGGAATGACGCCGCCGACGGTGTTCGTCGCCAGTCCTTTGACGATGCCATGGACCGGTGCGACGATATCGAGCCGCGTCACGCGGTCGCCAAGACGTCTCGACGTCTCGCGCACACTCGCAAGGTCCGCAGCGACCCGGCCCGACTCCTCAAGGGCTTCGTTGCGGCGCTGCGACTGAAGCTGCGCCATTTTGCTGCCGGCTTCCTCGATGGCGTTTCGGGCACTCAGAATCTTGCCGCGAATTTCCGCCAGTTCGCCGACCGCCGTCTGATACTGTTCGAGCGTTTGCAGATAGACCAGTTTCGACACCAGGCCTTTTGCCGCCAGGCGTTCGCGCATCTCGCGTTGCGTCCCGAGGATCCGTACCCGATCGGTCAGCTTGCGAACCTGTATATCGAGAACGCCAAGCTCGGATTCGCGCTGTCTCGCCTGCGCTTCCAGTACGCTCGCTTCCTGGTTCAGAGCATCGATCTGCTGTCGGAGAATGCCCCGTTCACCGGCGACGAGGGCCGCGAAACGCGGCGGCGCATTCGAGAAATCCGGCGCACGTCCCTCGGCAAAGGCCATGAGACGCTCCAGCCGGAGCTCCAGAGAGACCGACCGGGCGTCGGTTTCCTCGAGCTGTGCCTTTGCGGATGTCGGGTTAAGCCGCACCAGCGTTTCGCCGGCATCGACGATATCGCCGTCACGGACGAATATCTTGTCGATGATACCGCCCTCGAGATGCTGGACCGCCAGAACGGAGCCGCTGGGAACGACCTCGCCCGAGGCCTTGGTCGTTTCCTCCAGTTCCGTGACCGCCGCCCAGCCAATGAATCCGAAGACCGACAGGGACAGCAGGAAAAGTACCACGCGTACCAGGCGCGGCGGACCGACTTCCTCCAGGATCGCGGATTGCGAAAGGTGACGCATCTGGCGGGTTTCGCCGGGGCTGCGCCAGTCCTGGGGCGGTGCAGGTGACGGAACTGCGGCGGGCGAGCTCATTCGCTCTCACCCTGCATCTGCCTGAGCGCTTCTTCCGGATCGCCGTTGAATTGCAGGCGCCCTGCATTGAGGACAATCAGGCGGTCGGCCGCCCGCATATGGCTCGGCCGGTGCGTGACAACGATAATGGTGCAGGTGCCGCGCAGCTTTTTGACGGCTTCGAGAAAGGCATTGTCGCCGCGCTCATCGAGCATCTGTCCGGGCTCGTCGAAAATGAGGATGGGAGGCTTGCGCAACAGGGCGCGCGCGATTGCGAGCTTTTGCTTGAAGCCTTCCGGCAATTCGCTGACCACACGTTCCGTCAGGCGCGTCTCGTACCCTTCGGGCAGGTTCCCGATGGCATAGTCTATGTCGGCCGTCTTCGCGGCTTCGACCAGTTCCTCGTCGGTTGCGAAAGGCACCGACAGCCTCAGGTTCTGCGACACGGTTCCGTATAGCATCTCGCTGTTCTGCGGAACGAGGCCGATATTCTGGCGGATATCGATCGGATCGATCTGGCGAATATCGACGCCATCGAAAAGGACCGAGCCCATCTGCGGCTTGTAAAGACCGCTTGCGAGATTTGCGATCGTCGTCTTGCCGGCGCCGTTGGGTCCTGTAATCGCGACGACTTCGCCCGGCGCGCATTCAAAGCTGACACCGTTCAAGGCGGGGTCCGCGTCCGGCGCATGACGGTAGCCGACCCCCATGAACGTGATGCGCCCCCGCAGGGTCCGCTTCGGCGGAATCCGCCCGGCGGAGCGTTCCGGCTGGATACGCATCAGGTGGTTGATCTGGCGCAGCGAAGAGCGGATCTGCGTTGCCCGGTTAAGCAGCATGATCACCGACTGGAACGGCCCCAGCACCCGCCAGCCGAGCGCCATGCTGGCGACCAGCGCGCCGATGGTCAGCGTATTGTTCATCACCATGTCGGCGCCGAAACCGACGACGGCCACGCCGGCGGCCAGCATGATGATGCGGCCAAGGGTCTGGACGAGATTATTGAGCATCGCGATACGGAAATCGCTGATGGCGGAAGCGGCGGACAGGGACCGGAAACGGTCGACCCAGACCTTCTCCGCCCCGGCGAATTTTATGGCACGCATACCCGACACCGCCTCGATCAGGAAGCGTTGCTGCCGCGTTTTCGTACCGCCGGAATTCGCGAACGTCCGCTTGATGAACGGCGTGACGGCCATTGCCATCAACATCAGCAATGCCGCGGCGGTAATCGGCACCATCACGAGCCAGCCCGACAGCATGGCGATCACGGCGAGAGACAAAAGCACGAACGGCAGATCGATAATCGTCTCGCCAAGAGGGCCGGCGAAAAACTCCCGGATGGATTCGAATTCCTGCAAATGCGAGATCTGAGCACCGAGGGGCTCGTTCTCGCTCATCGGTATCGGCAGCATCAGCACCTGCTGGAAGCCCGCCGTCCCGATCATATAGTCGATACGCCCGGCGGCATGCGCCATCACCTTCGACCGCAATCGCCTGAACAGCCATTCGATACCGATCGCAATCCCGACGCCGGAGACCAGATAGATCAACTGCTGGACCGATGCGGACGGAATCACGGTGTCGTAGACCGACATCATGAATAGCGGCATCGCCAGGCTGAGCAGGTTGATCATCAGCGTGGCGATCAGAACATGTACCACCAGCTTGCGGAAACGCACCGACAGTTCGGCGATCCATGTACTGTTGTCCCGCTGAACGTGACCGCTGCCGACCGCGCGGATCACATAGGCGGTGCCGCGAATACCCTTGCACCGGGTTGTCCGTATCGAGCGCGTGAAGCCATCGTATATCCGGAATGCGCTTAATGGCGGTTCATCGCCTTCGGGGGCGATTTCCTCGCGTTCGAGCACGACACGGACCGGCCCTTTGTCGGGAACGAAAAGACAGGGAAGCAATGCCGGGTTCAATTTGTCCTGACGCGACCGGACCGGCACCGTCGTCAGGTTCAGGTTGGCCAGTGTTTCGCGAAAGTCGTCGAGATCGATATCGTCGACAAAATGGGGGACGGCCTCCGAGAGGTGCCGGGGACGTCCGGTCCAGCCGAGTGCTTCCAGCAGCGGAACGATGCAGGCAGCGTGCTCCGACAATGCCTGTTTCCCGTATTCGCGGAAATTGCGCATCACCCGCAGGCCATCCTCGATCGCCTGCGGCGGCGGCGTCGAACCCGGCTGCGCGCGCAAACCCATCGCGTCTGCGGCGGTGCCGGACATGCTGTCCGCCGGGCTCATGCGTATTCCTTCTCGAGCCGGGCGAGGGATTCCCGCGGCCCGTTCGTAATTTCGTCCAGACCGCGCCCGCGAATCTGATAGGACCGGTCGGCAAGCGCCAGGTAAGACGGCCGGTGACTCACAATCGCCATGGCGCAGCTTCCGCTGCGCTCGCGAAGCAGGTCGAGAAGCTGTGCATCGCTTTTCTGATCGAGGAACGTGTTGGCTTCATCGAACAGGATCAGGCGCGGGTCCTCGACCAGCGTGAGCGCGCGGACCAGTGCAATCCGCTGGCGTACCCCGCCGGGCAGGCCGTCATTGGCCGCGTGCTCGACCTGGGTGTCGTAGCCCCGGGGCATCCGGCCGATCGCATCATGAAGACCCAGCCGCTCGGCCATCTGGAGCACGGAATCCACATATGAATCGCCGCGGAACATCGTCATGTTGTCGAGGATCGTGCCCTGGAACAGCGCCGGCTTCTGGGGCAGGTAAACCACCTGCGAGCGCAGGCTGACCGCATCGAACTTCCAGATGTTCTCGCCATCGATGAGAACCCGTCCGCTTGAGGGCACGAGTAGCCCCATCATCAGGCCCAGCAGGGTCGACTTACCGGAACCGTTGGTCCCCGATATGGCAATGGTTTCGCCTTCGTGGAGCCGAAGGTTTATTCCTTCGAACAGATTGCGGTCGAACCCGGAATACGAAAACGAGAGGTCCTCGAGTTCCACGTTGCCCCTGATACGATGTATTTCCGGCGCATCGGGCGTCGATTCCAGCGGCAGGTCCAGAACCCCGGTTACCTGGTCCCGCGAAACCCGCGCATTCTGGTACTGGGTCCAGGTCCCCAGCGCCCGCATCATCGGCTGCGCCGACCGGCTTGCAAGCAACGTGCAGGCAGCAAGTCCGCCAATGGTCAGCGACCCGTCGATCACCAGCGTACTGCCATAGGCCGCAACCGAGATCGCCGTGAGCTGTGAAAACATCTGGCCGGTCGCCCGTGCCCAGGTTCCCCCGTCGGCAACGCTGTAGCTTGCCTCGGCGGAACTGCCCTGAAGGCGCTCGTAACGGCGCGCCATCATCGTCTCCATCCCGAGGCCCTTGACGGTCCGGACAGCGCTGAGGACTTCGATCATGAAATTGTAACGCCGGTCGTCCGTTGCCCGGCGCGCTTCGAGCGCATGGCTCAGTTTACGCCCCGCAATGACACCGGTGATCGCCAGCAGAACCAGTATCACAATGGGAACGACTGCCAGCGGCCCGGCAATCAGCGCAATCAACGCGAAGAACAGCAGGGCAAACGGCAAATCGACGAACAGCAGAAGCCCCTGCCCTGAAAAGAAGTTCTTGATCGTCTCTGCGCCCCGCAGGCGTTGCAGGTGAACGCCGGGCGCAAGCTGCTCGAATGCCCGGAGGTCGGACCGGAATATGTGGTTCACCGTACGACATGACAGAACATGCTGGATACGCGCACCGGTCCAGCCGGTAATGTAAAACCGCCCGAGACTTAAGAGGCAATCGATCGCCAGGACGATTCCGAGCGCGACAATGAAGACACCCAGCGTATGCATCGCCTGATTTGGAATGATCCGGTCGTAGACCTGAAGAATCATAATCGGCATCGCGAGCGACAGAATATTCTGCGCGCAGGAAGCTGTCAGAAGTTCGGCACGATAACCTCGCATCGCGTCGAACCTTGGCACGTTTTCAACCTTCTTGTCCCGATGACGCATGAATACTCGATCAGCTACATGTTGCAGCCCGAAACAAACCTTAACGCAGCACGCCACTGCCCAACGCAGTAGCGACATCGCCAGACTGATTCCGGGCGTTTCCTACCTCCTAATAGTTAGCTCTTAAGCTGAAAATTCGGTTAACGAATGGGCCATCAATCTATCGAAATATTTCATCAGACAGAAAGACGGCACCAAGAATAAACAGAAATTCATCTAAAATTTTATTGAAAAATCCGCAGAAAGCTAAACGAATAAAAATTTATTAATCATAATAATTCATTCCCGGGTCATTATTTAGTTTCAATCTACCATCACTTCGGGAATGACCCTTCAACTGTGTTCAGTTGAGGTCGCGTATTATCTACCCCGCCAAGGTATGACGGGGCACAGGAGTAAAGACCGATGGCCGACGATATTCAGGTAGAAGAATTCGAGAACCGAGGCGACTCCGCGCAGGACGATCGTCTCCGTCCCGGCGACGGCGGCACGACAGCCGGCCCCAACACCAACGCGGACCTCAGGGAAAAAGGCGACGCAGACGACGTCGCCGAAGCCGTCATCCAGGGTGATGCAGAAACCGCGACCGAGCAGGTTGCTCTCCGTGCCGATGCGCCAGTTGACCTGACCAGAGAGGAAATCGAGGACACTCCGCAACAAATCGTTGAAGAAGGCGATGCCGAAGCACCGGTCACAGGCAGCTCCCAGACCACAGAATATCACGACGATCAGACACCGGACTCTATCATCGACCCGTTCGCGCCTGTGCAGGCCACTTCCGGCCGCAGCAACGCCGGTCAAGACAGCAAAGACGCGATCGCCGAAAATCCCGCCACGGCTTCCGCGAGCAATTCGCCGGTCCTGAACGGAACCGGTCAGAGCGCTACACCTGTCGCCCCGACAGTCGCGGCGCCGGCAACCGAAGAACAGACAGTTCCCACCGATGCCGCCGACGCTATCGTCCCGAATTCAGGCGAACAACCCGTCGCTGCACAATTTTCAGAAACCGGCAGTAGCGGGAACGGCAACGCCAGCATCAATGGTAATGGAGGCGTCGGAAACGGCAACGCCCAAGGTGCTGTAAACGGACAGGGCCACGGTGTCGGGGGTAATGGAAACGGCAATAACGGGCACGGGAACGGCAATGGCGGCGTAGGAAACGGGAACGGCCAGGGCGCGACCAACGGTCAGGGCCATGGCGTTGGTGGCGATCCGCAGGCAACCGGTGGCGACGCGATGCCCCCGGCAGATGCGTCGAACGATCCCGTGTCGGACATCATCGATCAGGTTGTCGACCCGGTTGTAGAGATCACAGACGACACGACAGCCGATCCCAACGGTAATAACGGTAACGGTAACGGTAACAATAGCGGCAATAACGGGAACGGCAATGGCGGCGTCGGCAATGGCAGCGGCCAGGGCGCGACCAACGGTCAGGGTCATGGCGTCGGCGGCGATCCCCAGGCAACCGGCGGCGACGCGATGCCCCCGGCAGATGCATCGAACGATCCCGTGTCGTCCCCGATATCCGAGGACGAAAATCAGGACACGGTCGAATCCGTTCTCAGCGATATCGCGGAAGTAATAAATGGCGATGATGACGATGACGATGACGGCGCCACGAACGGCAATGCATCCGTCGATTCCAGCACGGATCAGTCCCTTCAGGCTGTCGAAATCGATGGCGGCAATGGCAAGGACGACCTCGGCGGTGGCGCCGGCAACGACACGCTGGACGGCGGCAACGGCAAGGACGTTCTGGACGGCGGCGCCGGCGATGACACCCTGACGGGCGGCAACGGCAACGACACCTTCTCGTTCGATCAGAATTTCGGCAACGACACCATTACCGACTTCACCCCCGGTAACGACCAGGTAGACCTGTCCAGCGTCGGTATTCCCGATATGCCGACCCTGCTCGACAACGCCGTGATGGATGGAAACGACACCGTCATCACGACGGACCATGGCACCATCACGCTGTCCGACGTGGACCTCGGCGACCTGTCCGCCGACGATTTCATGTTCGGTGACGCGCCGACTACGGATACGCCGCCAACCGATACGACCGACTCATCGCCCGATACTGGCGCGGAGACAGTCACCGATGCACCGGCCGAGCCCCCGGTTCAGGACGCGACGGCGGAGACCCCGTCGGGCGCGACGGCGGAGACCCCGTCGGACGCGACGGCGGAGACTGGGACGGACGCGACCGGAAACACCACCGGGAACGACGCCGGGAACGACGCCGGCAACGATGGCGTTGCCGCGGGAGATACGCAGACCGCATCGGACGACACGGGCAGCGATCCCGTCCCGGATATCGTCGATCAGGTCGCAGATGCCGTCGTGGACCCTGTCCTGGATACCGTCGGGGATACCGTCGGGGATACCGTCGGGGATACCGTCGGGGATACCGTCGGGGGCTTGTTCGGCGGCAATGATGCCGGCAGCGGCGATACCTCCGCGCCAACCGGTGGTGACACTGGCGACGCGACCGGCGGCGGCACGGGTGGCGACATGGGTGGCGTGGCCACCCCGCCGGATACGGCCGGGACCGGCAGCGATGCCGAGGCGGAAGACAACGATGCCGGGACCACCGCGACCACGGGAACCAGCGAAACGACGATGGACACGGGCGATGGCGGCAGCGGCATGGGCGGCGATACGGGCGGCGTCGCTCCCCAGCCGGATACGGCGGGAACCGGCAGCCAGATGGAGAACGACGCCGCTGCCGCAGGAGATACCCAAACCGCGTCGAACAACACGGGCAGCGATCCCGTCCCGGATATCGTCGATCAGGTCGTGGACACCGTCGTGGACCCTGTCCTGGATACCGTAGCCGACACCGTCGGCGATACGGTCGGCGATGCAGTGGGCGGCTTGTTCGGCGGGTCCGGCGGCAATGATGCCGGCAGCGGCGATACCTCCGCGCCAACCGGTAGCGATACGGGCGACGGCACGGGTGGTGACATGGGTGGCGTGGCCACCCCGCCGGATACGGCCGCGACCGGCAGCAATGCCGGGGCGGAAGACAACGATGACGGAACCAGCGCGACCACGGGAACCAGCGAAACGACGGCGAACAACGACGATGCCGGCGCAGGCGACACCGCGTCCGGCGACACCGGAACCGTTGCGACGGGCGATACCGCCGACACCGGTGGCGGTACCGGCGGCGCCATGGCCGGCGACACGGGCGGCGTTACCACCCCGCCGGACACCGCCGGAACCGGCGGCGATGCCGGTACGCTCCCTGCCACGGACACGCCGGCGGTCGAGCCCCCTGCCCCGACCATCGAAGGCGATAGCGGTTCAAACCGCATTGACGGCAGCGATGCAAACGACGTTGTCGCTGCCGGATCGGGCGACGACCGGGTCGAAAGCGGTGGCGGCGACGATATCGTCGACGGCGGCACCGGCAATGACCGGGTCGAGGGCGGTGACGGCAACGATTCCATCACCGGCGGTGAAGGAAACGACCGGCTCGAGGGCGATGCAGGCGATGACGTTCTGTCGGGCGGTGCGGGCGACGACCGGGTCAAGGGCGGCACGGGCAACGATACCATGTCCGGCGGCGACGGCAGGGACCGGCTCGAAGGCGGTGCCGGCGACGACGCCATGGACGGCGGCGACGGGCGGGACACCATGTATGGCGGCGACGGGTCGGATTCGTTGTCCGGCGGGTCCGGAAACGACTACCTGAATTCCGGGAAAGGCGACGATACGCTCGACGGCGGCGACGGCGAGGATCGCCTGTCCGGCGGGTCGGGTAGCGACGTCCTTGACGGAGGTGCCGGCAACGATCGCATGTATGGCGGCCGGGACGACGATTCCCTTGCCGGCGGCGAAGGCAATGACCGCCTCTATGGCGGCTCCGGCGACGATATCATCGACGGCGGCGCGGGGGACGATTACCTAAAGGGTGACTCCGGGGCGGACACGTTCTCCTTCGGCGGTGAGTTCGGCGACGATACGGTACGCGACTTCGACGTACGCGAGGGCGACTCGATCGATCTGTCCAATACCGAAATCGGCGATTTCCGGTCGTTGATGGATAACAGCCGCCAGGACGGCAACAACACCGTCATCGACCTCGACGGTGGCAGCATCACGCTGCGCGATGTCGACCGGAACGACCTGACCAGCGACAGGTTCGCATTCGCGGAGAACGGTGGCCCGACGATCACCGAGCCCGGCACGGCCCATGAGATTCCCGACCTTCCGGCTTTCGACAGCATCAACGCAAAAGCGGATGGCGCAAACGGGGTCGATCCGAATGCCGTGACTGTCTCAAGCGCACAGACCGTCACGATGACATTCGAGAGCGAAAGCGCGGGCTATCAAAGCTCCGTCGGTCACTACACGGTGGACGCGGACGGCGTTATCCAGGGGGTCGAAATGGCCTGGGAAAACGCCTCGCTGGACGGTTCCGGCGGCGATCTTGTCGGCGGCGAAAGCCAGGTCAGCTTCGATGTGGATGCCGGCGCACGTGTCGGCGTGTTCATGGTCCCGAACGGCAACAAACAGAACGATTTCAGCGAGATGACGGACGGTCATTTCGAGTTTCAGGACGCCAACGGCGATCCGGCGACGATCAACACCCCCAGCCCGACACTCGTTTTCGTGCATAACGACGGCGGCACAACCACCATCGAAAGCCAGTCCGGCGAAATATTCCACAGCGCCGGCCCCGACATGCATGGCGACAACCTGGAACACAGCGTCAGCGGCGTAAACGATCAGGGCGATCTGATGATCGGCTTTGAGGATCTCGTCGGCGGTGGCGACCGCGACTACGAAGATGTGGTCATCAGGCTCGACTTCGAGCCGGTCATGGACGACGCTGCGCCGGAACAGGACACCGCCTTCAGTGACGGGTCCGGCGTCACGGGCCCGGCAGACATGGTCAGCACGGAATTCGATTTCGTGGATGATGTTTCCGGTGGCGAGGAAACGCTGGACGAAGCGGTCTTCAATCTGGATTTCACCGACCTGATCCCCGAAGGGGCAGATGAAGGCCAGTTCGAGGTCCGGGTTTCGGGCCTGCCGAGCCAGGTATCGAGTTCGAAGGGCGAAGTCGACAGCGACCGAAACTGGACGCTGACGATGATGCAGGTCGTCGGCCTGACCATCGCCGTTCCCGCCGCCGCCTCCGCCGCGGACCTGATGGAAGATATCACCTTCCAGGTCGTCGATACCCAGGACGGCAATGTGGTCGCCGAAGGCCTGTTGGACGGCGACGCGTTGGAAGCGGGCGAAACGACCATTTCCGTCCTGCCGCAGATCGTGGAAGAGGAATACGGCACCAAGGGCAAGGCCCGGGACCTCGACAAACCGGAAGAAAAGGCGGCCGCCGAGGAGACCGAGGCAGCCGAAAACGCGCCCCTTCCCGTGGAGGAAGAAGCCGCACCGGCAACGGCCGTCAACCATACCGCAGCACCCGACATTGTCCCCGAGGTTGTCGAAGAGGCCGTTACCGAGGACGAAGAAATCGTCGAGGAATCGGTCGGGGAAACGATCGGGGAAGCCACGGCACCGGTCAGCAACGATGCCGTCGCGGAAATCAACGCGGCGCCGACGGATCTTGCCATCGACACGTCGACTGTCGCTGAAAATGCCACGAACGGAACCGTTGTCGGCACGATATCGACGACGGATGACACCCCCGGCGAAACATTCACCTACACGTTGACCGACGATGCCGGCGGTCGCTTTGCCATCGATCCGAACACGGGTGAAGTCACGGTCGCCGATACCAGTCTGCTCGATTTCGAAACGACGACCAGCCATGACGTCACCGTCCAGGTCACCGATTCAGGCGGCAATACCTATGACGAGGTGATGTCGATCAATATCGCCGATGGCAACGATACGCCGACCGATATGTCGATCACCTCCAGTACGGTAACGGAGAACGCCGCAAACGGCACCGCTGTCGGCACCGTCAGCACCACGGACCCTGACGCGGACGAGACATTTACCTACACGCTGACCGACGATGCCGGCGGGCGCTTCGCCATCGACGTCAATACCGGTGCGGTCACGGTGGCGGACGGCTCGCTGCTCGATTACGAAACGGCGACGAGCCATAACGTAACCGTGCGGGTCACGGATTCGGGCGGCAATACATACGACGAGGTCATGGCCGTCAGCGTCACAAACACCAACGAAACCCCGACGGATATGTCGATCACGGCCAGCTCGGTCGCGGAAAACGCCGCCAACGGCACCACTGTCGGCACCGTCAGCACCACGGACCAGGATGCCGGCGAAACCTATACCTATTCACTCACCAACGATCAGGGCGGCCGCTTTGCGATCGACACCAATACCGGTGTCGTGACAGTGGCGGACGGCTCCAAGCTGGATTACGAAACCCTCGCCAGCCACGATATTACCGTCCGGGTAACGGATTCCGGCGGCGCGACCTATGACGAGACGATGACGATCAACCTGACGAACGTCAACGAAACCCCGACCGACCTGAAACTCACCAACGTGGAAATCGCCGAGGGCGCGGCCAACGGCACCTCCGTGGGCACGGCGGCGGCAACGGACGCCGATTCCGGTGAGACGTTCACCTACTCGCTGACCAACAACGCCGGCGGACGGTTTACGATCGACGGGGTCAGCGGCGAAATCACCGTCGCGGACGGCTCGCTGCTCGATTACGAAACGGCGACCAGCCATGACGTGACCGTACGGGTCACGGATGGTGGCGGCAACACCTATGACGAAACCTATACCATCGGCGTGAACGACCAGCGGGAGCAGTCGAATACTTTCGAAGCCGAAGTCATGTCCCACGGACCGGTCGCTTACTGGGGCGACTCGTTGACCGACGAGGTCGGGGGCGTCGTCGCAACGCTTACCAACGTCGATCCGGGAGCGGCTCCCTTCTCCAATATCACGGGAGCATCCTCGGGTTACGACGGGTCTTGGGATTATACGACAATCCCTGACGATCCTGCGTGGCAACTGACAGACGGCACAATCCAGCTCTGGGTAAATATCCACGACAGCGACTCAGACGGCTCGATCACCGACGAAGGCACCCAAACCATTCTATCGCGCGACGCAACCGGCACCGTAGACGGACATTTCTTTATCGACGCGGTAGGCGACGATCTGCAGGTCCGGATCCAGGGCACCAACGGCGGCTCGCTGACAGCCACCGACGTGTTGTCGCCGGGAACCTTCCATCAGATAAACGTGACCTTCGGTTCCAACGGTCTGGAAATCTGGGTCGACGGCACCCGTGTCGCCAACGACCCGTCCATCACCAAGGGCATCGACGGCAATAACGAACCGTTTGTTCTTGGCGCAGACAATTCCTCATCGACTCCGGGCGGCACCCTGGATGATTTGGGTTACTTCCTCGATGGCGATATCGCCCAGTTCGCGATCTTCGATAGCCAGCTCGACTCCACGGCGATCAACGACATATACGATGCGGGGGTAAACGGAAACGATTCCTCCGCGCCAGGAAGCCAGACCGCCGACAACGACATGATCCAGGGTACTGTCGGTAACGATACCATCGCCGGCAACGACGGCGACGACTTCCTGTATGGCGGCGATGGCGACGACACCATCGACGGCGGCTCGCATGACGACGTCATTTCCGGTGGCGCCGGTACGGATACCGTCGATTACAGCGGTTTCGGCAGCGGTGTCACGGTCAATCTTACCACGGGCACGGCGACGGATGGCGGCGGCGGCACAGATACGCTGTCCGGTATCGAAAACGTGGACGGCACCGATGCCGGTGACGACATCACCGGTAACGATGCCGATAACGTGCTCAACGGTTTCCAGGGGAACGATACCCTGCGCGGCGAAGACGGCGACGACACGCTTTATGGCGGCGCCGGCAACGATACGCTCACCGGCGGCGCCGGCGACGACCTGTTCCAGGGCGGATCGGGCGACGACAACATGGACGGCGGCGCCGGCACCGACACGGTGACCTATGACGGCGCGGCCAACGGCGTGACGGTCAACCTCGCCACAGGTACAGCCACAGATGGCGTCGGCGACACCGATACGCTGACGAGTATCGAAAACCTCATCGGGTCCGCCAATAACGACACGTTCACGGGTAATGGAGCGGTCAACGAATTCACCGGCGGCGACGGCGACGACCGCTTCATCATGGGCGAAGGCGGCACGATGGATACCGTCCATGGCGGTATGGGTGGCGGCTGGACCGATACCCTGCAGCTCCTGAACACCGATGCCTCGGCAGTGGGCGGCGGCTGGACGGTCCAGCTCGATACCGGGACGGTCGCAAGCGACGACGGCAGCACCATGACGCTGACCAACGATGCAGCGGGTACGATCACGCTGGAAGACGGCAGCCAGATCGCCTTCGACGGGCTGGAAAAGATCGAATACTAGGATCGGGAATACGGGCGGACCGGAAGCTTCACACGCCCCGCCGGCGCCCTCACCTTACGCCCGGCGACGGGCCTTTCCGCAAAACCCTAGCGGCTGACGGAGATACAGTCCTGGCCCAGCCCTTTCAGGGTTGCGCACAGGTCGCGGGCGATAGCCCGGTCCGGCAGGGCCGCCGTCTCGACATAATGGAGCTTCTCGCCGCTGCCTGCCTTGCGGATCACGATGCGAATATCGACGCCGTACAGGGCAGCATCGGGCGCATCGGTCAGCCGGTCCCTCAGGCGTTCGGCCTTTGCCTGCCCCCTGAACGCGCCAAGCTGTACCACGATCGCCGGCGATGAGGACGACGCGCCGGTTTCCTGCGCGGCCGCCCCGGACGGGCTAGGCAGAGACGGCGCAGGCAGAGACGGGGCAGGCAGAGACGGGGCCACCATCGATTCAGGCGACGCCGGCGACGGCAGGGCCGCCACGACGGCTGCAGACACCGGAACCGGTGCCGGCGACGGGCTCGTCTGTGCAGTCGGGCCCGGCGTCCCGCTGGCGGTTGCGATATTGTTCAGATCGGCGGGATCCATCGGCGGAATTTCCGGCAATTCGTCCACCGGGGATGCGTCGGGAACGCCGGGCGCGCGTGCCTCGCGCAGGCCGTCGGACGGGAGTGCCGGCCCGGTCGGCGGTTCGCCGCCCTGAAGCATCGCATTGACCAGCAGATCGAGCGGCGTGTCGTCGGGCGCCGTCACGTCTTTGCCGCGGGTCTCCCAGCGTGCCGTGACCTTGCCGATTTCGGCGGTCAGCGCCTCGACGTTATCGACCCGCAGGTTTTCCGGCAGCACGTTCAGGCCGATAGCATGCATCACGTCGCTATGCGCGGTGATCAGGTCGACATGGGATTGATGCTCGTCGGCCTCGGACTGCAGCTGGCGGGTCGCCAGACGCACCGCCTCGAAGTAATCCGTGTTGACGAAATCGGTATCGGACGCGACGAGCCGGGCGAGACGCCGGTCGGCGCGGGCGACTTCCCGGGCGAGACGCATCTGCTGCGATGCGTTGCGGAACTGGATATAGGCCATGTGGGTCTGGGTCATGACCGCCAGGGTCATCGCAAGGCGCTGTTGCCGCGCAAGTTCGCCGCGTTTTTCCGCCTCGTCCATCCTGCTGGTACCGGAAAACAGATCGAACAGGTTCATCCCGAGCTGAAACCCGGTACTGAGCCAGTTCGGCGTGAGATTGAACGAGTCGCTGGAATAGTTCTGCCCCGCGGTCAGTTTGGCGCCGGGCAGCATGTCGAACAGGGCTTCGCGCGCCTGCCAGTCGCTCATGCGCTCGTTATAGTCCTCGACGCGCAGCTCCGGGCGGTTTTCCAGCGCGTGCTTTTCCATCTCCGGCAGCGACATCGGCAGAACCGGCATGGCCGAGGCCAGGGTTCCGCTTGCGAGCCTGAACGGCGTGCCCAGACGGATATTGAGATGTTCGGCGAGTTCGCCCCGCGCTTCGCGCAGTTCGCGCTGTATGGTCAGCGCCTGGCGCACGGATTCGACGATCTCGCGCCGGTAGGCGACGGACTTGACCACGTCGTTGGCGCCGGACCGTTCCATTGCCCGGGATTCGCGCATCGCGACCTTGATGTTGCGGGCGATGGCCTGGACCTTGCCCATGAGGCGCTGTGCCCCCGCGGCCCGCCAATAGGCCGTGCGCACCTCCCGGATGATATCCTGCAGCGCCTTGCGCTCCTTCTCGCGGGCGATCAGGACCTCGTCCGCCTGCTGCTGCGCGCGCGCATACGAGACACCGAGATCCAGGATATTCCATGTAATCCCGGCACTCGCCGTCCGCGTGACCGGATCGTCGCTGGCCGAAAGCTGCTGGCTCGTTTCGTTTCGGGCGGCATCGAGATCGAGACTGGGAAGCATCTCGAAGCTCTTGGTCTGCAGTTCCGCATCTTCGATTTCGCGCTCGATCTCCTTCACCCGGCGTTGCAGGTTGAAGGCCACGGCGCGGGCGATCGCCTGGTTCAGCGTAATCGGTTCGACCGGCACGAACTCCATCCGGTCGATGCGCTTGAGATCGGCCGCACTGCGGGCGGTGCGGTCCTCGGCGGTCATCGGTTCGGGCGTCACCGAACAGCCGGCGACAAGCCCCAGAATGGTCAATGATCCGATAAGGCGGTAACCGCGACGCTGAGACATGATCCTCTTCCCGCCGGCCGGCCCGGCGCAAGGGATTCCACGCACGACCGGCAGACGCTCCCCGAATACCCCGGATTGATAAAAAATCCGTAAAATTGACGATATTCCGCGTGTTCGCCTGTTTGACCGGATTGGCGTTTCGGACCCCGCCCGCCGCCCTGACGGGGACCTGTGAGATAGACGAACAGATGTTTTGGCGCCGGCGTGTTTCTCACCCACGCGGTTTCCTGATAACGTTGCCGTCCACCTATCGGGAAACCCCACCCATGCGACAGGAAGCCCTCGCCCCCGGGTTCACCAGCGCCCAGACAATATCGGTGCTTGCCGGGTCCAGCGTCATGCTGACGATGAGCATGGGCATGCGCCAGAGCTGGGGGCTTTTTTCGGTTCCCGTGACGCAGGATCTCGGGATTACCGTCGCCGATTTCATGCTCGCCATCGCGATCCAGAATCTCGTCTGGGGGGCGACCCAGCCGGTTATCGGCGCCTATGCCGACAAGTTCGGCTGCCGCCTGGTGGCGGTTCTCGGCACCCTGCTCTACGCCGCCGGGATCGGCGTCACGATGGCCGCGACCGGTACGGTCATGCTGATCGTCGGGCTTGGCGTGATGGTCGGCATTGCGATGTCCTGCACCGCGCTCATGCTGGCGCTGGCCGCGTCCGCGCGGGCGGTTTCGGCGGCAAGGCGTACCCTGATCCTCGGCATCATCTCCGCCATGGGATCGATCGGCTCGTTTATCGCCGCACCGCTGGCCGAGGGCCTGATCTCCAGCCACGGCTGGCTCATTGCGATGGTGGCCTTTCTCGGGTTGTGCGTGGTGATGTTGCCCGGCGCCTTTTTCACGGGCTCCGGCGACAAGGCGGCGGCCGCCGCCGTCAGAAATTCCACGGACCCGGGCGACAGGCTCTCGCTCCGGGCCGTGCTCGGGGACGCGTCGCGACATACGGGCTATATCATTACCGCCGTGGCGTTTTTCGTCTGCGGCCTGCAGCTGATCTTTATCGCGATGCACCTGCCGAATTATCTGGCGCTGTGCGGCCAGGCACCCTGGCTCGGCGCGACGGCGCTGGGCGTTATCGGCGCATTCAACGCGCTCGGCTGCTACCTGCTCGGCTGGCTCGGCGGCAAGTACCCCAAGAACGTCGTCCTCGGCGTGGTTTATATCCTTCGCTCCGCGTTTATCGTGATTTACTTTCTCCTGCCCGCAAACCCGGTCACGACGCTCGTCTTCGCCGCAGTCATGGGCGTTCTGTGGCTGGGGATCGCACCGGTGGTGACCGGCTTCATCACCCAGATTTTCGGGCTCCGCTACGTCGCGACCCTGACCGGCATCGCCTTTTTCTTTCACCAGGTCGGCTCGTTCATCGGCGTCTGGGGCGCCGGTCTGATCGTGGATTCTCTCGGGTCCTACGACCGCGCCTGGCAGATCGCCGTCGTGATCGGGCTCGGCGCCGGGGTGGCGCAGATATTCGCGAACGACAAGCCGGCGCCACGGCTACCCGCCGCTGCCGCCGCCTGACAGGCCTTCAGTTCCGCCAACGCCGTCGCCTCGCGCCTCTTTATGAAACCGTCCGGAACAACTAGCATCGTCTCCTGAAACCGGAATGGTCAGGGAGAGATACGATGGCAAAACTGAGACACCTGGCGCTGAGCGTCAAAGACCTGGAAGAAAGCGCCAAATTCTACGAGAACGCCTTTGGCCTGAAACGGGTGCGCCAATCCAAGGTCGCGATCATGCTCTCCGACGGCGTGGTCTCGCTTGCCCTGCTCCACCTTAGATCGAACGACAATGCGCCGGACGAGCGCGGGCCGGATTACGTCGGCCTGCATCACATGGGGTTCCTGGTCGACGACGTGCCGACATCGAGCGACGCGGTCGAGGCCGCCGGCGGCACCTATCACGGCCAGATCCTCAATGTGGGCAGCGGGCCGGAATCGGAACGCAAGTACCGGGACCCGAACGGCATCGTCATCGACGTGACGTCGAAAGCGCACGCGGAATCGTCCTGGCGGGTCCCGACCGACACCTGACCGCAGCAGCGTATTCGCGACAGGGCGCGCGCAGCGGGGCATAAGCTTCATACCGAAGCTTCGCCCCGGCAAACATTTTTCGAGTTCCCGTCAATATGACACTTTTCAAATCGGATGCGGCCAGAGGTATCTGCACCATGATTCTCGGCGCCGGCGTGCTGTCGATGAACGATGCGGTGTCGAAGTATCTCGTCGAATCCTATCCGATCGGCCAGATCCTGGGGCTCCGCCAGTTCGCCGCCCTGCTGGTCATCCTCGCCTATATCTGGTGGAAAGGCACGTGGCGCGACCTGCGGGTCAACGACCGGGCGGGACAGGCCTGGCGCGGCGGCATGCATGTCGCCGGCGCCGCGCTGATCATGTGGGCGCTGAGCCTGCTGCCGATCGCCACCGTGACGGCCATCGCCTTTTCATCGCCCATCGTCGTGCTGATCTTCTCGATGCGCTTCGTCGGGGAAAGCGTGTCGTGGCGGCGCTGGGCGGCCGTGTTCATCGGCTTTGCCGGCGTGCTCGTCATTATCCGGCCGGGCGGCGTCGGTTTCGAATGGGCATTGCTGGTGCCGGTCGCGGCCGCGATCGTCAGCGGGCTGCGGGACCTGATGACCCGTCGCCTCGCCCGTACCGAAACCTCTATCTCCGTTCTGTTCTGGGCCTCCGCGCTGATCATTATCGCGTCGCTGTTCACGATTCCCCTGGGCTGGAAGCCGCTCACCTTTACCGCGTCGCTGTGGTTCGTTTTCAACGGGCTGCTGAATGCCGGCGCGCATTTCCTGATGATCGAAGCCCTCCGGCTGGGCGATGCGGCGCTGATCTCGCCGTTCCGCTACACGGCAATCCTGTGGGCCACGCTGTCGGGGTTTCTTATCTGGCACGACCTGCCCGACGCGCTGACCCTGTTCGGCGCGGCCCTGCTGATCGTCAGCGGCATCATCATCGCGCGCCGCGATCCCCGCAAGGCATAGCGGAACGCATAGTGGAGCGAATAATCGCGACGGACCGGCCCTCCCGGGCACCGTGGCGTGAAATCCCGCTTTGCCTTTCGCCGCAGGGCTTTGTAGACAGGGTGCCGCAAACGGGGCGCATCGCGATTGCGCCCGCAAACCTGTCAATTTTTGGTTTCGCCATGGAAACGCCTGCCAAGACCTTCTGGGAAGACATCGACACCGGTCGCGTGCTCGAGACCGGGTCGGTGACATTGAATGCCGCCGATATCCGGGTTTTCGCGGAAAAATTCGATCCGCAGCCCTATCACATGGATCGCGAGGCCGCAGACGCCTCGCTGTTCGGCGGATTGTGCGCGAGCGGCTGGCATGTCTCCGCGCTGATGATGAAGCTGGTGAGCGACAAACTGGCGACCGACAGGATACCGCTCGTCGGCAGCGGCCAGGTCTCATGGCTCGAATGGTACCGGCCGGCCTTCGACGGCGATTGCCTGTCCGCGCAGGTCGCCATCACCGGCAAGTCCCTGCCGGAAGGCGAAACCGATCACGGCCTGATCGAATGCGATATCGCGGTGCACAACCAGAACGAAAAGAAGGTCATGGCCCTATCCACATTCCTGCTGATCGCCCGCGGGGAGTATGCCGATGACTAAAACATCCTTCCTGCGGTCGCGCTGGTTCGAAGACATTCCGGTCGGGGAATTCCACGTTTTCGGCAGCCACACCTTCAGCGAACAGGAAATGATCGAGTACGGCGAGCTCTATGCGCCGCAGGTCTATCATACCGACCCCGAGGCGGCGCTCGACACGCGCTATCGCGGCCTCACCGCCTCGAAGTGGCATGTCTGCGCCACCTGGATGCGCCTGATGGTCGAATACATGGAAAACTATGCCCGCGGCGTCGAAGACGGCCGGCGCAACGGCGCCGGCGTGCGGGTCGAGAACCTCGAGCTGCTCGTCCCGGTCAAGGCCGGCCACACCCTGACGTTCTCGCACGAAATCATCCAGAAACCCGAAAAGGTCATCCGCGACAAATGGGGCATCATCCGCAGCCGCAACGAAGCCTTCAACCATCGCGGCGAACTGGTGATGCGCTTCGTGATCGACATCCTCGCCGAGCGCGCGCCGAAGTAGCGTTCGGGCGCGGTGGTGCGCGTGTCGGGTAAACGCTTGTCCGAGCGATTTACAAATGAAGTTGTGGTCGCTGCTGTTTTTCCGGAATTGTCCAAGGATGGCTATGGATTTTTCCCGTTAGTTTCTGACCCTCAAAGTTCAGGTAAGTCAGGCACCGACTGACGTATTTGAAGTATGCTTCTTGCTCTGCGAGAAGCACAGTATCGATATGGCGCATGGAGAGATTTGACAGTTCCGCCGGCTCGCTGTTCTTAGCGATTTCCTCAAGCACGACGAAGCTTATTTTTCCTGAGTAATCATCATGCCAGTTGCAGTGTGCGAACTGATTCCGGATTTTGCGACATTGGTGCATATCAGCAATTGCGGACCGAAACATTTGCCCGAGGCCGAATCTTTCGAAAATCGGTTCACCGATGTTACTCCCTTCGGTAATACGCTTGCTTTCCCCACGGAAGAGGAACATGGCCTTAAGGACCTTATCGAAGTCGCCGTAGGCCATTGCAACGCACATGCAGAGATCGAATTCGAGTTCGCCGTAGCCAGCAAGTAGGCGACCGATAATCATTCCCTCTTCCGGGAAATCATTAAATACCGGCATTATGGATGACATGGTAAAGGACCCTAAGTCTGAGAAACCAGAAGGCGCAGAAACCGAACCCGAATTTTGAGAACGGTTTTAAAAAAGGCTATGGACAAGATTATACCGCCGAAGCGGCGCAATAAATCGAAACGTGAGAAAGGGAGATGATTTGGCTGTTGGTCATCATAGCGCGGCGCAGGTACGCAGTTGAGTCCTCCGCGCCATGCACCGACGGCGAGCCGTTCATAAATCGTTCTTCAGCCAATTCGTGATGTTCTGCGAATAGCCGATCCACGCACGCACTCTCTTTGATGGGGTGGTTGACGGGTCCATAACCTTCGAACTGTTAACCGGGCTACTTGTAGACTGCTACCTCGCCGGTCATGAGATACGCTGCACACTAGATCTGCGTGTAGTGGACAGAACAGGGCATAGATTTTTGTGGATCACGCATTGAACTAGAAGTGTCAAAATAATGAATGCCCATGATCCGGGAAACCATAGAAGACGATCAGCTTAAATACTGGGTTAAGAGTCGGAATCGGAAAAATTCCGGTCCAGAGCTTATGGGCTTATTCGAAAAAGGGAAAATGGTGCCCAGGGGCGGATTCGAACCACCGACACCCGCATTTTCAGTGCGATGCTCTACCAACTGAGCTACCTGGGCACGTCGCTTTTCAGCGAACGCAGCTTATAGGCAATATCGCTCCGTCTGTCCAGCCGCGCACCGCTGGGTTATCGTATAATTTCATTGGGAATTTGAGGGAGATGGAGATGACGATCGAACATATCGAGCCGGGCGAATGGAACAGCCGCGCGGTGGTGCATGGCGACTATGTCTGGCTGTCGGGGATCGTCGCCGGCGACAAGACGGCGGACGTGAAAGAACAGACCGTCGACGTGCTTGCGAAGATCGACGGCTTTCTCGCCAAGGCGGGGTCCGACAGGACCAAAATCGTCAACGCGATCATCTATATCGCCGATATGAACGACAAGGACGCCATGAACGAAGCCTGGATCGACTGGATGGGCGATGCCAATCCCCCTGCCCGCGCCTGTGTCGGCGTCGAGCTGACGCCGGGCACCAGGGTGGAAATCATGTGCCAGGCGGTGATCGGCTGAAATCGCCGGGTGCCCGGCGTGCTGTGATGTAGGGGCGCTTCGAAGTCGGGGCGCCTCAAAGTCAGGGCGCTTCGGCGTGAACGCTCCGGCGTCAGTAACCGTCCTCGTCGCCGCCGCGGTCTTCCATCCCGATATCGAATTCATCGGGGAGTTCCTCTGTCGGGACGGCATAGGCGCCGGTGAACCAGCGGCC
Organism: uncultured Rhodospirillaceae bacterium; assembly: GCA_963977005.1. GTDB lineage: Bacteria > Pseudomonadota > Alphaproteobacteria > MPNO01 > UBA830 > CAXBCP01. Next base: position 52,466 of record CAXBMQ010000010.1, read on the forward strand.
GAGATCGACATCGGCGCAGCGTTTGGAACAGAACGGACGATGCTTCCGGGTCCGGGCTTTGCCGCAGACCGGACAATCGGGGGCAGGTTGGGTACTCACGTCGGCGGTTACTCCACAACAATATCGTAATTTTCGCGGCCGTAATCGTTCCCGGCGCGCAGGTCGATCGACCGGCCGGTTTCGTCTTCGATCCCGTCGACGAGTTCGCCGTAGTCGCTTTCGAGCGAATTGACGACATCGGGCGCCGCATAGACCACGATCTCGCCCGGCGGCACGATGCGCGCTTCGCGTTTCAGGGCGCGCAGGATATCGATGGACGCCGCGTCGAGCGATTTCACCCGCCCCGCCCCGCCGCAGGCCCTGCAGATTTCCGTCATCGTATGGAGCAGCGGCTCGCGCCGGCGGCGACGGGTCACCTCGACCAGGCCCGCCTCGGTCACGCCCAGCACGCGCGTGGGGTTGCGGTCGCGCCCCGTGATATCGTCGAGGATCTCGATGATGACGTTCCAGCTATCGTCGCTTTCCATGTGGATGAGATCGATAACGATCAGGCCCGACAGGTTCCGCAGCCGGATCTGGCGGGCGGCCTCACGCGCGGCTTCGGTATTGGTGCGCAGCGCCATCTGCTCGAGGTCTGACGCCGCATCGAAGCGCCCGGAATTGACGTCGATGGATGTCAGCGCTTCCGTCGTCTCGATCACCAGACCGCCGCCCGACGGCAGGTCGACGCGGCGGTTGCAGGCGCGTTCGATCTCCTCCTCGATGCCGTATTGTTCGAACATCTGCTGCGGTCCGGCGTGAAGCGACACGCGCTCCGCCATGCCGGGCATGACGCGTTCGCAGAATTTGCGCGCGGCATCGGCCGACGCGCCGTCATCGACATGGATCGCATCGATACCGTCGAGCGCATGGTCGCGCAGAACCCGCAGGACGGGATCGATATCCGCATGAACGCAGGACGGCGCCCGGATCGTGCCCTGCGACTCCTCGATCGCCTGCCAGGCTTCCATCAGCTCCGCGCGATCGGCGGCAAGTTCTTCCCCGGTCGCGCCGACCGATGCCGTCCGCAGGATAAAGCCCTCGCCGTCCTCCGCGATGCCCGCCATCAGGCCCGTCAGCCGGTCGCGCTCCGCCTCGTCCTCTATCTGGCGCGAGATCATCACCCGGTCCTGGTTCGGCGCATAGACCAGCGAGCGGCCCGGCAGGGTCAGGCGGCGCGACAGCTGCACGCCCTTGGTGCCGATGGCGTCCTTGGTGACCTGAACCAGGATCGCCTCGCCTTCGTGCACCGGCGCCGATGTCTCGCCATTGCCGCGGCGGTTGTCGTCGAGCCCGAGAAAACCGGATTTGCCGAGGCCGATATCGACGAACGCGGCTTCCATGCCTTTCATCACCCGTTCGACCCGGCCGAGATAGATATTGCCGACGACGCTGGCGCGTTCGCTGCGCTCAACGATCAGGTCGATCAGGACGCCGTCGTCCATCAGTGCCGCGCGCACTTCCGCAGACATCACGTTTATAAAAAGTTCCTGGCTCATGAATTATTCATCCGGACGGTGGGGCGGCGGGGACAACGAACCCCGATCCTCGCAAAAGCGACAGTGTCTCGTAAAGCGGCAATCCGACGACGTTGAAATAAGACCCGTTGATACCGCGGATAAACGCGCCGGCAAGCCCCTGGATCGCATAGCCGCCGGCCTTGCCCCGCCATTCGCCGCTGTCGAGATAGGCATCGATCTCCGGGGTTTCGAGCCGTTTGAATTTCACGGTGGTGACGACCTGCCTGCCGGATGCTTTGCCGGTCGGCGCGATCACGGTCACGCCGCCATAGACCCGGTGCCGGCGCCCCGACAGCATGGACAGGAAACGGCGGGCCTCATCGGCGGTCTCCGGCTTGCCGAGAATGCGCCGGCCGAGCCCGACCACGGTATCGGCGCCGATCACCCATGCGTCGTCGTGTTCCGCGGCGATTGCTTCGGCCTTGCCGCGCGCAAGCCGTTTCGCCAGCGGCCCCGGTTCCTCGCGGCGCTGCGGTGTCTCGTCTATATCGGCGGGAGCTATGGTGTCGGGAACGATCCCGACCTGGGCAAGCAGTTCCACCCGGCGCGGCGACGCCGATGCCAGAACAAGCCTGTGCGGCCCGGCGGTCCGGACCATGGCGCTTACTTGAAGCGGAAAGTGATACGGCCCTTGGTCAGGTCGTACGGCGTCATCTCGACATTGACGCGGTCGCCTGCGAGCACGCGGATGCGGTTCTTGCGCATCTTGCCCGATGTGTGGGCGAGAACTTCGTGTTCGTTATCGAGGACCACCCGAAACATCGCGTTCGGCAGAAGCTCGAGAACGGTGCCCGAAAATTCCATAAGTTCTTCTTTTGCCATTATATCTCCTGATATCGCCTGGCGGGTTTCATATTTCGCGGGAAAGTGCGGTTTTGCGGCCGTCAGGTCAAGGGTTTTAGAAAAAACCCCGCCGGCGCGGCCATCCGGGGCCGGCAGGCATCCGCCGCGGGTTCACTCCGCCGCCGCGAAACGCGCGTCGATCCGCTTGACCAGGTAATCCCGCAGGTCCCGGTAGGCGGCAAGCCGCGCCTCGCGGTGGCCCTCGGCGACGGACGGGTCCGGGGTCGGCCAGTATTCGACCTCGGATGCCGTCACCCGTGTCAGTTCGATCGCCTTGTGCTGCGCTTCGGGCGACAATGTCACGATCACCTCGAAAGACGTGTCCATCAGGTCGTCCAGCCGCTTGGACTGGTGGCGCGACATGTCGACGCCGATTTCGTCCATCACCGCGATTGCCATCGGGTCCAGGTCGCCGTCGCGCACCCCGACGGAATCGACGAAGACCGCCGTCCCGAACCGGTGTTTGGTCAGGGCCTCCGCCATGGGCGAGCGCAGCGCGTTTTCGCTGCACACGAACAGGATACTGGAAGGAAGAGCGTTCATGCCGTTCAGCTTCGCACGTGCAGGACGCAGATCAGCGTAAACAGCCGCCGCGCGGTGCTTTCATCGACGTCGACGTATTCCGCCAGCTTTTCCTTCAGCAGGTCGGCGCCTTCGTCGTGAAGACCGCGCCGGCCCATATCGATCGCCTCGATCTTCGAGGGGGTCGCCGTCTTGATCGCGTCGTAATAGCTCTCGCACACCGTGAAATAGTCGCGGATGATCTTGCGAAACGTCGACAGCGCCAGCGGGATATCGGCGAAATGAAAGCCGTCATCGTCGGTGATCTCGAAAATCAGCCGGGATTCCTGGCGCAGCAGCCGCAGGGCGTAGGGGCCGTTATCGGTGCCCACCATCCTGAAATAGTTGTCTTCGAGCAGGTCGTATATCGCGACGCGGCGTTCGTGTTCGACCTCGGGATTGCGGGCGACGAAATTGCGGTCGTCCAGACGGACGTCGAACAGGCGGTTGTTTTCGTCCGACATGACCGTCCCCTGCCCGTCAGCCGTCGTCCAGGCGCACGGACAGCGACAACGCGTGCGCGTCGAGCCCTTCGGCGCGGGCCAGCGTCACGGCGGCCGGGCCGATGCGCGTCAGCGAGCCCGCATCGCACGACACCAGCGTGGTTCGTTTCATGAAGTCGGTCACGCCGAGGCCCGACGAAAACCGCGCGCTCCGCGCGGTCGGCAGAACGTGGTTCGGCCCGGCAACGTAATCGCCGATAGCTTCAGGCGTGTGCCGGCCGAGGAAGATCGCCCCCGCATGGGTGATCTTTTCCGCCAGGGCGTCCGGCGCTTCGACGGCCAGTTCCAGATGTTCCGGCGCGATCCGGTCGACCAGCGGGACGGCCTCTTCGAGGTCGCGCAGCAGGATGATGGCGCCGTGCGTATCCCAGCTGCGCCGCGCGATATCCGAGCGCTGCAACCGGCCCAGCAGACGCTCCGCGGCATCCGCGACCGCATCGGCCAGGGCGCCGCTGTCGGTGATCAGGACCGACTGCGACGACGCGTCGTGTTCGGCCTGGGACAGCAGGTCGGCCGCGATCCAGTCGGGATCGTTCTCCGCATCGGCGACCACCAGTATTTCGGACGGCCCGGCGATCATGTCGATCCCGACGGTGCCAAATACCTGGCGCTTGGCCTCCGCGACATAGGCGTTGCCGGGGCCGGTGATCTTGTCGACCGGCGTGATCGTCTCCGTCCCGTAGGCCAGCGCCGCGACGGCCTGCGCGCCGCCGATGCGGTAGATCTCGCTGACCCCGGACAGGTCCGCGGCGGCAAGGACCAGCGGGTTCACCGCGCCGTCGGGCGTCGGCACGACCATCACGATCCGCGACACCCCGGCGACATTGGCCGGCACCGCGTTCATCAGCACCGAGCTCGGATAGGCCGCCGTGCCGCCGGGCACGTAGATCCCCGCCGCCGAGACGGGCGTCCAGCGCGCACCGAGGCGCACGCCTTCGGCATCGGTAAACGAAAACCCTTCCGGCATCTGTCGGGCATGAAAGGCGCGGATACGCGTCGCGGCAAATTCGAGCGCGGCAATCTGGTCGGCATCGCAGGCCTCGCGGGCGGCGGCGATCAGGTCGGGGTCTACCCGCAGGCCGCCGGAAACATCGAGACGGTCGAATTTCCGCGTATAGTCGACAACGGCCGCATCGCCGCGGGCGCGCACGTCCGCGATGATGTCGGAAACCACCCCGGTAACATCCGCCGCGGTGTCGCGCCCCTGCGCGATATAGCTCGCAAAGGCGTCCGCGAAGCCGGAATCCGCAGCCGACAGCCTAAGCGGCATCGAGCGTCTCCCGGAACCGGTCGATCCAGCCGTGGATTTCGGCGGACCGGGTCTTCAGCGCCGCACGGTTGACCACCAGCTGCGACGTTATCGTGGCGATTTCCTCGATCTCGACCAGACCGTTGGCCTTCAGGGTCGAGCCGGTCGAGACGAGATCGACGATCCGCCGGCACAGGCCGAGCGCCGGGGCGATTTCCATCGCCCCGTTCAGCTTCACGCATTCGGCCTGGACGCCGCGGCGGGCGAAATGCCGGCGCGTGATTTCCGGGTACTTGGTCGCGACCCGCACGTGGCTCCACCGCCGGGGGTTTTCCCGCACCAGTTCGTCTTCCTTTTCGGCGACGACCATCCGGCAGTAGCCGATGCCGAGATCGAGCGGCGCGTAAACCTCCGGGTAGTCGAATTCCATCAGCACGTCGCGGCCGGCAACCCCCATCTGGGCCGCCCCAAAGGCGACGAAGGTGGCGATGTCGAACGACCGGACGCGGAGGATCGACAGGTTCGGTATGTTCGTCGCGAATTCCAGCTTGCGCTCGTGCTTGTCGGCGAAGGCGGGTTCGGGTTCGATGCCGGCACGCGCCAGCACCGGCAGAAGTTCTTCCAGAATACGTCCCTTGGGCACCGCAAGGCGCAGGGCATCGTTCGCGGTCGTCATCGTCGTCTCCTGTCCGGCTGATTACGCCCGGCGCATTGCGCTCAGGTCGCCGATCCGTCCCCATCGTCCTGTTCGGGCAGATCGTGTTCGGGCCGCCACTGGGTCGGCCACGGTTCGCCAAAATCCTCGGCGTGGCACAATATCCGCTCGACGTCGAGCCGGATCGCCGCCCCCCCGGCAAAATGGAAGTCTACATACGCGTTCGTGGCCTCGAGGGCCAGTAAATCGAACATCTGGCTGCGCTGCGCCTGATCGAAGTTGCGGCGGCGCACGGCCGTCACCCGGTCGAAGGTCACGCCGCAGCGGACCCGTTCGTAAATCCGACCCGATACTTTTTCGGCGGGGGCGTCTTCCCAGCGGAACCGGTTCGCCACCAGCGCAAAGCGGTTCTCCGTCGCCAGGAAGACCATTTCGCTGATCGGTATCACCGCGTCCTGCAACAGCGCGGACAGCACGGCGATATCTTCCGGATCCGTTGCCGCGAGCTTCAATGCGCCGCCGGAGACATTGTCGGACATTACGAAAGCACCCCTGTATTTCCCATGACCATTGCGAAACTAGGTTTCCTGAACCCGTTCGATAACCGCCCCGCAGGCGGCGAGTTTTTCCTCGATCCGCTCGTAGCCGCGATCGAGATGGTAGACGCGGCGGATGACCGTCTCGCCCCGTGCCGCCAGCGCCGCCAGGATCAGCGACGACGACGCCCGCAGATCGGTCGCCATGACCTCCGCGCCGGTCAGGTGATCGACCCCGCGGACCATCGCGGAGGCGCCGTGGACATTGACGTTCGCCCCCATGCGGGACAGCTCGGGCACATGCATGAAGCGGTTCTCGAAAATCGTCTCGGTAATCATCGCCGCCCCGCCGGCAACCGACATCAGCGCCATGATCTGCGCCTGAAGGTCGGTCGGAAAGCCCGGGAACGGTTCGGTCATGACATCGACGCCCTTGAGCCCGCCGGCGCCGAGGCTGACCTTCGTGCCATCCGCCGTCTCCTCGATCTCCAGCCCGGCCTGGCGGAGCGTCTTGAACGCGGCCTGCAAGAGATCCGGGCGGACGCCCTTCAATTCCAGTTCGCCGCCGGTGATCGCCGCGGCCATCGCGTAGGTCCCCGCCTCGATGCGGTCGCAGACCACGGGATGCGTGGCGGCGTGCAGGGCATCGACACCCTGGATCGTCAGCGTATCGGAACCGATCCCGTCGATCCGCGCGCCCATCGCCACAAGGCAGTTTGCCAGATCCGTCACCTCGGGCTCGCGCGCGGCGTTGGTCAGCACCGTCTCTCCCTTTGCGAGGCAGGCGGCCATCATCAGGTTTTCGGTCGCCCCGACCGAGACGAACGGAAAGACGACCCTGTCGCCGACCAGACCGTTCGGCGCGCGGGCGGTCATATAGCCGCCCTCGAGCTCGATTTCGGCGCCGAGCTGTTCGAGCCCCTGGATATGCAGGTCGACCGGCCGCGTGCCGATCGCGCAGCCGCCGGGCAGCGAGACCTTCGCCTCGCCGAAGCGCGCGACCAGCGGGCCGAGCACCAGAACGGAGGCGCGCATCCGGCGCACTAGGTCGTAGGGGGCCACCGTATTGTCGACACTGCCGGCATCAAAGGTCATGGTCCTGCCGCCCGCGCCGTCGTCGCTCTCCGCGACCGCGACCCCGTGCTGTTCGAGCAGTTTCGACATGGTCGAGATGTCCGCGAGGCGCGGCAGGTTGGTCAGCGTCAACGGCTCGCCGCTCAGCAGACTGGCGGCCATCAGCGGCAGCGCCGCGTTCTTCGCGCCGCTGATCCGGATTTCGCCGGAAAGCCGCTTGCCGCCCTGTATGACTATCTGGTCCATGCCGGTATGCCGTCACGCCCGCGACTTTTCAGCGACGGGGCGCGAATGTCCTTAAGTATGAAGTATTTGACCGCGATGCATCTGATCGTGGGGGATATATATCGCCGCGACCCGCCGTTTACCAGAAGGTTTAGGCCGCATCCGGGCTCAACACTCCGGTTCGGGCGCCGAGCGCCCGCGGGACTGTTCCTTGCGGCGGCGGAGATTCGCGCGCAATGCCTCCGCCTGACGCTCCAGCCGCTCGGCCTCGCTCGCCGTGGGCTGGCGCGCAGCAGGCTGACGCGCCGGTTTTTTAGGATGATCTTCAGATGTTTCGGTCATACCCGCTTTATAGCGCGATTTTGCGAAGGCCGCAGTTGACATTTTGTCCGCCGGTGGCATTGTGCGCCGCGCCGTAACGGGCCGCCGTAGCTCAGTGGTAGAGCGCACCCTTGGTAAGGGTGAGGTCGAGAGTTCGATTCTCTCTGGCGGCACCATTTTCCCAGCAGTTTTCAAGAGACTTTCCGGTGCCCGCACGGGCGTACCCGGCGCCTGTCAGGCCGATCATGGACAAGTACGGCGCAGAGGTTCTCGCCTTCGGCACGGACGCGAGGGCCGTCGAAGGCGAATTAGATGCCCTTTCCGCCGCGCGTTCGGGTAAAATACCGGCGCATTCGGCACGCGTAGTGCCCCCATAAACAAAAGTCTGCGGCTCATGACCAACAGCAATACCGACGGCAGCGCCAACCTGGCGCTGTTCTGCGATTTCGAGAACGTGGCATTGGGTGTCCGTGACGCGAAATATCCGAAATTCGATATAGCGCTGGTGCTCGAGCGGCTTCTGGTCAAGGGCAGTATCGTCGCCAAGAAGGCCTATTGCGACTGGGACCGGTACAAGGATTTCAAGGCGGTGATGCACGATGCCGCCTTCGAACTGATCGAAATTCCGCATACCCGCCAGTCGGGCAAGAACTCCGCCGATATTCACATGGTCGTCGATGCGCTCGACCTTTGCTACACCAAGGAACACATCGATACGTTCGTTATCATCAGCGGCGATTCAGACTTTTCGCCGCTGGTCAGCAAACTGCGCGAGAACGCAAAGAACGTTATCGGCGTCGGGGTCAAGAACAGCACCTCGGACCTTCTGATGAACAACTGCGACGAATTCATCTTTTATGACGATCTCGTCCGCGCCAGCGATACGACCAAATCGCGCAAGCGTGGAAGCTCCCGGAATCCGAGTACAGCGTCCGGGGCAGCGAAGAAGGCGCAGCCCCCTGCGTCGAAATCCGGCGACGACAAGAACGGCGGCAGCGCGGACGAAGCGATCGAACTGCTCATGGAAACCGCCGAAGCGCTCTCTGCCGAGCGCGGCGACCCGGTATGGGGCTCGATGGTGAAACAGACACTCAAACGCCGGCGCCCCGGCTTCAACGAGAGCTATTACGGCTTCCGCGCCTTTGCGGATCTTCTCGAAGAGGCAGAAGACCGGGGGTTGCTGGACCTCGAACTGGACGAACGCTCCGGCGGTTACCTGATCAGGACCGGCAAGCGGAAAGACTAACGGACAGCGTTATCGCCCTGTCCGCTGCCGGCGGGAAACCGGCAAACCGGGCGCGGCCGGAACACCGCCGGTTTTGCCTCTGTCACAAACCCGAATGCGCGGCGTCGCCCCGAATATCCGCATTCAGACGATTGCCGGACGGGTAACCGCTTTTGGCGTCTCGTCTGCCTGTATGCCTGTTACCCGAAGCAGACATTCCACATATGAAAACGGCGGCCCAGGAGGACCGCCGTTTCGATTTGCTGACCCTGGTCGGGTTCAGGCAGTGCGTTTGCGTCTCGCATAACCCAGGGCGACAATGCCCAAAACAAACGGGACAAGCGATGCCGGCTCCGGCACGGCGCCCGACACGACGTCGAACTGCACCCAAGCTCTGATAGATGAGGGAAATGCACTATCGTTGAATGCATTACCGAGAATGTCAGTGGCACCGGCAAACCTGCCATCGTAGTCAACATGATAATCCCAGGAGACGGTGAAAATTTCGTCGGCGTTTAGTGTGTAATCGACACTGAAATATGAAAATCCGGTTGAATTGCCAGGGACTGTTCCCGGTTCCGGTGTCGGCGCGAGGCGGTAGTCGGCGGGTGTAGACTGTTGGCCCGCGACCCACGTGAAATCTGTACCGCCACCGCCGGATACCAGTCGAAATCTGTTATCGCCGGAGGTCGCGCGTGAATCGCCGGCGATCGCGATACGCGAAATATGAATTTGATCGCCTGACGAAAAAGAGCTGCCAAGATCGGTAAGTGGATTGACCCCGCTCATGACGACATTTACCGCCCCCGGCGAGCTGTTCGCTTGGGTCGGACTGAAAATCCCGACCAGATCGGTCCAGACGAATTGCCCACCCCCGCTGTCGATCACTGTCGCATTCGACTGTATCGGGGCCAGAAGCAGAACCGCCCCGATTAACCGACTTCCGTATTTCAGCAGCATGGATTGGTCACCTTTCGAACAAAAATGTCATTTATGCCGAACATGCAATTGCCATGCCAAGAGCGAATATCCCGGGAAAACAATATGTTATGGGAGCTGCAGGAACGCCCGGGAAACATAACTGTAAGCTCCACCGACACCTTGTATGCTGAATGCCAACGGTTCAGAAATTTTGGGATACTGTGAATTTCCTCCCGCTGCCGGGAAGCGGGCAGGCCGTCCGTACAGGATTGCGCCGGAGCGACGACGCGCGAGTTCCGGAGAAATAATTCAGCCCAAATGTTCGCATTTTGTTCTTTTTCGTGATAGCCTGACGGCACATCGAAATCCCGGGTCCACCGGCCGAAACGCGCACGACACCGGCTTGCGTGAACCGGTGAGGTGGCTCCGGTAATCGGAGCGGCAAACGGACAAGGAAAACGGAGCAGGAAAATGGATACATTGTCCCCGCGGGACTGCCCCGTCGCCCTCTCCCTTCGGGTGCATGGGGTTGAATTGCAGGTTTGGTCTTCCGGGATCCCGGTTCTTGCACCGGGGCATGGACGTTTCCGACGCGCGCGCGATCGGGCACACTCCCGGTACAGGATGCGGAGGATAAATTCATGACATCGAATCCGGATTGTAAACCGGTCCCGCCCGGCGGCGCGGACAAACATCCCGGCGAAAATCTGTTTGTCCCGGAATGCGGCTCGGGTCCCGGCCTGCTGTTGCTGGCGGACGGCGCGGTGCCGGACGAATCCGTTCAGGCGCGTGCCCGGCTTTTCGCCGAAGAAGGCTACGTCGTCGCGGTCCTGCGCGACACACCCGGCGCGGCGGATGTCGGGGAGGCCGGTGTCAGGGAAGCCACCGCCCGGCTGACCGGCCGCGCGGAGACGACCACGGGGCCGATCTGCGTGGCCCATGGCGAGGTTGCCGGGGCGGCGCTGGACGCCGCCGATGTATTTGCCGCCCTCGTCGTTTTCGATGCGCCGGGTCCGGCGGCAAATGCGGACATGACCGCCGGCATCCCCTGCCCGGTCGTTTTCCAGTTCGGCACACGCGATGCCCCGGACGCCGCAGCGGCGGCAGAGCGTCTTGCGGGCGGGCTGAACGCCGCAAACGGCTCGCGGGTGTATGTCTGGCCGGAGGCCGCGCCCGGCTTCGCCCTGCCCGGCCATGCGGCATTCGACCGGCGCATCGACAGCCTGGCCCATACGCGCACGCTGGAGGTCATCCGCCGGGTTGTCGGGCCGTATTACGATTACGAAGCCCTGTTCGCGGAACATATCCGCCACGAATTCGAGACCCGCGATGTCGATGCCACCATGGCGACCATGATCGACGATCCGTATGTGAACCACGTGGCGACGCTGGCGGGCGGGGTCGGCCACGACATGCTGAAGCGGTTCTACACATATCATTTCGTCGACCAGAACTCGCGCGAACGCACGAGTACCACGGTCTCGATGACGCCGGGGCCCGACCGCGTGGTGCTCGAGCTGGTCGTGCGGTTTCGCCACGACGCGGTGCTGGACCGGTATTTTCCGGGCATCGCGCCGACCGGCAAGATGGTCGAACTTGCCACCCTGCTGGTCGTGAAGTTCCGCGGCGACAAGGTGTGCCACGAGCATATCTACTGGGACCAGGGATCGGCCCTCAAGCAGATCGGCGTGCTGGAGACGGGCGATCTGCCCATCGCCGGGCCGGAGGCCGCCCGCAAGGTGCTGGACGCGCATCTGCCGTCCAATATATTCATGCAGGATGCGTGGGCGACGTCCGACGGCAAACCGATCTGAAAGCCCGCTTAACCGTTTTACCCGACTGGAACCCGACATGACCGATGCACCGATGTTCACCCCGTTCACCCTGCGGGGCATGACCCTGAAAAACCGGCTCGTGATGTCGCCGATGTGCCAGTACTCGTGCGAGGACGGCCTCGCGAATGACTGGCAGCTGGTGCATCTCGGCAGCCGGGCGATGGGCGGCACCGGGCTGATCATCACCGAAATGACCGACATCTCGCCGGAGGGCCGGATATCGGAGGGCTGCGCCGGGATGTACAGGCCCGAGCACGTCGCCGCGTGGAAGCGCGTCGTCGATTTCGTCCATGACCGGTCGGATGCCAAAATCGCCGTCCAGCTCGCCCATGCGGGGCGCAAGGCAAGTTGTTCGGTCGCCTGGGAAGGCGGCGGGCCGCTGCCGGCCGACCGCGCGTGGGAGATCATCGCGCCGTCCGCCATTCCGTTCTCGGCGGACAGCCAGACCCCGCGGGAAATGACCCGCGCCGATATGGACCGGCTGGTCGAGGCCTTCGCTCAGGGCGCCCGCTGGGCCGACGAAGCCGGGTTCGACATGATCGAGATTCACGGCGGCCACGGCTACCTGATCTCCAGCTTTATCTCGCCCCTGTCCAACACCCGGACCGACGAATACGGCGGCTCGCTGGAAAACCGGATGCGCTTCCCGCTCGAGGTGTTCCACGCCATCCGCGCCAACTGGCCGGACGACAAGCCGATCTCCATGCGCATTTCCGCCTATGACTGGGTCGAGGGCGGCACCGAGGTCGACGACGCGGTCGAGATCGGCCGGATGATGAAGGCGGCGGGGCTGGATATCCTCGATGTCTCGAGCGGCAACGTGACCGACGATCCCCGTCCCCGCGTCGAGGGGCTGTTCCAGACCCCGTTCAGCGAACGCGTCCGCGCCGAAGCCGGTATCCCGACCATGACGGTGGGCAATATCGGCGGGCCCAAACAGATCAACGGGATCATCGCCGACGGCCGCGCCGATCTCTGCTGCATGGCCAAGGGACAGCTGTTCGACCCGTATTTTGCCCATCATGCGGCGCGGTCTCTGGGGGTTGAAGACCATAAATGGCCGAAACAGTATGCGGCGGCGGGATTTTTCAGGCCGGTCGACTGATTTGGTCGCCGGGCGGGGCGTTTGCCGGCCCGAAACGGCAAAAAAATACGCGCCCCGGCGCATAGGTGGGTCAGAACGCCGGGACGCGATTTTGTCAGCGCGGTTTGGGTAGAACCGCCGCGGCGTGGGTATACCGCAGCACCCTTTCTAGCCGCTTGAAGACGAATCGCAACCGATCGACGGAGGACTCGACTATGCCGTCCAGCCGCTCTCACCGGAACCGCCGTCAACCGGCGCGGTGCCGTCGCGCAGCGTCGAAGGTGGCTGAACGGACCGCCCTGCCGCACCGGCGGCAGGCAGGACTAAGCGGTTCCGGCGACTTCTGCTATGCTATTCGACGTCCCCGTTCATTCCCCCGGGAGCACGTCATGGGAATATACAAATGCGCCGGGACCGCCTAAGCACCTTCGCCCAACGTCTCCGGTCAGGATCTCATGGAAAATCTCGCTGAAAACCTTGTCGTTATCGTGCTGCTGCTGGCAGCCAACGCCTTTTTCGTGGCCGCCGAATTCGCCCTGGTGAAGGCAAGCGGGTTCCGCATCGAAAGCCTGGTGACGGAAGGCAAGTTCGGCGCCGCGATGACGGCGAAGATCCACGGCAACCTGGAGGCGTTTCTCGCCGCCTGTCAGCTCGGCATCACGATGGCGTCGCTCGGTCTCGGCTGGGTCGGCGAACCGACGGTCGCCGCGCTGCTCAAACCGGCGCTCGAACCCTTTGGCATTACGGGGCACCTGCTGCACACGATCTCGTTTCTCGTCGGCTTCATTGTCTTCTCGTCGCTCCATATCGTCATCGGCGAGCAGGTGCCGAAGACCTATGCCATCCGCAAGCCCGAACCGGTATCGCTTTTATGCGCCTATCCGCTCTACGGATTCTTTATCCTGCTGTTTCCGTTGAACTGGCTGCTGAACAAGGCGTCGGGGGGAATCCTGCGCCTGATGGGCATCGCCGAAGCGGGACACGGGGAAGTCCTGACCGGTCAGGAAATCCGTTCGCTTGTGGCCACCTCGGCCGAACATGGCGAAGTGACGATCGAACACGCCGATCTCATTCACAATATTTTCGCCTTCGACGAACGGCACGTCGAACGGGTCATGATCTCACGCCTCGAATGCAACGTCCTGCGGCTCGACGCGACCGCCGCGGAGAACATAGAGGCCATCCGCTCGACGCGGCATTCGCGCTTTCCGGTCATGGATGGCGGGTTCGACAACATCGTCGGTATCGTGCTCGCCAAGGACCTGTTCGATGCCATGCTGTCCGGAAACGAAAACCCGTGGTCGGATCTGAAATCCTTCTGCCGCAAACCGCTCGTCGTGCCGGAGACGTTTCGCGTCGGCAACCTGTTCGAGATGATGCGGGCCGAACACGCGCATATGGCGCTGGTCATCGACGAATACGGCGCTTTCGTGGGGCTGGTGACGCTCGAGGATCTGATCGAGGAAATCGTCGGCGAGATTGCCGACGAGACAGATTCCGACGAGCAGGAATTCGGCATCGTCGAACAGGACGGCCACTGGCTTGCCGACGGATTGATGACGTTTTCGGATATCGAGCGGGTCACCGGGTTTCACGTCGACGAAAGTCTCGAAGCGAACACGCTTTCCGGCCTGTTCATGGTGCGTCTCGGCCGGATACCGGAGGTCGGGGACAAGGTCACGGAAGGGAATTTCCGCTTTACCGTCGAAAGCCTCAAGGATTTCCGGGTCGCAACGGTGAGGATCGACAGCGACGCCTGACCTGATTCATATCCCTGCGAGTTGACCGGATGCGCGAACCCCGCAACACTGGCGGCATGACACCTTACGAGCTGCTCGGCGTCGAACGCGGCGCCGATATCGAAGACATCAAGCGGGCCTATCGCGCGCTCGCCAAGGAACTGCATCCGGACGTGAATGCCGGCGACGAAGACGCGGCCGACCGCTTCAAAACCATCACGGCCGCCTACAATCTTCTCGCCGACCGGCGCAAACGGGCGGAATTCGACCGGAACAGCCCCGCCACCGGCGATGAGGGCGGCCTGCAGCCCTGGCAAAAGGGCGGTGCCTGGTTCGATTTCGAAATCGACGAGAGCACCGGCGAACGCACGGTGGACCTGTTCGGCGATGTCGCCGGCACGCGGCTTGGCCGGGTAAAAGGCGCCGCGGCGACGTCGCTCTGGATGAAGGGCGAGGACATCGCCGAAACCCTGAAGATCGTGCAGTCCGAAGCCGATGAAGGGGTCTGCAAGCTGATCACCACCATGACCGGCATCACGGTCGCCGTGGACATTCCCGAGGCAACCGCGGACGGCGATATCGTCACCCTGCGCGGCTTCGGCATAGAAGGCTTCGGCGGCGGCCCGCCCGGCGACCTGAACGTTATCGTCAGTATCGTGCCCGACCCGGCTATCGGCGCAGAAAAATAGCCTAGGGTAACGCCTCTTCCGTCTCGAACCCGGCCGACGCCTGGTACAGCGCAAGCCGTTCGCGATAGACCCGGGCGATTTCCTTGCGTCCCTTCTCCGACATCGACGAGAACTGGCCGGCGATTTCCTGATTCTGTGGGTCTGCGCGCAGAATCCTGGCCTTGGAGTCGAAGCCGATGGGGCGCCCCTTGTGAACCACGATAAGGCGCACCCGGGCGCTGTCGCCCACGCTGTACCCGCCGCGGAAGCCCAGCGCCCGGAACCCGTCTGCGCTCCAGTCCGCGATGGCATAGCTCACGTCGTCGAGCACCAGCATCGCGCTCTTTTCGGGGATGCGGTAGAGACGTCGCCGCTCCCGCGGATCGCGTTTCTTTTGAAACAAACCCAACACGGTACAGGCCAAGTTGTGGAAACCGGCCCCATTTCACGCGCGGAGTTGTAAATTATACGTTAATGGGCGCTTACTGTCCGAAGCCTTCCTGAGCGGCGCAAATATCGACCCCCGCGGCGCTTTCAAAAATCCGGATTATCTGCGTAATATCAACATCTTCGCCGAGTTGGTTAAGGGCGGACCTGAATACCTCCCGGGCATAATTTCCGGTCGTGAGCGGCGCCCCCATATCCTGTCCCAGCTTGGTCGCCAGCGTCAGGTCCTTATGCATCAGCGCCAGGCCGAAATCCTGGTTCAAACGGCCCGGAATGACGAATTTGGGCAGCGAGGTATCGGCGACGTAGCCGCGACCCGAACCTTTCGCAAGTATCTCGGCGAACCGCATCGGCTCGATCCCCGCCTTTGTCGCCAGGGCGAGACCTTCGAATGTCGCGATCCGGATACAGGACGAGATCATGTTATTGATCAGTTTCATCGCGTGCCCCGATCCGGTATCGCCGGCATGAAAGATATTGGGGCTGATCGCCGCGAAGGACGGTTTGACCTTCTCGAACAGCGCCTCCGGCGCCCCGACCATAATCGCAATGGTGCCCTGCTCCGCGCCGCTGACGCCCCCCGATACCGGGGCATCGATCATGTCGATGCCCTGCGCGGCGAGCCGTGCCGACATTTCCTTCGTCGCCAGCGGATCGCCGGTGGTCATATCGGCAATCAACGCCCCTGCGGGCAGCGCCTCGGCAAGACCATCGGGGCCGAAAATCACCTGATCGACCTGTACCGACGTCGGCAGACAGGTCAGAACGAGTTCCGCGCCCGATGCGCCGACCCCGCCGGGACCGTTTGCCGCCTTCGCCCCGTCGGCGACGAGCGCGTCCACGGCCGCCTGGTTCATGTCCCAGACATGCAGCGTGTGCTCCGCCATCAGGCGGCGTACCAGCGCCGCGCCCATATTCCCAAGGCCGATAAAGCCGATATCGCTCACGTGTCTCTCCTCAGATAGGTCGATATGAATGCCGGATCAGCCGGCGAATTTGAAAACCGGTTTGCCGTCCGGGCCGCCGCTGACGATATGGCCGCCCCCGACATCGGCAAAATGCGCCGGAAGGATCATCGTATCGGTCTCGGCGTGCTTGTCGACGAATGCCATGCGCGTCTCCCGCGACAGGTTCGGATCCTCGCAGAAAATGCTCGACCACCGGGATTCGGGCACCTGCAAAGGATGGTGCATCAGGTCGCCGCAGAAAATACCGTGATCGCCGCCCTGCTCGAGGTGCAGGCAGACGGCGCCCGGCGTATGGCCCGGCGTATGTTCGAGCCACAGGCCGGAATCGATCTCGTGATCGCCATTCACGAGGGTCGCCTGCCCCGCTTCCATGACCGGCAGGACGCTGTCGATGAACGCATCGCGCGCCCAGTCCTGGTTCCGGTGTTCCTTTTCCCAGTAATCGTATTCGATTTTATGGAACAGGTAGTTCGCATTGGGAAACGTCGGCACCCAACGGCCATCGACCAGTTGGGTATTCCAGCCGACATGATCGGTATGCAGGTGGGTGCACATCACGATATCGATCTCTTCCGGCGCGACGCCCTGTGCCCGCAGGTTGTCCATCCAGGGCCACTTCTGCCGGTGCCAGTTCGGCCGCACGGGGCGTTCCTTGTCGTTGCCCACGCACGAATCGATCAGGATCGTCAGACGTTCCGTCCGCACGACGTAGCTTCGGAACGCCATGATGATGTTGCCGGTCTGCGGATCGATGCTGTGCGGTTCAAGCCACCCGCGATGCTTGTCTACGGCCGGTCTTGTCGCATCGGGGTACATTTCAAGCGGATCGCGGTAAACGCCCTGCCATTCCAGAACCCCGCCAATGGTCACATCGCCGATCTTCAGTGTCGTCACACCACGCTCCCTTCGCTTTTCTTGAAAGACAATCTAACAGATTTATCGCCGCATGAATTGCAGGTATTGTGATACCGAACACCAAGAAACCAGGGGTAACTATGAAAAAAACAGTCACGCTTATCGTCGCGCTCTCCGCGGCGCCTTACCTTTCGGCCCAGGCGGAGACGTTACTGGAACGCGGCACCTACCTGATGAAGAGCGTGGTCGCCTGCGGCAATTGCCATACGGCCAAGGGCGGCCCGATGGCGCAGCACGAACTCGCCGGCGGATTCCCGATGAAGGAAGGCCCGATCGACGCGATAACGCCAAACCTGACGCCCGACAAGGAAACCGGAATCGGGAACTGGACCGACGCTCAGCTGATGGTCGCCATCCGCGACGGCAAGCGGCCGGACGGCTCGCTCATCGGCCCGCCGATGCCATACGATATGTACCGGGGCCTGTCCGACCGCGACACCAAGGCGATCATCGCCTATCTGCGGAACTTGAAACCGGTGAAAAACGCGACGCGCAAGTCGGTCTATAAAATGCCGCTGCCGCCCGCTTACGGACCGCCCGTCGGCTCGATACCGGACGTTCCGCGCACCGACAAGGTGGCCTACGGTGCCTACCTCGCGGGGCCCCTCGGCCATTGCATGGAATGCCACACCCCGATGACCAAACCGCCGCACCGGGATTACGAGACCAAGATGGGTGCAGGCGGGTTCAAGTTCGAAGGGCCGTGGGGCGAGAGCATTGCCGCCAATATCACGCCGCATGCGGAAACCGGGCTCGGCAAATGGACGGACGCACAGATCAAGGCGGCGATCCAACAGGGTGTCCGCCCCGATGGCACGAAACTGCGCCCGCCAATGGCGTTCGACTATTACAGGAACATCAGTGACGACGACATGGCGGCGATGATCGCCTATCTCAGGTCGCTCAAACCGGTCGCGCATGCTGTCCGGTAACTGAAAGGAAGCGAGTGGAAATGGCGGCCGGTCGGGCCGCCATTTCCGTTTCCGGCGTTCAGCCTATGCGGGCGTCGAACAACTGCTGAAGCTTGGCGTCGGTGGCTGTATCAACGTCGGTAAAGACACCGCCAACCGCCTTGTTTTGCGGATCGAGACGCATGATGCGCCCCCTGAGATTGAATCCGAAGCTTTGGCCCTGGTGGGGAATAATCAGTCTGACACGCACGGCGGCCTTGATACGCAGTTTTCCGACATAGGGCGCGATCTGGAAGCCCTTGGGGTTCCAGTCGACCAGCGGGTAGCTGGTCCCGTCCAGGACAAGCGTCGCGCGCGTTTCGGGAAGACGCGGCATGACGCGCCGGTCCTTGTCGACCGGTTTTGACCCACCGAGGGCCGATTTGAGCAATGCGAGTACCATCAGCGCTATCCGGATAGAATTGCGCAGAATGGTCGGACAACAGCCTTAAAAAACGCTTAATCGGCGGAACGGCCTTTAGAGCTTGAAGAGCTTTCGGGCGTTCTCGCCGAGGATATTGCGCTTTTGCTGCTCGTCGAGAAAATCGAGATCCCAGATAACCGAGGGCACATCCATGTCGGGCAGCGGATAGTTCGACGCATAGATCACCTGGTTGCCGGCATCGATCGCCTTCATGGTCATCTCCAGCAGGTACCCGTCCCCGGCCTCGAGCGGCTGCGAGGTGTAATACATATCGCGCATGTACTCGCTCGGCAGTTTCCTCAGGCCGGGCACCTCCGACGACCGCATCCGGTATTCGGAATCGATCCGCTGGATCACCCAGAGCACCCAGGCAAGCCCGCCCTCCATCCACAGAACCTTGAGATCGGGGAAGCGTTCGTTCATCGCGTTGCACAGCCAGTTGACGCAGTGCACCACGTTGTAGAACGGATATCCGATCGCCTGGACCGCAACGAACCGGCTGGGGCTGCCGAATGTCGGATCGTCCCAGTCGTATCCGGTATGGAAAGACAGAACCTTCCCGGCTTCCTGTATTGCCGCGTAGGTCTTGGCATAGACGTTCTCATGCACGGCGTTGGTGCGCACCGACGTCACCAGAAACCCGACGATACCCGGCACGTCCTTGAACTCCTGGACGATGCGATAGGCCATCTCGGGATCGTTGAACGGCAGGTAGGCAAAGGATTTCAGCCGGTCCGAGCCCGACAGGACCTTTTCGACCAGCCACCTGTTATAGGCGAGCGCGACCTGCGCCTCGAATTCCGCCTGCGGGTGCATGCCCATCAGCATCATCGGCGTCGGCAAGAGCACCGACACGTCGATGCCCATCGTGTCCATGCGCTTCAGGGCAAGCTGCACATCCCGGTGATTGCCGTCCGCGACCGTCTTTTCCATCGAGCGAAGCGGTTCCCGGGTGATACGCCCGCCGACATCCTGATAGCCGACACGCGAATACGGGAAGCCGCGGGATTTGCGCGCGACGCCCAGCGCCGAGCGGGACAACTGCTTCATTACCGGGTCTTCGATGTATTCAAGCAACTCGGCGACGGATTCGGTTTCGTAGTGATGCGAATCCGCATCGACGATAAAGACGTCCTTGAGGCCGCGTTCATCGCGCTGACGCGCGGCATTGGTCAGGAGTTTCGCGGTGTCGAAATCGTCAACCTTGAGCGAATAGATGTCGTCACTTGATGGCAGTTCCATCTTCATACCTTCTGTTTATTACGCTTCCGTTCGGCTGCGCGGTGTTTTTTCCCGCTGTTGAAGCCGGTAGTCAGATCTTGGAGATATCGAACGTCGAGGCTGCAAACAGGTCCTCCGGCGTCAGCAAGCGTTCGGACAGGCCATGGCTGTGCGAATAGCGCGCCAGCGCCTCGATTTCGTGGCGGCACTCTTCAATTCCGTAACGCCAGAAGTCGTTGCCCATCAATTCGATCGTATCGCGCCTCTCCGCATCGACCCAGGGCAGCGCGACACTGAGCGCCGCCGTCTTCGCGAGATCCTCATAGGCGATGTCGCGCGACTGGAGCAGCGCCTTGTATAGACTGCCGGCGAGCCAGGGATGTGCCTCGTGCAGATCCTTGCGCAAGCCCATCAGATGCATGATCGGGAACATCTTGGTCTTGCGATAGTATTCCTTTTCGACCTCGCGGAAGTTGGGCCACAGCCGGTCGATATTCGGCTTCCCGAGGTTAAAGCTGGACGGTGCCCGGGCGGTCATCAGCGCGTCCAGTTCACCTGCTTCGAACATCTCGACCAGGGTACGGTCCTGCGGGATCGGCTGCAGGTCGAGTCCGGGCGGCGCTTCGAACGGCGTGCGTTCGTCGCGTCCCGCTTCTTCCTGCCCGCCGGACCGCCAGTGAATCTCTTCCGGCTTGATACCGTATTCGTCTTCCAGCATGCCGCGCATCCAGACCGGTGCGGTCATCTGGTATTCCGGCAAGCCCACCAGCTTGCCGCGCAGGTCTTCCGGCTTGTTGATGCCGCGGTCGGTGCGGATGTAGAAGCCCGAATGACGGAACACCCGGCTGACAAATGCCGGGATACCGACATAATCCGCCTTGTTCTGGGACGTCACCCGCATGTGGCTCGAAAACGACAGCTCGCAGCAGTCGAACTCGGCATAGCGAAACGCGCGAAAGAACACCTCTTCCGGTTCCATCGGAATGAATGTGACATCACAGCCTTCGACCTGTACGCGACCGTCCTTGATTGCCGCAACGCGGTCCATGTCGCCGGCGGCGATGGTGATGGAGATATTTCGTGCCATTTTTCTGTCCCTGCTGATTGGTGTTCGTATCTGACGTTCATCCCGAAGCCGAAGCCTAGCGGATTTAAATCCGTAAGACATCTAACTGTTCAACTTATTCTAATGTTCTCTGGCGATCCGGGCCAGCCTCGCCCCACCCGCGGAAACGACCCTAGCGCGGGCCCGGTCACGCTCTGGGGAGTGGACGTCATATCTTCGGTTTCTGCGTGGGTCGGGGTCAATTGGCCGCACCCGGTTCTGCGGTGCGGGAACGCTCAATACCCCGGAATCATGCGATTTTCCGCCACATCGATCCAATGCCCGACGAGTGCGCCCGATATTGATTCGCTATTTGCAAGGGAATACGCTGGTCGTTTGAACGTGCTCTGTTGAAGAGACGGGGGAAATCGTGGATACGACGACAAGCAGCGAAAAGCCGACGAACGCGGAATCAAAGGATTTCTCCGTCGACAAGACGGAGAAACCGGCCAGCCGGACTCACGAACTCGCCGAGATGCGGCACGACTCGGCCGCGATCCGGCGCATATTCGAGACTGGAGAATACCCGTACCAGAATAAAATGCGGCGGGCGGTTTATGAAAAGCAGAAAGCCGAACTTCAGGTCGAGCTGCTAAAGGTCCAGGACTGGGTCAAGACGACCGGCGAGAAGATCGTCCTTCTGTTCGAGGGGCGTGATGCGGCCGGCAAGGGCGGCACGATAAAGCGCTTCACCGAGCACCTCAATCCGCGTGCCGCGCGCGTCGTGGCACTCGACAAGCCCACCGAGAAAGAACAATCCCAGTGGTATTTTCAACGCTATATCGAGCAATTGCCCTCCGGCGGTGAGATCGTGTTCTTCGACCGCTCCTGGTACAACCGTGCCGGCGTGGAGCGCGTGATGGGTTTCTGCTCGCCAAAGGAATACCTCGAATTCATGCGGCAGGCGCCGGATATCGAGCGGATGATCGTCCGCAGCGGGATCCGCCTCTACAAATACTGGTTCTCCGTCACCCAGAACGAACAGCTGCGGCGTTTCCAGGCCCGCGAAAAGGAGCCGCTCAAGAAATGGAAGCTGTCGCCGATCGATCGCCAATCGCTCGGAAAGTAGGACGATTACACGGAAGCGAAGGAAGCCATGTTCTTCTATTCCGATACGGCGGATGCCCCCTGGGTCATTGTCAAATCGGATGACAAGAAGCGCGCACGGCTCAACTGCATGAAGCATTTTCTGAATTCCCTGCCCTATCCGGGCAAGGACCCGGGCGTGGTCGGCAAACCGGACCCGCTGATTGTGGGCTCCAGTTCCGACGTCATCGGCAACAGTTCGCACATTCTCGGAAAAAGCCTGCACCCTGACACGCGCCACAATCCCTGACGCGACCGCCGGGCGCGGTTGTGATCCGCGCGCGCCTCGTTCAGGGTAGCGTCCCTCATCAGGACGGGACGCGCCGGTATGGCTGAGCCAAAAGACTATCGCAAATATCCGGGGATGGACTTCGCCGACATCCCGGCCGACATCCTGGACCGCGACGGCAACGAAATGTTCGCCTATCGCGACATGGACGACGCTGCCCGCGCCGCCCAGTTGCAGCGCGACGCGGCCTATAACAATCGCTGGGCCGTGCCCGGCCACCAGGCGGACCTCGACCGCTGGGCCGCCGACAGCGCCACGGTTCGCAACGACCTGCGCTGCGATCTCGACGTCGCCTATGGCGACGGCGAACGCGAGACACTCGATATTCTCTACCCCGACGCGACGGGCCCCGTGCCGCTGATCGTTTTTCTGCATGGCGGCTACTGGCTGAGTATGACCAAGGATTCGTATTCCTTTGTCGGCGAGAACTTCGTCAGGAAGGGGGCGGCCTTTGCCGTGATCGGTCTCGGACTGTGCCCGGATATTCCGCTGGCCCGCATGGTCGACCAGGTCGAACGCGCCATCGGGCACCTGTGGGACAATTCGGATCGCTACGGGTTTGACCGCGACCGGTTCTATCTTGCCGGACATTCCTCCGGCGGACACCTTGCGGCGATGGTTCTGGGCGGTGGCGTGGACGGGAAGCCGCCCGTTTCGCCGGAAATTTTCAAAGGGTCGGTTATCGTTAGCGGACTATTCGATCTCGGCCCCATCGCGGCGACCTATATCAATAACTACATCCGGCTCGACGATGCCGGTGTCGAGGCGCTCAGCCCGCTCCGACGCGTGCCGCCGGCCGGCCGACAGATGGGACCGCTGATCCTGGGAACAGGCGAGCATGAACTCGCGGAATACTTCCTCCACCAGTCGCGCTATGCTGCGGCGTGGGTCGAACGCGGTCACCGGCTGGAAATGTGCGACGCTGCGGGTTACCAGCATTTCGACGTCCCCTACGATCTCGCAAACGCCGACGGGATGCTGCATAAAGCGTTCGCAAACCTGATAGACTGGCGATAACCGGTCGGTCCGCGACGGCCGGTCCGTTCCCGGTTCTCATTTCGTTGCCCGTTGGGAAAGTACCCTGCCCTGAAATCGGCGCAATTGTACCCCATATAAACCAGACGCCGCCGGTTCCGTGAAAACGATCCTCGTCGCGAAAGGATTTTGGAACCCGGCGCAGCGTTGTTTCGTTGTGTATGAAGAATGGACATGTCCGACCCGTCTACCGAAACCTCCCCTCCCCGCCGCCGGCGCTGGCGGATCGCCGCCTATAGCGCTCTTGCCGTCGCAATCCTTGTCGGCGCAGGCGTCGCTCTGTTGCCGACTGCCGCCACCTGGCAGATCGAAACCCAGCTCGAGAAGCTGGGTGCGAAATCGGTCGAAGTAGGCAAACTGAGCATCAATCCGGCGACCGGCGAAATCCGGGTGGAGCGGTTCAAGTCCGTCGGCCCGGACGGCGAAGATATCGTCGTTGGTAAAGCCAGGCTGCGTATCGGGCTGGCAGCACTGGCGAGCCGGCAGATTACCGTGCACGAACTCGTCGTCGCCGATGCCGATATCGATATTCGCCTCGATGCAAAAGGTGTGTGGTCGATCGGCGGGTTCCCGATGGTTTTTGCCAGCAGCGACACACCGGCCGAGCCGAGCGAACCGTGGCAGCTCGAAGCCGATAGCATCGCCATCGACAACAGTCAGATGACCCTCAATATCGGCACCGCGCTGCAGAAAGCGCTGGTCGAAAAGCTTCGGATCGAGCGGCTGTCGACCCTGCGACCGCTGGATCCCGCAACGATCTCGCTATCCGTCGCGACCGGCGGCGGTAAAGTTGCGATCGACGGTAAAGTTCTTCCGTTCGGCGCGGAACCCAATGCCACCCTGTCGATCAATGTCGCCGCCTTGAAGCTGGAAGCTTTCAGAGACCTCATCGCGACCGGGCGAATCAAGGACATTGCCGGCACCGCGACGATACAGGGCGCGGCGAAAGCCGGCTTCCGTCCGGATGGCGGCGCGGCGGTTTCATTTGACGGAAAAGCGTCTCTGTCCGGCTCCCGCGTCCAGACGACGCTGTTCTCGACAAACGCAACGTCGCTTGCCTGGGACGGGACCGGCGAGATGACGCTGCCCGGCGCAAAATCGCCCCCCGACGCCCTGCCGGAGCTCGGGATCAAAGGGAAAGCCTCGGCAGACGGATTTTCTTTCGTGAACCGGATCAGCAAGGTCGCTCTGTTCGCCCGGACCGCCCGCTTCGATCTGTCGAAGTCGGGTGTCTCGATCAAGGCCGACCCGAAAAACACGGGGACGACGATCGTCCGGGGCGCCGTGACCGCCAGGCTCACAAAGGCGCTGTTCGACCAGCCGGAGACCGAACTGAAGATCGCGCCGGACGAAATGGACCTGACCGGCACCATCGACCTCACCCTGCCCCCGCGGACTGCGGCATTCTCGGCGACGCTGTCGGGTGTCATGGAAGCCAAAGCGCTTAACGGCTCGCTCAGGCCGGCCGGCATAGATCGCCTCGATGCAAAGATCTTTCGCGTGGCATACGAGAATGCCGTCCTCGACGTCACCGCCAAGGGCGGTATATCCGGCACCGTTACCGGCGGTCTCGACCTTGTCGGTCTGGACCTCGAAGCGCCGCAGCTTGGCGGTAATGCGGCAGTCGGCTCGCTGAACAGCGCTGGGAACAGGATTGCCTTCGGTCAGACCGAATCCGGCGCGTTGAAGCTGTCTCTCGACGGCGGGCTGAGCGCTACCGACGTCTCGTCGCACAGCACCGACAGGAGCTGGCGCGCCGCGCAGAAGAGCGCCGAATGGACCGGCAGTATTACGCTCGACCCGACAATGGGCCCCACCCCGGCGGACGGCCTGTCGATGTCCGGCGATGTAAAAATGACGGGTTTCGACGCCACGCTTGCCGGCGATGCCCCGTACAGAATCAGGCTGCAGAGCGCCAACCTCGACGGGGTCGCGATAACGCCGCAGGGGCGAACCGCCGAGAAAGCCTCGATAAGCGGTCTGTCCGGCGAAGGACCGGACGAAAAATCGCCGCTGCCCCGCCTCAAGCTGAAGTCCCTGCTGGCAACCGATATTTCGTCGGGCAAGCAGGGACAGCTCGCCGTGGGTTCGCTTCGCGCGACGGGCGTATCCGGCCGGCTTGTCCGCGATAGCGGGGGCGCGATCGCCATGCCGGCGATGCCCGTCCAGACGTCCGCCGCATCACCCGCTTCCACGAAAGCGGCGGAACCGACGACGGAAACGCCCGCGATCCGTCTCGGCAGCGCCGTTATATCCGACAGCAGCATCGAATTCGTCGATAACGCCGTGAGCCCGCCCTTCACGATCGAAACCTCGCGGCTTCAGGCGACGCTGCAGAACTTCGACACCGCGAAACCGCAAAGCGACGCCCGCCTGAACGTTCTGGTTGGATTGGGCCAGTTCGGCCGTATCCAGGTGGACGGCTCCGTGAAGCCCGACCTGGAGAACACCAACGCAAATCTCGGGATCGGGTTCAAGAACATCGAGCTGTTCAAGTTCAACGGCTATATCCGCCCGGCGATCAAACACAATGTCTCCCAGGGGCGCGCGGACGGCGACATCGATCTCAAGCTGAACGACAGCCGGATTAACGCGACGACCTCATTGACCATCAGCCGGCTGAAGGTCACGCCCGCCCCCGATGCCAAGGGGGCCGGGAAAGGGGCGTCCGGCCCACCGATCGAAACCGCGCTGGGGCTGATCGAGAATGACAAGGGTATTCTCAAGCTCTCTATTCCCATCACCGGGTCGCTTGACGATCCGCAGTTCGATATCAGCGATGCCGTCGGTCAGGCGATCGGCGGGGCGATGCAGAAAACGCTTTTGACGGCGGTAAAAATCGCCTTCCCGCTGGGAACCGTGGTGGCGATCGTCGATGCCGTCGGCGGGCCGAAAATTTCGGTCAAACCGCTCGAGTTCGCACCGGGCTCGGCAAACCTGACCGAAACGCACAAGGCCCGTATCGCTGAAATAGCGGCGTATCTCAGGAAGCGGCCGAAAGAAGATCCGTCGATGTGCGGGCCGGCGACCGCCGCGGACCTCGCCGCCCTGAAGAAAGTCGATCCGAAATCGGACCGGAAGGCTGCCATCGATCTCGCCGCGGCCAGAATATCCGCCGTCCGCGACGAACTCGTCTCGGCGCACAGCCTGCCGGCGAAACGGTTCTTCGTCTGCGCCCCGGAGTTCGCTGCTTCACAGGACACGGTCCCGACCGTCGCGGTCGACCTGAAGAACTGAGCGCAATTCAGACGGCGTCGAACAGCGCGGAATCCAGTCCCAGGCTCTCGCCCGCAGCGCGCATTTCGGTCCAGACGGCCTCGTTGATCTCGATACCGTCGGCCGACCTTTCCGCGCTGTGCCGGCGTTCGCTGTCGCCGGCGACGATCACCGGCTCGTCCGGGTCCGCCGGCCTGCTCGATTTCACGTAGGCGATCGTCGAATCGATCTCGGCGCGGAGCCAGCCGAGATCGACGAGCCTTGCCGGGTCGACGAGGATCGTGAACATGTTGTTGACGATGGAATGTTCCCGCTGGTTGGCCGGCTGGATCGTCCCGCCGCCGGACAGCCCCCCGGCCAGCAATTCGCACATGAGCGCCAGCCCCGATCCCTTGTGCTGACCGAACGGCAACAGCGCGCCGCGCGGCTCGGTATACATCACGGCGGGTTCGGTCGTCGGTTTTCCGTCAGCATCGATCAGCAGCCCCTCGGCCAGTTGTTCCCCCTTCGACATCGCAACGCGCGCCTTTCCCATCGCGACCACACTCGTCGCCATGTCAAGCAGTGTCGGCGGGGTGTTGTCGGTCCCGGGTACGGCGATGCAGACCGGGTTCGTGACAAACCGCGCCTCTGCCCCGCCCCACGGGGCAACCGACGGCGCATGGTCCGTTACATTGACGAAATGGAGCGATACAAGCCCGTGGGCCATCGCGATCTCGCCATAGGCGCCCACGCGGCCGATGTGATGGGCGTTGCGCAGCGTCATCAGCACCACGCCCGTCTCCCGGCAGCGTAAAGCCGCTGCTTCCATTGCCTCGCCCCCGGCGCGCCGCCCGAACCCGCGCCCACCGTCGAACATCAGAATGGCGCCGTCATCCGTCACACATTCGGCCGGCGTTCCCGGTTTCAGCAACCCTTCCTGAAAATGACGAACATAGGTGGCGACAAGTCCGACGCCGTGGCTGTCGTGGCCCATCAGGTTCGCCGTGACCAGAGACCCCGCGACAAGCGCCGCTTCGTCCGCCGGACTCCCCATGCCGTCAAAAACAGCGCTGACGATCCCGGTCAATGGTTCTGCATGAATCCGCATCGGTTTTCTCCGTCAGAATCTTTGCGCCCCGAACGGGGCAAGGTCGACCGCCGGTGCCCGGTCCGCGGCAAGGTCGGCGATGAGCTGACCGGTGACGGCGCCCATCGTCAGCCCGAGATGCCCGTGTCCGAAAGCAAGATAAACCTGCTTCCGGCCGGGCGCCCTGCCAATCACCGGCAGGCTGTCGGGCAGTGACGGCCGGTATCCCATCCAGCGCTCGGCGCCGTCGAGGTTGAGGCCGGGCACGAAAGGCGCGGCAAGATCGGCAAGGATGTCCGCGCGCTCCCAATAGGGCGGCAAATCGAGCCCGGCAAACTCGGCGGTCCCGACCAGGCGCACCCCGCCGGTCATCGGCACGATCCCGAACCGGTGATCGCCAACGATGATGGGGCGGCGCATCTCGACCCCGGGGTCGGGCAGCCAGAGATGGTAGCCGCGCTCGGTATCCAGCGGGACCGCGGCACCGGTCGATTTCGCAAACGGCTTCGAGAACGCGCCGGCAGCGATCACCAGGCCGTCCACTTCCTGTCGCCCACCGTCGCCGACCAGGTGCGCCGGTTCGCCATCGGTCCCGTTTTCGATCCGCACGATATTGTCTTTGACAAACGTCCCGCCATTGCGCCGAAACAGCTCGAACAGTTTTTCCGACAGGTGCAGCGGATGGGTGATCGAGTTGGCGTTGGGCGTAAACACCCCGGCATGGAGGTCCGGCGACAGCGCCGGCTCAAGCTGGCGCATTTCCTCGACCGTCAGGTCTTCGAGCAGCGATCCCCGGCGACGTCGCAGGTCGTGCGTCGCCTGCGCGGCGTCCCAGGCTTCCTTTTTCCGGTAGACGTGCAGCTCCCCCGACTGGCGCCAGACATCCTGCGCACCGGCCGCCTTTACCAGGTCGAGCCAGGCGTCATTCGACCGGTCGAGCAACGACGCGAGCGCCATCGATATCCGCTCCACGCTGTCCGGCCGGGCGGCCAGGATGAACTTTGCCAGCCAAGGGGCGATGCGATGAAGATAGCGCCAGCGCACGACCAGCGGCCCCGTCGGGTCGAGCAGCATGCGCGGCACCTTCCCCAGGATACCGGGCGTCGCGATGGGGACGACCGCATCGATCTGGATGAGCCCCGCATTGCCGAAGGAGGTGCCGGTCCCCGGGTCCATCCGGTCGACCAGCGTGACCCGATGACCGTCCTTTTGAAGCGAAACCGCGCAGCAAAGGCCCACCACGCCTGCGCCAAGCACGGTAAAATGTCTTTTATTTTCAACGGGTTCTGTCAACGATTCAACTTCTTTGCTGGGATTTGCCTCAAAATGCCCATATTACAGGGTGAAGTCCAATAGGTAGGAGTGAGAGTAGTAGGATGGATGTTACCGCATTGATCGCCCTGTCGATGGGCGCCGCTTGGGCCAGTGGCCTGAACCTGTATGCGACCTGTGCGATGCTCGGCATCATGGGGGCGACCGGGTCGATGGACCTGCCGCCCGGTCTCGAGGTTCTCGAAAATCCGTGGGTTATTGCGGCAGCGGGCGCCATGTATGTCGTGGAATTTTTCGCCGACAAGATCCCCGGCGTGGATTCGGCCTGGGATACGATCCATTCCTTTATCCGGGTGCCGGCAGGCGCCGTTCTCGCTGCGACCGTTTTCGCGGATGCCAGCACGGCCGAAATGCTGGCCGCCGGTGCGGGCGGCGGCGTGCTGACGGCCGCCACGCACACGATCAAGGCGGGCAGCCGTCTGCTGATAAATACGTCGCCCGAGCCGTTTTCAAACTGGACGGCATCGGTATCGGAGGACGTCGCCGTCGTCGGCGGTCTCTGGCTGGCGCTGGCCCATCCGGCCGTGTTCATCGGCATGCTGGTGGTTTTCATCCTGCTGGCGATCTGGCTGCTGCCGAAACTCTGGCGGGCGATCCGCGCCCTCTTCGCAAAAATCGCGAAGCTCTTCGGCAAGGAAACCGAGACGCCGCCCCTGGAAGGCGTGCGGGTAACGCTGGGCCGGAAATCGATCGGCAACTGACCCGGGGCGCCGGGGTTATCCGGCTTCTGGTCCTGTCCCCCGCCGGGTGATAGACTGTTTCCGATGGCGCCGACCCCGGAGACTCCGATCATGTCTTTAGACACCGTCCCGATCATCGACATTTCACCTTTCCTGTCCGGCGACCCGGACGGCAAAAAAGCCGTCGCAGAGGAAGTTGCCCGGGCGTGTACCGACATAGGCTTCTTCGCGATTTCCGGCCATGGCGTCGACCGGCATCTTGTCGAGGACCTGCGCGAAGCGTCGCACAGCTTTTTCGAACAACCCGAAGCCGTCAAACGCGAGACCGTTCACCCGGTGCCGGACACGCCCCGTGGCCTGCGGGTGATGGAAGGTGAATCGCTCGGGCGAACCGTTCGCCCCGACGCAACGCCCGATCTCAAGGAATTTTATCATTACGGCCCGCAGGACTGGCCCGACGATCCATACTTCACCGGCCCGGAAGGCAGCCAGTATTTCATCCCGAATATCTGGCCGGACGAACCCGCGGCTTTCCGTAAAGCCTCGCTCGCCTATTACGCCGAAATGGAACGCCTGATCCACGACCTCGGGCGGATTGCCGCCATGGCGCTGGACCTTCCGGAAAACTGGTTCGCAGACAAGCTCGACAAACATGTGACGGCGATCCGGCTGAACTACTATCCGCTGCTGGCGGACGGCCCGCCGCCCGGACAGATCCGCGCCGGCGAACACACCGATTACGGCTTCCTGACGATCCTGATGGGAGAGGACGAGGCCGGCGGTCTGCAGGTCCGCACCCGCAAGGGCGACTGGATCGACGTCGAGACGCGCCCGGAATTTTTCGTCATCAATATCGGCGACCTGCTGATGCGCTGGACGAACGATACATGGCTGTCGAACATGCACAGGGTTGTAAACCCGCCCGAGAACTCCAGGCCAACCCGCGGCCGGCTGTCCGTCGGGTTCTTTACCCAGCCGAATTACGACGCGCTGATCGAATGCATTCCGACCTGCACCGGGCCCGGCAACCCGCCGAAATACGACCCGGTCGTTTCGGGCAAGTATCGCGACCTGAAATACGAACAGGGCAACGACATCGGCGATGCAAAAAGCGAACCCGCAAACGCCTAGCCCACTGGCGGTCCGGCACGGCTCGTGGCATTGTGCCCACACACAAACGATGGAGGCCGAAATGGCTGAACCGACCACGGTGGAGATCTTCACCGACTACGTCTGACCCTGGTGTTATCTTAGTGCCGTGCGCATTAAAAAACTGCAGGAAAACTATAACGTCGACGTCAAATTCGTTCACTTCCCGCTGCACCCGGACACGCCTGCCGAAGGTACCGAGATGGCCGGGTTCTATGCCCAGCGGGGGCTCGATCCCGACAAGATGTACAGCGACATGAAAGAACGGATGGACGCCGAAGGCCTGCCCTACGGCCGGCGCACCCACACGTATAACAGCCGGCTGGCGCAGGAACTCGGCAAGTGGGCCGATACGCTGGACGACGGTGAAAAGCTGCACGATGCGCTCTATCGTGCGTATTTCGTCGATTCAAAAAACATCGGCGATGTCGACGTGCTGCTGGAGGTTGTCGGTTCCGTCGGCCTGTCGGTGGAAGATGCCCGGGACGTGCTCGAGAACCGCACGTTCCAGCAGGCGGTCGATGCCGACTGGCAGAAATCCCAGCAATACGGCGTAACGGGTGTGCCGACATATGTCGCGGGCGGTTACGGCGTCGTCGGGGCACAGCCGTACGAAGCGCTTGAACAGCTTATGAAACAGGTCGGGGCCGAGAAACGGTCGTAATGCCGCCGGCCCAATAACAACAAGAGACGAAAATGGCCGCTAAAGGGTATGACTACATCATCGTCGGGGCGGGATCGGCAGGCTGCACGCTCGCCGCCCGCCTCACCGAAGATCCTGCCGTGTCGGTTCTCCTGCTCGAAGCGGGCGGCCGCGACTGGGACCCGCTGATCCATATTCCCATTGGCGTCGGCAAGATTCACGAACACAAGCTCCATGACTGGGGCTACATGAGCGAACCGAACGAAGCGTTGAATGGCCGCCGGCTTCACATCAAGCGCGGGAAGGTTCTCGGCGGATCGTCCTCGGTCAATATCATGGCCTACACGCGCGGCCATCCGGGCGATTACGACCGGTGGGCGCGCAACGGGGCCACCGGCTGGTCCCATGCCGAGGTGCTGCCCTATTTCAAACGCTGCGAGACCTGGGAAAAAGGCGCCAGCGCCTGGCGCGGCGGCGATGGCCCCGTCGGCACCCAGCATGCGAAAAGCATGGACCCCATTTTCGAGGCCTGGATCGAGGCCGCCCACGCCAAGGGCCTGCCGGTCACCGACGACTATAACGGCCCGCAGCCCGTCGGTTTCAGCAAGGGGCAGTACACGATCCGCAACGGCCGCCGGTCGTCGGCAGCCAACGCGTTTCTCAAACCGGCGCGCGGTCGGCCCAATCTTACCGTTCACACCCGCGCCCATGCGTCGCGAATCCTGATGAACGGCACAACGGCGACGGGCATCGAATACTTCCGCCGCGGCAAATCCGTAACCGCCATGGCCGACCGGGAAGTGATCCTGTCGGGCGGTGTCTTCAACACGCCGCAATTGCTGATGCTGTCCGGGGTCGGCCCCGCCGCGCATCTCAGGGAGTTCGGCATCGACTGTCTGTCGGACCTGCCGGTCGGCAAGAACCTGCAGGACCATCTTGTGGCGTCCAACTTCTGGACACGGCCGACAAACCCCAGCCGGTTTCGCGACGAGCTTCGCTTGGACCGGCTCGCGGTCAGCATGGTCCGCGCCTACCTGTTCGGGACCGGGCCGGCATCGGTGGTTCCGGGCGGCATGCATGCGTTTCTGAAAAGCACCCCGGATCAGGAAGTCGCCGATCTGGAGTTCCTGTTCCGCGGCGCGCCGGTTGATGCCAACCCGTGGTTTCCCGGCATCAGGAAAAAATACGAGGACGGGTTCGCCATCCGCGCCGGCATCGTCCACCCCAAAAGCCGGGGCGAAGCGCGGCTGCGCTCGACCGACCCCCGCGACCCGCTGGTGCTGGATTTCCGCTTCCTGTCGAACAACGACGATCTGGTCCTGCTGCGCGAAGGCTTCAAGCTCGCCCGTGAATGCGCCAACGAAAAGGCGCTCGAACCCTATCGCGGCGTTGAGCTGACGCCTGGCGCCGACATAAAGACCAACGACCAGATCGACGAATATATCCGCAACACGCTGGGGACGATCGAACACCCCGCCTGCACCTGCCCGATGGGCACCGGCCCCGACTGCGTCCTCGACCCGGACATGAAGGTCCGCGGGATCGAAAAACTGCGGGTGGTGGACGGCTCCGCCCTGCCCGACCTGACATCGGCGCATATCAATTCGACAATCCTGATGATGGCGGAAAAGGCATCCGACATGATCCTTGGCCGGGAAGCACTGCCAGCGGAGCATGTGAACTGAGGTCGGGCTTGCCCCCAACCCCGGGTCTCGTCAGAATATCGTCTCCCTGGTGCGTAAGTTCGTAGTTTGAAAGGTTTGTAATGTTTTCTGTCCGTCGCAAGATCGCAGGCGTCCTGATCGGGGCGCTCTCTCTCACCATGATCTCGTCCTTCGCCGCCGTGGCAAAAGCGCCGGTGGAAGCGAAGGTGCGCGTTGTCAACGAAACGGGAAAGACAATTACCAGGGTTTGCATCCAGGGCCGTTACGCCGCCAAATTCGCACCGAACAAGGGCGTCGACTGGAAGAAGCGAAAATGCTGGGGCAAGATTGCCAACGGGAAGGCCACCGGCGCCATACAGGCGCGCTACAATTACGGCTTTGGAACCACCGGTCAGAATTTCTGGCACGTCTACGCCTATTTTTCGGACGGCACCGGCGTGTCG
Source organism: uncultured Rhodospirillaceae bacterium (assembly GCA_963977005.1). GTDB lineage: Bacteria > Pseudomonadota > Alphaproteobacteria > MPNO01 > UBA830 > CAXBCP01. The sequence continues at coordinate 86,100 of CAXBMQ010000010.1, forward strand.
CCACGGTGGTCCGGCAGCAATTCGGTGTCCCCAAAGCGCAAATCCGACTGGAAACAATGCAGCCTGACCAAGAAAGACAAGGGACGGACGCTCTCCATCCGGCTGAAGAAAAACGGCGCCGTCCTCTATGACATGCCGAAATCCAGCGATTGCAAACAAACGCTCAAAAGATATCGACCGGCCAGCAGTCGCCCGCGGCTATACAATATTGCCCATATGACAAATACGATCGGGGGCCTGAACTGGTCGGTCAAACAGGGCGCGAATGCCGTGGAAGCAGACCTGAAGTTCGACAATCTCGGTAACGCAACCGAGTTTCATCACGGCTCCCCCTGCGATTGCACGGCGGCAAAATACGGAATCTGCAAGGTCCAGAAAGGCTGCAACGGCAAGACGGGCGCAGCGGCGCTCCTTCGCGCAATCGCCAAACACAGCTCGAAAATCGCCCTCGTTATTATCGACAGCAAGCTCGACAAAGACATGGGGGTGGGCACCCAATTGGCAATCGGACGTAAAATCATTCCCCTTCTCGAGAATGAACTGTTCAAAATGGGATACCGCGGAAACGTTATCGTCGGCGCTCCCTACAAGGAACACCGCGAATACATAGGCGCTGCGTCAAGCGCCGCCGGGAGATCCGAATTCAAGAACAGGTTGTTCTTCACCATCGACGGCGAGGGGAAGAATTTTTCGGACGCAATGAGCGCGATCAGTCGGGCGCCCAGGGCGCAGCGGACATATGGAACCGGCATCGCGGCAATCGCGCCCGGCAGTTACTATGACCAGGTTCGCAACGGTGTAAGAGCACGAAGCGCAGGCAACCTCGCCTTCGTTTACGCCTGGACAATCGATAAGCGGTCCTCGATGACGAAGTACCTTCGAAGCGGGGTCGACGGCATCATGACGAACGATCCGGCCGCGTTGCGCGACATATTGAAAAAAGGCGGTCGCGTGGGAGGCAAAGGCCTCCGCCTGGCCCGCCCAGGCGACCCGCTGCGCTAGCCGGGGACCTCTTCAGCGCCCGGCACGCCTCGACTCGGCTCGAAAGGAGAAACGATGCCCAAAATCGATGTATCCGACGATGTATTGGCACTGATCCGGTCCCTTGCCCGCAAGGCGGGTGAAACCGAGGACGACGTGCTGAAACGGGTTCTGTCCAAGGTCACCGAAGACCGGGCGGCGGCGCTTGAAGCCTACGAAGCGGCCGAGCAGGACATCAAGTCGACGAACTAGTTTTCCTCCAGCGTGTTGGCGCCCGCCATATAGACGGCGACCCGGCTGAACCGGCCGCCGCGGACCTCGAAAAAATTGCAGTTGGATTTACAGGTCAGGCTGCCGTCATGCTCGGTGTTCACGACCGTGAACCGGCTGGCGATGCGCGCGCCCTCGACATCGGGCACGTGGGTGAAATCCCTGTGCTGAACCGACGCATGGTCGGCCCAGAGCTTCCCGAACATGCCGTCGATCGCTTCGATACCGTGCAGTTCGACACCGTGGGTTTCGACCGTGAAGACGCAGTCTTCGGTCAGAACCGCGCGCAGCGTCTCGAAATCTTCCCCATCGACCGCACCGAAATAGCGTTCGACCAGCGCCACAAGTTCGTCCCGATTCATCTTTCTCTCCCCCGGTTCGGCGCGAGTATAGCGAACCCGCGCCGGGGATGCTGTACACTGACGCGGCTGAACAGGAGGTTTCGATGAAGGTCGGGGTAAATCTGGTCAATTTCGGGTCGGCGGCAACGCCCGACACGCTGCTGCGCTGGGCCGAACTTGTCGAAGCGCTCGGTTACCATCACCTGATGACATCCGACCACGTTACGGTCACGCCGGATGTCGCCAGCCGGTTTCCCGCACCGTTCTACGAACCGCTGACGACCCTCGGCTGGCTTGCGGGCGTTACCACGAATATCTCGATCGGCGCATCGGTGATCATTCTGCCCTATCGCAGCCCGCTGGAAATCGCCCGCGCCTTTGCCAATATCGACCAGTTGAGCGGGGGACGCTGCATCCTGGGTGTCGGGGTTGGCTGGGCGAAGCAGGAATACGCGGCCCTGAACGTCCCGTTCGAAAAACGCGGCGCCATCGCCAACGAATACCTTGCGGCAATCCGTCAGATGTGGACAGCCGGGATATCCTCTTTCGCGGGCGAGTTCATCCGCTTCACGGACGTGGATTCGCGACCGATGCCTGTCCAGTCTCCCCACCCGCCGATATGGGTCGGCGGCGGCAGTGACGCCGCCCTGCGCCGCGCGGTGCGGTTCGGCGAAGCCTGGCACCCGTTCCGCGCAACCGTGGGCAGCCTGCGGAATACGGGCATTCCAAAGTTGCGCAACATCGCGGCTGCAGAAGAAAAACCGGTGCCCGCCGTCTGTCCGCGTATCCTGCTCCGCATCACCGACACAGATCTGCCGGACGACTCCCGGGTCGCCGGCGAAGGGTCGCTGGACCAGATCCACCGCGATCTTGCCGGGCTCGAGGAACTGGGCTGTAGCGATGTCCTGCTCGATCCCTTCACGGATGACGGACGCGCAGCGCAGGAACCGGACTACGCCTGGCGGATGCTGGAAGTCGTTGCCGACAAAATCGTGGACCTGAACCGACAGACGGTCCGCTAATCTTCCCGAACGCGGATCCGAACCGCTGGATTTCCGGCGACGCCTACAAGCCGGCCACAGCTTCCAGGTGAACGCCCGCGGCAACATGTTCAGCGCGGGTCGCGTCGAACTTTTCCTTTACCGGCGGCGGCAGCGTGATTTCCTTTTTTATTTCCGGCATGCTTTCCAGCCGCGCATACCACTCGCCCATGTTGGGGTGCAGTCTGGCGACCGGATATCCGGCCAGTGACAGCCGGTTGGCATAAATGAACCAGGCGATATCGAGCACGCTCAGGCTATCGCCGAGCAGGTACTCCCGGTCGGCAAGGCGGTCGTCGAGGTCGCCGAACACTTTGCGGAACTTTGCCGCAGCAGCCTGCGCGACCTCGTCGGTAATCCCTTCGGAAGCGATCGTTTCCCAGAAGCCGATCTCGACGCCGACGCGGCCGTCTTTCGCCCCGTTCACCGTGCCCGACCCCGTACTGGCATAGACCTTGAGGTCTTCCGCGGATTTCGGCGCATGCGGCGGATTGAAGACAAAACGGAAACTCAGCGCCCGCAGGTCGAGATGCAGGTCGTCCTCGTGTTTCAGCAGTTCGGCGACTTCGGTCTCCGATCCTTCCGGAATCAGGCGCGGTTCGGGATACACGCTTTCCAGATAGGTCAGGATATCGTTGCTCTCGATATGGACGTCCCCGTCATGAACCAGGACCGGCAGAAGCCCGCGCGGATTGATCCCGAGGAAGTATTCCTGAAGGTTCTCGTTGCCCATCAGGTCGATCAGATGCGATTCCCACGCGACACCCTTCAGGGCGAGAAAAATCCGCAATTTCTGCGAACAGGATGAAAATGGAAAATGGAAGACGTGCAACCCCTTCCAGTCCAGCACTTCGCGGGTCTTGATATCGCTGTCGGCAAGCTTGACCATTTCTTCTCTCCCTGGGTTTTCGTTCTTCTATCACGCCCCGGTGCGTATGACGATCTTGCCGAAATGGCTGTCGCTCTGCATGCAGTGATAGGCCCCGCGCGCATCCTCGAAGTCGAACGTTCGGTCGATAACCGGTCTCATTTCATTGGCAGCAATCGCCGCGTTCATATTCCGGAACATCTCGCGACTGCCGACATAGATACCGCTGATCCGGCCCGATTTCCCAAGCAGCGGGTACGGATTGAGCTCGCCCTGCGTGAGTACCCCGATCAGCGCGATATGCCCGCCAAAGGCTAGCGCTCCGACGGATTTCTGCAACGTTCCCGCCCCGCCAACCTCGACGACATGATCGACCCCGACGCCACCTGTCAGGTCCATCACGGCCTCGTCCCAGTCCGGCGTCTCGGCATAGTTGATCGTCTCGTCTGCCCCGAGGTCGCGGGCACGTTCCAGTTTCTCGCTACTCTTGGACGTGATGATCGTCCGCGCGCCCATCATCTTCGCGAATTGCAGACCGAAAATCGACACACCCCCGGTGCCCAGCAGCAGGACCGTCTCGCCAGCCTTGAGGCCGCCGCGCGCAACAAGCCCATGCCAGGCCGTTACACCCGCGCAGGTGAGCGTGCCGGCTTCGTCCCAGGTCAGGTGATCGGGCACATGCACCAGCGCGCCCCCGGGCAGAACGGTTTCCGCCGACAGCATTCCCTCTTCCGCACCGCCAAGCGCGCTTGCCATCACCGCGGCGGATATCCGGCCCGCTTCCCAGCGCTTGAAAAAGCAGCTTGCGACGCGGTCGCCCGGTTTGAATTCGGTAACGTTCGCCCCAACTGCCAGGACTTCGCCTGCCCCGTCGGAATTCGGGATTCGCGGCAGCGGCGTGTTGCGCGCGCCGGGCGCAAGGACGGTGTTCATGTCCCGCCGGTTGATCGAAGACGTCATCATCTTCACCCGCACCTCGCCCGGTCCGGGATCGCCGATCTCGACATCGGTCAGGTTGAGGGCATCGATGCCGTCGTCGTTTTCGATACGCCAAGCTTTCACCGGTTATACTCCCTGCGTTGAGATCTAGAGTTTCCGCCAGCGCGCCGCGCCGCGATGCATCTTGCCGGCCAGCAGAATGGGACCGGTCGTCCGAAGCTGCAATTCATCGCCGACCATCGATGTCAGCCGCACCTGTTCGCCGCCGACCCAGTTGGGAAACAGGCTGTAGGTGATCCCAAACGTGATGGCGCTGCCGTCGAACGTCCACGTCCCGCCGAAGGAGACGTAGCCGTCCGCGGCTTCGCCTTTTTCATCCGCCGTCCCGCCCAGCAGGTCGCCGCTGGCATAGGCACTGCGTCCGGTGCGCATCATCGTGAAGGCGTAGTTGCCGTCCGCCCCGAGAATCAGGTTGCCGACGGGCGTTTCGCCCAACGGGTCCATTTCGACGCCGTCATCGTCGGTAAACCAGAACCGCTGGAGGTCCCATGTGCCGAAAAGGTCATCCCTGTTCATTCTATTTGCCTGTTTTCATAGATCGTCGCACAATATGCGCCATGGACGTTCCCGAAGGCTATATCTCCGTCGAAGAAATCGCCAGCCGTATCCCGGACGGGGCGCTGATTGGCGTCCCGAAGGAAGACGGCGGCGTCGCGATGGAGGTCACGCGGGCACTTATCCGGCGCGGCGCGCGCGACCTGCGGCTGCTGACCGTGCCCGTCAGTTCGATGCAGGCGGATATTCTCATCGGCGCCGGGTGTATCGCGGAGATCGAGACCAGCGGCGTTTCCATGGGGGAATTCGGCTACGCGCCGTGTTTCCGCCGCGCCGTCCAGGACGGCACTATCGTGATCCGGGATGCGACCTGCCCGGCCCTCTATGCCGAACTGCAGGCATCCGAAAAAGGCGCGCCGTTCCAGCCGTTGCGCGGCATACTCGGGTCTGACGTGTTGGCCCACCGCGCCGACTGGAAGGTCATCGACAACCCCTTTGCGGAAGGCGGCGGCGACCCCGTTGTCCTCCTGCCCGCGGTGCGCCCGGATGTCGCCCTGTTCCACGCCCGGTACGGAGACCGCTACGGCAATGTCTGGGTCGGCCCGAAACGGGAATGCGTGCTGCTCGCCCATGCCTCGGCGAGCGCCTTGGTGACCGTCGAGGAAATCTGGGACGGCAACCTGATGGAAGACGACCGCATGCTGGCCGGCACCATTCCACCGGTTTACGTGGATGCCGTCGCCCATGCCGAACGCGGCGCCTGGCCGCTTTCGCTCGCCAACTGTTACGGGCGGGACGGCGCACATCTGCAGGACTATGTGAAGGCCGCAAAATCGCCGGACGGCTTTGCCGACTACCTGAAACAGCATGTCTATGGCACGCAGGCGGCCGCCTGACGCACCGGATGGATTATACCCGCGAAGAACTGCTGATCTGCGCCATCGCCCGGATGCTGGACGGCTGCAAGAATATCGCCGTCGGCACCGCGTCGCCGATACCCGGCAGCGCCGCACTGCTGGTACAGGCCCTGACCGGCGGCGCCGCGCGGGCGAGTATCCTCGGCAGCAATATCCACAATCCGTTCAACGACGGCGGTCCCGAACTTTTCGACCGCGCCGGTCAGGGCCGCGTTGATGCGTTTTTCCTGGGCGGCGGGCAGATCGACGGCGAAGGCAACATCAACCTGGTCAGCACCGGCCCCTACCCCGAACCCGACACCCGGTTTCCCGGCAGCTTCGGGTCGGCCTATCTGTATTTTTCGGTACCCCGGGTCATCCTGTTCCGCGAGGAACATTCGCGCCGGGTGTTTGTCGACAAGGTGGACTTCATCAGCGCGCCGGGATGGAGCCCCCCCGGCGTCCATCGCCCCGGCGGGCCCTACGCGCTGATCACCAGCCTGTGCATTTTTATGTATGACCGCGACCGTCACCGGTTCCGGCTGGACGGCCTGCTGCCGGGGGCGACGCTCGAAGAAGTGCGCGACAATACCGGCTTCGACTTCGACTGCCCGGACGATATCGGCCCCGTCGCCCCGCCCGAACCGGACCGGGTCGCCCTGATCCATTCACGGATCGCCGAGGAGATTTCCGAAACCTATCCCGAATTCGCCCACAACCGGCTGGGCTGGCGGGGCTGACAGACCCCGTCCCGCCCCTGCTATACTGGGCGCAATAAAAAGGGAGGGACGACGTGACAACCTACACGATGGCGCTCGAACGCTACGACCGGCACGTACCGTTTTTCACCGGCGCCGTTATGCCGCCGGACGGTATCGAGATTACGCCGCTTGAAGTGGGCATAGACCATACCCACCGGGACGGGCGCGACAGGCATGAGCGCATGCTGCGGAACAACGAATTCGATATCTGCGAATTGTCGTTTTCATCCTACATCATGGCGGTCGACCGCGGCGCGGACCTCACCGCCACCCCCGTGTTCCCGCGCCGCCTGTTCAGCCAGAACCATATCTACGTGCGCGCCGATTCCGGCATTCAGACGCCGGCGGACCTTGCCGGGCGGAAGGTCGCGCTGCGGGCCTTCCAGACAACGATGTCGGTGCTCGTCAAAGGCGATCTCAAGTTCTTCTACGGCGTGCCGTGGGAAGACATCCACTGGATCATGGAAGCCGAGGAAGCGCTGGCCTGGACGCCGCCGGACGGCGCCCGGATCGACTGGCTGACCGACGGTCGCCGCGGCGCGGACCTGCTGCTCTCCGGCGAGGTCGACGCGATGATCTTTCCCCACCCGCCACGCGAAGTGCTGGAGGCCGGCGATACGATCCGCCGCCTGTTCCCCGACCCGATGGCCGAGGCGAAGCGATACTACGACCAGCTTGGCTATTTCCCGATCATGCACATCATGGCCTTCCGAAACGAAGTCGTCGCAGGCAATCCGGAACTGCCGTGCGCGGTGATCGACATGTGGGACACGGCGAAGCGCCTCGCCGCCGATTACTATGAAGACCCGGGTTATTCGGAAATCGCCTTTGCCCGGAATGCGATGGAACATCAGAACGAGATGTTCGGGGCCGATATCTGGCCCTCCGGGTTCGCGGTAAACCGGGATAATATCGCGAAGTTTATCGATTACAGCGCGGATCAGGGACTGATCGGCGCGGCGTACGAGCCGGAACGCCTGTTCCACGCATCCGTTCTGGATACCTGATTCAACGAAGGAGAACTCTCCGTGGATAATGTCTTCGAGTTATATCGCGCCGTCGTGTTTCCGTGGCACTGCGACCATATCGGCCATATGAACGTGCGCTGGTACGCCCATCATTTCGACGATGCGGGTTTTCATTTGTGGACCGTCGCCGGCGTCAGCCAGAAGGAAATGCATGACAGCGGCGTGAGCCTCGTCGTCGGGCAGATCAAGATCAACTATGTCCACGAAATGAAAGCCGGCGACCTGCTCGTTATCCGCGGCGGGTTCAGCCATGTCGGCGGCAAATCGATCCGTCACCACCTGCGGCTGTACAATGCAGATACGAACGTGCTGTGCGCGACCCAGGACACCATAGAGGTCTTCTTCGATCCGGAGACGCGAAGCTCCGCGCCGATGCCGGACTATTATCGCGAGAAGCTGACACCGCTGGTCGTCGATTTCGAAAACGACAAGGACTGATCGCATGGGCTTACTGACCGGCAAAACAGCCATCGTCACGGGCGCGGGACGCGGTCTGGGCAAGGCAATGGCCCAGGGCCTGGTCGATGCCGGCGCGAACGTCGCACTGGTGGAACTCGACCGGGACGTGCTCGATCAGGCGGCGGCCGACATCGGCGAGAACTGCATCGCTGCGCCGGGCGACGTGTCCAGTCCGGACGATGCGAAAAGGATTGTCGAAGAGACACTCGCCGCTTTCGGCGGGCTACATATCCTGGTCAACAATGCAGGGCTTGGCCCCGAGCGCTTCCGCGACACAGACCGCTCCAACGCCAAGATGATCTGGGAAATCGATCTCGCCGACTGGCGGCTGTATCTCGACGTCAACACGACCGGCCATTTCGTCATGACGCAGGCAGTGATGCCGCACCTGCTGGCGCAGGACTGGGGCCGCATCGTCAATGTCACCACCAGCCTCGATACCATGACCAACTACACAAACGGCGCGTACGGGCCTTCCAAGGCAGGCGCCGAGGCCCTGGCGACGATGATTGCGGGGGGCGTCGCGGGAACCGGCGTCACCTGCAACGTGCTGATCCCGGGCGGTCCGGCAGATACGCGAATGATCTCGGCGACCGGCGTGTACGAGAACCGCGACAAGCTGATCCAGCCGGATGTGATGGTGCCGCCCCTGCTCCAACTTGTCTCCGACGAGGGAGGAAACGTGAACAACCGCCGTTTCCGCGCGGCCCTGTGGGACACCGCAATCGGCGGTGAAGAAAACCTGGAGAACTGCGGCGATCCGATCGCCTGGCCTCAGCTCGGCGGCAAGGCAATCCGCCCGGATAACGACCCCCGTGGCAGCAGCAATACGGGGAATGAAAATGGCTGACGGAAAACTTTCCGGAAAAGTCATCATGGTCACCGGCGCCGGGCGCGGTCTGGGCCGGGCTATGGCGCTCGCATTTGCTGAAAACGGCGCCCGGCTGGCCCTCGTCGATCTCGACGGCGAGGAGCTTCAGCAGGTCGCGCAGGAAATTCAGGATATCGGCGGCGCGAATTCCGTCATCCCGCTGGGAGCCGATGTCTGCGACCCGGACAGCGCGGCGACAGCCGTACACTATGCCGCGGAAAATTTCGGACGGCTCGATGTCGTCTTCAACAATGCCGCCCTCGGACCGCAGGCCGTCACCGAAGACCCCTATGGCGCACCGCCCCGGTTCTGGGAACTGAACCCCTATATCTTCGTGCGGATGATGGACATCAATGCGGCCGGACCGCAGCTCGTGGCTGCCGCAGCCGTGCCCCACATGCTGAAAAACGGATGGGGGCGCATCGTCAATATCACCACCGCCCTGGATGCGATGTACGTTCCCGGCATGGGCGCCTACGGGCCGTCAAAGGCCGCTCTTGAGGCACACACGGCGATTATGGCAAAGGACCTGGAAGGTACCGGGGTGACCGCCAACGTGCTGATCCCAGGCGGTCCGGCCAATACCCGCATGATCCCCGATGCCACGGGAATACCGCGCGATGCGCTGATACAGCCCGAGGCCATGCAGGCGCCGGCTGTATGGCTCGCGTCCGACGACTCCGACGGCCATAGCGGCAAGCGTTTTATCGCCGCTCACTGGGACAAGGGGCTCGACAAGGCCTCCGCCCCCTGTGCCTGGCCGCAACTGGGTAAACAGGCGATCCTGCCCGGTTCCATTACACGCTGACGGCTTTGCGCACTGACAGGGAGACTGCACCATGACCGACCGGCCGCTTGAAGGACGGACTGCCCTGATCACCGGGGCCGGTCGCGGCCTCGGAAAATCAATGGCGGAAGGACTCGCGGCACAGGGCGCACGCATTGCCCTGGTCGACCTGGATGAAGACGTGCTCGCCGCCGCCGTGGCGGCCGTGGAAGCGAGCGGCGGCCAGGGATGCGCCTTCGGCGTCGCCGCAGACGTTACCGAGCAGGCGCGTGCACAAGCCGCAATCGACGCCACCGTCGAGGCATTCGGCGGTCTCGACATTCTGATAAACGATGCGGCGCTCGGGCCGCAGGTCTTCTCGGACAACTTTTTCGCGGACAAGCCCAGGTTCTGGGAGATCGACCCGGAACTCTGGCACCGGGTCCTGACCGTGAATGCCTACGGCGCCCAGTTGATGAGCAGCCTGGCGGCACCGCTTCTGATCGATCGCGGATGGGGCCGCATTATTAATGTGACCACCAGCCTCGATACGATGTATCTCAGCGGCTCGGGCGCATACGGCCCGTCCAAGGCGGCCCTCGAAGCGAATTCGCGGATCATGTCGGAAGACCTGGAGAAGACGGGCGTCACTGCCAATGTGCTCATTCCAGGCGGCCCGGCGGATACCCGGATGATCCCCGAAGCGACGGGCTTTGCGCGGGACGCGCTGGTTCAGCCGGAGGCGATGCGTGCGCCGGTTTCCTGGCTTTGTTCGACCGATGCCGACGATATCAACGGGATGCGCTTTATCGCGGCTTTATGGGATGAGGCACTCCCCCGGGCGGAAAGAATCGCCCGGGCCGGCGCACCGATCGCCTGGACGCAGATTCCGTCAAAGGCCGTCTACCCGGGTAGCTGACGGTTCCCGGATACGCGCAACGCCCGGATGGCGATGAGGAACCCGACGAACAGGATAATCGCACCGGCCAGATAAGGCGCATCGCGGCCGAACGCGCCGAAGGCGGCACCGGCGGAAATCGGTCCCAGTATACGGCACAGCGACTGCACCGACTGGGAAGCCCCCATTGCCGCGCCCTGATGTTCGTCCGGCGCATTCTTTGAGATCAGCGCCGTCAGCGACGGATTGGCGAGGCCGAAACCGACGGCGATCAGGGTGCCGCCGACGAAGGCCAGCGGCGGCGCATAGACGAACAGCACCGTCGCATATCCGATGGACATCAGCAGCGTGCCGATGACCACCAGCTTCGCCTCGCCCAGTCTCTTTGCCAGCGGCCGCACCAGACCGCCCTGCACCAGCACCATGATGCCGCCGATAAAGAGAAAGAAAATACTGACCTCACGCACACCCCAGTGAAGCTGGCGCTCGGTCCAGAGCGCAAACGTCGCCTCAAGTCCCGCCATGCAGAATGCCAGGAATGTCAGGATGACGAGCGGATACAGCACCCCGGGTGTCGCTCCCGCCACCGAAAATGCCTTCATCCGCGCGGGCAGGCTGCGCTGGTCGTCGGTCGCTGCACGGGTCGGCGGTTCCCGGAGCAACAGAAGCGCCGCTACAAACCCCAGCGCGCCGACCCCGGCGGCGATCATGAAAGCGGTGCGGAAGTCCGCCTCGCCAGTACCGAGCCGGGTCAGCGCCCAGCCGATCCCCGGGCCCAGCACGAACCCCGCACCGATGGCAGCCCCCATCATGCCCATACGTCCGGCGCGGTCCTCGCGCGATGTCACATCGGCGATATAGGCCTGCGCCACGGGCAGGGTCCCGCCCATCAGACCGCCGAAGGCGCGGGCGGCAAACAGCATCCACAGCGCATCCGCCTGGCTGACCCAGGCAAAGGAAATCGCCGTCCCCAGCATGCTGAAGCACAGGATGGGCCGGCGCCCCCACTTGTCGCTGACGACGCCCCAGGGAAACGACGACAGAAAAGCAAAAAACGAGTAGGTCGAGAACAGCAGCGTCACCTCGAACGGCGAGGCACCGTACCTTTCGGCCCAGAATGGCGTAAACGGGATGATAATCCCGAATGCCAGCATGTCGAAAAAAACGATCAGCAGGAGAACGCCGATCGCTCCCTTGCCGGGGGCGCGTTTTGTCATGCCCGCAATCTAGCCGGACTCTCGGTGACTCACCATGTCCCTGAGTTCGAATTTCAGCACTTTGCCCATCACGTTTCGCGGAAGCGCGTCGGCGAAGATCACGTCGCGCGGATGCTTGAACCGGGCCAGTTCGCCGTCGAACAGGCCGAGAACCCCGTCACGCGTGAGTTTGCTGTCCCTCGCCCGCACGACAATCGCGACGGGGACCTCGCCCCATTTGTCATCGGCGCGCCCAACGACGGCGGACTCGGTAATTTCGTCGCACCGGTCGAGCACCATCTCGAGTTCGGCGGGATAGATGTTTTCCGATCCCGAAATAATCACGTCCTTGACCCGGTCATCGACGTAAAACAGCCCGTTCGCGTCCATATGGCCGATATCGCCGGTATGGAACCAGCCGTCTTGAAGCACTTCTGCCGTCGCATCAGGGTCGTTCCAGTAGCCGGACATGATATTCGGCCCGCGCACCACGATTTCGCCTCGCTCGTCAGGTCCGAGGACTTTTCCCGACGCATCCTCGATGCGGGCATCGCAATGCAGTGCCGGCCGGCCGGTCGACCCTTTGGTGGTCCAGGCGTCGGGAATGCGCTGATGAATGACGATCGGCCCCGTCTCCGTCGATCCGTAGACCTGGATAATGGGTACGCCGCGATCCAGATAGGCGTCGACCAGCGACATCGGGATCGTCGTCGACCCGGTATTGATGGCGCGCAGCGACGAAAAATCCAGGTCGGCCCAGGCCGCATGCTGCTGTATCGCCGCCATCAGCGCCGGCACCAGGATCATCAGTGTCGGCTTTTCTCCCCGTATGACTTCGACCGTCGCATCCGGATCGAAGCGGCGATGCATGATAACGGTCGCGCCGGCATGCAGCGCCGGGGTCGTCTGGATGTTCAGGCCGCCGACATGAAACATCGGCAGGTTGGTGAATATGACGTCATCGCTGGTCATGTCGTGCATCGCAATCGAGTTGATCGCATTGAACGTCATCGCGTTCTGGGTCAGGACGGCCCCCTTGGGCCGGCCCGTTGTCCCCGATGTGTAAACGATCAGCAATGGATCATCGGGGCCGACAGCGGGATCGACCGTGTCGGCCGGCGCGTTGACGACGAGGTCTTCGAAATCGCCCGTCATTGACACCACGCGGCAATCGGCCAGGTCTGCTTCGATAGACCGGGTTCCGTCGGCGAACTCGTCTTCGCAGAACAGGACCTTCGCGCCGGCATTCTGCAGAATGTACAGATGTTCGGGCGGCGCGAGGCGCCAGTTCAACGGCACAAGGATCGCCCCGATCCGCGCGCAGGCGAACATCAGGGCCAGCATGTCGGGCGAATTCAGCCCGAGAAACGCGACCCTGTCGCCATGCTCCACATCGAGTTCATGGTGCAGCAGGCCGGCCACCCGGCGGATCCGCGCGTCGAACGCGGCATACGTGATATCCCGGCCCTCGAAACGGATCGCGGTCTTGTCGGGCTGGAAATCGGCCCAGCGCTCGATCCAGTGCGACAGGTTCATCAATCGTCGTCCGTCTCGCCCGGCTCATACAGCGTTTCGCGCCCGAGCCGGTCCAGGCACAATTCCGCCGTCCACGGCAGCATCAGCGATCCCAGGCGCGAATCCCGATACAGGCGTTCGAGCGGCAGCGATTTCAGCATCGACTGGCCGCCGCAGGTGCGAATGGCCAAGCGGCACATTTCGTTGGCATTCTCCATCACCGCATATTGCGCGGCATAGGCCCGCAGGCGGTCCTCCTTCGACGGATCGACGCGCGCCTCCCCGGTTGCCTGCTTGAACAACGCCCAGGTCTGCTGCAGCTTGATCCACATGTCGGCGACCGTGATCTGCTTTGTCGGATACATGCGCCGTTTGACGGGAATCCCCTCGATGTCGCCGCGCAGGTAGGCCACCGTGAAGTCATAGGCTGCCTGGGCGAGCCCCATATAGGTCGGGCACAGGGTCAGGAACATATGCGGCCAGCGCCGCGCCGCCTGATAGTAAACACCGCGCGGCAGCAGCATCTGCTCGTCCGGAATAAACACATCCTCCATCACGAGCGTGCGCGACACCGTCGCCCGCATGCCGACAGGATCCCACGGGCCGACGATGGACAGCCCTTCGGAGTCCGCGGGCACCGCCATGAACAGCGTGTCGCGGACCGACCGGTCCGGCTTGTCCTCGGTGCACAGCACCCCGTAATAGGTCGCCGCCCCGGAGAGCGACGCGAAGATCTTCTTGCCGTTCAGCAGCCAGCCGCCATCGACCTTTGCGGCCATGGTGCCGAACGGCGCCTTGCCGGCGGCCGCCGCAGATCCTTCTGAAAACGGCTGGGCGAAAATCGCGCCGTTCTCGACAATCCGCGAAAAATGCAGCTCGCGGTTTTTCTTGTGCTGTTTCCGGTCGGCGGCCGGCATGTCGAGATCGTCCGCTATATGTCCGGTCCACAACGGCGTGCAGGCATGCATGTTGAACGTCAGCGCGGTGGCCCCGCACCAGCGGCCCATTTCCGCCGCCAGCAGCGCGTAATCCGCGTATTCCACCCCGAGACCGCCGAGCGATTTCGGCACCGTCATCGCGAGGATTCCGGCATCGCGCATATCGTCGTAATTCTCGAACGGGAACGACGCCTCTTCGTCGTAGCGCTGGGCCCGGCCGACGAATTTCTCCTGCCCGAGGGTTCTGATGACCTGTTCTATCTCGTCGTTCTTGCCGGCCATCTTCTGCCATTTGAACGCCTTGGGCTTTTTCCGGACGGTCCTTTTGGACGCAGATTTGCGGGGCTGTTTCGATACGGCGGCCATGGGTGCCTCCTTCTGGCTTATCGGGAAACGGTGTTCAGAAAATCGCTCAGCGCGGCATCGAATGCCTGCGGGTCTTCGAGGTTTGCAAGGTGGCCGAGTTCCCGCAGGCACACGTAACGGGCCCCTGGAATCTTGGCCGCCATCTTTTCCATCATCGGCGCCGGTGCGTTGGTATCGGTCTCTCCCGCCAGAACGAGCGTCGGAACGCCGATATTCGGCAGGTTTGCCCGCTGTTCGAACGTCACGATGCATTCCACCGCCGCGCGGTAGGTATCGGCCGCGACATCCGCCATACAGTCGAACGCGAGCTGGCGCCCGTGCGGGTCGGCATCCTTCGACATCATGGTTTCGACCAACTCGGTGGCAAGGTCGGCCATCGTCGCGCCGTCGGCCAGCGGTGCGAGCCTGGCGTCGACGAACTTTTTCTGAAACTCGCCATCCGGCTTGCCGAATGCCGGACTGGTCGCCGACAGGGTCAGCGACAGCAGGCGATCCTGGCGGTCGACGGCGAATTCCTGGGCGACCATGCCGCCCATCGAATGACCGACCAGATGCACCTTTTCCCAGCCGCGATCGTCGAGCAGCGCTTCCAGCGCGTCTGCCAGTGCGGGAAACGTCATGGCGCCGAACAACGGACTCTTGCCGTAACCCGGCATGTTCCAGGCGGCCGCCAGATAATTCATCGAAAAGCTGTTGATCTGGGGCATCCAGCTATAGGCCCCGCCACCGACACCGTGCAGGAACAGGATAACCTCGCCGTCGCCCTTCTCGATATGGGTGGGGACGCCGATCACGCGAGGTCTCCCTGCAGCACCCCTGCGTCGACAATCACCGTGTCGTCGAGGCGGATCGTGCAATTGCGCACCGGCAGGTCGAAATGGCCGAGGGTATACCGCTTGGCGGTCTCGTTCGCCCCGGTCGAATAGAGAAAATTCCCGGCAAAGGCGCGCAACTCGGTGCCGTTGATATCGCGCTTGTCGTACATGGCAAGCGAGTCCCATCGCGCCGCGGGATTCATCCCCCATCCGACATGGGACACCGCATATGCCTCCCGGTCGCCCCAGGCCGCGATATAGTCGCGAAACAGGTCGGCATCGACCCCGGTTCCGGCAATGTCGGTCACGAAGTCCTGTTCGATCGTCAGCGTGACCGGACTTTCGAGATAGCGTTTGAACGTCAGGTTCACGTCGCCGGCATCCATCACCAGCGTGCCGTTGACGGCGCCCGCTTTCGGAAAACACAGTACCAGCCCGCCGGGCCAGTGGGCGACATGACCGGGGCGGTCGCAATAGCCCCACACCCCCGCCCCGCGTGTATCGGCAAGGTCGATGCGCAGGTCCGTACCGGCGGCCGACTTCACCGTCATCTGCGCTGCGTCGGAAAGCATCCTGATTCCCGCCTTCACCTTCGGTGTCAGGTCCGGGTCGGGCAACAGGCGTTCGAGAACATCGGGATGCTCGTTGGACACCATCAACAGCCGGGCGCCGCCTTTCAGGACGCGGGGCAGTTCGGGCGCATGCAGCATGCCCTCGACAGTACAGTCTATAACGATGGTCGCCGCGCCAAGCGCCGAGATCACAGGCTCCAGCCCCTGAACCGAATTCGACGCCCCGGTCGACCTGACCGCGACCGGCGTTGTCTGCGCCGGCGACACGAGTTTGATATGAAATGCTTTCACGCCAAGTCTGTGAAGCGCCAGTTCGGCGAGGTGCACATTGAGATCGCGCGACTGGGTCTCCGACAGGATTGCGGCCGTATCGCCCGGTTCCAGCCCGCATCGGCCGAATACCGAACAGAACATGTCGATCCACTTGCCTTCGATACGGTCGGTAAACATGCGTCGCGCGCTCCCTGCCCTTTGATTGTCCAAGCCTAGCGCAGGAATATTTATATGAAAAGGAATATATTACTGATATATTCGGCTCATGACTGACCGGTTCGTCGACGATTATCTCTTGTACCTGCTCGCGCGTGCGAGTTCGGAAGTCAGCGCGCAGTTTCACGACAGGCTCAGGGCGCATGGGCTCCAGGTGCCGGAATGGCGCGTCCTGGCCAGCCTCAGCGACGGCGACGGGATGACCGTCGGCGAGCTTGCCGCCCGCGCGCTTCAGCGTCAGCCGACGATGACGAAAATTATCGACCGCATGGTGGATTCCGGGCTTGTCGAGCGGCGACGGGATAAAGACGACCGCCGAAAAGTCCGCGTTTTTATTAGCAGAGACGGGCAGCGCCGGGTCGATGACGCGCTGGCAGATGCCAAACACCATGAGCGCGAAGTGCTTGCCGATTATGCCCCCGCCGAGGCGGACCGGTTGAAATCGATGCTACGGTCCCTTGTCGATCGCAACGGTGCCGCGCCGACGGAAGATTGCCCCTTCCCGCCGCTAGGTTAAGCTTTCGCGCAGTAGAGGAGATCCGCGATGCCTGACGATATAAAACCACAGACCGTCACGAACCGGGCGAAACTCACCGAGACCATTGGCGAGCCCAAGCCCGATATCGCGAACAAGGAAATGCCGTCGCTGGACGCCCATTGCCGGCATTTTATCTCGCTCTGCCCGTTTCTGTGCATTTCAACGGCGGACGCCGCAGGCAACCAGGATGTCAGCCCCCGGGGCGACCCGCCGGGTTTCGTGCGCGTTCTGGATGACCGGACCATCCTGATCCCGGACCGCAAGGGCAATCGCCGCGTCGATACCATGCGGAACATCCTGGAGAACCCGCATGTCGGCCTTCTTCTGATGTTGCCGGGTGTCGAGGAAATCGTCCGGATCAACGGAAAAGCGACATTGACGGAAGACCCGTCGCTGCTCGCGGATTCAGCTGTAAACGGCAGCGTCCCCGCGCTGGGCATCATCGTCCAAATCGAGGACGTCTTTTTTCACTGTGCCAAGGCCGTGATCCGCTCGAAACTATGGGATCCCGAGACACCGATACAGCGCAGCCAATTCCCCACCTATGGCGAAATCGTCCGGGACCAGCGCGCCCCCGACGGCGATCCGGCCGATATCAATGCCGAGTTGCAGAACGACTACAAAACCCGCCTTTACTGACCAAACCGATAATTTCCGCGCCGGATAACGGCACGGAACCACCGGCTCCAAAATTTTATCGAAATCGTCTCAGAGTGGTCCACGCCAGGACCATGAACGGCAGCCTCACGGCCCTAAGATATTGTTTTTACTGATTTTATGGTTTTTGGCATGCTTTTTGCCTTGATTGACCCTGAACCGGAATCAGAACGTCGTCAGTTTCAAAATGATCCACCTGCCTTCCCTCTCCAACATCGCAAAGGCGGCTCTCGCCGGTCTCGTCGCCGCATCCGCAATACTGGCAATGGCGCCGTCGGCGTCGGCGATACCGGCCCTTCAGATTTATATCGAAGGCGCGACATACGATGACGACGTGGAAAGCTGGAAGATCACCAGCCCGTCCAATGCGCCCCTGCGCCTCTGGGCGGTCGGCAATGTCGGCGGTCCGGGCGGAAAAGGCCCGATCGCCGATGTAAAGGCGGCTTTCGCATACAGTTCTGGCGCCGGCGATGTCACCATCGATATCACGCCGACGACAACCGGCAATTACGGCGGGTTCGCCGATACATCGGTCGCGGTTGCACCGACCCTGATCGGCACGCATACAGACGACAGCCGCCCGGTGCGGTCGAACGGCAAGAAGCTGACCAACAAACATCGTGTCTACGGCAAAAACACTCATTTTCAGGAATGGGCATTCGGCGACTTCACGCTGACCGATTCCCCCATCGCCGATTTCATCGATGCCTTTCCGGAAGCGCCCGTCGAGCTATCGGGCCAGATCAACGCATATGATGTCAATGTGACCGGCTTGGTCGAAGGCGAATGGGTTCATGTCGATCTCTACGGATCGATCCTGAACAAGCGCGGCAGTGTGAAGTCGGTTTTCGCTCCGCTTTCGCATAACGCGGAATTTGCGCTGCTGACCGCCGGTCCGATCGGAAGCACCGAAGTTCAGGCGCCCGGCGCGATGGTTATTTTCTTCGCCGGCCTGTTCTTCATTTCCCGTAATCGGCGTAACAAAAAGAACGCCTGACCGGGCTGCAATGCGCTAATATCTGCGCATGTCTTCTCTGTCCCAATCCACTGAATCACCGGTCGAAGTCGCCCTTTCGGGCGTGACACGCCAGTTCGATGAAACGTTTGCCCTGCAGGACATTGGTTTCTCCGTTGCCGATGGCGAATCCGTGGTTCTGATCGGCCCCTCCGCATCCGGTAAAACCGTCACGCTGAAGACCATCGCCGGGCTCTTCCGCCCCGATTCCGGCAGCATACTGATTCGCGGCCAGGAAACCGTCGGGATCAGCGATCGGGACAGGTCTGAAATCGCCCGTATCGGTGTACTGTTTCAGCGATCCGCACTGTTCGACAGCATGACTGTCTGGGAAAACATCACTTTCCGGCTGCGCCAACACACCAGGCTCAGCAAAGCCGACGCCATCGAAGCGGCAGCCGAAAAACTGGCCGCCGTCGGCCTGGCACGGGATACCGCGCTGCTCTACCCGGTCGAACTCTCGGGCGGGATGCAGAAACGTGTGGGCATCGCACGGGCTCTTGCAGACACGCCGGACATCCTGTTGCTCGATGAACCGACAGCCGGCCTCGATCCGATCATGACCAATGTGATCAACGATCTGATCCTCGAAAACGTCCATAGCCTGGGCGCTTCCGTTATTTCCATCACCAGCAATCTCGACGGCGCACGACATATTGCCGACCGGATCGTGATGATGAACGAAGGCCGTGTTGTATGGAGCGGCCATCCGGACGAACTCGATCAGTCCGGTAATCCTTATGTCGATCAGTTCGTCCACAAAACGGCTGACGGACCGATTGCCGCCGGCCTGTCGTAATCGACGCCAAACTGGATCGACGCCATGCGGTTTGAGATCCGGCACAAGGCAAATGCGCGCATACAAATCATTAAAACGACAGGTTTTATTGCGGAAAGACTACTCAACCCATTATTACAATACTGACACCACTATATTGAAATAAAAACACCTCTCCGATGAAATTGGGTGCGAATCACTGGTACGATCAATTAGTGATATATTGCTCATCACTATTGATTATTATTCAGACAATGCATCGAAATCGGAATGAAGACAGATGACCGACACCCCGCCGGTTGATCAGGGTGACGCACCTCTTGAGTTCGACTCGCCGATCCTCAGGGAGGGGTATGCGTATTGGTACGCCAAGATCCGGGATGGCGCCCTCCCGCGTCGGACGGATATCGATCCGGTCGAAATTTCCGGGCTGATGCCGCATGCCGTCCTGCTGGATGTCAAACGAGAGCCGGAATTCGATTTCAGATATCGCCTGATCGGCACCTATGTGTCTGAAAATCTGTACAAGGATCATACCGGATCCTGGTTTTCGGAAATCGATCATCAGAAGGCGCCGAGCCGGATTTGGCAGAATTGCCTGCATGTCGTGGAAAGCGGCGAAGCTTTCAAAGCGGATACGCCGTATGTCGGCCCGCACCAGGGCTACAGACAGGTGGAGGATATCATTCTGCCGCTTGCCGACGATGGGAAGACGGTCGATTGCCTGCTTGTTTTTGTCCACTACATGCGGCGCTCGGAATCCTGACCGGGACACCCCCACGCCATACCGTGCAGTATTGTTTCGATGCAGTTTGGCCACTAAGCTGAATCCCAAGCAGAGACAATCTGCAATTAGCGGGGAAGCACGGTGCAGTTACTATCGACAATCCACATATGGCTCATTAACGCCCTTAAATTTATCTCGAGCATTATCGTGCTTGCGATATTCGTCCTTATCACGCTGGACGTCCTGCTGCCTCTGGTAGGCGTTCAGCCGTGGGATGGAACCCTCGGCGTCGTTGAATACGGCCTTTTATGGTTCACCGTCCTGGCGGCACCCTGGCTGGCGCGCATCAAGGGGCATGTTTTCATCGATGCCGTTGCCGAAATGTTGCCGCCGGGCGCCAAAAAGGTAACGTCCAAGATCGCTTATCTTGTCGCGATCACGGGGTCGCTGATGCTTGCGTATTTCTCATGGCTCCTAGTGGTGGAGTCGTTCGTGGATGAGAATATCGACGAGCGTAGTATCGAGCTGATGCTCTGGTGGCTATACGCTCCCATGCCCGTCTGTTTCGTCCTTGTCGCGATCGAATTCCTCCGGTTCCTGGTTGGCATCGACGATATGTACGGCAGCCGAACAGACGTGAAAGAGGGGATGTAGGCATGGAGTGGTATTGGGCTTTCGCCTTCCTTCTTGGTTGGGTCATCTGCTTTATGGCGCTGGGCGTGCCCGTCGCCTTCGCCTTCATCGCAACGAATTTCATCGCCGTGTACACCTTCACGGATTTCGATGCCAACGCGCTTATCCAGGTTGCGGATAACTCGACCCAGCTCATATCCCGCTTCACCCTTGGGCCCGTGCCGATGTTTATCCTGATGGGGTCCCTGTTCTTCCACACGGGGCTGGCGCTGAAGGTTTTCGACGGGCTCGACGCCATCTTCGGCCGCCTGCCCGGCCGGCTTTGCTATCTCACGGTGGCCGGCGGCTCGATCTTCTCGACCCTCACGGGTTCATCCATGGCGAATACGGCGATGCTCGGATCCCTGATGGTGCCCGAGATGCGCCGCCGGGGCTACAGCAAGCAGATGTCCATGGGCCCCATTCTTGGGACGGGCGGACTTGCCATGATCATCCCGCCCTCCGCACTGGGCGTGCTGCTGGCGGCGATTGCCGAAATCGATGTCGGCCGTTTGCTGGTGGCAGGGCTGCTGCCGGGGCTCACCCTCGCACTCCTGTACGCTTCCATGATCACCTTCCAGCTGTGGCGCTATCCCGGCTCCGCACCAGCCTATGACGTCGAGCGAATGAGCATCGGAGCACGCCTAATGCTGGTCACGACGAATATTCTGCCGATGGGGCTCGTCGTCTTTATGGTCATCGGCTTCATCGTCCTCGGGATTGCGACACCGACGGAGGCCGCAGCCTGCGGCGTCCTCGGCGTCTTCATTGTCGCGATCGGATTCAGGGCACTGAGCGTTCGCGCGGTATCGACCTCCCTGGAGGCAACCGTCAAAGTCGGCGCGATGGTCTTCCTGATCATCATGAACTCCACGGTCTTCAGTCAGATGCTTGCCTATTCCGGCGCGAGCAAGGGGCTGATCGAATGGGTGACGAGCTACGAGCTGCACAGGTTCGCCATCCTGTTCATGATGTTCTGCGTTCTCATCCTGCTCGGCATGTTCATGGATGCGACATCGATGATGCTGATCACGGTGCCGATCTTCTTCCCGCTTGCCGGCGCAATGGGCTTCGACCTGGTCTGGTATGGCCTGTTCGTGCTGATCACGATCGAGATGGCGGGCACCACGCCGCCCTTTGGGCTATTGCTATACGTCATGCTCGGGGTGGCGCCCAAGGGAACAACGCTGATCGACGTCGCCAGGGCCGCTTTCCCGTTCCTGGTCTGCGACGCAATCCTGATCCTGATACTGGTTGCATGGCCGAACCTGGCGCTGTGGCTGCCGAGCCTGATGTAGCGAAGTCAAATAGACTGAAGACACAAAAAAGGCGCCGCCCGGTGGGCGGCGCCTTGTCGTTTCGGTGACTGAAAAGATCAGCTGCCGGATTTGAGCATCTTCGATTTCAGCAGTTCGAAATCGACGCTGTATTTGCGTTTGGCCGCATCGGCCCAGTTGGCTTTCAGGATTGTCGCCGTGAATGCCTTTCCGTATTCGCCGGGCACGTCCCAGCGCTGCACACCGTCAGCCATGATCTTCGCATTGTCGATTGCGATCAGTTCCTTGATCACGCGACCGCTTTCGTTTTCATAATGCAGGCCGGCCGCGAGGATCTGATCCTGAGCCTTCTTGCTCAGCTTGTCGAAACGATCCTTGTTCATGGTCAGAAATGTTGTCGACCGGAAGAAAGCCGGACCAACCTTGAACTTGATGTATTTCTGCCAGCCACGGAAGGCGACGCCGCCTTCCGGCCAGGCCAGCCCGTCAACGACGCCACGCTCCAGCGCAGTGTATACTTCGGACGGCGAAATGTTCTTGGTCGTCGCGCCCATTGCCTTCAGGAACGGCGTGTAGAGCGGCGTGGTGCGCATTTTAACGCCGTTGAGATCAAGACCGGTTGTCTTGCTCAGCTTCGGCTTTTCTTTCATCCAGAGATAGAACTGGTTGTCATTGTACCAGTTCGCCCAGCCGAGGATGACACCGTTGAGCTTCTCCGCCCAGACCTTGTTCATCAGGTCATAGCCGCCATTCGCCCGCCATTCCTGAGGCGTCATGTTGGAAATACCCGTCAGGCGCGCTTCCGGCACCAGGTTGGCGTAATAGGTCGTCGGCGACATGATGATATCGATCAGGCCGCGCTTCATCGCAGCGCCCTGCTTGCGGTTCGGGGTCACTTCCGGTCCGCCGATATAGTTCAGTTTAACAAGGCTCTCGTCCTTTGCCATTTCTTTCGAGAATGTGGCAAACATCGCCTTGCTCTGGTCATGCTTCTGCCCCATTGCGGTCGACAGCTTCAGTTCTTCGGCCGCCTGTGCGGGCAGCGTTACTGCCGTCATGGCCGCGACCGCAACACCTGCTGCAGTCAGTTTTCCCATCGTGATCTTCATTTACTCGTCCTCCCAGGACATGGTTCGATTCTGGATATGAAAGGGGCGCGTTTTTCGCCCCTCCCCGTTACGGATTCTTCCGTACGCCCCTCTACCTTAGCAGTCCCGCAAATCGACCGGAACCCATTTGCTTAGGTAACGAAGTACCGTACTCTAACCGCCAAATCTTGTGCCGAAAGCCCCCGAATTGCCTGAAACATCTACGCAGAGTACCGAGGATTCCGCTTCCCCGAGAGGCTGGCTTGTTGTCGCCGCGCTCTTCCTGATGCTGAGCATCATCATCACCGCCCGGAACAGCATGGGGCTGATGATGCCGTTCTGGAAAGACGATATGGGCTGGTCGTACAAGTTCGTCTCGACGGCAAGCGCCGCGATGCTGATTACGATGGCGGTCATCGCCCCCGTTGTCGGGTCCGTCATAGACCGGCTTGGCTCCCGGATGATCTATGCCACCGGCATGACCGTCATCGGGACCGTTTTCATCCTGTGCTCGTTTATGACCAAACCCTGGCAGCTTATCGCCCTGTTCAGCATCGTCGGCGGCGCCGCTTTCGCCGCGATGGCGCCGTCGCTGGTGTCCACCACGATCGCCCAGCATTTCACGGGCCGGATCGGGCTTGCGACCAGCATCGCGACATCAGGCAGCACGGGCGGCCAGTTCGCCCTGATGCCGCTTCTGGCATTCCTGGTGACGCTGACGTCCTGGCGTCAGAGCTATTTCATGCTCGGCATTGCCGTTCTTGCGATGGCCGTCGTGGTGTTCCTCCTCATCGGCCGGGAAACCCCGCGGCCGCGCCCGGCAAAAGGATCGCCGGGCGCATCGACGATGCTCGGCACCCTCGGGGCTCTGTTCAGGCTGAGGACGTTCTGGTTGCTGGGCAGCAGTTTCTTCATCTGCGGGTTCACCACGGCGGGCGTGATCAAGGTGCACCTGATCCCGTACGCCGTCAGCTGCGGTTTTCCGCCGGTACAGAGCGCGACCGCCTATGGCGTGCTGTCGCTGTTCAGCCTGATCGGCATGATATCCTACGGCTGGCTGTCGGACCGCTATCACCGCCCCACCCTGCTGGCGAGCTGTTACTTCGTGCGGGCGCTCACCTTCATCATGCTGATGTATATCGCGGGCAATACGCCCCTGCTCTTCATCTTTGCCGCCCTGTTCGGCATTTTCGATTACGCGACGTTTCCGATCGTCGCCAGCCTGGTTGCGACCCATATCGGTCGCAATGTGATGGGAATCACCATGGGGCTTATATTCGCGCTGCATTCCGTCGGCGGTGCGCTGGGATCGTTCATGGGCGGCTGGCTGTTCGAAGCCTTCGCCCGATATGACTGGGTGTGGATGGTCTCTGTGCTGCTCGCCTTCCTCGCCGCGTTCCTGAGCATCCTGATCAGGGAAAACCGGGAGCCGCAGACGCTGCGCACGGCGCAACCCGGCACGGCGTGAGCCACTGGCCCGCCACGTAAAAGGCCCGCCAAAAATGGCGGGCCTTTCAACCTGGTCGGAGCGACTGGATTCGAACCAGCGACCCCTTGACCCCCAGTCAAGTGCGCTACCAAACTGCGCCACGCTCCGGTACGTTCGAGTGCCGCAAACTACGCAGGGTTCGCCGACAACTCAAGCACGGATATCGTCAGATACCGACGTTTTTCAGGGTTGCCCGTATATCTTCCAGTTCGCCCAGAACCTGTCGCAGAGCGTCACGGTCGATCGATGGCGTATCCGACGTGCCAGGATCGGCGGCGGCCGAGCCCTGTGTGCCGTGGGGCGCGGCGGAATCTGCGGCCTGCGGTGTCTCCGACGGACCGGCCTGTTCGGACTGTTCGGCCAGGATCTGTTTGACCCCGCCCTCGCGCAGCAGCTTTTGCACGCCTTTGATGGTGTAGCCGTCGGTATACAGCAATTCGCGGATACCCCGCAGCAGGTCGATATCCTCGGGACGGTAATACCTTCTTCCGCCGCCCCGCTTCAGCGGTTTCACCTGGGCGAACTTGCTTTCCCAGAAACGCAGGACGTGCGCCGGGATATCGAGATCCGATGCGACTTCGCTGATGGTTCGGAAGGCCGCGGCCGATTTACCCTGACGGCGGCCTGTTTCCTTTGGATCGGCCGCTTCAGTCATTTATCAGCCGCCATGTATCAATTACCGGGCCGGTAAGGCGTTCCGCTGCCGATCGGCGGCGGTGTGTCCGTCGGTTGCTGCCGGGTGGCGTTATCGTCTGCGGCAGAGAATCCCTCACCGCTATCGTCCCGCTCTCCGGCTTCACCGTTGATGCGGTTCTTGAGCACGTTCGACGCGCGGAACACAAGCACCTTCCGCGGGAGAATAGGCACCTCTTCGCCGGTCTTCGGATTACGACCGACACGCTGGCCCTTCTGGCGGACGGAAAAACTTCCGAAGGATGATATTTTGACAGTTTCACCACGGGTGAGTGTGTCCGCAATTTCCGAAAGAACGGATTCGACCAAATCCGCAGACTCGTTACGCGACAAGCCCACTTCCTGATATACGGCTTCGCTTAGGTCTGCTCTTGTGACCGTTTCATCGGTCATGGCATGCCCCCTGATTGTCCCTGCGACAGACGGTAGCCGCTGCGAAGAACGCCGTCAATATCAAAGGGATAGATGATTTCGCTCATACCGCGAACGGGTATCTGCAGCGCCTCCGGTCGCACCGGGAGCGCGTCACCAGCGAATAACGCTGGCGCCCCAGGTAAATCCGCCGCCCATCGCTTCCAGCACCACCACATCGCCGACGGTAACACGCCCGTCCCGCACGGCTTCCGTGAGTGCCAGCGGAATGGATGCGGCGGACGTATTGGCGTGGTGGTCGACGGTCATGACGATTTTGTCTTCGCTCATTTTGAGCTTCCGCGCCGTGGTCGAGATAATCCGCTGGTTCGCCTGATGCGGGACCAGCCAGTTGATATCCTCCGCGACGAGGCCGGCCGCGTCGAGTGCCTCGGAACAGACACTCGCCAGATTCCTGACGGCGTGCTTGAAAACTTCCGGCCCTTCCATGCGGAGAAACCCGACAGACTGCGTCGATGACGGGCCGCCATCGACATAAAGCAGATCGTGGTGCTGCCCGTCCGAATGCAGACAGTTCGACAGAATCCCCCTGTCCGCGCTGCTCCCGTCGCCTTCCCGGCCCTGAAGCACCACCGCACCGGCGCCGTCGCCGAACAAGACGCAGGTCGACCGGTCTTCCCAGTCCAGGATGCGCGAAAACGTCTCTGCGCCGATAACCAGGACGTTCTCCGCCTGACCGAGCCGAATGAAATTGTCCGCGACATTCATGGCGTAGACGAAACCCGAACACACCGCCTGAACGTCGAAGGCAGCCCCGCGGGTCATGCCGAGCGCAGCCTGAATCGCCGTTGCGGTCGACGGAAAGGTTTCGTCCGGCGTCGCGGTGGCCAGCACGATCATGTCCAGATCGGCGGCGCCGAGACCGGCATCCTGCAGCGCGTCTAGCGATGCCGCCAGTGCAAGGTCGGATGTTTTCTGACCTTCAGCGGCGATGTGGCGGGAATGTATGCCCGTGCGCTGCACGATCCATTCGTGAGATGTGTCGACCTTCTCGGCAAGCTCGTCATTGGTGACGATGCGCTCGGGCAGGTAGGAGCCGCAGCCGGCGACGACGGATCTGCGCACCATCAGGAAGCCGCAGCCTCCACCGGCCCCTGATCCAGTTCGCCGAACGCCTCGAGGCCCTCTGTGATCTTCTGGTTGAAACCGTTTGCGGCCATATCGACTGCGACACCTATTGCGTTTGCAAAACCGAAGGCATCGGTGCCTCCGTGACTTTTCACGGCGATTCCGTTCAGACCGAGAAAGACCGCGCCATTGTAACGCCGCGGGTCGATTCGGTCCCGCATCTTGCGCAGGCCGCGCCGGGCAAAAACATACCCGAGTCGGGCGGACATCGAACTCCGGAATGCATCGCCCAGGAATTCCTTGATCAGCCGGGCGGTTCCCTCTGTTGCCTTCAGGGCGATATTGCCGGTGAAACCGTCCGACACGACGACATCGGTCGTCCCCGCTGCGATGTCGTCGCCTTCGACGAATCCGTGAAAGCTGAAAGTTCCGGTCATCTGGCGGAGATACGCTGCCGCCTGCTGGATTTCCGCATGCCCCTTCATCTCTTCGGAGCCGACATTCAACAGGCCGCAGGTTGGATTGACGTTTCCGAGGACGGTCCGTGCAAAGACATTGCCCATAATGGCGAACTGCACCAGGTTCTTGGCATCGCACTCGACGTTGGCGCCAAGGTCGAGCATGACGCTCTCGCCGCGGATTGTCGGAAATATGGCGGCAATGGCGGGGCGGTGAATACCCGGCAGGGTGCGCAGGGACAATTTGGCCATCGCCATCAGCGCACCGGTATTGCCGGCGGACACGACACCTTCCGCGGCGCCGTCGCGGACGGCATCGATAGCCAGCTGCATGCTCGACTGGCGTCCTTTGCGGATCGCCACGGACACCGTCATATCGCTACTGATGACATCATCGGTATGCAGAATCTCGGTGATTTCACGCAGCCGTTTCCGCCGCTTGATCAACGGCAGAATGCGGGCTTCGTCGCCGAACATCCGAAACCGGATATTAGGGAACCTGCGGCGCGCAAGATCCGCGCCCTTAACGACGATTGCAGGGGCGTTGTCACCGCCCATCGCATCGAGAGCGATCGTGAAAGACGCGCTCACTGTCGGTTCCTATCCTGGCAAAAAGCGGTCGTCAGGCCGCAGACGTCTCCGTGACCTCGCGGCCATCGTAATAGCCGCAGGACGCGCAGACATGATGCGGACGCTTCAATTCGCCGCAATTGGCGCATTCCGCATTCGCATTGGACGTCAGAGCGTGATGAGCGCGGCGCATATTCCGCTTCGATTTCGATACTTTATTCTTTGGAACAGCCATAACCGTGCCATCTCAACTGTTGGGGATACCTATTGGGGAGCGATAGATATTCTATCCTGGCCCGCGGGGCAACATGTAGTTTTGCCGACGCTATTTCTTTGGCTTCAATTCGGCAAGAATTTCAAACGGATTGGCCCGTTTCGGCCCCTTTTCCGCCTCTTCCTCGGTCATCAGGCTGGCGCCGGGGCCCAGTTCCAGCGCTGCCGGGTCTATATTGGGATGACGCGGGTACGGATCGAGCGCCAATGACAGTTCTTCGGCAACGATCTCGCCGAGATCGAGGGTTTCGCCCTCAAGCGGCTCGACGTCGTCGGGATCGACGATATCCGCGGTATCGGCGGAATTCCGGGCAAAAACGATGTCGACCTCTTCCGCCACGGTCGCCGGAAACGGATCGAGTGTCACCACGCAGTTCTGGGTCACATCCGCAGAAATCCGGCCGGTTACAGAGAGAACTTTCCCCGTTTTCAGCCAGACAAGGGTGAGGTGAGCACGGAACGAATCAAGCGATACCAGACCGAAACGCGCCGCCAAAGCCGCCCTCTGCTGCCGATCGGCCTCCAGGTCGATCTCCCGGACGTCCTCGCCAAGGGAATCGAGGGTAATCCCGACGCTGAATTCCGGTGTGGGGTCCGCTACCGTCATTGAATGTCCCCGAAGGCGAATTTTCCGTGCTCGACATCCTGCAGGTCGAGCGCCGCCATATGCGTTGCCTGGGCGCGCAGATACCGGGCGAGAGCCGCAACCGATGCCTCGCTGTGTTCGACCGTTGCATAGACGTTGCGCGACAGGGCCTCTTCCAGCCCAGCTTCAGCGCCCGAAAGCCCCGCCTCGTAAGAGGCTATCCGGCCGTAAAACGCCTGAACCATCGCCTTGACACGCTTGCCGACCCCCATATCCCCGGCCCCCATTTCGCGCAGGCTGACATCCATATCCTCGAACATCAGGTCGAACAGGGCCTGTGCCGCATCGCTCGACGATTCGGATGCGCCCTTGAGGCGCCGAAGAACGAGAAACGCATGCAGCGTTACCATCTCGAAACGCCCGTCGACGGTATCGGGGACGCCGAAATCGGTATAAAAACGGGGCTGCCGCGCGCGCTCTACGATAATCCGGTAGATTTCGTGAATATTGCCAGGGGGTCCCGACTTTCGGAAAAGAGTGCTCAAGGGCATGGTTTTCTGCGCTTTTTGATCGATTGACAGCTTGGCATGGGGGCGTCAATTTGATCCTTGTAGGATCCGCCCTCTTCCGCCACATAGGTAGTGACAACAGCGATAATGGTCAAATGAGACATTTATCTATTCTCGGGAATCCCTGGGTCCGGAAGGCCGCCGCGGGCGTTATTCTGGGCGGCATGCTCGCCGGTTGTTCCCCGACGCTGAACAATCACGGCAACATCCCGGAGGCGGAACTCATCCAGAGCATTCGTATCGGGAGCAGCAATCGCGAGCAGATCGCGGCGATGCTGGGCAACCCGTCAGCCGTTGCCACCTTCGACAAGGAGTCCTGGTATTACGTCGGCATGCGCACCAGCCAGATCGCCTTTCTCGAACCGGAAATTCTCGAGCGCAAGGTACTGGTCGTGCGTTTCGACAAACAGGGTATCGTTCAGCAGGTAGAGCGGCTTGACAAGGAAGACGGCCGGGAGGTTCAGATCGTCGACCGGAAAACCCCTACCCGCGGCAAGGAACTGACAATTCTGGAACAATTGCTCGGCAATGTCGGCAAGTTTGCCGGCCCTGCGGCGGACGACGGCAGCGCCGGCCTCTGATCCCCGCCCGCGAAACACATAAAAAAAGCCCCGGAATTCATCCGGGGCTTTTTTCGTTCGGGCTAAGCCCTGTTCCTGACGATCACGCGCCGCCGACAACCGCCAGCAGGAGGATCGACACGATGTTGATGATCTTGATCATCGGGTTCACCGCGGGACCGGCCGTGTCCTTGTAGGGATCGCCGACCGTATCGCCGGTGACGGACGCGGCATGGGCTTCCGAACCCTTGCCGCCGTGGTTTCCGTCCTCGATGTACTTCTTGGCATTATCCCAGGCACCGCCGCCTGCCGTCATCGACAGGGCAACGAACAGGCCGGTCACGATGGTCCCGAGCATGAGCGCACCCAGGGTCGTTACCGCCGCAGCCTGTCCGCCGATCCAGTTGATCACGAAGTAGACCACGATAGGCGCAAGGACCGGCAGCAGGGACGGCACGATCATTTCGCGGATCGCCGCCTTCGTCAGCATGTCCACCGCACGGCCGTATTCCGGACGCGCCGTACCTTCCATGATACCGGGGATCTCCTTGAACTGACGGCGAACCTCGACGACGACCGCCGCGGCGCAACGCCCGACAGCCATCATGCTCAGCGAGCCGAACAGATAAGGCAGCATGCCGCCGATGAACAGTCCGATCACCACATAGGGGTCCTGGAGGCTGAACGTCACCTTCGAGGCGATCTCGGGGACATAGAACTTCATGTCCTCGGTAAACGCCGCGAACAGCACAAGGGCCGCCAGCGCCGCGGACCCGATGGCATAGCCCTTGGTGACGGCCTTCGTGGTGTTGCCGACCGCGTCGAGCGCATCCGTATAGTTACGGACTTCCTCGGGCAGTTCCGCCATTTCGGCAATGCCGCCGGCATTATCCGTGACGGGGCCGTAGGCATCGAGCGCCACGACCATGCCGGCAAGTGCCAGCATCGTGGTCGCCGCGATGGCGATGCCGTAAAGACCGGCCGCAAAGTACGCCACCAGAATACCGGCGGAGATCACGATGACCGGCAGCGCCGTCGCTTCCATGGAGACCGCGAGGCCCTGGATGACGTTGGTCGCATGTCCGGTCTCGGACGCCTTGGCCACGCTTTTGACCGGGCGATACTGGGTGCCGGTGTAGTACTCGGTGATCCAGATGATCAGACCGGTGACAACCAGACCGACGATCCCGCAATACAGAAGCTGTCGTGCCTGGATAGACCCGTCCACCATCGCAATCTCGGCGGAGAAGCTGCCGAAAAGCACGTACACCGCGCCCGCGATCAGAATGGCCGAGGCAATCGCCGATGCGATGAAGCCCTTGTACAGGGCACCCATGACATTGTTGTTGCTGCCGAGACGCACGAAGAACGTGCCGAACACAGAGCCGATGATGCAGACGCCGCCGATCAGCAGCGGCAGAAGCAGCATCGTTTCCTGAATGGCGCCGGTGAAGAAGACGGCACCGACAAGCATCGTCGCAACGATGGTCACCGCGTAGGTCTCGAACAGGTCGGCCGCCATGCCGGCGCAATCGCCGACGTTGTCGCCGACGTTATCTGCGATCACCGCCGCGTTGCGGGGATCGTCCTCCGGAATACCGGCTTCGATCTTGCCGACAACGTCGGCACCGACATCCGCTCCCTTGGTGAAGATGCCGCCGCCGAGACGGGCAAAGATCGAAATCAGCGATGCGCCGAAGCCAAGGGCGACGAGCGCTTCGAGAATATGACGCAGGCCTGCCGCTTCAGCGGGGTTATACATTTCCCGCAGGGCGAGATAGTAACCCGCGACACCGAGCAGCCCGAGGCCGACGACGAGCATCCCCGTCACCGCACCCGACTTGAAGGCCACCGTCAGTGCAGGCTGAAGCCCGCCGGTCCGTGCCGCGTCTGCGGTCCGCACGTTGGCGCGCACCGAAATATACATGCCGATGTAACCGGCAACGCCCGAAAGCACAGCGCCGATGACAAAGCCGACAGCGGGGAGAACCCCGAGCAGCGCCCAGATCGCGAGGCCGACGACCACGCCGACCATGCCGATGGTCATATACTGACGGTTAAGATATGCCGCCGCGCCTTCCTGAATAGCGCCAGCGATTTCCTGCATTCTCTCGTTGCCTGCCGAAGCGCCGAGAACCGACCGACTGGCGTAAAGGCCGTACAGGATCGCAAGACCGCCACACGCGATCACGACCCAATAAGCTGTAGACATTTTTTAAATTCCTTGTTTTGTCCGGGACTGCGACCCCGAGACAGCGCACGTGCGCCATCAGCCCAAGGGGCCCGCGAAAACGCGTGGAACATGACAGAAGAGCAGATTCATGGCAATACCGGCGCCGGGCTCAATTCGGCCAGGCTGCCACTCTTCGTTTCGCTCGGAAAATCAGGTTGCCGACTGCTCCGCCGGGGCCTTCCGGCCGCTGTATCGAAGCCACAGCGTGGTCGCAAAAACGATCACGACAAGCGGCGCCATCACCAGGTTCACCGCGGACCAGCCGATCGAATGCTGAACGGCACCGGACGTGACCGCGCCGACCGAAATCGTTCCCCAGATGAAGAAATCGTTCAGTCCCTGGACCTTCGCTTTTTCTTCCGGCGTATAGGTGCGGGTCAGCAGCGTGGTGCCGCCGGTGAACAGGAAATTCCAGCCGATACCGACAAGGACCAGGCCGGACAGGAAGTTCATGAAAGCGATCCCCGACAGATGAATAACGATGCTGGCACCGCACAGGACCGAGCCCGCGATCAGGACGTTGTTGACCCCAAACCGGTTGATCAGATGTCCCGTCACAAACGCAGGCGCATACATCCCGAGGATATGGGCCTGAATGACGTAGGAAGAATCCGAGAATGTGAATCCGCATACTCCCATGGCAATGGGGGTCACGGTCATCAGGAACGACATCACAAGATAACCGAAGGTCGCCGCGCAGACGGCGATGATAAATTGCGGCTGCCGGGCAATCTCCGAAAGCGGTCGTCCGGCTCCGGCCTTTCGCTGCTCCATCGTCGGTTTGGGGATACTGATAAAGCTGACCACGCAGCCGACCAGCAGATAGACCACAATCAACGCGAGGTAGACACCGGCGAACTGAACCGCCAAGAGATCTGCGGTGTTGCGCGCCAGCGTCGGGCCGAGCACGGCAGCGACGATACTGCCCGCCAATACGTATGAAATCGCCTTGCTGCGAAACGCGTCTGTCGAAACATCCGCCGCGGCAAAACGGAAATAGTGACAAAACCCATTGAAGCTCCCGGTCAGCAGAGAGGCGATACAGAACAGCACGAAATCGCCCTGCATGATTGCGTACGCCCCCAGCGCGCCGCCACAGGCGCCGATGGCGGCACCCGTGATGAAACCTGTTTTCCGGCCGAACCGACCCATATAGAGAGACGCCGGAATGGTGGTCAGCGCCATCGCGACGAATTGCAGCGCGAGCGGCAGCGTCGCGAGGGACTTGTCGTCCACCAGGAGAATACCGCCGACAATCGGCGCGGTCGCAATGATCGCCGACGTCGATGTCATGAAAAGCGCCTGGCACGAGGCGAGCAGGAATACGTTCCTGCGGACGGATGAAGTGGTCATGGACTGAAACTTACGCCAGTTGCCGGTTCGGACATATTCAAAAATTGCAGGGCTGGGTCGCGATTCAGGGTAAGTGGGTCAGGGTAAGTGGGTCAGGGTACGCGGGTCAGGGTGTGCGGCCGTGATAGACCTGCTGGACGATAACGGATTCGACTTTGTCCGGCCCGACGGCGCGGGTCGTGATATCCATTATCTTCGTCTTGATAAGTGCCGTGCTGGGGATCAGCGGCGCCTGCATGCGATAGGCAATAAGCCGGAAAAGCAGGTCGTAGGTTTTACTGCGGATGACCGGGAGGCGGCTGCGGACGTAATCCCGCTCTTCTTCGTCGGCGAGTTCCAGGGCGATGACCAACGTGAACTGCCGTTTTTCTTCGCCCTTGGGCATCATGGGAACATGGAACGGCTGCAACGAGACGAACTGATTGGCCGACAACCTTGCTTTACCGCCCTTTGCAGCAAGCTCGCCGCCACCGGATACGGCAACGGCAATGCATACCGCCAGCGCGCCTAAATACGTCCTGAAAGACCCAAACATCGCACCTGCTCCGCATTGCCGGCGGCCAGTATCCCCCGGGAACGGAAACAGACGGTTAATGGGCGTCAGAAGTGCCGATATCCCGGAATGTCGGGGGTAACGTCATTCCCGGCATCGTCCCGAACGGTGACGACGGCGCTGCCGGCTTCCAGCCGGCCGATTTCCGTAATCCGCGTCGCGGCTGTTTCCGCCGCCTCGCGGGCCGCCTGTGCGCGTTCGGGCGGGACCGTGAATACGAGCTCGTAATCGTCGCCCGACGTCAAGAGTCCGAAAGGCCCATCCCCCTTCGCGCCGATGGCGGATCGGGCCGCGTCCGATACGGGTATGCCGGAGGCCGAAAGGCGGGCGCCGACGCCCGATGCCGTGCAGATATGGCCCAGGTCGGCCAGCAGTCCGTCGGAAACGTCGGCCATCGCGCTCGCAATGTCCCGCAGGGACACACCCAGCGCGCTCCGCGGTTCCGGAAGCTGGTAGCGTTGTACCAGCGGATCCCCGGCCCCTGCCCCGTCGCGCATCCGCGCAAGCCCCAGCCCCGCGTCCCCGATCGTGCCGGAAACAAAGACCAGATCGCCCGGACGGGCCGTCCCCCGGCGGACCGCATGGCCGGTGGGTGCCTCGCCGAATATGGTCACTGACAGGACAAGCGGACCGGGCGTCCGCGTCGTGTCGCCGCCAAGCAGAAGCAACCCGAATTGCTGCTGATCGATCTGCAGGCCCCCCGCGAATCCTTCCAGCCATTCATCCGTTGTACCCGTCGGCAGACTGAGGTTCAGAAAATAGGCAAACGGCTCCGCTCCCATCGCCGCGATATCCGACAGGTTCACCCGCAAGAGCCGGCGCGCGATGACGTCTGGCGGCTCGCTCATCAGGAAATGAACGTCGGCGACCAGCGTATCCGTGGAGACGACCGTATCGAAACCGGTTTTCTGGGGGATCACCGCCGCATCGTCGAGCAGCCCGAGGGCACGATCGTCGCCACCGGTCAAAGGTGAAAGCAGCGCCGCGATCAGGTCGAATTCGCCCCGTTGCACGGGATCAGGCGCTCCCCGCCCCGTCTCCGGTTCCGCCGAATTCCTCGGGCCTGAGGCTCCGCGATATACGGTCAAGCATCCCGTTCACCATGCCGGGCTCCTGACCATCGTAAAAAGCATGGGCGATATCGACATATTCGGTGATGACAACCCGGGCCGGCGTATCCTTTCGGGACTGCAACTCGTAAACCCCGGCGCGCAGGATCGCGCGCAAAATGAATTCGACGCGCTCGAACGTCCATTTGTTCGACAGCGCCGCAGAAATGACTTCGTCAATTGCGGCCTGTTGCGCACCGACGCCGCGAACGATTTCGCTAAACAGGTTTTTATGGGGGGCGACGTCCTGTTCGGTATCGAAACTGTCGCCGAGCCGGAAACGCAGGAACTCCTCGAGCACCTGGTCGCCGGACGTCCCGGAATGATCGATCTGGTAGAGCGCCTGAACGGCTGCAAGCCGCGCCGCGCTCCGCCGTGCCGTGCCGCCGCCATTGGCTTTCTTCGGCGCGCGCTCGGCTGCTTCGGTCATCGCGGGTACAGATTGAATTTGCGCTTCAGGTCGATCATTGCGAGACAGGCGCGCGCAGCGGCGCCCCCCCGATCGTGATTGTCGCGGCTGGCCCGTGCCAGCGCCTGATCGCCGTTCTCGGTCGTCAGAACGCCGTAGCCCAGCGCAATACCGTATTTGAGCACAAGGTCGTTCAACCCCCGGGCGCTCTCGTTGCACACGTAATCGTAGTGCGAGGTTTCGCCGCGGATCACACACCCCAACGCGATATACCCGTCGAAGCGCTTGCGGTCTGACGGGTACTTGTAGGATTCGATCGCCATACGGATTGCGCCCGGAAGTTCGAAAGATCCCGGCACCTCGAAGCGCTCGTAGGTAGCGCCCACGGCATCGAGTTCGATCAGAACGCTTTCGATCATCCGGTCGGCAATCTCCTTATAGTACGGAGATTCCACGATCATTATGTGCGGTGCATCGGCCATCGTATCCTACTCCTCGACCTTCTCGATCGGCCGGCGGCCGACGACCGACAGTCCAAACCCTTCGATCCCCTTGATCGCCCGCGCGCGGTTGGTCAGCAACACCATCTCCTTGACGCCGAGATCCGACAGAATCTGCGCCCCAACGCCGAAATCGCGCAGCGCCGGCGGCGCCGTCTCGCGCCCTTCATCGGACGTCACTGCCACTTCCGACGATGCCGCGACCGGATCCGTCGGCATACGGTGCCGCGCACGAACCTGGTTCGACAGTTTCTCGGCCCACGGCTCACGAATGATGACCACGACGCCCCGTCCCTCGGCCCCGATGGCCTGCAGCGCCCCTTCGAGTTCGGATTCGCGGCTGTTCGTCGTGTCGTGGATCATATCGTCGAGAATATTTACCGCGTGCATGCGCACCAGCACCGGTTCGTCGCCGGAAATATCCCCTTTGACGAGGGCGAGATGCTCCGCGTCGGACACACGGTTCCGGTAAACGATGAGCTTGAAGTCGCCACCGCGTTTGCGCTCGATCCGGGTTGTCATCGATCGCTCGACGATTGAATCGTTCCGCAGGCGATAGGCGATCAGATCGGCAATCGTTGCGACCTTCAAACCATGGAACTGGGCGAATTTCACGAGATCGGGCAGCCGCGCCATCGAGCCGTCTTCGTTCATGATTTCGCAGATCACACCGGACGGGTTCAGACCTGCCAGACGCGCAAGATCGACCGCCGCTTCGGTATGTCCGGTCCGCACCAGTGTGCCGCCGTCCTGGGCGCGGAGCGGAAAAATGTGACCGGGCGTGACGATTTCATCGCGGCCATGTGCCGGGTCGATCGCCACGGCAACGGTGCGGGCGCGGTCCGACGCCGAAATGCCGGTGGTCACGCCTTCGCGCGCCTCGATCGACGTTGTGAAAGCGGTCTCGAACTGGGAACGGTTATCGCTCGACATCAGTGACAGGCCAAGCTGATCGACACGTTCGCCGGTCATGGCCAGGCAGATCAGGCCGCGGCCGTACTTGGCCATGAAGTTGATCGCATCCGGGGTCGCCATCTGGCCCGCGACGATAAGGTCGCCTTCGTTCTCCCGGTCTTCGTCATCGACGACTACGACCATTTTACCATTCCGGATATCTTCGATGACATCTGAAATCGGCGACAGGAATTCCGAGAGATCTTCCTGGGCGGCTTCCGCAACCGCCTCCTTGCTCACGACCGTAAACTTGTTATCAGCCACTAAATCAGTCCTTTCCGAGTATGCGCGCAACGTAGCGCGCTATCGTATCTATTTCCATGTTGATCCTGTCGCCAACCTTGCGGCTGCCGAAGGTCGTTTCTCCCTGTGTATGGCTGATAATGTTTACGCCGAACCGGTTGCCCTGGACTTCATTCACGGTCAATGAAACGCCATCCAGGGAGACCGACCCTTTCGGCGCGAGATATTTGGCAAACGCGTCCGGCGCTTCAAAGGTAAACCGCACGCTGTCGCCTTCGGGCTGCATATCGACGATCGTGGCGACGGCGTCGACATGACCCGAGACGATATGGCCGCCCAGTTCATCGCCGATCCGCATTGCGCGTTCAAGATTGACCGGTGTGCCCACGGTCCAGTCTCCGAGGCCTGTCTTGTCGAGCGTCTCCGCCGAGGCTTCGACCGCAAACCATCCCGGCCCCTTTTCGATAACGGTCAGGCACGGCCCGGAACAGGCGATGGAAGCGCCGATATCGACGTCATCCATGTCGTATGATGTCTCTATTTCGATCCTGGTATCCCCGCGTTTTTCAATAGCCCGGATTTTTCCGAGGTCGGTGACGATGCCTGTGAACATGTTTTTCCTTCAACGATCGCGCACGTAAGTTTCGACGATATCTGCACCCGCCGGCCGCGACGATACTTTGACGAAGTTCGCTGCGCCGTCAAGCGCCTCCACGCCAAAGCCGGCAACCGCGGATACGCCATCGCCGCCGATCACCCTGGATGCCCGGAACCAGACAAGCCGGTCGACCAGATTGGCAGCCAGCAAGCCTGCAATGATACGCCCGCCCCCCTCGACCATCATCCGTGTAATCCCCAGACCTGCGAGTGCGCGGAGTGCCTCGACAAGATCGATATTGCCGTCAGTGTCGAGCGCGACATCGATCAGTCGGACGCCTGCATCCGCGAACGCCTTGCGGCGGGCCGGATCGCCATCCCCCCTGGTCAGGATCCATGTCGGTGTTTCGCCCGCCGTCGCGACGAGGTTGTGCGTCAGGGGCAACAAAAGGCGGGCATCGACGACAATACGGATCGGCGAAGCCCCCGCGAGCCCCGGCAGGCGGCAGGTGAGGGACGGATCGTCGAGCAGTGCGGTTCTGGATCCGACGAGGATCGCATCGTTTCGCGCACGTATCCCGTGGCCCAGCGCCCGGGAGACCGCCCCGGTGATCCACTGGCTGTCGCCGGTCGCCGTGGCGATCCGGCCGTCCAGCGTCGTCGCGACCTTGACCGTTACCAACGGGCGGTCATTCTCGACCCGCATCAGGAAGCCGAGCGCGGCATCCCGCGCATCGGCCGCACAGACATCCTCTGTGACGTCGATGCCCGCGGCCCGCAGCATTGATATCCCCCCGCCCTGAACGCGCGGGTCAGGATCGCCGGTACCGATAACAACACGCCTGATCCCCGCATCGATCAGCGCCTGCGCACAGGGCGGGGTTTCGCCATGATGGGCGCAGGGCTCAAGAGTGACGTAGGCTGTAGCGCCCTTCGTTGCCGAGCCCGCGCGTCCGATCGCCTCGGTTTCCGCATGCGGCCTGCCCCCCGGCTGGGTCCACCCCCGGCCGGCGATAACCCCGTCCTTGACGATTACGCAGCCAACCGACGGGTTCGGCGCGACATTCCCGTGGCCGCGCCGGGCAAGCCCGATCGCGATCCGCATGAAATGCGCGTCATTCAGCAAATGCCTGTCATTCAACGTTGTCTTCGTCATCGACATTCATGGTGCCGACAAAGTTCTCGAAATCCTGTGCCTCGCGGAAATTTCGATAGACCGAGGCGTAGCGGATATAGGCGACCTGATCGAGCTGCGACAGCGCATCCATGACCAGTTCGCCGACCTGGTCGGACGTCACCTCCGTCTGGCCCGAACTTTCGATCCGGCGAATGATCCCGGTAATCGCCCGCTCTACCCGTTCCGGCTCCACCGTCCGCTTGCGGAGCGCGATACTCATGGACCGCGAGAGCTTGTCGCGATCCAGCGGTTCGCGCCGGCCACCGGATTTCAACACCGTCAGTTCCCGGAGCTGCACGCGTTCGAATGTTGTGAACCGCGCCCCGCAGGACGTGCATGACCGCCGTCGCCGGATGGCCGTGTTGTCCTCGGTCGGTCGGGAATCCTTTACCTGCGTGTCGTCGGATCCACAGAATGGGCATTTCATCGAATTATTCTCCCCACCGGATCAGTAACCCGGATAAATCGGAAAACGGGCGCAAAGCTCGCCGACCCGTTTCCGGACCCCTGCCTCTACGGCCGAATTGTCGTTCGATCCCGATGCCAGGCCGTCCAGCACCTCGACGATCATTTCACCGACCTGCTCGAATTCGGCAGCGCCGAACCCGCGCGTCGTTGCCGCGGGCGATCCGAGCCGAACGCCGGACGTAATCGTCGGCTTTTCAGGGTCGAAAGGAATGCCGTTCTTGTTGCAGGTCATGCCTGCTGCCTCCAGACTCGCCTCGGCGACCTTGCCTGTGAGGCTTTTCGGCCGCAGGTCTACAAGCAACAGATGCGTGTCGGTCCCACCCGATACGATATCGAGCCCGCCTTTGACCAGGGTGGCCGCTAGCGTTTTCGCGTTATCCACGACGGCGGCGGAATAGGCCTGAAATTCGGGTCGGAGCGCTTCGCCGAATGCCGCCGCCTTGGCAGCGATCACATGCATCAGCGGGCCGCCCTGCGTTCCCGGAAAAATCGCCGAGTTCACTTTCTTCGCAATCGCCTCGTCGTTGGTCAGGATCATGCCGCCGCGCGGGCCACGCAATGTCTTGTGAGTGGTTGTCGTTGCGATATGCGCATGCGGAAACGGACTGGGATGGGCGCCGCCGGCGACAAGCCCCGCAAAATGCGCCATGTCGACCATCAGAAGCGCTCCGACCGAGTCCGCGATAGCGCGGAACCGTGCGAAATCGATCTGCCGGGGATAAGCCGAGCCCCCTGCCACAATGATCTTCGGCTTGTGCTCGGCGGCGAGGCGCTCGACTTCATCGAAATCGACCAGAGCGTCCTCCTGGCGAACGCCGTACTGGACGGCATTCAGCCACTTGCCCGATATGTTCGGCGCCGCGCCATGGGTGAGATGTCCGCCCGCTGCCAGCGACATACCGAGTATCGTATCCCCGGGCTGCAGAAGCGCGAAATACACCGCACCGTTGGCCTGCGCGCCGGAATGCGGCTGTACGTTCGCAAATCCGCAACCGAAGAGCTGTTTTGCACGCGCAATTGCCAGTTCTTCGGCGATATCGACGAATTCGCAGCCGCCGTAATACCGGCGCCCCGGATACCCCTCTGCATACTTGTTGGTTAGCACCGAACCCGATGCTTCAAGCACGGCCCGCGAAACAATATTCTCCGACGCAATCAGTTCGATCTGATCCTGCTGGCGAGAGAGCTCGCCACGCATCGCCGCGTTCAGTTCCGGGTCTGACTCCGCAAGGGGAGCGCTAAAAAATCCGCTGTGGGACATCTTCGCCGCATCTACCGTAGGCATCTTGTCTCTATTGCTCCTGTTTTGGCTCTCGTACCGTTTCTGCCGGAAAGCCCGTATTTCTGACGGTCATCCCAATTTCGCGACGCGGCGCGCATGCCGGCCGCCTTCGAATTCCGTTTCCAGAAAAATCCTGACCATTTCCCGCGCCTGGTCGGGATCCGTTTTTCTGCCGCCCAGACACATTATATTCGCATCGTTGTGCTGCCGGGCGAGGGCCGCTGTTTCCGCGTCGTAACACAAAGCCGCCCTGATTCCAGGATGACGGTTTGCCGCGATTGAAATACCGATTCCGGTCCCGCAGATCAAAAAGCCGCGGGCCACCCGCCCGTCGTCGAAAGCGGCAAGCAAATTCGCCGCCATATCCGGATAATCTACCGATTCCGCATCATGCGTTCCGAGGTCGAGCACATCGAATCCAAGTGCACGAATCTCTTCTACGACGGGTTGCTTCAACCCAAAACCGCCATGGTCGACGGCAACACCGATCAATTCTCTGGACATAAGGCTTAGAAATTTGAGGAACGACGGCGTCTCTTACCATATCTCGCGCCCCCAGACCAGTATGGCACTAGGTTTGGCGTCGCCAAAAAGTTGATCGGCGCCCCGGGCCTCGGACACATTCCGGCAATTTTACCGGCATACGATCGCATTCAGAACAATCCGGTAACACTTAACTATTGTTGACTTCAATTTGACACCGAAAATTTATATCAAGTCATGCTAGATTGCTATTGAAGCAATATAGTCAAAACGGGTGTTTTTTTCTATTGTTTGACATTCACGATGGTTCATGCAATGAGGATATTCAAGAACTTTGGGTGAAATTAAGGCTGACATGACAGACGAAAACGAAAATCAATCGAACACATCTGAAACGATGCAAATGGCCGTGAATATTGTCTCTGCCTATGTCGGCAACAACTCGATTTCCGCAACTCAGGTGCCGGAGGTGATCAATAGTGTTTATGCATCTCTCCTCGCGATAAGCGAGAATGGCGGCGCGCCGATGGAAGACCTTAAACCGGCCGTCCCCGTCCGCCGGTCCATCACACCCGACTACCTCATCTGCCTCGAAGACGGCAAAAAACTGAAGATGCTCAAGCGTCACCTCCGTGCCATGTACGGTCTGTCGCCCG
Source organism: uncultured Rhodospirillaceae bacterium (assembly GCA_963977005.1). Lineage (GTDB taxonomy): Bacteria > Pseudomonadota > Alphaproteobacteria > MPNO01 > UBA830 > CAXBCP01. The sequence continues at coordinate 128,131 of CAXBMQ010000010.1, forward strand.
AAGAGTATCGACTGAAATGGGGCCTGCCCGCCGACTATCCCATGGTCGCCCCGAACTATGCCAAGCAGCGCTCGAATTTTGCCAAGCAGATCGGGCTTGGCCGCAAAAAGGGAGAAAAAGTAGGCAGTCGCAAAAAGACCGACTGACCTCGCTGCTCGATCAGGAACGAAAAAGCCCGGCCTTCCTGGCCGGGCTTTTTTTACTTGGAAACCGCCGGCTACATTACTTGTAGTAGTCGTACTTGCCGTTTTCCCATTCGTAGAACACGTAGCCCGGCGCCGACACGTCGCCCTTTGCATCGAAACCGATTTTCCCGAGCACGGTCTGGAACTGTCCGGCCTTGAGCGCCCTGATCACCTTGGGGGTTTCGACCGAGCCCGCAGCGGTGACCGCCTGAGCCCAGGCCTGAATCGCCCCATAGGTATAAAGCGTATAGCCTTCAGGCGTATAGCCGGTCGCCTTGAATGCGGCGACGAGTTTCGCATTGGCGGCCTCTTTCGCCGGGTCGGGACTGAATGTCATCAGCGTCCCCTCGCCTGCCGGACCGGTTATCGACCAGTATTCGTCCGTGACCAGCGCATCGCCGGAAACCAGAACGGTTTTCATGCCCTGCTGGCGCATCTGACGGACGATCAGACCCGCTTCGGTATGGTAACCGCCGACATAGAGCACATCGACAGCGTTCTGCTTGAGCTTGGATACCAGCGCCGAGTAGTCCTTTTCGCCGGCCGTGAAAGCTTCGTACAGCTTTTCAGATTTACCCAGCGAATTCAGCGTCTTCTTCGTCTCGTCCGCAAGGCCTTTCCCGTAGGCCGTCTTGTCGTGGATGATCGCGATATTCTTGCCGCCGAACTTCTCGTTCAGAAAAGTGCCGGCAACCAGGCCCTGCTGATCGTCCCGTCCGCACACCCGAAACACATTCGGCATGTTGCGTTCGGTCAGCTTGGGGTTAGTGGAGGCCGGCGATATCTGCAGCACCCCTTCTTCGGCGTAGACGTCGGATGCCGGGATCGACGACCCCGAGCAGAAATGCCCTGCCATAAAGACCACGCCCTTCGCGGCCATCGAGTTGGCGACCGCGACCGCCTGTTTGGGATCGCAGGCATCGTCGCCGATTTCCAGGACCAGCTGTTTGCCGAGCACGCCGCCGGCTGCATTGATGTCCTTGACCGCCATTTCGGCGCCACGGCGCATCTGCTCGCCGAAGGACGCATATTGACCTGTCATCGGCCCCGCCGTCGCAATCCGGATCTGCGCATTGGCCGCCGAGGTCGCGGTCAGCAATGCCGCGCCTGCAACCAGTGCCGTTGTCAGTACCTTCATTTTGAAAACTCCCTCTTCATATTGAAAACTCCCGGGTGTCGATTGAATATCTGTCCGGCTAAACGTTAACGCGGTACGGATCTATTAACAAACTCTAGCAACCCTCCCGCCTTCGGCAAGGTCAATCGTCACCGCTTTGTATCCTGTCGCGCCAGCTAAAAAGCCCGGTTCGCTCATAAAGCCATGGATATTGCGCCGTCATGCAACGCGCCCGGGTCAGGTAAAACGCAACATGGGCAATGCCCAAAAGAACGGCGGTATCGATCAGGTATCCGCTCGGCGACAGCAACTCCCCCTGGTACAGGGCCCATGTCAGAAACCGATCGGCAAAACCAAGCAACAATCCGTAAAGCCAGAGCTGCCATACCGGCTTCCACGTGTTGGCAAGGGCCTGCCCCGTCATGAAGGCGGCAAAACCGCACAGAAAGACAGTCACGCCGATAAAAACACCGATTTCCGTACCGAGCAGCGCCTCCATCAGCCAACCGCCCCCTCAAGATATGCGCGACGGATCTCCGGGTCGTTCAGCAGATCGTCGCCGCTGCCGGTCATCGATATTTCACCGTTGACCATGACGTAACCGCGATCCGCGAGCCGGAGCGCGTGATACGCGTTTTGCTCGACGAGAAAGACCGTCATTCCATGGGTCTGATTGATATCGCGGATCACGTCGAATATCTGGCGTACGATCAGCGGCGCAAGCCCGAGTGACGGCTCGTCCAGCAGGAGCAGCGTCGGTTCGCTCATCAATGCGCGCGCAATTGCGAGCATCTGCTGCTCGCCCCCGGACAACGTGCCGCCGCGCTGACCAATGCGTTCTTCGAGGATCGGAAAGAGCGCAAACACGCGCTCCAGATTCCGGTCGAACCTGTCCGGATTGCCGGTGATCGCACCCATCTGAAGGTTTTCGAGGATTGTCATGCGGGGGAAAATCCTGCGGCCTTCGGGAGCATGCGCGATCCCGCATCGCATGATCTCATGCGTCGGCATGCGGGTGATATCGCGATCCTGAAACAGAATCCGTCCCGATTGCGCTCGCGGATCGCCGCAGATCGTCATCAGAAGCGTCGATTTGCCGGCACCGTTCGCGCCGATCAATGTCACGACTTCCCCTTCGGCGATCTCTATATCGACGCCGTGAAGGGCCTCGATATGACCATAGAACGTGTGAACCCCGGAAATCGATAACATCAGGAACCGCCTGTAATTTCGCTGACGTCTTCATCTTCGCCGAGATAAGCGCGGATGACGGCCGGATCGTTCCGAACCTGCTCCGGGGTTCCGTCCGAAATCTTGCGACCGTAATCAAGCACGACGATTCTGTCCGAGATTCCCATAACGACGCCCATGTCGTGCTCGATCAGCAGCAGCCCGATGTCGTGTTCGTCCCGGATAAAGCCGAGCAGGTCGTTCAGTTCGCCGGTTTCACGCGGGTTCAGGCCTGCCGCCGGCTCATCAAGGCAAAGAAGGGACGGCCGCATGCACATGGCCCGCGCAATTTCCAGGCGGCGCTGCGCACCGTAGGACAGGCTGCCGGCGTCCTCGTCCGCCCGATCGACAAGTTCCACCCGTTCGAGCCAGTAGCGCGCAAGCGCTACGGCCTGTCTTTCCGCTTTCCGGTATCCGCCGATGCCGAAAAGTGCCAGCGCCGAATACCCGGACGCCTTCATCAGGGCGTCATGCTGGGCGACGATCAGGTTTTCGAGAACGGACATCTGCGGAAAAATCCGAATGTTCTGAAAGGTGCGCCCCACCCCCGCATCCCGCGCGATGCGATAGTCTTCAAGCTGTTCCAGTTGCCATGGCACATCGCCGCGGCGCAGCGTCAGGCGCCCGACGGTGGGCTTGTAAAACCCCGTCAGGCAATTGAAGACCGTGGTCTTCCCCGCGCCATTGGGGCCGATGATCGCCGTGATCTCGCCGCGTGCGGCATCGAACGACAAATCGTCGATGGCGACCAATCCGCCGAAACGCATCGTCAGGTGTTCGACCCGGAGGAGCGGCTGGGTATCGCTCATGACGTTTTCCGCTCGGCATGGGCCAGCGTAATCGTCGGGTCGCGGTGAGACAGCAGCCCGCGCGGTCGCCAGGACATGATCAGCACCATCCCCGCGCCGAATGCCAGCATCCGGTATTCCTGCAGGTCGCGGATGTATTCCGGCAGACCGATCAGGACAACAGCCGCCACGACGACGCCCATCTGGCTGCCCATGCCGCCAAGCACAACAATTGCCAGAATAATCGCGGATTCGAGAAACGTGAAACTCTCCGGGCTGATAAAGCCCTGCCGGGTCGCGAAGAACGAACCGGCAAAACCGCCGAACATGGCGCCGATGGCAAAAGCCGAAAGCTTCGTATTGCGCGGATTGATGCCAAGGGAACGGCAGGCAATCTCATCCTCGCGCAGGGCTTCCCATGCTCTCCCGATCGGCAGCGTCCTTATCCGGCGTGTGAAAAAATTGGTGATCAGCGCAAGAATCAGAATGAGGTAATACAGAAAAACGACCCGGTGCAGCGACGAGTATTCGAGCCCGAAAAACTGGTGGAAGGACTCCGTTCCTTCCGGCGGGTATCGTTTGAATTCGAGCCCGAAAAAACTCGGCCGCGGAATGCCGGATACGCCATCCGGACCCTTGGTGAACGACACCCAGTTCAGCAGGATGATGCGGATCATCTCGCCGAAGCCGAGCGTTACGATCGCCAGGTAATCTCCCCGCAGGCGGAGGACCGGAAATCCCAGAATTATCCCGAAAAACCCGGCAAACAGGCCCGCCAGCGGCAGGCATACCCAGAAGCTGAAATCGAAATAACTTGCCAGCAGCGCATAGGAATAGGCGCCGACGGCATAAAACGCGACATACCCGAGGTCGAGAAGCCCGGCGAGACCGACAACGATGTTCAGCCCCCAGCCAAGCATCACATAGGTGAGCACCAGGATCGCGATATCGATCGTCCGGCGCTCTGCAAACGGCAAAAGCGGCAGAACCAGGGCCAGTACGATCAGTGCCGACGCCAGCCAGGGCAGCGCTTTCCGGTACCCGTCTGCGAACCCGCTACCGAATTCGCGGCCGCTCGATACAAGCCGGCGCGCAGCGAAGACGACAAATACTGCCCGTGCCACGATGACGAGACCTGCCGTCACCGCAACCACCTTAAGAAATGCCGACGGCATCGGCGAAAGCCAGCCGATCAGCGAAATGGCGGCACCGCCGGCAACGGGCAGCGCAAGCCGTCCCTCGCGGACGAGAATCAGCAATGTCCGGCCGAAGAAAATCAGCACGGCGGCTATTGCGACTTCGGGCCAGCGGGTTTCAAGAAACTGGTCTCCCCCGCGGTTGGCAATTCTGAAGCCGACGACCGGGATCAGCAATGCCAGTGACACCAGCGCGGTAAGCCCCGCTTCTTTCAGAATACTCCCGAGGTTCAAACCGCGGGCCCCGGCGTCATGCGGCGCTGAGCCGATTGGGGCCATCCTCAGACCTTTTCGACTTCCGGCCGGCCCAGCAGACCGGTCGGCCGGAAAATCAGCACCAGTACGAGGATCGAAAACGCCGCCACATCCTTGTATTCAAGCGAGAAATAACCGGACCAGAAGGCTTCGATGAGGCCGATAAGCAGCCCGCCGAGCATCGCGCCGGGTATCGACCCGATCCCGCCGAGAACCGCCGCCGTAAAGGCCTTTATGCCGGCAAGAAATCCGATATAGAAATCGATAACGCCGTAATACAACACAACGAGAAAGCCGGCGACTGCGGCCAGTGCGGCGCCCATGACGAATGTCAGCGATATGGTGCGGTCGACATTCACCCCCAGCAGCGATGCCATCGTTCTGTCCTGTTCGCACGCTCGCTGCGCACGCCCGAGGGATGTCCGGGCAATCATCAGGGAAAACGCCGCCATCAGAACGACTGTCGTGAGGATAATACAGATCTGCATATAGCTCAGGACAACGGTGAAGCCGTCATCGCGGGCCATCAGTTCGATATTGCCCTGAACCACCGGCTGCAGCGTCTTGTTCCGCGCGCCCTGGCTAAGCTGAACGTAATTGCCCAGCGCGATGGACATCCCGATCGCCGAAATGAGGGCGGCAAGGCGCGGCGAACTGCGTAACGGACGATAGGCGACGCGCTCCAGCGTCCAGCCATAGACCGACGTCAGGATCATGGCGACGATCAATACAACGAAAAGGGCAACGATCACCGACCCGCCGGCAAGGGAGTCGAGCAGCATGACGCTGATCAGCGAGATGAACGCCCCGATCATATAGATTTCGCCATGCGCGAAATTGATCATGCCGATGATGCCGTAGACCATCGTATAGCCGATCGCGATCAACCCGTAGATCGCCCCGAGGGTCAGCCCGTTGATTAGTTGCTGCAGGAAGTATTCCATGACGTTCCGTTCGTTACAGCACAAACAGTGCCTTATTAACCTTTTTTAGAAAGAACATAATTTAACTTATTGACTGCATTACGTTTTAACACTTCCTCACCTGCCGATGCGGGACCCATGATCGATACCTCCACCATGGACTTGGTATCCACGGCCGTCACCTTGACGGCGTTACCGATCTGCTGAAATTCGACGAGAACTTCTCTGCCTGTCGCCGGATTTGCCATTTGCCTCCCTGTCTTTCGAGGTTCGGAGCGTCGACGTGTTAAGACCTTGTGCAGCCCCGTAAGCCGCTGGAATGAGCCAGATCGTGCGGGTTTGGCGCATATCGCGCAAGCGAAATCATCTTAAGTTCGTTTAACGAATCGTTAACCCGCAAAGACGCACACTGCCGCACAGCGTATCGCCTGCCGGAAGGGCAGATTTGATCGGTTTATCGGCAATGATTTCACACGACGAACAGGGTTCTGCAGAGAATGCCGGCAAGGACCTCCCGCTGATTGGAGGCACGATTGCCGTCGCAGTCTGTGCCGGGCTCAGCGGCGCGTTTTTCGCCACGCTGCCACACCTGTCAGGCGCACTGGCCGTCGGCGCAGTCTCCCTGCTCTGCGGCGTGCTATGGCGCGTCAAAATCGTATTACGCGCCGCCCACCGGCGAACCGGGAGCGCCGAAACAAGCACACCCGATAAGGACTGGGACCCCATAACCCACACCCACCTTCAGGGCGTCGTAGACAGTATCTCCGACGGTTTCGTCCTTTGGGACAAGGATAACCGGCTCGTGATGCACAATCGCCAGACAACGCGTCGCGACTGGCCACACGCGACCACGGGAATGCCGTTCGACCGATACGTCGCGGAAATCTTCCCGCTGCTGGACGAACGAACAACCGGCGGTGACCTGCAGAAATGGCTCGAAGAACGCCGACAGTGGTTTTCAGAAGCCCATCATTCCCACGAAGTTCTCGCCAAGGACGGTACCTGGTCGCTGCTCACAGAACGCCGAACGCCGGACGGCGGCACGGTCACGACCTACACCGACATCACCGAGGCAAAAAACAGCGAGCGCATACTGGCGCTCAGCGAGAGACGACTCGCGCACGCCCAGACGCTGGCACGCATCGGCATTTTCGAATGGGATGCAAAAGGGTCTGACATGTTCTGGTCGGATATCATGTACGACATCGTCGGCCTGCCCAAGGATTCGCCGCCCCTCGACTTTTCCCAGTATCTGCTCCTTGTCCAGCCCTCGAGCCGCGATCTTGTGCGTTCCACTTTTCGGCGTCTCTTGTCGTCCGGCGGAAAGTACAATCAGGAATACGAAATCGTCCGACCCGACGGCGAGGTTCGCGCGGTGCGCGCAGAGGCCGAGGCGGTTCTGGACGAAGACGGCTCGGTCATACGTATTCTCGGCTCGGTCCACGACCAAACATCGGCAAAACGGATCGAATCCGCTTTGCGCGAGGCGAAAGAAGCCGCCGTCGCCGCCAACAACGCCAAATCCGAATTTCTCGCGAATGTCAGCCACGAATTGCGCACCCCGCTGAACGCCGTGATCGGCTTCTCGGAGGTAATGATCCAGGAAGTCTTCGGACCGATCGGCAGCGACAGGTATCGGGACTACGCCAGCGACATCTGCCAGAGCGGGCGGCACCTCCTGGGCGTGATCAACGACCTGCTCGACTATTCCAAGCTCGAAGCTGGCCGCACCGAACTCCATATCGAAGAAATCTCCCCTGCAGCGATTGTCGATAAATGCATTCGGATGATGCGGCAACGGGCAGAAGCGGAGAATATCCGGCTGCTGAGCGATACTGGCGATGCGGCGGATGCCGTCGTTCACGGCGACGACCGCAAAATCACACAGGTGATCCTCAATCTCCTGAGCAATGCGATCAAATTCACGTCCGCCGGCGACGCGATCAGCTTATCCGTCCGCCGGGCCGGCGGGGACGTCGAAATCGTCGTCGCCGATCCCGGGATCGGAATGTCCGAGACGGATATCGCGCTTGCCCTGGCGCCCTTTGGCCAGGTCGACAGCTCGCTCAACCGCGAACTCTCCGGCACGGGACTTGGCCTGCCCCTCTCGAAATCGCTGATCGAACTGCACGGCGGCACGATGAAGCTGGAAAGTGCGCCCGGCAAGGGAACAACCGTCACCGTTCGCCTGTTGCGCGACGGCGCCGAAAGCAAGAATCGACCGCCCCTGCGCCTTGTCTCGGGAGGACAGGCCAGCTAGAAGCGACTGTCCCTGAAACGATCCGGTTTGATTCGATGCCGTCGCACCATATTCCCGCCAAAGCCTTCACCACTACCCGGGAAATACGGTTTTCCGATTCAGATCCGGCGGGGATCGTCTTCTATGCCGAGTTCTTCCGCATGTTCAACGACCTTTTCGAGGATTGGCTGGTCAAACGGCTGGGGATCGATTTCGCGTATCAGTTCGAAACGGAACAGCGCATGTTTCCGCTGGTGCATGTCGAGGTCGATTTCAGGGAAGCCCGCCGGATGGGCCAGAAAATGGACATGACCCTGATCCTCAACCGGCTGGGACGTTCGTCGATCGGCTATGACATCGTGTGCCACGATGACGGGCTGGAAATTCTTCACGCCCGGTTTGTGACCTGCGTCGCATCCAAAAAGACAATGGAAACGATCGAGATACCGGCAGATATCCGGGCGCGCATGGAGGAATATCTGGCCTCCTGCAACGCCTAGCTCGTTGGCGAGAAATCCGCGCAGATTTTGTCGAGTTCGAACGAATTGAAGAGTTGGCCGGAAACACCGCAACGGCAGCCAACGGAATTCGTCTCGGAACATGCCTCGGGTCGATAGTGCATGCATTCCAGACACGGACCGAATTCCGGAATGTTCTGATGCTTCTGCACAATGCCGACGAGGCGTTCGAGCCCCGCGACGACCCCGAGTTGCTCGACCTCCGAACACGGGGACAGCGCGTCGTGTATCCGCCCAAGCGGGTCTTTCTCGACAAGTTCGCGGCCGGCCGGGGTCACCGAAATTTCCACGGCCCGGCGATCGTCTGCCTTCCGCATCCGCCTGATCAACCCTTTGTTCTCGAGCGCCTTTAACGTCTGCGAGACAGTCCCCTTTGTGGACCCCATAAAATCTGCGAGCGTTCCCGGCGAACAACTGTTGCGATTTGCCCTGGCAACGAAACGAAGCGCCTCCCACTGAGCGGGGTTGAGGCCTTCGGCGAATTGCAGCGAATGCGCAATCCGGCTGAGGCGGTCGACGAGTTCCACTATCTTTGCACGTTCGGGCATCCGCACTCATCCAGACTAATTGCCGGTTTTCGCCGGTCGGGGCACTTCCGCGAAATCTATCGCAGGAACGGTCGCGTAACAGGTTTGAATAACATAGATCGGGACGGGCCAAAAACAATATCGAGTCGAAAATAACTTGAATTCGGGCCACTTATCCCAATATTATCGACTCGATACAAAGACGGCTTTCACCTCTGCGATCCGTGTGAAAGGCAAATCTTCAGGAAGGATGGTCCCATGGCTGTTGCAAACGGAAATTACCCTGACAAGAACGATCGCCGTTACATCTCGGCCGCGATGGACGCCCCGATGCTCGAACGCGAGTATGAGGTCGAACTGGCGCGGCGCTGGAGAGACGAAGAGGATGCCGATGCGCTGCACGAAATCATCGAGGCGCATATCCGGCTTGTCGTGCGCATCGCGTCGAAATTCAAGGGGTACGGTCTTCCGATCGGCGACCTGATCCAGGAAGGCAACCGGGGCTTGCTCGAAGCGGCCAACCGCTTCGACCCCGATCGCAACGTCCGTTATTCCACATATGCCACATGGTGGATTCTCGCCGCAATGCAGGAATACATCGTGCGTAATTCGTCGATCGTCCGGATCGGGACAACGCCGGCCCAGAAAAGCCTTTTCTTCAACCTCCGGAAACTGCGCGCCAAGCTCACCGACAACCTCGCTGCACGGATGACCGAGGAAGAGCGCGAAATGATTGCGTCGGAACTCGGTGTTCCCCTCGCTGCGGTGGAGCGGATGGAATCCCATTTTTCGCGGCCCGACCAGTCGCTAAACGCGACCGTGGGCGAAAGCGACTCCGATGAATTCGTCGACCTTCTGTCGGACGACTCCCCCACGCCGGAGGCGATTGTCGGTAATCTGATCGACAGCGAGACGCGCGCCAAGTGGATTACCGATGCGATGGAACACCTGACACCGCGGGAACGCGAAGTGATTACCCGTCGCTTTCTGAAGGACGACAAAATTACCCTTGCCGAAATTGGCGAAACGTTCGGTGTAACGAAAGAGCGGATCCGTCAGATCGAAGGCAAGGCGCTGTCCAAACTGCGCGAAGCCCTTCAGGACAAGGTTACCGACGTGGGACTGCTCAACTGATCGACCGGTTACGGTGAATCGAAAAAAGCGGCGCTTACAAAGCGCCGCTTTTTTTTAGTCTTCGATGATATCAGCCGAAAGCGGGGTTTGCCGCGGGCGCGGGGCGGGCGCCGTATCGCAGGTCTTCGGTCCAGAACCGCTCAAGCGACAGCAACGATGCATTGACCGCTTTCAGTTCTTCAGCCAACGGGCTGTCGGCAAGCTGAGTGGTATGGCGCTCGTGCAGGCCGGCGATAAGCTCGCAGACCTCCAGTCCCTTCTGGGACACCCGAACGCGGACCGAGCGACGATCATGCGGCGAACGCTCCTGCTCAAGGTATTCGTTCTCGACCATCTTCTTCACATTATAGGAAACGTTGGATCCGAGGTAATAGCCGCGGTTGGTAAGCTCGCCCACGGTCAGTTCCTCCTTGCCGATATTCGACAGGATGAGGGCCTGGATATTATTGATATCGACGACACCGGTTCGATCCAGTTCTACCTTGATAACTTCAAGAAACTGGCGATGGAGCCTTTCGATAAGGCGGATAGTCTCGAAATATGATTCTTTCACCGGTTCAATCCTTTGGAACAGGCGTGATGGGACAAAACTTCGAGATTAAAATGTCATGTAAGCCTTAATTTTTATTTAAATTGTAGGAACCCCGAAACCGGCGCCACAACCGCCCGGCCGATATATAACTCATGGCGTGCGCCCGCCATGTGCGACAACGGTTGATAGGATCGACAAACACGGGCACAAAGCCGCTCTGGGATAAGTTCGGGAAACGGTCGCACCAACGCGGCACCTGATTGAAAGGAAATACCATGGGTACGGACAGCAAAAATCCGGAAACGATTGCTCTGCACGCCGGCTGGCGGAGCGACGATGCGACAACGGCGGTCGCGGTGCCGATCTATCAGACCACGTCCTACCAGTTCAACAGCACCGAACATGCGGCGAACCTGTTCGGCCTTGCCGAAATGGGAAATATCTACACGCGGATCATGAACCCGACGAACGATGTGCTGGAACAGCGCATTGCGGCGCTTGAAGGCGGCGCGGCAGCGCTTTCCGTCGCCTCGGGTCAGGCCGCCTCCGCAATGGCGGTCCAGAACATCACACGCGCCGGCGATAATTTCGTGGCCTCGACCGACCTGTATGGCGGCACCTGGAACCTGTTCGCCAATACGATGAAAGACATGGGCATCGAATGCCGTTTCGTCGATCCGTCGGACCCGCAGGCATTCGCCAACGCGACCGACGACCGGACCCGGTGCTACTACGCCGAAACGCTACCCAATCCGAAGCTGAAAGTCTTCCCGATCAAGGAAGTCGCGGAAATCGGTCGCAATCTGGGTGTCCCGCTGATCATGGACAATACGGCTGCGCCGATCCTTTGCCGTCCGTTCGATCATGGCGCGGCGGTGGTCATGTATTCGACAACAAAGTTTATCGGCGGTCACGGCACGTCGATCGGCGGCATGATCGTCGATGGCGGAAATTTCGACTGGGAAGCGAACAAGGATCGGTTCCCGATGCTGAACGAACCCGACCCCAGCTATCACGGCGCCGTCTGGACCGAAGCGGTCAAACCGATGGGGCCGGTTGCCTATATCATCAAGGCACGGGTCACGCTGCTGCGCGACATGGGCGCGGCCATGAGCCCGTTCAACGCGTTCCAGTTTATCCAGGGGCTTGAAACCCTGCCGCTCCGCATGCGGGCCCATTGCGAGAACGCGACCGCGGTCGCCGCCTATCTGTCAAAGCACGACAAGGTCGATCACGTGATTCATCCGAGCGTGATGGACGGCGAAGACCGCCGCCGGGCAGATGCCGTAATGTCGGGTGGCTATGGCGGACTGGTCGGGTTCGATTTCGGCGAAGGCGGTAAAGCTGCCGGGCAGAAATTCATCGATTCCCTCAAACTGTTCTATCACGTCGCCAATATCGGCGATGCCCGCAGCCTCGCGATCCATCCGGCGACGACAACCCATTCGCAGCTGTCCGCTGAGGAACAGCTCCAGACCGGGGTCACGGACGGGTATGTCCGTCTGTCGGTCGGCATCGAGCATATCGACGATATCATCGCCGATCTCGATCAGGCACTCGCGGCGGTCTAGGAGACGTGCGATGACAGGCGGCGATTACAGTCTCGGGAAATTCCCGACAACCCGGATGCGGCGGAACCGGCGGGACGACTGGAATCGCCGCCTGGTCGCAGAGAACGTACTGACACCGTCCGATTTCATCTGGCCGGTCTTTGTTCATGACGCGCCGGAAGCGCGGCTCGATATCCCGTCCCTGCCCGGCATCCAGCGCCACTCGATCGATGCGCTGGTCGACGAGGCCGGCAGGGCAGCGGAACTCGGCATTCCGGTTATCGCGGTATTTCCCGCAACCGATCCGGCGTTGAAGGACGCCGAGGGAACGGAATCGGTGAACCCGGATAATCTGATCTGCCGGGCGGTCCGCGCCATCAAGGACGCAAAGCTCGATATAGGCGTGATGTGCGACGTCGCGCTCGACCCGTTTACCGATCATGGCCATGACGGCCTGCTCCGCGACGGCTACGTCGTCAACGACGAGACGCTGGACGTTCTCACACGTCAGGCCGTTAATCAGGCCAATGCGGGGTGCGATGTCATTTCCCCGTCGGACATGATGGACGGGCGCGTCGGCGCGATCCGGACCGCGCTGGACGAGGCCGGCCACGATGCGGTGCGCATCATTGCCTATAGCGCGAAATATGCATCCGCGCTGTACGGTCCGTTCCGCGACGCCGTCGGCTCGGCCGCGAATCTCGCGGGGGGCGACAAGAAAACCTACCAGATGGACCCTGCCAATACCGACGAAGCGCTGCGCGAAGTTGCCATGGATATCGCCGAGGGTGCCGACATGGTGATGGTCAAGCCGGGGCTTTTCTATCTCGACATCGTGCGCCGGGTAAAAGACACCTTCGGCTTGCCGACATTCGCGTATCAGGTGTCCGGCGAATACGCGATGATGAAGGGCGCCGCGCTGAATGGCTGGCTCGACTGGGACCGGGTCATCGTCGAAAGCCTGCTCGCGTTCAAACGGGCCGGCGCCGACGGTGTTCTGAGCTATGCCGCCGTCGAAGTCGCCGAACGCCTCAGATCCGGCTGATCAGAACGCGCCCTCGCGGTCTTTCAGGACGCTGTCGTATTCCGCCAGTTTCGCGGCGACCAGACCGAAGACCGTATCGGCGGGATAAATACCCGACGCATCGGGCACGCCCGCGGGCATACCGAGGAACAGTTCAACTGCATCCTCGATCGTCTCGAGGCTGTAGATCGAAAACTTCCCGTCCCGCACCGCCGCTTCGACATTTGCGCGCAATACCAGATTCTTCTCGTTCGCGGCAGGGATAGCGGCCCCCTGCCCGCCTGCAAGCGTTCCCGCTTCGACGCAGGCCCGGAAAAATCCTTCGATCTTGTGGTGTGCGCCGCCGATCGCCTGCGCCGCGCCGTGCTGATTGACCGACCCGGTGATCGCCAGATCCTGGCGTACCGGCACGCCCGAGATATCCGACAGGATTGCCACCAGTTCGGCGAGCGAGGCACTGTCGCCATCGACCCCGCCATAGGACTGTTCGAACGTGATCGATACGTTGAACGACAGCGGGTAGGTCCGCGCAAATGTGCCGGAGAGCCACCCCTGCAGGACAAGAGCGCCCTTTTGCTGCAGCGGTCCGCCGAGACCCGTGTCGCGCTCGATATTGAGCACCCCGCGACGGCCCACCGATGCACGGGCGGTCACGCGGCTGGGCGTCCCGAACGCGTGATCGCCGACGTCCCGAACCGTCAACGCATTTACCTGCCCGACCGCGCTGCCGGTCGTCGCGATCAGCACGGATTTCTCTGCAATCCCTTCCTGGATGCGGTCTTCGATGCGGGCGTTGCGGTGACGCCGGTTCTCGATCGCGGTTTCGACCGTCTCCGCGGTGATCTCGTTACCGCCGGTTTTCCTGAGCACGTGCCGGGCTTCGGCCATGACGTCCTCGATACGCTCGAACTGCGAGGAGAGTTTCGTCCGGTCCGCCGCCCAACGCGACGCCTGGCCAAGCAGCCGGACAATCGCGGAATCGGTGTATTCGACCTCGCCGCCCATGTCGTCCGACAGGTCGCGGATAAGCCCTGCATAGGTCTCTACATTCTTGGTCTCGGCGTCGAAATCAGGATCGATATCCGCCTTGATCCGGAAATAGCTCTGAAACTCCGGGTCGGTGGAAAAGAACGTGTAGTACCAGTTCGGAGCGCCGACCAGCACCACCTTCACATCGAGTGGCACAGGCTGGGGCGACAACGCCCCCGCGACCGTCGGCCCGTTGTTCCGGTATAGCTCTTCGATCCTGATCTCCCGGTCCCGCAAGGCCCCCTTGATAAAAGGCCAGACTGACGGATTGGACGCGATTGCGTCCGCGCGAAGGACGAGCACGCCGCCATTGGCATGATGAAACGCGCCCGGCTTGATCAGCGTGAAATCGGTCTCCATCGACCGCGCGGACTGGCGGTACTCGATACGCCCGAAAAGGTTTTCATAGGTCGGGTTAGCCTCCACGATGACCGGCAACGTCTCTTTGCGCTGGTTGTCGACCAGCAAGTTGACCGCATACCGTCGCGCGGGATCCAGTTCCGGCGGTCGGGCGCTGTCTTCTGGTACCGGCAGGAACGCCTGATAGTTATCGGTTATGTCATTGCGCAGTTCGACGAGCCATTTGTTCAGCCCGTGGTGTTCGGCAAATGCCGCGAGCGCCGCATCTATGACAGGCCCGCTGGTCTGGTCCGCGACCTGCCGGCCGAGCTCGGCGCCACGTTGCTGGAAAGCCGCCTGCAGTTCTGCCGTGCGGCGATTGACGGCAAGTATCTGCTGGGCCAGGGCCGGACCGTGTTCCGCGAGAAGCGCCCGCTGCTCGTCCGTCATCTGATCGGCCGGTACAGCTTCGCCCTCCTCGTTCGTGGCAACGATAACCGGCCCCTGCTGGTTCTGCAGGATGTCCAGGCCCTTTGCCTGCGCCGCTTCCTTCACGGCTTTCATCTGGGTATTCAGCTCGTTCTGGGCAGCCTCGCCCTCCGCCTGCATCTTGGATTGAAACGATTCCCCCCCGAAGGCTGTCCTCAACGCCTGGGTCAGCCCGCCGACCAGCTGCCGCATTGCGTCGCGCAGCTTTCTGCCTTCGCCCGCCGGCAAACGAACCGCGACGGGTTCTCCCGGCGCGCCGAAATCGTTCAGGTAGACCCAGTCGTCAGGTGCCCGGCTGTCGCTGACGGCCTCGTGCAGAAATTCGACCGTCGACGTCAGGCGCCCACTCCGGTTCTCGCCCAGAACGAATACGTTAAAGCCCGGCTCCGGCATCGCAAGGGCCATTTCCAGCGCTTCGCGGGCGCGCTGATGGCTGGACAGGTCGAAGATCGCGCCATCCTGGCGCGCACCGGGTGCGAAAGCGGGAATGCCGATCTGGTCAGGACTTAGTTTCTTGGCGGTCATCGGCTCTCCAGAGGTAAAAAATTCTGTCGGCGGGATAGTTGCGCGTCATCCGGATCCGATCAAGAGGATCGCGCCGCACCGACAAAAGAGGACAAATATGTGTAGGCGCACTGATTGTGCCACGGCGTCGACCGGTCGCGCCCGTGAAACCCTACATGACCACCGCCATCTGCCAGCGCCAGCGTTATTCCCGGCAAAGTCGCCGCATCGACCGTTTCGTAAGCGTCAGCCGGAATCCATGGGTCGTTTCGCGCGTGGATCAGCAATGTCGGGGTTTCGATATCCGCCAGCATCCCGGCGGCCGAGCATTTCCGGTAATAATCGTCGGCGCCGTCGTAGCCGTTCCGGGGCGCCACGAACACATCGTCGAACGCATAGACCGAGCGCGCGCCTGCGATACCCGATTTCTCGGCATCGGTGAGGTGGGCCTGACCGGCAACCGCCTCTTCCGCCATGCGCTTGAGCAACCACCCGTGATACAGCCGGTTGCGCGGCGCCATCATCCGCCGCGACGCCGCCGCGAGATCGATGGGCGCAGAGACGGCAATCGCGCAGGCCGGCAAAATCTCATGCGGGTTTTCCGCCAGATATTTGAGAATAATGTTGCCGCCCAGAGAGTAACCGATCAGCACCAGGCCCTGACGCAGAAGAGTGCCCGGCAACTGGCGCAGAATGCTGCCGAGGTCGGCGCTCGACCCGGCGCAGTAATGTCGCCGGCAGGTCTGTCGCGACGGGCCGGCACCCCGCAGGTTCAGGCGAAGTACCGACATCTTCTGCGTCAGCAGAAATCGCGCGGTTTCAAGGACGTAGAAACTCTCCTCGCATCCGGTGAGGCCGTGCAGCAGGACCGCCAGCGGAGCATCCCCGTTCCGGTGCAATACCCCCTGCAGGCGATCGCCCGAACCGTCGCCGGTCTCGAAGAACAGTCGTTCAGACGGCCACGCGGATAAATCCCACCCACCCGGGCTCAGATAGTTTCTGAGCGTCTGCAGGTCGCCCCCGATCCAGGGGAAACGCTGACGAAATGGCGGGAAAGCCGGGTTCAATGCGATATGACAGTCAGAAGCGGTCTGCCGTACAGCTTAACCCGAGCGCTTCCGCGGTGTTCGTAACGGTGGAAAGGCAGGCTTCCGCAGCGGTCTCCGGCAGAGATACGTCCAGACGGATCACATACAGCCCGTGTTGCTCCGCGAGCGGCCCGGCATTGAGCGTAACGATGTTCGCGCCGAACTCCACGAATGTCTCGCATAGCCGGGCGACGAGACCGGGCTGATCGCCGCCGGACACCGTGATCCGGTGGGTAACGTCCCCCTCCGGTCCGTGATGGGCCTCGAAACTGTAGGAGCGCACCTGTATCTCGGCATCAGCGAGTTCCTCCCGCGATTCCAGCGCCCGCTTCAGATCGGCGATATCGAGTTCGGGCGGCAGTTCGCAGACCGCGGAAAAGTCGGCACCGCCACCCAGAACGGAAAAACTGGTATCCGTCAGATTTACGCCGGTCTCCCAGAGCGCAGCGGTAATTGCCGCGACGAGACCGGTTTTGTCGGGACACAGAACTGTTACGATAGCCGTGGTGGTCATTGATACCCTCGGTGTTTGATCGCGGGACACTAGCAATCATGAAGCGGCAGGGCGAGCGAGAAGAAAAACCACTGCATAAAACATCATAAATCACATTAATTTTTTACTACAATGTACTGATTTTAAATAATTATGTTAAAATTTATTGCGAATTTCAAATTCAGAAAGCTGGCCATTGGGATAGGCCTTTTTGCAGTCCTGCCCGTGGTGTTCCTTGCTGTGGCGGGCATCCTCTGGCTCAGAACGTCCCTGCCCGGCCTTTCGGAAAACTTCGCAATGCCGGGGATCGCCGCCCCGATAGAAGTCATTCACGACCGGAACGGCATACCGCACATCGTCGCGGGATCGGCCGACGATGCGTATCGGGCGCTCGGCTTCGTTCATGCCCGCGACCGGCTGTTCCAGATGGACTTCATGCGGCGCCTCGGCGCGGGCCGACTGTCCGAAGTCGTCGGGCGCCCCACCCTGCGACTCGACAAGACGATGCGCACCCTGGGCCTCTACCGTCTGGCGGCGGAAACGGTAAACCGCCTGCCACCGGATGCACGGGCCGCCCTGGACGCCTACTCCGGGGGCGTAAACGCCTATATGACGGTGCGCGCCGGCGCGCTGCCGCCGGAATTTGTTGCCCTGCGATACCGGCCCGAACAATGGACGCCGGCGGATTCTCTCGTATGGGGCCGCCTGATGGCGATACGCCTGACCGGGAACTGGCGGACCGAGGCGTTGCGGGCCGCTCTCGCCCGACGGCTGACCCCGGACCAGATCGCCGATCTCTGGCCGACGGGGAAAAATGCGGCCACGACTACGCTGGCAGAAGCCGACCCTGTGACGGATCTGCCGACCGACATATCGCGCCTCGCCGAACAGGTATTGATGAACATGCCGGACTGGCTGCATCAGGTCTCGGCGTCGAACTCCTGGCTTGTTTCCGGCGCCGGAACCCGGAGCGGCAAGCCCGTTCTGGCAAACGACCCCCATCTCGGCTACCGCGCCCCGGGTCTGTGGTACCTCGCGCGGATCAGCGCACCGGGTCTGAACGTCACCGGGGCAACGGTACCGGGCGTCCCGTTCCACATCCTTGGCCACAACGGCCGTATCGCCTGGGGGTTCACGACCACCGACAGCGACACCCAGGATCTGTTCGTTGAGCGGGTCGATCCCCGCCGCCCCGCCCATTACCTGACACCGACGGGCTCGGTGCCGTTTACCAGCCGGCAGGAGACGGTCCGCATCAAGGGGGCGCCTGCGGAAAGCTTCACGGTCCGGTCAACGCGGCACGGCCCCGTCATTTCAGACATATACGGCAGTCTGGCCGACCTTGCCGGCGAGGAGCACGTCATCGCGCTTGCCGCGACAAGCCTGCGCGCCGACGATATGACGGCGCTTGCCCTGCACCGGTTCAATACGGCGCAGGACTGGCCTGCGTTCCGGGCGGCCGCCCGCAATTTTCATGCCCCGCAGCAGAATATTTCCTATGCCGATACCGACGGCAATATCGGGTTCATTGCACCGGGACGGGTCCCCGTCAGACGCACCGGTCAGGGGCGCCGGCCTGTACCCGGCTGGACCGGCACATTCGACTGGACCGGTTTTATCCCGTTCGATGCGCTGCCACAGACCTATAATCCGGCTTCGGGAACGATAGTGAACGCTAACCACCGGATCGTCCCGGATAGCTATGAATGGTACCTGACGGATGACTGGGCAGCACCCTACCGGGCCCGGCGTATACACACGCTTCTTGACCGGGACACCCCTCATACGGTGGCGCTGTCCACACGCATACAGACCGACGCACTGTCACTCTCGGCGAGAGATCTTGTGCCCGTCCTGCTGAAAAACCTGGATGCCGGGACGGAGATGCGCCGGGACATGGCGGCGCGCCTGCGCGCCTGGGACGGGCGGATGTCGCGGGAGGCAGCCGCACCGCTGATCTATTCGGCATGGCTCGCGGCGGTCAACCGCATGCTCTACGCCGATGAGCTTGGCCCCCTGTTTCCGCAGTATTTCGGCCTGAGACCCCGTGTCGTCCTGAACATGCTGACCGCACGCCCCGCCTGGTGCGACGATGTGACGACAAAAGCAACGGAAAGCTGCCGAGAGATCGTCTCCCGCGCCCTGGATAGCGCGGGCCTCTCGCTTGCCGACAAATACGGCAGCGATATGGCCGACTGGCGATGGGGCAAGGCCCATCAGGCAGTCTTCAGCCACCCGCTTTTCGGCAGAATTCCCGTCATCAAATTGCTCTCCGACATCCGCATCGAAGCCGATGGCGGACCGTATACGGTCAATCGGGCGCAATCCCGCATCGGCGATACCAAAAGCCCCTTTGCGAGTGTCCACGGCCCCGGATACCGCGCCGTCTACGATCTGGCCGACCTGGCGAATTCGCGTTTCGCGACCGCGACCGGTCAGTCGGGCAATCCGCTTTCGCCGTTTTACGCAAATACCACCCGGGACTGGCGCGACGGCATATACATAAAAATCCCGCAAACGCGGGAAGACGCGATAAAAGGAACGATGGGCATCACCAGACTGACCCCGGCCAGATGACGGTAACCGCCGCAGACATCCGCACAGCGGCAATTGCGATCGCAGACGGCATCGAACGCACGCCATTTGTGCGGTCCCGCACGCTGTCGGATATCTGTGGGACCGAAATCTGGCTCAAGCTCGAAAACCTGCAATATACGGCGTCTTTCAAAGATCGCGGTGCGCTCAACAAGATGTTGTCGCTGACAGAGGAAGAACGCGCGGCGGGGGTTGTTGCGGCATCCGCCGGCAATCATGCCCAGGCGGTCGCGTGGCATGCATCGCGCCTCGGGATCGATGCGACGATCGTCATGCCGGTATCGACCCCGCTGGTAAAGATCACCGGAACCGAAAAACTGGGGGCGCGGATCGTTCTGCACGGGCCCGGCGTGGCGGAGGCCGCCGACCATGCGCTGGACATCGCATCGCGCACCGGCGCGATCTTCATACATCCCTACGACGACGACCGGATCATTGCCGGCCAGGGGACCGCCGCGCTCGAGGTTCTGACCGACCGGCCCGACATCGACACCCTCGTCGTGCCTGTCGGCGGCGGCGGTTTCATCGCAGGCTGCGCCCTCGCGGCAAAGGACATAAATCCGGATATCGAGCTCGTCGGTGTCGAGACGGAAATGTACCCGTCCATGCGCAACGCGCTCTTCGGCGAAACGGACCGACGAACCGGCGGCTATTCCATCGCCGACGGCATTTCCGTCAAATCGCCCGGCAGACGCACCCTGGAAATTGCGAAAGAACACGTCTCCCGGATCGACATTATCCGCGAGGACGATATCGAGACCGCCATACACATGCTCGCAGAGATCGAAAAGCAGGTCGTCGAGGGCGCGGGTGCGATCCCGCTTGCCGCCGTTCTGGCGAACCCCGATGCGTTTGCCGGAAAACGGACGGCACTGATGATTTCCGGCGGCAATATCGACACGCGGCTACTGTCATCCGTCCTGATGCGCGGACTGGTCCGGTCAGGCCGGCTCGTGCGGCTCGGCATCCAGATCAGCGACCTGCCGGGCAACCTTGCGACCGTGACGGCGTTGATCGCCAAGCTCGGCGGCAACATTGTCGAGGTAGAGCATGAACGCTGGTATCGGGACGTGCCGGTCAGGCTTGCCCAGATTGACGTGCTGATCGAGGTAAGAAGCGGCGGCGACGGTCACCGCATAGCCGAGGGCCTCGCCGATGCGGGATTTCCGGCGCGGATACGCGGCACCGATTACGGCCAGGCCTGACGTTCAGGACAGGTTTGCGTATCCGCCCTTGAAGTACAGCAACGGGCGGCACTCTCCTTCCTCATAGGTCATCCGCGTGACCTCGCCGACCATGATCAGATGATCGCCGCCTTCGTACATCCCGTGCTTTTTGCATTCGAGGACGGCGATCGTCCCATCGAACACCGGACATCCGTTTTCGCCGTAGGCGTGCTCGATGCCGTCCCACTTGTCCTCGCTTGAACGGGCGAAGTTATTCGACATGTCCATCTGGTCTTCGCTCAGGACGTTTATATTGAAATGCCGGCAGCTTTCGAAAGCCTCGAAACTGTTGATCTTGGCATCGATACAAAACAGCACAAGCGGCGGATCGAGTGACAGGGATGAAAACGAATTCGCGGTAATACCGATTTTCTCACCGTCATGATCGAGCGTCGTGACAATCGTGACACCCGTTGCAAAACATCCCACCGCGTTGCGGTATTCTCTTTGATCCATCGCCATAAAAACTATCCGTTACCTCTTGATTCCAGCCATTGCGCGGGCCCTACGGCGCAATACTAGTAGATTGTCCATCTTTGGGAAACGGGTGCACCCTTCGTAAATCGGGATGTTCAGAAACCCGCTATTTCCGCCGCCCTCAGATGATCCTGCAGGATCCCCGGGAGCGTGTCGGGCGCTTCCCGCCCAAATCCGCAAAATGCGCCAATGCCGAAATCCGGCAAATACCGGCGCGCCGTCGCAAGCCGCTCGGCAAAACCATCCATGTTGTGGATCATGCCGAGATAAACCTTCGCGCCTGCGGGGCGCAGTTCGCCCAGCGGCGCGAAAAACGCATCATCGCTCCGGTCGAGGACGGGAATATGTATCCAGTCCACCCGGCGCCCCGACCCTTCAACGAAAGAATTGGCCATTTTCACGGCGCCGCTCAGATCGTCCGGTGCAAACCGTGGCCACCCCCCAAGCGTGCCGAAACAAAGGTGAAAACCGAGCCCGGCGGAATCGGGAATATCCGGGCACATGGCCGCGAACTGCGCGACGTTGCGCTCGACCGCTGACGCGGGATCAACCCCGTCGAGCGCACCGTATCCGTCCATCAGTTCGGTCGCGCAATCCCACTGGATTGCGAGATCTTCCGCCGGAATCTTGTCGACGATCGTGCGCAGTTCTGCGTGAACGGCATCCTGGTAACCGGGCTTGATCCGCTCCAGATCGCCGGGTGTCGGGAAAACACGCGGCGCAATGACGCTGTTCACCGACGGGAGCGAAACCTGGAACCGCAGGTCGGCCGCCAGGACGCCCTTCTCGCGAAGCGTCCGGAAAACGAAATACGAGTTGATCGCATCGCGCGCATAGCCGAGCCGCCAACCGGGATCGCCGAAGCGGACCTGCCCGACACCCTCCCTGACCCTGAACAGCCAGCTATCGCCGGGACCGCGGGGATTCAGGCGTTCCGCGCCGTCCTCATATTCGGGACGCCGCAGGATTTCGAACTCCGGGTGCCCCGCCATGACCTGATAGTGCACCTTGCTGATCCAGTGCTTCCGGGGACCGACCTCGCCATCCGGCACGGCGGCAAGATACTTCCCGAGCCCGGCGCCAAACGTCTCGAAGACCTGCTCGGTCGTGTCATAGGGAATACTGCCGACCAGCATCAGGTCCTTGCTCATGTGCGCATCATATCCTTGCCCGGTCGAGCGTTGCCGGGTGGAACAGCTCGGCGGGCTCCATCCCGCGCGCCGCGATTCCCTGTGCGAACGACCACCGGCACATGGTTTCCAGCTCCTTGTAATTCTCCCTGAAACCGTAGGGCCAGATATCGTCGCCCATCAGGTTTCTGGTTTCTGCAAGTTCGGCGGCGATCCACGGCATGGAGACCGCCAATGCGGTAACGTCGGACATCTCGGTCAGGCACAAATCCTTGGCCTGCATGAATGCCTTCAGAACGCTTGTCGCCAGCCACGGTTCGCGTTCCGCCAGTGTGCGGCGGATTGCGAGCACATGCATGATCGGGAATAGCCCGGACCGGGCATACCAGGCTTTCTCGGCGCTCCGATAGTCGGGAAAAAGGCGAACGATATCAGGGTTGTGCGGCCCGAAACAGGACGGTTCGCGCGCCGAGACAAGCGCCGTTATCTCGCCGCTGGCAAGCATCGCCGACAAGGTTTCGTCGTCGCCTATCTGCGACACCCTGATTTCGGGCGGCAGGTTCGGCGTGAATTTCGGCCGGCGTCCGCCTTCTTCAAGCCCGCCGGTACGCCAGTGAATATCCGCCGGTGCGACGCCGTAGTCGTCCTGCAGGATACCCCGGATCCACAGTGCCGCCGTCATCGCGTAGACCGGAATACCGACATCGCGACCTTTCAGGTCCTCGGGCGTGCGGATGCCTGCATCGTTGCGGATATAGAGTCCCGAGTGCCGGAACATGCGGGACGGAAATACCGGCACCGCTATGTAATTGTCCCATCCGGTGGAGCGCGCCAGAATATAGCTCGATCCAGACAACTCGGTGACATCGAATTCCTGGTTGTGCCAGGCACGATAGAAGGCCTGCTCCGGATTCATCGTCACATAATTGACGTCGCACCCCTCGATTCCGAGACGACCGTCCGCGAGGGCACGCACCCGGTCGTAGTCACCGGTGCAGACTGTCAGCGGCAGGCGGCTCATCGCCCCTTACTCCTTGGGTTTTGCCGCAGCCGTAAAGTACGTGCCGCGGCCACTCGCGATCAGCTTCTCATCGCCGTCATAGACATAGGCTTCCGCAACCGAATTCGTGCCGCCCAGCTTGACGATACGGGCGACACATTTCAGATCGCCCGGCATTGCCGCCCGGTGGTAATCGACCCGCATATCGACCGTCGGCACCGGCATCCCCACCTTTGCGGCAACCATGAAATCGGCCACCGTGTCGACCAGCGCGCCCAGAATGCCGCCATGCGTGTATTTCGCCTTCGGGTTCGAAACCATTTCTTCGCGCCATTTGAGCGAAACGGTCAGTTCGTCTTCGGTCAGGGACTGGATTTCGAGCCCCATCCAGTTGTTGAAGGGGTTCGCGCTCAGGCGTTCTTGCAAGGCTTCGACTGTGACGACGTTGGCAGGCATTTTGGTCCCTCTGTTGAGTATTCGACTGAATGCCATCCATAGCGGATTTGCCGCGGCACGTCGCCCCCCGGCACGGAAAGATCGCATTTTACCGGATATTAACTAAGCCCGATCATGATGCATCAGGACCTGAAACCAGAGGCATTCCATGTTCGTTATTATCGGCATCGTTACGGTGTTCGTCTGCGTTCTCGGCGGTTATGTAGCCATGGGTGGCAAGCTTGCCGTGCTCTGGCAGCCCTTCGAGGTCGTGATCATTGTCGGCGCAGCGATCGGCGCCGTCATCATCGGCAACCCGAAAAGCGTTATCAGCAAGCTCGGCAAGGGTTTCGGCAAGGCGGCGAAGGGACCGGCTTACAAGAAAGATGATTATATCGAACTGCTCAGCGTTCAGTATCAGATATTCAAAATGGCGCGTTCCAAAGGCATGCTCACGCTGGAATCTCACATCGAGAATCCTGATGAAAGCGACCTTTTCAACCAGTTCCCGTCATTCCATGAGAACCATCATGCGGTGGAGTTCGTCTGCGACTATCTGCGAATGATCAGTCTGGGCAGCGAGACGGCGCATGAAATGGAAGCGCTGATGGACGAAGAGATCGAAACGCATCACCACGAAAATCACCGTGTCGCAGCCGCGATCCAGGCGATGGCCGACGCGTTGCCGGCACTTGGCATCGTGGCCGCGGTGCTCGGCGTTATCAAAACCATGGGCTCGATCAGCGAACCGCCTGAAGTTCTCGGTAAACTAATCGGCGGCGCGTTGGTCGGAACATTCCTCGGCGTGTTCGTCGCCTACGGGATGGTCGGGCCTATTGCCCAGGTCCTCGGGACCGTCCACGAAGCAGAAACAAAATACTACCAGTGCATGAAAGCCGGCCTGCTCGCCTATCTGAATGGATACGCGCCTGCCGTGTGCGTCGAGTTTGCGCGCAAAGCGCTTGAGTCCGATGTTCGTCCGACCTTCTACGAAGTGGAAGAAGCGACCTCTGCCCTGCCGGCCGTCGGCTAGGCACGCCAGAGGCCAGAGCCCGTCATGGCAGCAGCAAACGAACTTGCGCCGATCATTGTCAAAAAGGTCGTCAAGGGCGGCCACGGTCACCATGGCGGCGCGTGGAAAGTCGCCTATGCCGACTTCGTGACCGCGATGATGGCGTTCTTTCTGCTGATGTGGCTGCTGAACGCGACGACGGAAGATCAGAAACAGGGCATCTCCGAATACTTCTCTCCATCGACCGTCTCCAACACGACAGGCGGTGCGGGCGGTCTTCTTGGCGGCGCTGCCGTCTCGTCGCCCGGTGCAATGACGTCTCGCACGGCAACGCCCAGCGTTTCACTCGAACTGCGGCCGACCAGCGGCGCCCAGGACGGCGAGGCCGATGTCGAAGGCGGCGGTGCGGTCGAAGACGAAGATCCGGACAAAACCGCCAATGTCTCGGAAGAGGAGTTGAAAGAAGAACTCGCCAAACGCGAGGAAGAAGCCTTTCAGAAGGCCGAAGCCGAGATCAAACAGGCGATCCAGGAAACGCCGGAGTTGAAAGATCTGCAAAAACACCTCGTGATCGACCAGACACCGGAAGGCCTCCGGATCCAGATCGTCGATCAGGAAGGCAAACCGATGTTTGCGAGCGGCAGCGCCCGAATGCCGAAAACGACCCGCACGCTTCTCGCAAAAATCACCCAGGTCGTCCAGAAACTCCCCAACAAGATATCACTGTCGGGACACACGGATGCGACGCCGTTTCGCGGCAGCCGAAAGGGGTATGGCAACTGGGAACTGTCGTCGAACCGCGCCCTCGCCAGTCGCCGCGTCATGGTCGAAGCCGGGTTGAAGATGGACAAAATCTCTCACGTTACCGGCAAGGAAGCGACCGAGCCGATGATCAAGGACAATCCGAACGACGCCCGCAACCGGCGAATCGCGATTGTCGTTCTGCGCGAGGCCGGAAAAGAACCCGAAGTAACCGGTTCAAAGACACCCAAGAAACCCGGCACACCTGCACCCGCCGGCCCCGCACCGGACCCGTCCTTCCGACGCGATTGGAGCGGCCCGCGGCTGAAATAGCCCGTTCTGCCGTAACCGGGGCATTCACCTGCGTTTCCGTGACATTTACCAAAATTTGCGGAAAACTTTTCTCTGATGCCACAAAGCCCTATATTCGCGCGGCATGAAGTTTACCCGCCGTTTTAGTAGCCAATGAACCAGCAACTCATTCGCCCCGACAGATTTTTCTTCGGCACGCGCTCGCTGCCCTGTCCCTATATTGAGGGACAGACGGAAAGAAAGGTCGTGACAGACCTTACCGGGCACAATGCCGAGGAACTTTACGAGCGTCTGTCGCGCGCCGGATTCAGGCGCAGCCATAATCTTGCCTATCGTCCCGCCTGCCCGACCTGCAGTGCCTGCATACCTGTGCGTATCGCCGCCGGGGAATTCGACATGACGAAGTCGTTCCGCCGGGTGATGAGTACAAATACCGATCTGACGGCAGACGATACCAATGCTATCGCGACCATCGAGCAATACCGGCTGTTTTCAGCCTATCAGAGGGCACGTCACGAAGGCGGTGACATGTCCGGCATGGCCTTTAACGACTATCGCGCGATGGTAGAGGAAACCCCCGTGACGTCCAGGACGGTCGAATTCCGCGATGACGAAGGCACCCTCGTCGCTGTGATGCTGATGGACCGGATGAAAGACTCGCTCTCCGCCGTGTACAGCTTTTTCGATGGCAGCATGGCCCGGCGCAGCCTCGGGACGTTCATGATCCTGTGGATGGTCGAACACGCCCGTACCCTGGGGTTGCCCTACGTCTATCTGGGATACTGGATCGATGGGTCGGACAAGATGGCCTACAAGGAGCGTTTTCGGCCGCTCGAAGTCCTCGGCGACGACGGCTGGAGCGTCAGACAGCCCTGAAATCCGCCATGCGCCCTGCGCATCGCCCGTTGCGCCATCAGCATAACAAACCTATTATAATCGCATGGATCGAAAAGGTCCTTACGGGTGGGAACGGTACAAATCCAACTGAGGGAGAAATTTACAAATGAGCAAATCAATCGCGAAGAAGACCGGGAAAGCCAAGGCTGCCGATCGCCGGTCCTTTATCAAGGGTGCCGCGCTCGCCGGCGCCGGCGCGACGGTCGCCGCCGCGTCCAGCTTCCCGGCCCCCGCGGTCGCCCAGAAGCGCATCGAGATGACCATGGTGACGACGTGGCCGCGCGATTTCCCGGGCCTCGGAACCGGCGCTCAGCGCGCCGCAAAGCGCATTGAGGAGCTCTCGGAAGGCCGCATCAAGGTTCAGTATTTCGCCGCCGGCGAGCGGGTCGGTGCATTCGATTCGTTCGATGCCGTTGCGTCCGGCAATGCACAGGCCTACCACGCCGCCGATTACTACTGGAAAGGCAAGCACCCGGGCTGGGCTTACTTCACTGCCGTGCCGTTCGGATTCACCTACACCGAAATGAATGCCTGGATCCGCTTCGGCGGGGGCCAGCAACTGTGGGACGAACTTGCCGGAAATTACGGACTCAAATGCCTGATGTGCGGCAATACCGGCGTGCAGATGGGTGGCTGGTTCCGCAAGGAAATCAATTCGGCCGACGACCTGAAGGGTCTGAAGATGCGTATCCCCGGTCTCGGCGGCGACGTCATGGCCAAGCTTGGCGCATCCCCGGTATCGCTCCCTGGCGGTCAGATTTACGAAAACCTCGTGTCCGGCGCAATCGATGCCACGGAATGGGTCGGCCCCTGGAACGACAGCTTCATGAAGTTCTACGAAGCCGCCAAGTACTACTACTATCCGGGCATGCACGAACCGGCGGCGATGCTGTCGCTCGGCATGAACGCGTCCTGGTGGGGCAAACTGACCAAATCCGACCAGTTGCTGATCGAAGCCGCCGCGGCGATGGAAAACGACGTGATGATGTCGGAATACAACGCCAAGAACGGTGCCTCGCTGAACAAGCTGGTCACCGAGAACGGCGTTCAGCTTCGCCGCTTCAACGACGACATATACGACAGCTTCGGCGACGCGTCGCAGG